>NZ_BMGL01000006.1 GCF_014640175.1 Psychroflexus salis | reverse complement strand
GAGCAGTTTAGCAGAAGGAGAAGTAAGCATCATCTTCAGTAATTTAGAAGCTGGGGTTCGCCAAGTACGCGGGAGAGATGTAGGGGGTTGTGGCGAAGTTATTGTAGAAGTATCCTTAATCGATTACCCACAATTCTTCACCCCCAACGAAGATGGTTATAACGATAGATGGAATATTATTGGTATAGCCAATCAAAACAACGCGAAAATTTACATTTTTGATCGTTACGGAAAGCTGCTAAAACAACTCAGTCCAAGTAGCCCAGGATGGGATGGCACGTACAACGGTAAAGTAATGCCAGCAAACGATTACTGGTTTAGCGTAGAATACGAAGAACCATCAACCGGAAAGAGACAAGAGTTTAAGGCTAATTTTACGTTGAAGCGGTAGAGAAAGTCCATGTAAAACGGGTTTGAACAACCTGTAAACATTCCCTAGGAATTGTCACTCCGTGCGGCGACACGGAGTCTTATCCTTATGAAAAAGCAAAGCAAGTCCGGTTTAGCATTTTGGGTCAAATTCATGAGATTCCGCATCAAGTGCGGAATGACAGTTTTGATTGTCACCCCGTGCTGCGATACGGTGTCTTATTGCTATGAAAACTTAAACCAATTGACGTTGATGAAAACTATAAACTTCTTCGATTATCATTCGAATTTCGATCGATTAATTTATTCAGTGGATCGATACCTACTCTAGTTGGCTTTTGGTCTACTTCAATCTCAAAAGCATTGTTAATTTCTTCAATTTTATGCTTTTTCAAATAAATGAGTTTTTCTTCTTTTTTACCATCGATTTCATTTTCAGTGTAAATGCCTACATCAATATAATCAGCTAAAAATAAAGATTCAACTTCTTCACCGTTTATTTCTTCAGTTAAAGTTGTACCGTACATTTCATCATATACTGTATTTCCTTTTTCGTCACTACGGTATTTAGCAACTTGCGCAGTAAATTTTACTTTATGTTTGTTGTTATCTACAGTTTCTAATTCAGCTTTTATAATTTTATTGTCGTAAAGGGTAATGGTTTCAAATAAATCTGTGATTAAATACTGAAGCGAATCTGGCGTGCGTGTTTTTAAATGTTCGGTAAACTCAATAGCCGTTGTGTAAGGTGGTTCTTGAAAAGCTACTTGATCTATGTATGAACTCAAAGCTGCGTTAAAGTTCTTTTCGCCTAAATAGTCACTCATGGCATACATTACCATCGAACCTTTGTTGTAATGAATATATTGTTGATTTTCATTTAAAATAAGTGGTAATTCCACTTGGCTTTCAAACTTTCTGCCACTTAAGTATTTGTCTAAAGCATCTTTTAGAAAGCGTCTCATTTTTTCTGCACCAAACGCACTTTCGAGTACTCTTAACGAACTGTATTCAGATAAACTTTCGGACATGACGGTTGCTCCACGTACATTTGCCCCAATTACTTGGTGCGCCCACCATTGATGAGCTACTTCGTGAGCAGTAACACTAAATGGATAATCTACTCCTTCGTCTTCATCATTTACATCAGCAATAAATCCAATGGATTCAGAAAAAGGGACGGTATTAGCAAATGCTTGGGCAAAGGTTCCAAAAACGCTTGGAAACTCTATAATTCTTAATTGTTTAAATTGATAAGGACTAAAATTTTCTTCATAATATGCTAGGCCCTTTTTAGCTCCCTTTAGCATACGTTCTAGGTTATAATCATGCCCTTTATGATAAAAAATCTGTAATTTAATTCCGTTAAAATTTTCTTCAACAACTTCATATTCAGCCGACATAAAATTGTAGAAATTTAAAATTTTATCGTCCATTTTATAGTGAAAATATCTTCTTCCATCTTCTTCCCACTCTTTTTGCAAGTAACCTGGTGCGATGGCAACTTGGTTTGGAGAAGTGCTAACTGTAGTTTCAAAATCAATCCAATCTGCATCGTTAGCTATATAAGTATTTTTCAAATTAGTACTATCTAATGGAGATTTCATTCGATCTTTTGGTGGTAAATTATATTTTTCACGTACTATATTATTTTTTAACTCTGCATTTTCATTGTAGCCAATACTTGGGAAAGTACTGTTATTTATGAAAGTGCCATTGGCAATTACAGGTGAGTTATTTCGCAACCACGTATTGGGTTTATTTTTCATATTGAAATTAAATTCAATTGATTCTCCCGGCTGTAAAGCTTCATTTAATTGAATAATATGATAATTGTAAATGCTATCTTTTAAAACCACTTGATGCTTTTTGTTGAAGCTATATTCTATTGGTCTATCATTGAGGTTTAGATGAATAGAATCGATGGCTTTATTGGTTTTGTTCATTAAATTATAAAGACCATTAACTTCAAAATCTCTTGTTTCGGGAAACAAATCTAAGTTGATTTTAGAAGCTACGATTCGAGGTTGTGTAATACTTGCAAATTGCCCATAAGTTCTTTCATATTCAACAGTTCGTAATTCTCTTTCTTTTCCTGAAAGTCGTTCATTTTGAATATTATTTACATAGTATATGTAGCTGCCAATACCTAAAAAACCAATTAAACTTAGAGATAAAATAATTTGATTAACAGCTGTAAATCGTTTTCCAGCCTGGTTAAAACGTTCTTGAATAGAAGCGTAAATTCCCCGTCTATAAAACAATAAAGCTAAGATGTATAAGGCAATACCGAATAAACCCCAGTATAATTTATACATAAAAAAACGCGTAAGTCCACTTCCGTAGCCATTCATATCTGAGTAACTAACACTGCTAATTTCGTTGAAATTAAAAATGGCTTGTTCTATACCAAAGCTAGAAAAGAAGCCTAAAAAAATTGTAAGCGCAATTAAGCTAACAAATCCTACTATATAATTTTTAATAAGGCTGTGAAAAAAGAAAGCTAAAAAAGTGTAAATAATCCAATTCCAGATGTTAATAACATAAAAATCAAACAGGTAAAGTCCAATTTCAAAATTATAAAAGCCTTTAGTTGCTTGAAAACTGATGCCAATACTAATTAATATCGCATATAAAATAAAAATCATGAATATAATGGCAAGAAATTTTGCCAATAGCATTACCCAACTCGAAATTGGAGTAGCATCAAGTAGTTGATCCATATAGCTTATTCTCCCACGGTGAAGCAACATGCCAGAGAATAAAAATATAAGAATCATTAAAAACAAAGAAAGTCCACCATTTGCTAACAAAATTACATTTCGCGTTACTGGTAAAGTATCTGTTCCTTGTATGGGCATTCCTACTTCTAAAACTAGCCATGTAATTAATATGGCCACTACAGCAATTGAAATAAAAGCCCAGTTTTTTAAGATGTATTTCAATTCGATAAATGTGTGTTTCCAAGCTGTTTGTAATTGACTTACAAAAGAAAAATCTACTTGAAAAGATGGCATAGGAATACGAGAGTTAACACCAAAATTTTGTTTAGTAATTCGGTTTCCCTTCTTCTTAAAGAAATTGAAACTTACTGCCTGTTGATGAAATTTAAATAAACTAAATATTAAAGTGAAAATAACAGAGCTGATTCCAAGCCATAATAGGCGGTTGTATAAAACATAGTTTTTTAAGGGTATTAATTTTGAGTTTTCTTCAGCAACCGTCCAGTATTCTGTTTCTAAACTAACAGCAGACATTCCCGTTGGGTCTAATAAAGCCGCAATGTTTTTGGTATCTAAATCCTGCATATAAGAATTTGCTAAACTTTGAATAACAATTAAAATTACCACTGTAATGAAGCCTACAAAAATATTTCTTGAGAAAGTAACCACCCCAAAAACAATAGCTCCAAAAAACAATAAATTAGGAATTACTATCACTAAAAAGGGCTGTAAGTAATTTAAAAACTGAAAATCGAGTAATAATTCTTGGTTAGCACCTGGTAGTTGTGTGCCGCTCCAAATTCCGAGCATACAAAAAACAATAACTACCAATACCATAAAAAAACTGCTTATAAATTTTCCGAATAAATAAGAAAATTTGGTAAACGGATAAGCAAAAATCACCTGATACATTTCGTATTTATAATCTTTATGTATAGATGTTCCTACAATCGATGGTAACAAAAAGTACACTAATAAAGCCATTGCAGCTAATAAGCCAGTAATACCTTTTGCTGAATTAATTTTGCTAATTCCAGTTACTGTAACTGTAGAATCGTCAAAAACGCCAACGGCAGAAGCCATGATAAACATAGAAATAACTGCCATGATGATGGCATAGGTATATAATAATGGACTTTTTAGCCAATATTTTAATTCGAATGAAACTATTTTACTTAACATAGCTTACGAATTTATAGTTTGTTGTTCGTCTTCTTTTAAATGCACAAAATATACGTCGGCCAAATCTGCTTCTGCTTGTTTAAAAATGGCATCTGGCATTTGTTCAGCAAAAACCCGGACGTTTAAGGTATTGTCTTGGTTATAATTACTCGAAATTACATTGTATTTGTTAGCTAATTCATCTTCACCATCACGGTCAGTAATGGTAGTCCAAATTTTACCTTGAATATTTTCAACTGCTTCTTTAGGCGACATTTTACTCAAAATCTTTCCACCATTTAAAATAGCCATGTCTGTACACAATTCTTTTACATCATCTACAATATGTGTAGATAAAATAACAATATGATTGGTACCTATTTCACGTAATACATTCAAAAAACGATGTCTTTCTGCAGGATCTAAACCAGCAGTAGGCTCATCTACAATAATTAATTTTGGATTGTTTAATAACAATTGTGCAATACCAAAACGCTGTTTCATACCACCAGAATATCCAGCGACATGTTTGTTTTTTACTTCGGTAAGATTTGTTACAGCTAAAGCATAAGCTACAATTTCTTGACGCTCTTTTTTGTTGGTAATTCCTTTTAATTCTGCAAAATAATTCAGTAAAGCTTCGGCAGACATTTTTGGATACACCCCAAATTGCTGTGGTAAATACCCTAAAACTTTTCGCAAACGCATTTTTTCTTCTAAAACATTAATATCTCCTAAGTGAATTTCACCTGAATCTGGTTTTTGAAGCGTAGCGATGGTTCGCATTAAAGTTGATTTTCCTGCACCGTTAGGGCCTAAAAGACCAAACATTCCAGCATTTATTTCAATAGAAATATCATCTAAAGCTTTTACTCCGTTAGCGTATGTTTTTGATAAGTTTTTAAGTTGTAACTGAATCATTGTTGCATATTTAAGTTACCAAGTAAGTATGCAAAATCTTTAATTTGTTACATTTTTGCTAGAATTACTTTTTTGCTATTGCTAACAATGCATCATATAGCAAATGAACAGGTAAGCCCATAACGGTGTAAAATGAACCACGAATAGAAGTAATTCCTATTTTTCCAATCCATTCTTGAATTCCGTAAGCACCAGCTTTATCAAATGGTTGAAAATGCTCGATATAAAACTCAATTTCATTAGATGTTAGTTCTCTAAAACTAACATCTACTCTGTCGTTTTTAATAATTTGTTTTTTAGATGAAGTTACACCAATTGAAGAAATAACTTGATGCGTTTTACCCGATAAACTTTTTAGCATGTTAAATGCTTCATCCTTATTTGCGGGTTTGTTCAAAGCTTTTTTGTTATTCCATACAATGGTGTCGCCAGTAATAATTACTTCGTTTTCGCTTAATTTCCGAAACGCATCCGCTTTTAATTTTACTAAAAAATCTGTAATTTCTTCTTGTTGAAGCTGTTTTGGGAAAGCTTCGTCTACAGGATATACTTCGGTTGTAAATTGAAGCAACAATTCTTCGAGTAAAGCTTTCCTTCTTGGTGAGCTTGAAGCTAAAATAATTTGTAAGTGCGATAGTTTTTGTTGAAGCATTATATTTTAATTTTCTAAATAATTGATAAATAAAGACTTTTTAAAAACGGCTTATTTGGTTTTGACTTTGACTATTTCAATAAAAGGCAAAACTAATTAAGCCTAAAAACATCCAAAATTTTAATAAGGTACTTACATTTTTAAAATTCCTTTTTCTTTTTGCATTTCCTGCTTTTACAAAAACTAGGATTCCTGTAGAAATTAGACCAAAAAAGATGTATAACATAGGCGCCAATTGGCCTGAAAAAAATCTAAAATATACCCCAAGCAGTCCAATTAAACAGAAAAACACGATGACTTGTACTAGTTGTTGTGTGCGTTTTTTACCAATAAGTATTGGGCAAGTTGTATGTCTTGCAGAAAAATCGCCAATAATGTCTTCTGCATCTTTAGCTAATTCTCTTGCAAAATTAATGAAAGTAGCAAATAATGAGTAGCTTAAAAATAACTGAAAAACAGAATCCTGAATTGAATAAACTTCGTACTGAACACTTATAATCCAAGGAAGTAAAATACTTAACCCAATTAATGTACTTACCAATAAATTACCAATTAAAAAACTGCCTTTTAAGTATTTTGAATATAAATATAAAGCAATAAACACAAAGCAATAAATACCGCCAGCTATATAATTATTGAAGATGAAAGATAAGTATAAACCCAAAATTAATCCTAATAATGAAAGTATTACATATAAAAAAATACTATTTTTTTTACCGAGAATTTTGTAGTTAGTGTAATGTCTCGATTTGTTAATTAAATCTGTTTGTTGGTCAAAATGCGCATTGATTAAGTTTCCGCCTGCAGCTATCAAGCAAATACTACCAACTAAAATAATTAGTTTCCAAGTTTCGAACTTAAAAGCTGGTATAAAAGTAGGTAGAAAAAATACAATGATTAAAATTTGTACAAGCGCTAACATTAATAAGTTAGGTAGCCGAATTAAATTTATAAAGGCGCGTATACGGGTTTGCACAAGTAAGTTTAATTAAATTAAATGGCCCATTTTCCTTGCGTTTTTAAAACTTGCTCAATTAAGTCGCGTACACAGCCTTCGCCACCATTTTTATGTGAGATATATTTGGCTAAGCGCTTAACTTCAGGCACAGCATTTTGTGGACAAGTAGGCAACAAAACTTCTTTCATAGGATAGACATCTGGAATATCATCGCCCATATAAGCAACTTCACTTCTAGAAATTCCATAAATATCTAGGTATTCGTCTAAAACTTCTACTTTGTCGTTAATTCCTAAATATACATCGGTTATGCCAAGGGTTTTTAAGCGTTCACGAACTCCTTCGTTGGTGCCGCCAGAAATAATACATAAGCTGTACCCTCTGCTTAGTGCGTATTTCATAGCAAAACCATCTTTTACATTCATGCTTCTTAACAATGTTCCTTGGTCGGAAATTAATAATTTACCACTGGTTAAAACACCATCTACATCAAATATGAAGCATTTAATTTTTTCTAATAATTCTTTATAATTTTGTTCCATGTTTTTTAGCTATCGAATTTGTAAGTTGTTGGTAAATATCCTTAAAATTAGTTTTTTCTAGTTGGGTTAAGTGTCTAGTTATGGTTTTTTGGTCGTGACGTAAGGCTGGACCAGTCTGCGCTTCAACTGGAGATAGAGTTTTAATTTTATTTGCAGTTTCTTCAATTAAAGCCTCTAAAATTTCAAAAGGAATTTGATGTTGTTTGCAAATTTCTTCACCAATTACATATAAATGATTTACAAAATTACACACAAAAACAGCACTTAAATGTAACTCTTGCCGTTGTTCTGTAGAAATAGAATATACATTTGGCGAAATACTCTTAGCCATTTTTTCAAGTGTTGTAAACGTTTTTTTTTGGTTTGCTTCCAAACAAATAGGAATTGTCTTATAATTTAATAGTTTGTTTTTACTAAAAGTTTGCAAGGGATAAAAAACTGCATCGTTTTGCTTTGTATTAAGTAATTGCAAACTTCCTGAAGTATGTGCAACTATTTTGTTTGCAAATGGAATTTGTTGAACTACATTTGCTACCACATCGTCTTTTACACTAACAATATAAACATCTGCTTTTTTTAATAGTTTGAAGTTGCTTATAAACTCTACACCAATTTCTTTTTGCTCATTAGCTTCAACTTCACTTCGGTTATAAATTTGAAGCAAGTCGATTTCGTTAGCCAATTTACATGCTTTTGCAAGGTGAAAGCCTACATTTCCGAAACCAATTATTACAGTTTTTATCATTTTAAAAAAGCTTCAACTAAAGCGTAAAAGTAAACAATACCTTCTAAAAGCAAATAGACTTTTCAAAAAGGCTTTTTAAAAACTTCAATTTTAAACCTAAATAGAATTAAGACGTTCGTATTGGTCGTAGCTTCAACTTCATTTTTTTATCATTTACTTAACTTATATCGAATTCTAAATCGGTTAAATAGCTCTATTTTTCTTAGTATATTAAGTATCTTTGCATTTCAAATTTCTATTGATGATTCAGCAAAAAATTAAAGATATATTATTTTCGACTCGCCTAATGGCAATGCTTTTTATAATCTATGCGTTAGCTATGGCAATAGGTACATTTGTAGAAAATTCTTACTCAACCGCAACTGCTAAATATTATATTTACGATGCATGGTGGTTTGAAGTTATTATGGTGTTTTTTGTAATTAATTTTATAGGAAATATTTTTAGATATAAATTAATAAGTCAAAAAAAGTGGACAACTTTAGTTCTGCACTTGTCCTTTATTTTAATTCTTACGGGTGCCTGGATTACACGTTATATTGGTTACGAAGGAGTTATGCCTATTCGTGAAGGAGAAGTTGCCAATACCATGCTAACTGAAAAGACTTTTTTAACAACATACATCGATGGAAAAATTGAAGGCGAATTGCTTCGGAAAAAAGAAAATTTTCCGCTATTACTTGCTCCAGGTTTAAATAATAACAAACGCATAGAAACAAGCTTTGATAAAACTGCTATACAAATTGAAGTTGTAAGCTTTTTTGAAGCAGCCCAAGAGCAACTCGTTCCTACAACAGATGGAGAGAATTACCTTAAAATGGTTGAAACTGGTTCAACCGGACAACGTCAAGACCGTTACTTACGAGAAGGAGAGTTGGCCAATATAAGCAATATGCTATTTGCTTTTAATAAATACACCGATGGGGCTGTAAATATTACAGGAACCAATAAAACAGGATTTACTATAGAATCACCATTCGATGGTCGATACATGCGGATGGCAGACCAAAAAAAAGGTGATCTAGTAGCCGATTCTGTTCAAGAATTGCAGTTACGTTCTTTGTATAATATTGGTGGTATGCAGATTGTATTTCCAGATCCAGTAGTACGAGGTGAATATAGCGTAGGTGAGCCAGAAATGAAAAAACCCAATATGCCACAAGGCGTTATTTTTAAAGTTTCGGCAAATAATGAAACTAAACAAGTTGGTGTTTTAGGAGGAAAAGGATTTCTTGAAGATATGAAAAAAATAGAAGTGGGTGGTTTCGATATTTATCTGCGTTACGGAAGCAAGGAATACGAATTGCCTTTTTCTATAAAATTAAACGATTTTATTGCTGAAAAACATCCAGGAACAGAAGATCGAGCTAATCCTAGTTACGCATCTTTTATGAGTAAAGTTAACGTAATTGATGGGAGCGAATCTTATCCTTATGATATTTATATGAATCATGTTTTAGACCATAAAGGCTATCGTTTTTTTCAAGCATCTTTTGATGCCGATGAAGGCGGAACAATTTTAAGTGTAAACCACGATTGGTGGGGAACTTGGATTACATACATTGGTTACTTTTTATTGTATTTTGGATTAATGGCTATTCTTTTCGATCGTAATTCGCGATTTGGTGAGCTTAGGAAAAAATTAGATAAGGTAAAAAGCAAAAAAATAAAACTCGCAAGTTTCTTTATCTTGTTTTTTGGTTTGCAATTTGGACTTAAAGCTCAACAAATTGAAAATGTAGATCAAGATGAATTACCCGAAACAACTTCGCAAGCGGTAAACAAAGCTCCACAAATAGACCAACAAACTTTAGATTCAATTATTCAGTCTAAAGCTGTTAGCAAAGCGCACGCTAAACGTTTTGGAGAACTTATTATTCAAGATGCGAATGGACGGATGAAACCAGTAAATACTTATTCTTCTGAATTGCTTAGAAAATTGAGTAAAAAAGATGAATATGCAGGCTTAAATAGCGACCAAGCTTTTATATCTATGATTGAAAATCCTATGCGTTGGTTTCCTGCACCCATTATTTATTTGAAACCCAAAAACGATAGTTTACATAACTTATTAGGAATAGATCGTGGAAAAAAATATGTTTCCATTACTGATTTTTTTGATGAAAACAATGAGTATAAACTTGCTCCATTTCTTAGAGATGCTTATTCTGCTGCAGTGCCTAATCAATTTCAAAAAGATTTTATCGAAGCAGATCAACGAGTAAATTTATTATACGATGCGCTACAAGGCGATGTTTTGCGAGTTTTTCCAATTCCTAACCACCCTGCTAATCGTTGGGTTTCTATTCCAGAAATTCGCGAAGCAGAAGACGAAGTTTTTTTTGTAGGACCAGATTCTACAATTGTGCATAAAGTATTTCCATTATACATGAGCACGCTTCAAAATGCAATTGAAACCAATAATTACGAACAGCCCAACGAATTACTCGCTATCTTAGATGGGTTTCAAAAAAAACATGGTAAACAAGTAATGCCTTCAGAAACCAAAGTGAAAGCAGAAATATTGTATAATAAAGTCGATATTTTTAACGCTTTATTCCAAGCCTACTTATATGTGGGCTTATTAATGGTAATTTTTGTTATTATCCAAATTTTCAAAGATTCTAAGTTTGCATCTGTTGTTATTAAATTTACAAAAATTGTATTTGTTGCTTCTATACTATTACATACTGCTGGTTTAGCCTTACGTTGGTACATTTCTGGTCATGCACCTTGGAGCGATGCCTACGAGAGCATGATTTACGTGGCATGGGCAACAGCTGCTATGGGATTAGCTTTTGGTAGAAAAAGCGATTTAACTATGGGGTCAACTGCTTTTGTAACAGGAATTATTTTAATGGTTGCGCATTGGAATTGGATGGATCCATCCATTTCTAACCTTCAGCCTGTATTAGATTCGTATTGGCTAATGATTCATGTAGCTGTAATTGTTGGTAGTTATGGACCATTTGCTTTAGGAATGATTATTGGTTTGGCAGCTCTAATTTTAATGTTGTTTACCAATAAAGACAACATTAAAAAAATGAAGTTGAATATTCAAGAGCTTTCTTATATAAACGAATTAGCACTAACCGTAGGTTTAGTAATGTTGACTATTGGTAACTTTTTAGGTGGACAATGGGCAAATGAAAGCTGGGGTAGATATTGGGGTTGGGACCCAAAAGAAACTTGGGCTTTGATTAGTATTTTTGTATATGCTTTTGTTATTCATATGCGATTAGTTCCTGGACTGCGTGGTTTTTGGGCTTTTAATTGGGCTTCGATTTTAGCTTTTGGTTCAATTTTAATGACGTATTTTGGAGTTAATTTCTATTTATCTGGTCTACATTCGTATGCTAGTGGAGACCAAATAATTAGTTATAAATTTATTTTAGGAAGTTTAGCAGCTTGGTTCATTCTTGGTTATTTTTCCAAAAGAAAATTTAATAAATTTTATGCTAAATCAAAATAATAAAAATTTTTATTTACTTGATATACAATGATTTAATTATTTTTATTTGTTAGTCTCTAATATTTCTGAGCTTCATTAACTCAATATTAACTACACCCCATTAAACGCAGCTTTCTTTTTAAAGTCAAACTACCGTAAAAACACATAAACAAAAACTGTGAAATATTTTATTGGACTCTTTCTATGCTTATTAGTAAGCATATCTTACGCACAAGAATATGAAATTAAAGGAAAAGTTATAGACGATCAAGGCATTCCCTTAGAAATGGCTTCCGTTAAAGTAATACCAACCAACAATCCTGAAGATGTAAAAGGTAGCGTAACCGATTTTGATGGAAATTTTTCAATTAAAGTAGACAGTGGAACCTACCATATTGAAGTCGAATTTATTTCTTTTGAAACCAAAAAGATTAACAATAAATCCATAAATAAGGATACAAATTTAGGAACAATTAGTCTTCAATTTGCTCAGCAAGAATTAGATGAAGTAAATGTTGTTTATGAAACTACACAAGTAGATGTTCGGCTTGATAAGAAAATTTATAATGTAGGAAAAGACCTAACTACTGCTGGTGGAACAGTTAGTGAAGCATTAGCTAATGTGCCATCGGTAACGGTAGATGTAGATGGTGCAATAAGCTTACGAGGAAACGCAAATGTACGTATCTTAATTAATGGTAAACCTTCTTCGGTAGCAGGCTTTGGTGATCAAGATGTTTTTCAGCAATTACCAGCAGATGCAATAGAATCTGTAGAAGTTATTACAAGCCCATCGGCCCGTTATGATGCAGAAGGCTCTGGTGGAATTATCAATATTATTTTAAAAAGAGAAAAGACATTAGGAATTAATGGTTCTTTTCGTGGAACAATTGGAGATCCAAGAAATACAGGAGCTTATACCAATATTAACCTACGTACAGATAAATTTAATATATTTAATAATTTAGGATATACCGATAGAAAAGGCCCTGGTAATGCATTCTACGATAATCAATATCCTGGAAATCCAAATTTCGATAGAATTATTGAAAATAGAAAATACGATAGAAGCGGTGAAAATTTCAATATGAATACTGGTGTTGAATATTTTTTTGATGAAACTTCTTCTTTAACTGCAAGTTTTTTTATGCGCTTAGGAGACGACTTAGACCGAACACGAAACAGAACAACTCGCTTTTTAAATCAAACAGAAAATAGTACGACACTCCGAACTGAAGAAGAAGCTGAAGATGATAAACGCTTTCAATATGCTCTTAACTACGAAAAACGATTCGATCCAGATAACCGAGACCATAAATTAACGGCAGATTTTCAGTATTCTAATAAAGATGAAACTAAAGACAATCGGATTTTTGAAGATATTATTTCTCCATCTACAGACTTTGTTGCTAGACAAAATGTGTTTGAAACAGAAGACGAAAAAAGCTTTTTAATACAGGCTGATTATGTCCTTCCTATCGGAGAAACTCAGTTTGAAGCTGGTTTTCGTGGGGATTACTCAGACGCTAAGCAAGGCTTTTTAGTTAATAGAAAATTAGCAGAAGATGCTCCTTTTACACTCAACGACTCGTTATCTAGTACATTCAATTTTCAACAAAACATCACGGCGGTTTACTCACAATATGGTGATAAATTAGGAGATAAGTTTTCTTTTTTGTTAGGTCTTCGTTTTGAACAAACTCAATTAAAAGGTGAAACGATTCCTGTTAATGAAGAAAATTTCGATCAGAACTTTAATTTTGATAAAACCTTTAATGGTTTGTTTCCAACGGTAAATTTAATTTATGAAATAGGAGAAGAAGAAAATATATCATTAGGCTATAACCGAAGAATTAATCGACCTAGAAGCTGGTTTTTAAATCCTTTCCCTTCTCAATCCAGTAGAACTAATATCTTTCAAGGAAATCCAGATTTAGACCCTGCATTTGCTAATGCATTCGATTTAGGTTATTTAAAACAATGGGAACAAATAACCTTAACAGGTTCGGTCTACTACCAAAGAGAAACAGAATCTTTTGAACGTGTTCAGCGTGATACAGGAAGAGATACAGCAGAAGATGGTATTGATATTATTGAAAACATTCCTATAAATTTATCTACCGAAGAACGGTATGGTGCAGAACTTGGTCTGTTGTATAATCCAGCAAAATGGTTGAGAACTAACTTGAGCTTCAATTATTTCAGATTTGAAAGTGACGGAGAGTTTGAAGGTATTGAATACGGCGCAACTAACGAATCCTATTTCGGTAGATTTAGCGCCAACGTAATCTTACCTTGGGATATTCAATGGCAAACCAATGCCTTTTATCGTGGACCAAGAGAAAATGCCCAAACTAAAACAGACCCAATTGCATCTTTAGATTTAGCATTTAGTAAAGATATTTTAAACGAAAAAGCTACCATTTCACTAAACGTTAGAGACTTATTTAATTCTAGAGTGCGAGATCAATTTACAGTTACTCCAAACTTTATTTCAGATAGTGAATTTCAATGGAGAGAACGCCAAGTAACTTTAACTTTTGTATACCGTTTTAATCAACCAAAAGACAAGCGAAGAGGTTCTGGTGGTGGCGGTTATGATGATGATGATGGTTACTAATAAAATAATTAAGAAATACCCAACAAAAAAAACCTAAGTTTTAAAACTTAGGTTTTTTTATGATATTAATAGTTTACCTAAAGTAAATGCAGTTTCTAAAAATACTTATTCAGTTTCCTGTTTCTTTTTCTTAGCTTCTTTTAGCTCTTTAAGACGCTCTATTAAAGCACCACCAATCCAATATGGAATAATAGCAGTTAAAAATATTAACAACCAAAAACCTATGGTTAATATGGTTAAAAATGCAAGAAAACCTAAATATTGATTAATATCGAACATAATGCTTTAATTTATATTGCAAATATAGTACATCAACTAAAAATCACATGCATTTTCAAATAGAAATTATCAACTTTTTTTAATGCACTAAACACTATTAAACAGTAACATATTTTCTTAAATTTGTTGAAGTTATAAAATCAAATTACATGGAATATAGAATAGAAAAAGATACTATAGGAGAAGTTAAAGTTCCAGCAGAAAAACTTTGGGGAGCACAAACCGAACGCTCTAGAAATAATTTTAAAATCGGTCCAGCCGCGTCCATGCCTTTCGAAATTATTGAAGGTTTTGCGTACTTAAAAAAAGCTGCTGCGTTTACCAATGCAGAGCTAGGTGTTTTAGCTAAAGAAAAAAGAGATTTAATCGCACAAGTTTGCGATGAAATTTTAGAAGGAAAACACAACGATCAATTTCCGTTAGTAATTTGGCAAACAGGATCGGGCACGCAAAGTAATATGAATGTGAACGAAGTAGTAGCTAACCGAGCCCATCAAATTCAAGGAAATAAATTAGGAGAAGGAACACGCAGTGTTTCGCCAAACGATGATGTAAACAAATCGCAATCTTCTAACGATACTTTTCCAACTGGAATGCATATTGCAGCCTATAAAAAAATTGTTGAAGTAACTATTCCTGGTATTCAACAGTTAAGAGATACATTACATAAAAAAGCAGAAGCCTTTAAAGATGTTGTTAAAATTGGTAGAACACATTTTATGGATGCTACCCCTTTAACCATAGGCCAAGAATTTAGTGGCTATGTTTCGCAATTGGATCATGGTTTAAAAGCCTTAAAAAACACATTACCCCATTTACAAGAATTAGCTTTAGGCGGTACTGCAGTTGGTACAGGTTTAAACACACCCGATAATTATGCCCAGAAAGTAGCTGAATATATTGCTAAATTTACAGGATTACCATTTGTTTCTGCTGAAAATAAGTTTGAAGCCTTAGCAGCACATGATGCATTTGTTGAAACACACGGAGCTCTTAAACAATTAGCAGTTTCTTTGAATAAAATTGCTAATGATATACGCATGCTTTCTTCAGGCCCAAGAAGTGGTATCGGAGAGTTAATCATACCTGCTAACGAACCAGGCTCATCCATTATGCCAGGTAAAGTAAACCCAACGCAGTGTGAAGCTTTAACCATGGTTTGCGCGCAAGTAATGGGTAATGATGTGGCTATTAGCGTTGGTGGAATGCAAGGTCAATTTGAATTGAATGTTTTTAAACCAGTAATGGCTTCTAATTTGCTGGCTTCAGCTCAATTATTAGGTGATGCTTGTGTTTCATTCGATGTAAACTGTGCAAAAGGAATAGAGCCCAACCAAGAACGAATTGATGAGTTGTTGAGAAATTCATTGATGTTGGTTACTGCCTTAAATACTAAAATAGGCTATTATAAAGCAGCTGAAATTGCCAACGCAGCCCATCAAAACGGAACAACTTTAAAAGAAGAAGCAGTACGTTTAGGTCACACCACCGAAAAAGAATTTGACGAGTGGGTAAAACCTGAAGAAATGACGGGAAGAAAATTAATATAAAATACTATTACATAAAAAAGGCGCTAATCAGCGCCTTTTTTTTTGCAAAGAGATTTAATTATGAATTAATAATTATGAATTAAAATCTTCAATAGCTGTACTTAAATCGAACACTTTTGCATTTTCTAATTTAGCTTCAAGTATACTTGCTCCAGCCGCACTACGGTATCCACCAGCACAGTGAACTACTATCGGCTTGTCTTTAGCTATTTCTTTTGCAGAAGTACGCAAGTGATTTAATGGATGATTTAAAGATGCTTCGAACTTAACTTCATTTTTATGCTCACTTTCATTACGAATATCGATAATTTTATAATCGTTTAAATTAGATTTAAAATGCTTTAAATCTAAAGGTTCAGTTGATACTACATTAGCATTTTTACCTATACTTACAACCGCTTTAATTTGTTTTTCGTAACCAATTTTGGCAATACGACTAATGATTTCTTCAATTTCAGATATTGAATTAACCACAAGATAAAACGCTTCTTCTGGTTGAATAATGGAACCTAGCCAAGTTTCAATTTTATCTTTGCTGTCTCTTGCCATGATGTTATAACTTCCCTTAAAATGAGCTTTTTTGAATTCAGCTTGATCTCTAACATCTACAATAAGGCTATTTTTTTCAATTGTATTTATATTTAGCTTCACTACAAGATCAGAAATGCTACTTTTAAAGTTAGTGGCTCCCTTTTTATTAATATCAACATTAAAACCAAAATAACTTGGTATAAAGGGTTGGTCTTTTAAAATTTCATTTACAAACTCTTCTTGTGTTTGCTTTTTGAATGCCCAGTTTCCAACACGCTCGTTTCCTAGTGTAGAGCTGGCGGCATCACTCATGTTTTTTCCACATAAACTTCCAGCACCATGTGCAGGATACACCAACACATCATCGCTTAAATTTGTAAACTTAGTCTGTATGGTTTGGTACATGGCTTCTGCTAATTCTTGACGTTTAGCTTTCATGTTTCCTGCTTTTTCACGTAAGTCTGGTCGGCCGACATCTCCAATAAATAAAGTGTCTCCAGTAAATAAAGCTTTTGTGTCATTTTCAGAATTGGTTATATAAAAAGTAATTCCGTCTGGTGAATGGCCTGGTGTATGAATGGCTTTTACAGTTGCATTTCCAAACATAAACTCATCTCCATCATCAAAAGCTTGGTGTGGATATTCTGCACCTACCATTTTACTAACGTAAATAGTAGCATCTGTTTCTTTATGAATTTGCAAATGGCTACTTACAAAATCGGCATGTGGATGTGTTTCTAGAACACCTACAATTTCGGCATTGTTTTCTTCTGCAAATTGATAGTAGGGTAGTGGGTTTCTAGCTGGGTCTACTACTACCATTTTTTCATTACTTATTATGGCGTAAGAATAATGCGCAAGTGGCGCATCTTCAAATTGTTTAATTTTCATAGTTTAATTTTTTAATTCGACATTCTTCCTGTTGCACAACTAATAAAAGATTTTGCTTTACTTGTTATTGCATTTTTATCACCTTCAACGGGATATCCTAAGCTAAGTAAAGTTTCTCTTAAAATCGCTTCAGATGAAGCATTGGTAGTGCTAACTGTAACTTCAGCAGTTTCTGAATTTACATTTACAGCATTTACTTCATTTAAACTTAAAAGCTTTTTAGTAATGCTATTTGCACATCCACCACATTTTAAGTTTTGAACTTTAAAATTGAGTTCCATATATAATTTTTTACAAAAATATGTTTTTTAATGAAATGTAGTTGTAACATAAGTTACGCAATTGCTATTATCTAACTTATAAGTAAATTGAATAATCTTTTGTTTTAGGATACCAATAAAAAAGCGAAGTAATTAAACTTCGCTTATAACTTTATTTACACTAGAAATTTTCTTTATTACATGATTATGTGAAGCGTTTAAGAAAAATTTTATTTTTAAGCAAATTCTCTTGAGCATATCGAAAAATTGAAGTGACTGCTTAAAACATGCTTAGTTATTAGGCAGTAACTTCAATTTGTGTTTTATTATTTAATATACCACAGGCAACTAAGCATTTTTGGATTTTATTTGCTGTTCTTTTAATATCGTGGTCTAAACCTATTGAAAAACGAACCAATCCTTCAGATAATCCCATTTCCTTTTGTTCATCTTCAGGAATTTCTGAAGAAGTAGAACTTCCAGATGCAGTAAATAAAGTTTTATAAAAACCTAAGCTAACAGCTAAATAACCCACATTTTCGTATTGCATCAATTCCATAAACTGAGTAGCCTTTTCAATTGAACCTAAGTCCAATGTAAGCAGTCCACTGCATCCAAATTCAGCATTTCCAATATTTTGAAAAGTTTGATTTCCTTTGTGGCTTTGTAAGCCAGGGTAAGCACATTGTAAACCTAAGCTCTCAAAAAATCCAGCTAAATAAAGTGCGTTGGCACTATGTTTTTGCATTCGAATAGGTAGAGTCCTTAGGTTTTTTAAAATTGATGCTGCTCGTAGAGTATCCATAGTTTGCCCCAGTAACATTCCAGCACCATGGTTAACATCTTTTAGGCTTTCAATAAATTCTGAACTACCACAAACTGCTCCGCCAACTGCATCCGAACTTCCATTAATAAATTTAGTTAAACTATGAATTACAATGTCCGCACCCTGTTGTGTTGGCGAAATGCAAAGTGGAGTAAAGGTATTATCTACCACCAAGCTTAAATGGTATTGTTTAGCTAATTTAGAAAGGGCTTTAATGTCTGCAACTTCTAATAAGGGGTTGCTTAACGTTTCACAGTACAAAACTTTTGTTTGTGAAGTAATAGCAGCTTCAACAGCTTGAATATTCGTGATATCTACAAAACTGGTTTCTACTCCAAATTCAGGTAAAAAATGTTTCATAAAAGCATAAGTGCCACCATAAATAGTTCTGCTAGAAACGATATGGTTTTCTTTTTTACACAATTGCATTAAAGTAGAACTAATGGCACCCATTCCAGAAGCAAAAACTTGTGCAGCTTCGGTATTTTCTAACTTCGCTAAGGCTTCAGATAGATATTGAGTACTTGGCGAACTATGTCTAGAATACAAATAGCAACCCGCTTGTTCACCTGTAAAGGTGTCCATCATGGCTTTTGCATTCATAAAAGTATACGTTGAAGAATCTGATATGGATGGGTTTACACCACCAAACTCTCCAAAAAATTGAAGATCTTGTATTTGATTTGCAGGCTTGTGTTTCATGATTATTTTTTTATTTATTGTATCAAAAATGATTACAAATAAATTAAAATACTATTGTGTGTTATTTTATTAGTAAAATAATCTATATTAGTTTAAAAAAATAGATATATATTCTATATTGATCTAATAAAATCAATTAAATCTGAAAATATTACAATTATGAAATTAGACTCAACCGATAAATTGCTATTAGAGTTGCTTCAATCTGATGCAAAACAAAGTGTAAAAGCTTTAGCTAGTCAGGTAAATTTATCTGCTACAGCTGTTTATGAACGCATAAAGCAGTTAGAAAGAAACAAAGTTATTCAGCAATATACTATACAACTTAATACAGAAAAAATTGAAAAAGAGTTTTTGTCCTTTTGTATGATACAATTAACTAAGCATAGTCAAGCTTATTTATTGGAATTTGAAAGTAAAATAAAAGATTTAAATGAAGTATTGGAATGCTTTCACATTAGCGGTACCTACGATTACTTACTGAAAATTAGAGTTAAAAATATTACTGAGTATAGAAGTTTTATGGTGAATAAATTAACCGATATACCACATATAGCTAATACGCAAAGTGCTTTTAGTATAAATGAAGTTAAAAATCAAGCAGGTATTTCATTATTAACCTAAAACTAATATTAACTGAAATTATTTACATTAAAATAAAACAGTCTTGACTATTAAGTGACCTATGATGCTTGAGTTTTCATTTGATTTGTATAAAAATATATATAAACAAAAACACAATGAAAATGAAACAAATTTTACTGTTTTTTATCCTGTTATGCTCTTTTGGAGCATTTGCGCAAGGAGTTACTACATCGAGTATGCAAGGAGCTGTTAAAGACGATGCAGGAATACCTCTTATGGATGCCGAAGTGCAGGCCAAACACCTACCATCTGGAACAACTTACCAAACTACAACTAATTTTGATGGTCAATTTTACTTTCCGAATGTACGTGTTGGTGGTCCTTACCAAGTAATTGTAAGTTATATAGGTTTTGAAGACCAAAGCTACACAGACATTAATTTAGGCTTAGGACAAAGTTATAATTTAAAAGTAACCATGAAAACTGGTGGTTTATTAGATGAAGTGATAGTTTCTTCTAAACGTGGAATTTCAGATCCATCTAAAACGGGAGCTTCTACAAACTTATCGCGAAAAAAAATTGATGCTTTACCAACTATAAGTAGAAGCATTAACGATTTTACACGTTTAACTCCGCAATCTAACGGAACATCTTTTGCTGGTACTTCAAGCAGATTTAATAACTATACCATAGATGGTAATATTTACAATAATAACTTTGGTTTAGGAAGTTCTCAATTTGCTGGTGGTAACCCAGTCTCGTTAGATGCAATTGAAGAAGTGCAAGTAAATTTAGCTCCTTACGATGTAAGAACAGCTGGCTTTACAGGAGCTTCGGTTAATGCAGTTACTAAATCGGGTAACAATAATTTTAAAGGTTCTGCTTATTACTTTCTACGTAATGATCAAATGACGGGCGATTTGGTAGGAGACTTGCGTTTAAATAAAAACGATGCTAAAACTGAAATTCAAGGTTTTACAGTAGGCGGCCCAATTATTAAAGATAAATTGTTCTTTTTTGTTTCTTATGAAGAAGAAGAAGAATTGGTGCCAAGTTTTAATAAAAGAGCCTTACGACCAGGAGAAACACCAGATAACGTTTCTGTCTCTCGTGTGCCAGCAGATTTGCTACAAGATGTAAGAAACAATATGTTAGATTTATATGGTTATCAAACTGGAGCCTTCGAAGGTTACAGCTTTGCTTCAGAACAAACTCGATTTAATGCAAGACTAGATTGGAACATTAATAAAGATCATAAATTTATGGCACGTTACAATCGTTATACTGCTTTTAACGATGTACCAACTAATGGTAACTCAATTCGGTTTATCGATACACGTTACAGAAACACTTCTAGAACTGGCATTGAAGCCATGAATTTTAGAAATACCAACTATACTAATGATCGGGAAGTAACTTCTTTTGTAGGTGAATTAACATCGGTTTTAGGAAAAAATATGTCTAATCAATTAAATGTGGGTTATACATCTGTTCAAGATCCAAAACGCGGTATTCCGGGTGGACAAGCTTTTCCATTTATTGAAGTTTTAGAACCAGGACCAGCAGGTGACCCATTGTATTATTTTTCTTTAGGAAATGAATTATTTTCGGTTGGAAATTTACTAGAAAATGATATTTTTAATATAACGAACGATTTTTCGTACTTCTATAAAGAACATAAATTTACCGCTGGTGTAAATTTTGAACGAATGACTTTCGATAATGCATTTAATCCTGTTTTTAATGGCTTTTATCGTTTCAATACATACCAAGCTTTTGAAGATGCTATTATTAACCGAATTCCAGGTGCTTTACCTGATGCATTTGCAAGAAGTTATGCCTTAGATGGTTCAACTACACCACCTACCGACCAAACTATTTTTAATCAACTTGGTCTATATTTACAAGATGAATGGCAAGTAAACGATAACCTAAAGTTAACTGCTGGTTTACGTGTAGACTTACCTTTTTACGACACGCCAATTCCAAGTAATCAATTGTTAAACAATTTAGTTGAAGCAAGAAGAACACCAGGAAATTCAGCATTTATTTCAGAAAATTGGGGCTTTCAAGATTTAGATGGTAATACGTTTACTCCAGATGTAAGCCAGTTCCCAGATGTAAATCCGTTGTGGTCTCCAAGAGTTGGTTTCAACTGGGATGTTAATGGAGATGGAACAACTCAAGTACGTGGCGGAACAGGTGTTTTTTCTGGTAGATTGCCTTTTGTATGGTTATCTAACCAAGTAAATGGTTCGGGTGTTGTACGTGGAGGTTTAGGCTTTGAAGGCGAAGAAGTAGCTAATTCAGGTATTTTTGATTCAAACTGGCAATTCGATCCTGACGTAACTTTCGGTAATCCTGAAAATCCTGAACAAACTTTATCAAATGAGTTAAATCTAACCGATAAAAATTTCAAACTTCCACAAGTATGGAGATCTAACTTAGCTGTAGATCAACAATTACCTTACGGAATTGTAGGTACCTTAGAATTTATTTATTCGAAAGATGTTACCACACCTATAGCTTATAATGCAGTTTTGAGAGAACCAGACGGACTGTTAAGTGGTCCAGATCAGCGTCCTTATTGGGAAGGAAGCTACTCCAACGACGACCAGTTTAGAAATGTTTTCTTGTTAACCAATGCTAATAAAAAAGCAGACTACTATTCCCTTACAGCTCAATTCTCTAAGGAATTCGATAATGGTTTTTCTGCTTTTGCGGCTTATACACATTCTCGCTCTCGCGATTTAGATGCATCTGGTGGTAGCCAAGCACAATCGCTTTGGGCAAGTACAGTAAAAGAAGATCGAAATAATCCAGAATTAAGCTACTCTGCTTTCGATGTGCCACATCGTGTTATTGGTAATGTAGCTTATCAAACCGAAAACACAACAATTTCTGTATTTTATCAAGGAAGCAACGCAGGAAGGTTTAGTTATACGTATTCGGGTAATTTTGGAGACTCGTCTAATCGTTTAATGTACATTCCTAATAGCGCATCAGAGTTAAATTTTGAAGCTTACAATGCTGGAGATCGAGTTATTTCTGCTTCAGAACAAGCAGCAGCTTTAGATAACTACATTAATCAAGACGATTATTTAAGCGAAAATAGAGGAAGTATTGCAGAGCGAAATGCTGCATTAAGACCTTGGTTACATCGTTTTGATTTGCGTTTAACTCAAGACGTGGCGTTAACCAACGATAATAAAAACAAAATTCAATTTTCTTTAGATTTCTTGAATTTTGGTAATTTATTGAATTCAGATTGGGGAGTACCAGAATTTGCAAATCAAACCAATTTGTTAAATTTCCGTGGAAGAAATGCCCAAGGTGAACCAGTGTATAGAATGAATACGGTTTCTGGAACATCAGAATTACCAACTGAAACGTTTAGAAATACCAATAGTATTGGCGATACTTGGAGATTACAGTTAGGGGTTCGTTATACCTTTAATTAATTCTCATTACTCATGTATTTAAAAAGCCTCTATTTATAGGGGCTTTTTTATTTGCTATTATACACAACAAATATTTTTTGTTTCTTTGCTGCCTAATATTTAACAACAAAATTCAATATGCGTAATTTACTACCCACCTTTTTACGTTTTCCTATTTATGCTTTAGTTTTATTTTTTGCGACTTACATGATTAAATTAGATTTTATGACTGGTGAGTTTAAAGAAGATTCTTTTACAGAGCGAACGCAAGAAATATTCTTGCTTATAGGTGTTCTTTTTTTAGCTTTTACAAGTATAAAATTCGAAGCTTTTCGTTACTTTAATGCTGTTTTAAGCTTGTTTTTTTTAACGCATTTAATTCGAGAATTAGATTCAATTTTAGACGGTTTCTTCGATGGCTTATGGCAAATTCTTGCGTTTAGTGTTGTAGCTATTGCTATTATAATTTTATTAAAACACGGAAAACCTTTTTGGAAACAAGTTGCAGAAATTCAACATCAGTTTGCATTTGGAGTTTTTACGGTAGGTTTGTTTACTCTACATGTTTTTTCTCGCCTCTATGGAAAAGGAACCAATTGGGAAAATTTAATGGGAGATGGCTTTTTTAGAACTATTAAAGATGCATCAGAAGAAAGCATAGAGCTTTTAGGTTATAGCATAATACTAATTTCTATAGGCGAATTTTATTACCTTAGTAAAAAACAAAATTCAATTAAACAATCTTAATGTTGTTAGACCAATTCATAGAATGGGATACCCAATTATTCTTATACCTAAATAATTTAGGCAGTAGAGAATGGGATTGGTTTTGGATTATCATTACAGAAAAATGGACATCAATTCCTTTATACCTTTTTTTACTTTTTGTAATTTATAAAAAATACAATTTAAAAAGTCTTGGTATTACTTTACTTATTGCACTAATTTTAGTTGCCTTAAACGATCAATTAGCTGGGTTCTTTAAGTATTTTTTCGAACGTCCAAGACCCTGCAACGAAGATTTCATGGAATTTGCTCGTTTTTCTGCTAAACGCTGCGGCAACTTTGGTTTTTATTCTGCTCACGCATCTAGTAGCATGGCTATAGCAATTTTTATAAGCCGTGTATTAAAACCGGTTTATCCAAAAATTATATACTGGTTGTTACTTTGGTCTTTTGTTATAACTTATAGCCGTATTTATATAGGTGTGCATTATCCAGGCGATATTTTAGTTGGCTTTACAATGGGTTTTATGTTTGGTAATTTTGGTTTTTATTTATACCAAAAATTTCAAAAAAAATACAACCAATAGTAAATTTACTCATACAATTATTCTGTTTTTTTACGTTTACATCTATAGATATATTTCTATCTTTGGCTAGTTTAAAACAAACCTATATGCGCAATTTTGTAGTTTTTCTATTTCTTTTAATAATTCCTTTTAATCTTATTTTTGCTCAACAATCTGAAGCACATCTTAACCTTATTAGTACTTTTCAAGGTGCCTTAGATCTATACCAAAAACAGCAGTATGTACCTGCACAAAAATTATTTAGCGATGTAAAGGAAACCACAAATCAAACTCAGTTAAAAACCAATGCAGCATTTTACGAGATAAGTGCAGCACTTAAATTAAATCAATCCAATGCAGCTATAGCAATGGAAGGTTTTATTCGGAACAACCCCAATAGTAATAAACGCAATGAAGCCGCTTTTTTGGTTGGAAATTATTATTTCGATATAGCTAATTTTGCACAGTCTAGAAGATGGTTTAACCAGGTTGACGCTTATAACTTAGATAAAGGTTTACAATCTGAATATTATTTTAAATTTGCTTATGCATCTTTTAAAAGCGATGACTTTAAAAGAGCAAACACCTATTTTAATAGGGTTAAAAATGATACAGAATTTGGTTCACAGGCCAAATACTATCTCGGTTATATTGCCTACGCAGAAAACGATTACCGAAAAGCAAAAGAATTATTTAGTGAAGTAGAAGCAGACCCGAACTTTAAACAAGATATGGCTTATTTTAAAAGTGATATGAACTTTAAAGCTGGAAATTTTGAAGAAGCCATTGCTTCAGCAAAAGAAAAATTAAAAAAAGCCAATTACCAAGAGCAATCTCAATTAAACAAAATTATTGGTGAAAGTTATTTCAATCTTGAAGAGTATCAAGAAGCTGTTCCTTATTTAGAAGCTTACGAAGGCGAACGTGGAAAATGGAGTAATGTAGACCATTACCAACTAGGTTATGCTTATTTTATGCAAGAAGATTATCAAAAGGCAGCTTCAGAATTTAATAAAATAATTGGTGGTAAAGATGAAGTTGCCCAAAAAGCATATTATCATTTAGCACAATCATATTTAAAAAACGATGCTAAATCTGAAGCCTTGAATGCTTTTAAAAATGTTTCTGAACTCGATTTTAATTTAGAAATACAAGAAGATGCATTTTTAAATTATGCAAAATTGAGTTACGAGTTAGGAAATGTTTACACAAGTGTTCCCGAAGTATTGACTCAATTTTTAGAAAAGTATCCCACTTCAAATCAAGCTGACGAAGTTGGAAGCTTATTGATTGGAGCCTATCTGGCCGAAAAAAACTATCCTAAAGCTTTGCTTCTTTTAGAAGGAAGTAAAAATTATGATGATAAAAAACAATATCAAAAAGTAACCTACAGCTATGCAATCGAACTATTTAACGAAAATAAGCTTAGTGAAGCTAAAACGTATTTAAAAAAATCAATTAATCAGCCACACGATAAGAAAATATTAGCTAAAACACAATTTTGGATAGCCGAAATTGATTATTTGCAAGGAAGTTATACAGATGCTATTGTTGGTTTTAAGCAATTTTCTAATTCAGTTTTAGCCAAATCTACTGCCGAATATGAAGATGTAAATTATAATTTAGGATATGCCTATTTTAAAAATAAAAATTACGAACAAGCACAAACTTACTTTAATTTTTTTGCATCTGCTGCTAAAGATAAAGCTTTGCAACACGATGCTTATGTTCGTTTAGGCGATGTACATTTTGCATCGGGGAACTACTGGCCAGCCATGGAAGCTTACAATAAAGCTTTGGCTATGCAAGGTTTTAATAACGATTATGCATTTTTTCAAAAAGCAATTAGTTATGGTTTTGTAGACCGTAATAACCGAAAAATAGATGACCTCAGTAATTTTTTAATACAGTTTACATCATCACCATACCGCGATAATGCACTTTACGAATTAGCAAATACTTACAGTGCAGAAAACAATCAACCTCAAGCCTTAAATGCATATCAAAAAATTATAGATGAGCATCCTAATTCTGTTTTAAAACCAAGAGCCTTATCAAAAAAAGGGTTAATTTTTTACAATGCTAATCAAAACGAAAAGGCCTTAAATACTTTGAAGCAATTAGTGGCCAATTATCCTAATTCAGAACAAGCAGCACAAGCCGTAAATACTGTTAGATTAATTTATATAGACCAAGGTAAACCTGAAACTTATGCAGCTTGGGTAAATAATTTGGACTTTGTAGATCTTGCCGATTCCGATGTTGATAATGCAACATTCGAATCTGCTGAAAAACCATTTCTTTCTGGAAACAACCAAAAAGCTATACTAGGATTTAAAAAGTATATTAACCAATTCCCCAAAGGGATACATAGTTTAAAGGCAAATTTTTATTTAGCTCAATTGCTATACAATCAAGGCGATAAACAAGAAAGTTTAGCTTACTTTAAAGAAGTAATTGAAGCTTCAACATCAGAATTTACTGAAACGGCCCTTTCAAGATCAGCACAAGTATATTTAGAAGAAGAAAATTACACAGAAGCCATTCCTATACTGAAGCAGTTGGAGACTAAAGCCCAATTTACACAAAATGTTGTTTTTGCCGTATCCAACTTAATGAAAGCCTACTACCATACCGAAAATTTTGAAGAAACTATAACTTATGCCAGTAAGGTAAAAGATTTAAAATCGGTTGAAGAACGCGCTGTAAACGATGCTTATTTGTTTTCTGCAAGAGCTTACATGAAAATCGATCGAGAAAATGAAGCCGAGGAAGCTTATGCCATAGTACAAGAAAGTGCAACAGGTAAATTAGCTGCAGAAGCCATTTATTATGATGCCTATTTTAAACATCGAAAAGGCGAATTTCAAGCTTCAACTGAAGCAGTTAAAAAACTAACCAAAAATTATTCAAGATTTAAAGAATTTGGCTTTAAAGGCTTGATCATTATGGCAAAAAATTATTATGCCTTAGATGATGCTTTTAATGCCACCTATATATTAGAAAGCTTAGAAAAAAGCGCCACAGCTTATCCAGAAATTTTAACCGAAGTTAAGGCTGAACTTTATACCATGAAACAAGAAATTGCTCAAAAAAATTCTTCGGTAGAAGTGGAAGCAACCCAAGAAACAGACTCTACTAAAACA
This sequence comes from Psychroflexus salis, assembly GCF_014640175.1. GTDB lineage: Bacteria > Bacteroidota > Bacteroidia > Flavobacteriales > Flavobacteriaceae > Psychroflexus > Psychroflexus salis. The sequence continues at coordinate 174,656 of NZ_BMGL01000006.1, read as the reverse complement.
AAGTCTAATCGAGTAATTAAATTTTAATAAACTTAAATGCCCACCATTTCATGTGGTAAGTAGTTTGGTTTTGAGACTTTATGGTTTTCATTCTAGGCGATAGTATAATTGCTATTATTGCTGCTATTCCCATATGAATTTTGGTTATTTCTTCGAATACAAATTGAAAAACAATCCATAAAATTGCTGCAAAAATTAAGATAACTAAGTATCTAAAGCCGATTGCGCTCCACAGGTTTGTAAAAATCTTCATTTATTTAGTTCTTAATAACAAAAAAACTCAGTGCTTCAAAGCCTGAGTTTTTTAATAATTTTTTCTATTTTTAATGGTCTAATTGAAAACCAATTTTTTCTGGACGTTGGTATTCTCTTTTAAATAAACCTTGACTCTTAATCATTGCAACCGTTTTTTCTGGAAGCATTTCTTCCCAGCCTTCATCTTCATTAGCTATCATGGCTAAAACTTGTCTAGAAAAAATACCAAGCACATCTGGATCAAAATCTTCAATATCAACTACTCGACCATTAATTTTGAAGAATTTGTACAATTCCTTCATACGTGGGTGCACTTTTAAGTTATCTGAAGTAATAACTTTTCCAGTGCTAGGACTCTTGTAAGGATATAAATAAACCCTTAAATCTTTGAAAAACAATTTACCAAAAGCTTCTAAAATTCCACCGCTTAAGTGTCGGTAGTATTTCTCATCAAAAATATCGATGAGGTTATTAACGCCCATGGCCAATCCCATTCGTTCTTTGGTATAGTTTGAAAAATATTCTACCAATTTGTAATATTCTTGAAAATTTGAAATCATTACCGTATGGCCTAAAGAACAGAGTAATTTAGCTCTGTCCATAAAATCTTCTTCATTAATTTCGCCTTCTGAGCGTAGATTAGATAAGGTAATTTCAAAAACAACTTCAATATTTTCTTTTTTAACTTTTCGTTCTTTAGCAAATAAAGCAATTGATTTCTCGTAAATATCTTCATTTACCTTAGTTACGGGTCTAAAACTTCCCCGCAATGCTAAAATATTTTTTTTGTATAAAACTTTTGCAGGTAAAACGTTGTTTGCATTCGAATCGAACATAACGGCATCAGTCATGCCATTTTTTACCAATTGCAAACTCATAAGCCTATTGTCTACATCTTTAAAAGCGGGACCTGAAAAGTTAATGGTATCAATTTCAATTTGGTCTTTATCAATGTGGTCGTATAAATTTAATAAAATTTGTTTAGCATCATTATAAGCATAAAATGCACCATAAATTAAATTTGTACCTAAAATACCTAATGTATTTTGTTGTAATCTAGCGTCGTTTTCTTTAAAACGAATGTGCAGGACAATTTTGTTGTATTCAGCATCTGGCTTTAATTGATATTTAATGCCAACCCATCCGTGGCCTTTGTAGCGTTTTGCAAAATCGATAGTTGCTACTGTATTGGCGTAAGTAAAAAACAATTTGTTGGGATGTTTTTCACGTACAATTCTGTCTTCTATTAAGTTCGTTTCATGATCTAACATTTTATGAAGTCGACTTTCGGTAACATACCGCTTATCGTCTTCAACTCCATAAATTGCATCACTAAAATCTTTATCGTATGCACTCATGGTTTTTGCAATTGTTCCAGAAGAACCACCAGCTCTAAAGAAATTTCTTACGGTTTCCTGGCCTGCACCAATCTCTGCAAAGGTTCCATAAATGTTCTTGTTTAAGTTTATGCGCAGCGATTTGTTTTTTATTGAAGGTACTCTTTCAAAATCCTGATCTCCCATTATTTTTATAGGCATGAAACTCCGTATTTATAAGTTAATATTATTTAACTAGTGTTTACTACAAAGGTAGGGAATAAGCTTTTTAAATGAAATTATATTAACTACTTTTGTGTTAAAACTAAGGATTTGAAAATAACATTTTTAGGTACTGGAACATCGCAAGGTATTCCCATTATTGGAAGTGACCACCCCGTTTGTTTGAGTACTAATCCTAAGGACAAAAGGCTACGTGTGTCTTTATTGCTAGAGTGGGAAAATTTTGTATATGTAATTGATTGTGGTCCCGATTTTAGACAACAAATGATTGCCAATAATGTAAAAAAGATAGATGGTATTTTATTTACACACGAACATAACGACCACGTGGTTGGTTTAGACGATGTGAGACCATTTTATTTTCGGCAAGGTGATATTTCGGTTTTTGCTCACAAGCGTGTTTTAAAGGAATTAAAAAAACGATTTGAATATATTTTTGAAATTGAAAACAAGTATCCAGGAGCACCAACTTTAGATGAGAACATTTTAACAGACGAAGTGTTTAAGCTTGGTAATAAAAAGGTAGTACCTGTAAATGTATATCATCCTAAATTACAAGTATACGGATTCCGATTTGGTGATTTTGCTTATGTAACTGATGCTAAAATAATTCCTGAAGCAGAAATTGCAAAATTAAAAGGAGTTAAAATTTTAGTATTAAATGCGCTTCGAAAAGAAGAGCATCGTTCGCATTTAAATTTAAACCAAGCTATTGAAGTTTCACAAAAAATAGGAGCTAAGCAAACTTATTTTACACATATTAGTCATCATATGGGTTTTCATGATGAAGTACAAAAAGAACTACCAGAAAACTTTTTTTTAGCCTACGATAACTTAAGTCTTGAAGTATAATGAAATGTAAATTCTACTTATTTGGTTTTGTTTTTAGTGCATTAATAGCGCTAATGATTTTCTTTAATTCTAAAAAAGGATTAGAAAAACAAGCAGAAGAAATTAAACAACTTGAAACAAAAATTGAATTGCTTGAACAACAACTAAGCGCAAAAAAAAGCTAAAGAAAAATACTTTCTAATTAGCTAATTCCTTATCTTTAAATTGAGCTTCGTAAAGATTTTTATAGTTTCCGTTAACGTTTTTTAGCAACTCATCATGGGTTCCTAATTCAACAATTTTTCCAGCATCCATTACTACAATTTTGTCGGCATTTTTAATAGTTGCTAATCGGTGAGCAATAACAATCGAAGTTCTTCCTTTGGTAATTTTGTCTGTTGCATTTTGAATTAATTGTTCAGAATACGAATCGATAGACGATGTAGCCTCATCTAAAACCAAAATACTGGGTTTATTAACATAAGCTCTTAAAAAAGCAATTAGTTGGCGTTGACCTGAAGATAGCATAGCACCGCGTTCTTTTACATTGTAATCGAATCCACCTGGTAAGGTTTCAATAAATTCGGCCACCCCAATTTCTTCGGCAGCTAGCATTACTTCTTCTCTTGTAATTTCTTTTTTTTGAAGCGTAATATTATTCAAAATACTATCTGCAAATAAAAATACATCTTGTAGTACTACCGAAATTTCTTTTCGTAAAGATGCCAATTCATAATCTTTAATATCAGTGCCATCAAGTGTAATTCTACCAGAATTTATTTCATAAAAACGAGAAAGTAGATTAATGATAGTGCTTTTTCCAGCGCCAGTTGCGCCAACAATAGCAATCGTTTCGCCTGCATTTACTTTTAAATTTATTCCTTTAATTACATCTTCATTAGTGTTGTAACCAAAAACCACATTTTCAAAACGGAGTTGTCCTTTAACATTGTTGGCTATCAACTTTCCTTCATTTTTAATAAAGGAATCGGTATCTAAAATTCCAAAAACACGATTGGCAGCAACCATTCCCATTTGTAATGAATTAAATTTGTCGGCAATTTGTCGAAGCGGTCTAAACAATTGTTGTGTGTATTCTATAAACATAACCACCAAACCAATACTTAAAGCTTCGTTGCCAATAATCCGCATTCCGCCATACCAAACCAGTAAACCAATAGCTATCGAAGTTACCATTTCTACAAAAGCAAAATAAATTGAATTATACCAAACGGTTTTAATCCAACCTTTTTTATGCTCTTCGTTTATTTGTTTAAAATCTTTAAATTCTTTGTCTTCTCTGTTAAAAATCTGAACGATTTTCATTCCTGTTATTCGCTCTTGTACAAACGAATTGAGATTAGCAACTTGATTACGCACAATCTCGAAAGCGCCTTTCATTTTACGTTGAAAAATTCGAGTTGCAATGATGATTAATGGAAAAAGTGCTAATACAATTAGGGTTAATTCCCAAGACTGATAAAATAGAAAACCAAGAATAGCACCCATTTTTAAAATATCGCTCATAATCATAAATAAGCCTTGGCTAAAAATACTAGCAATGGTCTCAATATCTCCAACGGCACGCGTTACCAATCTTCCAATGGAAGAAGTGTCGAAATATTTTTTTTTGAAGTTGAGAATTTTCTTAAAAAGTTGTACCCGAATATCTCGAATTACTTCTTGTCCTAACCAATTGGCGTAGTAAATAAAACTAAGTTGAAATACAACTTCAGCGACTAAAGCAGCTAAAGTCCAAGAGAGTAATTCTATTAAAAATCCATAATCTTTTGCCGTAATGGCATCATCGATAATCAGTTTTAATAAGTAAGGACGAACCAAACCTACAATGCTTAATGCAATAGCTGCAAAAACTACATAAACAAAGGTAAGCTTATAAGGTTTTGTAGAATGTAAAAGACGTTTAAACAAATTAAAGTCAAACGCATTTCCTGTTTTTGTTTTACTCATGCGGCATTAATTCTTTTGGATATTGTATGTAATTTAAGCACAGAGCTTTAGCTGGAACCGATTTTCCAGCCTTAGCACGTTCTTTACTTTCGATTATTTTTTTAAAATCTGAAATACTTATTTTTTTTAACCCCACATCAATTAAAGTTCCAACAATGGCACGAACCATATTTCTTAAAAATCGATTTGCAGAAATATTGAATTCTAAAACCCCATTGTCTAGCTCTTTCCAATTTGCGTAGTAAATCTCACAATTATAGGTATAAACTTGTGTTTTTACCTTGCTAAAAGCCTTAAAGTTACGGTAATTTTTAAGTTCTTTAGCAGCTAGATTCATTAATTTTATATCTACTTTTCGTTTTACGTAATAAGCTTGGTCGATTAAAAATGGATTTTTTTCTTGAGTTAGCCAATATGAATAGCTTCGACTAATGGCCGAAAATCGAGCATGGGCATCTTCTGAAACTGGCCAGCAATTATGAATTGCAATATCTTTTGGGAGTAAAGTGTTGAGTTTAAAAATAAATTGCTGCATGTTTCCTATTGATGTTGTACAAGTAAAATGAGCAATGTAATTTTTAGCATGAACGCCAGTATCGGTTCTTCCTGAACCCACCAATTCAACTTTTTCTTGAAGCGCTACATTAATTTTTTCGTTTAATGTTTCTTGTATGCTAGCTTGGTCTGGTTGAATTTGCCATCCACAGTAGTTTTTACCAAAATAAGAAAGTTGAATAAAATATTTCAAATTCAATTTTTTGCAAAGATAGGTTTCTTTCAGTTTGTAAGAGCGGCGAAATCTTAGGTATCTAAAAATCGATCCTGCTCTTCTGGGCTTGGCATGGGGCAAGCATCCATTTTTCCAAACCAATCGTAGCGGTTTTTAGCTACAAAATCGTAAAACCAATTTCTAAATCCTTCAGGTAAATACAGAAAAACACTTAGTATAGGCCATAAGCCTGTAAGTTTTTTAGTAATTTCCAGAGCTGCAGTAGATTTGATGTAATAGGCATTCCCTGGGTCAATTAAAATTATAGAATCTACCTTTTCTGTATCTATACCACGTTCTTTAGTCATTTTTTGTCCTAATTGGCTTTGTAAGGAAGCAAAATAAAACAAATTATGTTGGTCTCTTTTCATAATAAATCGAATGGAATCGTTGCAAAAATGGCAAACACCATCAAATAAGATGAGCATTTTTCCTTCAGGTAATTTTTTTTCGTCGTTCATTATTTTGCTCGTTTTACCAACTCTAATTGTTCTTCTGAAACGCTGGTTGTAAATGCCCCGTAATTTACAACTACTTTATTTTTTTCAAATTTATTGATGGTGCCTACAGCTTTTCCATCTACCATTCGCACACTATCGTTTAGTTTCAATTTTACTTTTGGCTTTTGTTCTTGTAGTTTTTCTTTTTCGGCTTTCTTTTCTTTTTCAACTTTCTTTTTTTCTCTAATTTTTTCAACTTTTTTTGAAAGCTCTTGTTTTACACGATGCTCTTCTCGTTTTTTACGCTGTTGTTCTTTTTTGGTTTCTTTTATACGTTTAGAATTTTCCTTTTCAATTACCTTTAAAAAGTCGCTAATGAGTTGTTTTTTGTTTTTAGAGTTGAAATACTTTTCGCCTATGCTATTAATTTTCTCTCCTAAATTAATCATTCGTTGATTGGAATCGTACAATTCTTGATACTTTTCTAATTTATCTTGAATTCTTGCATTAATTTCGTCAAACTTTTCTTGTTCTTCTGCAGCTTCTTGTTTTTTGTTTTGGAGCTCACTATTGGTTTTAGCCAATTTTGAGCGTTCCATTTGTAATTTAGCAATGCTTTTGTCAAATCGAATTTTACCGCGTTCCACTTTCTTTTTGGAACGGTTGATTAGGCTATATGGAATACCATTTTTTTGTGCAACTTCAAAAGTAAACGAACTTCCTGCTTCACCTAGTTTTAATTTAAATATCGGTTCTAGCGAATGGGCATCAAACATCATATTAGCATTTACGATTTCTTTGTTTTCATTCGCCATCATTTTCAAATTAGCGTAGTGAGTAGTAATAATTCCAAAGGATTGTTTTTCGTAGAAAACTTCTAAAAAAGTTTCAGCTAAAGCACCTCCCAATTCAGGGTCGGTTCCTGTGCCGAATTCATCGATTAAAAACAAGGTGTTTTCATCGCACTTTTTTAAGAATTTGCGCATGTTTTTTAAACGATAACTATAGGTGCTTAAATGATTTTCAATACTTTGATTATCGCCAATATCGGTTAAAATTTTATCGAAAAAAGTAAGCCTTGAATATTCGTGTACCGGAACTAACATCCCGGTGTGCAGCATTAATTGCACTAAGCCAACTGTTTTTAAAGTGATGCTTTTTCCTCCTGCATTTGGGCCAGAAATTACAATAATTTGATTGTCCTTATCCAAACGAATATCTTGCGGATAGGTTTTGGTGTTTTTTTTGTTGTTATCGATAAGTAACAATGGGTGAAAAGCATCTTTTAAGTAAATTTCTTTATCCTTAGTTAGCTTAGGTAGAATCCCATTGTATAATTCAGCATATTTTACTTTAGCAGAAATTAAATCAATCTCACTTAAAAATTTTTGGTAATCGTTAAGTGCATTTACAAAAGGACGTAGAGCATCGGTTAAAGCCAATAAAATACGTTGAATTTCTTCGTGTTCTTCGTATTGTAAATTGTTGAATTCCGTATCATAATGCTGTGTTTCTTCTGGTTGAATGTAAACAATGCTTCCTGTTTTAGAATGTCCTAAAACGCGGCCTTTTACTTTTCGGCGATGCATGGCAGTTACGGCTAAAACTCTAACATTTTCTACTATGCTTTCGCGAATATCGTCTAAATATCCATAACTGCTGTAGCGGCCTAAAGCACTAGCAAAACTGCTTCCGATTTTACTTTTTACACTATTTAAGTTTTTACGTATTTGTTGAAGTAATGGTGATGCTTCATTTTTAATTTCACCAAAACGATTCACAACTTCTTCAATACGTTGATGAATAAATAAAGTGTGTTCTATACTCGAAGAAGTTTGATACAACATTGGATAAACTTCTTTATATTTTTCAAAATGAAGTTGAAGCGTGGTAGCTGTAATCGATAATTCTTTTAATTTCCTGAAACTGTTGAGTTCTAAACGCGAATTTTCGATTCCTAATAAATCTAATTCTTTATCAATTTTATCGAATCCATGGTTAGGAATACGAACTTCTTGCCAGGAAGAAGATTTGTATTCTTGGGTTTGTAAAAGTGAAAAATAGGAACGTTTATGCGATATTTTAGGCACCAAAGCCAGCGCTTTTTCTTTTCCTTTTTCAGTTAAACAAAATTCAGCTAGTTGCTTACAAATTGTAGGAAACTCTAAATCTTGTAAGGTTTTTTCACTAATGTCTATCATCCATTTTTTTTGTTGGATGCAAACTTACTTAAAACAACGGATTTTTGAGCTTAACTAAATGGCAAAAAAGCCTTAAAAATAAAACCATCCTAGCCTTCAATAAAGTTTTAAATCTGTTAGTTATATCGATTTTAATATTCAGTTTTTAAACTATGCCTGTTTAAAAGCCCTATCTTTTAAAAATCAAATTTAAGGAGAATGAATCGGATATTTAGTCACGTAATAGTCTTTGTTGAAGATGTTATGGCTTTTCATCAACAAAAAAAGCCCCAATTATTGGAGCTTTTGCTGTAGATAAGATTATCAATTATAGAGCAGCTACGTGCTTCATTAATTGAGATTTTAAATTAGCAGCTTTATTGTTATGAATAATATTTTTCTTTGCTAATTTATCAATCATAGAAATAACTGTTGGAAGTTGCTTATTAGCATCGTCTTGAGTTTCAGCTTGCTTTAATTTCTTAATAGCACTACGAGTAGTTTTATGCTGATAACGATTTCTTAAGCGCTTAGCTTCGTTACTTCTTATTCTTTTTAATGCCGACTTATGATTTGCCATTTTATTTGATTTATTGTAGTCCGTAGGGGAATCGAACCCCTGTTACCAGGATGAAAACCTGGCGTCCTAACCACTAGACGAACGGACCAGTTACCGTTTATTTATTGTAGTCCGTAGGGGAATCGAACCCCTGTTACCAGGATGAAAACCTGGCGTCCTAACCACTAGACGAACGGACCATTAATTTGCGGATGCAAAAATAAGCTTTATTTCATATCTACAAAGATTTTATTCAAAAAAATTAATAAGCTTTTGCAAATAACACACGTTGGTTAGATGAAGCACCTGAATATATACACTTTCCAACTTCATTTTTAAAATGAGATGGTATGCATCTAATTGTTGCTTTGGTCAATTCTTTTATCTTTTGTTCGGTTGCTGCAGTGCCATCCCAATGTGCAGAAATAAAACCTCCTTTCTCTTTTAAAACATTTTTAAATTCATCAAAAGTATTTACTTCGGTTATGTGTGCATCTCTAAATGCTTTTGCTTTGTAGAATAAGCTATCTTGAATATCGAGCAATAAATCTTTTACAATTGACACTAATTCAGATTGTTGCACAAACTCTTTAGAAAGTGTGTCTCTTCTTGCAAGTTCAACACTGCCTTTTTCTAAATCTTTTGGCCCAATAGCAATCCGTAGTGGAACGCCTTGTAATTCGTACTGTGCAAATTTCCAACCTGGCTTATGAGTGTCTCGGTCATCAAATTTTACACTTACGCCTGCATTTTCTAGATTTAATTTTATTTGTTTAGCTACTTCACAAACAGAATTGTATTGTTCGTTAGAGCGATAAATAGGGACAATTACCACTTGGTGTGGAGCTAATTTAGGAGGTAAGACCAAGCCTTTATCATCGCTATGTGTCATAATTAGTGCGCCCATAAGTCGAGTTGAAACTCCCCAACTTGTAGCCCAAACTAATTCTTGTTTGCCTTCTTGGTTTGTATACTTAACATCAAATGCTTTTGCAAAATTTTGCCCTAAAAAGTGTGATGTTCCAGCTTGCAAAGCTTTTCCATCTTGCATAAGTGCTTCAATGCAGTAAGTTTCTTCTGCTCCAGCAAATTTTTCACTTTCAGATTTTCGGCCTTTAATAACAGGTATGGCCATAAATTCTTCTGCAAATTCAGCATAAATGTTATTCATTTGTACTGTTTCTTCAATGGCTTCTTGCCTTGTGGCATGGGCCGTATGTCCTTCTTGCCAAAGAAACTCAGCAGTTCTTAAAAACAAACGAGTTCGCATTTCCCAGCGCACAACATTTGCCCATTGATTAATTAAAATTGGTAAATCGCGGTAGGATTGAATCCAGTTTTTATAAGTGTTCCAGATAATGGCTTCAGAAGTTGGTCTTACAATTAATTCTTCTTCCAACTTCGCTTCAGGATCAACCATTAATTTAGTAGGATCTTCAGGATTGGTTTTAAGTCGATAGTGCGTAACAACAGCACATTCTTTAGCAAAGCCTTCAGCATTTTTTTCTTCAGCTTCAAATAAGCTTTTGGGGACAAATAATGGGAAATAGGCATTTTGATGTCCTGTTTCTTTAAACCTTTTGTCTAATTGTGCTTGTACTTTTTCCCATATGGCATATCCGTATGGTTTAATAACCATAGATCCTCGTACGGACGAATTTTCAGCTAAGTCTGCTTTTACGACTAGCTCATTGTACCATTTCGAATAATCTTCCGAACGTTTTGTTAAGCTTTTACTCATTGCAAGTGTTTTGTGTGTTTGGCACAAATATTGTTTCTATATTTATACTTCAGTTTTAGAGCAACAAAACTAAGTAAATTTGTAATAAGTTAAACATTTAAAACCACAAGTTATGCAAGTCAAAAATTTAAAGTTTCAATTAAAAACACTAGGTGTAAGCCTAGGTGTGGTTTTTATGTCTTCTTGCGGTTCTTTTCAAAACGTAAGTACACCAAATGATGGTATTTACGGAGAAAGTAACTATTCTAATAACGAATCTCGAGTAGGCATAGCTAACCAAAGAACAGCTGAGCCTTCAATTAATACTAATGTAAATCCTAAATCTAATGCATCTTCTAATACTGATTATGCCAATTATTTTAAAGAACAAGGAGAGCAAATTGAAAAAGCTAGACAAACTACATCGCCCGAATCATTCACCGATGTAGATAATTACTCATCTTCAACTAATTCGCTTCCCGAAAATACTAATTTTTATTATAATGATGACGTAGATTATGTCGAATATGCAAGTCAATCGCAAGGTATGAGTAATGGCGGTTGGGGTACTACTGCTTCAAATGTTAATGTTAATATTTACGGAGGTGCTGGTTGGGGCGGCGGCTTTTACGACCCATTTTTTAATAATTGGGGTGGTTTTTACGGCCCTAGATGGGGCTGGGGCGGAATATATGGCTCAAGATGGGGTCTAGGCTGGGGTGGTTTTTATGGTCCAGCATGGGGTTGGGGCGGTTTGTACGGTCCAGCTTGGTATGGTGGCTTTTATGGCCCTGGATGGGGTTATGGAGGTGGTTTTTATGGATCGTATGCTTATAATAGAAGTTACCGCAATGCTGGTTTTAGAAATAATCGTAACGCATATGCCAATAATTCTGGTGTTAGAAGTAATCGAAATTCATCAAGTGTTAGGGGTAGCAATAATGTTAGAAGTAACAGAAATGTACGAAGTTCAGATCGTAGAAGTTCTGGTGTGAGAAGTAGTGCTAATGTTCGGGGCAATTCTTCATCGCGAAATGTTAGATCTACAAGAGCCAACGTACGAAGTTCAAGAAGTTCACTAAGCAGAAGTAATGCTACTAATGTAAGACGAGTTAGAAATTCTAACGGTGTGAACGCTAGGTCAAATGCTAGAGCATATTCAAATTCAAGATCATCAAGCTTACAGCGTACTAATGGTGCATTGCGTTCTACAAATGGAACTTCCAGAGTAAATAGAAGCTCTAGCCGAAATAGCAATGCAAGGTCGTCTAGTACACGTTCAAGTTCAAGGTCAACTTCAACTCGAAGTTCAAGCAGTAGCCGAAGTAGCGGTGGGACTCGCTCTAGTGGAGGTAGCAGTAGATCTGGTGGCAGACGATAATATAAATTAATTTTGAAATTATGAATTGGATTAAAAATAGTACTTTAAGTTTCTTGTGTGCTGCATCACTTGGTGCAGCAGCACAAGATTTAAATGATGCTTATCGTTTTTCGAGACAAGAATTAACAGGGACAGCCCGTTTTGTTGGAATGAGTGGTGCATTTGGAGCTTTAGGAGGAGATTTATCTTCATTAAAAATCAATCCAGCAGGTTCTGCGGTTTTCATTACTAACAAAGCTGCTTTTACTTTAGATCAAAATTTTAATAAAGTTGAAACCAGTTTTGGTACTTTGTCTTCTCAAAATGATGAGACAAGAAGAAGAAATTTTGATTTGTCTCAGGCAGGAATGGTTTTTGTCTATAAAAATAACAACGAAAACTCTTCAGTTAATAAAATATCTTTTGGTGTTAATTACGATAGAACCTTTAATCATGATGCTCGGTTTGCTGCTTTTGGGGAAACGGCTAATACCATTGGCGATTATTTTGTAAATCGTGCTGAAGAAATTCCTGTAAACAACTTTATACCCAATAATCAAAATTTTTCAAGTTTATATAGAAACCTTGGTCAGCAGTTTGGTTTTGCAGCGCAAGAAGCTTATTTAGCCTACGAAACTTTTTTAATAGATCCTACGGCTTTAGATGATTCGTCTTATCAAGCCAATATAAATTCGACTTCTTTTACTAACGATATGATTACTCGAGAATCGGGTTTAAATGGACAGCTTTCATTTAATCTAGGAAGTCAACTTTTTAAAAAATTATACGTGGGGATGAATCTTAATTTTCATTTTGTCAATTATGATCGTTTTTCATCCTATCTTGAAACGAATGATGGAACCGGTGATATTCGAGAAGTTTATTATGAAAATGATTTGCGAACGCGTGGGTCGGGTTTTTCATTTCAGTTTGGAGCCATTTACAAACCCATCGAGCAAGTTCGGATTGGGTTGGCATACCAATCGCCAACTTGGTTTAGAATTGAAGATGAAATTTCGCAAGGCTTAGAGACTTTTTCGCAAAGTAGAAATGAATTTATTAGTGCATTTCCTGATACGCTTGTCTTGTTTCCATCATACAACTTCCGATCGCCTGGAAAAGGTACATTTAGTTTTGCTTATATATTCGGAAACAATGGAATTATAAGTATGGATTATTCCTATCAGGATTTTTCTAACCAGCGATTTACATCTCGCGGTTTCCAAACTGAAAATGCTCAAATAGACCAAGTATTTCAAGCTACTAATAATTTTAATCTTGGAGGAGAATATAGAATAGGACTATGGAGTTTGAGGAGTGGTTATCATTACGCAGAAAGTCCATATTCAGAAGGATTTATAATTGGCGATACCAACGGATTTTCGTTAGGTTTAGGGTATAGTTTTGGTAATACCTCACTAGATTTAGCTTGGCGAAGAACGCACTTGGAGCGAAATGATGAATTTGTACAAACTGGATTGCAAGAACGCGCCTTTGTAGAAAACACTATAAACAATATCATGCTAAGTTTAAGCTTTAATTTATAATTTGAATTGTTGTTTGTTTGATTTTTATAATTGTTTGAGAAAAAGCCTAAATTAATATTTAGGCTTTTTTTTAATCATCATTCATCGTAATGTTACGATTAATATCTATATTTGCATTAAATTATAGAAATGGGAACTACAAAAACCAAGCTTTTTACAAACGAAGTTAATGCAATTGCCAACCTGGCAAAAGCCGTGGCACATCCAGCGAGAATAACCATCATTAATCGTTTGCTTCAAACTGAAACTTGTGTTTGTGGAGATTTTGTTCAGGATTTAGGACTGGCGCAATCTACTGTAAGTCAGCATTTGTTAGCCTTGAAAAAAGCAGGTTTAATTCAAGGTACGATTCAAGGTCCGTCTACATGTTACTGTTTAGATGTTGACCAATGGAATGAATTTAGAAAAAGTATCGGAAATTTTATAAATCAAGAAGCAGCATTGAAATCTTTGTGCTGTTAAAATATTTAATAATGAAATTAAAAGAAATAAAACAACATCTAGAAAAAGTAAATCAACTTATCTTTAATTTGCCAGATGGTGAAACAGTTCCACATCATTTTCATGTAACTGAAGTCGGTTTGGTTCAACGTGATTTTATCGATTGTGGTGGAACAATTCGAAATGAAAAAGCAGTCAATTTTCAATTGTGGACAGCCGAAGATGTAGATCATCGTTTGGAGCCTAAAAAGTTGAAAAATATCATCTTACTTTCTGAAGAAAAACTTGGAATTAGTGAAGATTTAGAAGTGGAAGTAGAATACCAAGGCAATACCATAGGGAAATATCATTTAGATTTTGCCGATGGAAAATTCATTTTACAAACTACTTTAACCGATTGTTTAGCCAAAGATAGTTGTGGTATTCCTGAAAATAAAATGCCAAAAAAGAAACCCAAAATGAAGCTTTCTGAATTACAAGCTAAAATGCAAGCCTGTACTCCAAATTCTGGTTGCTGCTAAAATGGGAACATTCGAAAAATATTTAAGTGTTTGGGTAGCTTTAGGCATAATAGCTGGTATAGCTATAGGAAGCATTGCAGGTAACTCTATTCAATTTTTAAGTGAATTAGAAATTGCAAAAGTCAATATTCCTGTAGCCATTTTGGTTTGGATGATGATTTACCCCATGATGGTACAAATTGATTTTTCTTCTTTAAAAAATGTAAAGCAAAATTCTAAAGGATTAGGATTAACCATCGTTATTAATTGGTTAGTAAAACCTTTTACGATGGCCTTTTTTGCTTGGTTGTTTTTCGACCAAGTTTTTCAAGCTTATCTACATCCAGAAGAAGCCGAACAATATATTGCTGGAGCCATTATTTTGGGAGCTGCTCCTTGTACTGCCATGGTGTTTGTTTGGTCGTATTTAACAAAGGGCGATGCCAATTATACCTTAGTGCAAGTTTCGTTAAACGATTTAATTTTATTGGTGCTTTTTATTCCCATTGTTCGTTTTTTGTTGGGCGTCACAAATATTGAAATTCCATACGACACTTTGTTGTATTCTGTTTTGATTTTTGTTGTTATTCCTTTAGTTGCAGGTTATTTGTCCAGCAATTTATTTATTAAATCTAAAGGTAAAGAATGGTTTACCCAAGTTTTTATTGCGAAGTTGAAGTCCGTTTCTATGGTTGCTTTAATTACCACTTTAGTACTTTTATTCGCTTTTCAAGGCGATAAAATTTTAAATAACCCCTTTCATATTTTGCTAATTGCTGTACCACTCACCATTCAAACTTATTTTATCTTTTTTATTACGTGGTTTTTAGGTCGCTATATAAAATTGAAACATAAGGTTTGTGCGCCTTCTGCTATGATTGGTGCTAGTAATTTTTTTGAGTTAGCGGTTGCCGTAGCAATTTCCTTGTTCGGATTAAATTCGGGTGCATCTTTAGCTACTGTGGTAGGTGTTTTAATTGAAGTACCTATTATGTTATCTCTAGTAGCCATTGCCAATAAATGGCGATATTAAACAATATTCAAAATGAAAAAAATCTTAATTTTATGTACAGGAAACAGCTGTAGAAGTCAAATAGCACATGGTTTCCTAAAAACTTATTTAGCAGATTTAGTTGAAGTGTATAGTGCTGGTGTAGAAACGCATGGCGTAAATCCAAAAGCCATTGAATTAATGAAGGAAGAAGAAATTGATTTGTCTAATCATACTTCTAATCACTTAGATGAATACAAAGCTATTGAATTTGATTACATCATCACGGTTTGCGATCATGCCAAAGAAAAATGTCCTTTGTTTATCGGAAAAGGAGAGCGCTTGCACTATAATTTCCCAGACCCAGCTAAAGCCAAAGGAAGTGAAGATGAAGTGTTGGAAGAATTTAGAAAAGTACGTGAAATGATTAAGCAATATTGCTTGGATTTTGCAGCCGATAAATTTGCTTAAAAACAGCTTCTTATTTTACATATTAATGTAAATTAGCTTCAAAAAAATATGTCACTTACACCTTCAAACATGTTGGAGTTAGGTATTGAAGCTCCCGACTTTCAATTAAAAGATACATTAAGTAGAGAATTTTATACTTTTAAAGCTATTCGTGGAGAAAAAGGAACTGTGGTTATGTTTATTTGTAACCATTGTCCATACGTTAAGCATGTAAACGAAGAAATTGTTCGCTTAGCTAACGATTACCGAATTTTGGGTTTTGGTTTTGTGGCTATATCTAGTAATGATGTGGAGAATTACCCCGAAGATCATCCTGATAAAATGTTTGAGTATGCTCGAAAATTAAATTATCCTTTTCCTTATTTATACGATGAAGATCAAAGCGTAGCAAGAGCTTATAAAGCAGCTTGCACTCCAGATTTTTATGTTTTTGATGAAGAAAACCAACTTTTTTACCGTGGACAGTTAGACGATTCTAGACCAAAAAATGGTGTGCCGATTTCAGGAAGAAATATTCGTGAAGCTTTGGACGCTATTAGAAATAATCAATCACCACCAAAAAATCAAAAACCGAGTATGGGGTGCAACATTAAATGGAAAGAATAAACTAGCTTAATTGCCTAATGATAGCTTTCTTGTTAATAGGTGAAATTTAAGGATTTCGGAATTAGCGGAATAAATTTAAAATCATAATCAAAGCTAAACTTACTCAGCTTTTAATTATTTTGCAAATTTCTCTAGAACTTTAAAAAAGTTTTCAATTTCTTCATCTGTATTATTACTATTAATAGTGACCAAACGAATAAAATCAACTCCATCGAAATGACCATAACCTACCATTAGCTTGGCTTCTTCGTATAGTAAATTGCACAATACCTTTGGATCGATATCTTTGTAATTAAAGCAAATTGAAATAGAATCGTCGTAACTATACAAAGTATAATCATCATTTTCTTTTATATAGTTTCGAGCGGTTTCAGCCAAAGCAAATTGATGATTAACCATTTTCGCTAAACCTCTAGTACCTATCGATTTCCATAAGCACCAATACTTCAACGCATCGTTTCTTCTGCCACATTGTAGCGATGTTTTTCCTAAGTTAAAATCATCTCCATCTGTTTGGTATAAATAATTGGCATCGCAGGCAAAAGAATGATGTAGATTATATCGGTTTTTCGTAACAATGATGGAACTACTTAAAGGCGTGTTTAACATTTTATGCGCATTAAAACTAAACGAATCTACGTTTTCAACTCCTTTTATCAAGTGTTTATATTTTTCACTAAACAAAACAGCACCACAATACGCACCATCTACATGACTCCAAATTTTGTATTTTTTAGCGATGGCATCTAAGCTTTCAATTTCGTCAAATGCCCCTAAAACTGTAGTTCCAGCGGTGATGTTAACAAAGAATGGTAAAAATCCATCGGCCATATCTTGTTGTACTTGTTTTTCAAATTCAGCTGGAATCATTTTTCCAAACTCATCGGTTTGTATGCTTCTAATTTGTTGAGTTCCCACGCCAGCAAAACTTGCATTTTTTTGAATAGAGTAGTGCGATTCAGCTGAAGTATATAAAGTCATTTTTTGGTGAACGCCCTCCGTTTTAATATGCTGATTGGCAACATCTCTTGCCATTAATAAGGCCATAAAATTACTCATCGACCCGCCAGGAGCAAAAGTGCCACCTGCGTTTTTAGGATAATTAATTAAATTACAAATTTCACTTAAAAGTGCTTTTTCTATTCCCACTTGTGGTCCACCCACTTTGTAAGTATACATGCTCGTATTCAACAAAACAGCTAATAATTCGCCTAAAGTTGCTTTGGTATTTCTGCCACCAAAAAGTTGATTAAAAAATAATTTAGAAGAAGTTCTTGGCGTGTTTAAAACCACTTTTTCAATCAGTTCAGCAAATTCATTTTCAGTTATTCCATCTTCATCTAAATGCAAATTAAATTCATCGTAAACTTCATCAGGTGGAATAGGTCTAACAACGGGATTTTTCTCTTCTTCAGTAAATAATTTTTCAGCGATTTCATGAAATAAGCTCAAGTCTTCTTGCATAACTATGGTAATGAATTTATATTTACGAAAATATTGAAATTATTGGGCTTTAGTCCTGATTTTTTGATCATTTTAAAAGCTTTTATTTTGCAAAACATCAATTCACTCTCTGACTTATTAAGCATTTTACCCAAATGTAAAAACAAAGATTTTAAACGCATTGTTTCATATTTGCAAATTTCGGAATCCGATTTGGCTGAATTTGCAACGTGGGATTCAACTTCATATACCAGAAATTGCATTGACCGCACGGATGATTATGAACTCTTGTTGCTTTGTTGGGAAGAAGGACAAGTAACCGATATACACTGCCATGGTGGAGAAGAGTGTTGGGTTTATTTGGCGAAGGGAAAATTACATGAAAAACGCTTCAATTACAACGATGAACTTTCATTTAAAAATGAATTGATCATGGAAAAAGAAGGCTTGTCTTATATGAACGATAAATTAGGTTACCATTCGCTTCATAATATTGCCAAAGGCAGAAGCATGTCGCTTCATCTGTATGTTGGGCCTATTGACGAATGCACTATTTACGATGAAGATGAAGAAGATTTCGTTGTTAAATCTTTAAGTTATGATACAGAAAATTCTACTTTATAAAAAATAATAAATTTACAAATGAACTGGAAAATCGTTAAAGAATACCAAGATATTACCTATAAAAAATCAGGTGGTGTAGCGCGAATCGCTTTTAATCGCCCCGAAGTGCGAAACGCCTTTCGCCCAAAAACGGTAGGCGAACTTTTTGAAGCCTTACTCGATGCGAGAGAAGATGTAAATATTGGCGTGGTATTACTTTCAGCTGAAGGACCATCGCCTAAAGATGGTATATATTCCTTTTGTAGTGGTGGCGACCAAAATGCTCGTGGCTTTCAAGGCTATGTAGACGATGATGGCATGCCGAGATTAAACATTTTAGAAGTGCAACGCTTAATTCGGTTTATGCCAAAAGTAGTAATTGCTGTTGTGCCGGGCTGGGCAGTTGGTGGCGGACATTCGCTACATACGGTTTGCGATTTAACTTTAGCTAGTAAAGAACACGCTATCTTTAAGCAAACTGATGCAGATGTAACTAGTTTTGATGGCGGCTATGGCTCAGCTTATTTGGCTAAAATGGTAGGGCAGAAGCGCGCTAGAGAAATTTTCTTTTTAGGCAGAAACTATTCTGCTCAAGAAGCTTTTGAAATGGGAATGGTGAATGCCGTAATTCCACATGAAAAACTAGAAGAAGAAGCATTTAATTGGGCAATGGAAATTTTAGCCAAATCGCCAACATCTATAAAAATGTTGAAGTTTGCTTTTAATGCCACAGACGATGGAATGGTAGGACAGCAAGTTTTTGCTGGTGAAGCTACACGATTAGCTTATATGACCGAAGAAGCCAAAGAAGGTAGAAACGCATTTTTAGAGAAACGTAAACCCGATTTTAGCAAGGTGAAATGGATTCCGTAATAGAGTGGAATCAGCTTTATGTTTAAAAGACTGTTTACTATCTTATCTTAAGTTAGTTTAATAAATTTTATCTACATGTAATTGCATTTTAATCAAATAGTTAAATAATTTCTTAACTTTACTCTTTTAACCTAATCCAGTTCATATGCCTGTTTTAACCGAAGAAGAATTACAAAAATTAAAAGACAAAGCTTCAAAAGCTGAGAAAAACTTGAAAGCTACACAAGCTAATCAAAAGCAACTTCAAGAAGATGTTGAAGATGCTAAAACCAAAAAGAAAGGCTTTTTAATTGGATTTATAATTTGCCTTGTTCTGCTCATTATAAGTTTAGTTATCTTTTTTAATTCACCTGAAACATTAGGTATTGAAACCAATAGCCTGGCGGCAGATGAAGTAGTCGTAAAAAAATCTGAAATTGAAAATTATAAAGCTTCAATTGCACAACTAGAAAAAGATTTAGCTGCACAACATACAAGTCATCCTTTGGACTTGAATGCATTTTACGCGGTTCAATTAGGTGCTTTTAAAAAGTTTAACACACGCTTAAGTTCAGATAGTTACAATATTGTTCGCAATGCTAATTACCAAGATTTTAATTTATTTACTTTAGGTGTTTTTGAAACTGAAGCTGAAGCTGAAGAATTGCGTAAAGTAGTAAAGCAGCTTAACTTTAAAGATGCTTTTGTAGGTAAATATGAAAATGGAGAGCGAGTAGATGCTCAATTTTAATATTATATGAATACATCAATCGAGTTTTCTAATTTATCGGTTCCAGTTAAAGAATTACCCGATTTTTCGAAAGCTAAATTAGTACCTATTGCTAAAAAATACCAGTATGTATTGTGGTTTAATTTTTTATTATTGGTTTTTTTCTTTGTAGGATTAATTACTGGTTTTTATTTTTTTATTGAAGAATTTCCGAGGATAATATTAAAAATTGCATCTGCTTTATTTTTAGTTATCCTATTATTTACAGCAATTGAAACTTTCAAAGGATTTCCTAAACGAAAATTTGGTGTTCGTGAGTTGGATATTATTTTTCAAAAAGGCTTTTTCTTTTTTAAAGAAACCGTTATTCCTTTTAAGCGTATACAACACGTAGAAATTAAACAAGGACCAATTTTACGTCTGCTAAATTTATATTCGTTGAAATTATTTACGGCTGGTGCTTCAAGCGGAGACCTAGTAATTAATGGATTGGACTTGCAAACCGCTGAAAAATTGAAAGCTAAAGTTTTGCAGGTAAGTGAAGATAAAGATGAGTAAACAGGATTTTTCTCAACCTCAACGGCAATCTGTAAATGGGATTTTCCTTATATTTTTTGCAGATGTAGCTAAGCAGTTTAAGCGTTTTTTTTATGCTCTGTTTGCCCCTTTTTTAAGTGAAAATTTCAGGGAAAATTATTCTGTTTATTTAGTGGCTGGTATTATTGTATTGGTTATTCTACAATTTATATTTTCGTATTTATCCTATTTAAAATACCAATTTCAAATTCAACAAAAAGCCTTTATTGTTCAAAAAGGAGTAATTAAGCGCAGTAAAGTTGAAATTCCTTTTCACCGAATTCAAAATATTAATCTCCAGCAAAACATTTTGCAACAAGTATTTGGAGTAGTAGGGTTTCAAATTGAAACAGCTGGCGAAAGTGCTTCTGAAATTAAAATTAAAGCCTTAAGCCAAACTACCGCAAAACAATTAAAAAATGCTTTGTTAGAAGATGTTAAAGATGTTTTAGACGATGCTAAAGTTGTAGCTGATAAAAATCAAGATCACCACCACCACAAGGACATCGAAAGTAAAACTTCGTCACAATCCACATCAACCTTATTACATCTTTCATTTGGTAAACTTTTAAAGGTAGGTTTAAGCTCAAACTACCTTAAAGGCCTTGGCTTACTTGCAGTTTTTATTGGTAGCATAAGCAACTTTGTAAATGATATTTTAAGTAGGTTTATTGAAGTTGATTTCAATGAAGATTTGGTAAATCGTTTGCCCGAAACTTTAAGTTTTATTGCTTTAGTAGCATTTGTGTTAATTTCCTTAGTTTTTTTGTTAACCGTTTCCCTAGAAGTAATTAAATACTTTAATTTAAAGGTTGTTCGCATAAAAAACAATTTTGAAGTTGAATATGGTTTATTTAAAAAAGTAAATCAAGTTATTAAGAAAAATAAGACACAAGTTGTTAGTTTTGAACACAATCCAATTCTTCGTCTTTTTAAAATTAATAAAGTTTTTGTAAGCCAAGCATCTGCATCTGAAATTACAGAGAAGCAAAAAATTGGTTTAGTAGGAATAACTTCAGAACAATTTAAAGAGTTTTTTGAAGCGATTTTCGATTTAAATTTGCAGCAGAATTTTGTATATGTGCACACGAGTTTTCGTTACATGATTGTTTTGTTTTGGCGACAGCTTCCTGTGGTATTAGGCTTTGGAATTGCAGGATATTTATTGTTTTCAATATTTGCTGCAATAGCATTTGCACTTTTAATATTAATAGGCTTTTCTTTCTTAAATTACAAAATTGTTAAAAAGAGTTTTATTGGTTTAAATGATGATGTTTTGCAAATAGGCTCGGGATCTATTCATACAAAACTTGAATATGTAGCTTTGCACAAAATACAATCTGTTCAACTAAAAAGGAGTATTTTTCAGCGAAGAAATGATCATTCTGACCTATTGATATACACAGCATCTGGAAATATTTCTATTTCTTATTTACCATACCAAGAAAGCTTAAAGTTATTTAATTTTATGCTTTACAAAATTGAATCTTCTCGTTTAGATTGGATATAAGCATCGCCTTATATGCTTCAATAAATGATTACATTAACTTAGGAAACCGACTGGGTTTAAATTCGTGCATAATCGCATAAACTTGTTCAAAAACATCATCAGATGAAGGTTTTGAAAAGTAATCTCCATCTGTGCCATAAGCTGGTCGATGCGCCTTTGCAGTTAAACATTGTGGTTTGCTATCTAAATGCATATATGCATTTTGCTCGTCTATAATTTTTTGTAAAATATAAGCTGAAGCGCCACCAGGAACATCTTCATCAATCACCATTAAACGATTGGTTTTTGCTACGCTTTTTACAATGTCGTGATTCAAATCGAATGGAACTAAAGACTGTACATCGATTACTTCTGCATCAATTCCCAGTTCTTGTAATTCATTTGCGGCTTGCAAAACAATTCGTAAAGTTGAACCGTAGGAAACTAAAGTAATATCGCTTCCTTCGCGAATGGTTTCAACTTGGCCAATAGCGGTTTTAAATTCTCCTAAATTTGAAGGCATTTTCTCTTTTAAACGATAACCATTTAAACATTCAACGATTAAGCCTGGTTCGTCACTAGCTAATAAAGTATTGTAAAAACCAGCTGCTTTGGTCATATTTCTTGGAACTAAGACATGCACGCCACGAATTAAATTCAACACACCACCCATGGGTGAGCCTGAGTGCCAAATTCCTTCTAATCGGTGTCCTCGCGTACGTACAATTAAAGGTGCCTTTTGTTTTCCAGCAGTTCTGTATGCGGTAGTTGCTAAATCATCACTCATAATTTGCAGAGCATACAAAATATAATCTAAGTATTGAATTTCGGCAATGGGTCTTAAGCCACGTAATGCCATTCCAATTCCTTGACCTAAAATAGTAGCTTCTCTAATTCCAGTATCGGCGACACGTATGGAACCGTATTTTTCTTGTAAGCCTTCTAAGCCTTGGTTTACATCACCAATTTCACCAGAATCTTCTCCAAATATCAAAGCTTTAGGTTTGTTTTCAAATATTTTATCGAAGTTGTCGCGTAAAATCATGCGTGCATCTACTTCTTTCGCATCGGTATCGTAAATTGGATCTATAGCTTCAATGTTGGTAGCCTTCCATTTGCTTTCACTTTGAAGGTTACTACTGTATTGTGGCTGAATTCTATTTTTAAAATCAGTTATCCAATTGATTAATTTAGTTTTAGGTTCTATATTTTCGTTACGCACAAAACGCAATGCTTTACGAGCTGTAGCAATTACAACCGATTTAAGTGGTTCAGTGTTTTCTTTTAATTCGTTGACAAGTGGTTGAATAAAAGCTTTGTTTTCGCTTGCATTAGCTAAATCGGTAAGCAAAGCAATTGCTTCTTTGTTTTCTTGTTTTGCTTGTTTTCCGAAGGCCGTCCAAGCTGCTTTTTTTCCATCTCGCACTTGTTTTTTAATGTCTTTTTCCAGTTGCGATAAATCTTCTTCTGTAGCCATGCCGTGATCTAAAATCCACTGGCGCATTTTGAAGTTGCAATCGTTTTCTTTTTCCCATTCTAAGCGTTCTTTGCTTTTGTAACGTTCGTGTGAACCTGAGGTAGAATGTCCTTGTGGTTGGGTTAATTCTACTACGTGAATTAGAACAGGAACATGTTCTTCTCTAGCAAATTTTTCTGCTTTTTGGTAAGCTTCAATCAAACTTGGATAATCCCAACCTTTAACCTTTAAAATTTCGAAACCATTAGTTCCTTCTTCACGTTGAAATCCTTTTAAGATTTCTGAAATATTTTCTTTGGTAGTTTGGTGTTTGGCATGAACTGAAATTCCATAATCATCGTCCCAAACGTTAATTACCATCGGGACTTGTAAAACACCAGCTGCATTGATGGTTTCCCAAAATAAACCTTCACTAGTACTGGCATTGCCGATTGTTCCCCAAGCAATTTCATTTCCGTTGTTCGAAAATAATGTACTATCTATATTTTTTTCAGCACGATACACTTTTGATGCTTGTGCTAACCCAAGTAGCCTAGGCATTTGTCCTGCTGTAGGAGAAATATCTGCACTCGAATTTTTTTGTTCTGTAAGGTTTTTCCAACTGCCATCTTCATTTAAAGAATGTGTCATAAAATGACCGCCCATTTGCCTACCAGCCGACATTGGTTCTTGTTGAATGTCTGTATTAGCATACAATCCAGCAAAAAATTCTTCTATACTTAATTTGCCAATAGCCATCATAAAGGTTTGATCGCGGTAATAACCCGATCTAAAATCTCCATTTTTAAAAGACTTAGCCCAAGCAAGTTGAGGTACTTCTTTTCCGTCACCAAAAATTCCGAACTTTGCTTTTCCAGTTAAAACTTCACGTCTTCCTAACAAACTACATTCTCTACTGATTACTGCAATAGTATAATCTTGAAGCACTTCTTTTTTGAAATCTTCAAACGAAAGTTCATCTTTTTTAGGGGAAATATCTGGCATAACATCTTTTTTAAGTCTTGCGAAAATACAATATTTAACTTACATAATCAATAGCTAAATGAAGCTCTGCAAACTAAAAAATGCATTTTTATTAATAAAAATGCATTTTATTGATGAATCTTAAAAAAATCCTTTTTTAATTTACAATTATTCTAGGGTTGAATTTATTGCGAATTTTAAGATTTAGGAAGAATTTTCACAATTCCTAAACCTTCTACACCAGCATACAAGTAACCATCTGGGCTTTGCTTTATGCTGCGAACTCTACCTATATTTTTAAGTAAGCGTTCTCGTTTTACAACCTTGTTATTTTCAAGAATACAATGTTCTAAATATAAAAATTTAAGGGAACCTACTAGTAAATTTCCTTTCAGTTCGGGATATAAATCTGAAGTTACAAAGGTCATTCCACTTGGAGCAATCGATGGAACCCAATAGTAAATAGGTTGCTCCATGCCAGGTTTGGAAGTTTCATCTGTAAAACTTGTGCCGTCGTAATTTATTCCATAACTAATTACAGGCCACCCATAATTTTTTCCAGCATGAATTATGTTAATTTCATCACCGCCTTTTGGGCCGTGTTCGTGCACCCATATTTTTCCTGTAAAGGGATTTAATTCCATTCCTTGTGGATTTCGGTGTCCATACGAATAAACAGCTTTCTTCGCATTGGCTTCATTTACAAAAGGATTGTTTTCAGGAATGCTTCCATCATCATTCAAGCGATAAATTTTTCCGCCATCTCGTTTTATGTCCTGTGGATTCTCGTCGCGATTACCTCGGTCTCCAACTGAAAAATATAAATATCCATCATTATCAAATTCTACTCTACTTCCAAAATGGTAAGGCTTATTTGAATCTGGTGAAGCTTTGTAAATTTGGATAATATCGTTTAGTTGATTTCCAGTAAATTTAGCACGTATAATTTTCGTGTTGCCTACACCATCTTTATTTCCCTGTTCTGCAAAACTCAAATAAATAAATTGATTGTTTTTAAAGTCAGGATGTATTTTAACGTCCATTAATCCGCCTTGTCCTTTCAACATAATTTCAGGAACATTACCTACTTCATTTAAGTTTCCATTTTTGTAATGGTATAATTTTCCTTCTTTTTCGGTTGCCAAAAAGCTTCCATCATTAAAAAAGTCGATTCCCCATGTTATTTCTAATTGATCTGTAATTACTTCATATTCGTAATCTTGTTCAACTTCAACAATATTTTCATCTTTTTGAGCGCAGGCTAACACAGTAAACAATAGTATAGGTAGGCAAAATATAATATTTTTCATGTGGTATTTTTTTTGTGAAATTAAGCATTGTTAATGTAAACTGAGTTAACAAAATTGCAAAAAAAAAAGCCATTTCTAAAGATGAAATGGCTTAAAATATGGTTTTTTTATAAATCAAGTTTATTCTAGTTTTTGAATGTTAAAGTCATCTTGCTGCGATGCTAAAACTTGAACAACTTCTTGCATGTCAGCTACATTTATATCAGGATTTTCAGCAAATTCGGCAGGAACTACTGCAATTCTAAAAGTTTGATCGAGTGTAAATGCGCTTCCTAAAGTTGAAAAATTAGTGTTTCCCGCTAAAAACAATTCTACATCTAAAAACGTATGGGTAAAATTATACGCAACTTGACTTCCATCATCTAGATAAAAAGTTCTAGGTAACAAAGACCAAACATCAATAGGTCCAGTTGAGTCGGGAATTACATCTTCTAATAAATAAACCAGTACTACATCGGTTTCAAAAACTTCAATTTCTTGAGGAAAGTCAATTAATGTACCATAATTATTTTGCGATGTAAAATTTACAGTAACTTCAAAAATATTCCCTAAAATATTTATACCAGCTGGTCCTTGTGGTCCTTGTGGTCCTGGAGGGCCAACATCGTCTGTACATGCTGCTATAAAAAACAAGCATAAAAGTAAAGTTCCAATTTTTTTCATAAGGTTAAGGGTTTGAGTTAAAATTTAAACTAAGCGAATTAACGCAGTATCGTTTGCCAGTTGCAGTTGGGCCGTCATCAAAAACGTGGCCTAAGTGTCCGCCGCAGTTGGTACATAAAATTTCAGTTCTGAGCATTCCCAGTGTTCGATCTTGTTTGTATTCAATACTTCCTTCAATGGCTTCATCAAAACTTGGCCAGCCACAACTGCTGTCAAATTTAGTTTCGCTTGCAAATAAAGGTGTATTGCATCCAGCACATTTGTAGGTTCCATCTTCAAAGTGCATGTTGTATTTGCCTGTAAAAGGCCGTTCTGTTGAAGCTTCTCGAAGAATTTTAAATTGTTCTTCGCTTAACTTCTGTTTCCATTCTTTATTAGATAATTTCATAGTTTATTTTTCTTTTTCATCTGGAACAAATTTCAAGGCTACACCGTTAATGCAGTGTCGCATTCCTGTGGTTTCTCTTGGGCCATCTTCAAAAATATGGCCTAAATGTCCACCACATTTACCACACAAAGCTTCATCGCGTTTGTAACCGAGTTTTCGGTCTGAAGAATAAGCAAGGCTACCTTCGATGGCTCGATCAAAACTAGGCCATCCTGTACCGCTATTAAACTTGTCTTTTGTTTTATACAACGGATTTTCACAAGCTGCACAGACAAAGGTTCCTGCCTTTTTTATATTGTTTAATGAACTGCTAAACGCTCGTTCGGTTGCCGCTTTTCTTAAAACCTGAAACTCCATTTCGCTGAGCTCGGATTTCCATTCTTGTTCAGATTTTTCAACTTCAAATTTTTTCTCTGTTTGGGTTTGTTTTTCTTGCTGTGCAGTAGTATTACAAGCCAAGCTAAATAAGGTAAAAAGTACAATTAATTTTTTCATAAATAATATTTTTCAAAAAGTGTGCCTTTTTTGTAAATGTATAGATTAAAGTCCGACTCAATTCTAAAAAGAAGTTTAAATTATCTGTTTGGTTTTTGTAAAGACTTCTACAGATAAAAATTATCTTAGACGAGTTAATGCATACAACAAAGAAACATGTAAATTTGTTTAAAATTAATTTTATGTTTAAAACATCTCAAGCCAAAATAATTCTTAGTGTTTTCGTTTTCATTTTTGTTTCCAATTGTGCTACTAATCCTTTTACAGGTAATAAAACAATGGCCATCGTGCCAAATAATCAAATATTACCTATGTCTTTTCAGCAGTATGAACAAGTAAAAGAACAAAGTACAATTATTACAGAAACACCTAGAGCAGAAATGATTAAACGAATTGGTAACGAAATTGCACAAGCAGCAGAACAATGGCTTGATGCGAATGGATACAAGAATTATACTGATAACTACAAATGGGAATTTGTACTAATCGATGAAAATACTGTTAATGCCTGGGCTATGCCAGGTGGAAAAGTAGCTTTTTATACAGGTATTTTACCAGTTGCAGCTAACGAAAATGGAATAGCAACCATTATGGGACACGAAGTTGCGCATGCGCTTGCTAATCATGGACAACAGCGAATGAGCGCTAGTACATTACAACAAAGTTTAGGTGTGGTTGGTGGAGCTATTTTTTCTGAAGATCAACAACAGCAAGAGTATTTCAATTTGGCCTATGGTCTTGGTTCTCAATATTTAGGGATGCTTCCTTTTAGTAGAAAACATGAAACAGAAGCCGATGAGATTGGCCTTAAATTAATGGCCATTGCGGGTTATGATCCTGATGAAGGCTCAGAATTGTGGAAACGAATGGATCAAGCTAGCGGCGGTAATAAACCACCTGAGTTTTTAAGTACACATCCTTCAACTGAAAATAGAATTGAAAATTTAAACCGCATGTCTAGCCTAGCAAAAGAAGAAGCTAAGAAGTTTGGAGTAACTAAATTTAAACCAAATACTCCGATTAGTGATTAATAAAAAAGAAACTGTCTTGCCTAAAGGTCATCCCAAGCTAATTAAAGCTTGGGCTTTTTACGATTGGGCAAATTCAGTATACAGTTTAGTTATTTCATCTGCTATTTTTCCTATATTTTACGGAGCCCTTACTTTGGTAAAAAATGAAGCCGGAGAAGTAATTAACGATCAAGTTGATTTTCTGGGTTTTAATATAAATAACGATTCACTCATTAGTTATATTACGGCTTTTGCTTTTGTTTGTATTTCTATTTTAAGTCCGCTGCTTTCTGGAATAGCAGATTATATTGGGAACAAACGTATTTACATGAAATTCTTCAATTACTTAGGCGCAATTTCATGTATCGGTTTATATTGGTTTACCCTAGAACATATTGAAATCGGTTTGTTGTTCTATTTCTTTGGTTTAATTGGCTTTTGGGGAAGTATTGTGTTTTACAATTCGTATTTGCCAGATATAGCTTTTAAAGATCAACAAGATCAAGCTAGTGCTTTTGGATTTAGCTTAGGGTATATTGGAAGCGTTATTTTGCTTTTAATTTGTTTAAGCATGATTATGGGATACGATTACTTTGGTTTCGATAGCAATGCTCAACCAACACGAATTTCGTTTGTGCTAACTGGTATTTGGTGGATAGGTTTTAGTCAATACACGTATGCCTATTTACCTAAAAGTTTTAAAAAGAATGCCTATTCTAAAGAAATTTTCCTGAATGGTTTTAAGGAAATAAAACAAGTTTTTGTCAACATTAAAAGCATTCCGACATTGCAACAGTTTTTAGGAGCTTTTTTTGTATATAGTATGGCTGTACAAACCATTATGTTAATTGCTACCTATTTTGGAATGGAAGAAATTAACTGGTCTGGTCAGGATGAAACTAGTGGACTTATAATTAGTATACTTCTTATTCAAATAGTTGCTATTGGTGGGGCTTATTTAGCAGCGAAATTGGCAAGAAAATTCGGTAATATTTTCACTTTAATTGTAATTAACTGTATTTGGGCCTGTATTTGTATTTACGCTTTTTTTATGAAATCGCCAACCGATTTTTATTTAGCTGCTTTTTTTGTGGGATTAGTTATGGGAGCCATTCAATCGCTTTCGCGCTCTACATATGCCAAATTATTACCTAATACAAAAGACACTACATCATTTTTTAGTTTTTACGATGTAACCGAAAAAATTGGAATTGTTGTAGGGATGTCTATTTTTGGATTAATTAGCCAACTAACTGATAGTATGCGTAATTCAGTTATATTTTTAGTTGTTTTTTTTATTGTAGGAATTTTTTTATTAATCCGTATTCCTAAGCGTACTCGTATTTAAATTAAATTAATTAAGTTTACGCCCATTAAATCGTTATACTTATGCCTAAATATATTTTTTCATTCTTATTTGTTTCTACCTTATTTTTTATCAGTTGCGATAACGAGCCACTAGATGGTGGTTTTGGCGAAGATATCAACGATGTTTTTGATCCTAATGGAGATGCAACTTTTCAAGTTCGTTTAAATGAAACACTTTATGTAGCTGAAGAAATAACAGCAATACAAGAAGAAGCACTTGAATTGTCTGGTAAAAAAGGGAATGCAGAATTGAGCATTAACATAAGCAATCCAACTGTTGGAACTTATACACTTTCTAACACTAGTGAAGAATTAATTCTTACTTATGTGCCCAATAACACCAGTGCACAGACTTTTTATATAGCAACATCTGGAGAGTTGACCATTTCTAGTTATAATGAAGAAATTGGAATAATCTCAGGTACATTTTCAGGAACTTTATCCGAATTTGTTGGTTTGGGAGAAGATATTCAAATGACTGAAGGTATTTTTGAAGATGTTCGATTTATTGAAGTTATAGAAATAGAAGTTCCAGGTGATGATGAGCTACCGGGTGATGGTGATGGTAACGGAGATGGTTCTGGTGAAGATTAATACTTCTCAAAAAACATTTCACTAAAATTTTGCAACTCTAGTTATCGAAAAGGGCTTGCATTACAGTTTTTATTCCTTTGAAAATGCAATAACCGGCTCCAATTAAAACAGCTATTCCAATAATTAACACAGGGATAAATAAAAACTTGTCTTGGTTATTAAATGCACTAAATACTACAGAAGGACCAATAAAACATAGCGGAAGCGAAATGGCTAAATAACGAACGCCTTTCCCTAAAACTTCTTTTTTTTTATTCATTTTCTAAAGCTTTTCTTACACTACCATGCCTTTTTAGAAGCAATTCAGCTTCTGTAGAACTAATATTTTTAATTCCCATTAACATTTCGATTGCACGTTGGTTAAGCTTGTAGTTGCTCAATTGCATATCTACCATTTTGTTGCCTTTAACTCTTCCTAATTGAATCATAGCTGTAGTGCTTATCATATTAAGAATCATTTTCTGTGCCGTGCCAGCTTTCATTCTTGAACTACCCGTTACAAACTCAGGTCCTACCTTTACTTCAATAGGGAATTCTGTAGATACTACTAAAGGACTTTTAGGATTACACGTAATGCAGCCCGTTTTAAGTTGATTAGCTCTAGCTTGTTGAATGCCACCAATTACGTAAGGAGTTGTTCCTGAAGCTGCAATGCCAATGACAACATCTTTTGAGCTAATTTGATGTTTTTGTAAATCTTTCCAAGCTTGGTTTGTGTTATCTTCTGCGTTTTCAACGGCTTTACGAATGGCTTTGTTTCCACCTGCTATTATTCCTTGAATAAGTTCTGACGAAACACCAAAAGTAGGAGGGCATTCACTTGCATCTAAAATTCCTAACCTTCCACTTGTACCAGCACCAATATAAAATAATCTTCCACCTTTTTTTAATTGATGGACCACTACTTCAATTAATTTTTCAATTTGTGGAAGTGCTTTTTTTACAGCTAAGGCAACTTTTTGATCTTCTGTATTTATAGCAGAAATACATTCGCCTATTGGCATATGTTCTAAATTGCTGTAAAGTGAATCTTGCTCGGTTATTTTTTCGAAGTCTCCCATTATTCTATTGTAACGCTAACTTTTTCAAATGTAGACAAACTAAAATAACCAAATGGAAAATCATCAAAATTATCTGAATTGATTATGTTTCCGCGAACAGTTGCAGGTTGCGCTTGAAATGGGCCACCTGCCGAACCAGATTGTAATAACAAACGAAATAAAAAATTGTAATAAGCTTTACTAATCGAGTAAAATTCTATTTCTACTTTATCTCCAGTTTTTAAATCTTCGTCAGCAAAGCTAAACGACATACGATTGCCATTATTAAATTCATCAGACTGTATATCTACTTCTGGAAAAGCTAAAAATTCGGTATTAAAACGCGCTAGATAATAATTTTCTTCCTCCGGATTATCTAGAAAATAAATAATAACTTCTTTTTCGCCACCTGTAAAACCTCCATCATCGTCTTGTACAATAGAGTCGATTACCGATGGGTTCACAAATCGCTCTGTGGCTTCATATTGAATTCCATTAGCTTGTATTTGCAATTGGTAATCTGCATTTAATTCGGGTATAAAATTGTTGGTGATGTACTGTCCAGGTTCAATTTCTTCGAAAATAAAAGTTTGGCTATTTGCATTCGTAATTTCAACATTTGCATTACTAATCCAAGTAATTTCATCTTCAAAAAAGTTACGCGTTTCACTTATTTGAATAAGCTGTTTGTTACTTTCGTTGGGGTATTCCCATTTTATTGTTGCATCGATTACCGTTCTTGGAGTAGCTTCTTCTAAATCTACTTCAACTACATCTAAGCATGAAGTACAAAGGCTGAAAACTAAGAAAAGACTAACTAATTGAATTGCTTTCATCTTAAAATTTTATATTATAAGAAACTGATGGTACTGCCCCAAAAATTGAAAGTCGAACAGCTTCGTTTGCTCCTGTTTCTTGATTTTGCCTAAAGTTAATTGCTGCAGCATTCATTCGATTATACACATTGTAAATACCAAAAGACCAAGAAGTTTTCCAATCTCGATTTTCATTTTTAGATGGAATTAAGGTAGCTGAAATATCTAATCTATGAAAAGTAGGCAATCTGTTTAAATTCCTTCCTTCATATACGGGAATTGTTAAATCTTGGAATTGGTATTGACCCACTGGAAAATTAACAGGTAATCCGGTTTGTACGACAAAACTTGCGTTAAAGGACCATTTTTTATTGAATTGATAATTGGCAACTATACTTAAATCGTGTGTTTTATCGAAATTATTTAAATACCACTCGCCATTGTTAATTCCTGGTTCACTTGGAGTTCTTCCGGGTGTGCGTTGTTCGGTTCTGGATAGGGTGTAAGCAATCCAGCCTGTTAATTTACCCGTATTCTTTTTCAATAAAAATTCCCATCCATAAGCTCTACCTTCACCATTAAGTAAAACCCGCTCAATATTATTATTGGCAATTAAATTGGCGCCATTTATAAAATCGAAACTGTTTTGGACTTTTTTATAGTAAACTTCTGTTTCGAGCGAGTACGCTTCTTCTTTAAAATTTTGAAAATACCCAATGGCTAATTGGTCTGCTTTCTGTGGCTGCAAATATGGACCACTTGGTGCCCAAATGTCGAAGGGTGTTGGGGCAGAAGTGTTGGATATTAAATGCAGGTTTTGAACCATTCTATGGTATCCTAATTTAAAAGATTGATTGTTGTTTAAACTGTAAGCTACCGAAAAGCGCGGTTCTAAATTATGATAACTTTTTATGCTATTACTTTTAGAAATGTTTTCTCGAGCAGTAATTGGGGCTTCTTCATAAATACCAATAGAGGTGTTATAAAACACGGGTTCGTTATTTTCGTAAGAAGCAAAACCTTTTTGACCAAGTCGATAAAAACTACTTAATCGAAGCCCATATTCTAACTGAATATCTTTTGTTAAATTGTGTTCTGCTCCAAGATAAAAAGCATTTTCGATTGCAAATTTTTTGTCTAATACACGTAAATTTACACCAGAATTAGGATTATTAGGTTTTATTACCCCCGGATTAAATTCATGATAAAATGAATCGATTCCATATTTTAAGGTAAATTGGTTGTTGATTTGCTGATTTACATCGTATTTTAAATTGAAATTATTCAAACCTGTTTCAAAAACAAATTCAGCTGTATTAATTTCTAAATCGTAGATATAATCGTTTACTATAAAATGTAAGTTACTAAAAGTACTTTCGTTAAATACATGATTCCATCGAGTGGAAATAAAACTACTTCCATAGGTGTTAATAAAGTTATCGCTGATATCGAAAACATCTCTACCGTAGTAAGCAGAAGTAGAAATGATATTATTTTTGTTCAACTTGAAATTAAATTTAGCATTTACATCGTAAAAATAAGCTGAATTGGGATTGTCTGCTAACTTAAGAAACAAGTGGGCGTAAGAGCTTCTACCGCTTATTAAAAAACTACTTTTATCTTTTTGTATCGGACCTTCCAGCAGTAATTTACTCGATACTACACCTATATTGGCTTCTCCTTTAAACTTTTGAGTATTACCACGGCGTTGTTCAATATCAAGAACAGATGCAACTCTTCCACCAAAATTTGCAGGGATACCACCTTTGAATAAGCTTACATTTTTAATAGCATCTGGATTAAAAACTGAAAATAAACCAAATAAATGCGAAGAATTGAAAATGGTAGCTTCGTCTACTAGAACTAAATTTTGTCCTGCGCTTCCACCACGAACGTTAAAGCCTGAAGCGCCTTCGCCAGTATTCGATATGCCAGGTAATTGTATTAAAGAACGAATAACGTCTGCTTCACCTAGCACAACCGGAATTTGTTTAATGGTTTTGCTGGTGAGTTTGCTAACGCTCATGCTTGCACTTCGAATTTCTGTTTTTTCAATATTTTCTTGTACCAAAACTTCATCTAGTTGTTCTTCGCTTGGAACTAAATAAATATCAAAATTGGTGTCTTTAGAGATTTCAAGTGTTTTTATTTGGTTTTCGAAACCCAAATAAGAAAATTCAATTTCGTAAACTCCTTTAGGAAGTTGAATTTCGAATTTACCATTAAAATTAGTAACGCCAGCAAATTTGGTGTTTTTAACAATAAGGTTTGCTCCTAAGATTGGCTCTTTGTTTTCGTTATTAAAAACTTTTCCCGTTAAGGAAAAATCTTGTGCATTAACAAAACCGAAGGATAACCAAAAAATAAGCAATACGTAACTAAATTTCTTGATATTCAATTTTTGCGCAAATATAAATTAGTCTATTACAATGCGATAAGTTTAAAAACTAATTTAATGCTAAATTATTGTTGTATAATAAAGATACAAGGTTTTTTGTGAAGGTCTAACTTAGTTTTTTTCCAATCTGCACTTTTTTTGGTTTGAATGTATTCGCTAGCAAGAGTAAGTTCGCAAGCAATGCATAAATTGGTTTCTGGATATAATGTTTTTAATAGAAGCTCTAAAAGCTGTTCATTTCTGTATGGAGTTTCAATAAAAATTTGAGCTTGTTGTTCCTTTATAGAGCGTTTTTCGAGTTGTTTAATTTTGCTTTTACATTCGGATTTGTCGATTGGTAAATAGCCATTAAACGCAAAATTTTGTCCATTCATTCCACTTGCCATCAGGGCTAATAGTATAGAAGATGGCCCAACTAAAGGAATAACTTTTATTAAGTTTTCATGAGCCAATTTAACAATTTGAGAACCGGGGTCTGCCACACCAGGGCAACCAGCATCGGAAACCAAACCAATGTCTTTTCCTTCTTTACAAGGCTCTAAAAAACTCGGAATTTCTAAGGGTTGAGTAAATTTATTCAGCGAAAAAAAATGCAAATCTGATTGAGACTTACCAGGCACAATTTTTTTGATAAAGGCTCTGGTAACTTTTTCATTTTCAGCTATAAAAATGTTAATGTCATTTATTTTTTTTCGAATAGATAGGGGTAAAACTTCTAATGGTGGTTGCTCACCTAAAAGCGATGGAATTAAAAATAATCTACCTTTTTGAAATTCTTGATTATGCGTCGCCATTGTTTTGAAGTTGGTTAGCTATTTCTTTGCAAGCTTCGTTTAACATAGAAAAAACATTTTTAAATCCATTTTGGCCACCATAATAAGGATCAGGTACTTCTGCATCTGTTTTAGGGTGGATTGTATTCAAAATTAAGCTTACTTTTTTTCGATGTTCTTCGGTTTTAGCAAGCGAAACTACATTGCTGTAATTTTGTTGATCCATAACATAAATTAAATCAAATTCATCAAAATCATTTTTATTAAAAGGTCTTGAACGCTGATTACTAATATCTATTTGATTTTGTTGTGCAACTTTTATAGAGCGTGAGTCGGGTAATTCACCTGCATGAGTAGCAGAAGTTCCAGCTGAATCTACTTCGAAATTATCTGTATTCAATTTACTTTTTAAAATTCCTTCCGCTAAAGGTGAGCGGCAAATATTTCCTAAGCAAACCATCAATACTTTTGTCTGATTCATTGAATTTAGTATTTCAACTTAGAACTCAAATCTTCTACGTATTTTTTGAATTCTTTGTCTGTACTTTGTAAATTGTCTACGGTTTTGCAAGCATGTAAGACTGTAGCATGATCTCTACTACCAATTTGTTTACCTATGCTGGCTAAAGAAGATTTAGTCATTTTTTTAGCAAAATACATGGCGATTTGTCGAGCTTGTACAATATGGCGCTTGCGAGTTTTAGATTGAAGAGTTTCAATATCCATATTAAAATAACTGCTCACTACTTTCTGAATTTGATCTATAGAAACATCTTTTTTGGTTTTGCGCACAAAATTGGAAACTATACGTTGAGCTAGGTTAAGGTCAACTTCAGTTTTACTAAAAGAAGAATGAGCGATTAATGAAATAATTGCACCCTCTAATTCACGTATATTTGTTTTTATGCTTCGTGCCACAAAATCGATAATTTCTTCGGGCATTTCTACACCATCTCTGTAGAGCTTGCTTTCAATTATTTTTCTACGTGTATAATAATCAGGAACTTGCAATTCAGCAGAAAGCCCCCATTTAAAACGAGATAACAAGCGTTGTTCAATTTCTTGCATATCAACTGGTGCCTTGTCGCTAGTTAAAATAACTTGCTTACCATTTTGGTGTAAATGATTGAAAATATGAAAAAATGCTTCTTGTGTTTTCATTTTTCCTGACAAAAGTTGAATATCATCTACAATTAACACATCAATTAGCTGATAAAAATGAATAAAGTCGTTTAAATTTTTTCGCTTTATAGCCGAATCAATATATTGTTGGGTGAACTTTTCTGCTGAAATATACAATACTGTTTTATCGGGATATTTTTCTTTAATATCGACTCCTATAGCGTGGGCTAAGTGTGTTTTTCCTAAACCACTTCCACCAAAAACGAGTAATGGGTTAAAGGATGTACCACCTGGTTTATTAGCAATAGCTTTTCCAGCCGAACGCGCTAATCTATTCGATTCACCTTCTAAGAAATTATCGAAGTTGTAATTAGCATTAAGCTGCGAATCGATTTTTAAGTTTTTAATTCCAGGGATTACAAAAGGATTTTTTAATTCCGGATTCTTAGAAGATAACTTTACGTTAACATCTTGTGAGGAAACTCTGCCGCGATGTGAACTTGGTATTTTTTCTGTAAAAGATTGTGAGCTACCCGCTTTATTTTCCATCTTTATGATGTACAATAATTTAG
The DNA here is from genome assembly GCF_014640175.1 of Psychroflexus salis. Taxonomy (GTDB): domain Bacteria; phylum Bacteroidota; class Bacteroidia; order Flavobacteriales; family Flavobacteriaceae; genus Psychroflexus; species Psychroflexus salis. Next base: position 137,775 of record NZ_BMGL01000006.1, on the reverse strand, counting down.
CGCCCTTACCAATTTCTTTGGTTAAAGCAACTTTTAATAAATTAAAATAATGCTCTTCTAACCATTCGTAAAAGAATTTAGAAGGCACTTGAATACTTAAAGAATTTTCTTGTAATTTTACGGCTATTACTGGCTCGAACCAAGTTTTATAGGCTTGCGGAGAAATGTTGTCTTCAATGAATTTGAGACAATTGTTCCATACCGTTTCCGCAGTTTTAGACATAAATTTAAGTACTATTATAATTAATTACAGAAAGCAAGTTGCTTTTTTTGCGATGACAAATATGTGAACAAATTGTGTAATAAAAAATTTATTTGCTATTGAATTTCTAGTTTTTTTTGTGCATACTACAAAAAAATTGTTTACATCAATTTAACATTTTAAAAATGACGAAATTAACTAAAACTAAAATAGAAGTCCGCTATGCAGAAACCGACCAAATGGGAGTGGTTCATCATGGCATTTATCCTCAATATTTAGAACTTGGTAGGTTAGATTGGCTCAATCAGTTTGGTTTACACTACCAAAAAATGGAAGAACAAGGTGTTATGCTTCCAGTTTATAACTTACAAATCTCTTATTTGGCATCTGCTAAATTTGGCGATACACTAAAAGTTGAAACACTGTTGAAAGAAAAACCGAATGTGCGAATTATTTTTACCTATAAAATTTACAATTTAGAAACTAAACAGTTATTAGTAGAAGCAACAACAACCTTGGTTTTTGTTGATAGTAAAACAAGAAAGCCTATGCGTTGTCCTTCTTTTTTACTTTCAAAATTTGGGTATTAATTATATCCTATGCCACGATTATTTTTTATTTTTAAACAGAATTAAAAATTAGCTTTTATATGAATTATTTAAAAACGACAAGCATTGAAAAAGGCTCATCAGTTCAATTGGCTTATAATGATTATGGCAATGGACAACCCATTATTTTAATTCATGGTTGGCCGCTTAATTTTGCCATGTGGGAACAACAAATTGCTCATCTTGTAGATGCTGGTTTTCGCGCTATTACTTACGATAGACGTGGTTTTGGTGAGAGTTCTAAGCCATGGAATGGTTATACTTATAACGATTTAGCAATAGATTTAAACGATTTAATTGAAGGCTTAGAATTGAATAATATTATTCTTGCTGGTTTCTCTATGGGTGGTGGAGAAGTTGCTCGCTATATTGGAAAATATGGTACTAAACGCCTTTCAAAAGCCATTTTAATTTCTTCTGTAGTTCCATTTATGATGAAGACTGAAGATAATCCAGATGCGTTTGATGCTTCTGTTTTTGATGGTATGAAAGAAGGTATTTCTAAAGACCGAGCAGGATTTTTTGAAGAATTTGGTAAAAACTTTGTCAATTTAACTAAAAATGAAGAAAGGGTAAGTCAAGCCCAAGTAAACTACAATTGGTATGTGGCTTGTTCGGCTTCAAAAAAAGCTACTTTAGATTGTGTTGATGCTTTTGGGAAAACTGATTTTAGAGCAGATTGTGAGAAATTTGACATTCCTACCTTAGTAGTGCATGGCGATGATGATGAAATTGTACCTATTGATGTATCTGGAAAAAAAGCTGCTGGAATTATTAAAGATGCAAAATTTGAAATTATTAAGGATGCTCCACACGGCTTAACCTTTACGCATTATAAAGAATTGAATAAAATTTTAATCGACTTTATTCAGAATTAAATATTGTAAATCAATTAATTATACAAAAACCTGACGATCTTTGGTCAGGTTTTTTTATGAAAAACATACAATCCAGGCAACCATTTTAAAAACTTTTCCGTCTATGTAATAGAAGCCTATCAGAAAAAATGAAAATAATAGACTTACATCAGCAACAGAAAAGCTTAATTGAAGCTTGCTTAAAAAACGATAGGCGAGCACAATTTCAATTATATAAATGCTTTTCACCAAAAATGTTAGGACTATGCCGCATGTACGTTAAAGATTTGCATTTTGCAGAAGATGTAATGTCTAAAGGCTTTTTAAAAGCATTTGCACAATTAAATAAATTCAAATTTGAAGGAAGTTTTGAAGGTTGGCTACGAAAAATAATGCTAAGGGAAAGCATTGATTTTTTACGCAGCCAGAAAAAAGTAGAATTCCCGATAGACGATTTTAGATTGCACGAAGCTTTAAATCAGCCAGAAGTTGAAATGAATTTAGACAAAATTGAAAAAGCACAAGAAATTATAGACGAATTACCTTCGGGTTATAAACTCATTTTTGTGCTATACGAAATTGAAAGCTACAAACATAAAGAGATTGCTCAGCTTTTATCTATTTCTGAAAACACTTCTAAATCGCAATTGTTTAAAGCTAGAAAATGGGTGGCAAATGCAGTAACTACAAAATTAAAACAAAATGAAAAAGCAAGATAATTGGAAAAGTCAACTGCGAAATAGCAGCATACAACCTTCTGACGAAGCTTGGTTAGCAGTTGAAGCTGGTTTAGAAAAAAAGAGTCAATTTCAACTTAAAAAGAAGTTCATTATTAGTTTAGTTGCCGCGAGTTTAATAGGATTTGTTGTTTTTATTAGTTTTCCAGATTTTTCAACACCATCTGAGGTGGAGTCGAACTTAGTTGAAGAAAATAAACTAGATAAACAAGATGTGATTTATCCAAGTGAATTTACTATTCAACCCGTAATTATTGAAAGTCAAGTTTCATTGAAAAATGAAGAATCTAAACAAAAAAATAACATCCTTGCAGTAGAAAAATCAGTTCATAAAACAAATTTTGCAATACAAAAGCCCATAGCTTCAGCTGAAAAAATTGGCTTAATAAACAAAAATGAAGATGCTTTCATTCAAGATAAGGCGCATCAACTATTAGCAGAAGTAGAAGCAGAGTTAGATTCCACTTCCAATACAAACAAAAAACTTAGGCCTGCAGAAGAAGCAGAAGTTTTACTAGCAGAAGCCCAATTACTTATTAAAAATACAACTTATAACGAGCTGTATCAATTTGCTAAAGCCAGCGATTTATTGGCAGATGTAGAGCATGATATTTCAGAACAAAAGCTTCAAAACAAAGTGTGGCAATTTGTGAAAAATAATGTACAAAATTTAGAATCTGCCTTAGCAAGCTTAAAATAAATTTCAATAATTATTTCACCTAAATAATAGATGCAAGCATCTACAAACTAAACGATGTCTAATTTTAAAACTAACAAGATGAAAACCAAATTACTTATTGTCTCCTTTTTTATGATACTTTTTTCATTGAAATGCGCAACAGCTTATGCGCAATTAACAGAAAATATACAGTTTAATGAAACGGAGAAAGCAGATTACGAAGCGCTATTACAACGCATTGAAGATTATGAAAAAGAAGCCTTGAAACAAAAAATTAAACAAGTAAATGAACAACTTGAAGCTAACGAATTAACAAAAGAAGAAGCAAAAGTATTAAAGTTAGAAGCTTCTGAACTGGCTGCAAAAAACATAAACGATTTAAATAAAATTGTAGATTCGTACACGCTTTACATGAAGCGAAACAATTATCCTTTAGATTTTTCGGAGATTGATTTTGAAGAACTAGAAATAGACTTGCCTACGCAGGATCTTGAAAGTTTGTTTAATGTTTTAGAAGTTTTAGGCAATGTGTTTGAAGATTTTCAACTCAGTGACCACGAAGAGTATGCAACTTTAAAAGCGAAGCGAAACGAAGTAATAACCAAAAGAGAAGAGTTATTAAAAGCTCGAGAAGAATTGAAAGCCATCCGCCAACAGCAATTTGAAGATCGAAAAGAAGAAATTGTTAATGCGCCAACTCCACCATCTCCGCCTTTGCCAGCAACACCAGATGCTCCAACGCAACCTGAAAACTTAGCAACAAATAATGTGAAGAAAATAAAAGGTTCGCGTAGCTCAGATGCTTTAGTTTTAGCGGTTGGTTTCAATAACAGCATTTCTGACGGAAATTCTTTAAGCAATTCTGGAATCCGTTTTGGTGGCAGCAGAACTTTTGAAATTGGTTATGCCCGTGAAACTCGTATTTTTAAAAATGTAGGTGCCTTAAGTGTTAAATATGGATTTTCTTTTCAATTTAATGGTTTAAAACCCGAAGGGAACAATGTTTTTGCTATAGATGGTGACCAAACCACTATTGAAGAATTCGATTTTAATTTACGAAAAAACAAGTTTAGAATGGATAATTTAATTTTTCCATTGCATTTGCAAATAGGTAGCAATGGCATAAAAACCAATAGCAAGGGAAATCGATTTTATGCAGACCACGATTTTAAAGTAGGTTTGGGTGGTTTTTTAGGTATTAACTTATTAAACACCAATAAACTTAAGTACACTAACGACTCGGGTCAGCGCGTAAAAGAACGTATTAGAGACGATTTTAATACTACTAATTTATTATATGGTTTAAGCGCTTATGTTGGCTGGAACGACTTTTCTTTTTATGCACAATATAATTTAAACCCCATGTTTACCGACAACCTAGTGGATGCCCACAACATTCAATTTGGAATACGATTTGATTTAGATTAGCCAATAAATTAAATAAACTAAAAAAAACGCCCGTAGATGGCGTTTTTTTGTTTGCATTTAATTATTGAATTCAAAATACATTAAAGTGATTTTGATTTTTTGGTTATTTTTTTTAAACGTTTGTCTAAGTCTTTCATTAATTCATCTAGTGCGCTCTCACACATAGGAGTTATTTTTTTAGGATCTAGTACTGGAATACCCTTTACCATTACAGTTGTTTTCTTTGAATTTTCAGCTTCATTAATTACCCATACTTTTTTCCCTGTTTTATCGTAAAGTGCTATACGCACAAAAGCTCTCATTTTTACAGTGGCATTTGATCCGATACCGAAACCTTTTACTAAACCAAAATAAATATTTGTAAAAAGCACTCCATCTGCTTCATTACTAAATAGTTTAGCCATTCCTTCTTCATTATATTTTCCAATAATTCCTTCGTAAATGTATTTATATCCATCGTAATTAATAATTCCATTAACGCTAGTATCTGTGTCAGGGAACTTAGGCTGAAAATCTATATAAGCTTGATTGTTTATTACATTTTCTTCAGCTAATAACTGGAATGGGAAGTTTTTGGAATATTTATCGAAAAATGCTGTATGATATTTTTCTAAAACAGGGCTTAGGTTGAAATTTGGGTCGTTTTGTAAATCGAATATTTTATCTGCCAAAATCTTAAGGTCGTTAAGTTCCAAATCAGAAACTCCAATTACTTTATTCGTTGAAAAGGAAACAACTGCTACCTTTTTGTCTTGTGCTTGAAATTGAAAAGAAGCCAAAACAATAAAGATCAATACTAATTTTTTAAAATTCTTCATTTTTATTTTTTATTTGTTTTTTTAAGAGTTATAACAGGCTCTTTTCTGTGTAAAATAATTTAACATGAAACTTTCATTTTCAGTTAATTTTATAATCTGCAAAACTACATCAACTATTCGGTATATTTTTACTTTAAGTTTTAAAAAAGTTTGCATACAAGGCTTACCTAATTTGTATTTATGTTTATTTTTACTTTAACTATTATTAATTATTTAATTGAAACGGGAGTTGCCTTTCATAAAATTTCTACTCTGACATCTATTTTTAGTAAGATGATTTTTACATTAATTAAATATGAAAGCAGTTTTTAAAATGTAGAAGTACATGATCAATTTTTATTACATTTTTTTTAGAATTTAACATGTTTCAACCAATAATACATTACTTTTTACATTTTGCTGCTATTGCTATAATTGCCTATTTATACTGGCCATCAAATTGGAAAAAAGCTTATTTAATTTTATTGGCCACGATGTTGGTAGATGTAGATCATCTCTGGGCAAATCCTATTTTTGATCCTGACCGATGCAGTATTGGTTTCCATACTTTTCATTCTTATCCAGCAATTGTGGTTTATCTTTTGGGAGCTGTATTTGTTAAGCAGAAAATTCTGCGTTTGATTTTTATCGGTTTACTTTTTCATATGTTTACCGATGGGGTGGATTGCTTACTAACAGCTTATGGGTAGTTGAAATCTGCGTTAAGGATAGAACAGAAAGCCCGCAAAGTAAAAGGATTTAGTTGTTGTGTATAAAAATAGCGACTTCACGAAGCTATATTTATACCATAAAACTTGCCTTTTACTGCGTACTTGAAGAGATAGCCTGACCTTACTTTTTTGATGTAAGGGAACGCCCTAATAATCAAGTATTAATTAAGAATTTAATTGAAGTTTAGATTGTATCTTTGCCAACCAAAATTTTGCTATGCGTACAAAGTCTTTAAAGAAAAATAAAATTAATGTAGTAACTTTAGGTTGCAGTAAAAACATTTACGACTCTGAAGTCTTGATGGGTCAACTGAAAGCTAACAACAAAGAAGTTGTACACGAGCAAGAAGGTAATATTGTGGTGGTGAATACCTGCGGTTTTATTGATAATGCAAAGGAAGAATCTGTAAATACCATTTTAGATTTTGTACAACAAAAAGAAGATGGCTTGGTCGATAAAGTTTTTGTAACAGGTTGTTTGTCTGAACGCTACAAGCCAGACTTACAAAAAGAAATTCCTACGGTAGACCAATATTTTGGCACTACCGAATTACCTGCTTTATTGAAAGCTTTGGGAGCCGATTACAAACATGAATTGATTGGCGAACGTTTAACTACCACACCTAAAAATTATGCGTACTTAAAAATTGCAGAGGGTTGCGACCGTCCATGTTCGTTTTGTGCAATTCCCTTAATGCGCGGCGGACATAAGTCTAAACCCATTGAAGAATTAGTAGAAGAGACTAAAAAATTAGCTGCTAATGGTGTAAAAGAACTCATCTTAATTGCGCAAGATTTAACCTACTATGGTCTCGATTTATACAAAAAAAGAAATCTAGCTGAGTTGCTTCAAAACTTGGTAAAAGTAGAAGGTATTGAATGGATTAGATTGCATTATGCTTTTCCAACTGGTTTTCCAGAAGATGTGTTAGATGTAATTCGCGAAGAACCTAAAGTCTGTAATTATATCGACATCCCGTTACAGCATATTTCGGATAAGTTATTGAAATCGATGCGACGGGGAACCAACCACAAAAAAACAACCGATTTACTTTATAAATTTAGAGAGAAAGTTCCTGGAATGGCCATTAGAACTACTTTAATTGTTGGTTATCCTGGGGAAACAGAAGAAGATTTTCAGGAATTAAAAGCTTGGGTGCAAGAAATGCGATTTGAGCGTTTGGGTTGTTTTACCTATTCGCATGAAGAAAATACACATGCATACAACTTAGAAGACGATGTGCCTGAAGATGTAAAAATGCAACGCGCCAACGAAATTATGGAAATTCAATCGCAGATTTCATGGGAACAAAATCAAGAAAAAATAGGGAAGGAGTTTACCTGTGTGTTCGATAGAAAAGAAGGTAACTATTTTGTAGGAAGAACCGAATTTGACTCTCCCGATGTAGATAATGAAGTTTTAGTTGATGCTACCCAACACTACATTAAAACTGGTGATTTTACCAAAGTAAGAATAACCGATGCAGCCGATTTTGATTTGTACGCGGAGCCAGTAGTTTAGTAGTTGCAATAATTCCAGTTATAAATTCATGAAAACCCTGCAAGGATTTTTATCCTTGCAGGGTTTTGAATGTTGTAAATTAAAATCTAAGAAGATTAATATTTATGATCTGTTGAAAGTTAACAAAAGATTGTGTGCTATTAAAATCTTAAGGTTTGAGTTTAAATTTAAAACATCTTTATTTAATGCTGAATAGTGTATCTTATTAACATAAATATTACAAATATCTATAATAAGTGCGTTTAATTTAAAAATATGTTTATTTTTGAATCGAACTTAAATAATTTACCATGAAAAAAACTACTTTTTTAATTGCTTCATTCCTATTTACAATGGGTATGTATGCACAACAAACTTTGTCTCACTCTGTGAGTCAAGATTCTGATACTGGTACGGTTGCTTGTGCATCTAACCCTGATCAACAGCCTAACACAGGAGACGAAGGTATATCGGATAATGTTTTTTATCGAACTTACACACCTTCAGATTTTGGATTTAGTGGAGATTTTGATGCAATGGGAATCGCATTTGTTGCTGAATTTACTGATGTTGCTGGATCTAACCCTACTGTTACCAATACCGTAAGATTATTTACATCTGATCAAGCTTTTCCAGCTGGAACATTAACTGAAGTTGCATCAAAAACCTTTGATGTATCTGCTGCTGATGATGGTGTATTGTTTGAAGTAATGTTTGATTCGCCTGTTGTAGTTGATGCTTCAACCGAATTAATTGTAGCAGTTGATATTGTTGCTAACCCAGGACCTCCAAACAATTACGATTTTAGAATTGGGGCTAACGATGCAGGGCAAGATTCGCCAAGTTATTTAACTTCTACAGCTTGTGGTTTAACAAGCCCTGGTACTTTTGCTGCAATAAACTTTCCAGACAACCACTTGATTCTTAATTTAATTGGAGAGACAACACTTAATACAGATAATTTTGCACTTTCACAAATTTCTGTTTACCCTAATCCGGTGAAAGAATCATTAAACATTGATTTGCCTTTGTCTCTTGAATTAAAAAGCGTTGGTTTATTTGATTTATTAGGAAGAAAAACAGATGCTAATTTTATCGATGGTAAAATTAATGTAACATCTTTAAATAGTGGTATTTACTTGTTGAAAATTGAAACAACAGGTGGTTTGAGAACTCAAAAAATTATTATTGATTAAAAAAACCAGTTTTCAATAAATTAAAAAGCTACTTCAGTTTAAAGGGGTAGCTTTTTTTATTTAAACTAAAAACACCATAAAAAAACATATTTTATATATTACATAACTTATTAGACCTTTACAAATGATTCTTTTTTATCTAAATGAAGAATACTATTAAGTTTTATATGGGTTTTTAAGACTAATAGAGTTTTTGAATATTAACAATAAAAAAGCCTGACTAAAATTTAATCTAGTTAGGCTTTTTAAGATTTATTTTGAGATTAGACTACTCTCCCATAAACGGGTATCGATAATCGGTTGCAGGGACAAAAGTTTCTTTAATTAAGCGTTGAGAAACCCAACGTAATAAATTCAACTTCGATCCAGCTTTATCGTTTGTACCACTATTTCTAGCGCCACCGAAAGGTTGTCTACCTACAACTGCACCTGTACATTTATCGTTAATGTAGAAGTTACCTGCTGCATTTTCTAAAATTTTAGTAGCTAGCGTTGCAGCATAACGATCTGTAGAAATAATAGAACCCGTTAAGGCATATTCACTTGTTTCATCTACTAAATGCAAGGTTTCTTCGTACTTTTCGTCTTCATATACGTAAATCGTCAACACAGGACCGAATAATTCAGTTTCCATGGTTTCGTATTTTGGATTGGTGGTTACAATAACCGTTGGTTCAACAAACCATCCTTTAGATTTATCGTAGTTACCACCTACAATAATTTCAGCATCATCTGCAGCTTTAGCCTGGTCGATGTATTTAGCTAGTTTATTAAAGGATCCTTCGTGAATAACGGCAGTAATAAAATTACGCATATCTTCAGGCGATCCCATTTTGAAAGATTGTACATCTTTAATTAAAAAATCTTTTACTTTAGGCCATAAACTTTTTGGAATATACGACCGTGAAGCAGCAGAACATTTTTGTCCTTGAAATTCGAAAGCACCGCGTCCTAGGGCAGTAGCTACCATTTTAGGATCAGCAGATTCGTGAGCAACTATAAAATCTTTACCGCCTGTTTCTCCAACAATACGCGGGTAAGTCTTGTAATTATTAATGTTTTTTCCAATTTTAGACCAAATTCCCTTAAATACAGAAGTACTACCAGTATAGTGAACACCTGCAAAATCTGGATGAGCTAAAATAGTATCGGTAATCATTTCTGGGTCACCTACAATCATGTTAATAACGCCATCGGGTACACCAGCTTCTTTAAATACATCCATAACTACTTGCGCAGAATACATTTGGCTGTCACTTGGTTTCCAAACCGCAACATTACCCATCATAGCAGCACTTGTTGGTAAATTTCCAGCTATGGCAGTAAAATTAAATGGAGTAATGGCATAAATGAATCCTTCAAGTGGTCGATGTTCAACTCTATTCCAAGCGCTAGCATCAGATTCGGGTTGGTCGTCGTAAATTTGAGACATATATTCTACGTTGAAACGTAAGAAGTCTGCTAACTCACAAGCTGCGTCAATTTCAGCTTGATAAATATTTTTAGATTGCCCTATCATGGTCGCTGCATTTAGTTTGTAGCGATAAGGCCCAGCAACTAATTCGGCTGCTTTCAGAAATACAGCAGCACGTTGCTCCCAAGGTAAATCTGCCCAAGCTTTTCTTGCTGCTAATGCAGTTTCAATTGCTTCATCTACATGTTTTTTTTCTGCAGTATGGTATTTTCCAACCACATGATGATGGTCGTGTGGTGGGCGAATCTCTTTTGTATTCCCAGATTTTATTTCTTTACCATTAATATATAATGGTATTTCAATTTGCTGTTCCCACATTTCGCGGTAAGTGTTTAAAACTGCGTCGCGTTCTGTAGTTCCTGGTGCATATGATTTAACGGGTTCGTTAACTGCTGGCGGTACGTGAAAAAATCCTTTTCCCATATTTTATACTGTTTTTTTGAATTCACTTCAAATATAAATAATTTAACAAGATTATAAAGCTTAGTATGATAAGGTTTATTTAAGGAGTGTTAAGCTTTTGAAAACATTTATATTTAATTGATTATATTTCTTGAATTAGCGCTACCAACACCAATTAATCGGTCAAAACGAGCTCCAATATCTCTATAATAAATAAGTATGGTGTATTCATTTTCTGTTATATCGTGATTTCCGCTTACATATCCAGTGTCAAATTCTCCATCTGGACTTAAATACACATACTTAAAGTTATAAAAGCCTTGTTTTAGCAAAAGTTTGGTTTCGTATAACCCTGAAGCTTCATTAAATACAAGATGCGTATTATCATCTAAAATATAATTATTAAATCTTCCATACAGATGAAATTCACCACCTTGTGTTCGTTTTGTATCATTCAAACGAAAGTGAATCCAAGCATATTCTGCTTCTCTTCTTGGGTCAGCACCTTGTTGGGTGTTTATTTTAAATCCACCATTTATATCTGGGTTAAATCTATATTTTTGTTGATCTCTAGGCTGATGTGGTCTCAGATAGGTGTTATATAGCTTATTGCCAAGTTCAATTCGATCAATTCCTTGTGATGCTAATCGGATATCAGAATTATCAAAAAATCGGTATTCATTTCCTCCCCAAAATGAAGCTTCTTGATCGTAGCGGTAAATTAAATTATTACCAGAAGTGTACTGTGGTTTTAATCCATAAATAGCTTCATTTAAATCGTTATTTTGAATAATTGTAGCATTAATGGTTTGATTGGGATTTCTAAAAATTAAATTTTCGCTTTCAACAATAAAGTAAACCACTTGTTTTTCTCGAACAAACTCTAAATCTCTAGATCGTCTTATTTCTGTAGGTACTTTGGCTAAATTTTCATAAACAATAAATTTTCGGGAGAAAATAACATCACCATTATAATTTAAAATCTTCAACATATAGTTTCCGCTTTCTTTTATAGCACGAATATTCTCATTAGGAATTTGTAATTCGTAATGAGAATAGGATTGTAAGGTGTTAAATGAGTTCGTGTAATCAAAAATGCGCTGATTATCAAAGCCTTCTAAATATTCATTTTTAGATAATTTCGAAGGTGTCCAGTCGTAATTAAAATGCTCGATTATATAATAATAATCTTCTTCGGCAGCCCGAATATCGTCAAAACTTAAGGTAAAACCTGAACCAAGTTTAATAATGGGTGTGCCATTAAATTCATTTTCACTACTTAATAGCTGAATAGTCTTTATATAATGTGGTGGGATAACTTCAAAATTTTGTCCGAACAAACAAAATGAACATGCAAAAAGTATAAGAAAAATGCTTGATTTAACCATGTGAAAGTAATTTCTGTAAATGTAAAAAAATTAAATTAGTATTATTTAGAATCATTAAAAATAGCAAGACTTAAATATTTGTTTAAGTTGAAAATGAATATTAAATTGTTATTTTTGCAACGCTTAACAAAAAGTGATAATAAATGTCTATAGACGTTAAAGTTAAACGCGGATTAAAGCTTAATCTTAAAGGAGAAGCTGAAAAAATATTAGTAGACGCGCCAGTATCGAAAACCATTGCCGTCCAACCTCCCAACTTTCATTCAATTGTACCAAAGATGGTAGTAAAAGAAGGTGCTAAACTGAAAGCTGGAGACGAATTGTTTTTTTCTAAATATTCAGAAAAAACCAGATTTGTTTCTCCTGTAAGTGGAACACTTAAAGAGATTGTTCGTGGAGATAAAAGAAGAATATTGCAATTGGTTATTTCCCCAGATGAAAAACAAGAGTTCAAAGAATTCGAAAAAATGGATCCTTTACAAGCTGATGCAGAAAAAGTAAAAGAGCAAGTTTTTTCATCAGGTCTTGGAGCTTTTATTATGCAGCGTCCATACGATGTAATAGCTAACGCAGAAGATACGCCGAAAGCTATTTTTGTTTCTGCTGTAGATACGGCGCCCCTGTCTGCTTCACAGGAATTTATTTTGAAAAACAAAATAAATTTCTTTCAAACAGGTTTAAATGTACTTACTAAATTAACATCAGGAAAGGTGTATTTAGGGGTTGATAAAGAATCGACAGGAGAAATACGCCATGTAGAAAATGTTGAAGTTGTAAATGTTCAAGGTCCGCATCCAGCTGGAAATGTTGGGGTTATTGTGCAAAAAATAAACCCTATAAATCTAGGTGAGCGTGTTTGGACAGTGCGTCCAGAAGACGTGACCATAATAGGCGAGCTTTTCGAAACCGGAAAGTTTAATGCAGAACGTATTATTGCTGTTGTTGGAAATGCTGCTAAAGAAACCAAATACTTTAAAACTAAAATTGGTGCAGAAGTAAAATCAATTTTAGCAGAAGAGCCAGAAAACACAAGAATTATTTCTGGTAATGTTTTAACCGGCCAAAAAATAGACTATAACGGGTATATTAATTTTCTTCCAAATGAATTGACTTTAATACCAGAAGGGAATTCATATAGAATGTTTGGATGGTTGCCTTTTAAAGATAATCATATCCATTCTATGTCTAAAACATCACTTTCTTGGTTGTTTTCAAAAAGAAAGTACGATGTAAATACCAACCTTAACGGAGAAGAAAGAGCGCTAGTTGTTACAGGAGAAATGGAAGAAGTAATGCCAATGGATATTTATCCTATGCAATTATTAAAAGCTTGTATGGCTGGCGATATTGAAAAAATGGAAAGCCTTGGTATATATGAAGTTATTCCTGAAGATTTTGCGTTGATAGATTATACAAATACGTCTAAAATTGAAGCACAGGATATTATTAGACAAGGTTTAGATTTAATGATAACAGAAGTTGGTTAAAAAAAGAAAAGAAAGACTATGAATTGGATTAGAAAAAGACTTGATGAAATTAAAGAACCTTTTCAGCCAGGTAATAAATTTGAAAAATTTGCTCCAGCTGTAAATGCTCTAGATACATTTTTATTTGTACCTAATCATACTACCAAAAAGGGAGCGCATATACGTGATGCGGTAGATTTAAAAAGAACAATGATTACAGTTGTTTTGGCTTTAGTTCCTGCACTTATTTTTGGAATGTGGAATACAGGTTATCAATATTATTCACAAACAGGTGAAGAATTTGGCTTTATGGATGCTTTTATTCATGGTGCTTGGAAAATTGTACCGATGATTGTGGTTTCTTATGGTGTAGGTTTAGCGCTTGAATTTGCCTTTGCCATTATGCGTGGTCACGAAGTAAATGAAGGTTATTTGGTAACGGGATTATTAATTCCGATGATTATGCCAGTAGATATTCCTTTATGGATGGTAGCCTTATCGGTTATTTTCGCAGTACTTATTGGTAAAGAAGCTTTTGGTGGAACAGGGATGAATATTTTAAATCCTGCTTTAACCGCAAGAGCATTCGCATTCTTTGCATATCCAACATATATGTCTGGTAACGAAGTCTGGGTTTCAGAAGCTGCAAACGTTGATGGTGTTTCGGGTGAAACTATCTTAGGTACGCTAGCAGCAGGAAAAGAAGTGATGTACGAAAGTGCTTCGATGTTTACTGGCATGATTCCAGGATCTATATCGGAAACTTCAACTTTATGCATTTTAGCGGGAGCCTTATTGATTGTACTTACCAAAGTAGCAGATTGGAGAATTATTGTTGGTGGTTTTGTAGGAGCGGCTGCCATGGGGTTATTGTTAAATGCCTTACCATCTATGGGTGTTGAAGGCAACGCTTTAACTAATTTCGCATGGTATAATCATTTAATTGTAGGTGGCTTTGCTTTTGGTGTTGTTTTTATGGCAACTGATCCAGTAAGTGCAGCGCAAACCATGAAAGGAAAATGGATTTATGGAATTTTAATAGGATTAACAGCGATTTTAATACGCACACTTAATCCAGCATATCCAGAAGGTATCATGCTTTCCATACTTTTAATGAATGTATTTGCTCCAACTATCGATCATTATGTGGTTGAAGCCAATGTAAAAAGAAGAAAAAAACGAATGCAAACGCAAACGGTAAAAACAGCCTAAAATATGGATAAGAACAGTAATAAATATACATTTTTCTTCGCAATAGCGATGGTTATTGTTGTTGCGGCTGCATTAAGTTTTGCAGCTACATCTTTACAGCCTATGCAAGCTGAAAATGTTCGAAAAGAAAAAATGCAAAATATTCTTTCCACTATTGGAATTAATGTTGAGCGAGATGCAGCAGAAGAACTTTACAATAAATACATTACAGAACAACTTACATTAAACCACCAAGGTGAACAAATGCAAGATGTTGATGCATTTACGGTAAATTTAGCCAGAGAGTTAAAAAAACCAGTTGAAGAGCAAGCCTACCCATTGTATGTTGCAGACTACGAAAATGAAAAATATTATATAGTTCCACTACGTGGTAAAGGACTCTGGGATGCTATTTGGGGTTATGTTGCCCTAAAAGAAGATGTAAATACCATTAAAGGGGTAGTTTTTGATCACAAAGGAGAAACTGCTGGGTTAGGAGCTGAAATCACTACCGATTGGTTTAAGGAAAGATTTGAAAACGAAGAAGTATTTAATGATCAAGGAGAACTAGTTGGGGTTATTGTAGAAAAAGGTTACTCTGATAATGTTAAAGGTGATAATAAAGTGAGTTCTATTTCTGGAGCTACTATTACTGGAGATGGCGTTACTGATATGATGCAGGAACGTTTGAAAAGATACTTGCCTTATTTTGAAACAAAAAAGAAATCTAAACTTGCAACTCGATAATTATGAAAGAAGCAAACAGTAAGAACACTGAGAAAAAATACTCAGAAGAAGAGAAAAAGAAAGAATTGATTTTATTCCTTTCTAGTTCAGAAGAGAAAGAAGGCTTTCTTTCAAAAGCGAATAGAAAATTACTATCCGATCCTTTGAATGATAACAATCCTATTACAGTACAAGTATTAGGTATTTGTTCTGCATTAGCAATTACCGTGCAATTAAAACCTGCTATTGTAATGTCACTTGCAGTAATGTTTGTAATGGCGTTAAGTAATGTAATTATTTCTATTTTAAGAAACTCTATACCGAGCAGAATTAGAATTATTGTTCAATTAGTAGTTGTAGCTGCAATGGTAATTTTAGTTGACCAAATTCTGAAAGCTTATGCTTACGATGTAAGTAAACAACTTTCTATATTTATAGGATTGATTATTACCAATTGTATTATTATGGGTCGTTTAGAAGCTTTTGCTTTGGGTAACGGTGTTTATAAATCCTTTTTAGATGGAATTGGAAATGCAGCTGGTTACGGTCTAATTCTAATTATTGTAGCCTTCTTTAGAGAATTATTTGGCTCTGGAAAATTATTCGGAATACCTGTAATTCCTGAAGCATTTTATGAAGCAGGATACGTTGATAATGGATTCTTCTTGCTTTCTCCTATGGCACTTATTGTGGTTGGAATCGTAATTTGGATCCAAAGAAGTAGAAACAGACAATTAATCGAAGAAAACTAAATCGTCAAAATGTTTATTATATGGATTTAATTAATTTATTTACAAAAAGTATTTTCATCGAGAACATGGTATTTGCTTACTTTTTGGGCATGTGTTCTTATTTGGCGGTTTCCAAAACAGTTAAAACTGCAGTTGGACTTGGTGCTGCTGTAATTTTCGTACTATTTATTACCGTACCCGTAAACTATTTAATCGATAATTATTTGCTTCAGCCGGGTGCACTTACTTGGTTAGGTAGCGAATTTGCTACGGTTGATTTAAGCTTTTTATCTTTTATCATGTTTATTGCAGTAATCGCATCGATGGTACAATTAGTAGAAATGACAGTTGAAAAATTTGCACCTGCTTTATATAGTTCTTTGGGTATATTTTTACCCCTTATTGCAGTAAACTGTGCTATTTTAGGTGGGTCGTTATTTATGCAACAAAAAGATTTTATAGGTATTCATGAAGCTGCTGTCTATGGCTTAGGTAGTGGTATTGGATTTTTCTTGGCTATTTTGGCTATATCTGCTATACGCGAAAAAATTGCTTATTCAAATGTGCCTGCACCCCTTAAAGGTTTAGGTATTACATTTATAATTACCGGATTGATGGCGATTGGATTTATGAGTTTTATGGGAATTGATTTATAAAAATAAAAAATATGGATTATACAGTTATATTATCTAGTATTGTTGTTTTCTTAACCCTAGTTTTATTATTAGTGGTTATACTACTAACAGCAAAATCTAAATTATCACCTTCAGGACCAGTTACAATCAATGTAAATGGTGAAAAAGACATGGAAGTTGGCTCAGGCTCAACTCTGTTATCTACCTTAGGCGATAATAAGTTGTTTTTACCATCAGCTTGTGGTGGTGGAGGTACTTGCGTTCAATGTAAGTGCATCGTTAAAGATGGTGGTGGTGCAATTTTGCCCACCGAAAAACCACACTTTACTAGAAAAGAAATTGCTGAAGGTTGGCGTTTAGGCTGCCAAGTGAAAGTAAAGCAAGATATGAAAATTGAAATTCCAGAAGAGATTTTTGGAATTAAAAAGTGGGATGCTACCGTAGTTTCAAACTATAATGTTGCTTCTTTTATTAAGGAATTTGTTGTTGAAATTCCAGAAGATATGGATTATAAAGCTGGTGGATATATTCAAATTGAAGTTCCTAAGTGTACGGTAAATTTCAAGGATATGGACATCACTGCTCATCCTGAAGAGCACCCAGACCAAAAAGATAAATTCCAGAAAGAATGGGATAACTTTGGTCTTTGGCCTTTAACCATGAAGAATGATGAAGTGGTAGAACGCGCTTATTCTATGGCTTCTTACCCTGCAGAAGGAAGAAGAATTATGCTAAATGTTCGTATTGCCACACCACCTTGGGATCGTGAAAAAAATGCGTGGATGGATGTTAACCCTGGTGTTGCATCTTCTTATATTTTCAATTTGAAAGAAGGTGATAAATGTGTGATTTCGGGGCCTTATGGCGAATTCTTCATCAATGAATCTGAATCTGAAATGTTGTATGTTGGTGGTGGAGCAGGAATGGCGCCTATGCGTTCGCATTTATACCATTTGTTCAGAACACTGAAAACAGGTAGAAAAGTTACGTATTGGTATGGTGGTCGTTCTAAAAGGGAATTATTTTATATAGACCACTTTAAAGCTTTAGAAAGAGACTTTCCTAATTTCAAATTTTACATGGCATTATCTGAGCCTTTAGAAGAAGACAATTGGAAAGAGAAAAAAAGTATTGACGATGAAGGTGATGGATTTGTTGGTTTTATTCACCAATGTGTAATCGATAATTACCTAAACCATCATGAAGAACCCGAAGAAATCGAATTGTATTTCTGTGGCCCACCTTTAATGAATCAAGCTGTTCAAAAAATGGGAGAAGATTTTGGAATCCCAGACGAAAATATTCGTTTCGACGATTTTGGTGGATAAAAGTAAAATCATTTATAAAATCAACCCAAGCTTTTTATTAGCTTGGGTTTTTTATTTTATTTTGTAATATGGCTATATTAGATGAACAACAATTACATAACCTTGCAATGAACATTGTGGGTAAAGATTTAGAAAAACAAGGCTACGAGTTCTTAGGAGTAAACTCTAAATTGAAGAAAAATCCACAGTTTGTGGCTTTAAAAGATAAAAAGCTTCACTTTGTAATTGTAAGAGCAGTACGTTATCCTAACGACCCAAATTTGTATAATGAAGAATTATTAACAAAGATGAAAAACCATGCAGATAAATTTAACGCTAAAACATTCTATGCTGGCGTTGGCTTAGCCAATCAATCTAATTATGATTTACCAGTTAATTCAGACGAAGATTATGTTGTGCAATATCCTGGATTAAAACCTATATCTTAATGAAAACTTTTTATTTACTCATTACTTCATTAGTTCTTCTGTCTTGCTCAACAGAAAAAAAATCTTCCCTACAAGTTTATTCAGGACAAGCCTTGGGAACTACATTTCAACTTCAATTTTTTCATCCAAATGAATTGGAATTAAGTTCAGCAATCGACTCTACTTTTTCTGTACTTAATCAATCTTTAAGCACTTACATTTCAAATTCTGATATTTCAAAAATTAATTCGGGTGATACAACTGTAACAGTAGACCAACAGTTAGTTGATAATTTTATGGCTTCAAAACAAATTTATAAAGCTACACAAGGCTTCTTCGATCCAACGGTTGGTCTTATGGTAAATGCCTATGGTTTTGGTCCAGAAACTTACAATCTACAAATGAATTCGAGAACTATAGATTCCCTTATGACTTATGTAGGTTTTGATAAAGTTTTTCTTACTGCTGAAAATAAATTAAAAAAAGCACACTTAGAAACCTATCTCGATTTTAATTCTATTGCCAAAGGATATGCGGTAGACCGATTAGCTGTTTTATTAAACCAGTTTGGTGTGCAACATTATTTAGTTGAAGTTGGAGGAGAGCTGGTAGCTAAAGGCAAACAAATTGAAAACCAAGAAGTATGGAAAATCGGTATTGATAACCCTGAAGCAACTTCTGTATCAGACCGTGAACTGCTTCAATACATAGTTAAATTAGAAAACCGAGCCATGGCAACTTCTGGTAATTACCGTAAATTTAAAACAGATGCCGATGGCAATAAATTTGTGCATACGATTAATCCAAAAACAGGTAGGAGTGAAGCTTCTGATGTGCTAAGTGCAAGTGTTTTTGCTGAAGATTGTATGACGGCTGATGCTTACGCAACTGCTTTTATGGCGATGGGTTTTGAAAAAACCATGATGCTGTTACCCGATTTAGAAAACATAGAAGTAATACTTATTTATTCAAAAGGAGAAGAAGTGAAAACCTATATTTCCGAAGGCTTAAATAAATATGTTATCAAATAGGTTTAAAGCAAACCGGAATTAGTTCACCTTTGGGAAGTCTGTACTTTTCAATTTCCTGTTCAGAAAGTTGATCGGTGTAATCGACTTCTTCAACTATAAAGCCTATTTTTCTTAATTTCTCAAAATAATCTCGACCATAAATCCGAACGTGATCGTATTGCCCAAAAATTCGTGCTCTTTCTTTTGGGTCGATAATGCTGTCATCTTCAAAAGTTGAAGCTCTGTTTAAATCCTGAGGAATTTGTAAAATCGCCATTCCTTTAGGTTTTAAAATGCGATACAATTCTTTCATCGCTTTTTCATCATCTGGAATGTGTTCTAAAACATGATTGCATAAAATGCAATCAAAGCTATTTTCTTCAAAAGGTAAATCGCAAATATCTGCTTTTACATCGGCTAAAGGTGAGTTCAAATCAGTAGTTACATAATCTAGGTGGTTCATCTTTTTAAAACGCTTGTAAAATGCTTGTTCTGGAGCAAAATGCAATATTTTTTGTGTTTTTTTAAAAAAATCAGTTTCATTTTTTAACCATAACCATAGCAAACGATGTCGCTCTAATGAAAGTGTAGATGGTGAAAGCACATTTTCTCTTTGATTTTCATAACCGTAAGGTAAAAAACTTCTAAATTTTTTGTCGTCAATTGGATCTTGGTATTTGTTTCCCTTGTAATACAGAATTAAAAATGGACGAATCCAGTAACTTAACCTAATTAAAAAAGGTCTGGGAACGATGTTCAGAATAAATTTGAAGATTCGCTTCAAGCTGAAAAATTTCTGTAAAAATACAACTTATGACTTTAGGATTTGGGATTTCCGATTTCCGATTTGAATTTACCAATCCCCAATCATCAATCTGCAATCAACAATCAGCAATCCCTAAATCACTTCTAAACTAGAATAGCCTTGGCCGTTTTTGCTTAATTTAATCTGGGTTTGGATGCGTTCTTTTAAAGCTTCAACGTGGCTAATTATGCCGATGGTTTTATTGCTTTCGGCTTGTAAGCGTTCTAAGGTGTCCAAAGTTTGATCTAAAGTTTCTGGGTCTAGTGTGCCAAAACCTTCATCAATGAACAAACTATCGATTTGCACATTTTTAGAAGCTAAATCGGAAAGTGCTAAAGCCAAGGCTAAACTGACCACAAAAGTTTCTCCGCCAGAAAGTGTTCGCACCGAACGGCGTTCGCTACCCATATGGAAATCTATAACTACTAAATCGCTTCCTTCATCTGGGCTTGGGCGATCTAATTGGTAGCGATCGTTTAGCTCTTTTAATTGAACATTTGCCATGCTTAATAAATGCTCTAAACTTAAATCCTGTGCAAAATCATTAAATTTTTTGCCTTCAGCATCACCGATTAATTCGGCCATAAGCAGCCAGTATTCGTTTCCTTTTTGTGTTTTTTTAATTGCTTTTTGAAGTGCTGAAATGCGTTCAAGTTTTTCTTTTTGTCGCTCAAGTTCGCTAAATAACCTTTTGCTGCTTTCTTCAATTTCTTGAATTTCTTCTGTAATTCGAGTTATATCTCCTTGAAGTTCATCCATAGATGTCGCTTTTATTTTTTGCGAAATAGTGGTCAACTCTTTCTCTATATGCTGTATTTTGGCTTTTGCATCAGAAACTTGTTGTGCTAACTTTTGTTGCTGATGCTGTAAATTTTGAAATTCTTGCTCGCTTAATCTAGCAGCTAAACTGGCATCGATGCTTTTAAAACCTTTTCTAATTACTTTTTTCTCTAATTGTTTTGAAAAAACATCAAACTCATTAGCTAATTCTTTGTGTTTGTTTTTTAATCGAAGTTTTGTTTCTTTTTTACCTTCAATTTTTTCAGAAAGTTTATCCCAATTCGACTTTAGTTTTCCAACTTCATGATCGATATCAGATCCTTCATAAACTGAATTTAATTTATTTTTAGCAACTGTGCCTTGTTTTGTTAATTCTTGTAACTCACTTAGTTTTTCAGCAACATTTCTAGATAGCTCAATTTTCTCTTTATTTTTTTTAATCTGCTCTAAATTGCTTTGGTATTTTTTAAGTTGCTGTGCATAATCTTCCCAGTTTAATTTTCCTTTTTGCTTGCTTAAATCTGCGTAATGGGTTTCCCATTTTTGTTGTTCAGTAGCTAAATCTTCACTGGTTTTACGGAATTGTTGCCGATTGGTTTTGAGCTTGTTTTGTAAGCTTATTAGTTCTTCATTGAGCGTGTTTCGCTCTTTTTCGAATTGTTGAATCTTATGTTTTTGTTCCTTTATTTTAAGGTCTAAATCATCTTCTATTTTTGGCAAATGTTTCGCATACGGATGCATTTCAGACCCACACAACGGACAAGCTTCACCATTTTGTAAATAACTGCGTAACTTATCCAAATTAGCGATAGTTAGTTGGTGTTGTTTTTTTTCTTGAATTACATCTAATTTGAGTTGCTCTTTTTCAATTAGATTAATTTTACTTTCTAATCGATTGGGCAAATCTTTTAATTCTTGATTGCATTTTTTAATTTGCAATTCGTATTCTTCTGTTTGTGCTTTTAATTTGAATATGGCAGGTTCAAGTTGTTTAGCTTCAATGGCTTTCTCTAATAAATCTGCAATTTCAGATGAAGCAATTTTCTCATAATTTGCTTCAAATTGTTTAATTTGTAATTGAAGCTTATTTTCTTCTTTTTTCCATCTAGTCAAGTTCTCGTCTAATTCAATTTCAATTTCTTCAAGCGATTGATTTTTAAATTCGATATCCACTTTTCGTAGTTCATTCTTTAACGAATTCCAATGTAATTTGTATTCTTTCCTAACATCATTTAGTTGGTGAGTTAGTCGATTTACCTCTATTCGAAAAGCTTCCAAATGAGCAGTTACTTGTTTTAAGTCAATTTGATGCGGAAGTATATTTTGTATTGCTTTAATTAAGCTATCTTCTTCATTTTTAAGTTGTAATATGTTTTTTTGAATCTGTTCAGTTTCAATATATAATCTTTCTAGTTCTGTTTTTTTGTTTTTCCACTGCTGTAGTTCTTCTGCAAAAGCTTGTGTTTTACTATGTTTTTGAATTTTAACTTCATTAACGTTTAGAAAAACCTTTAATTCATTTTCAAATTTGAAGCTTTCTTCTTTAGTTGAAACTAGGTCTTTTGCAAGTCTGTTTTTCTCGTTTAACAGGTTTTGTTGCTGTAACAAAACTTCTTTTTCTTTGCTTCGTTTTTCTTTTTCAGCTTCTAATTTTTGATGTGCTACTTTTTTTTCATCAATTTCATTATTACCTAAAAGTTCTTCTTGGGTGTCCGCTATTCGGCGTTTATTTTCTTTAATTGCATCTTGTATGTGCTTTGCTTTTTCAAATGCTAACATACCTAGTTTTCGATAAATTTCGGTGCCGGTAATTTGTTCTAATATTTTTTTTCGCTCACTGTCTTTGGCTTGTAAAAATTTGGCAAATTCGCCTTGGGCCAACAAAATAGACTTGATAAATTGTTTGTAGCTTAAACCGATTAAAGCTTCATTTTGAGCAGGTACTTCAGACTTTTTTAAGTCAAATTCTTCATTCGAATGCAAATCTTTAATTCGCATTTCGTAATCATTTAAATTGTCGTTTCGGTTGTATTGAATATCCCAATGCGATAGAAATTTTCCCGCTGCAGATTCATAAATTACTTCAGCAAAAGCTTCTTTTTGGTGTCGAGTGATGACTGCTTTTGTTTTGGCTAATTCAGATTTCGAAACTTTATTCATTCGTGGAATTTGATTGAATAATGCCAAACAAATAACATCTAACAAGGTACTTTTACCGCTTCCTGTTGGTCCAGTAATGGCAAATAAAGAGTTCGATTGAAGCGGCTCTGCTTCAAAGTTTATGTGGTGTTCACCTTTTAGCGAATTGATGTTTTTAAAACGAATTTCTAAAATTTTCATGGTTAGTTGGTTTCTTCAATTTCTTGTAGCATGTTTTCAAGAAGGGAAAGTAAATTCGACTTTTGCTCTTGATTGAGTTCAGTTTCTAACAATCGTTTTTCAAACACATCTTTGGTTTTTAATTCACTTAGATTTTGGTTGGGTTTGGCAAGTGCTCCTAATTTTTGTTGTTTTTCTTTAAAATGGATACGGTGTTTTACAATTTGGTAGCCTTCTGTTGTAAAGTTTTCGATGCAGTTGTTTAATTCAAAAATAAGTTGCGGATTGTATTTCTCTTCTACCAATTCAATTTCAATAAAATGTGTTAGATTAGAATGTTTTTCTAATTTATTCAATTTAAGTTCAATGTCCTTCAAACTTCCTTTTAATTTAATTAGTTTTCGAAATACAGGAATTGTAATGGAAGTAGGTTCAAAACTAATTTCGGTATTAATTACTAAAATTCGTTTTTCATCTTTACGTTCACTAAACGAGAGTGGAATAGGCGAACCACTGTAATGTATCGGAATTTCTGCTTTTACTTGTTGTGGTTTGTGGATGTGTCCTAAAGCCACATACTTAAAGTAATTTCCAAATTCTCTCGACTCTACCGCTGCTTGATTACCAATCTGAATGTCGCGTTCACTTTCAGAAGTACTTACCCCGTGAGCAAACAAATGCCCCATGGCAATACACGGAATTTTAGGATAATTGCGCTCAGCTAATTCAGCTGCCTTTGTATAATATTTAGCAATTCCTTTCTTTAAATTTTGTAAACGTTCTTCGTAATTTTTAGCTACTTCAGCAGTTTGTAAATCTTTGTTTCTTAAAAAAGGTAATGCAGCAACAACCAATTCTACTTCTTTTTTAGCATTATAAATCGGCACCAAAATATCTTCTATTTTTTTGGGGAGATTTCCAAAAACTTGTACATTTAATTCAGCTAAAATAGATTTTGGTGCATTAAGCATGGCTGGAGAGTCGTGGTTTCCACCCGTGATGATGATTTGTAAACCCAAATTTTTCAACTTCAATAATGATTGATAATATAAACTTTTAGCTTCGTTTGAAGGATTTGCCAAATCAAAAACGTCGCCTGAAATTAACAAAACATCTATTTTTTGATCTTCAATTCTTAGGCAAAGCCAATTGATGAAAAGCTCAAAATCTTCAGCTAAGTCTTGTTTATGTAGCTTTTTGCCAATATGCCAGTCGGCGGTGTGAACGATCTTCATGACGGATTATTTTGATGTTGAAAATACACAAATCATCTATTTTTTAGACCATATCCAGACTCATTTAACTAAAAAGCAAAAATTGGAGTTGACTAACTTATCTTTGTTGAAAATTATTCAAATTGAATTTATCCTATTGGGAACAAAAATCTTGGTTTATTAATGTAGGTTTTTGCATTATTGGCAGCGGAATCGTTGGCTTATCTTGCGCGCTTCAATTGAAAAAAAAGCATCCTGCAGCTAATATTTTAATTCTAGAAAAAGGAATTTTACCACAAGGAGCCAGTACTAAAAATGCAGGTTTCGCCTGTTTTGGTAGTGTAAGCGAATTGCTTTCAGATTTAAAAAATCACAGCGAAAATGAAGTGGTAGATTTGGTAAAACAACGCGTTGCAGGACTGGAATTATTAAAAACTACTTTAGGTGAAAAACAGATCGATTACGATCAACAAGGTGGTTATGAAGTTTTTTTGAAAGAAGATGATTCACTTTTTGAAAATTGTAAGCAGCAAATTCCTTATCTAAATGAATTGCTTTATCCTGTTTTCAAAGAAAATGTCTTTCATTTGAAACCTGATACTTTTGCATTTAATAAAACTATTCCACATCAAATTTTTAATGCTTTTGAAGGCCAAATCGATACCGGTAAAATGATGCAAGCTTTGTTGAAGAAAGTACAAAGTCAAGGAATTTTGATATTGAATTCGGTTGAAGTTAAGTCGGTTATAAATGAAACCAATGCAGTCGAAATTCATTTAAAAAACTTTAGTTTTAAAGCGAAACAACTTTTTGTAGCTACCAATGCTTTTGCAAGTGAATTGTTAGATGTGGAGGTTACTCCTGCTCGAAATCAAGTAGTAATTACTCAACCTATTGAAAATTTACATATTAAAGGATCATTTCATTTAGATGAAGGTTTTTACTATTTTAGAAATATTCACAATCGTATTTTATTAGGTGGCGGCCGAAATATAGATAAAGCAGGAGAAACTACTTCAAAAATGGGCACCACAGAAGCTATTCAAACAGCTCTAGAAGATTTGCTAAAAAACGTAATTTTACCCAATCGAGAAGTTGAAATTGACCAACGTTGGAGTGGTATTTTGGGTGTAGGCAAACAGAAAAAACCCATCGTAAAACAAGTTAAAAACAAGGTGTACTGTGCAGTTCGCTTAGGCGGAATGGGCGTAGCAATTGGAAGCCAAATTGGAAAAGATTTAGCTAATTTAATGGAATGAGGTTTTAAATTATAAATTTTGAATTAGAAATTATAAATTAGTTTTGAAAAATGATGAATAGTTGCGAAAAAATATGAGTTCAGTAAATTAAAATATAAGTATTTTTATTATCTCTAATTTGTGAATACTTTTCATCCAGAGACCCTAAAACATTTTGCAAAGAAGGTTGGTTTTTATGTTTCTGATAATCAAAATTTTATGACTCTTAGCTTTTCCTTCTTTACAAACTTTGTATAAACTAAAATTTCAATTAAAAAAATGCATTTAAAACTAAACACCAAAATAGAAGCAAAAGCAGCTTGTCTAGAAAAAGTACAAGCTAAAATGCAAATTTGCCAAAGAGAATTAAATCAAATTCAACAAGATTTAGCTAACGAAACTAAAAGTAGCGCGGGTGATAAATATGAAACAGGACGAGCTATGTTACAAATTGAACGTGAAAAATTGGGAAAACAACTTTTAGAATTAGAACAATTACAAGCTTTTTTAAATGCAATTTCTACTGAGCAAAAGCATCGACGAATTCAATTGGGAAGCTTTTTACAAACTAGTCAATTCAACTATTTTATTTCGGTGAGTTTAGGCGAAATTCATTTGGGTGATTTTTCATTTTATGCCATTTCTAAACAAACACCCATTGCACAGGAATTATTAGGAAAAGCGAAAGGAAAAAAAATAAATTTTAGAAATACTTCTTTTGAGATTGAGCAAATAGTTTAGCTTAATTCTATATTATTTTGATGTTTAATTTTTAAATCAAATAAAATCTAGTGCATACATCACTAATATTACCTTCTACCTATTATGCTAAACTAAAACTGAAAACCAATCATCAAATTTTCAAATCAAAAATCAAAAAAAACTAAATTGTCAATCTTAAATCAAAAATCGTAAATCAGAATTCCCTTACTTCTTCTCTTCTTTATTAAAATACACCAAATAATAGTACATCTGTCTTTCCTCGTCCCAACCTTTTTCTATGAATTTTTCAGCGCTTTCACCACTTACAAAATCCATTTTAATTTGCACATGCGTATCTAAATTGATGACACTTTTCACCTTTTTTCGGGCATCAGTAACCGCAGAATTTGAAATCGGAAAATTGGCTAAATCTTCAATATTATATTTATTGCCTTGTTGTTCTTTGTAGTGTTTAAACTCAGGTTGTAAATCTGGATTTTCAATAACTTCACCAATAAATTTTTGTTCATCAAAATCATCATTACTGGCAAAATGATTCATGGCACGATTCATAAATAACACTTCTTGTTGCTTATCTTCGGCAGGCAAAACCACATCTTTAGCAAAGTTCTCACAAAATTTTAAATACTTCTTGGTGTAAAAATTTTCATCTTGAAAGAAGTCAACTCCCAAGAAACTTTCTAGCCAATATTTTGTATCGTATTTATTAGAATCTACCGATAAAATTTTATAGCCTTTGTCATCTTCTTTATTAATGATGAGTGCGCCTTTATCTAGCTTATTCAAATAAACACCTTGTTGCAGGATGATGTCTAAGTTGTTTTCTTTCTCATTAAATTGAAGAAAATCGTGTTTTAATTCAGATTTAAAAATACCAACTGCATCTACTTTTTCGTTATCGATAATTACATTTTCAAAATAAGTAACGTACACTTCACCACCTTTTATATGTTGATGAAGCGATTGTTCGTACAACAAAGTAGTTATTTTTTTCGAAACTTCGTGCGCTTGCAGTGGATTCAAAAAAATCTCTTTTACTAAATTGTATAAGGCATGAAATTCTAAATCAGTTTCATGCACAAATTGATAATAATTTTCTTCTTTATCGCGAAAAGATTTTAAAAAGTACTCTTTAATTAGCGGATTTAATTCATCTGAAAGTGGATAAGCTTCTTTAGATATAAATAGGTTTTCGTTTCTACTTTTGTTTCCTACACGGTGAACGGATAGGCTTTCTATTTGAGCTGAAAATAAGTTAATCATCTATTCTTGAATTTTGCACAAATATAGCATTTATACCGAAGCATAACTTAGAAGAAACAAATGACTGTATAAAAAATAATTTACCTAATTCCAATTTTGGTCAAAGTCGAAATCATCTAAATTTTCAAAGTCTTCATTATCAAAATCATCCTTCAACTCATCATCAAAGTCATCTAACTTTTCAGCTTCAAATTGTTTTTCTGGAGGTGAGTCTGGCAATTGTCCTTGCGCAAAAAGTAAATTTGGATAGTCGGTGGTATCTACAGGCGTAGCAATATCTCCCAATTCAACATAAAAAGTCCACATATTTAAAAAATCGTACACATAAATCAATTTAGTTTGCGATTTTGAAAGTACATCGGTTAGTTTAGTTTCATTCATTAATCTCGTACTACTTCTGCCTTCACTCACATCGAACAGTACAATTTCTTCGCCTTGATTCCATTCTTCATTGGCGATATAAAAGGATGCCATTTCGGTACCATCAAATCCAAAAGACTGGTTAATTACATTGTGTAAATCTTCTAAAGTATTGTCTTCTTTTATTTCGATATCTCGAAAAACATCATCCAATACATCTAATATTGCTCGTATTCTAAAAATTTTCATCTTAATTTGTTTTGTTTTTGAAAATTATGCTGATTTCAGTTGTGCTTTTTGTGCTTGCATAAAGATATAAAATTGTACCCCAAAAAATAGAGCTGCCATGACTAAATGTAAAGCTTGCATGCCAAAAAGAAAATCTAGATAATACATAGCCATACCTGATAAAACTTCAACAATTACAAGTAAAATTAATGCATTAGTCCAATTAAATCCTAAGTTTTTCTTTTTGTTGATATACCAAATTCCCAAGTTAATTAAAACAACAATTATTGAAAATGAGCGATGAATATAAAATTTAATACCTGGGTCTAATAGCCATTCGCTTTTTCCATTACTTCCCATTGCTCGAACCATTTCGTCTACACTTTGGCGCACTTGTGTTCCTAAGGCTACTTGAATTAACGAAAGTAAAATGCCAATACCTAATAAACTTCTAAACCTTGCGCTTGCGCGGTGTAAACGATTATCAATACTTGTTGCATTGAGCAAGTAAATTAATAAAGCGGTAATGATTAAGGCAACCAACATATGCATGGTTATTCTGGAAGGCAATAATTCTGAATATACTACAGTTGCTCCCAGCCAAGCTTGAAATAACAATAAACCTAAGGTGAAAAATGAAACTAGCGTAATGCGTTTTCTTACTTTCCATTTTTTAATAGAAAGTAAAGCCATTATTAAGACCGCTAAACCCGATAAAGCACCAAGTAAACGGTTTATGTATTCAATCCAAGTGTGGGTTGCATTAAAGGTAGAGTAGGAGTGTTTTTCGTATTTTTTCCAGTTGTTTAGATTAAAATCTTTTCCAGAAGTAAAATTGGTTTGGGCTACTTTTAAAGCTTCACCATACACAATAATTTGTCCTTTAAAATAATCTTGATTGGCTTGCCAGGTTATTTTAGCTTCTTGGGTTGGAGGAATTAAATATCCGAAACATTTAGGCCAATCAGGACAACCCATTCCGCTGCCCGTCATACGCACAACCGCACCAGCAACGATAACTAAATAAATAATTATTAGCGAAATTTTAATCCATTTTCTATACATCTTCTCTTTTCTTCACATTATATCCTAAGTCTTCTGCTTGTTGAAAAATATAGTTTTTTGCAGCTTCATATTCATTAGGGATTTTTCCATCTAAAATAGCTTCTTTAACTGTAGATTTCAATTGACCAACTTCTTTACCTGGGTTTAAATCGAACCATTCAATAATTTCTGTACCTGAAATAGGTGGTTGAAAGTTACGCACATGGTCTCGTTCTTCTACTTCTTTTATTTTTTGCCGAACTTTTTTGAAGTTGTTGTGGTATTTTTTAAAACGCTTAGGATTTTTGGTGGTAATATCTGCTTCGCAAAGCATCATTAAATCTTCTAGGTAATCGCCAGCATCAAAAATTAATCTTCTAACTGCCGAATCGGTTGTTTCTTCATCTACAACCGCAATAGGTCTAGAACTTAGCAAGACCAATTTTTGTACAAACTTCATTTTATCGTTCAGCGGAAGCTTTAAGCGTTTAAAAATTTGAAACACCATTTTAGCGCCCATAAATTCATGTCCATGGAAAGTCCAGCCGTTTCTTTTAGTAAATTTTTTGGTAGGTGCTTTTCCAATATCGTGAAGTAATGCTGCCCAACGAAGCCATAAATCGTCAGTTTCTTTAGCTATATTATCTACTACTTCTAAGGTATGCCAGAAGTTATCTTTATGGCGTTGGCCATCAATTTCATCGATACCTTTTAAAGCTAACAGCTCTGGTAAAATGGAATGAAGTAATTTGGTTTTGTGTAATAACTTTAAACCCACAGAAGGAACTTCACTCAACATAATTTTGTTGAATTCCGTCATGATGCGTTCTTTAGAAACGATTTTTATGCGGTTTGCATTTGTGGTAATTGCATTTAAAGATTGCAATTCAATTTTGAAGTTTAACTGACTTGCAAAGCGAATGGCGCGCATCATCCGTAGCGGATCGTCTGAATAAGTAAGTTCAGGGTCTAATGGGGTTTTAATTAACTCTTGTCCTAAATCTGAAATGCCATTAAACGGGTCTAATAAGTTGCCCAAATCATCGCTATTCAGTTGAAGCGCTAGTGCATTAATGGTAAAATCACGACGATTCTGATCGTCTGTCAATGTCCCTTGTTCTACTTCTGGATTACGAGAATTCTCGTTGTATGATTCTTTTCTAGCTCCTACAAATTCAATTTCAGCATCAAAGGCTTTGAGCATGGCTGTACCATAAGTTTTAAAAATTTGTACTTTAGGTTTGTTGGGTAATTTAGCAGCAACTAATTTTGCCAATTCAATTCCGTTACCTACAGCAACAACATCAATATCATTTTTATTTCCACGATTTAAAAAGAAATCTCTAACAAAGCCACCAATTACAAAAGTTGACAAATTCAATTCGTCTGCTGCTTCTGTAATAAATTCAAAAATAGGATGTGTTAAGGCTTCTTTGTAATTGGGTATTGCCATATTCTTTACTTTCTAATCACTTGTACTTTTCCGTCTAAATCTAGTTTTATAATGGTAGATGGCTTGTCGTTTTTAAGGTTGCGATCAAAATCAACTATATAATCTACACTATCTTTAATGCGTTGGCTAATTTCACTAAAACGCATAGGTGTTGGTTCGCCGCTAAAATTTGCAGATGTAGAAACAATGGGTTTTCTAAATTTTTTCAGTAATTTATTACAAAATGCATTTCGACAAACCCTTATGCCAAGCGTGTTATCATCGTTAATTACATTCATAGCCACACGAATAGGGTCAGGATAAATTATGGTTGTCGGTTTGTCGGCATATTTTAAAATATCGTATGCCATTTCAGGAATTTCTTCTACATATTGATTCAGCATTTTAAAATCGCTAACCAAACAAATTAAGGATTTTGCTTGAGCTCGTTTTTTTAATGCAAGTACTTTATCTACTGCGTTGGCATTGGTTGCATCGCATCCAATTCCCCAAACGGTATCGGTTGGGTATAAAATAAGTCCACCGCGCTTTAGCACTTGTATGGTTTGTTCGATTTCTTCGCGCATTTCAATTTTTTTGCAAAGTTACAGCTTTGTAGATTATTTTGCTTGTATTAAAGTTGCTTTAAAGAAAAAATTAAAACAAAGTAGTTGTTTAAGATAAGGCCTATGGTCTAAGCTAAAGTTTAGTGTTTATTTTTTTGTTGAAGCTCATATAATTTTAAATATTTAAGGAAAGTGTTGTAATAAGCTTGTTTGCAAATTACCCAACCATATAAACCGTCTAAAACACCAAGTTTTAAAAAGTAAGCTTTAAAAAAAGCCCAAGCAGGTCTAAAAACAATTTTGGAAACAGAAGATTTTTTACCAAGTTGGTAATATGCATTGGCTGAAATAGTAGAAAATCGATCTACTTTTTGGTTATGTTCTGTAAAATCTCTGTAAATCCAATGTAAAATATCACCTTCTACTTTTCCAATACTTTTTGAATTGTATACTTTGTAAGAATCATGCGGATTAATACCTCTCCATTCACCTTTTCCTTTTTTAAACAAGCGTAATTTTTTATCGGGATACCAATGCGAATGTTTTACCCAATAGCCACCATAATTGTTTCTGCGGTTGCAAAAATAACCATCGTAAACCCAATTCTTTTTTAAATTTAAGATTGATTTTTGTAAGTCTTCAGAAAGTGCTTCATCACCATCGAGCGACAGGATATAATCGTTTGAAGCTTGTGTAATGGCAAAGTTTTTTTGTTCTAAATAACCAAGGAATTTTTGCTCGATGAATTTGACTTTAAATTTTTGACAAATCTCTTTAGTGCGATCTGTAGAATAGGAATCTACTACCACAATTTCATCTGCAACATCGATTATAGATTGTAAACACTTTTCCAAATGTTCTTCTTCATTAAAAGTAATTATTACAGCAGAAAGTTGAATCATTAGATTAATTATGTTTTCAGTAAATTAAATTTATAACAAATACAAGTTTGCCAAAAATACTATTAAAACGAAGCAAAATAAAATTTAGAGAAAAAATAAAACTCTTAAAGCAATAATAGTTAGCCTTCCAATTGAAGATGCTTAGCATCCAAAAAAAAGTATATTTGCATTTAGGATACAACATGCATGGGTAAAAACTTTCAAATTCAGAAAGAATTTATAAATATAGAACACGAAGTGAAAAGCTTCATCAATAATTTTGATGTGGTTGGTGAAACTATTTATAAAGGCAATAGAAATGAATTAAAAACCCATCAAATAAAGCAATTAACCATTAATATAAAACGATTTAAAACACCGCATTTGGTTAACCGAATCGCTTATCGATGGTTTAGAAAATCGAAAGCAGAACGTTCATTTTTATATGCAAAAATGCTTTTAGAAAAAAATGTCGGAACCCCGAAACCCATTGCTTATCAAGAAAAATTTAATGCTTTTGGTTTGCTTAAAAGTTACTATATAAGTGTACAACAAGCATATGATTTAACTTTTAGAGAGTTAATAGAACTACCGGATTATCCAAATCGGGAAGAAATTTTGCGACAGTTTACCGCCTTTACTTTTCATTTTCATAATCAAGGCGTTTTTTTCTTGGATCATTCACCAGGAAATACCTTAATTGAAAAACTAGGATATGGAAATTATGCTTTTTATTTAGTCGATTTAAATCGCATGCAGTTTAAAACTTTAACTTACGAAGAACGACTTAAAAATTTTGCAAGATTATCTCCTACTTACAACATGGTAAAAATCATGGCTGATGAATATGCGAAATTAATTCAAAAAAATCCCGAAGCAGTATTTGCACAAATGTGGAACGAAGTAGAAGCTTTCCAGACAAAATTTAATAAAAAACACGAATTGAAAAAGAAGTATCGTTTTTGGAAAAAATAAAACCATTTTATTTATATTGCATTTTAAGCTTAAAATAAGCCTGTTAAGTACTAAAAATTAAAATATATTAATGTATAATGTTACTAAAAAACACATATGTAAAGTATGTACTAGTACAAAAAAACACAAGCAATTTTTAGTTAAAGAAATGATGTTTGGTTTTAGAGATGAGTTTACTTATTTTCAATGTACAGATTGTGGTTGCTTGCAAATAGATGAAGTTCCTAATAAATTAAATAAGTATTATCCAGATAATTATTACAGTTTTGGTAAATACAATGGTAAAAAGTTTAGGGGAATAGTTGGGCGGCTCAATAAACTACGCTATCAGCATTTATGGACAGGGCCTAAGCTCATAAAAGCTATTTTAAAATTATTTTCTGGAAATAAATTTTTTATTTTTAATGACCTTAATATTGATAAAAAAACAAAGATTTTAGATGTTGGTTGCGGAGGCGGTAAGAAGTTTTTGTACCCCTTAGCTGAAGCTGGTTTTATAAATATTAAAGGATGTGATCCTTTCTTAAAAAATACAATACAATATGAAAATGGATTAACCATAGAAAAATCATCCATTTTCGACTTAAGAGGTTATTGGGATATAATTACCTTTCACCACTCTTTTGAACATGTGCCAAACCCATTAGATTTCTTAAATAAAGTATATGAACTCTTAGAACCAGATGGGATTTGCATTATTAGAATTCCTACCGTTTCATCATATGCATGGGAACATTATGGAGTGAATTGGGTGCAACTGGATGCACCAAGGCATTTATTACTTCATTCTTACAAAAGCATTAAATTGCTAGGTAAAAAGTGTAAATTAAAACTTTTTAAGTGTGTTTACGATTCTTATCATTTTCAGTTTACGGGAAGTGAAAAATATATAAAGAATATACCTTTAAGAAGGTCGAAAAATATTGGATTAGTAGACTTTACTAAATCTAAAATACAACAGAAAAAATATGAGCGTAAAGCTCAAAACTTAAATAAAGAAAGCAGAGGAGACCAAGCTGCCTTCTTTTTTAAAAAATCGTTAAATTAGTTCGATTAAACAGCTACATCATAGGTTCGCAATGCATCGTTTAAAGATGTTTTTTTATTGGTGCTTTCTTTGCGTTT
Organism: Psychroflexus salis; assembly: GCF_014640175.1. Taxonomy (GTDB): domain Bacteria; phylum Bacteroidota; class Bacteroidia; order Flavobacteriales; family Flavobacteriaceae; genus Psychroflexus; species Psychroflexus salis. Next base: position 103,328 of record NZ_BMGL01000006.1, on the reverse strand, counting down.
CCCAATAATCAACGCACAAGGCACATTAAATTCTCCAGCAGGAAATTGTTTGGTATAACTACCCGGAATTACCACTGAACGAGCAGGAACAATTCCTTTCATTTCTTTAGGTTCGTTTCCAGTAACATCTATAATTTTTGTTGAAGCAGTTAATACCACATTGGCTCCTAAAACCGCTTCTTTTTCAACTTTTACACCTTCTACTACAATAGACCTTGAGCCCAAAAAAGCATTGTCTTCTATAATAACAGGTGCAGCTTGAAGTGGCTCTAAAACACCACCGATTCCTACACCGCCAGAAAGATGTACGTTTTTACCGATTTGTGCACAACTTCCTACGGTAGCCCAAGTGTCTACCATGGTGCCTTCATCTACATAAGCACCAATGTTTACATAACTCGGCATCATAATCACACCGCTAGAGATGTAAGCACCGTGGCGAGCAACTGCATTGGGTACAACCCGAATTCCACGTTCTTTGTAGCCTGTTTTTAAAGGCATTTTGTCGTGGTATTCAAAAATGCCGGCTTCCATGGTCTGCATTTTTTGAATCGGGAAATATAAGACTACGGCTTTTTTTACCCATTCATTTACTTGCCAACCCTTTTCGGTAGGTTCTGCACAACGTAATTTTCCTTGATCTAGAAGTTCAATTGCTTCTCGGATTGCTGAAATGGTTTGCTCATCTTTCAAAAGTTCTCGGCTTTCCCAAGCTTGTAGTATGGTATTTTGTAAATCTTGCATCTTCAATTTTTTCGCAAATATAAAGCTTCAAATAGCAAATCTATACAATTGTGATAGAAGTATTACATTTGCATAAAATTTAGATGATGGGTCGAATTATGGCTATCGATTTTGGAATGAAACGAACAGGTATTGCTGTTACCGACGAATTGCGTTTAATCGCATCGGGTTTAACTACGGTTTTAACCAAAGATTTAATGTCTTTTTTAGAAGATTACTTCAATAAAGAAAAAGTAGAAGAGTTGGTAGTTGGTCAACCTACGCATGCCGACGGAATCCCTTTGCCTATCGAAAAAAATATTCAATTTTTTATTGAAGATTTTGAAATTAAATTCCCAGAAATTCAAGTAAAAAGAGAAGACGAACGTTTTACATCCAAAATGGCTTTTCAAACCATGATTGATGGTGGATTAAAACGAAAAAAAAGACGCGATAAAGCTACCATCGATCAAGTTAGTGCTACGCTTATTTTACAATCTTATATGCATTAATTTATGCCGCATTTTTATAACAAAAAGGAAAAATATTACATCAGCGTCAACTTTAAAGTGATGTATTCTAGCTTGCGTAAACAGAAGCATTTAAAAAAAGTAAAGCCTTTTTGGTTGCAACTTAGTTCCAAACCCAAATATGTAATTGGTCGAAATCCATACACGCGTTTAGAGTCTTTTTACCGTGATAAATTGAATAAAGATTTAGACCAAACTAGTTATTGGTTGCGCAGTCAGAAAATATTTTTTGAGCCTTTAGGAATAAAAAAATCGGCAAGTATTGACGAAAAATACCAAGCATTAAAAGCGATTAGTTTTTCAGAATTCATTCATTTATTGCCTGAGGTTTATATGAATAATAGACATTTGCATCCGCAATATAAAATTTTTAAAAACTTGAAGGTTGCTAAAAAAATGAAAATGGAAATGCAAGCCGACCGAGATTTTGTTGAACAAAAATTAAAGTTAGACTTAAGTAAAAAAGTAAATACAACCGAAAAAGCGAAATTCGATTTACAATGGGACCAATCCATGAATGAAATTGTTAATCAACTTTATAAATTAGATTTTGAATATTTTAATTACAAAAAAAATAAGCTATGATACTTCCCATAATTGCCTACGGAAATCCAGTTTTAAAGAAAAAAGCCAAATCGATTTCAGAAGATTATCCCCAATTAAACGAATTGATTAACAATATGTGGGAAACCATGTACAATGCCAGTGGTGTAGGCTTAGCTGCTCCACAAATCGGTTTGCCTATCCGTTTGTTTGTAGTAGATGCAACTCCTTTTGCCGAAGATGATGATTTGTTAGAAAACGACCAAGAAGATTTAAAAGATTTTAAAAAAGTGTTTATTAATCCAACTATTTTAGAAGAAGAAGGTAACGAATGGGATTTTAACGAAGGTTGCTTAAGTATTCCGGATGTACGCGAAGACGTGTTTAGAAAGCCTAAAATAAAAATTGAATATTTTGACCAAGATTTTAACAAGCATGTAGAAGAATTAGATGGCTTAGCCGCTCGAGTAGTACAACACGAGTACGACCATATTGAAGGTGTTTTGTTTACCGATAAACTTTCTGCTTTTAAAAAGCAGTTAATTAAAGGGAAATTGGCTAACATTGAAAAAGGGAAAGTAAAAGTTTCTTATAACATGAAGTTTCCAAAAGCAAAAAAAAGAAGATAATTTTAAAATTAAGCAGTTATTAAGCATTGCTATTAGCAACTTAGATTGCATATTTGCCAACCAAAAAATATATACATGGACATCAATAAAATTTTATCCATTGGAGGACGCCCAGGTTTATGGGAAATGAAAGCACAAACTCGTGGTGGTGTGCTAGCCGAATCTTTAATCGATGGAAAAAAAATTCCTGTGAATGTAAAGAACAACATAAGTATGTTGGGTGAAATTTCAATTTATACCTACGCAGAAGAAGTTCCATTACGCGAAATTTTTCAAAAAATAGGAGAGAAAGAAAACTTCGGAAAAGCCATAGATCACAAATCGTCTAAAACGGATTTAATTGAATATTTTAGAGCAATTTTACCGGAATTTGATGAAGATCGCGTTTACCAAAGCGACATTAAAAAAATTATACAATGGTATAATATATTAGCAGAAAAAGGTTTTACCACTTTTGTGGAAGCTGAAGAAGAGTCAACTGAAAATTCTACAGAAGAAAAGGAAAAAGGAGAAAAGACGGAAGGAGAAGAAACGAAAGCAGAAAAGACAGAAGGAGAAAAGACTTCCAAAAAATATCAATAGGAAATCGTACTTTTAAGCGGTCTAAGCCAACTTAGGCCGTTTGTTTTTTGATATAAAGTTACGTTTAATATATGTTTCAGCATCGAGCATCTCAGTACTTCGGCATAAACTCAGTCGAGATGCATACCGTTCTCGACTTCGCTCGAACTTAAAACAACGTATTGATAATCTGTTTTTTATTTTAAAATGTCAATGGTAGCCTGCCTGCAGAAGGCAGATGATTTTTTTTATGCGTTAGTGAAAAAAATTGCACTTTGACTAAGCTCAGCAGAACTATCGAGAATAATATTATGAACAAAAAACGCTGTTCTCGATACAAATTTCTTACTGAAATTTACTCGAACTGACATGTTTTTTAAATAATGCATTACTGGTTAAATTATATCAATTAATCGCTTAATTCAATTTAACTATTTTGAAACTAAAAGAATTACAAAGTCAATTTGCAAAAGAATTAACCGAAATCTATCCTAAAACAGAGATTAGGACTTTTTTAAATTGGTTAGTTGAAGCTTATTTAGGTTGGAATACAACCCAAATGCTACTAAACTCGCAGGAAGAATTAGCTAAAGAAAAAGTACAACTTTTTCAAGAAGCTTTAAGCGAATTAAAAAAGCAAAAACCCATACAATATATCTTGGGTGAAACAGAATTTTATGCCTTGCCTTTTAAAGTAAATGCTTCAGTTTTAATTCCACGGCCAGAAACCGAAGAATTAGTCGATTGGATTATAGAAGATTATACAAACACTACAGAAAAAATTGATATTACTGAAATTGGAACCGGAAGCGGCTGCATTGCTACAAGCTTAGCCAAAAACAACACCAACTTTAGGCTAACTGCCTACGATATTTCTACGGAAGCGCTTGCCATTGCCGAACAAAATGCAAAGCTTAATCAAGTTACAATCAATTTTAAGCAACAAGACATTTTACAACTTCAGCAGCTTCCAGATCAAGTAGATGTTTTGGTTTCAAATCCGCCCTATGTAAAAATGGATGAACGCAAATTAATTCGATCTAACGTATTCGATTATGAACCGCATTTGGCTTTATTTGTAGAAAACGATTCAGCTTTGATTTTTTATGAAAAAATAATTGAATTGGCTTTACAGCAGGAAAAAATCCCAACTGTTTATGTAGAAATCAATCAGGCTTTAGGAGATGAAACACGAGCTTTGTTTGAAAATGCTGGATTTAAAGATGTAAGTCTAAAAAAAGATATTTTCCATAAACCTAGAATGATTAAGGCGATATTTTAATATTCATTTGCCTTAGTTAGCACTTTTGTGTTGCTTTAAAATTGAAAGAAATCGCTGAGCAACTTCAACTTCGTTATAGTCGATTCGCAATAATTTTTCTGCTGCTAAACCTACTTTTTTAATCTGCTCTGGATTTTCTTTTAAATTTTTTATTTTTTCTGCCATGTCTTTAGGCGAATTATCACAAAGTACAATATTTTTTTGATCTGTAAAAAGCTCTTTAATTCCGTCTGTGTGCTTCGTTAGTATGCACTTACCAATTGATGCATAGTGGTAAACTTTATTAGGTATTACCATATCTGCTTTTTTTGAGTTGCCAAAAATTCCAAGACACAAATCGAACGAATTAATGAGTGGACTGAGTTTTTCGTATTTAACTTTACCATGAAAATGAATATTGGTTAGATTCCATTTTTTGGCTAGTTGTTTTGCTTTTTTGAAGGTGTATCCATCGCCGATAATTTCAAAAAACAGATCTTTTTCATCTTTCAGTAAATAGGCAGTTTCTATAATTTTATCGGTTCCTTGCAGAGGAATAAAACTCCCATAGAAGCCAACAATAAAATTAGGATTGGCATTACTTTCTTTTTTTTGCTTAAAAAAAGTTTTTGTATCTGCACCAATATACAATGTATGCACTTTTTGAGTTTTTAGTTGAAACTTTTTAATAAAATAGTCTCGATGTGCATTGGTATCTGCTAGTAAAATATCTGCTTTTGAAAATGGAATTTTATCTAAAAAATATTTTACGGGTAATTTCCAAAATTGGCCATAGTCTGCTTTGGTAAGGTATTTTGAAATTAATGGATCAAAAACAATGGGTTTATTGGTATGTTTCTTAATATAACTTACATCGGCATGACGCATTGGTGGAATGTAAATATAATCAACTTCTTTATCCAATTGCTTTAGCAATTTCAAGTTATCGCTTTTCCCTTTTTTAATCTTTAATTCAATTACTTCAACATCAATTAGCTGTTCTAAACCTGCTTTGATAACTTTTACTCGATTGTAATCTAATTTCGATTTTCCTGCAAAAAGAATTTTCATATTTCTTTAAATTCTACACAAAGGTAATTTTAAAATTAGCATTTAAACTTGATTTTCAACTTAAAAACCAATTTCAATTTTACTTGCGCAAGGGATTGCAATGTAAGCCTGCAGCAAAAAACAGTTAGCTTTGCGGTGATGTGGTGGCGATTTTATGAGCCGCAGCATTGCCAACAAAGCTTTGTTTTTGCGAAGTCTTTTAAATGGAAAGCCCGACCCCAATTTTTTTTATTGGGGTTGCGCCCAAAAAAACATTCTAATTTTAGTGCTGTAAGAAAAAGTTAGTTTTTGTATTTTCGTTTAATGAATGCGCAAGATTTACAAGCTCCCGTAGATTATTTAAAAGGTGTTGGTCCGGCAAGAGCTGACTTGTTGCGAACGGAATTGAATATTCATAAATTTCAAGATTTGTTGAGTTTGTTTCCGAATCGATACATCGACCGCACGCGTTTTCATAAAATAGCTGAATTGCAAAATGCGAATGCCGAAGTGCAAATTATCGGTAAAATTACCACTGTAAAAATGGTGCCACAAAAACGCGGAAAGCGAATGGTAGCCGTTTTTGAAGATGAAACTGGGCAAATGGAGTTGGTTTGGTTTCGCGGCCATAAATGGATACGAGAAAATATAAAAACCAACACGCCTTATGTGGCTTTTGGGAAATTGAAATGGTTTGGCAACAGAGCGAGTATGCCACATCCAGAATTGGATTTGCTAGAAGAATACCAAAGCAAAAAAGCTCAACGCATGCAGCCGGTGTATCCTTCTACTGAAAAATTACAGAAAAAAGGTTTGACCAACCGCAGCATGAACAACATTATGTTTAATTTGCTAAAGCAATGCACAGCAGGTTTTACTGAAACTTTACCAGAAAGCGTTCTGCAGAAACACAAGTTAGTTTCTAAAACCAAAGCGATATTTAATGTGCATTTTCCGGCTACAATTAATGATTTAGAAAAAGCAAAATTCAGATTAAAATTTGAAGAATTTTTCTACATTCAATTGCAATTGATACGTAAAAATTTACTGGCTAAAAAGAAAATTAAAGGCTTTCCGTTTCCCGAAGTGGGCGATTATTTTTTAGATTTTTATAAAAACTACCTGCCATTTGAATTGACCCATGCGCAAAAACGCGTTTTAAAAGAAATTCGTCGCGACTTAAACAGTGGCGCACAAATGAACAGATTGTTACAGGGCGATGTGGGTTCAGGCAAAACCATTGTTGGATTTTTAAGCATGCTAATTGCACTTGGAAATGGCTTTCAGGCTTGCATGATGGCGCCTACTGAAATTTTGGCGATACAACATTATGAAGGCATTTCTGAGTTAGCTGAGAAAATGGGTATACACGTAAAATTACTCACCGGCTCAACCAAAACGAAAGCTCGAAGAATTTTGCACGAAGAACTAGAATCGGGTGAATTACAGATTTTAATCGGTACGCATGCCTTAATTGAAGACAAAGTAAAATTTAAAAATTTAGGTTTAGCCATTATCGATGAACAACACCGATTTGGTGTGGCACAACGGGCAAAATTATGGAAGAAAAACACCTTACCACCGCATGTTATGGTAATGACGGCGACGCCCATTCCACGAACTTTAGCGATGAGCGTGTATGGCGATTTAGATATTTCGGTAATAGATGAATTGCCACCCGGCAGAAAACCCATTCAAACGGTTCATCGGTATGATTCCAATCGTTTAAAAGTCTTTAAATTTTTAAAAGATGAAATTACCAAAGGAAGACAAGTTTATGTGGTGTATCCTTTAATTGAAGAATCAGCTAATTTTGACTATAAAGATTTAATGGATGGCTACGATAGTATTGTACGCTACTTTCCGAAACCCGATTACCAAGTTTCTATAGTTCACGGTAAAATGAAGCCAGAAGATAAAGCTTTTGAAATGCAGCGTTTTGTAGAAGGAAAAACCCAAATTATGGTCGCTACTACGGTAATTGAAGTGGGCGTAAACGTCCCGAATGCCAGCATCATGTTAATTGAAAGCGCGGAGCGTTTTGGACTGTCTCAATTGCACCAATTACGTGGTAGAGTAGGACGTGGAGCAGAACAAAGTTATTGTGTTTTACTTACGGGACATAAAATTAGCAAAGACGGAAAAACCCGCTTAGAAACCATGACGCAAACCAACGATGGCTTTAAAATTGCGGAAGTCGATTTAAAATTACGTGGTCCAGGCGATTTAATGGGAACACAGCAAAGCGGTGTTTTGCAATTGAAAATAGCCGATTTGGTGCAAGATGGTTCTATTTTAGCTTTAGCTAGAAAAGAAGCACACCTATTATTAAAAGAAGACCCGAGCTTGGAATCGCCCGAAAATAGCATGGTTAATTTTACCTACCAAAGCAGCATGAAAAATAAGCAGTTTTGGAATTATATTAGTTAGTCTAATTTTAATTAAAGAATTTTCTTCGTGTTCTTAGCGAATCCTTTGCGGACTTTGCGAAAAAAAAAGGGATTTCTTTATAAACTGTTGAATTTTATTGTTTCCTGAAATTATGTCGCTCCTGACGGAGCTATTGTGATGTTGCTCCTGACGGAGCTATTGTGATGTTGCTCCTGACGGAGCTAATATTATATCGCTCCTAACGGAGCTAATATTATATCGCTCCTAACGGAGCTATTAATTGTATTTATTCAATGAATTTAAATAAATATTTTTCATCATAATCAATTTCAAATTTTTCTAAAAATTCAGTATATTCATCTTTGAAGGTTTTCACTTTGTGATGTTTTTCTTGGTTATTGATATACTTAATTACAGTATCTAACTGAGATTGTGCATATGAAAAAGCTCCAAAACCACCTTGCCATTGAAATTTCCCTAAAACCAATCCTTTTTCATTGATCCATTTAGATGAATTTGCCTTTATGCTCCTTACCAGCTCTGAAATTGAAATATTTGGTTTTATACTCACCAAGATATGTATATGATCAGCAACTCCACCAATAGCATAAACTTTTTGTTGCTTAGCATTGACAATACCACATATGTATTTATATAGTTCATCTTTCCATTTTTTATGAATTAGATTTTGTCTACCCTTAACAGTAACTACGATTTGTATATAGACTTGTGTAAATGTATTAGCCATAATTTATCTTTAAATAAAAGCTAGTTAATCAATTGCAAAACAACATATTAAAATTCAAAAAATAAAGATAGAAAAAAATAATATTAAGCTCTGTAGGAGCGAAATAACAATAGCCCCATTAGGGGCGAAATATCATTAACAAAAGCATGGTAAAGTAATTCAACCCCGTTAGGGGTGACATTCCCAATTCTGAATTTACCTAATCCCTAATAAAATGATAATCTTTAGATGTAATCCACCATCTACCTTAATTTTGCTTAAAAATAAAGCATTTGATTACGAAAAGCATTCAAGAAGATATTCAAGAAATAAAAAGCAAGTTAAAGCACTCCTACATTATAAAAGACAAAACCACTGCTTTTACAAGGAAGTTATTTTTATGTTTATTCGATTCCGATACTGTAGCAGATGAAACTCTACAAGAACTGGAGACTTCTTTTGAAGAATTAGCCGACTTAGTTTGCTATAAACCAGAGCAAAGCTGTAGGAATATTTGGGAAGATTATATTTCTGAAATTCCCAAAATCCAAAAGCAATTAAATGAAGATGCACAGTTTATATTAGAAAATGATCCTGCTGCGAATTCCTTAGCAGAAGTATATTTGGCTTATCCCGGTTTTTATGCCATTGCTACATATCGTTTAAGTCATGCATTGTTAAAATTTGGTTTGCCTTTAGTGCCGAGATTAATGACCGAATGCGCGCATAGTTCAACAGGAATTGATATTAATCCTGGCGCAGAAATTGGCGTGCCTTTTTTTATAGACCATGGAACAGGTGTAGTAATTGGTGAAACATCAATTATTAAAAATTATGTAAAAATATACCAAGGTGTAACTTTGGGAGCTCATTCGGTTAATAAATCTATGCAAGCCACCAAACGCCATCCTACGATAGAAGACCATGTAACTATTTATGCGAATGCTACTATTTTAGGTGGAGAAACTATTGTTGGAGCTCATTCGTTAATTGGTGGGAACGTTTGGTTAACCAAATCTGTAGATGCCAATTCTTTAGTTTCTAATCAGTCAAAAACCACAATTAAAACAAAAAAGAATGTCGAATAAAATTATAGACCTTGTCGGAAATACACCTTTAGTAGACGGTTCTAGTTTATTGCAAAACAAAAATGTAAAGCTACTGCTGAAGCTAGAAGGACACAATCCTGGTGGAAGTGTAAAAGACCGAGCAGCACTAAATATGATTCAGTCTGCATTAGAGCGCGGAGAAATCGATAAAAATACCCAATTAATTGAACCCACCAGTGGAAACACAGGAATTGCCTTAGCCATGATTGCTAGCGTTTTTGGACTATCTATTGAACTGGTGATGCCAGAAAATGCAACCATAGAACGGGTAAAAACTATGCGAGCTTACGGTGCAAAAGTAACACTAACTAGCGCAGATATTGGAATTGAAGGCGCACGAGATTATGTAGAAGATAAAGTGAAAACAGGGGAGTATTATACGTTAAATCAATTTGCCAACCCAGATAATTGGAAAGCGCATTATAAAACCACTGGTCCAGAAATTTGGCGAGATACCAATCATGAAGTCACCCATTTTGTATCATCTATGGGAACCACAGGAACCATAATGGGAACTTCTACTTATTTAAAAGAACAAAATAAAGACATTCAAATTGTAGGTGTACAACCCGATGATGAAGCACGAATTCCAGGTATTCGAAAATGGAAACCTGAATATTTACCTAAAATATTTGATGCTAAAAAAGTAGATCAAGTTATCGAAGTGAATGAAACAGAAGCCCAAAAAACAGCACGTTTATTAGCATCAAAACTAGGTGTTTTTTCGGGCATGAGTAGTGGAGGAGCTACAGCGGCTGCTATAAAATTAGCCAATACGCTAAAATCTGGTACAATAGTCAGTATCGTTTGCGATCGCGGCGACCGATATTTGTCATCAGACTTATTTGATTTTTAGTTAGTTATTTTTTAGAAATATAAAACTTAAAAATTTCCATTCTTTTCTATAGAAAATAGTTTGTGAATTGAATAAAAAGATTAAATTTGCACCCGCAATAAAAGTTCTTATACATTATGCGAAAGTAGCTCAGGGTTCCGTCAAAAAGAAATAGTAGATTTCGTATTTTGCCGAGAATTTTCGTAACAGAGCAAAAAAAACTTTTGATTGTTACGGAAGTAGAGCATCACCTTGCCTTAAGATTTTTTATTGCTTAAGTCAAATAAAACGCGAAAGTAGCTCAGGGGTAGAGCATCACCTTGCCAAGGTGAGGGTCGCGGGTTCAAATCCCGTCTTTCGCTCAAAAAAATATTCTGCTCGGATGGTGGAATTGGTAGACACGTTGGACTTAAAATCCAATGGCCATTATGGCCGTGCGGGTTCAAGTCCCGCTCCGAGTACTTAAGACCCTTGTTAATCAGTTAGTTAGCAAGGGTTTTTTATTTAGTTGTACTATATTTGTACTAAACTATTGAGAATAAATATAAATTAGTCTTTTGTTAAATTGGTTTGTTTCTTAGCTCTTAATCAGTTCTAAGGCTGCATCTGGTGAAGCTAATAAAATTCAATAGCTGTTTATCTGAATAGCTTTTAATCTCGCATAATCTTAGCTTATTTCTTTGACTTCAAACAAAGCGTTCTAATGCGCTCAAATGTTTTTGCTTATAACTTTATCATTCGTTTGTTGTAAGCTGTTAAGGCGTTGGCTGTGATGCTGTGGTAATAAAAAAAAGCTAAGTTTTAAGAAAGTTCCCCCTATGTGAAGCAATATTTTACGCTCTGCATTTTATAGGCATTCTGCATTGATTTGAGACCTGTTATATTTTTTGTTACTTATATACTTGTTTTTCAAAGAAATAAGGGTTTTATGTAGAAATTTCTCTATATGCTGCCTAGTTTGCTAGTGTTATGCTATAAAATGTTACAACTGAATTAAGATACTGGAATTAAATTTTATTTGCTGTGGTTCTGGTGCTGCTTCGCCTTAACTCCGTTGGCTGTAAAATCAAAAAACCCGCCTATTAAAGCGGGTCTCTCTCAATTAATCAAAATCTAAGTAAGGTATGACGTGCCAATTACTTAAACATTAATGCATAAAATTGTGTTCCATCGTTTTCGATTTTAAAGTTAGTATCCAGTTTGTACCCAGTTTTGAGTAGTGCGTTTATTTCGGTTTCCAGTTTTTCAGAACTGGTGAAACGTAAAATTTTTACTTCATTCATAATTATAGTTTATGGGTTAGAATTTCGTTGTAATTGAAAACAACATTGTTTAGCAGGTATCCAGTATCACTTGCTAAGTATTTCTTAACTGCATCATAAATAAATTTCGGCTCAAATTCTAATTCCTTTGATGCTTCGATAAATTTATTAATTGATACGATTAACTCCTTTTGCTCATTATTCAATAAATACATCTCAAACGGCTTTTTAGGTATGTCTAGCTTCACTTTATTGCCAGTAATGGTAAACATATCGCCAATACGATAATCTCGCTTCTTTGGTGCTTTTTTGAATATCTTTTGCTTATATGGGTCTTTGCTATGGTATGCATTCTCGCAATGCTTAAAAAATCCATCATTGAAATCATATAACTGCTCATTTCTATTGATTAGATTATTATATATGCTTTGCAAACTCTCGAGCTTTGAAGTTTCAATTTTTCTACGTTCCTTAAAATCTTCTGGACTTAATTTTAAATCTTTAACCGTTGTAGATTTTTTATATTCAGCATCTACATATTGGTTAAGTATTTCAATAAAATTGCCTTTGCTTAATTCCTCTAAGGTTTTAATCTCAATTTTATTGCGCTTAAATTCATCTCTAGCATCCTTTATACATTCAATGGGTGCGTTAACCGATTTAACTAAAACATCATACCCTTGTTGGTCGGATTGTATTTGTAATTCCTTTTTTGTTTTGAAAATTGATAAATTCATATTTATTTGATTTTTGGCGGCATATTAAAAGTTTCTCATTTGCTGCCCTTGTTAATATTTGTTATTTAGTTAGGTTTAGGTTAGGATTGATTTTTAAACCTAACCTTGTAAACCCTTAATTTTACTATGCTTTACGCTGTTTTGTTAGGATAGTTAGGATAAAATGAAGTTATTATATATATATGAATTACTTTTTTTCTATACACGTATGTTTTAAAATAACCTAACTAACCTAACTATTGGATTTAATTAACTGAATATCAATATCTTAAACAGTTAGGTTGTGTTTTCTTAACCTAACCTTAAAAAAATAAGTGTATGATATTCAGCATATTAATAAGTTAGGGTGCATTTATGAAAATGGTTATATCAGTCATTTTTATTGATTTTCTCGATTTGTAAACAAGTTGATTTTACTAATTTTAATAGATTTTTTATTTTGCGCTCCTTTTCTTTTTGTCAAATTCAAGCCTTTGTCATCTGCATATTGTTGCAGCCAATTTAATAGAACCTTTGAAGCTTTAACAGGGCTTTCTTTGTATGTTTTTTCAATTATCTCTTTAGCTAAATAGGGTAATACATACCACTTATCTAATTCAAAAGAATTACTCATATATTCCACAAATTTACTTGAAGTTGAGGTTGCTAAAATTTTGCTTTCGATTTTTGGATTTGAATATTTAACAAGTCCGTACTTTAAATAACTTGCAGCACATTCAATCATAAAGCTGTAAAAGTTATTCCATTCGGTTTTATCCCAGTCCGTGAATAATTCGTGTTTAAACTCTTCTATTGGCGTGTAGTCTGCATCAAAGTAGTTATTAATTGTAATTCTGAAAATTCGCCCTTTGTCGCTTGATTTATTGCTGCCTAGTCTGAAATTGGTATCTACCAAAATTTTAGGGCTGTATTCAAATTGAATAAAAAAGTCTGCTTTTGAGCGTCCTTTTTGTTCCACATCAATACCTCGCTTAGCTTCATACATTATTTTTAGATTGAAGTCTTTAGGTGCATCTCCAAAAATGAATAAATCGTGTTCAGGTCTTATATTTTGAAATGGAAAGTTTTTATTGAAGTTTTGCGCATTTTCAAAGAAATATGAGCTTACTGCAAATTGAAGTCCAGCTTCTAAAATCTCGCTTTTTCCGCTTTGTCCGTATGCATCATTTTTAAGCTGTGAATTTTCGTCCGATAGGATAAATATAACAGGGTCTTTTTTGCTCTTAAATGAGTTTAAGAAAAAACCTATTGAAGTTACAACGGATAAATAATGCTTAGATTCATTAGTTACCTTACGGACAAATTCAGCGTAAACCGATTTTTCAGGTTGTGGGTTTTTTGGGTCGTAATCAAAATCAATTATTTTACTAGAATTAATATACTTTTTACGCTTTGCAAATTCGTTGTAATTTTCAGTTTTGATATTTTTCATATCATTTTTAACCTCAACTACAACTATCAAATTTTTAAAGAAAAACCTTGTTGTATTTTTAGTATCTCGATACTCTTTAAGCATACAAACATCTAAATTACTTACTATGGTTGTTTCTTTTTTGATATGCTTATTAAGCTCAATATTTAGCTTGTTTAATACTTGACTATCTTTATTTTTAGCGTTCGGGTCATACTTAATTATAAGCTTCATTAGATAGCTGTAAATATGGTCTCTGGAAATGTTTGTAGTTAAAACTCCATTGTAATAAAGTGAAAACAAAATTTTGTCTCCTACTTTTTGTTGATAAAAACCTAGTTCGCTTAAATAGTTTGCTACCATTAGAGTATTCAAAATAACTCTGCCTTTGTCGCCTACTGAATAGCAATTTATAATCTTTGATAATTGTTTATCTTTGCTTTTGTTGTTTGAGAATAAAAAGCTTTCAAGGCATTGGGTAATTGTGTTATCCATTGCCTTTATTTTTTCAGTTCTACAATAGCGTTTTCTATATCGTTGGCTTTGTATAAAACTCTGCCGCCAATTTGATAGGCTGTGAGTACTCCTTTTACAGTCCAGTTGTGAATAGTAGATAAATCCACATTAAACATTTTAGCCACTTCTTTGCGTGTGTAGTATTGCGGTGCTTGTTTTGGCTGTAAGTTAAGCTCAATATTTGCGAGCTTCTCTTTGAGTGCCTTAATATCGTTTGTAAGGCTTTCAGGAATTTGAATTTCTAAGTTCATAACACTATAATTTTAAATTAAATCATAGTGCAAACTTATAAGCTATATTAAATCTAATTAATTGATTTTAAATGTTTTATAGTTACATAGTTACAATGTAACTATCTTTTTTTTAGTAACCATTATTTAAACTTTGGATTTAGAAACATCATATCACTTTTAAACGCTTCAAAATTTGGCTCAATAACATCATTATAAATACTTTTTGCTCTTTTAGATAGTTCTTTTTGGGATTTGTATTCATTTTTAGCTTTGGTATAAGCTCTTGTATCTTTGTCAATATTTTGTTCCCATTCAGTACCAAAAAACAACTTTTTAAAGTATTTGACAACATCGCTTTTGTTATGCTTTGTTGTGTCAATATAGTTGTTTTGTAATTTAAGAATAAGTAAATTAAACGGCTGTTTGCTAAATTTTTTACCCTTTGAATATGCCTTTATAATTGGCTTTTGAAAGTGCTTTATTAATGAGTTTTCAATTTTTTCAACTTCTTTGTCATTAAATTTATTAGCGTTAATTAAAAAGTCTTTAAGCTGTTTTGGTTTCTGCTTATTGCTGCCTTTAGATTGAGTTTTATCTGGTGTATGTAAATCAGTTAAATGCTTCTCGAAATTATTTCTAAGACTTTGTAAAGCTTCGATTTTATAATCTTCATTATTTACGTTAACATTAGAGTTGTTTTTGTACTTATATAAAGCTTCGTTTATTTCATTAATAAATCTTTCTAGCATCTTAATTTTGCCGCTTTTAGCGTGGTTTTTCTCGCTATTATATTGAGTGTTCAAACTATCATATAAGCCACTAAAATAGGCTTCAAAATCCTTTCTTTGATTGATTATATTTTCAGCGTTGTTAACTCTCATTTGTTTTTCAAGTGCTGCTAATTCGTTTCTATTTGCTGTATTCTCTTTTTTGGTTTCCATTTTCATAAAATTATTGGTTAACGGCTTCTTTGTTGTCAACTACTTTTAAAACGCTTTCTTTTTGGTTTTTCATTCGCTGTAATTCGTAGAAATCTGCAATTTGTTGAGCGTAATCTAAATCACTTTTACCAATGTATTGAAGTAGCATTTTTTCGGTTTTATGCGCTGTTATTTTCATTATTAATGTAGTTGGCATAACTCCGTATAAATTAGTCGCAAATGAACGGCGGCAAATATGCGAGCTCACTAAATCGTGTTTTGGATAAGTGCCTAATATTCTACGCTTTTTTGTTTTATCGTATTTACGTCCTTTTGTTGGTTCGTCCAGTTCAGCTAATTCACAAAGTTTTTTAATATAGTCGTTAAACTTCTGAATACTTATTTTACGTGGAAATCCATTTTCTAATATTTCGGCTGTTTTTTCTAATACTGGAATGGTAACATTTGCTTTTGTTTTTTGCTGCTTTAGCTGTATAACTTCTAAGCCGTTGATGTTATTTATATTGTTTTCTGTAAGGTTTAGCAAGTCGCCACCACGTTGACCGATTGAGCAACCTAAAATTAACCATTTGCGAGCGTTTTCTAATGCTTCGCTATTTAGCTCTAAACTTTCGATTTTATCCAGTTCATCAGGGCTTAAATAGATTATATTTTCATTATCCACTTTGCCGCCTTTTATTTTCTCTAGTTGGCTGCTAACTTCTACATTATCAATTTCAGCATCTTTACAAACCGTCTTTAAATCATCTACTTTTTTGAGTGCGTAGCTGTCTGCATAACTTTGGTCGTTAATCATCCAGTTTAAAAAATTACGTGCAAAACTTTGGTTAACATCTTTTATTCTAAACTTTCGCTTATCGGTTTTGAAACTTTGATACTTGTTTATAATATTCAATAGGTTTTTATATGAATTGATACGGCTTTTTGATATTCCTAGCTGCTTTTGTGCGTTTTCTCTTGTATTCGCTGTATCTATTATCAACTGAATATTATCAGTTAATATGTCGCTTCTTTTTTCTTCCAGTTCAATAGGATTGTAGTAATCAAACATTACATTTTTTAACCAGTCTTTTTGGTCTGGCTTTGGATAATCATTTTCGTATTGTTCTAAAATAAATTTTTCTATTGGTTCAATTTTATTGTAGAAGTCTGTAATCTCATTTTTTTCATTTGCAGTTAAGCCACGTTTTTTATTTCTAGTAGTTGTAAAAAATTCCTTTGTTGTGTGAATTTCTGTACTGGCTTCAAGTTGAAAATATTTATTCTGGCTTTTTTCTTTTGCTTGTAGCCTTACTTTCAAATTTGCATTGTCTTTTTTAGAACGATATAAGAAGTTAATACGTGCCATATTTCTACCTTTTTTTAATTGTTTAGTACAAAAATAGCAAAGTTGTACTAAAATTGTACTAAACTATTCTATTAAATTAAATTTCATTAAATTATTTTAAAACTTTGGTAAGCCTTGTATTTATTAAGGATTTCTAGTGTTTATAAGGGTTAAGCTTTTGTTTAGGGGTTTAAAATAGTTTAAATAAATAGGGGGTTACAAGTCCCGCTCCGAGTACTTTTTATTCCCAAGAATAATTTTTTATCCTTGGGAATAATTTTTTGTATTCAAATGAAATTTCATCCCCCATTTTGAATCCCAGCCTTTTGAATATACCGATGTTTTGTTTCGAAAACAGGTCAATAGAGTGTACTCAAAGTCTGCAATTTATTTGCAGTCTTTGTTGTTTCCAGTCTTTTGTGCGGGTTGCTCGATGCTTCGAAGCCGATTCGAGTATAAAATTTGTTAATATTGTTAATTGTTTTCTATTCAATATTTTTTTTGGCCTAAACCATGTTTATATTGTAATTGGAATAAACCTTTCTTTTAATAAAAAAAATATTGCGATAAAAGATATTAGTCTTCCTACTTCGGCTTGCTCAGCACATGTAGAAATATGAAAAAATCGATAAGAATTTTTTGTAAATTACACATAATCAAATAAATATAATTACAAAAAAGTCTTTAGCTTTGATGTATTGAAATTTTAGAATCTAGTGCATTTTAATGAATAACAACATAAGCATTAATGTGCTCATTTGAAATAGATTCATTTATTTTAATTGAACACTAATGTTGGAATAAAAAGGAAATAAGACAAAAACTTTGGAATATTTCCAAAATACACTATATTTGGAAGGTAAATAATTTTGATATGAAAGCAGACTTACCCATCGAAGTAAAACGCTTCAAACAAATTCGAGAAGAACAAAATTTAACCCAAGCCGAATTTGCCGAAGTACTTGGAATTAAGAACTCTACTGCCGATATTGAACGGGGCAAAACCCGTTTGTTAGGTATTGTAGTTGCGCAACTTTTAAAGGAATACCAAATCAATCCGCTTTGGTTATATGGTCAGAGTTTTCAAAAAGAAATTAGTCTGCAAAATCAGAGCATGATGCCTAAAGTGGTTACAGTAAATAACAGCGATCAAGAAAATTTACTACTTGTTAACCAAAAAGCAGCGGCAGGTTATCCGCAAAACTTACAGAATAACGAATATTACCAACAACTTCCTGCTTTCGATTTGCCTTTGCCCCAATTTCGAAACGCCACGTATCGTGGTTTTCAAGTAGAAGGCGATTCCATGTTGCCCGATTTACGTCCAGAAGATTGGGTGTTGGCCAAAGCGGTTGAAAATTTAGCTGAAGCTAAACAACATAAAATTTACGTTTTTGTATTGCAGGATTCTGTTTTGGTGAAGAAGTTGCACAAAACCCAAAATCCAAGTACGGTAGCTTTATTATCTACTAACGAAACCTATCCACCTTACGAAGTTGAAATTTCAACTATTCAAGAATTATGGGAAGTAAAAAGCAAACTTACTTTTACTTTAAATGAAAATTCTGAAAATACCGTGTTAAAAAAATTGGAAGCATCCATGGAAGATTTAAAAGAACAATTAGCTTCGTTTAAACAATCTTCTTAATTTTTTAAAATGGATTTTAAAGCCTTATTTGCGTTTTTAGAAAAACTTCAGAAAAACAATTGCAAACACTGGATGGATGCGAATCGTGATGAATATGAAAAGGTTCGCGATAATTACATTGAATGGCTCAATTCCATGGACATGAAGCTAGCTGAAATCGATGAAGATTATTACCATACCACAGGCAAAAAAGCCATTAACCGCATTAACAACAATCTGTTATATCATCCTAATAAACCCACTTACAAAGATCATTTTGGTGCCGGTTTAGACAAGCGACCCAAAACCAGTGATTTTTATATTCATTTAGGTGTAAATGAATGTTTTTTAGCAGGCGGATTTTACAGACCTAAATCCGATTTTTTGAAAAGCATTCGCGATGCTATTGATTACAATGGAGAAGTCTTGAAAGAAATTATTAAAGAATCTGAATTTCAGAAATTATTTGATGGTTTAATGGAAGATGAAAAACTGAAAACATCACCTAAAGGTTTTTCTAAAGACCACGATTATATTGAATTGCTTCGGCATAAAAGTTTTGCTGCGCACCGACCTATCTCTAGAAAGCAAGTTGAAAGTTCATGTTTTGATGATTTAGTTATTGAAACTTATCAAGCCATGTTGAAATTTAGAAGGTATTTGAACAAAGCGGTAACTGTTTAAATTTGATAAGATCTTTTACTATGAAAAAACAACTTAAAAACGTGATTAAAGTAACCGATGATTTTACTAATGAAGAACGCATTATTCTTCGCGATCATTTAGCTTTGGAGCGAACCAAATTGGCTAATGAACGTACTTTGCTTTCTTATTTACGGGCTTCTTTATATTTGTTTTTAGGCGGTTCGGCGCTGATTGGTTTAAACCATGAAGTTTTAGGAAACTTAAAATGGGTTGGAAATGCTGGAGTTTTTTTTAGTGTGTTGTTTTTGGTAATCGGAATTTACCGTTTTGTCGTTTTAAAAAAGCATCTCAAAAAGTTTGTACAGTAACATTTTAATGTAAAGTTAGAACTAGCTTCATTTTTTTATTAAGCATAAGCTTAACTTACAAATACAATTTTATTTTATTTAGAATCAAATCTGTTGCGCCAGCTCTGGCTTCTACAAAATGTCCAGCTATTATGCCACTTTGTTTTCTAAATTGATGATTGTTAATTAACTTAGAAGCGATATCATTAAATTCTACTGAATTTTTAACGCTAAACAAGCCTGCGTATTTTCTGAGTTCGGTTGCTTCTGGGAATTTTTCAAAATTTTTACCAATTACAATAGGAACTCCAAAAGTAGCCGGTTCTAAAATGTTGTGTAAACCTGCATTTCCCATTCCGCCGCCTACATAAGCAATATCTGCATAGGCATAAATTTTAGACAATAATCCTATCCGATCAATCACAAATACTTCAGCTTCAGCTAAGTGTTCATCTTTCATATTGCTATGCAAAACAACTTTCTTATTCAGTTTTTCAACTAAACCTTGTACTTTCTGTGGTTTAATTTCATGTGGTGCGATTACAAATTTTATATCCTTAGTTGAATTGATAAAATCTACAAAAATAGCTTCATCTTCCGGCCAAGAACTTCCAAAAACAAAGCAAGTTTTAGCTTGTTTAAACCTGTCCATACAATCCAATACATTATTCATTTTTAATTGTTGAATAACTCTGTCGTAGCGCGTATCTCCAGAAATACTCATGTTGTTAAAACCAGCATTTTTCAACTGTAAAAATGCACTTTCATTTTGCACAAAAATGTGGTTAAATTGATGTAAAGCTTGTTTTAAAAAACTTCCAATGGGTTTAAAATAAATTTGTTCTTTTCTAAACAAAGCTGAAACCAAAAAAGTAGGAATTTTGGCTTTTGTTAGTTGGTTTATAAAGTTGGGCCAGATCTCATATTTCACAAATAAAGCGATTTGAATATCTAAAGATTCAATAAAGCGTTGAGCATTTGCTTTAGTGTCTAATGGAAGATAGCAAAGAAAGTCGGGTAGTGGGTCGTTTTTTTTAATTTCGTAACCCGAAGGCGAAAAGAAAGTAACCAAAAGTTGATGGTTAGGATATTCTGTTTTTAAGCGCTTCATAATCGGAACAGCTTGTTCATATTCGCCTAATGAAGCTGTATGTATCCAAATAACTTGCTTGGCTTCAATTGAAGCTAAGTCTTGAAAAATATTTTTTCTACCTTCAACAAATAGCTTCTGTTTAGGGCTAATCCATGTTGTTAATGGAAGAAACCATTCAAATAATTGGATAAAGATTGAATAAATTCTTTTCAAATTACTAAATTTTTGACTAAAATAAGTTTTTAATCCAAAATGAATTGTGCTTAGTGCGCTTATTTGTTAGCTTTGTTAAACTTAGTTTTACTTAAATTATTTCTTATATACATGAAAAAATTACAAATGGTTGACTTAAAGGGTCAATATGAAAAGATAAAAGGGCAAGTAGATCAATCTATTATGGATGTTGTTAATTCTACTGCCTATATTAATGGACCTGAAGTTCATGGATTTCAGAAGGACTTAGAAGAGTATTTAGAGGTAAAACATGTAATTCCTTGTGCTAACGGAACCGATGCTTTACAAATTGCGATGATGGGTTTAGGCCTGCAGCCAGGCGATGAAGTAATTACAGCCGATTTTACCTTTGCTGCTACTGTTGAGGTGATTGCACTTTTAAATTTAACGCCTGTTTTGGTAGATGTAGACCCAAAAACCTACAATATTGATGTAGATGCTATTGAAAAAGCGATTACTCCTAAAACTAAAGCTATTGTTCCTGTTCATTTATTTGGACAAGTAGCCAATATGGATGCTATTATGGATTTGGCTAAGCAACATAATTTGTTTGTTATTGAAGACAATGCGCAAGCCATAGGCGCAGATTATACCTTTAAAAATGGAAAAAAACAAAAAGCTGGAACCATTGGAGATGTAGGAGCAACTTCTTTTTTCCCATCTAAAAACTTGGGTTGCTACGGAGATGGCGGTGCTATTTTTACGAACAATGACGATTTAGCACATACCATTCGTGGAATTGTAAATCATGGAATGTACGAACGTTATCATCACGATGTAGTGGGTGTAAATTCGAGATTAGATAGCATACAAGCGGCTGTTTTACGAGCTAAATTACCTAATTTAGATATGTATAATGCCGCTCGACAACATGCTGCTCGAAAATATTCTGAAGCTTTATCAAAGTCTGAAAATATCATAACTCCAACTACGTTTACTCATAAAAAATGTGATGTAAAATGTAGTATTTGTGATACTTGCGATTGTCATGTTTTTCATCAATACACCTTACGGATTACCAATGGAAAGCGAGATGATTTGGTAAAACATTTTCAAGAAAAAGGAATTCCGCACGGAGTTTATTATCCAATTCCTTTGCATTTGCAAAAAGCTTATGCGGATAAACGTTATAATGAAGCTAATTTTACCGTTACTAATCAGTTGGTAAAAGAAGTAATTTCATTGCCTATGCATACAGAATTAGAAGAAGATCAAATTGAGTATATTACTACTGAAATTTTGAAAATAGTAGATTAAAAATCAAACCTATGAGAAAAAGTATTTTTTTACTGGCAATTTTGATTACCCAAATGGCAATTGCTCAACAAACTTTAATTCACGTTAAAAATTATGTAGATGTTGAAAATGGAAAAGTCATAGGCAATTCAAGTATAATTATTGAAGGTCACAAAATAGTTTCAATAAAAAAAGGTTTTGTAAATCAGGCTGATTTTGAAGGATACATCAACTTAAAAAAACATACCTTAATGCCAGGTTGGATTGACATGCACGTGCATTTAGAAAGTGAGACTAATCCAAAAAAATACCTTGAAAAATACCAAGATGATGAAGCGGATATAGCTTATAAATCTACTGTTTTTGCCAAACGAACTTTACTAGCTGGATTTACTACGGTTCGCGATTTAGGTGGAACAGGTGTTAACATAAATCTCCGCGATGCCATCAATCGTGGCGATGTAATGGGTCCGCGTATTTTTACTGCGGGAAAATCGCTTGCTACAACTGGCGGTCATGCTGATCCTACCAATGGGAGTAGCAGAAGATTTATCGCTGACCCAGGACCAAAGGAAGGTGTGGTGAATGGTGAAGATGATGCCCGAAAAGCAGTTCGACAACGTTATAAAAATGGAGCTGATTTAATTAAAATTACAGCAACAGGTGGTGTATTGAGTGAAGCAAAAAGCGGCGATAATCCACAATTTACTTTAGAAGAAATTAAAGCCATTTGTGAAACTGCAGCAGATTACGGTTTTCATGTGGCCGCTCATGCACATGGAGATGAAGGTATGCAACGTGCTATTTTAGGTGGAGTAAAAACCATTGAACATGGTACTAAAATGAGCGATGAAACCATGGAGCTCATGAAAAAATACGATGCGTATTATGTGCCTACCATAAGCGCTGGAAAATTTGTTTCCGAAATGGGGCAAATTGATGGATATTATCCTGAAATAGTTAGACCTAAAGCTTTAGAAATTGGGCCCAAAATTCAATCTACATTTGGAAGAGCTTACGCAAAAGGAGTACCCATTGCTTTTGGTACAGATGCAGGCGTTTTTTATCATGGCGATAATGCTTTGGAATTTAAATTTATGAATGAAGCTGGAATGCCATTAATGGAAGTGTTACAGTCGGCAACTTTAACCAATGCAAAATTGCTTCAAATTGATCATGAAATTGGACAAATAAAAGAAACTTTTATAGCAGATTTAGTAGCTATAGAAGGCGATTTTGACACAAAAAATCTTGATGCATTTATGAAACCTGTTTTGGTAGTAAAAGAAGGATTAGTGGTTAAAAATGAACTTTAATTAAGAAGCATCTTTCAAGTTTTATTGAAAAATGTTTTCATTCTTTATGCCGTTTGAATATCTATAAATTATAAACAATGCATAAACTTTGTTTTGTTCTCATTTTAATTCTTTCGGCTTGTTCTTCATCTCGTAAGCAAGAGCAATTAGCAGCTAGTCAAATTATTCAACAAGCTATCGATTCGTCTGGAACTTCAAAATTTAAAAATTCAGTTGTTAAATTTCAATTTAGAGATTATACGTACAAAAGCATTCCAACATGTTCAGGTATAAAGCTCCAAAGAAGTTTTTAAAATGATTCATTTGCAATTAAAGATGAATTATATGAAGGAAAATTTAAAAGAATTATAAACAAAAGGCTAATTGAAGTTACCGATAGTTTGGCCAATTTATATTCAGAATCGATTAATTCTGTGCATTATTTTGTTCAATTGCCATTTCGCTTAAAAGATGAAGCTGTTCAGACGAAATTAATAGGAACAGAAAAGGATGAGTTAAATACGTATTATAAAATTCAAGTTAGTTTTCAACAAGATGGTGGTGGTCAGGATTTTGAAGATGTTTACTATTATTGGATCAATACAAATACATTTCAAATTTCTTATTTAGCATATTCATTTCAAGTAAATGGTGGTGGAATTCGTTTTAGAAAAGCCATTGAATACGAAAATGTAAATGGAATTCAATTTATAACTTACGAAAACTACAAACCAAATTTTAATCATGCAAAAGTCGGACAAGCCTTAAATGATTTCCTAAATGGAAAATATATATTTCTTTCTTTAATAGAAAATAAGCATATTTTAGTAAATAACCTAAAGTTAGATTGTTAGTATAAGATTTAGCTAATTAAGATGCTATTATTCTAATTACAAGCAACTTCTCACAAATATAAATGATAAATAAAAATTTTGTTCTCGATATGAACCTAAATTTTGTTGAGAGTAAAGATTTTTTAGATGAAAACTAAGGATTTATCTATAAAATTAGGTGCTTATGAAGCACAAATCTTTCGATAAAATTGGTAGTTTGTAAAAACTAAAATTTTTAATTTTTGCAATTTATCCTGACTTATGCTATTTAAATTGGATGAGTTTTCGCTATTCTGAATTCAATTTTCAGTTTTCGGGTTTCAATTATTGTCATCTTGTTTTACGTTCAGATTTTTTTATGCTCGCCAATAATTAACATGCTAAGCCTTTTACTATATCCATTTTCATTTATTATAATGCTCAGTTTTATAACTTATTCAATAAGTTACAAAACTGAGCATTAGTGCTAAAGGTTTATTCTTATTAGTACAACCTAAAGTTAATTCATAAACAACTAAAAGTAGATGTTTTTAACGTAGAATAGTTTGCGTACGATCTGGACCTACCGAAACAATTTTAATGGGCACACCAATTTCGTCTTCTATAAATTGTATATAATTATTTAATTCTTTTGGTAAATTTTGAATGTCTTTTAACTTCGTTAAATCTTCTTTCCAACCTTTTAATTCGGTATAAACAGGAGAAATATTTTCTTCTTCAATATTGTAGGGTAGATGTTTAATTTCCTTGCCATTGTATCGGTAACTTGTGCAAACTTTTAGCGTTTTAAAACCGCTTAGCACATCACCTTTCATCATCATTAATTGGGTTACACCGTTTACTTGTACAGCATATTTTAAGGCCACTAAATCTAGCCATCCACAACGTCTTGGTCTTCCTGTTGTGGCTCCAAATTCGTTTCCAACTTTGGCCATTTTTGCTCCATCTTCATCAAATAATTCAGTAGGAAATGGACCGCTTCCTACACGTGTGGTGTAAGCTTTAAAAACTCCAAATACATTTTTAATTTTATTAGGAGCTATACCTAAACCTGTACAAGCTCCAGCTGCTGTTGTATTGGAAGAAGTTACAAAAGGATAAGTTCCAAAATCGATATCGAGTAAAGAACCTTGAGCACCTTCAGCTAAAATAGTTTTGTTATCTAGTTGAGCTTGATGCAAATATTCTTCTGAGTCTATAAATTGAAGGCTTTTTAAAACTTCAATAGCTTCAAAAAATTCTTCTTCTAATTCTTTTAGGTTGTATTGAACATCTACATTATAAAAACTAATCATGGCTTCATGTTTATCAGCCAAGTTTCTATATTTATCTTTCCAATTATTCAATTCTAAATCGCCAATACGTATACCATTTCTTCCGGTTTTATCCATATAGGTAGGTCCAATTCCTTTTAAGGTTGAACCGATTTTAGCTTTTCCTTTAGCAGCTTCAGACGCCGCATCTAACAAACGATGAGTAGGTAGGATTAAATGTGCTTTTCTTGAAATTACTAATTTTTTATGAAGATCTAAGTTAAACTTAGAAAGGTTGTCTAGTTCTCTTTTAAAAATTACCGGATCGATAACAACTCCATTGCCTACTAAGTTAATGCTATCTTTATGAAAAATTCCAGACGGAATCGTATGCAAAACATGTTTTATACCATCAAATTCTAGGGTGTGTCCAGCATTAGGTCCACCTTGAAAACGAGCTATAATGTTATATTTTTCAGTAAGGTAATCTACAATTTTACCTTTTCCTTCGTCTCCCCATTGAAGACCGAGTAGCAAGTCTACTGCCATAAAAATTTATTGTTTAGGTTTGTTTCTAGTGCCATAAAAGTATAAAGAATGACGATCTATTGTTATGTCGAACACTTCTTCAATGGTTTTTTTAATGCTTTCTATACGTGGATCACAAAATTCAACAACTTCGCTAGTATCGGTTAAAATAACATGGTCGTGTTGCCTGTCGAAATATGATTTTTCGTATTGTGCTTGGTTTTTGCCAAACTGATGCTTTCTTACCAAACCACAATCCATCAATAAATCGATGGTGTTATATAATGTTGCTCTACTTACTCTGTAATTTTTATTTTTCATTGTAATGTAAAGCGACTCGATATCAAAATGTTCTTCGTTATCGTAAATTTCTTGAAGAATAGCGTAGCGCTCTGGTGTTTTTCGATGCCCATTATCTTCTAAGAATTGGGTAAAGACTTTTTTTACAACGAGCTGATCGTTAAGTTTGGTATTTTTATTCATAAGCTACAAATTTAAGCTTTTATTCACGGCTAATCTTATCGATGCCTTCAATTTTTTTAAGTTGATCCATTAAGCGTTTTAAAATTCCTTTGTTTTTCACTGAAACCCTTATGTTTCCTAAAAAAACTCCATCTTGACTGCTAAATGCAATTTTTTTCATATTTACATGAAGGTTTTTAGATATAACAGAAGTTATTTCATTAATTAAGCCAATATCGTCAATTCCTGTTAATTTTAAGTCGGCATTAAATTCTTCTTGGGTAGAGTCTATCCATTTTGCTTTGTATATTCGATATGCAAAATTGCTTTGCAGTTGAATTGCATTAGGACAATCTTTTTTATGCACTTTCATGCCATCAGAAACCGTTAAAAAGCCAAACACACTATCGCCAGGAATTGGGTTACAACAATTGGCAACTTGGTAATTTAAGTGTTGCTCATCGTCTCCAAATACCAATTGGTCAAATCGTTCAGAAATTTCATCATCTTTTACTTCTTTTGTTTCATTTTTAGTTGGGCTTCTTCGAATTTTATTTTTAAAGAAAGAAACAAAAGCATTATTTCTATATGATGCAAATTTTTTAATCTGTACATTATCTATTGTACCTAAGCCAACGCGATAAAATAAATCGAGACTGGTTTTTAGCTTAAAGAAATTAACTAATTCGTTAACCGTCCGTTCATTAAGTTGTATTTTTTGTGAACGTAATTTACGTGTTAAAATTTCTTTACCATCTTCTGCAATTTCCTTTTTCTTTACTTTTAAGGCCGTTTTAATTTTGGAACGTGCTTTTGCTGTCGAAGCAAAATCTAACCAGTTATTGGTAGGTTTAGCCGATACAGATGTAATTACTTCTACTTGGTCTCCACTTTTTAATACGTGACTTAACGGTCGTAATTTTCCATTAACTTTTACGCCTCGCGTTTGTAATCCAACATCGGTATGAATATGAAATGCAAAATCTAATGCGGTTGAACCTTTGGGTAGTGATTTTAAATCTCCTTGGGGAGTAAATACAAAAATTTCTTTTGCGTAGAGATTTAATTTAAACTGTTCAACAAAATCTACCGCATTCATTTCGTTGTTTTCAAGCGCATCTTGTAAACGGTTAAGCCAAACTTCAATACCTTGGTCTTCTTGGTTTTCGCCGTGTTTATATTTGTAGTGAGCTGCGTAGCCTTTTTCGGCAATTTCGTGCATTCGTTCACTTCTTATTTGTACTTCGACCCATCTTCCTTTTGGACCCATTACTGTAATATGCAAGGCTTCGTACCCGGTTGATTTTGGTGAGGATATCCAATCGCGTAATCGGGTAGGGTTGGGTCTAAAAAAATCTGTTACTATAGAATAAATCTTCCAGGCTAAGAATTTTTCATTTTTAGGTTCGCTTTTATAGATAATTCGAATAGCAAATTTATCGTAGATTTCATCGTAAGTAACATTTTGATTAATGATTTTTTTACGAATAGAGTAAATGGATTTTGACCTACCTTTTATTTCAAAATCAATATTTTCTTTTGTTATTTCGTCGCTTATTATTTTTGAAAAAGCTTCAATATAGTTGCTTTGTTCTTCTTTACTATCTTGAATTTTACTTTTTATATCTTTATAAACTTCTGGTTCAGTATATTTTAAACTAAGGTCTTCTAATTCAGTTTTTATATTGTATAAACCAATTCTGTGAGCTAATGGTGCATAAATGTACAAGGTTTCGCTTGCAATTTTCACTTGTTTATCAGCACGCATGGCATCCATGGTTTGCATGTTGTGCAAACGGTCTGCAATTTTTATAATAATTACGCGTACATCATCGTTTAAGGTAAGTAACATTTTTCTGAAGTTTTCAGCTTGCATAGAAATATTACCATCTTTTTTTAGGCTTGATATTTTGGTTAAACCATCAACTATTCTGGCAACGGTTTCTCCAAACATTTGCTCGATGTCTGCTAAATTATAGTGTGTGTCTTCAACCACATCATGCAGTAAGGCAGCGGTGATCGATGTGGCATCTAAACCAATTTCTGAAGCTACAATTTTTGCCACTGCTATGGGATGGAAAATATAAGCTTCACCAGATTTTCTACGCTGGTCTTTGTGAGCTTCAACAGCAGTTTCGAAAGCTTTCCTAATCATTACCTTATCTTCATCGGTAAGGCTTAGGTAACTTATACGAAGCAATTCTTTGTATTGCTTCGTAATTTTTTTATTCTCTTTATCGAGGTATTCCTGCGTTAACTCCATACAACTAAGATACTAAAAACTACGATTCCAAATTTAAGTTTTCTATTCTTTTTTGCAATGGTGGGTGCGAATAATTAAAATACACATAAGCGGGATGTGGAGTTAAATTACTTAAGCTTTTAGAACTTAATTTTTTTAAACTAGTTACTAAATGTTTAGCATTAAAAGTGTGTTTTGCAAATGCATCTGCTTGGTATTCAAATTTTCTTGAAATAACATTCATAACTAATCCTGTTAATGTAGAAATAGGACTGTATAATAAACCAAAAGCTACTAAACTTAAGTGAAAACTAGGTTTGGAAGTACCCAAAGCTTCAGCTAATAAAGCTTCATTAACCAGAAGCGAAAAAATCCATAGGGTTAATCCTGTAGTAAGTATAGACGCTATTAAGTTAAAAATAATATGCTTTTTTTTGTAATGGCCAACTTCGTGTGCCAAGACAGCAACTACTTCTTCTTCGGTTAAATCTTCAACCAAGGTGTCAAAAAGTGTAATGCGTTTCTCTTTTCCAAAGCCAGAAAAGTAGGCATTGGCTTTTGTACTTCGTTTAGAACCGTCAATTATGTAAATATTTTTTAATTCGAAGCCAACTTTTTTAGCATAAGCTTCAATTTTATCGCGTAAACTTCCATTGGCTAATGGAGTTTGTTTATTAAAAAGGGGCACGATTAATTTTGCGTAAAACATATTCATTAAAATAGAAAACAGACTTATAATAATCCATGCATACCACCAAAAATCTTTTCCTGCGAGTTCAAAAAACCACATTAATAGGGCTAAAATTCCGCCACCAAGTATTCCTGCGAGTAGCCATGATTTTAAGATGTCTAGGAAAAAAGTATTTTTTGTAGTTTTATTAAAACCATATTTTTCTTCAATAACAAAAGTACTGTAATACGAAAATGGAATCCCCAATATACTAGAGGCTAAAAATAATATTCCAAAAAAACTTAAACCGATATAAATTTCATGTTCAAACCAATTCCTAGCTATATTATCAACCCACGCAAAGCCATCTAAAAATAAAAACGCAAGAATTACCATAAACATAATTGCACTGCTAAATTGACTAAATTTTTGATTCTCTTTTTTGTAAGCTTGTGCTTTTTTGTATTCATCTTTTTCATAAACATCGCTAATGCTTTCGGGTAAAGCTTTATCAAAATAAGAAGTGTTTAAAAAATCGAGTACTTTATCTATTACAAATTCAATAACTAAAATACCAATAATGAGCCAAAATAAAATTGTTGCTGTCATAAAATAAAAATAACAGCAAAAATAGGTTTTTAAGATTTAATTTGTTGAGCAGAATGAATTTGCTTGATATTTCTGTTTTCTGTAAATAACTGATGTTTATCATTTTTAAAATAAAGCGATAGCCGCAAATTTGTTTACAAAAAGCTAAATGTTTAAAAAGGTTAAATGCTATCATTGTGGAGACGCATGTGTCGAAGGAGAAATAACTTCTGCCGATAAAAGTTTTTGCTGCGCTGGTTGCAAAACAGTTTTTGAGTTATTTACCGAAAACAACTTAACCTGTTATTACGATTTACAGAACAATCCAGGAGCTACACCACCCGAATTAGAAGGTAAATTTGATTACTTAGAACAAACCGAAATACGCGAGAAATTAATCGATTTTAGCGATGATGGAGTAGAGTCGATTCAGTTATTTATTCCGCACATTCATTGCTCTTCTTGTATTTGGATTTTAGAAAATTTAAATAAACTCAACGAACAAATTATTACTTCTCAAGTAAATTTTCCAGAAAAGCGAGTTCAAGTTACGTATAAAACAAAATCATTTGGCTTAAAAGATTTAGTGCTTTTACTAGCTTCTATAGGTTACGAGCCTTATCTGAGTTTAGAGAATATGGAAAAAAAGAAAACTGATATCGACCGAAGTTTAATTTATAAAATTGGAATTGCTGGTTTTGCTTTTGGTAATGTCATGTTTTTGTCTTTCCCTGAATATTTTGAAGTTTCAGAATATTGGTTAGACCAATATAAACCTATTTTTAGGTGGTTAATGTTTTGTTTTTCATTGCCCGTAGTTTTTTACTCAGGTGCAGGTTATTTTGTTTCTGCCTGGAAAGGAATTCAATCTAAAATATTAAATATCGATATTCCTATCGCACTAGGAATAAGTGTTTTGTTTGTAAGAAGTAGTGTCGAAATTATGGCCGATTTAGGCACAGGTTTTTTCGATAGTTTAACTGGTTTAGTTTTCTTTTTGTTGCTAGGGAAATTAGCTCAACAAAAAACCTATTCTTTTTTATCATTCGAAAGAGATTACAAATCATATTTTCCAATTGCAGTAACTAGATTAAATCATGATGATTTACTTTTAGAAGAAAAAATACCAATTTATGAAATTAAAAAAGGAGATCGAATTTTAATTAGAAGTAATGAGTTAATCCCTGTAGATGGTATTTTAGTTGAAGGTGATGCCAAAATAGATTATAGTTTTGTTACTGGTGAAGCAAGAACAGTTGTAAAAAACAAAGGAGAAAAATTATACGCTGGAGGTAAACAACAGCTCGGCGCTATCGAATTGATAGCAGAAAAGGAAGTAGAACAAAGTTATTTAACACAATTATGGAGTCAGGATGCTTTTGTTAAAGACCAAGAAATACCTTTTAAAAGCTTAATTAATAAAATAAGTAAACACTTTACAATTGCTGTTTTAAGTATAGCAACAATTGCAACAACTTTCTGGTTATTTTTTGATGCTAGTTTAGCCTTAAACGTACTTACAGCGGTGTTAATTATAGCTTGTCCTTGCGCAATTGCCCTAGCAACTCCGTTTACTTTAGGAAATTTGTTACGCATTTTTGGCAAACAAGGTTTTTACTTAAAAAATACCGATACACTAGAACAGCTAGCCGATTTAGATGCATTTGTTTTTGATAAAACAGGAACGCTAAGCCATACGCAAGGAGATGAGATTTTATACGAAGGCGAGCAGCTTACCGATGAAGATTATATTTTACTCAGAACTACTTTAAGAAACTCTAACCATCCTTTAAGTCGAAAATTGTATGCCTTTTTACAATCTCAAAAAATTGATACACTCGATCGATTTGAAGAAGAAGTAGGAAAAGGAATTGTTGCTAAAGTAAACGAAAAAGAAATTAAATTAGGTTCTTCTCAATGGGTAAATGTTCCAGCTGAAAATCAAAATACTGCTACTACTGTCTATTTTTCTGAAGATGAAACTTACCGAGGTAAATTCACCTTTCAAGCTAATTACCGAAATGGTATTTGGTCACTTTTAAAATCCTTGTTTAAGAATTATCAAATTCAAATTGTTTCTGGCGACAACGCTTCCGAAGAAGCCTACTTAAAGTCGCAGTTGCCATTTTTAAAAGATTTACATTTTAATCAGGCACCAGCAGATAAATTAATACGAATAAAAGAAACGCAAGAACGCGGCTTAAAAGTAGCGATGGTAGGAGATGGCTTAAACGATGCTGGGGCATTAAAACAAAGCAACTTAGGTATAGCTGTTGCCGAAAACATTAATGTATTTACACCGGCCTGCGATGCTATTATTGATGCTAAAAAACTTTTGCACTTAGATGCTTTTATTGAAGTTGCTAAAAAGGGTAAACGAATTATTAAATGGGCTTTCTTTTTTTCTTTTTTGTATAATTTAATAGGCTTGTATTTTGCTGTAACTGGTCAATTAACTCCAATTGTTGCTGCTATTTTAATGCCTTTGAGTTCAATTAGTATTGTTGCTTTTACAACTTTAGCAAGTAATATTACAAGCAGAAATTTGAAAAAGATTAACTGCTGATTTTAAGTAATTTGTATAAAATTCATGTTTAATTTACCTATATTTGGTAAATGCATGCTATAAGAAACATATTAAATTCGCTAATCACTTGGTTGTTTTTATGTATACCAGCATTATTGCTTGCTCAGGAAGATCAAAATGAGCGTATTTTACGAATGCAAATTTACACTCAAGCATCCTATGATGCTGCTAGTACATCTTCTGACGCTATACGAATTGAGTTTACAAACGATGGTTTTAATGGTATTGATGATCGTGATGCTCCTAAAATTAATAATATAGATGAAAATTTAGCAAGATTACACGGAGGCACTTTTTTAACTATTGAAAATCGAGAACAGCCAACCGATGGGGAAATATTAAACCTTTATATCGGTCAGTTCAGCAATTCAGCTTATGTGTTTAAATTTCAAAATGATAATTTTGATGATAAAATATTAAAATTGAAGGATAATTACCTTAACGATCAAATTGTTATAGACGAAAATAATGCAACCTATGCTTTTACCATTAATCCATCTATAAACGCTAGCACATTTTATGGTCGTTTTCAGTTGTTATTTGAAGACGAACCTTTAAGCACTATTGGTTTCAATAAGCCAGAATTTTCAATTTCTCCCAATCCAGTAAAACAAGATTCTTTTATTATTCAATCAGCTTGTTTTGCAAATCAAGAAGTAAGTATACTCATATATAATCAAGTTGGAAAACTCATATTAAAAAAAAGAGTTCAGTTGTCTAACTCTGGTAAATACCAGTTAAAAGACTTCAACTTTAATGCGGGTTTTTATTTTGTTAAACTGAAAACGAATTCGCAAGAAATCACTAAAAAATTAATAAAAACCTAATTTTTATTTTTCCTTAAGTAATTTTTGAAGCTTTTGTTTTGCTCTGTAGGCTTTTACTTTTAAATTATTAATCGGAATATTAAGTTCTTCGGATATTTCTTTGAAACTCATAGACTCAAAATAATATTTTTGTAAAACTAATTGATAATCACCTTGTAGTTTGCGGAGTTCTCTCGCAATATTTTCCTTATTTGTTTCCATAATTTGAGCATCTTCAATCGAAGATTCTTCAATAATTTGTAAGCTGTTTTTATTTAATTCCTGGGTTTCAATACTTTTTTTACGGTACTCATCTATCAAAAGATTTTTAGCAATTTGAACTAACCATGTTTTAAATTCAAATTCAGGATTAAACAAATCGATTTTATCAAAAGCTTTTGCAAAACTTTGTATGCAGACTTCTTCAGTTAAATAGGCATTTTTAGTTCTTTTAAAAATAAAATGATACACATAATTCCAATGGTATTTCACCAAAAAATTAAAACCAATTTGATTTCGCTCTTGGGCTAATTGAATATGTTTCATTTCATTTTCGGTCATTTATTTCCATTTTTTTATTGGAGAAACTAAATTCGATATAAATAAGCTAATTTGAAAACAAATTAAACTGAAATCTAATATCGGACTAATAAGCCATAAATTCCCACTTTTAAACTTAGTTGAAGCTTTGTTGTATATTAGTAACATACAAGTTAAAACGCACAACAAAGCTATTTTTGAATTGGTTGATGTTGTAAAAAACAACATGCCCACCGTAAACGCCCAAAAATAAAATTTAGTTATAAATATAGATGCAAGTATAATTTTATCTTTTAATCTGTAATAATTTGCTGTGGTAATATGTCTTCTTTTTTGATTCCACCATTTTAATAAGGAATCTTCAGCATGGCTATACGCAAAGCTATCGGGTTTAATTTGAATCTTAATTTTACTTTTTTTAGCAGCATGTTGCAACCATAAATCATCATCTCCAGATAGGAGTTTATTTTCTTTGTTAGATAAATTAATTTCTTGGCTAATTGTTTTAGTATACGCTAAATTTCGTCCTACAGCCATGTAAGGCGAATTATAAAGTGCAGCGCTTAGATATTGTAAAGCTGTTGTCAAGGTTTCGTAGTTCTGCAGTGCATTTAAAAACGTATTTTTTTTAAAATTAGGAGCATAACCCAAAACTACTTGTTCTGTATCGTTTATTGGTTGGGTAATTAATTTTAGCCAGTTAGCCGATGGAATATAACAATCGGCATCGGTTAACACAAAAATATTTCCTTGTGCATTGGTTTTAGCTAGTTGTAATGCTGTTTTTTTAGAACTGTTACCAGTACTAGAAAAACATCTAAGTTTGCTGTTGTTTTGTTGAAACTGACGCAAAACGGCTTCTGTGTGATCTGTAGATTTATCATTAACGACTATTACTTCGAAATTTGGATAATCTTGATCTAAAATAAAGGCTAAATTATTTTGAAGATTCTTAGCTTCATTTTTAGCACAAATTAATACGCTAATAAAAGTCTGAGAACTATTATAGGAAATATTTTTTTTTAAAAAGAGTAACTTAAGGAAACTAATTAAGTAAAAAATGTATAGCAGAGCTGCCAAAAAAAATAGGTTTTCAAAAACAGCAAAAACATACATTTATGCTGTTTTGTTCACTTGGTCTTTTTGGCAATCTTGCTCTTCTGGCATTTTTCCGCAAAAACTACAAGATTGTCCATTTTTATTTAAATATGGACTTTGGCTTGCACAAGTTCCAGCAAATTTCCCGTCTTTTTTACCCCAGATTTTTATTGCAATACCTGCAAATGCAATTCCTAACAAGGCTATGGTGATCAGTAGTAATTTCATAATGCAAATATAATATAATTCAATTTTATAATTGAAGCTTTAACAAGCTTTATGTTAGTTAGTGTTGTTGTATGTACTACTCTTTTTAAGTAAAGAAATAGGTTTTTGCAAAATTAAATTATTTGGATATACAATGAGCTCACCATCATCTGTTCTTAAGTGCATTTGGAAAGCTTTAATATCTTCTATTCGGGCTTCAATAGGAGTATCTTTGTCATGTATTTTAATGTAATCTCCTATTTTAAACGGACAGGAAAAAAACATGATTACTCCAGAAGTTACGTTACTTAAAATTGACCAAATAGCGAATAAGCCAATTCCAATTACAGCAAAAACTGAAGAAAAAATCCAAGCTAAATCTTCTGCTTTTATTCCCCAAGTAAATAAAAGCGCGAAAATCATAACAAAGGAAACTAAAAAATTAATGTATTTAAACATTAGTTTTGTTCGGCCAATATTAAAATCGCCAATACGCGCAATTCGATTAGCCGACTTTTTAAGTGTAAATCGCCATATAATAAGTATAAATATTAAAAGTACACTTATTATGGCTTCATCTAAAC
Source organism: Psychroflexus salis (assembly GCF_014640175.1). Taxonomy (GTDB): domain Bacteria; phylum Bacteroidota; class Bacteroidia; order Flavobacteriales; family Flavobacteriaceae; genus Psychroflexus; species Psychroflexus salis. Next base: position 67,667 of record NZ_BMGL01000006.1, on the reverse strand, counting down.
GTTCAGATATTATATTTTTAAACATACTTATAACTTTAATGTGTCTCTTAAAAATGAAAATTGATTGGTGTTTTTGTTCCAATAATCAATTTTAAGAAGACTGAGTTTACTTGCTGTAGTTATAAAATTGGTATCGTTTCTTGTAATTTTTTCTTTCCAAGCTTCAATTTGAAAAGGGGGTGTTGTTTGTTGACTAATTACTAATTGTCTTTCTAACTCGGGATAATACACTTGTGTTTTTAATAGTTGATTGGTTTTGAATTGGCTAATATGAACTCGATAGGCTTTTATGTCTTGATTTTGCAGTCTCAGAAATTCAAAACTAGGAATCATTGAAGTAATTGTGGTGTCAATTTGTTCTGGGAATAGTCTAAGTTGAAGCCAAAGCGCATTTTCGGTTGGGAAATTTTCTAAGTTTTTGCTGAAGTTTCCAATTTGTTGAAAATAAGAGTTAACCTGTATAATTTGTTGTCCATTTTTCTGTTCGAGTTGCATATAGCTTTGTCCACACCATTCTTGAATACTGCTAGTTATTTTTACAGCTCTATTATTTTTTTCGATGGGCAAAAAAGCACTCTGCATAATGTGGTAAGGGTAAATTCCTGTGGTAAAATCTTTAGTAGAATTGAGTTTTAAAACTGGATAATCTTCATTTTTTTTAGTATCAGTTTTTACAAGTTTTTCATGGTCAAAATCTTCAGTTACGTAAATTAAAACAGCCTTACCAGTATGATTTTCGTCATAGCGATTTTGCGAAAGTTCATACGATGTTATCTCGGCTTTACCACTAAACCAATAGTCTTTTAAATCTTTAGAGATAGAAACATTATCTGATTCAAAATTGTTTGAGTTTTCGGCTTTTACTTTGTTTTGGTTACAAGAAATGAAGCAAAAATTCAAAATTAATGCACATACAAGCATAAGTAATTTTAACAGAGTAAATTGTACATTCTTTTTCATATAGCAAAAATACAAAATAATGAATTGCGAAATGCGACAAAAAAAGCTGCTTCTAATTTAGAAGCAGCTAAGATATAATCTTAATTATTTTAATTATTAATCTATAATTTTGTTCAAGCTTTGGCTTGGTCTCATTTTAGTTTTTACTAAATTTTCATCAGGAAAATAGTACCCATTTATGTTAACTTCTTTTCCTTGCGCTTCTAACAATTCGTTTAATATTAGATTTTTCTTTTCCGATAATTGTTCAGCTACTTCTGCAAATTGTTGCTTTAAGTCCGAATCTTCATTTTGTTCAGCTAGTGCTTCTGCCCAATATAAAGCTATGTAAAAGTGCGTACCACGATTATCTAATTCATTTACTTTTCTAGAAGGAGAATTGTTGTTGCTTAAATATTTTGAATTTGCTTTATTAAGCCCATTAGCAATTACGGCTGCCTTTTTATTTTCATCTTTATCGGCAATATCTTCAATTGAAACTGCCAAGGCTAAAAATTCACCAAGCGAGTCCCAACGTAAGTGACCTTCTTCTAAAAATTGTTGTACGTGTTTTGGTGCAGATCCGCCAGCTCCAGTCTCGTATAAGCCGCCTCCCGCTAATAGTGGAACAATTGAAAGCATTTTTGCGCTGGTTCCTAATTCTAAAATAGGAAAAAGGTCAGTTAGGTAATCACGTAACACATTTCCAGTTACAGATATAGTATCTTTTCCATCTTTTACGCGTTTGCAAGTGTATTGCATGGCATCAACAGGATTCATGATTTTGATTTCTAAGTCCTTTAAATCATGGTTTTTTAGGTAAGTATTTACTTTTTCGATTAAGTTTCTATCGTGAGCTCGATTTTCGTCTAACCAAAATATAGCTGGGTTAGTGGTTGCTTTTGCTCTACTTACTCCTAGTTTAACCCAATCTTTAATAGGCAAATCTTTGGTTTGACACATTCTCCATATATCTCCTTTTTGAACATGGTGTTGCATTAAAACCGTACCTTCACTTCCAATAACTTCTACTTTTCCATCAGCTTCCATTTCAAAAGTTTTGTCGTGAGAGCCGTATTCTTCTGCCTTTTTTGCCATTAATCCAACGTTAGCTACATTCCCCATAGTTGTTGGGTCGAATGCGCCGTTTTCTTTACAAAATGTAATTATTTCCTGATACATTTTTGCGTAGCTACGATCGGGAATTATTGCTTTCATATCTTGCAGTTGTCCATCCCAATTCCACATTTTACCTGATGTACGAATTGCAGCTGGCATAGAAGCATCAATAATTATATTACTTGGAACGTGAAGATTAGTAATGCCTTTGTCTGAATCTACCATAGCCATATCTGGTTTTTCTTGATACAGTTGCATAATAGCTTCTTCAATTTCCTTTGCTTTTGCTTGTGGTAGTTGATCTAATTTGGCATAAACATCTCCAAGTCCATTTCTTGAATTTACACCAATTTCGTCAAATTCCTTTGCGTATTTTTCAAATATTTCTTCATAAAACACTTCTACTGCATGTCCAAATATGATAGGGTCAGAGACCTTCATCATGGTTGCTTTTAAATGAATGGAGTAGAGTACTTTTTTCTGCTTTGCATCGTCTACCGATTTTTTTAAGAAATCTCTTAGTTTTTTAACGTCTAGGGTAGATGCATCGATTACTTCTTCTTTTTCTAAATCTAAGTTATCTTTTAAAATTTTTGATTTTCCAGTTTGATCCGTGAATTGAATTTTAACTTGGTCTTTATTTTTTAAAACTACAGATTGTTCACTTCCATAGAAGTCGCCTTCCTCCATATGGGCAACATGCGTTTTAGATTCTTTACTCCAATCGCCCATACTGTGAGGATTGTTTTTAGCGTATTCCTTAACAGGTGCAGCTACGCGTCTGTCGGAATTTCCTTCTCTTAATACAGGGTTAACAGCTGAGCCTAGAACTTTTGCATATCTTTTTTGTAGAGCTTTGTCGTCTTCTGTTTTTATTTCTTTTGGATAATCTGGAATTGCATATCCTTTTTCTTGTAATTCGTTAATGGCAGCGGTAAGCTGTGGTATAGATGCGCTTATGTTAGGAAGTTTAACAATATTAGCTTCTGGCTTTTTAGCCAATTCACCTAAAGCAGATAAAGTATCTTCAACTTTTTGTTCTTCATTTAAATAATCAGGGAAATTAGCAAGAATTCGAGCGGCAAGAGAAATATCACTTGAAACCACATCAATTTCTGCGGCATTTGTGAATTTTCTAATGATTGGTAAAAAAGAATAGGTAGCTAAGGCTGGGGCCTCATCGGTTTTGGTATAAACAATTTTATTGTGTTTTATTTCCATGCTTTGTATATGTTGTTTAATAAAAGTTAGGTTAAATATTCAGAACTTCAAATATAAAGAAATTGGCCTAATAATGGAAATAGACTAAGAGTTGATTCTGTAGTAAGAATTTATTTGTAGTTCAAAAAAAAATCCCTTTAGTAAGGGATTTTTAAATTATTTTTTGGCTTTTGCCTTAGGAGTTTGAGCAGTCATTTTTTCTTTAATTCTAGCTCGTTTACCAGTTAATTCTCTAAAGTAATAAATTCTAGCTCTTCTAACGCTACCTTTTTTATTAACTTCAATTTTTTGAAGAGCAGGTAAATTGATTGGGAAAATACGCTCAACACCAACAGTTCCACTCATTTTACGAATAGTGAAGGTTTTAGTTGCTCCACTTCCTTTAACCTGAATTACAGTCCCTTTAAAAAACTGTGTTCTGGTTTTTTGACCTTCTTTAATTTCGTAGTAAGCAGTGATTGTGTCACCTGCCTGAAATTCAGGAAAATCTTTTTTCTCGATAAATTCGTTTTCTACAAATTGTACTAAATCCATTGTATATGTAATTTGGTTTTCATTAAACAACATTCACGATTTTCGCCAGCGGTTATTCAATTGAGTTTGCAAAAATAAAAATTAATATTAAACTATAATCAATATGGCTATCAATTTTTATTAAAATCTGTTCTTTCCTATATAATTAAAAATAAAGATTAATTATTTTAAATAAAACCCTTAGTTACATTCTATAAAAACCATTTTTTTAGCAAAAAAAAGCTTCCAAATTTGGAAGCTTTTAAATTTTAAATTCGAAAATTTCCTAATTACAAGTTGCTCCAAGAAATTCTTCTTGAGCAGAAATAAAATCAGAAAATGAAACTCCTTCTAAGTCTTCAGTTCCTTCTCCGTTTACGGTTACGGTGCCATCACCATTGTCACAATACTCGGTGCTAGTAGACTGGCCAAATAACTCTAGTTCGCATACTAAACAGTCGTTGTTATTGCTCGATGAAGAATCATCATCTGAAGAACACGATGTAAAGACAAAAAACATAGCTAGAAGCGATACTGATAAAATAGAATTTCTCATAATATTTATTTTAAATTTCTGGCAAATTACAATATTATCTTAAAATAGCTTGTCAATTATCTTAAAATTTTAACAAACCCTTTCTTTCTTATCGCTATTCGTTACAACATTTTAATATTACAAAACAGTTTCAGATAAATTTAGTTAATTCTGCAACAAAGTATTAAATAATTTGTAATGTACAAATGGAATTAATGTAGAGTATCTTTTATGGTTGATATTTATTTTTGTTTTAAAAAAAAATAAAAATAAATTAGGAGTTTATGTCTTTATGTTGTCTAATAAATAAAAAAACTACAATTCATATAAATTTAATATATTTCAGAATTGTTTAAACGACAAAATATCATAAACCATGGATAAAAATTACCAACATCAATTTTTCTTAAAATCTTTCCTTTTTTTATTTCTTCTAATAGTTCATTCAATTGGAGCGAAATCATTTTATGATGCTGAAAGTTCAGGTCGTATTTTGTTATCTAAAAATGAGAGAACAATCCCTTATTTACCATTTTTTGTAAACGAAACAACCGAAGTACAATTTATTCATAATGCTCCAGACCCTAATTTGGAGTTAGTCGATATTTATGTAAATGGTAGTTTGTTTTTAGATGATGTAAATTTCAGGTCTGCATCCGCTTTTTTAAGTATTCCTGCTAATGAAGCAGTCGATATTGGGGTTGCACTTGGGAACAGTTCAACTGCAACCGAAGCCTTTTTTACTACAACATTAAATTTAGTAGATACAGATAAATATTTAATTGTAGCCAACGGTGTTCAAAATACAGGTCAGTTTGATGCTTCAGAAAATTCGAATATCGAATTTTCTTTAGATGTTTTTCAGGGTGCAAGAGAAAATGCAATTGCCATTGCGGGTAATACAGATATATTAATCCATCATGGGGCAACTGATTTACCAAATATTGATTTAGATGAAATTACAGTCCCTGTTCCTAATTTTATAACCAATTTAGCTTACACTAATTTTGAAGATTACACGCAAATTGCAACCAATAATTATTCAATTCAACCGGTTTTAAGCTCTTCACAAACTGAATTAGAAATATACGACTTGCCTCTTTCAGAATTAGTTTTGCAGAACAAAGCGGTTACTTTATTAACAAGTGGTTTTTTAAATCCAGAGTTAAATCAAAATGGACCTGAATTTGGACTGTGGTTAGCACAACCAGAAGGAGGTGATTTAATAGAACTTCCGTTTCAAGGGGAATGCATTACGTCTTTAGCTCCATTTTCCGAAAATTTCTCTGGGCAAGATTGGGCTCCTGGTGCCGCGTTTGAAAATACAGGAGATAGTATAGACGAATGTTGGACAAGAATCCCAGATAACTTAATTAATATTTATGCTTGGGGAACAGGCAATAGTTCTTCTCAAATATTCAATTCAGGACCAGGTTCTGCTTTTCAAGGTAATAATTTTTTATACACAAAACCATTTGGACAATTAGGAGACCAAGCAGAATTTATTTCACCTGTTATAAATACAAACAACTTAGACACGCCCGCATTAAGTTTTTACTATTTTATGTTTGGTAATGATGTTGGTAGTCTTGAAGTTGAAGTTAAGGAATTTGGGTCTGAAAACTGGATTAATATTTTTAATGTATCTGGTGAGCAACAGACATCACCTGATGAAGAGTGGTTAGACCAAGAAATTGAATTGACAAATTATACTAATACTAAAATTCAAATTAAATTTACTGCAATACGTGGTCTACAATTTGCAAATGCAATTGCTTTAGATTTAATTGAAGTAAGAGAAGCTACAACATGTATTAAACCATCTAACGCTTCAATAACTCAAATTTCAGATACGTCTGCACAAATTAACTGGAATACACAATCTAATCCTGTAAATTGGTTTGTTTTTCTTGAAGGAGTAAATCCACAAACAGCTACACCCATCGCAGAAGGTACTACGGCTAGTAATAATACAACTGTTTCAGGTTTAAATGAAAATACAAATTACCAAGTTTACTTAAGAAGCGATTGCGATGTAGATGGTTTTAGTGTTTTAGATGGGCCTATCAATTTTTCGACAGCTGCTTGTCCTATCGAAGAACAATGTGAATTTACTTTTAACTTATTAGATGATTTTGGAGATGGCTGGAATGGTAATATTGTCGAATTACGACAAGATGGGCAATTGGTAGCTAACTTGGGTGCTGATTTTGAAAGCGGTGATAATTTTACAGAAACACATTTGTTATGCACAGGTAGTACAATTGAGCTTATTTGGTTAAACGAAGGAAGCTTTGCCAATGAAGTAGGCTTAAACTTGGTCGATCCTTTTAATGAAGTGTTATACGAACTCAATTTCGATTCTGGCAACCAACGAGGTAGTACCATTTTTAATTTCACGTCTGCATGTACACCACCAACATGTCCAAAAGTAACAAATGTACAAGCCTTCAACATAGTAAATGATGGCGTAGATTTATCTTGGAATGCAGAGCCTGAAGCCAGTTTAGGATACACCTGGTTAATTTTTAATCAAGGAGCAAACCCTGCAACAGCAAGCCCTGTTTTTTCAGAAAGTGTAGATCAGTCTACCAATAATGTAAGCATATCAGGATTATCTCCAGCACAAAGTTACGATGCTTATGTAATTGCTAATTGTGCTGCAGATGATGATAGTGATTTTTCGGATGTAGTTTCATTTAATACGTCATGCTCTACCTTAATGGCTCCTGTATTCGAAAATTTTAGTAGCTCACAATGGGTATCTGGAACAGGTTTTAATAATGCCAACAGTGAAATTAGTGAATGTTGGGAAAGAGAAACTACTGGATATTTTTGGGGAACTAAATCTGGTGCTTCAAGCATTAACAGTACTGGGCCTAGCGGAGCATTTCAGGGTTCAAATTATATTTATGCTGTTGGAACACTTGGTAATAATGGCCAAACAACTACTATAACTTCTCCCCAAATAAATTTACAAAACTTAACCAATCCAGGAATTTCGTTCTACTATTTTATGCGTGGAAATAATATAGGCGAATTATCGCTAGAGGTAAAATCGGTAAACACTTCTAATTGGGTTGAACTAGAAAATATCGTAGGTGCTCAACAAACCAATATTGATGATAATTGGGAAGAAGTAATAATTTCATTAAATGCTTTTGAAGGTGAAACAATTGAGTTCAGATTTGTGGCTACCCGTGGAAATGGATTTTCATCAGATATTGCTATAGATGCAATTGAAGTTAACGAAGTAAACCCATGTTTGAGACCAAAAAACTTGGAAATAAATAATATAGATATCGATGGTGCTGAATTAACTTGGACACCCGCCGATGCATCTGCTACAGGTTTTACTTGGGAGATATACCCAGAAGGAGCCAATCCTGAAAATGCAACACCTGTTGCCGAAGGAACAACTCCTTCGAATACAACAACCGCCATAATTACAGGTTTAGATGCAGACACTACTTATGATGCATATGTTTTTGCTGAATGTGATGAAGGTGAATTTTCAAATTTATCACTTCCAATTAGTTTTTCTACATTAATATGTAATGCAAATGAAACTTGTGTTTATACCTTCGAATTGCTCGATGGTTTTGGAGATGGTTGGAATGGAAACACCATGTCTGTATTACAAAATGGAATAGAAATAGCAGTTTTAGGAGAAAACTTTTCATCAGGAAATAATTTTACAGAAACAGTAAGCCTTTGCAGTAATGTTAATGTTGAATTATTCTGGAACATTGGAGGTAGTTTTGCTAATGAAGTAGGAGTTACAGTTTTAAACCCCTTTGATGAAGAAGTTTATGAAAAAAGTCCTGGCGAAGGTTCTCAAGGAAGTACGCTAACCACATTTACATCAGATTGTGATGCTCCTGATGGATGTTTCCCACCTTTAAATTTTGAAGTTGTTCAAGTTACAACAGATACAGTTGAATTATCTTGGGATAACATCGGAAGCGCAATTAGTGGCTACAATTGGTTTATCTTTAATGAAGATGATAATCCACAAAATACACCGCCAGTAGCAAACGGAAGTACAAATTTTGAAGTAAATTCAGTAGTGATTTCTGGTTTGTCTGAAAATACAAATTACAAAGCTTTTATTCGCTCAGATTGTGGCTTTACAGGAGTTAGCTCAGCATCAGACCCATTATTTTTCAATACTCCTTGTAGTCCTTTAGCTACTCCTTATGTAGTAGATTTTGAAAGCGATGATTGGTCTCCACAAAACTCAGGAAACGAAAGTATTGGTGATTGTTGGAATAGAAGTCCAGAATTTGAGATAGGTACTTATTCTTGGTTAAGCTTTTCAGATAATTTTATCAATAACCCTGTAGGTGATAATGTTATTATAATTACCAATCAATTTGGTAATTCTGGAGATCAAGCTATCATTGAATTACCAGCACTAGATTTGTCTAATTTAGACGAACCAAGCTTCAATTACTTTTACTCACTAACTGGGAGTGATGTTGGAACTTATGCTGTAGAAATTAAAGAGATTTCTACTTCTACTTGGACGAACCTTAAAACATATAATACTGCAGAACAATCAAATTTATCAGATGAATTTGTTCGTGAAATATTCGATTTGGCAAACTTTGCTAATCAAACTGTAAATATTCGTTTTGTGGCAACAAGAAGTGCTGCAAATTCTGTCTTTTTTGCGATAGACGATTTGCGAGTAGACGAGTTACCTGTTTGTAATCCGCCGCTAAGTTTAAGTATTGACAATATAACTACAGAATCAGCTGAACTTACTTTTAATGAAGACGAATCTGCTTTTGAAGGTTACACATGGTTTGCTTTTGAATCTGGTGCCGATCCTGAAACTGAAACTCCAATAGCAACAGGAACAACAAACTCACCTAATGCTATACTTATCGATGGACTTTCTCCAGCTTCAACATACGATGTATATGTTCAATCTAATTGTTTCAATAATGAAGAGAGTGAACTTTCTGAATCGGTTACTTTTTCAACTGAAGTTTGTGAAGAAGAAGAGAAATGTACCTATACTTTTTTGCTTGAAGATTCTGCTGGAAACGGTTGGAACGGTGCTAGCATGCAAGTCTTTCAAAATGGAATTTTAGTGGAAACTATTGGAGAAAATTTTTCAACTGGAAGCGAATCTTCAGTAACTGTAAGCTTATGTGCTGATGTTACAACCGAATTAATTTGGAATAATGCAGGAATTGCTGCTAGCGAACTTGGAATAAGCATCATTGATCCATTTAATGAAGAAATTTACAACTCTTCAACCCAAAGCATTTCACCGGGTCAAACTATCTTTTCTTTTACTTCAAATTGTACTCCACCAATTTGCCCAGAACCCATAAATGTTGAAGTAACAAATATTCTTCAAACTGAAGCTACCTTAAGCTGGGATGAAGTTGATGTTACGCAACAAAGCTTTAATTGGTCTGTTTATTTAGAAGGAGAATCTCCAGATTTTGCCACCCCAATCGCTAGTGGAACAATTACTTCTGAAGATACTACAGTAGTTGTAAATAACTTAGAGATAAATACCACCTATCAAGTTTATATTCAAGCTATATGTGAATTTAGTGAGAGCGAATTAACTACAGCTGTTGAGTTTACCACTTTTGGAGAGTGTAATGCTCCAGAAAATATTGTAGTAGATGAAGTATTAATCAATGAAGTTACCTTTAGTTGGGATGACTTTACCAACGCATTAAATGGTTACATTTGGGAAGTTTATTTATCTAGTGAAGACCAAGAAACGGCTACACCATCTTTTAGTGGTACTTTGGCTGCTGGTGAAACATCTGTTACGGTTACCGGTTTAACTGAACTTACAGATTATAATTTTTATATACAATCTGATTGTAATGTAGTTGAAAGTGATTTTAGCCTAGCGATTCCTTTTAGTACAATTGGAGATTGTGTAGAGCCTAATGGAGTTGATTTCCAAATTGATGAAGTTACACAAACTTCTGTATTGTTTAGTTGGTCTGCATCTTTAGAAGATCCAGGTACTTATTCTTATGTTGTACATACTCAAGGTGAAGGTCCAGATGTTTCTACGGCTATAACCTCCTGGATTACAACTACACCAAACGGATTTTCAGACGATTTGGAACCAGGTACAACCTATGATGTTTATATCCGTAACAACTGTTCATTCGGGTTTAGCGATTTTGTAGGACCATTTACATTTACTACTTTGGATCCTGAGTGTGAAGTGCCTTCAAATATTCTTATAACTAACATTAGTCAAGATGAAATCACTTTATCTTGGAGTGGAGTTGATTTAGCAACTAATGGTTATGTTTGGTATATTTTTGATGATGAAGCTAATCTAGAAACAGACTCTCCGCTTGATACAGGAATTGTAGATTCTGAAGAGACTTCTGTTGTAATCGACGGTCTTTCTGAAGATACGGCTTACCAAGTGGTATTACAGAGTGATTGCGATCTGAATCTTAGTGAATTATCTACTCCAATTCAGTTTGTTACAGAAAATTTGGTTTGTGAAACACCAGATAATCTTGGAGTTACGTTAATAACGGATAGCACCGCAACACTATCTTGGAATGAAACCGCTGATTCTCCTATTATGGAATTTAATGGTTACACTTGGTTTATTTATAATGATGGTGATATTCCAGGAACAGATGTGCCAGTATTTACGGGTTCTACTAACGATACTTTTGTTGATGTATCAAATCTAATTCCTGAAACTACTTATCAAGCCTATGTGCAAGCCAATTGTGAACTTGATGATAGTAATTTAAGTGCACCGGTTACGTTTACCACTACCGACGCGCTTGGAGCTTGTCAACCTGCCGAAAATATAACGGTAAGTAATATTTCTCAAACTTCTATATTTTTAACTTGGAATCCACCCGCAGATTCCCCCGTAGTTGAATATGAGTGGGTTATTCGTGAAACTGTAACAGGATTTCCTATTTATTCATCTGGATTTGTAGATCCTTCTGTTACCGAAGTTTCGATAGATAATTTAGAACCCAACACCGAATATTTAGCTAATGTAGTTACCGATTGTGGTACACAATTTAGAATTCCTGGTGAAAGTTTTGCTTTTACAACGCTAGATGTTAATGATTTACCACCCAATGATGATATATGTAATGCTATAATGATTCCTGAGTTTTCAACAGTAATTGGCGATAACACCAACGCAACTGTGCAAACCAATGAGCCAACTGCAAGCTGTTTTTCTTCTAACATCGAAAGTACAGTTTGGTTTACTTACGTTGCTCCTAGCTCAAGTGAAAGTGATATCATTATATCAGCTCTTGCAAACACAGGAATTGCAAATGTAGCCGTGTACGAAGCCGTTGAAGACTGTACAGACTTAACAAGCTTAGTTGAAGTAGCTTGTGCTGTTGGAATGGGAACCGGAGAACAAACCATGGTTTCTCCTTCGGGCTTAACACAAGGGGAAACATATTATATACAAGTAAATTTTGATGCAGCCAATGAAGGTACTTTTGAAATATCTTTAGAAACTAATTTCTCAAATCAAGATTTTAATAAGCTTCAAATTAGCCTGTATCCAAACCCAGCTAATAATATACTTAATGTTGAAGCACCCGAAAATATTGAAGATATCATTATTTACAATATGTTAGGTCAACAAGTTTACAAACAAAAGTATAACCAAAATTTGGTAGCTGTTCCTGTTAGTAATCTACAAAGTGGTCAATATTTTGCAAAAGTGATAATTAACGGTAAAACTTTTGTTGAAGCTTTTATAAAGGATTAATTATGGCTTGATTTTAAGTTTTAAATGCAAATTAACTTTTAATAGCTCTAAAAACTATAACTTCAAGATTGTAGTATTTAGAGCTATTTTTTTGCTCTATATTTTTAATAACAATAAAAGTCATACAATGAAAGCAGCACAAATTAAAAAAGCAGGAGGAGATTTTCATTTAGTAGATCTAGAAAAACCAACTCCTAAAGCTAATGAAGTTATAATAAAAGTTGAAGCATGTGGAATATGTCATTCAGATGCTTTTGTAAAAGATGGGACCTTTCCAGGTATTAAATACCCAAGAGTTCCAGGTCATGAAGTAATAGGAGCAGTTGAAGAAGTTGCTGAAAATGTAAATAATTGGAAAGTAGGTCAACGCGTTGGAGTTGGTTGGCATGGCGGACATTGTTTTGAATGTGAACCCTGTCGCAGAGGCGATTTTATTTCTTGCGAAAACGCAAAGGTTAGTGGTATTTCTTATGATGGTGGTTATGCCGAATACATGTGCGCACCACAAGAAGCTTTAGTTGCCGTACCAGACGATTTAAAATCAATAGAAGCAGCTCCACTATTGTGTGCTGGCATTACTGTATTTAATGCTTTACGAAATTCTGGAATTACCGCTGGAGATTTGGTAGCTATACAAGGTATTGGCGGTTTAGGACACCTAGCCATTCAATATGCCCATAAAATGGGAATGGAAACGGTAGCGATTTCTACAAGCGACGATAAAAAGGAGTTAGCAAGTAAACTTGGTGCGCATCATTTCATCAATGCCAAATCTGAAAATGTTGCAGAAAAATTACAAAACTTAGGTGGAGCCAAATTAATTTTAGGAACAGCACCAAGTGGTCAGGCAATGACTGATGTTTTGGGTGGTCTAGGAATTGATGGGAAGTTGTTAATGGTAGGAGCAACGCCAGAAAAAGTAGAAGTAAATCCTATGCAAATGTTAATGGGAAGAAAATCGGTTGCTGGCTGGCCAAGTGGAACTGCAACAGATTCTGAAGATACTTTGCGTTTTAGCTCGTTATTTGGTACACAAACTATGGTAGAAGAATTTAAGCTTGAAGATGTAAACGATGCTTACACAAAAATGATAGAAAATAAATCTAGATTTAGAGTGGTGTTAAAACCATAGATACATAAGTTTTTATAAATTAAAAAAGCCATTTCAATTAAGAAATGGCTTTTTTAATATCTACTTAATTTTACTTCTTGTCTTTCTTTTCTTCTTTAGGCGCATTCAATTTAGCAGAAAGCTCATGAGAAATAGACGATTTATCAAATGTCATTTTTCCAGCTCCTGTTTCAATAATTATAGCATCTAACTTTTCGCTAAAATCTGCAATTTTACCATGCAGACCGCTTTTGGTAATTACTTTGTCACCTTTTTTAAGACTTTCGGCAAATTGTTTTTCTTGCTTTTGTCTTTTCATTTGTGGTCTAATCATAAAGAAATATACCACAACAAAAATTAAGACGAATGGAAGTAAACTTTGAATATTTTCCATATTAAATTATTGTACTGGAGATCCTGTCGCTTTGCTTCCTCCTTTAGGATTAACAAAAGCTTTGATTCTAATTGATTCTCTACCAGATTCAGTATTTGCAGTAATACGTACTTGCTTCATTTGTTGGTTTGGCTTACCACGTGTATTAAACTTAACAGTCATTTCGCCAGACTCACCTGCAGCAATTGGTTCATTTTTTGGGTAACTTGGTACCGTACAACCACAAGAAGCTTTAGCATCAGTAATAATTAAAGGTGCATCTCCATTGTTGGTAAATTTAAAAACGTGCTCTACAACATCGCCTTCTTCTACATTTCCAAAATCGTGTTCTTTTACTTCGAAATCCATCGTTGGAAACTTAGCCTGTTGTGCATCGCGTTCTGTTGCTTCAGCAACTTTTTCGTCATCTACTTTTTTAGAAGCTTCTTCTTGACAAGAAGTAAAAGAAAAAGTAGCAATAGCCATTCCTAATAACAATAATTTTTTCATGTTTTTTTATTTTAATTTAATTTAAGCACAAAAGTAATAATATTTTAAAGATTACATTAAGCCGCGTCCTATTTTATTGATTTTACCACTTTCTTTATATTCTTTAGCCAGTTTATCTAAAACTCCATTTATAAAAATACTGCTTTTAGGAGTAGAATACTCTTTGGCTAACTCTAAGTATTCATTTATAGTAACTTTCACAGGAATACTCGGAAATTTAATAAACTCACACAAACCCATGGTAATCAAAATCTTGTCGATTTCGGCATATCGGTCTTGTTCCCAGCCTGGTGTTTTTCCTTCTATATCTTTTAAATATTCTTTTTCATTCAGCATGGTTTTATGAAAAAGTTGTTTTCCAAATTGTTCGTCATCAAAGTTCTTAAACAAGTTTGGTATTTTTATATCCTCATCTTTTTGTTTTATTTTTTGAAGAAATTTTAAAACACTTGTGTTTACAATTGGTAAATCGTCTATCCAAGTAAGTTTTTGGTCTTCGTAATAATCGTATAGCTGATCGGTAGGTGCAACTATTTTTTTAAAAAACTGGATAATAAATTCTTTGTCTTCTTTAAAGTCGTTGCCTTTGGTTTGTACATATTCTTTATATAAATCTGAATCTTTTAAGTTGTTCCAAATCGATGAAGGGTATTCGTCATCTAACTTCCAATGATTCAGCTTTCTTCTTTCAACTTCATTGCTTAAAATTGTTGAGTCTTCTAGCTTTTTAAGCAATAAATTATCTAAAAATTTGGGATTTGGATCACGCTCTTCGGCTGTAGCTAAGTGTTTCTTCTGAACCAATTCTAGGTAGTTCTTTGCCTTTTCTTGCACAGCAATTAGCAATTCGAAATTTAAAAGAAATAAATCGTACATGTCATCCATGCTTTTTCTTAAAAATTTTTCTTCTGTGCTTAATTGGTCGTTTTTACCTTGTTTAAAAGCATAGATAGATTGCATTACTTTGGCGCGAATATGTCTTCTAGTTAACATGAATAGAGCGTAAAATTTAAGTCGGCAAAATTAATATTTTAATCAACAAAAGAACTAGTATATTTCTTTTTTTTCAAGCTAATCTAAACCTAGGCTTTAAGTTTAGTAAAATCAAAATATTACTCATATAATTAAAAAGGCCTTAGTATTGTAATGGAGTTTTTAAGGCTTTGTAAATTATTGTTATCACAGCTTTGCCTTTTTCAATTTAGTTTACCTTTGTCCACTATCAAATTTACTTAATGAAAGAACTAAAATACTTAAATAAGTTTTTTATAAAATATAAATGGCAGTTAATTTTAGGTTTTGTTATAACCGTTGCTGCTCGAATTTTCACTTTGTTTACACCTCGATTTATCGGTAAGTCTACCGATGTAATTAAAGCTTGGAGCGATGGAGAAATTACAGATGCATCAGCAGTTCAATCAGAATTGCTTTTTAATATTGGCGTTATTATTGCTACAGCAGCTTTATCGGCTGTTTTAACCTTTTTTATGCGCCAAACCTTTATTGTTGTTTCAAGGCAAATTGAATATGATTTAAAGAATGAAATTTACGAGCAGTACCAAAAACTTTCATTAAATTTTTACAAAAAAAACAGAACAGGAGATTTAATGAATCGCATTAGCGAAGATGTTTCTAAAGTGCGCATGTATGTTGGTCCAGCCTTAATGTATGGTGTAATGACTTTTACACTTTTTGTAGTCGTAGTTTCATACATGATTTCTACAGCACCAATCTTAACATTATATACTTTAATTCCTTTACCTATTCTTTCGGTAGCTATTTATAAATTGAGTGTTGCCATTAATAAACGCAGTACGATTGTGCAACAAATCTTATCGAGTTTAAATACGTTTACACAAGAGAGTTTTAGTGGGGTTAGCGTAATTAAATCATATGGAATTGAACCCCAAGTTTCGTCTGATTTTGAAATAATGTCTAACGATAGTCGTCAGAAAAACATTAATCTTGTTAAGGTACAGGCTTTCTTTTTTCCATTAATGGTTTTACTCATAGGAGTAAGCAACTTATTGGTTATTTATATTGGCGGTACACGATATATTGATGGTGAAATTGAATCTTTAGGCGTAATTGTTGAATTCTTACTATACGTAAACATGTTAACTTGGCCAGTAGCTTCAGTAGGTTGGATAACATCTATGGTACAACAATCTGCTGCATCACAAAAAAGAATTAATGAATTTTTAAGCCAAGAACCAAGCATTAAAAATTATTCGAATTTAAAAGAAGAAATTAAAGGCGGAATTGAATTTAAAAACGTTTCCTTTACCTATGAAGATACCAATATAACTGCTTTAAAAAATATTTCTTTCGAAGTAAAAACGGGAGAAACTTTGGCTATTATGGGTAAAACTGGAAGTGGCAAATCTACTATCTTAGAATTAATAGGAAGGCTGTACGACCCAACACAAGGAAAAGTTTTAATCGATGGTAAACCTACAGATGCGATAAACTTAGAAAGTTTACGTAAAAGTATTGGTTATGTGCCACAGGATGCATTTTTGTTTAGTGAATCCATAGCTAATAATATTCGATTTGGTAATGTTGAAGCAACACAAGATGAAGTAATTGAAGCAGCCAAAAATGCAGCTGTTCACCAAAATATTATGGGCTTTGCAAAAAAATATGATACAATTTTAGGTGAACGTGGTATAACCTTATCAGGAGGTCAAAAACAACGGGTTTCTATTGCTAGAGCGATTATTAAAAACCCAAGAATTGTACTTTTTGATGATTGTTTGTCGGCTGTAGATACTGAAACCGAAGAGGAAATATTTAAAAAATTACAAGAAATTTCATCTAATAAAACTGCTGTGGTGGTTAGTCACAGAGTTTCTTCTGCTAAAAGTGCTGACCATATTATTATTTTAGATGAAGGTGAAATTCTTGAACAGGGTAATCACGAAGACTTGATTCAGCAAGATGGATATTATAAAAAGCTATACGATAAACAACTTGACCAAAAAGAAAGTTAAATAATCTTTGGTAATTGTTTAGTTTTTGTGTTTTTTTGACTTTACGAAGCAATTAAATCAAAACAAATACAAATTATGAGTGATCATGAACTGGTGAAGAACGATGAAATTTTTGCAAAAGTAATCCGTGCAGGAAGAAGAACTTATTTTTTTGATGTACGCTCAACCAAAGCAGACGATTATTATTTAACGATTACTGAAAGTAAAAAGTTTACCAACGACGATGGTTCTTATTTTTACCGAAAGCATAAAATTTACTTATATAAAGAAGATTTTGAGAATTTTCAAAATGCTTTAGATGAAGCTACAAATTTCATTATTAACGAGAAAGGAGAAGAGGTAATCAGCGAAAGACATCAAGCTAATTTTGACCCTTCAAAAGACAAGGATTTTCAAACAGAAACTAAAGTAGCATCGAATGAAAAGTTTACCGATGTTAGTTTTGATGATATCTAAAAGACTAAAATTTCTGTAAAAAATGAAACCGTTTCTTATTTTAGAGACGGTTTCTTTATTTTTAGCCAAAATCTCTCAAATGAAATTAAAATCTATTCTAATTTTAGGCTGTGTAAGCTTATTATCAAGCTATTTATCAGCACAAACTCAAGTAGACCTTTCTTATTACTTGCCACAAAACATAGAGTTCAACTCAGCTATACCCAAACCTTCTGAAGTTATTCACTTCACTCCAGGAAATCAACATGTTAGTCATGATAGATTAGTACAATACATGTATGCTCTAGCCGATGCAAGTCCGAGAATACATATAGAAAATCGCGGGTTTACTTACGAAAATAGACCTTTAATTTTGCTGACCATAACTTCAGAAAAAAATCATGAAAACTTAGCGGAAATAAAAAACAATCGAAATTTATTGATCAACGGAAAATCGGATGTGGATATTTCTGAAGTCCCTGTTGTCATTAATCAAGGATATTCGGTACACGGTAACGAGCCGAGTGGAAGCAATGCGGCTTTGGTCTACGCATATTACTTAGCTGCAGCCGAAGGCGAAGAAATTCAAGATTTTTTGAATCATACCATTATACTTTTAGACCCATGCTTTAACCCAGATGGGCTTCAACGTTTTGCCAGTTGGGTAAATACCAATAAAAGCGAATTTTTAAATCCTGATGCAAACGATAGAGAGTTTTCTGAAACCTGGCCACGTGGGCGCACTAATCACTATTGGTTCGATTTAAATCGCGATTGGCTTCCTGTTCAGCATCCGTCTTCTCAAACAAGAATAAAAACTTTTCACGAATGGAAACCTAATGTGTTAACCGACCATCACGAAATGTATCCAAATTCTACTTTCTTTTTTCAACCTGGAATTCCAGAGCGAACACATCCGTTAACTCCACAAAAAAATCAAGAACTCACTCAAAAAATTGCTAATTTTCATGCTTCTAGTTTAGATGAAGCAGGCTCGTTTTATTACACTAAAGAAAGTTTTGATGATTTTTATTATGGTAAAGGGTCTACTTTTCCAGATATTCATGGTAGCGTAGGTATTTTGTTTGAGCAAGCAAGCTCTCGCGGACATGTACAAGAAACAGATTTTGGTAATTTAAGTTTTCCTTTTACAGTAAAAAATCAATTTTTAACATCTTTATCAACTTTAAAAGCAAGTGTAGATTTAAGGGAAAATTTATTGAATTATCAACGGGATTTCTATAAAAATTCTATTGAAAATGCAGAAGATGATGCGTATTTAATCGCTAAAAAAAATGATCCTTTTTTGGTGAACGAACTAGGAAAAATACTGCAACAGCATCAAATAAAAATCCATCGTCCCAGCGATGATGTTACTATTAAAGGTAACGTGTTTCCAAAACATGAAGTTTTAGTAGTTCCTAAAAAACAAATGCAAGCAAAACTTATTGAAGCAATGTTCGAAGACCGAACACAATTTAAAGATTCACTTTTTTACGATGTTTCTGCATTTAGTTTTAAACATTCTTTTGGTGTTGCTTTAGATCAAAATTTTCCAATGAAAAAAGCTTCAGGAGAAATTACAGAATTAGAAACACAGTTTAAACATCAATTGCGAAAAAGCGATTATGCTTACGTATTGCGTTGGTCTGATTTTAATGCGCCAAAAGTCCTTTTTACGCTCTTAGATAAAGGTTTACGACCTAGAGTAGCTAACAAACAATTCAAAAATGATACAACTGAATTTGATTACGGAAGCATTTTAATTCCCGTTCAAAACCAAGTGATCAATTCTTCTGAAATCTTTGAATTACTAAACAATTTAGCATCCGAAAACACAGTAAACATTACACCAATTACATCTGGTCTAACCGAAGGTGTAAGCTTAGGAAGTCCAAGTTTTCAAACTCTACAAAAACCAAAAATTGCTTTGTTGGTGGGCGACGGTGTTAGCGTTAGCGATGCTGGTGAGATTTGGCATTTATTAGATTACCGCTACGAAATACCAGTTACAAAACTTGATGCACGCAACTTTTCTAGAGTAGATTTATCAAAATACACGCATTTAATTATTCCCAATGCTTATGGAAATGGAATTAATACAAATACCGATCAAATTAAAACTTGGGTGCAAAATGGAGGGCATTTAATCAGTTTTAGAAATAGCATAAGCTGGTTAAAATCATCCAACTTAATTAATGCTGAATTAAAAAAACAAGAAAATACTGAAGCCAAAAATGTAAGTTACGAAAATAGACGAAACTATTACGGTGCCCAACGCATTGGTGGTGCCATATTTGAAGTGAATTTAGACCGAACACATCCAATAAATTTTGGATTTACTACTTCTAAAATGGCTGTTTTTAGAAATACGACTCAGTTTTTAGAACCCGATAAAGACAGTTTTAATAATCCGATTCAATACAGCGAAAACCCATTGTTAAGTGGTTATATAAGCGAAGAAAACCTTGCTTTATTAAAAAATACTTCTGCTTTTAAAACAGCTAACTTAGGTAGTGGTAAAGTAATTTATTTTACAGATAATCCTAATTTTAGAGCATTTTGGCTTGGTACAAGCAAATTAATGATGAATGCAATTTTCTTCAGCAATGATATGTAACTAAAAAAAACTCCAGCTTATTTAAACAAGCTGGAGTTTTTAATGGTGTTTCATCTAATTATTCAATAGCAACATCTACAACTAATCGCTCTTCGCGATTTGCCACTTCCCAGGCAATATAAAATACCAATTGGGTACGCTTTTGAAGTAATTCAAAATCAATTTTATCAGCAGTATCCGTGGGTTGGTGATAATCTTCATGTAAACCGCTAAAAAAGAATATAGAAGGAATGTTATTTTTAGCAAAATTATAATGATCGCTGCGATAATACAATCGCATAGGCTCATCTTCAGCGTTATACGTAAAATCTAATTCTAAATTTGTGTATGTTTGGTTTTGCTTAATTGCTAAATCATGCAATTCTGAACTTAAACGGTCGGCACCAATTAAGTAGATGTAATCTTGTTCGTTTTCTGGCTTAGTGCTGTAGTTGGTATCAACTCTACCAATCATGTCAATATTTAGATTATTAACCGTATTTTCTAGTGGATAGATTGGGTTTTCTGTGTAGAATTTTGATCCCAACAGCCCTTTTTCTTCGGCAGTAACATGTAAAATTAAAATACTTCTCTTAGGTCCATTTCCTTCATTTTTTGCTAATTGAAAAGCTTCTGCCATTTCCATTAAAGCTACCGTACCAGATCCATCATCGTCCGCACCGTTGTAAATATTTCCATCTTCATCTACACCAACATGGTCGTAATGTGCAGTAAGAACTACAATTTCTTCTGGTTTTTCACTACCTTCAATAAATGCTAAAACATTTTCTGAATCAGGAAAACGCTCGTTAAAAAAACTACTTGGTATTTCTTGAAAATAAGAATTAGCGTTCCCAGGAGCAATACCATTTTCAACATAGTAATTCTTTAAAAACTGAGCAGCTTTTTTTTGCCCTTCTTCTCCAGTATCTCTTCCTTGATAGGCATCTGAAGAAATTTCGAATAAATACTCTTGAAGCTCATTTATCTGAATACTTTCTGCATAAGGAGTAGGAGAGACATCTGCTGTGTTTTTAGTTGTCTCTTTAGGTTGACTGCTACAAGCTATTAATAAAATTGAGAGTAAAGCAATTGAAACTGTATTTTTCATGAATTTTTTTTAATTTAATGGCTACTAATGTACTGTGTTTTTGTGTAATGCCTTTTAAATTTATAATTAAATTTATGAAATGCAAAAACTTCTAATTAAACTCTTTAAATATATTTTGTAAATTAAAAAAGGGATGTATATTTGCAACCGCAAAAGCGATAGCTTGCTTGGAGAAATGGCAGAGTGGTCGAATGCGGCAGTCTTGAAAACTGTTGAGGGTCACACCTCCGGGGGTTCGAATCCCTCTTTCTCCGCTTTATTAAAACCCTATCAGTTGTAAACCAATTTGTTAGGGTTTTTTTTATTTTAGTTTTAGTCCACACTTAGTCTATTTTCTAAATTTATTTTGTTTCGTAAAAATAAATCACCAAAATTTCTTCAGCACATAAAATTGTGGTTATAAATGCTTTTAAGCTCTAGAAAAATCTTTTAGTTATAAGTTAATGTTTCTAAAAGGGATTTTAATTTGTTCTACGCATCTCATTTACATGAGTTGTATTTTCTACTATCAAAACGCATCATAATACTTCATTTAAACCATATTAACAGAAATTAAACATCAAAATTATTTTCTAGGCTTTCTTTCCTGTATTTTTGATTTTTATTAATGCTGTGAACGTCAAAAAAAATAAAATTAAAAAAAAATCACTTAAACGAATTCTTCGTTTGCTTCTAAAAAGCTTTTTCATATTGCTTTTAGTTTTTGTGCTTTTGGTTTTATTTATTCGCAGTCCGTGGGGACAAAATATCGTTGTAGAAAAAGTAACCAACTATGTTAGCGAGCAAATCGGCACAACTTTTCACATTGAAAAATTTTACTTGAGTTTTAATGGAAACTTAGTAATTAATGAAATTTACCTTGAAGACCAAGCTCAAGATACTTTAATATATTCTGAAAGTTTAGAATTGAATGTTGCTATTTTACCCATTTTTCAGCAAAATAAAATTCGTTTAAAAAACCTTCATTGGAGTGGTCTCGTGGCTAATATTAATCGAAATGAGTCAAAAAATTTCAATTACCAATACATTATTGATGCTTTTGCTAATGAAGAAAATACAGCAGAAGAAAATACAACAACTTACCTTTTTAGTATAGGAAGCATCAACTTAAACAATATTCAATTGAGTTATAAAGATGCAATTGAAGGCCAAAATGCTTCCGTTCAAATTGAAGATTTAGAACTTATTTTCGAAAAATTTGATTTAGAAGAATTAGACTTTCATTTAAACGAATGGAAACTTTCCAATTCTCAAATTAAGTATATTCAACATAAAACAGAAGCAAAAGAACAAAACGGCAAATTAGCAACTCAAGAAGAAAAATTAAAAGATGAAGCTTCTGAACAACTTCCCATTTTTCAATTGGATAGATTAATTTTTGATAAGGTAAACTTAGTTTATCAAGATTTTAATGAAAAAGTACAATACCAAGCTAATTTA
Organism: Psychroflexus salis; assembly: GCF_014640175.1. Classification (GTDB taxonomy): domain Bacteria; phylum Bacteroidota; class Bacteroidia; order Flavobacteriales; family Flavobacteriaceae; genus Psychroflexus; species Psychroflexus salis. The sequence goes on along the minus strand of NZ_BMGL01000006.1, from coordinate 45,006 downwards.
ACCGATTTTCAGCTTAATGAAGCTTTTGCTAATGCCAATTCATCTGAGTTTAAACTGAAAAATATAGTTTTAGCCAATTCAACTATTCAATTGCAATTGCCCGAAATACAAGATGAGCAAGTAAAAAAAGAAAATTCATTAGAAAACAGTTTCTCTTGGCCAAATCTTCAAATTGAAATAAATGGCTTAGCTTTTACAAACAATGCCATTAATTACCAAGAGGGGAATCAACCAACATCAAAAAAAGGTTTCAACCATAAGAACATTCGTATTCAAGATTTTAACTTTAATGTAAGCGATTTCAATTTCAACAAAAATGAAAAAGCACGTTTTCAAATTAACAAATTAAACTTAACAGAAGCCAGCGGATTTAAACTTCAACAGTTTGCTTTCAATTTTCAACTCAATCCGAATAAGTTGAAGATTGATGCACTGCAATTAAAGACGCCAAAGAATAATTTAGCAGGAAAAGTAAACTTCACTTTTAAAAATTTAGCACAATTTATTCAAGACCCAAGCTTATTTGAAAAGTCTAACTTAAATTTTAATGCGAACTTAAATTTAGCAGAATTTATTCAAATTTATCCTGCCTTAGGAAAAATAGCTTACGTAGATGAAGCAGCCAAAAATCCGATACAATTAGGCTTAAAATCTCAAGGCAATACCCAACAACTTCAGCTAGACAAGTTTCAGTTAAACTGGGCTTCAACTGAGCTTAAAGCGAGTGGAAATTTAAATGCTTTTTTAAATGTTGACAAACTTCAATATCAATTAAATAAAATAAATTTTACAACTACTAAAAAAGATATTTCAAAATTTATTGAGTTAGAAGAGCAAAGTTTCAACAGTCCAGAATGGCTTCAATTGTCGGGTTATGCCAATGGTAGTTTACAAAGTTTTCAAACGCAAAGCAGCTTGCAAATTCCAGAAGGAGAAATAAAGCTTTCGGCAGATTTTCAACAGCAAGATAAAATTAAGCTAAGCATAGATTTAGCCTTGGTAGAAATGGATTTAGGAAGTTTATTTAATCAACCTAATTTAGCTCCTGTTAGTTGGCAACTCAACGCTAATGTTGAAGGAAAAGATTGGTTAGCTTTAAAAGGTGAAGTTAATTCTAAGTTTAAAAAATTAAATTATGCTGATTTCGATTTATCTGATTTGCAATTTTCGGGCAAATTAGATTACAAAAATGTGGAATTTAATTTAGGTCTCGACCATAAAGATATACGGTTTTTAGCGCAAAGCGACATTGTACTCGATAGCATTAATCCAACAGCCAATTTACAATTGGATTTACAAGGAGCAAATTTTAAAAAATTAGGTATAACTCCACGAAATATTCGAGCTAAGACCAAATTTAGTGCTCAGTTTTCTGGAAACACCAATCAATTTGAATTTAAATCTAAAATGGATAGCACATTGGTGGTTCATGAACAAGATGCTTACCATGTACCTAGTATCGATTTAAATGTAAAAGTAAACCAACAAGAAACCATATTTACTAGCAATTCTAGATTTTGGCAGTCTAATTTTCAAGCCAATGCACATCCAAGTGTCTTTGTTGAAGCTTTAAAAACTCATTTAAAATCGTATTATCAAAAAGAATCTACAGCTGAACTTATTGGTGAACAAACAAAAGCAAATACAGAAGATTTTGTTGAAATAGATGCAGATTTTCAACTGTATGCCAGCCCCTTTATTACCGAAGTTGTTGCGCCAGGAATTCAAAAACTAGATACATTATCATTTAAGTTAAGCTTTCAGGAAAAAGAACAATTATTAAAAACCGAATTACACTTACCTAAATTAAATTACAATGAAATTGAGTTAGACAGTTTAGCCTTTAATTTAAACACATCTCGCAATCAAGCTGATTTTAACTTAGGTTTTCAAAGTTTAAGTTCTGGAGTTTTGGATGTTGCTAAAACAAAATTCGCAGGTTCTTTTAAAGACCAAAAGTTTCAATTAGATTTTGAAGCTTATAAAGATGAAATAGCATTTTTCGATATACATTCGGACGTAAATTTTACAGAAGATCAAATACATTTTTCAATTCAACCTGAAAATTTAATTCTTAATAAAGTAGTTTGGCGTATTCCTGAAGACAATTTTATAAAAATAAATCGAGATGTAAATGCAAAATCTATTCGAATCAACAATTTTGAAATTACACGTAATCAGCAATATATAGCTTTAAAAAACAATTTTGAAATTGAAGAAAACCACCTAGGAATAGATTTTAAAGATTTCAAATTAGCTACATTTACAAGCTATTTAAACACCGAAAAACAATTTGCTAGTGGAATCATTTCTGGCGATGTAATTGCTGTAGACCCATTTCAGAAAATTGGATTTATATCTGATTTAAAGATTGAAAACTTATCGATTTTAGAAAATGCCATAGGAAACTTAAATCTCAATGCAAGTTCTACTGTAGATGAAACTTACCAACTTCAACTCTATCTAATAGGCGAACAAGTCGATTTTGAAGCTTCAGCTAAGATTAACCAATCTTTAGAAACACCTAAATATAGTTTACAAGCAAATTTAACTAAACTTAATCTTCCATTAATTGAAGCCTTTACAACGGATTATATTTCAGATGCTAGCGGAGAAATTTCGGCGAATTTCAATTTAAATAGTACTGAAACTGATTTCACTTATCAAGGCGATTTAGCATTTAAAGATGCAGCATTGCGGGTAAAATCTTTAAATGCCTTGTTTTACTTAGGAGATGAACAAATTGATTTTAATAAAGAAGGTATTTATTTTTCAAATTTTAAATTGAACGATATTCAAAAAAATGCTTTTGTAGTCGATGGAAAAATAGAAACAACATCTTTAAGCAATCCAGATTTTCAATTAACAGCTAAAGCCGATAATTTTGAAGCACTCAACTCGACTAAAGACGACAATGATTTATATTATGGTAAAGTAAATTTCGATGCAGATTTACAAATACTTGGTAGTTTAAATTTTCCAAAAATTGAAGGTGAGTTAGCATTTAAAGAAACAACCGACTTTACCTACATTATGCCACAAGTTCAAGCAGGAACAATAGAACGAGAAGGTGTAGTTTTATTTGTAAACAAAAAAAATCCAGACGATATTGTTACGCAACCCAATCAAGAGCGGTATAACGCTAATATTTCTGAAGTTGAAGTAGATGTATTGCTAAAAATAAATCCAGCTACAAAAGCAAAAATTATACTTAACCCAAAAACAGGAGATTATGTTCAATTACAAGGTGGAGGCGATTTAAAGTATAAAATGGCTCGAAATGGGGATATGAGTTTGCAAGGAAAATACGAAGTTAAAAACGGACAATTGGAACTTAACTTTTACAATTTAGTAAAAAGACAATTTAAAATTGCTGAAGGTTCTAGTGTAGCTTGGTCGGGCGACCTTATGAATGCTGATATAGATATTCGAGCTATTTACAATATAGAAACTTCTGCATCTTCTTTAATGGCTTCACAAATTTCAGCAGAATCTAGTGCAGTACAAAATCAATACCGACAACAATTGCCTTTCGAGGTGTATTTAGATGTTGGTGGAGAGATTAATTCTCCAGAACTCAACTTTAAATTAGATATGCCCGAAGCAAATAAAGCTGCAATTAATGGAACTGTGTACAATCGAGTTTTACAAATTAATCAACAAGAAGATGAGCTCAATAAGCATGTTTTTTCCTTACTGGTGTTAAATCGTTTTTATCCTAATTCTGGAAGTGATGGTAGCCAAGGTGGAGCGGCTAGCATAGCAAGAAATAACATTAACCAAGCCTTGTCCGATCAGTTAAATACTTATGCTAATAAACTAACCGGAAATACAGGTATTCAATTAAATTTCGATGTAAATTCGTATACCGATTACCAAAGTGGACAAGGCAATAACCGAACCGATGTAGATGTAAGTGTACAAAAAAAATTACTTAACGATCGCTTAATTGTTGAAGCTGGAAGCCAAGTAAATGTTGAAGGAGATTTAAGACCAGGCGAATCTAACGTAGCATTAGGAAATGTAAGTGTACAATATTTGCTTACCGAAGATGGCCGATGGAAAATTAAAGGCTTCAGAAAAAGCGAGTATGAAAGTGTAATTGATGGTCAGGTATTTATTAGTGGAATTGCACTTATTTTTAACAGAGAGTTTAATCGATTTAAAGAACTTTGGAAAACTTTTATCGATAATGAAGTAGATGAAAATGCATCAGAAAAAGATAAAAAACGAGAAGAACCAAAAAAATAAGCACCAAACAAGAAAATGAATAAAGTTAAACTACTTTTTATTGTAGCCATACTAAGTTTACTTAATGCCTGTGCTGTAAAAAAGTACATGCCAGAAAATGCTTATTTGTACACCAAAGGAACAATTGATTTACAGACTGAAGCAGATTTAACAAACCAAAAGTATTTGCAGCAACAAGTAAATGAAGTTTTGTTTCCAAAACCCAATTCTACTTCTTTATGGATGCGACCTGGATTGCATTTTTATTATAAAATGCAAGAAGAAAAACCAGGTTTTTTAAGTAAATTCTTCTACAAACAAGTAGGAGAAGATCCTGTATATTTTAGTGATGTAGATATAGAAAACACAAAAAAAATAATTCGAAATAGACTTGAAAATTTAGGTCATTTTTCTAGTGAAATTTCGCATAAAATTAAAATCGATTCTAGTAAACGCCATAAATCGATAAGCTATCAAATTCAATTAAAAAAAGCATATACCTTAAACTCATTTCAACTTGATTCAGCACAGGCCGACAGTTTGGCTATTTTTAAAGATATTCAACTAGCAATTACCAATAGCTTAATTACCAAATCTTCTAAATTCGATTTAAGTAAAATGAAGGCAGAGCGAGAGCGTATTCATTCTTTTTTAAAAGAAAAAGGATATTACAACTTCAGTTCAAATTTTATTTTATTTGAAGCCGATACCAATCAATACAAAAATCATAAATACGATTTGTATTTACGGCTAAAAAATGAAGTGCCAGCAGAAGCTTTAATTCCATATACAATTCATCAAGTAGATGTGTACCCAAATGTAAGTTTAAATACAGAAACTAAAAATTTAAAGTCGACAAGGCTTGAAGGCATAAATTTTTACCAAGATAGTTTATATTTTAAGCCCAAACGTTTGCGTCCATTCATTTTAATTGAAGAAGGAAATGTATATCAGCCAAGCCTTTCGAAAAATACAAGCCGTAGATTAGGAAATTTAAACACCTATAAATTTGTAAATATTGAATATGAAGAAGTAGATAGTTTAGCACAGCAAAACAATCGATTTCTCAATGCTAAAATTTATCTCTCACCATTAAATAAACGTTCTCTTCGTTTCGAAATTCAGGCGGTAACCAAATCGAATAATTTTGCAGGTCCTAGTTTGGGCTTGACATATATTAATAGAAATCTTTTTAAATCTGGCGAAGAGTTAAGACTTAATGCAAGTGTAGGTTACGAACGTCAGTTTTTAGGAGGCAACCAAGATGATTTAAGTAGTCTTCAGTTAGGCTTGCGAGGTAATTTAAGTTTACCAAGATTGTTATTTCCTATCGATGTAAGCTCAAGGTTTAAATATGCAGTTCCTAAAACAAATATAGGTTTAGGTTTAGATGTATTAGATCGAACTAATCTTTATACTTTAAGTTCAGTTAATACTTCTTTTGGCTATTCATGGGAAGGGAATACGTATGTAAACCATAGCATTACACCCATTAATTTAGAATATTTAAGTTTACAAAATACCAGTAATGCTTTTGAAGAAATTTTAGAAAACAATCCGTTTTTAAGAAGAAGTTTTGAACAGCAATTTATTGCAGGTCTAACCTATTCTTTTACCTACAACGCTATACCCGACCAATTAAAAAGCGATGGAGTTTATTTTAATTTTAATTTTGAAACAGCAGGAAACAGTATTGATTTTATTACAGGTTCAGGCGAAAGACCACAAACTTTCTTAAACTTAGAGTATGCCCAATTTGTAAAAGCAGATTTCGATTTTAGACAACATTTTGCCTTTAACAAACATGGGAATAAATTAGTTACTCGCTTGTTTGCAGGTGTAGGTTTACCTTATGGAAACTCTACTTCTTTGCCATTTGTAAAGCAGTATTTTTCGGGTGGTCCATACAGTGTTCGAGGTTTTGGTATACGTTCTTTAGGACCAGGAGTTTATGAGCCAGAAGAAGGTATAACTTCCTTTTTCGATCAAGCAGGAGATATTCGCTTAGAAGCGAATATAGAATATCGTTTTCCTATTTTTGAATACATTTATGGAGCTGTATTTACCGATGCAGGTAATGTGTGGCTTATGAATGAAAACCCTGCTTTACCCGGTGGAAAATTTACTTCATCTTTTGCAGAAGAATTTGGCTTTTCATCTGGTCTTGGATTACGTGTAGATATTACGGGTTTTGTTATTCGGTTCGATTTAGCAGCACCTTTAAAAAATCCTGCTCAAAATTGGAATTTTGAATACGACCAACCTGTGCTTAACTTCGCAATTGGATATCCTTTTTAAATTTAATATTATGGAAATTTCTTTAACAACCCCAGCTTTACTTTTCCCTGCAATATCTCTACTTTTATTAGCTTATACCAATCGCTTTTTAACCATTGCTGGACTTATTCGGAATTTATATAAACAATATAAAGCAGCACCAAACCAAAATATTAAAGCGCAGATTACTAATTTAAAGAAGCGCGTAAGCTTAATAAAAAATATGCAGCTTTTTGGTATTGTTTCACTTTTACTCTGTGTAGTAAGTATGTTTGCTTTATACGAATCTTGGATTGATATTGGAAGTGTTATTTTTGGAATTTCCTTAGTTTTATTAATGATTTCTTTAGTCTTATCCATTATTGAAATACAAATTAGTGTAAAAGCCTTAAATATTCAAATTAGTGATATGGAAAGCGGTCATCGTGCTGCAGAAGATACCAAAAACCAATTCGTAAATTAATAAACACTACTTTAAAATTAAATTAATGGATATCTCTAAAATATTATTAGCACTAACTTCTGGAGTTTTATTAGCCGTAGCTTGGCCTACTTATGGATTTGTCTTTTGTTTGTTTTTTGCTTTCGTTCCTTTGTTTGTAGCTGAATTTAAACTCCGTCAAAAAAGTACATCAAAAACCAAATTAAAACTGTTTAGCTATGCATATGTAGCTTTTCTAATCTGGAACTTAATTACTACATCTTGGTTGTATTACTCCGATGCATTCGGAATGTTCTTTGCAGTTTTGGTAAATTCATTGTTAATGAGTTTGGTGTTTTTGCTTTACCATATAGTGGCGAAACGCGTAAATTTTACGGCTGCTTCTTCTTTTTTTGTAGCTATTTGGATTTGTTTTGAATACCTTCACTTACATTGGGAATTTTCTTGGCCTTGGCTAAATCTAGGCAATGCTTTTTCAGAAAATACAGCTTTAATTCAATGGTACGAATACACAGGAACTTTTGGTGGTACACTTTGGGTTTTGCTAAGCAACGTGTTAATTTTTAAAACTGTTTTGTTATTTCAACAACATAAAGAAAAATCAATTTTAGTTCGTAATGCTTTTAAATTATTCTTATTAATCGGTTTGCCAATATTAGCTTCGTTTGTTATTCGAGCAAATTTAGCAGAAGCTGAAGATTATATTGAAGTGGTTGCCTTACAACCCAATATCGATCCGTATAGTGAGAAATACCACACGGATGATGAAGCTATGAAAACAAAGTTATTAGAATTAGCATCCATTAAAATAAAGGCATCAACCGACTTAGTTTTATTGCCCGAAACAGTCTTTGCTCAGGGAACTCGATTAGGTAAATACCAGTTAAGTGAAGCGCATTCATTTTCGCAATCACTTATTTCTAATTATCCAAATGTATCGGTTTTGGGTGGTATTTCTGCTTACGATATTTTAGCAAATGAAACACAAAAATCGCATCAGTCCAATTGGCATCAGCGTGGTTTTTGGTATAACGATTACAACGCAGCCTTTTTTGAACAAGCTAATAAGCAACCTGAATTTTATTACAAATCTAAATTAGTCGTTGGGGTAGAAAATTTTCCATATCAGTCAGTTTTGCGTCCTATTTTAGGTGATGTAATGTTAGATTTAGGCGGAACAGTTGCTATGAAAACTACACAATCCGATCGTTCAGCTTTTGCGTTAAGTAATGATGTAAAAGTAGCTCCAATCATTTGTTACGAATCGGTTTATGGCGAATTTGTAACCGGTTATGTTAAAAATGGAGCACAAATATTAGGCATCATGACTAATGATGCGTGGTGGGGCGAAACACAAGGACATCAACAACATTGGAGCTATGCAAAATTACGTGCTTTAGAAACACGAAAAGCAGTAGTACGATCGGCTAATACTGGTTTTTCTGGTTTTATAGATGCTGATGGTACCGTGTTTAAAAAAACTGCATATAACCAAAAAACAGTAATAAGCACTAAAGTTCCTGTATATAATAAAACAACGTTTTATGTACAAACTGGCGACTATTTGGCTCGAATAGCTCAATTTTTAGCCTTATTTATTTTTTTATTTGCTGTGGTTAAGTTTAAGCGTAGTGGAGTTAAGCGATAAGCTTTATTTTTAGTAAATTTGGGGGAATTGAATTTCAATTCCTTTTTTTCAACCTATAATACGCACATTATGCAAAACCTAGAACGTTTAGAGAAATTTAGACAATTGGTAAAAAATAAGTACTTAATTTACAATAGTTTATTTTTAAATTTGCCTAACGAAAATACTTCGCATACAGGAATTTTTATCCCACTTTTACATAAATTAAGTAAAGAAGGCTACGCGAAAGATGTAGAACCCAAAAAAATTATTGAACAATTTTTTCAGAATCATACCGACCACCTTACTAAACAGGAACAATTCGATTTATTGTTTAGAATGATACAGTATATTGAACGCCAGGTTGTTTTGTTTGATAGTGTTGAAGATGCTGCTTTTAAGAGTTTGAAAAAGCAAAAATTAGAAGAAGTGCTCCAACCCAGAAATAATTCTTTTGAAGATTTAGTCGAACATTTTAAAAATTTTTCAGCAAGGGTAGTTTTTACAGCTCATCCAACCCAATTTTATTCTAACAATGTACAAGGAATTATGCACGAACTGCGTTTGGGAATCAAAGCCGATAGCATAACCAAAATCGATAGCACCTTGCAACAATTGGCATTTACTCCATTTATAAATCGAAAAAAACCTACTCCCTTCGATGAAGCCCAAAGTATTATTTTCTACTTGCGGTATGTGTATTACGATACCTTAGGTGGCATTTATCATAATGTAACAAAACGGGCTAATTTAAAACCCGATTTCAATCCAAATTTATTAGAATTAGGTTTTTGGCCTGGTGGCGATCGAGATGGAAATCCTTTCGTAACTGCAGAAACTACCATGGAAGTAGCATCTCAGTTACGTGTAACTATTATGAAGTGTTACTACAATCACCTAAAAGTGCTAATGCGTAAATTAACTTTTAGTAAGGTTGAAGAACCACTTCAAAAATTAAAAAAGAAACTCTACAAGCAAATTTTTAAGAAAAAAAACAGTCTGAATTCTGATGAAATTTTAAAAATAATGTACAAGGTTCGAAAACTTGTAGTAAGCGATTATAATTCCTTAAATGTTGATTTAATAGACGATTATATCGGTCGTGTACATCTTTTTGGAAATCATTTTGCTACCTTAGATATTCGCCAAGATAGCAGTGTGCATTTAGAAATTATGCAAAGCATTTTCAAAAAAGAATTCAATGTAAATTATGATGATTTAAGCAATGAAGATAAACTGTATTATTTAACCGAAAAATCGCTTCAAATAAACCCAGAAAACTATTCAGACGATTTAGTAGTAGATACCATTAAAAATGTATACCAGATTAAAGAAATTCAAAAATTAAATGGAAAACGCGGTCTACACCGTTACATTATATCGAATTCTGAAAGTATTTTTGATGTGTTACATGTATATGCTTTGTTTAAATATTGTGGTTATGCACCCAAAGATATTCACATAGACATTGTACCGCTTTTTGAAACTATGGATGGAATGGATAATTCTGAAGAAGTAATGAATTCCCTTTACGAAAACTTGATTTATAAAGCTCATTTACAAGGTCGTAAAAAAGAACAACACATTATGTTAGGCTTTTCGGACGGAACCAAAGACGGTGGCTATTTAAAGGCAAATTGGGAAATTTACAGAACTAAAGAACGCTTAACAGCTCTTTCTAGAAACAAAGGTTATCAAGTTGTATTTTTCGATGGTAGAGGAGGACCGCCAGCACGTGGAGGAGGTAAAACGCATCAATTTTATGCAGCGCAAGGCAATGATATTGCTAAAGAAAAAATTCAATTAACTATTCAAGGTCAAACTATAACTAGTGTTTACGGTACGCAAGAGCAAGCTACTTATAATTTTGAACAATTGTTACTAGCAGGAGTTAAAGCCAAGGGAAGAAAAGCTTGGAACCCTAAGCATAAAAGTTTAATGAATAAATTAGCTGATTTAAGTTATCAAAAATATATAGAGCTAAAAAGTCATGATTTGTTTATTCCTTATCTAGAAGACATGACCACTCTAAAATATTATGGAGCAACGAATATTGGAAGTAGACCAACAAAGCGCAATAAAGATGCTAAGTTAACTTTAAAAGATTTGCGTGCTATTCCATTTGTTGGCTCGTGGAGTTTAATTCGCCAAAATGTACCAGGTTATTACGGTCTAGGAACGGCTTTAGATCAATACAGAGATGATTTTTCTAAAATAGAAGAACTATATCATGAATCTACTTTTTTTAGAAGTTTAATTTTAAATAGCATTATGTCTATGAAAAAGTCCTATTTTCCGTTAACATCATACATGAAAAATGATCCAGTTTATGGTAAATTTTGGAAAGAACTCCGTAGAGAATATCTATTAACTAAGGAATTGGTTTTGAAGTTAACAGGACAAGAAAAGTTGATGGATAATGAAGAATTAGCAAAACGTTCTATTAGTATGCGCGAACAAATAATACTTCCTTTACTTACTATACAGCAATTTGCGCTCCAAAAAATTCAGGATAACGATGAAGATAAAGTAACCTACGAAAAAATGGTAGTTCGCACTTTATTTGGGAATATTAATGCCAGTAGAAATTCAGCTTAAAGTGTTTTTCTTTTCTAAAAATCTCTTTTTTATCTTTTTGTAAATCAGAGATTTTTTAATAAATAATTGTGCAGATTGCATCTTTTAGAGCATGTTAAACTTAGATTAAAGCAAGCCGAATAGTGAACCCCTAATCTTAAATCTTGTATTTTTAAGAAAATTGAATTTATATGAAAAAAATAAAATTAAGAACAGGAGCCGAGGTGCCAGCCATAGGTTTAGGAACATGGAAATCTGCCCCAGGAAAAGTAAGTCAGGCCGTTAAAACAGCTTTAAAAGCAGGCTATAAACACATTGACTGTGCAGCGGTTTATCAAAATGAAAAAGAAGTGGGTCAAGCTTTTGCAGAAAGTTTTACAAGTGAAAATATCAATCGAGAAGATGTTTGGGTAACTTCTAAATTATGGAATACAGCACATATGAAAGAAGATGTTATACCTGCATTAAAACAAACTTTATCAGACTTACAATTAGATTATTTAGACTTGTATTTAATGCATTGGCCTGTTGCTTTTAAACCCGATTTAAAAGGTTTTCCAGAAAGTGATGATGATTTTTTATCGCTAGAAGAAGTGCCAATTATTGAAACTTGGGAAGCTATGTTAGAAGCCAAAAAACAAGGTTTAGTAAAACATGTAGGAGTTTCTAATTTTAGTGTTGCAAAATTGAAAGACTTAATAAGTAAAACAGAAGATGCACCCGAGATGAATCAAGTAGAATTGCATCCGTATTTACATCAAGACGAATTGGTTAAATTTTGCAAAGAAAACCAAATAGCTTTAACGGCTTATTCACCTTTAGGTAGCAGCGATAGAACACCGCAAATGAAAGCAGAAAACGAACCTTCGCTATTAGACAACGAAATGGTTAAAAAAATTGCAGAAAAACGTGATGCAAGCGTAGCGCAATTTTTAATTAAATGGTCAGTAGACCGTGGAACAGCTGTTATTCCAAAATCGACTAATGAAGGTAGAATAAAAGAAAATTTAGCCAGTGAAAATCTAGCTTTAATGCAAGAAGATCATGAAGCACTCAAAACACTTGATAAACATTTTCGGTATGTAAATGGAAAGTTTTTTGAAACCAGCGACGGTAAGTATTCAAATATTTATGATGAATAATTTAAGTTTTTTATACTATTGATAAGGTGAGTTTTACAGACTCACCTTTTTTTGTCACTAATTTTCAAATAAATAATCAGTTAAAGATTTCATTTTTTTCTTTAGTTTAGTATAATATTTTACTAATGAAATTTTTACCTAGCTTAAGACCAAAACGCTTTTCACTGAAATATAGAGGAGAACAATGCCTAAATTGTAATCATGCATTAGATAAGAGTGATGCTTACTGCGCAAATTGTGGCCAAAGAAATACTACCAAAAAATTAAGCTTAAAAGATTTAATAGAAGAATTGTTTAGCTCTTTGATTTCTTATGACTCTAAACTCTGGCAAAGCATAAAATATATGTTTTTAAAGCCAGGTGAACTCGCCTTAGCATATACTAACGGAAAACGTAAGCATTTCACAAATCCCTTTCGCTTTTTTTTGAGTATTGCTATTATTTTTTTCCTCGTAGTTAGTCAATATGTAGATTACGAAAAGATGGATAAAATTAATTTTTTAGACAGTGTTAAAGAAGCAAACAGTGGAACAGCTGATTCGATTACATTAATCAATTTAAAAAAGGATTTACAAAAATTAGATGAATCGGAAGGTCGAGAAAAAATTAAAAAACAAATTGCCGAACTGGAAGATATTATTGAAAAGGAAAAAGCTGCTTTAGATCAACCTAGCATCATTTTGCTTGGTCATGCTCAGGATAATGATAAAACTTCTTTAGAAAAAGCTTTGCTAGAAAATAAATACTTAAAATACGAAGAAGCTATTCACCAAGAACTTGTAGATGATTCTTTTTTAGGATGGCTAAAGTTTCGATTTTTGAGAGGCTTAGCTAAATCAGAACAAAACTTCTCTAGTTTTGTAAGTTTTTTGCTACCAAAAATACCTTTTTATATGTTCTTTTTTATTCCTTTTTTTAGTCTTGGTTATTTACTTTTATTTTTTGGAAGACAAAAAACATTTGCTGAGCATATTATTTTTAATTTTAGTTTAAGTAGTTTTTTATTAGTGATTTATGCAATGTACTTTTTTATAAGTTTATACATAGAAACAGTCTGGTTTAAAGCTATTGTAAATCTTGGCGTCTTTTATTACACCTATAAGTCAGTTAGGAATTTTTATAGCCATTCTAAATTGGCTAGTTTTATAAAAACAATTGTAATTGCTATTAGTTATCCCTTAGCACTGATTCTTTTTCTATTAGGACTTACAGCTATTAGTTTTACTTTTTATTAATTTATTGTAAAGCTTTAATACAAAAAAAGACCTGTTATGTTTACAAACAGGTCTTTTAGAATAATATCTTTTGTTCAAATATATTTTATTTAGTTGGAATTTGTTTAAGAACTTCCTTGGTTAGTTCCCAAAACTTTTGAGTAGACGAAATGCTTGCTCTTTCGTCTGGTGAATGCGCTCCACGAATGGTTGGACCAAATGAAACCATATCCATATTTGGGTAATGGCTTCCTAAAATACCGCATTCTAAGCCAGCATGGCAAGCTGCAATATTTGCTTTTTCGTTGTTTTGTTCTTGGTAAATACGATCTAAAACTTGTAAAATTTCAGAATTTGGATTGGGTTCCCATCCAGGATAATCACCCGATAATTCTACCGAAAAGTCTGCTAATTCAAATACCGAAGTTAAAGATTGTGCTAAACTTACTTTAGTAGACTCAACCGAAGAACGGGTTAAGCACAAAATTTCAATCTCTCCATTTTCAACATTGATTTTTGCAATATTGTTCGAAGTTTCTACTAAACCATCTACACTTGGACTCATGCGATAAACTCCATTATGAGCAGCTTCAATGGCTTTTAAAAAAGTTTCTTGCACGTTTAAATTCATAAGCATCTCAGGAAGTTTAGTTGCTTCAAAAGAAAATTTCAAATTTGGCTCTAAACTTTTATATTCTTGTTGAATGGTTTCGGCTAATTCATTTGCTGCTTTTATAAAAGCATTTTCATTAACATGGTCAATTACAACTACCGATTTACTTTCTCTAGGTATCGCATTGCGAAGTCCACCACCATGTATGGAGTGGATACGCATACCAAATTGCGAATGTCCTAAAAATAAAATGCGATTCATTATTTTGTTAGCATTACCAAGTCCTTTAATAATATCCATGCCCGAATGACCACCGTTTAAGCCATTAACGGTTATTTGATAAGCAATTGATTTACTTGGTGTTTCTTCTTGGGTATATTTTTTTGAAGCTGTTAAATCTACACCACCAGCGCAACCTATTCCTATTTCATCATCTTCTTCCGTATCAAGATTCAATAGAATTTCACCTTCTAAAATTGCATTGTCTAGGTATTTCGCACCAGTCATCCCCGTTTCTTCATCAATAGTAAATAATGCTTCAATGGCAGGATGCTCAATATCTTTTGCTTCTAAAATAGCCATGATGGTAGCTACACCTAAACCATTATCTGCACCAAGTGTAGTTCCCTTTGCTCTAACCCAATCACCATCTACATGCATTTCAATTCCTTGAGTATCAAAATTAAATACAGTATCATTATTTTTTTGATGCACCATATCTAAATGCGACTGAAGCACCACGGTTTTTCGATTTTCGAAGCCCTTGGTTGCTGGTTTTTTGATAATTACATTTCCAGTTTGATCGGTTAAGGTTTCTAAATTTAATTTTTTACCAAAATCTTGCATGAATTTAATTACACGTTCTTCTTTTTTTGAAGGTCTTGGTACTGCATTTAACTTAGCAAAATTGTTCCAAATTGCTTTTGGCTCAAGCATTTTTATAGCTTCATTCATAGTTTAAATTTTGAGAGTACAAAGCTACAATTTCATAATTAGTTACGAATTTTTTATTCTGAAAGTATAGCTAAAATTACTACTTAAAGCGATTCAAAAATAACTAGTACTTTATAGTGTAAGTTATGTGCTTTAGACTATAAATTTAAGGCGCTAGGTAAGTAAAAGGTTTGATAGGTATATTTCTTAAAATCCAAAACCCGATAATTAAGGCAAAAATAACCCATGGAGTTGCGGTTGCATATAAAATGTTCTTACGTTGTTTTTGGTCTTTTTTCCGATAAGGAAATAACCACAAGAAAAGTTTATAACTTAAAACTAAAAAAGCAAGTAATATAAGAAAATTGTATTGTAGAGCAGTCCAAATTTCACCATGTAATATGGCATGAATTGCACGTTGAGAACCGCATCCAGGACAGTGTAAACCAGTTAAGCTATGAAATGGACATTTCGGAAAAAAGCTTACATTTTCTGGACTGAAGAAAAAATACAAGCTTAACAAAAGCATTCCTACTAATGTTAAGCTTGTATATAAAGTTATTTTTAAAGTTTTAGACATTTTAAAAACTTCCGCTAGCCATTCCAAATAAGGCCAAACCATATACTAAAAAAGCACCTACGTAAATAATAAGGCCTAATACAAGACCAATAATCCACCATGTTTTAGCATTTTCAGAAGCGCGTTGAGCTCCTTCGTAATCGCCCATTGCATACTTAGAATTAACTTGTGTTGCATATACCACACTAACAATGCCTGTAATTTGGCAGCATAAAACCAAGGTAATAATTGCCATGGCTAAATGATTGGGTGGATGTGGAGGCTTTTGAATTTCCATGTTTATTGATTTTGCAGCGATTGTTGACGTTCAATTTCTTTTTGGAATTCTTCCATTATTTCTGGGTTTTCTCCAATTATAATAAAAACAACAACAAAGTAACCAACTATTATAATTAAGGCAGTTATAATTGAAACAATCCACCAAGTTTTTGCATTCTTTGATGATCGTAACGCACCTTCGTAATCACCTGCGTTGTATTTAGAATTTACTTGAGTAGCATATACAATACTAACAATACCAGCTGGCAAGCAACATAATATGGTTGTAATAATTGCTAATGCAAGATGGTTATTTGGCTTAGGTTGAATTTGTGGGTTGTTGGGTTCCATGTTTTAGAGTTTGAGTTTTGTTAGTTTGCCAAATTAGCTTATTTCTTAATAAAATCAAAAAAATAGTCAATCATTATTTGTAAGTCTGGAATTCAACAGATAAATACTACTTTTGAAAAAAAAATATTTTCATGATCAATACAAAAAAACAAATGGTTTATACGGCCTTTATTATTATTGGTGCTGCTTTATTAATTTACGATTTGGCTGTTGAAACCGATGAGGTTTACTTAAAGGTGATTGGTTTGGTTGTTTTAATGTTTGGTTTATATTCATCTACACGACAATGGGCAAGTGATAATGACAAAAATAGAATTGAAAATGAAAATGATACATCTTCAAATGAAGCAAAATTTGATGAAGTAGAAGCTTCATCTCCTAAAAAAGATATGCATGACTAATAAAAAATTTGCAGTTGGCGATCTTGTAGCTTGGATAGATGAAGATTTAAAAGGTAAAGTTCTAGCTTCAAAAAATGATGGATTTGTTGTTGAAACGAACGAAGGTTTCGAGATGCATGCCAATGCAAATGAATTGGTTTTACTTCCTGCTCAAATTAACTTTGAGATTGATAATAAGGCTTTACAGGATGTAAAAAAAAGTGAACTTCAACAGAAAAAAACACTTCATACGATTGTTAAACACAAAAAAAGTAAACAAGAAGCTTTAGAAGTAGATTTGCATATTCACGAATTGATAGACAACACAAAAAACATGTCGAATTTTGATATGCTCAACATTCAGCTCGATACAGCTAAACGCCAAATTCAATTTGCTAAACAAAAGCGCATTAAACGTGTAATTTTAATTCATGGAGTAGGGCAGGGTGTTTTAAAAGCTGAATTAGAAAGCCTTTTGCGAAGAGATGAAGAAGTTAATTTTTACGATGCAGACTATAAAACTTACGGTTTAGGAGCAACCGAAGTTTATATTTATGAAAATGTATAAAACCTTCTGCTAGTTGATAATTTTTCAAAAAAATACCGACTCAAATTTGAGTCGGTATTTTTGTTTGTATCGGGTTGTATTTTCAAAAAAAACTTTATTAACCACCATTATTCATAGAAAATAGGAATTCTACGTTGTTTTTAGATTGTTTAATACGTTCTTGAATAAATTCCATTGCTTCAATAGGATTCATGTCTGCTAAATATTTACGTAGCACCCACATTTTCTGAATGGTGTTATCATCCAATAATAAATCATCTCTTCGTGTACTAGAAAGATTTAAATCTATTGCTGGGAAGATTCTACGGTTTGCAATTTTTCTATCGAGTTGCAACTCCATGTTTCCAGTTCCTTTAAACTCTTCAAAAATTACTTCATCCATTTTAGAACCTGTATCGGTTAAAGCAGTAGCAATAATAGATAAAGAACCACCATTTTCAATATTTCTGGCGGCACCGAAAAATCGTTTTGGTTTATGCAGTGCGTTGGCATCTACACCACCGCTTAATACTTTTCCGCTAGAAGGTTGTACCGTGTTGTAAGCTCTTGCTAAACGCGTAATCGAATCGAGTAAAATCACTACATCATGTCCAGATTCAACTAATCGTTTTGCTTTTTCAATTACAATATTAGCAACTCTAACATGCTCGTGCGCTTCTTTATCGAAGGTTGAAGCAATTACTTCTCCACGAACATTACGTTGCATATCGGTAACTTCTTCAGGCCTTTCATCAATTAACAAAACAATCTGGTAAACTTCAGGATGGTTAGATGCTATGGCATTGGCAATATCCTTTAAAAGCATGGTTTTACCCGTTTTAGGTTGAGAAACAATCATGCCACGCTGGCCTTTACCAATTGGAGCAAATAAATCCATTACACGAGTTGATATACTCGCACGTTTACCATCTAAGTTAAGTTTTTCGTCTGGAAATAAAGGTGTAAGATGCTCAAACGATACACGATCGCGAACTACTTTCGGGTCAAGCCCATTTATTTTTACAATTCGAATTAACGGAAAATATTTTTCGCCTTCTTTTGGTGGTCGCACCTGACCTAATACTGTATCACCTGTTTTTAAACCAAATAATCGAATTTGCGATTGCGATAAATAAATATCGTCTGGAGATGATAAGTAATTATAATCTGAAGAGCGTAAAAAACCATATCCATCTGGCATTAACTCTAGCACACCTTCACTTTCTATAATAGCATCAAACTCGTATTCAGGTTGTTTATACTTGTTTTTTTGTTGATGATTGTTCTGTGAATGGTTTTGATTCGACTTTTGGTTGGTGTTTTTATTTTGTTCTTTGTGCTGTGGTTTTGGCTGCTGTTCGTTGCTAGATTTGTGTGCTTGCCTTTTATCTTTTGGGTTGTGTTTTGAAGCAGTAGCTTGATTTTGTTTTTCAGAAGTTGGCTTATTATTATTATTACTATGTGGTGTTTTGCCTTGTCCAGTTCTGTTGCTTTGGTTTTGATGTTCCGCTTTGTTAGAAGAAACCGATTTTTGTGGGCTAGGCTTAGTCTTGTTAGGATTGCCTTTATTAGTATCAGTTCCTGTTGTTCCTTCTGTATTTTCTTTAGATTTTCTTGGTCTTTTTGAAGGATTCTGCCTGTTACTTTTAGCTTGTTTGTTATCGGCTGATTCTGTTTTTTTAGAATGTTCAGGCTTTTGTTCAATCTTAGTTTTCTCAGCTGGTTTCGAAGGTTTCTGCTTGTTGGCTGGCTTTTCTTCAGAGTTACTTACTGCTTCTTTTACCACTTCAGGATTTGCTGCTTGATAATCTAAAATTTGATAAACTAAATCTAGCTTTTTTAAATAACGGTATTTTGGGATTTCAAGTTTTTGTGCAATAGCTTGAAGCTCTGGAAGCTTTTTAGACTTTAATTCTGATATTTCTAACATGTATGAAAATGAATAGTATTAAACTTTAATAAGGAGTCTTATAATTTGTGAATGAGATGATTGAAAGTTTTCGACCATCATGCTGATGCAATTATACAACATTATTTTCTTTTTTTTCAAGTAATCCTAAATATTCTATTATTTTTGCACCAATCTAAATAAGTTTAGTAAATAAGCATGATACAACGCAAGCAAAGCCTTTATCTTTTATTTGTTGTTATTTTAAATGGGCTTTTAATAAGCAATTTTATCCCTTTATGGAAAAACCATGAAATGGAGTGGGTGTATGCATTTAACTTTTTAGAGACAACAATTGCTATATCAGTTTCAATTGTTTTTGCTTTCATAAGTATATTCTTATATAAAAATAGAAAACTTCAATTTGTATTAGGAAGATTAAATATTCTTATAAACTTTTTTGCAATAGGATTTTTTGTGTATTCGGCGCTAAACTTACCTGGAGAAATGGAAATTTCAGAGAAAGGTATTGGGGGCTTAATTCCTTTGGTTTCTATCGTTTTTTTAGCCTTAGCTAATAAGGCCATTAAAAAGGATGAAGACCTTGTAAAATCTGTAGACCGATTCCGATAAACCTATTAATCTTAGTGTGTTAGTGAAAATCCCAAGTGTAAACTTGGGATTTTTTTTATTGGTTTAAAAAAGCTAGGATGCTGCTTTCTAGATCGTTACTGTACAACAAATTTGTACAGTTTTTTATAGTTGTATTTTCTGGCGATACGTAAAATACTTTCGATAAATAATTAATGTATAAATCTCGATCTTTATCTTTTCCTAAGACCTGAAATTCATATTTTCTATTATACTTATATTGTGTAAGTGTTCGCTCCCATAATTCTCTATTGTTGTAATCTACGTTTATACCAATAAATTGAACTTCTGGAAATTTTGCTCGTAAATCTTTTATTTTAGTTAACCTTTTTTGATGAAGAGAAGTTGAGTTAGCCGTCCATAAATGAAGAATGGTAGGTTTATTAGCTACTATTTCTTTAAAATTAATTTTATTGAAATCTGCGTCATACACCGAATGGTTTTTTAACGAGTTTCCGATTAGGTAATTTTTTTGAAAGTCGGCTAAACGATGATAGTATTTCAAATTCTCTTCATCTAGATTAATACCATCAATAATTCGAAGTGTTGTTTCAATTTCTTTTGCTGTGTTCGATTGAATAATTTCTCTACGAACAAATCGTTTTAAAAATTGACGGCGGACTTCATTGTCTTCAAAAATTTTGTTGGCTAATTCTATGCGTTTATGCAAATTTTGAAATGAATTTAATTCAAAACAATCTTTTTTATTTTCACTTTGAGCGCAATCTTCAATCGACTTGTTTTTTAAGTAATTATCTAAAAAACGAAGATATCCAAAGTGAGAACTTAAATTTTCTTCATTAAAATTGATTTCCTTTCTAAACGAAAAAAAGTTAAACTCATCGAGTTGATGCGCTTTAGAACTAAAGTACTTTTGAATTAAAAAGGCATACCGTTCTTTCATGTCGTAAAACTCAAAATTGATGCTTTTTTGAGCAATTTCAACAAACATAGGACTTAATGCATGTTTGTTTTGTAATTCGTTGAGCTTTTGTAATTGGATGTTTTTAAGGGAATCTGTGATGTTTAAAAATTCATCAACTTCAATTTTATAATAGGATAAGATTAAATCGTTGTTTTTTTCATTTAATAAAAAATTATCTATTAAAAAATTATTTTCAACGGCAGAGTCAGCATCGTAAACTAAACTTTCGTCAAATTCTAGCGTATTAATGCGCAATGCAATGCTGTCTCCTGGTTTTGCATAAAACATTTGTGTTTCAGCTCCGTGCTTGATAGAAAACATGGCTTCATTCTTTTGAGTGTATTCATAAAAAAATTTTCCATTAGCTTGGAGTTCAACAGTATCTAATAAATTTCCATTTTGGTAAAAAATTAAAGTATGGTCTAATGGGTTAACAATCTCACCATAAATTTTTGTTGAAGATGGCTCGTTATTATCTGCCATACAAGCCGTGAGTAGGAATAAAATGAAAACTAAAAAGAACCGCATATAAATTTATTAGCAAAGCAAATATATGTTTAGTATTAAGTTAAGGTTGTTAATCCGCCGTTAAAAGACAAGTTTGTTATCAGTTTCTATAACCCAAAATAATTGTCTATTTTTGCAAAAAATTTTAGCTATGCTTTCAGTCTCTAATTTATCGGTTCAATTTGGAAAACGCGTTTTGTTTGACGAAGTAAACACCACATTTTCAAATGGAAATTGTTATGGTATTATCGGTGCAAACGGTGCGGGAAAATCTACTTTTTTAAAAATAATAGCAGGTAAACAAGAACCTACTTCTGGAAATGTGCATTTAGAACCCGGTAAACGTATGTCTGTATTAGACCAAGACCACTCTAAATACGATAATTTTACAGTATTGGATACCGTTTTAATGGGAAACGAACCCCTGTATAAAATTAAAAAAGAGATGGATGAAATTTATGCCAAATCTGATTTTGATGAAAAAGATGGCGAACGTGTTGGAGTCTTACAAGTAGATTTTGAAGAAATGGACGGTTGGAATGCCGAAAGTAATGCTGCATCCTTGCTATCTAATTTAGGAATAGATGCAAGTTTGCATTATACAGCAGTAAAAGATTTAGACGGGAAACAAAAAGTAAGAACTTTATTGGCTAAAGCTTTATTTGGAAATCCCGATGTGTTAATTATGGATGAGCCTACCAACGATTTAGATTATGAAACCATTTCTTGGTTAGAAAACTTCTTAGCCAATTACGATAATTGTGTTATTGTAGTTTCTCACGACCGTCACTTCTTGGATGCGGTTTGTACACATATTTCAGATATAGATTTCGGAAAAATCACCCATTATTCTGGTAACTATACATTTTGGTATGAGTCTTCTCAATTAGCAGCAAGACAGCGAGCTCAACAAAATAAAAAAGCTGAAGAAAAGAAAAAAGAGTTGCAGCAGTTTATAGAACGATTTAGTGCAAATGTTTCGAAATCGAAACAAGCTACATCGCGAAAAAAAATGATCGAAAAACTCAATATTGAAGGAATTAAGCCTTCTAACAGAAGATATCCAGCTATTATTTTTGAACGTGAGCGAGAAGCAGGAGACCAAATACTACATGTTGAAAATTTACAATCATCATTAGATGGCGAATTGCTTTTTAGTAAAATTGATATCAATTTAAACAAAGGAGATAAAACCGTAATCTACTCTCGAGATTCTCGAGCTACAACTGCTTTTTATCAAATAATAACAGGAAATCAAGAAGCTGATGCTGGAAAGTACCAGTGGGGAATTACAACCACACAATCCTATTTACCTAATGATAATAGTGCCTTTTTTGAAACTGATTTAAGCTTAGTTGATTGGTTAAGACAATATGCAAAAACCAATGAAGAACGCGAAGAAGTATATATTCGTGGATTTTTAGGAAAAATGCTTTTTAGTGGAGATGAAGCATTAAAAACCTGTAAAGTTTTATCGGGTGGAGAAAAAGTGCGTTGCATGATGAGTAGAATGATGATGATGAGAGCCAATGTTGTAATTTTAGATGAACCAACCAATCACTTGGATTTAGAATCGATTACAGCTTTTAATAACTCCTTGAAAAACTTTAAAGGAAATATTTTATTTACCACCCACGATCATCAATTTGCCCAAACGGTAGCTAATCGCATTATTGAAATCACCCCTAACGGTGTAATTGATAAAATGATGACATTCGACGAGTATATGTCGGATAAAGCCATTA
Source organism: Psychroflexus salis (assembly GCF_014640175.1). Taxonomy (GTDB): domain Bacteria; phylum Bacteroidota; class Bacteroidia; order Flavobacteriales; family Flavobacteriaceae; genus Psychroflexus; species Psychroflexus salis. The sequence goes on along the minus strand of NZ_BMGL01000006.1, from coordinate 22,119 downwards.
AAGAACTACGGAATAAAATGTACGAAAGCGTTCCTGCATAAAATTAAATATTTAGGATAACTTCAAAATAAAGTATCCAACTGCAGCAATCAACATCCAAGGAACACCTTTTTTAGTGAATTTTTGGTATCTATTGTTATGTTTTTTTAATCGGTTTTGAACATGATTAGTTTGACCTATGTAGTGCTTGTTTAATTTTTCAGAAAATAGAATGTATGTGTAGAATTTCATCTGTAAAAAAAATACCCCTTTCTATAAAAAAAAAAGGGGCATTTTAAGGGTGGAAGATGGGTCTCGAACCCACGACCTCTGGTACCACAAACCAGCGCTCTAACCAACTGAGCTACATCCACCATGTTTGCTTCTTAGCGATTGCAAATTTAGAATTAATTTCGGATTGAAAAAAATATTTGTTGATTAAATTAAATCAAAAACAGAATCAACTGCAGGATATTTTTCAAGGGTAAAGCCTTCGGCATGTTCAGTTCCGATTAACCGACCTAAATTTTGCGAACGGTAGGTTACACTTTCTAAAAAATTAGATGAAGAAATTGGTGTTTCGGGTTCGTTTGTGTTTTGTGTGTAAAATTGGCTTTTATAAGCTTTTACAACCTTGAGTTTTTTCTCCATAAATCCTGAAATATCAATTACAATTTCGGGTTTAATTTCTTTCCATTGAATATAGTGTAATACTTGTTTTGGTCGCCAAGCTTCTTGAATAGAACTATTTTCTTTTGTTATTAACTTTCGTAATCCACTTAAAAAACAAGCATTACTTACCAATTCACTAGCTCTACCATGATCTATGTGGCGGTCTTCAATTGCATTACAAAACACAATTTCTGGTTGATATTTTCGAATTACTTCAATAATTTTATGTTTATGCGCTTCGTCGTTAGTAACAAATGCATCTCTAAAGTTCAGGTTTATTCGTATTTCTGCACCGAGCATTTCAGCAGCATTTTTTGCTTCCTTAGTACGAATTTCTTTACTACCCCGAGTTCCCATTTCGCCCTGTGTTAAATCAATAATTCCCACTTTTTTGCCTCGCGAAATTTCTTTAGCTAGAACTCCTGAGCAACTTAATTCCACATCGTCCGGATGAGCGCCAAATGCTAAAATATCTAGTTTCATATTATGCTTTTTTAAGTTGTCTAATCTTAACGTTAAAGGCTGCGAAAAGTAAGGTCATAAACGGACTTACATAGTTAAAAATGGCATAAAAAAAGTAATCTGCTACAGGAACTCCCAAAACACCACTATGGTAGGCACCACAAGTGTTCCAAGGAATAAGTACAGAAGTTACGGTTCCAGCATCTTCTAATGTTCTACTTAAATTTTCGGGCGCTAGGCCTTTTTCTTCATAAGCTTTGCTAAACATTTTCCCAGGCACTACAATGGCTAAGTATTGATCTGATGCGGTTAAATTAATAGCTAAACAACTAGAAACTGTACTAGCAAAAAGACCAAATGTAGACTTAAATAATTTTAATAATCCTTCGCTAATTTTCGTTAATGCACCAATTGCATCCATTACGCCTCCAAAAACCATGGCGCATAAAATAAGCCAAATAGTAGGTAACATTCCTTTCATGCCGCTAGCTTCAAATAATTCTTCTAATATTTTTAAATCAGTTGGAATCTTAATATCGACTGTAATAGCATTCATAATTCCTTTGTAAGCGTTTGCTGTGTTCCAAATTGTTTCATCTGCGGCAATTAAAATTAAATTGGGCTGTAGTATTAAAGCTAAAACTGCTGCGGTAAGTGTACCTGAAAGCAATGCGATTAATGGGGGTGTTTTCTTTATGATTAAGAAAATAACAAAAGCAGGAACTAAAAATAACCATGGAGAAATTAGAAAAGTAGTATCTAATGCTGCTAAAATTTCAATTGTATCAGCTTTTCCAGTACTATCTTGTGTGAATCCAATAATAATAAATGCAATTAAAGCCACCGCAAAACTCGGTACTGTGGTTAGGGTCATATATCGAATGTGTGTAAATAAATCGGTTCCTGCCATAGCTGGAGCCAAATTGGTAGTATCGCTTAAAGGAGAAAGTTTATCGCCAAAATAAGCTCCCGACAAAATAGCACCAGCAGTCATCCCTAAGGATATATCTAATGCGTTAGCAATGCCAATTAATGCAATTCCAACTGTTGCAGAAGTAGTCCAACTGCTTCCGATAGAAATTGAAAGCACAGCGCAGATTACTACGCAGGCTGCCAAAAATATAGTAGGATTTAAAATTTGTAACCCATAATAAATCATAGTTGGAATAATTCCGCTAATAAGCCAAGTTCCTGAAAGTGCACCAACCATTAATAAAATTAATAGTGCCGTAGAAGTAGACTTTACATTTTGTGAAACTTCGGCTACCATATTTTTATAGGGAACTTTATTGATGAAACCAATTATTACTGCAACTGCTGCACCCATTAATAAAATAAATTGATTGGAGCCTTCTAACGCAGCATCTCCAAATACAAAAACATTATAAGCCAGCATACTTACTAATGCAAAAACAGGAATTAATGCACTATATGTACTTAAATTGGTATTTTGAATAATATCTTGATTTTTAGAATCTGAAGTTTGACTATCCATAGGCTTTTACAATTGTTGTCAAGTTTACGACAATTGAATCGAAACTGCAAGACTTAAAGCCTATTGAATATAAATAGCTTGATGGTACAACATAAAAAAAGCTAGCAATTCTATGCTAGCTTATCGTTTATCAATTCAATATAAATTACTGATTTTTTTTATGGTCTGCTAGAAATTTTTCTAAACCAATATCGGTTAGTGGATGTTTTAATAATCCTTCGATAGAAGATAAAGGCCCAGTCATAACATCAGCACCAATTTTTGCACAATCAATTACGTGCATGGTATGGCGAACTGAAGCAGCTAAAATTTGAGTTTCAAATCCATAATTATCATAAATATTTCTAATTTCAGCAATTAAATTTAAGCCATCTGTAGAAATATCGTCTAATCTTCCAATAAATGGTGAAACATAAGTGGCTCCTGCTTTAGCTGCTAATAAAGCTTGACCAGCTGAAAAAACTAAGGTGCAATTGGTTTTAATTCCTTTATCAGAAAAATACTTTAAGGCTTTTACACCATCTTTAATCATAGGTATTTTAACTACAATTTGTGGGTGTAGTTTCGCCAAAGCTTCTCCTTCTTTTACCATTCCATCAAAGTCGGTTGAAATAACTTCTGCACTTACATCGCCATCTACAATTTCGCAAATATTAATATAATGTTGAGTTACGTTTTCTTCACCTTTAATACCTTCTTTCGCCATAAGCGAAGGGTTGGTAGTTACACCGTCTAAAATACCTAAAGCTTGTGCTTCTTTAATTTGGTCTAAATTTGCAGTATCGATAAAAAACTTCATTTAATTTTGATTTTATTTTGAACAAATTTACAATTTATAATGCTTAGCTAACATCTTTTCAAAAACTTTATTCGGTAAAATTCCTTTTAAAAAAACAGAAAATTTCTGTAATGTGCTTCCTACCTTATAATTTACTTTAGGGTGTTCTTTTTGAATAATTGTATAAATGGTTTTTGCAACTTCAATTGGGTCGTTAGCTTCATTTACATGGGCGTTCATTAGTTTTAAAGACTCTGCGTAGGCTTTGTAATAAGTAGATTCCTGATTCGGTTTTACCGTAAATCTACCAGAAGCAATATTGGTAGCAAAATCGCCAGGTGCTAGGCATGAAACTTTAATTTTAGTATTTTTTAATTCCAAACGCAGCGCTTCCGTTAAGGTAATTAAAGCCGATTTGCTTGCTGAATAATACCCGCGAAAAGGCAAACCCATATAGCCAGCAATTGAAGTAATATTAATAATTTGTCCATTAGGCTGCTTTTGCATATAATGTAAAACTTCTTGGGTGAGCTCCATAACTCCAAAAAAATTAGTTTGGAAATGTTCTTTTGCTGCTTCAATTGGTGTTTCTTCAACAGGTCCTGTAATACCAACTCCAGCGTTGTTAATAAGAATATCCAGCTTGCCTTCCTTCTGTATAATTTGATTTACTGCTTTTTTAATGCTTACCGAATCATTCAAATCAAGTTGAATAAATTCGACTTTATTTTGACTTTCTATATTCGAATTTCTACTAGTACCATAAACTTTGAAATTTTTTTCGACTAAAAATTCAGCTGTGATTTTACCAATTCCAGATGATGCACCTGTGATAAGGATTACTTGAGGCATAAACTATTTTTGCGCAAATATCTAAATTTAAAGCTAGATATACTATTGACATTATAATATAGCTTAACCTGTTTACTTATTTTTGTTGAAAATATAAGAATGAAAATATTATTGCTTAGCGATACACATTCGCATATAGATGATAACATATTGAAATATGTTGAAAAAGCCGATGAAGTTTGGCATGCAGGAGACATTGGCGATTTAAGCGTTACTGATGCTATTCGCGAACGGAAACCTTTACGAGCTGTTTATGGTAATATTGATAGTTATGCTATTCGAAATGAATTTCCCGAAAATCAACGTTTTGTAGTTGAAGGTGTTGATGTGTGGATTACTCATATTGGCGGCTATCCTAAACGATATTCACCCAAAGTTAAAAAGCAAATTTATCACCATCCACCAAAATTATTTATTAGCGGACATTCACATATCTTGAAAGTTATGAATGATAAAGAATTAGGTTTATTGCATATGAACCCTGGTGCTGTTGGTATTCATGGTTTTCACCAGAAACGAACTATGCTTCAATTTGAAATTAATCAAACTAAAATTGAGAATTTAGCTGTTATTGATTTTGGAAAACGCTAGTTTTGGTACTCTAGTTAAATGTAAAACTTGAAACAAAGAACAAAGGAATAGAAAAAAGAACAATAAGTTAAGTTAGAATTATAAATCCAACTTATCGGTTAAATTTAATAAGTTCGTCTACATAAATTAAAACATACAATGAGTAATAAAACCCAACCAACAAAAGCATCTGTTTCTGATTTTTTAAATCAAATAGAAAACGATACTCAAAAGCAAGATTGTATTAAATTAAATCATTTTTTTAAAAAAGTATCTTCAAAAGAACCTACACTTTGGGGTTCTGTGATTATTGGATATGGCGATTATCATTATAAATACAAAAGTGGTAGAGAAGGCGATTGGTTTCAATTAGGCTATTCGCCCAGAAAAGCTTATACTTCGCTTTATGTCTACCACAACACACCTGAAAACAAAAAATTGCTAGAAAAATTAGGTAAATTTAAAATGGGAAAATCTTGTATAAACATCAAATATTTAGAAGATATCGAACTTTCTGTTTTAAAAGAAATTTGTCTAAATAGCATTCAATTTTTAAACGAAACGTATACCGATGAATAGTTTAAAAGTTTATGTTTTTACCTTGGTAGTTCTTTTTGCTATACAATTAACAGCACAAAAAACAAATCCAAATTACAATTCAGAATTAGCCAAAGAGCTTGATGCAGATGCATACGGAATGAAGATGTATACCTTGGTATTATTACATTCGGGCAAAAATACAGATACTACTGAAACCAGGAGTTTAGCTTTTGCTTCGAACATGAAAAATATAAATAGGTTAGTTGAAAACGAAAAATTGGTAGTGGCTGGTCCTGTGGGTGAAAATGATTCAGATTTACGGGGGATTTTTATTTTAAGTACAACCAATTTAGATGAAGCAAAATCCTTATTAAAAAACGATGCTGCTATTCAACAGAATTATTTATCAGCTCAATATTTTCCTTATTATGGTTCTGCTACTTTACCTAATTATTTAAAAGCGCATGATTTAATTTGGAAAGAAAAGCCTTGAAAATACCTGCCGTTTTTTCTTAATGTTTTATAAATTGAATGGATTATGGTTTACAAAACTTTACATTGAAATATGGTTTCTAAGTTGTTTAAGCATATTCAATTTAATTTGTTGAAGCTTCCTATAAAATGGATTCTATTTTATTTTCTATTTAATTTCAGTATCACTATTATGGCACAAAAGTATATTTATCCAAGTTTAATATCAAGCGAAGTAGAAACGGCTTTAAGTTATTACCCACAACTTAAAAACGTAGCAATTACATTTAAATTCAAAAAAGATATTAAAAAGTCTACAATGCAAGCTCAGCCGAGTTTTTGGAGTCTTTTAAAATCAAGAGAAAATCGTTCTTACTTTATTTTAATCAGTAAAAAGTTTAAAATATCAGATCAAGAATTTTCTACAAAAAATATTCCTTCTGATGTTTTAATTGGATGGTTAGGGCATGAATTGGGTCATGTAATGGATTACCAGCATCGAGGAAAACTAAATTTAATCTGGTTTGGTATAAAATATTTATTATTCGATAAACATATTGTTGAAGCTGAACGTGTAGCTGATACTTACGCTGTAATTCAAGGAATGGAAGATTACATTTTAAAGACCAAAAATTTTATTTTGAATCACGCTGATGTTAAACAAGATTACAAAAGACGCATTCAAAAATATTATTTATCTCCCGAAGAAATTATGCAAATTGTTCAAAATCGATAATTTAATTTTAAACAAAATCTTCCCATTCTGCAAACTTATCTTCATTCATAACTCGTTCCATTTTAACCTGTCCGCCTTTCTTTTTGTTTCTGGCATTCCAATTATAAAAGACATTTGGTTTAATTAATTTTACTTTTACACCATGCAGCGCTTTGGTTCTCGCCACTTTATAGTTTTTGTTTGCTGCTTTTAATACTTCATCTAATTTTTCAGCAATTTTAGTTTTGTCTAGTTCCGTATTCGATACCCCCAAATACCAAAAGTGGTAAAATTCGCCATCTTCTGCACGTTTTGCACAAATGGTATATTCTGAAATTTCTATATCAAATACATTTTCTAGCTTTCGCATGGCATCGTCCATTTTATGAACTGAAAGTTGGGAGCCAACTGTATTTAAGAAAAATTTTGTTCTTCCAGTAATTTTAATTTCGGCTTTTTCAATATTCGTAAATTGAATAGTATCGCCTATGCTGTAACGCCAAATACCACTTACTGTGCTTATTAATAACACATAATCGGTGTTTAATTGAACATGCTCTATATCAATACAAGGTGCGTCAGCTTTTAGCGAACCATCTTGTTCGATGTGTTCTGGTTGAAATGGGACAAATTCAAAAAATATTCCATTATCGGTAAGCAATTGCATGCTATCGGTTTCAGGTCTGGTTTGTAAGGCAATAAAACCTTCTGAAGCCAAATATGTGTCTACTACTTCAACGTGTTTTCCCGTTAATCTTTTAAAGCTTTTTTCATATGGACTAAAAGCTACACCACCAGTAGTATATACTTTTAAATTTGGCCAAATTTCGTGAATGTGTTTTACATTATGGTAATCGATTACTTTTTGCATCATTAATTCCATCCACGAAGGAATTCCGCTTAAAGCGCCAATATCCCAGGATTTTGCATTTTCAGCTATTTTTTGAACGCGCTCATCCCAATTATCTATTTTGGCAATTTCTTCGCCAGGTTTATAAAATCCACGAAACCAAAATGGAATTCTACTTGCGCTAATTCCACTAATTTCGCCTTCTAAATAATTATTGTTTTGTTCTAGGTGAGTCGAGCTTCCCAACATCATAATTTCTTTTTCAAAAAAATCTGCTGGTAAGTTGAAGTTTTTCATGGCTAAAATTTGCTTAATACCTGCATTGCGAATGGCTTCTACCATAGCTTCAGTAACAGGAATGCGTTTACTGGTTTTTCCTGTTGTTCCCGAACTTAATGCAAAATATTCTGGTTTGCCTGGCCAAGTAATATTTTCTTTTCCTTCGTGAAGTTTATGCCACCATTCAGTATGCATTTTGTTGTAACTAAAATAAGGAATACGTTTTTTGAAATGATGATAAGTAGAGTTTTTTTGAAGAATTTTGCTAAATTGATAATGCTTTCCGAACTCAGTCTCTTTTGCTTTTTCAAGTAAAAATCGCAAACTTTCTTTTTGATTTTGAACGTGATTTGCCTTAGAAGAAATTGAACTTCCTAAGTTAATTACACCCTTAATAATATTTCCAATTATAGTCATATTTCGTATCTTTAATTATCTCATCAAACAACTCTAGTATACAAATTTTTTTATGAATTTCCTATTCAATCTTTACTGATTAAGATGTTGCTATTCAAATTCATAATTATCCATTAAAAGCCTTAAAATTTATTAATGCCTAATGAACTATTGAATTTTAAAATTTCACACTATTAGCCCCAACAGTTTTTAAAACCTTTAGGCCTTAGATTTTGCTTTTTATTAGTCAATAAGTTTAGTTAAGCCATTTGAAGGTTAAATCTTTTTTAAACGCTGTTTCATTTCTTGTTTGAGCAGTACATTTATTCAAAAATTAAATTATGCAAGAATTAAATGGAAATGCAGCCATAGTAACTGGTGGAAGCAAAGGAATTGGTTACGGAATTGCTTTAGAATTATTAAATCAAGGAGTAAATGTATTGATAACTAGCCGAACACAAAGCAGTGCAGATGAAGCTGCAAAATCTTTAAATGAAGCTTCAACAACTTCAGCAAAGGCTATAGGAGCTGAAGCAGATGTTCGCAATTTAGCCGATCAAGTAATAGCGGTTAAAAAATGTGTAGACACATTCGGAAAACTAAATTATATGATTGCCAACGCAGGTTTAGGACATTATGAAAATATAATTGACTTAACCGATAAACAATGGAATGAAGTAATTGATACAAATTTAACAGGCGTTTTCTATTCTATAAAATCTTCAGTTGAAGCTTTAAAAAAGACGCAAGGTTATTTTATTACGATTTCGAGTTTAGCCGGAACTAACTTTTTTGCTAAAGGCTCGGCCTATAACGCCAGTAAGTTTGGTGTCACTGGATTTACGCAGGCAGTAATGTTAGATTTACGCGAACACGGAATTAAAGTTTCGACGATTATGCCTGGTTCGGTAGCTTCACATTTTAATGGAAATACACCCGATGAGACGGATGCATGGAAGATTCAACCCGAAGATATTGGCGAATTGGTAGTAGATTTGTTTAAAATTAACCCAAGAACTTTACCGAGTAAAGTTGAAGTAAGACCGACTCGACCAGACTTAAAATAAGTTTTTTGCTTACTAAGATTCCACAAAAAAGCCTTTTGTTTAAATAACAAAAGGCTTTTTCATCGGAACAAATCAAAAATCTATCCGAGATATTTTTTTAACATTTTATTTTTAGACTGATGCTTTAAGCGTCTAATTCCTTTTTCTCTAATTTGGCGGACACGTTCTCTGCTTAAATCAAAAGTATCTCCAATTTCTTGGAGTGTCATGGCTGGCTGATTGCCAATTCCATAATTTAAACGAATAACATCGGCTTCACGTTGCGAGAGTGTATCTAAAGCACGGTTAATTTCGATGCTCAACGAATCTTGCATTAGCTTGTCGTCTGGATTTGGTGATTCTGCTGAACTTAAAACATCGTATAAATTCGAATCGTTTTCACCTTCTTTAAAAGGTGCATCCATAGATAAATGTCTTCCTGAATTTTTTAAAGCCACTTTTACTTGCGACTCACTCATTTCTAATTCCTTTGCAATTTCGGAAGCAGAAGGTGGTCGTTCATTAACTTGCTCAAGATGCGAATACATCTTGTTAATTTTGTTGATAACGCCAATTTTATTAAGTGGTAAACGTACTACACGCGATTGTTCTGCAAGTGCTTGTAAAATAGATTGTCTAATCCACCATACTGCGTACGAAATAAATTTAAAACCGCGAGTTTCATCAAAGCGCTTAGCTGCTTTTACTAAACCTACATTTCCTTCGTTTATTAAATCGGGTAATTTTAGACCTTGGTTTTGGTATTGCTTTGCAACAGAAACAACAAATCGTAAATTAGCATTGGTTAACTTTTCTAAAGCAACTTGATCACCTTCTCTAATTCGCTGCGCCAATTCTACTTCTTCTTCGGCGGTGATTAAATCTACTTTACTAATATCTTGTAAATATTTGTCTAAAGACTTAGATTCTCTATTGGTAACCTGCTTGGTAATTTTTAGCTGTCTCATAAATTTTTTATATAGTTCTACTACAGTTTGACATTATACATAAAATATATCAATATTCCAAATTTTAGCATCATATTTTCTTATAGTGTTATTGGTTTCATACTAAGTAAAATTTGTAATCATTTGACTAGTAATCTTATATGCAGTTTATATTAGATAACTAAATGATGAAAAAGATTAGTGTTTAACAAGCCAATTATAAAAATTAATGTCCATAAAACCAACCGAAGCCAGTTTGCTTTTTCAATGTTATGCAAATACGTAGCATTATATTTTTCTGCATTTATTTTTTGATGTAGCGGAACAAAATAAACAAAAGTGCTAATCCATGTTAATCCAACTAAACCGAAATGAACAGCATTTAAAAGGGAAGCTTCAAAAAAAGCTAAATACCCAGATAAACTTAGTTGACTTAGCATTAGGGGTAAAACTACGTAAGTTATATTAGGTGTGTAAATGCGATGCCAAATTTTTAAACCTTCCTTATTGAAGTATTTAAAAGCAGGATAAATGCATAATTGAACTAAAAAAATAAGAACTACTAATCCAAAATCGATTATGTTTAAATAAATTTTCAAATCCATTTGAAGCTTTTTTCTTCGATATTAAAATTAATCATGCTTTAATTTCCAGTGGTATTCAGTATGCACTTTCCATAAAATGTAACCAAAAGGAATCCACCAGATAAAATCGTTAGTTATTAAGGTATAAAAAAACTCAAAAGGAACTAAATCTTGTACGTAATTCATTACAAAACCTATGGGTCCAAATATTTTCCCTAAAAACCCAACGGCAACTATGGGCCAATGTTGTAAAGGTGAATAAGAAGCCCACCAATATCCTAAGCCGTAGACGCCAATTACCATCCCCATGCCTTGCCAAATAAGTAATTGGTTTGGGATTTCCATACCTACTAATTCAAAAAAATGAGTTGGGAACAAAACTACCCAAGCTCCCCAAAGTAAATTATAGATAGCTGCAATTTGTAAAGTAAGTTTCATTTTTTTGGTCAAAATTACATTGCTTAAGTCCAACTTATCTTTAAAATTTAGCCAAATTTTAGTAGGATCATTTTTTGTAAAAAACGTAGCTTGCATCTTAAATGTTTAGGTTATGAAACGCTTAATGAATTATTATTTAATCGAATTACAATACCTTGGCTTTCGCTATCATGGATGGCAAAAACAACCCAAAGTAAAAACAGTAGAAAACCAAATTCAAAAAACTTTAGGTTTTGTATTACCAAACATCAGGACCAAAGTTATTGCAGCTGGGCGAACAGACGCCATGGTTTCTGTACATAAAACTTACGTAGAGTTGTTTGTGTATGAAGCTGATTTACCTCAAGATTTTTTTGAATTATTTAATTATAATTTGCCAAGCGACATAAGAGCCGTTTCAATTAAAAAAATAGACGAAAAATTCAACATAATTCAACATCCTAAACAAAAAGAGTACCTTTATTTTTTTACTTTCCCAGAAAAAATTCATCCATTCTGTGCGCCATTCATAACCTTAATTCAAGATGATTTAAATTTGGAATTAATGCAAGAAGCCGCCCGATTATTTGAAGGTGAACACGATTTTTATTCCTATGCTTTTCGACCCAAACCCACGACTCAAACTTTGGGAAATATTACGTATTGTAGAATTGAACCAAATACGATCTATACAGCAAATTTTTTTCCTGAAAAATCCTATGTATTGCGCGTAAAATCTTCAGGTTTTAAAAGAAATCAAATACGATTAATGATGGGAGTACTAATTAATTTAGGAAAAGGGAAAATCGATTTAAATTTTGTAAAGCAAAGCTTAGATGGTAGTAAAAAAATAAAATTAGAATATATAGCACCGGCTTCTGGCTTGCAGTTATATGATGTTCACTTTACTCAAAATTTTTAATGTAAATTAGCAGTTCATAAAAAACAATTGCTTTGCTTAAACCTAAATTAAAATTTATAATACACAGTTTTGTTGTATCTATTTGCTGTTTAATTTTCATTTCCTGCAATTCTGATGATGATGCATTAAATAATGAACCTGCTATTGAGTTTCAATTAACAGAAATATATTCCATTAGCCAAACAAGAGCGTTTGCCAAAATAGAATCGGCAAACAACGATGCAATTTTTCAATTAAAGTTGTCTACTGTAGAAGGAGAAGAAATCTGGTTTGATGTAGCTGCAGACGAAATTAATTCACTTTGCAATTTAAGCATGGAAACCACCTATCAAGCCAAGATTTTCGCCAATTTAAACAATAGAGCAATCGAAGGAAATAGTCTTGTATTTGAAACTGATTCCGTTGGAATGGACCAGTTAACAGAAGTAATTGAAGTGACCAATCCAATAACCGGAAGAACATGGATGGATCGAAATTTAGGAGCTGAGCGAAGTGCGGTTTCAAGGAACGATAATCGCGCCTATGGCGATTTGTATCAATGGGGAAGAAGAGCTGATGGACATCAAAAAAGAGATGCAAATACAACTGACCAACAAGCTCAAGTAATACAGCCAGAACACGGAGATTTTATTATGGGAATGCTAGTTTGGAATACGTCTGGAAATGATCAAGTATGGCAGCATATCGATTCGCCTAATAATCCATGTCCATGTGGTTTTAGGTTGCCTACGCCAGATGAATTTGCTGAAGAAATTAATTCTTGGAATTCTCAAAATGCAGATGGAGCATTGCAAAGTGTTTTAAAGTTAACTATGCCAGGTTATCGTGGTCATACTAACGCTGTGGTTGCATCTGAAGCTTTGTTTGGCTATTATTGGTCTTCAGAGAGCAACAATACAAACGCTTTTGATATGGGAATTAACCAAAATTCTGCACAAGTAACCAGTCACACACAAGCTGGTGGAGCTTCTGTTAGATGCATAAAAAACTAATTAATTGGTTTTTGGGCTCACAATTTTTACATTTTGAAAAGCAATAGCTCCACGAACAACTCCACTAATTACTTCGTGTAATTTATCGATAATTTGCATTTTTAATTCACTTTTATGATGAATTAAACTTACTTCTCTAGCTGGGTTAGGTGCTTCAAAAATTCGGAGATTTTGTTGGTGTTTTTCAGACAAATCTAAGGTGTGTAAATAGGGTAGAAGCGTCATACCCATACCTTCATTGGTTAATTTAATTAAAGTTTCGAAACTTCCACTTTCTAAATTAAAAGAATCATTTTGCAGTAATTTATTGCTTTTACAAATGTTTAAAATATTATTTTTAAAACAGTGTCCGTCTTCTAACAGCAGCAATTCGTCTGGGTCTAAATCTTCTGGTGTAATTTTTTTCTTTTTAAACAGCGGATGCGATTGCGGAATAAACCCTACAAAAGGTTCGTAGTATAATGGTTTTTCAAAAATATCATCTTCGTCTAAGGGAGTGGCTGCAATAGCTGCATCAATATGTCCATCTCGCAAGGCATTTATGATGGCTTGCGTTGTCATTTCTTCAATTTTTAAATTTACTTTAGGGTATTTGTTTACAAAGTTTTTTAGAAACATAGGAAGCAAAGTAGGCATAATTGTAGGAATAATTCCTAACTTAAATTCGCCACCAATAAAGCCTTTTTGCTGGTCTACAATATCTTTAATGCGATTACTTTCGTTAACTATATTTTTTGCTTGTTGAACTATGTTTTTACCAACTTGAGTAAGTAAAATGGGTTTTTTAGATCGGTCAAAAATCTTTACTCCTAACTCTTCTTCTAATTTTTGTACCTGCATACTCAGGGTAGGTTGCGTTACAAAAATCTTTTCTGCTGCTTTGGTGAAATTTTTATATTCAGCTACTGCTAAAACATAATGTAGTTGCGTAATGGTCATAATTCAAAAGTTTGATACAAAAATAAAAAACTATAAGAGAAATTTATATATTTAACTTTTAATTATTTATTAAATACGTCAGTTACAGGAAATTTAATAGGGATCTACATTTACAACTACTCTAATACTTCTAAATTGACCAACAGCTTCAAAACTACTTAATACTTTTTGTATAATTTTTTTAGATTTGATTATGGATTGATTTGCAGCAATTTTTAATTGAATATTTTTATGATATTTATTTTTAATTCTTGATACTGCAGGAAATTCAGGGCCTAAAACTTGTTTTCCAAAACTTTGTTTTAAATAGGTTGCCAACCAATCTGATGCTTCGTTTACACGGTTATAATCCCTTCCTTTTAAGGTAAATTTTACCAATCTATAAAACGGCGGATATGCATGATTTTTGCGTTCGTACAATTGTTCTTTAAACATACTTTTAAAGTCGTTGGTAGTAACTTGTTGCAAAATTTGGTGATACGGATTATAGGTTTGTATTAATACAGATCCCTGATTTTCGGTTCTGCCTGCTCGACCTGCTACTTGGACAAGTAACTGAAAACAACGCTCAAAAGCTCTAAAATCTGGAAAATTGAGTAAGCTATCAGCATTCATTACACCTACTAAATCTACATTTCTAAAATCGAGTCCTTTAGTTAGCATTTGTGTACCGATTAACACATCTACTTCATGATTTTCGAAAGAGGAGATAATTCTATCGTATGCATATTTTCTTCTTGTGGTATCATGATCCATGCGTTGTATGCGCCAATCAGGATACAATTCTTGTAATTCGGTTTCGACTTGTTCGGTGCCAAAACCCTTAGTAGAAATGTCTGGACTGCTACAGGCCAAACATTTGGTTTGCATCGCCATGCTGTAGCCGCAGTAATGGCAGCGTAATGAGTTATTATGTTTGTGGTAGGTTAAACTTACATCGCAACTTGGGCATTGTGGAGAATGTCCGCAGGTTTTACATTCTAATATAGGCGAAAATCCACGACGATTTTGAAATAATATGGCCTGCTTTCCATTTTCAATACAGGTTTCTAAAGCTTGTAAAAGTGGTTTTGAAAAATGCCCTTTCACTTGTTTTTTTCTGCCTAATTCTTTTAAATCGACCAACTCAATTTTAGGAGGCATTACATTACCAAAGCGTTTATTTAATCGAACATAAGCGTATTTTTGGTCTTTTACATTAGCCAGACTTTCTAAACTAGGAGTTGCACTCCCTAACAAGGTTTTTGCCTTAAAAAAATGAGCCAAAACAATGGCTGCATCTCGTGCGTGATAACGTGGTGCTGGGTCAAATTGTTTAAAACTTACTTCGTGGGCTTCGTCTACAATAATTAATCCTAAATTTTTAAAAGGTAAAAACAAAGAAGAACGTGCACCAATTACAATTTTACCCTTGCTTTGCTGCAGTACATGTCGGTACACTTCAACGCGTTCATTTTGTGAATATTTACTGTGAAAAACCAAAACTTCATCTCCAAAGAAGGCTTGCAAGCGTTTAATGAGTTGCGTAGTTAATGCAATTTCGGGTAGTAAAAAAAGAACTTGCTTTTCTTGTTGAAGCATTTTTTCGATTAACTGAATATAGATTTCTGTTTTGCCAGAAGAAGTTACACCATGCAATAAGCAAACTTCTCTGTTTTCAAAACCTTCTTCAATTTGTTGCATTGCATCCTGCTGCGCTTCCGAAAGTTGAAAAGATGCTCTTGTTTTTGCAACTGCAAAGTCAATACGGTCTTGCTTGATGAGGTATTCTTCAAAAATATCTTTCTTAATTAAAGCTTTTACTACCGATGTTGAAACCCCTGCTTTTTCGCTTAAATCATTACTCGTAATAGGTTTTTTTGTTTTAGCTGAAAAATTAAAGTACTTTAATAAGGCTTCTTTTTGCTTCGGAGAAGAACTTAATGTGTTCAATAAATCGGGTAGTTTTTGTTCAGTTGAATTGGCTTCAGTTAAGCGAATATATTTTTTAAGTTTGGGTTTATATTTAATATTTAATTCTTGGTTTAAAATTAAAATTCCTTTTTCAGCCATGCGTTTTACCATAGGCAAAACCGTTTTTTTATCTAAAATTTGCATGACTTCATGAATCTTTAGCACATTTTGTTTTTGAAGTGCTTCATATAACAAAAACTCTTCATCGTCTAAAGCTTCAGCCTTAATTTCAGTTTCTTTATTCCATTCTATTACGGTTTCGCTTTCTAATAAAAAAGCGCTTGGTAAGGCTGTTTTCATTACTTCGCCCAAACTACACATATAATAGTCGGCAATCCATTTCCAAAAACGCATTTGATTTTTGGTAACCAAAGGCGCTTCATCTAAAATTTGCTCGACGGGTTTAGTTTCGTAGTGTAGTGGTTTTTGTTTGTGCAGTTGTATGGCTAAGCCCGTGTAAACTTTCGATTTTCCGAAAGGAACCGCTAAGCGCATACCTAATTCAATTTTATCTACTTCTTCATCGTTTACTTCATAAGTAAATAGTTGTTTTAAGGGAAGCGGTAAGATAACATCTATGTAATTAGACATAAGTTGAAATTGAATGTGTAAAGATAAAACTTAGTTAGCGTATGCATATATTTATCTTTATTTTAATTGAATTTCTTCTCGCTTCTTTTTCGGCAATTTGCTCACCACTAAATCATAGCTCTGATCTATAAAATTTTGAATTTGTTGAAGCGATAAGTTAGGTCCATTCACCACCACAGTATTCCAATGTTTTTTATCCATATGGTAGCCCGGGAAAACTTCGTCTGGATATTTTTCTCTAAGTTGAATTGCTTCATCTGGGTTGCATTTTAAATTGATTCTGTGCTCGCCAGCTTCCCATTTTTTAAGCGAAGCGAGGGCGTACATTTTACCAGCTACTTTAAAAACCAAAACATCTTCATCGAACGGAAAGCTTTCTGTGGTTTGAGCTTTGCTTAGGCAGTAGGTTCTGTATTCATCAATTTCCATAAATCGAATTTAAGTAGAAAATTTTTAATATTAGTTTTTAAAATTCATTTTCAGGCTTAACCAATTACAATTTTCGTTGACTTAAAACAGGATCAGTCAAGATTCAATCTTCGCAAAGCGAGAACAGCAAATCAGTAATCAAAATTTCCAAATCCTAAATTAGCAATCCCAAATCAACAATCCCAAATCAGCAATCTCAAATCAATAATCAACAATCCTAAACCAGCAATCCTTTATCAAAATTCATTGCTGTTTCAATTAAAGCCAAATGCGAATAAGCTTGTGGAAAGTTTCCGAGTAATCGCTTGGTTTTAAAATCGATGTCTTCACTAAATAAACCCAAGTGGTTGGAGTAGGAGAGCAGCTTATCGAATTGCTTTTTGGCTTCGGTTTCTTCACCAATTTTAAATAAGCTATTGATGTACCAAAAGGTACAAATGGTAAAGGATGAACTTGGCAAACCAAAATCGTCTTGATTTTTATAGCGGTATAAAAGTCCGTCGTTCATCAATTCGTTTCCGATGGCTTTTACTGTACTTACAAATTTGGGGTCTTTAGGTTCAATAAAACCATAGGTTTGCATTAATAATACTGATGCATCTAAATCGCTTGAAAAATACGATTGGGTAAAAGCTTGTTTTTTATCGTTCCAAGCATGGGTTAAAATGTCTGTTTTTATTTCTTGTTCTAATTTACTCCATCTTTCTAGCTTAGATTCTTTGTTTAGAATTTTTGAAACTTTTATAGCTCGATCTATAGCGACCCAGCATAAAACTTTTGAAAAGGTAAAATGCCTATCTTCGGTTCTAAATTCCCAAATGCCTTTATCGGGTTCTTGCCAGTGTTTGCCAACTACCCAAGCGATTCCTTTCGTAATGTTCCAGAGTTCTTCTATATTTTCTAACTCCTGATTTAAGTTGACAAATTCTTGGTAAATTACATCCATTAAAATACCGTAAATGTCGTTTTGTTTTTGCGCATAAGCCGCATTTCCGATTCGAACAGGTTTAGAATTTTTGTAGCCACTTAAATGGGTAAGTTGTTTTTCGGTAAGTTCCTTTTCTTTATTTATACCATACATAATTTGCAACTTCTCATCTTTGTCTGGTACTAAGTCTACAATAAAGTCTAAGAAATTTTTAGCCATGCGTTTATGTCCGAGTTGCGAAACTACTTTAACTACCATAGAAGCATCGCGAATCCAGCAAAAACGGTAATCCCAATTGCGCACTTCGCCAATGGTTTCGGGTAAGGATGTGGTGGCCGCTGCTAAAATAGCCCCTGACTTTTCGTAACTCAAAAGCTTCAAGGTCATGGCGCTTCTTCTAATTTCTGAGTTGTAGTAAGAAAATTGGGGTGTTTTTTCTATCCAATTGTACCAATACACTTTTGTGCGATCCAATTCTAATTGTAGACTTTCCAAATTAGGTAACTCAATTTTTTCATTGTAACTCAATAAGAAAAAAGTGTTTTGTGTGAGCTTAATTTTACTCCCTTGTATTACTTTTTCTTTATCTAAATTAGTATATAAAAAAAGCGAATCGAATTTTTCTTCTTCGGTTAAACTCACAATAAAGTTATTCTTTAAATAGGTCTTCGTTTCACCAAAAGCATATTCTAATTTTGGGGTGTAGTTGATGCTCAGTGTAGGTTCACCTTTCAAAATATTTATCAATCGAATAATTTCTGGTGGCGAGTGGTATTTTTGATTTTCTTTTTGATAACGAGGTAAAAAGTCAATTATTTCAAAAGATGCTTCAGTTGAAGCAAATGTAGTTACCAATATACAGGTGTTTTCATGGTATTTTTGACTTATGCTGTACGATGAATCGACTTCGAAAGAAAATTGTCCACCTTTTTCTTCATCTAAAAGCTTGGCAAATACCGATGCAGAGTCGAATTCGGGTAAACAAAACCAATCTAAAGAGCCAGTTTCAGAGATTAATGCAGCCGTTCTACAATTGCCTATAATTCCATAATTAAGATTATTCATGTAATTCGGTTTTTTCGATAATAAAATTATACATTTGGCTAAAGTATAGAAAATAATACATAAAAAATCCATTTTTATTATGAATAAAACAATAATTGTTTCAAATAGATTGCCTTTACAAGTTCAAGTAAACGAAAGTGGAAAAGTTACTGCAAAGCCTAGTGTTGGTGGTTTAGCAACAGGAATGAAATCGGTACATCGCGATAGCAATGGAATTTGGATTGGTTGGTCTGGCGTTAAAGATGAAGATTTAACATTAGAAATTGAAACAAAAGTTAATCAAGCTATAGAAAAGGAGCAATGTATTGCGGTTAAATTAAATGAAAATGATTTAGATAATTATTATTACGGATTTAGTAATCGTACATTGTGGCCTTTGTTCCATTATTTTTTAGAGTATACCGAATTTGATAAAGGATATTGGGAAAGTTATGTTGAGGTGAATAAAAAATTTGCTGAGGTAGTGATTGCTCAAGCTGAAGAAGGCGATACCATTTGGATACATGACTATCAATTGTTGCTTTTACCTGCTATGGTGAAAGAAAAAAATCCTAATGTATCTATCGGATTCTTTTTGCATATTCCTTTTCCTTCTTATGAAATTTTTAGAACATTTCCTGCGCGTAAAGAAATTCTAGAAGGGATGCTAGGGGCAGATTTACTCGGTTTTCATACCTACGATTACGAACGTCATTTTTTGAGTTCAGTTAAACGAATTTTAAGTTTAGAAGTTAACTTTAATGAAATTTCTTATGGAAATCGAATAATAAAGGTAGACTCTTTTCCTATGGGAATTGATTACGATAAATTTAAAAATGCAGCTTTACAGCATCAAAAACAAACAGAAGTTGAAAAATCTGAAATTCAAAAAAGATTAGATCAGCATCTAAAGGAAGAAGCTGGTGTAAAAATGATTCTCTCCATAGATCGCTTAGATTATACCAAAGGAATACCTAATAGAATTAGGGCATTTGAATTTTTCTTAAAAAAATATCCACAATTTAAAGAGAAAATCCGATTGATAATGCTAGCAGTTCCATCCCGTTCTGAAGTGCCACAATATCAATTATTAAAAAAAGAAACCGATGAGTTGGTGGGGAGAGTCAACGGAGAATTCTCCACAGTAAGTTGGACGCCTATTTGGTATTTTTACAGAACCATGCCATTCGAAAATTTAATCGATTTGTATACATCTTCCGATGTGGCTTTAATTACACCTGTTCGCGACGGAATGAATTTGGTGGCTAAAGAATATATTGCCACGCGAACAAAAGAAGATGGTGTTTTGGTTTTAAGTGAAATGACAGGAGCATCAAAAGAATTAGATGATGCCTTGCTAATAAATCCTTATAATTTTGGTGAAATAGCCAACACGATAAAGCAAGCTGTAGAAATGCCAAAAGAAGAGCAAAAACGTAGAATGAAAGCTTTGCAGAAACGTGTTTCTCGCTACAGTGTAGAAAAATGGGCAGGAGAATTTATAAATTCTTTGAAAAACGTAAAACAGAATTTAGCTGATGTTATTGATGCGCAGGCTATTACTAGTCAAAAAACCAATGAGTTCAAAAATATAATGCAAAGTAAGGAAAGTAAAGTTTTGTTTCTAGATTACGATGGTACTTTAGTTAGCTTTCAGAAAAATCCACAAGATGCTATACCCGATGAAGAACTTAAACAGCTTATTGTACAACTTACAGAACAACCCTATACAGATATAGTTATTATAAGTGGAAGAGATAAAAAAACATTAAATACTTGGTTAGGCGATTTGCCCGTTAGCTTAGTGTCAGATCACGGTGTTTCTTATTTACCAAAAGGAAAAGAATGGAAAAATCTTGAAACTTTAAAAACAGATTGGAAAGAAAATGTAATTCCTGTAATTGAAAAATTTGTAGATAATACACCAGGAACTATTTTAGAAGAGAAAAAGTTTTCTGTAGCTTGGCATTATAGAAAAGCAGACCCAGAACTTGCACAGCGCCGATTAGTTGAAATTAAAACCGTTTTAACAAGCTTTATTTCGAATACCGATTTAACCTTATTAGAAGGAAATAAAGTTATTGAATTAAAAAGTAGTAAAGTAAGTAAAGGTCGGGCTAGCTCATTAATTTACAATGAAAAAAAATATGACCATGTTTTTGCCTTAGGAGATGATTGGACTGATGAATTTATGTTCGAAGATTTACCAGAAAAAACAATCAGTTTAAAAGTAGGACTCAACAAAACTAAAGCAAAATACTATGTAAACTCACCTAAAGAAGTAAGAAGCTTTTTATATAATTTGGTTTCTTAATAATAATAAATTTGATATCTCTACATACTTGTTAATACTAATTATTTTATTGATTGTATATTTTTTTTAATAATTCTTTACATGTTAAGTTAATTTAGTATAAATTTACGCTGAACAATTAAAATAATTAACATGAAGAATTATTTACTTAAAAAAAATTCAATTCGGTATTTAACATGCATTGTGTTATCTGTCTTTGGATTTTCAGATTTTTTTGCACAAAACCTTAACTCAGATGTAGGGAGCGCGACAGGAAATTTAGTTAATGAGGATGTAGTTATAAACCCAACTACATCAGCACCAACTCCAACAGCAGAAGCTGCAGATGTAGTGTCTTTTTATTCAGATGCTTACACAGATGAAGCTGTTGCTAATTACGATCCAAACTGGGGTCAACCAGGCCACACATTGGTAAACACTACTTTTGATCCAACTGGAAGCGGAACCGATTTTGTTTTAGCTTATCCAAACTTTACTTACCAAGGTACAGATATTGGCTCAAATTTAGATTTATCAGCCATGGATTTTTTACATGTAGATATTTGGGTTGCAGATGGTACAGACCGTCAAGTAAAAGTAACTCCAATTAACAATGGAACAGGACCAACAGAAGTTTTGGTTGAAATTCCTTTAACACCTGGTTCTTGGAATAGCGTTGCTTTGCCTAAAGCTGATTTTGGAGGAATGACTTGGGATTCAGTTTTTCAATTAAAATTCGATGGACAATTTAATGGTGATGGTTCTGCCAACACTACTCCGTTCGATGTTTATGTAGACAATATTTACTTTAGTCAAGAGTCTTTATCAGAACCTGGATGTTTGGTAGATCAGTTTGGACAATGGCCTGGGTCTACATTTACTCCTAATCCAGCATTAGCAGATGGCGAGACAGCACAGAATATTACTACTGCAGGATGGGCTGGTGAATATTCGAAAGTAAATGTTGTTGATGGC
>NZ_BMGL01000005.1 GCF_014640175.1 Psychroflexus salis | reverse complement strand
TCAGACGCAGTGGTTTCAACCATCGATTTCGATTCTGCTAATTTCAGTTATTATCCAAACCCTGTAAAGACCAGTATAACTATAGATGCTACAAATAATGTAGAAGAAATAGAAGTGTTTAATATGTTAGGACAACGTGTAATTACACAACGCCCTAACCAAACTAATCCAAGATTAGAGATGGGTAATTTAGAAGCTGGAGTATATTTAATGAAAGTAAGCATCAACGGTGCGAGCAAAACATTCCAGGTTATAAAAGAGTAAAGCCTTTTTACAGGTTAATTAATCAAAATCCCAGTACGAAAGTGCTGGGATTTTTTTATGAAGTATGCATAACTGTAGTTTTTTATTTTGTAATAAGTTTTATTTTACGAACTATTTAGACCACTTCTAATAATTACATTTTTTGATATTTGTAGTGTATAGTTAACTAAAATAAAAAATGAACGAAATTTCACATAAATATTTAAACAGATTTTGAGTAGTAAGTAAAATTTTTAATAGGTAGGTCTGTAGGCTAAACGCTCAAAAAAAAATATCATATCAACAGTTTTTTTATGCTTTTAATTTTCAATGAAATCATTTTGTATATTACACAAAAATTTCAAAAAATGAAAGCATCAATCATTTCTCTAGGATTCTTAAGCCTTATATTTGCCACTTCTTGCACAACAGAAAAATCAGATAAATTGGAAATCAATCCACCACAAGTAAAAAAAATAGACACAATACTAACTAAACATGGAGACGAAAGAGTTGATGCCTATTATTGGCTCAACCAGCGAGAAAATCCTGAAGTAATTGCTTATTTGAATGCCGAAAATGAATACTACGAGAAAATGACGGCTCACACAAAAGATTTTCAACAAGACTTGTTTGAAGAGATGAAAGCAAGAATTAAAGAAGACGATTCGTCAGTGCCTTATTTTTTAAATGGATATTGGTACCAAGTAAGCTACGAAAAAGGAAAAGATTACCCTATTTATTCTAGAAGGAAAGATAAAATAGATGCTCCCGAAGAAATTATTGTAGATGCGAATGTTATGGCAGAAGGAAAATCATACTTTAACTTAAACGGATTAAGCATCAGTCCAGATAATCGTTACGCATCTTTTGGAGTTGATACCGTTGGTAGAAGAAAATATGAAATTCAATTTAAAGACTTAAAAACTGGTAAAATTCTAGAACAGAAAATTCCATTAACAACAGGTGGAAGTACTTGGGCAAACGACAGTAAAACGCTTTTTTACACCAAAAAAGATGAGACAACGCTTCGCTCTAATCAAATTTATAAACATAAATTAGGTAATTCAGCAGAAATAGACCAGCTTATTTTTGAAGAAGAAGATGAAACTTTTTCGTGTTATGTTTATAAATCAAAATCAAGAAAATTCATATTTATTGGCTCTTCTGCTACCTTAGCAGACGAATATAGGTTTATAGATGCAAATCAACCTGACTCAGATTTTCAACTTGTTACGCAACGTGAACGTGGAGTAGAATACAGTCTTTCTCATTTTGGTGATTATTTTTATATTACAACTAACAAAGATGATGCTACTAACTTTAAGTTAATGCGCTCACCAATTAATAACCCAAGTAATTGGGAAGAAGTAATTCCACATCAAGAAGATGTATTATTGGAAGGGATTGATATTTTTCAAGAGTATTTGGTGTTAAGTGAACGCTACAATGGTTTAACAAGAATTAAAGTTCAACCATGGAAAAATAAAGAAGATGCATACTACTTGCCATTTTCAAGTGAAACTTACACAGCTTACACCACTACAAATTTAGAATTTGAAACTACCAAACTTCGATACGCATACAATTCATTGACTACACCGGCTTCAGTTTACGAATTCGATATGGCAACTAAAGAAGAAAAGTTATTAAAGCAACAAAAAGTTCCCGATCCAAATTTCGATAAAAACCAATACATTTCTGAACGAATTTGGGCTACTGCTAACAATGGTACCAAAATACCAATTTCCTTAGTTTACAAAAAGGGAATACAGCGCAATGGTAAAAATCCAGTTCTACAGTATGCTTATGGAAGCTATGGAGCTACAATGGATCCTTATTTCTCTACTTCTAGAATCAGTTTATTAGACCGTGGCTTTATTTTTGCTCTAGCACATGTGCGTGGTGGTCAATATTTAGGTAGAGATTGGTATGAACAGGGTAAATTATTTCAGAAAAAAAATACGTTTACTGATTTTATCAATGTGAGTGAATATTTAATTGAACAAAAATATACATCACCAGAACATTTATACGCTATGGGTGGTTCTGCTGGCGGTTTGTTAATGGGAGTAGTGGCCAATATGGCTCCACAATATTACAATGGAATAGTGGCACAAGTTCCTTTTGTAGATGTGGTAACAACAATGCTGGATGACTCTATACCATTAACCACTGGCGAATACGATGAGTGGGGAAACCCAAACGAAGAAAAGTATTACGAATACATGTTATCCTATTCACCTTATGATAATGTTGCTGCTCAGGATTATCCAAATATGTTAGTTACAACTGGACTTCACGATTCACAAGTACAATATTGGGAACCTGCGAAATGGGTAGCAAAATTAAGAGAACTAAAAACCGATCGTAATTTACTTTTTTTGGATACTAATATGGAAGCAGGACATGGAGGTGCTTCAGGAAGGTTTGAGTCATTAAAAGAACTAGCAAAGGAATATACTTTTATCTTCGATTTAGAAGGAATTAAAAAGTAGTTTCAAAAAAAAATGTAACTTTGTTTTTTTGGGAATTTATTTCCTTAAAAATAAATAACAATATATGTTAAATCCTGACAAAATCCACAACAATCTTCTAGAATTGATTGGTAATACCCCAATGCTTAGGTTAAACAAAGTTACTAACCATATTCCGGGAGAATTTTATACCAAATTTGAAGCACACAATCCAGGTCATTCGTCTAAAGATCGTATTGCTGCTTACATTATCGACAAAGCTGAGAAAGATGGTAAGCTAAAGCCAGGCGATACTATAATTGAAACTACTTCGGGTAATACTGGATTTAGTGTTGCGATGGCGTGCGTAATTAAGGGCTACAAATGTATTTTAGCCGTAAGTAATAAATCTTCTAAAGATAAAATTAGTTTACTAAAAACCATGGGTGCAGAAGTGCATGTTTGTCCATCTAATGTGGCTTCAACAGACCCTAGATCTTATTACGAAGTAGCCAAGCGAATTCACAAACAAATTCCAAGTTCGATCTACATAAATCAATATTTTAATAGCTTAAATATAGATGCCCATTATTATTCAACAGGTCCAGAAATTTGGAATCAAACCAAAGGTGAACTCACTCATTTAGTTGCTTGTAGTGGTACAGGCGGAACCATTTCTGGAAGTGCTAGGTTTTTAAAAGAACAAAACCCAAATATCAAAATTATTGGAATTGATGCTTATGGGTCTGTAATTCAAAAGTATCATGAAACAGGCGAGTTTGATGAAGAAGAAATTTATCCTTACCGCATTGAAGGTTTAGGGAAAAACTTAATTCCAGCTGCAACAGACTTCGAAGCCATTGATAGATATGTTAAAGTTTCTGATGAAGATAGTGCCTTTGCAGCTAGAGAAATTGCTAAAAAAGAAGGCATGTTTGTTGGATATACTTCTGGAGCTGCTTTACACGGAGTTCGTCTTTTAGCTGAAGAAGGAGAATTTACCAAAAGCAGTAAAGTAGTAATTATCTTTCCCGATCATGGATCGCGCTATATGAGTAAGATTTATAGTGATGAATGGATGGCAGAACAAGGTTTTACAACACCAGAAGAAAAACAACCAATAAGTAAGCCAATTAAACACATTAACAAAAACTAAAAGTTTTTTTAATTTATAGCTATATCAACTCTCTACAAATGTAATACCTTACTTTTGCATAGTTTAAAAATATACTTATGAACGATATATTCGATAAAATATATAAAGATAAAGGCCCACTAGGAAAATGGGCAGACCAAGCAGAAGGTTATTTTGTTTTTCCTAAACTAGAAGGTGAAATTGGTAACCGAATGAAATTTAAAGGTAAAGAAGTTGTAACTTGGAGTGTTAACGACTACTTAGGCTTAGCAAATCACCCTGAAGTACGCAAAATAGATTCCGAAGCAGCCAAAAAATGGGGAAGCGCATACCCAATGGGAGCAAGGATGATGAGTGGCCATACCCAACTTCATGAACAACTACAAAATGAATTAGCAAGTTTTGTACATAAAGAAGCTGCTTATCTTTTAAATTTTGGATACCAAGGAATTCTTTCTACCATAGATGCTTTGGTTGGTAAAAATGATGTTATTGTTTACGATGTAGATGCTCACGCATGTATTATTGATGGTGTTCGATTGCACTTAGGAAAACGCTTTACGTATAAGCATAACGACATAGAAAGTATTGAGTTAAACTTGGAAAGAGCTACCAAAATTGCCGAGCAAACTGGTGGTGGAATTTTACTGATTTCTGAAGGTGTTTTTGGAATGCGTGGTGAACAAGGAAAATTAAAAGAAATTGTAGCTTTAAAAGAAAAATACAATTTCCGATTTTTAGTAGATGATGCTCATGGTTTCGGTACGCTCGGAAAAACAGGAGCAGGAGCTGGAGAAGAACAAGGTATACAAGATGAAATTGATGTATATTTTGCAACTTTTGCTAAATCGATGGCAAGCACAGGCGCTTTTATTGCAGCCGATAAAGAAATTATTGATTATATGAAATACAACATGCGTTCGCAAATGTTTGCAAAATCATTGCAAATGACTCTTGTTGAAGGTGCTTTAAAGCGTTTAGATATGATTCGTAATCAACCTGAATTAAAAGCAAAACTATGGGAAAATGTAAATGCTCTACAAAACGGTTTACGCAAAAATGGTTTTGATTTGGGTTCTACGAGCAGTTGTGTTACTCCTGTTTATTTACATGGAAGCATCCCCGAAGCAATGGCTTTGGTAAAAGATTTGCGCGAAAACTTTGGCGTATTTTGTTCGATTGTTGTATACCCTGTAATTCCAAAGGGACTAATCTTATTACGTTTAATACCAACTGCTTCTCATACTTTAGAAGATGTTGAAATTACATTAAATGCTTTTTCATCTATACGTGAAAAATTAGAAAACGGAACCTATAAAAAATTAGCAAAATTAGCCATGCAGGCAGCTAGTTAAAAATCTATTGCGGAGGGAGTTCAAATTTTTCTCTCCGCTCTTTTTTCTTTTCTTCCGTTTTTTCTTTTTTCTCAAATTCTTCTTTTTGTTCTTTACTTTTAAAAATGTATTCTTCTTTATGGAATTCATCTATACGGTAAGATATTCCTGCACCAATTTGCCAACGTTGTGGCGTATCTTTAAAATTAATAAGTCCAAAGGCATCCAATTGTAAATTTCTATTTACTAAATATGCACATCCAAAACGAAACAATTCGTCTGAGTAAAAATCATCAATTAATGTTTGAAATTCAACAAAAGCAGAAAAATCTCTGCTAATTGTATGTGTTAAAGTAAATATACCAGCAAATTGAGGGAAATCAGTAGTAAATCGATCATAAATAAAATTACTTACAAATCCCCATCTTTTAAAGTTATGCTGAGTTATCAGTCCTAGCCTAGGAGAAATATTTGGAGTATCTGGTGGCATAAATGGGCTTTCTTTTCCAATGGCAATATTTGCTCCAGCATAGACTGAAACCGCAGGAATTAGATGAAACCAATGAAAAGTATTATTTGCTTTGTAACTGGTTAAAACAGGCCCGTCTTGCTCTCTTTTAATCCACGGATCATACAATAAAAATTTAGCGCCAATTGTATTTCTTTCAAAATTAGCCGAAGTATAATCTTGATATCTGCCACCAACCAATATGGTTTCCGTTTGGTTTAAAAAACGTCCATCTAGTATAATTTCTAATCGGTCCATGTTTAATCCATACCGCAGCGCATAATCTACTCCAAATAAATTAGCATCGGCTAATCGAAGTGCGTGATTTCGATTGCCAAAACTCAGTCCTGTTTCTAGTTGAACTACTTGGTTGCCAACGCCAAATGCACTGTACGATAATCCAGGTCTATTTGAGTTGATGGTTTCGGTGTATTGAGCCTTGCTTGTAAGAATAACAAGAAATAGCAAGCAAGTCGATAAAAATATTTTCATAAAAAAAATGAATTTATAACCAAATATAGTTTATTTAGTTAATTTTAGTATGATGTTTTACTTCATCAATTATATAATCTTACTTTTGTAAAACTAAGAGCAAGTAAATGGATTTCCTAGTAAGTTTTATATTATATTTTCTTTTATTTTACTTTTTGATTCGTTTTTTTTGGCGAAGGTATAAACTGAACATAATAAAATATGTTTCAAAAAAATTTCAACAAAACATTCATAAACGCTTTCAACAAGAATTTCATCAGAAGCATACCGATCAAGAAGAACCTTATATTACTTCAACTAAAAGTGCTTCACGAAAAACAAAAAAGAACCATAAAGTAGGGGAGTATGTTGATTTTGAAGAAGTTGAATAAAACTAAATTTTTCATATGAAATTACCTTGGCCAAAATTTATTCCACATTTACTTGTATTTGTTGGATTTGTAATTGTTTCTGTTGGTTTTTTTAATCCAGTTTTATCTGGTAAAGTTATATACCAAAGCGATATCGTTCAGCATAACGGAATGGCTAAACAACAGCGCGATTTTATTGCTGAAACTGGTGAAGAATCTTACTGGATGGATAATGCTTTTGGCGGGATGCCTACCTATCAAGTAGGCGCAAATTACCCACATAATTACATGAAGAAGATAGATAAGCTTATTCGGTTTTTACCACGTCCAAGCGATTACTTATTTATCTACTTCGTAGGTCTTTATATTTTATTTCTTGTGTTAAAAATTGAACCTAAATTTGCTTTTATCGGTGCCTTAGCTTTCGGTTTTTCAACTTATCTTATAATTATTTTGGGGGTCGGTCACAATGCCAAAGCCCACGCAATTGCATATATGCCACTAGTTATAAGTGGTATTTTATTATGCTTTAGAAATAAACTCTTTTGGGGGTTTGTTTTACTGGTGTTTGGTTTGGCGCTAGAACTTGTAGCTAACCATTTTCAAATGACTTATTACTTACTGCTGTTGTGTATTTGTATTGGTTTAGTTTATGCTTACCAAAATGTTATTGCAAAAACTTATCTTAAATTCATTAAACAAATTGCGGTAATGTGCTTAGCTGCATTTTTAGCACTTGGTTTTAATGCATCTAACTTATTAGCAACTAAAGAATATACTGATTTTTCTACCCGTGGCTCTGAAGAACTCACTATTAACCCTGATAGTTCAGAGAAAATTAAAAAGGATGGCTTAGATTACGATTATATAACTGAATATAGTTACGGAATTGTAGAAAGTTTAAATTTATTTATCCCCAACTTTATGGGTGGTAGTAGCAGCCAAGCTTTAGATACAGATTCAGAAACCTACCAAACTTTATTACAACTTACAGCAAATCCTGTTACTGCAAAACAATACGCGCAAAGTATGCCAACCTATTGGGGAAATCAAACTTATGTTGCAGCTCCAGCCTATGTGGGTGCAGGGCTTTTATTCCTTTTTGTGCTCGCTCTTTTTTTAGTGAAGAAAAAAATTAAATATTGGACAATCGCTGGAGTTTTATTGTCTCTATTTTTGTCTTGGGGCGATAATTTTTCAGTATTAACCCGATTTTTTGTCGATTATGTGCCATTATATAACAAATTTAGAGCAGTTTCTTCTATTCAAGTTATTTTAGAATTATGTGTCCCCATTTTAGCTATAGTTGGCCTAAAAGAATTTTTTTCAAATTCAGCTGCAAAAGAAGAAAAAACTAAAGCCTTACAATACACAGGAATAATAACTGGTGGACTTAGCTTATTATTCATTGCATTTAATAGTTCATTTTTCAATTTTTATAGTCCTATAGACCAGCAATTGCCTGATGAACTAGCACAAGCTATAAGATTAGATCGGCAAAGCATGTTGGTAAACGATGCGTGGCGAAGCTTCTTAATTGTTGGTTTATTAATGGGAATTTTGTGGCTGTTGATGAAAAAAAAGTTGACTTCTAAAATAGCGCTGATTGCTATCGGAATTGTTGTAGTTGGCGATTTAATTTTAGTCGATAAACGCTATGTCGATAACGACGAAGATTTCGTTTCAAAATCTAAAATGGAAAGACCATTTCAATTAACAGCTGCCGACCGAGAAATTAAAAAAGATACTACTCATTTTCGAGTTTTAGACTTAACCAATAACCCATTTAACTCTGCTCGAGCTTCCTTTTTTCATAATTCCATTGGTGGTTATCATGCAGCAAAGCCTAAGCGTATTCAGAACCTATATGAGTTTTATATCGGAAAAGGAAACCAAGAAGTATTAAACATGATGAATGTAAAATACTTTATTATGAATCCAAAAGATGAAGGTTTACAAGCACAAATAAATAAGGATGTTAATGGAAGTGCTTGGTTTGTAAATACGATTGAAACTGTTCCAAGTGTAGACGATGAAATTGCAGCGCTCGGAAAAATAAAAACCAAAGAAACTGCTGTAATGTTGCAAGATGAAGCAGCTCAATTAAATTTGCTTCAATTTAACGAAGAAGAAGACCAATTCATTCAACTTACTTCAAAACAACCGAATCAACTTATTTATTCATTTAGAACTTCTAGCCCGCAATTTGCAGTTTTTTCAGAAATATATTACAAGCATGGTTGGGTAGCTAAAATTAATGGAGAAGAAGTCCCGATTCGTAAAGTAAATTATTTATTACGTGGTTTAAGCATTCCCGATGGTAACGGAGAGATTGTATTTCTATTTAAACCTAAAGTTGTACAAACAGGTGGTAAAATTAGTTTAGCATCGAGCATATTATTTCTTGGAATTATAGGATTTGGTGTATTTACTTTATATCGAAATAAAAACCAATAAGCTTATCGGTTTGTAAAAACTAATCTGTTATGAAAAAAGTACTTATTATTACGTATTATTGGCCACCTGCTGGGGGTCCTGGTGTGCAGCGTTGGTTGAAATTTGTTAAGTATCTTCCGCAGTTTGGAATTGAACCTATTGTTTTTATTCCTAAAAACCCCAATTATCCTATTCAAGATGAATCATTAAACCGTGAAGTTTCTAATCAATTAACTATTATTAAAAGACCAATTCTCGAGCCTTATAAGGTAAGTAAGCTGTTTTCAAAAAGCGATACTAAAACTATGAGTAGTGGAATTATAGAAGATGTAGAGAAACAGAAATCTATGCAAAAACTCATGTTGTATGTTCGTGGAAATTATTTTATTCCAGATGCGCGCATACTTTGGGTAAATCCATCCATTAAGTTTTTACAGACTTATTTACAAAAACACAACATACAAAATGTCATAACTACAGGACCACCACATAGCTTACACTTAATTGGAAAAGGTTTAAAAGAAAAAATTAAAAACCTAAAATGGATTGCTGATTTTCGTGATCCTTGGGTGAATATTGATTACCATAGCCAATTAAAATTGAATGATAATGCAAAGCAAAAACATAAAGAATTAGAAGATTCAGTTTTAAATGAAGCCGATCAAATTATTGTAACAAGTTTTAAAACTGCTGAAGAATTTAGGCAAAAAACCAATCAACCTATCGAAGTAATTACCAATGGCTATGACGAAACTGAAAATTTAGATATAGATTTAAGTGAAGCTTTTTCTTTGGTGCATGTTGGTTCGCTTTTAAGCCAAAGAAATCCTGAAAATTTATGGAAAGTACTCCAAGAATTTTTAGAAGAAAATAAACATTTACGGCAATTTTTAGAACTGCATTTTGTTGGAAAAGTTAGTCAGACTGTGCTTAATAGCATTGAAGCTTACGGATTAAAAGATTATGTTTATTTAGACGGATACTTGCCCCATTTAGATGCTATTAAAGCTCAAAAAAGTGCTCAACTTTTGTTGCTTATTGAAGCAAACAATCCTGTTAAAAGCGGAATTATTCCTGGTAAATTATTTGAATATTTAATGGCAAAAAGACCTATTTTAGCAGTGGGTCCAACAGCCTGGGATGTTCAAAAAATTATAGAAGAAACTCAATCGGGTACGACATTTAATTACCAAGATAAAAAAAGTTTAAAGCAAGAATTGCAAAAAGCTTTTCAAGAATTTTTGCAAGGTAAACTTTGTATTTCATCTAAGCATATAGAAGCTTACAGTCGTAAATCTTTAACGCATAAGCTAAGCAAACTCATTTAATTGTTTTATATGCTTTACTTTAGCAAGATATTGTCCAGCGTATGGGAATTATTTTAAAACAATCATTCAGTAATTTAGTTTCAACTTATGTCGGATTTGGCATTGGAGCAATAAATGTATTGCTATTGTATCCAAATTTTATGCAACCAGAATACTATGGTTTAGTTAGCTATTTGTTAACTGCTGGAAATTTACTTTGGCCTTTTATGGCTTTGGGTGTTCACAACACGCTTATTAAATTCTTTTCTGCTTTTACCCAAAAAAAAGATCAAGATCGTTTATTGAGTATTGTGCTTATTACCCCGCTAATATTTGGAAGTGTTTTTGGCGGAATTGGAATTTATTTTTACAATTATATTCTAAATTATTTTGAAGGCGAAAATAACTTGGTACAACCTTATGCTTGGCTAATTTTTATTATAGCCATCTCTACAGCTTATTTTGAAGTTTTTTTTTCATGGAATAAAATATTTCTAAAAAGTATGTTTGGCAATATTATGAAAGAAGTTTTTCATCGAGTTGGTATTTTTATTTTACTTATGTTATTGTATTTCAATAGCATTAGTATTCATTTTTTTATTTATGCATCGGCATTGGTTTATGTACTTCGAGCTTTAGTTATGATGTTTAGCGCATTTAAAACCTACATGCCAAAATTCCAATTTCGCTTTCCAGTTCAAAAAAGAGAAATTATTAATTATTCGTTTTTAATTTTTATTGCTGGTACAGTAGGAGTTGCATTATTCGATTTAGATAAATTTATGATTGAGCACTTTTTGCCCATCGAAAATGTGGCGGTGTATGGCATTGCTATTTATATAGCTGCCGTAATTTCAGCACCTTTAAAAGCCATGCAGCAAATTACAAATCCCATTACAGCAGAGTTTGTAAACCAAAACAAAAAAGAAGAATTAACCAATTTATACAAGCGTACTTCTTTAACCTTACTCATTGTTAGTGGGCTTATTTTTGTACTGATTATCAGTAATATTAATCAATTGTACGCTTTAATTCCAGAAACTTATCATGCTGGTGTTCAAATTGTATTTTTAATAAGTTTAGTTAAATTATTCGATAGCAGTTTAGGTAATAATGTCAGTATTTTATTCAACTCTAATTATTACCATTTTGTGTTATACTCTGGAGTAGCTTTAGCTGTTTTAGCTTTTGTGTTAAACCTTTGGCTAATTCCTATTTATGGTATTTACGGCGCTGCTTATGCAACTTTTATCGCTTTTTTTCTTTATAATTTAATTAAATTGATTTTTGTTTATCTAAAATTTAATATTCAGCCATTTACAAAAAAATCTATCTGGATTATAAGCTTAATTTGTGTTTTTTTATTACTTTTCTATTTTTGGGATTTTTCCTACCTTCCATTAGTAAATATCATTTTAAAATCCATTATTATTGTAATTGCTTATGTTTCATTAACTTTTGTATTTAGACTTTCTGAAGATATAACAGGACTACTTGCATCGGCGCAAAAAACTTTAAAAAAATAAAAATGAATTACGTTTTAATCGACTTCCCAGCTCACAGACAAGCTTTATTGCCCTTTACTTATACAAGACCTATCTCTGAAATTCGAATTGGAATTTTAAGCATTGCAGAAAAATGGAAAAAACATTTATCTGAAAATATTTCTTACAAAACAGAAGCCTATTTACAAGAAAAGTATCCATTTCGCAAAGCGGAAGTCCATACGTTTATCAATTCTACTGTATTACCAACTACTCACTTAGTACAACATATTAAGCAACTTCAAAAAGGCGAAGCTTTAGTTAAAAATGATTCTGTAATTGCTTTTGTGGCTGAAACAGAAAAGGAATTTAATACTTGTAAATCAATAGTTTATAATGATAAGGATTTAGTTCAAATCGAACAAGTTTGGGATATTTTTGCAAAAAATCATCAAGCTATTGAAGCTGATTTTAACTTGCTTACCGAGGGAAGAACTTCTGCAGCAATTCCAAATTCAGTATTTACAGTTCACCCTGAACGAATTTTTATTGAAGAAGGTGCCAAATTATATAACGGAAGTTTAAACGCTTCCGAAGGACCAATCTATATAGGAAAAGATGCTGAGATTATGGAAAATTGTAGTGTGCGTGGCCCATTTGCTTTGGGTGAACATTCTACCTTAAAAATGGGAACAAAAATATATACTGGAACCAGCATTGGTCCGCATTGTAAAGTTGGTGGCGAAGTTAGTAACTCTGTGATTTTTGGATATGCTAATAAAGGTCACGATGGTTTTTTAGGAAATTCAGTGATTGGTGAATGGTGTAATATTGGAGCCGATAGCAATACATCTAACTTAAAAAATAACTATGCATCTGTAAGACTATGGGATTATAACTCAGGCAGATTTGCAGATACAGGATTGCAGTTTTGTGGTTTAATGATGGGTGATCATTCCAAATGCGGAATTAATACTATGTTTAATACAGGAACAGTTGTTGGAGTTAGTGCTAATATTTTTGGAGCTGGTTTTCCACGCAATTTTATTCCGAGTTTTAGCTGGGGTGGAAGCCAAGGTAGCATGACATATAAAACCGCAAAAGCTTTTGAAGTAGCTAAAGTAGTTATGCAACGAAGAAAAATTGATTTTTCAGAAATTGATCAACGTATACTTGATCATGTTTTTGAATTATCATCTTCTTATAGAAGAAGCTGATTTACTAAAAACTAATCTTAGTTTTTCTAATATGCACAATACATCATGCCTGTTAGCAATTTGTAGTATTATTTTTTTCTTTAAAATGATGTTGGAGCATTTTCATTTGCTGTTTAAATTGCTCTCGATTATCTTTTGCAACCCGTATTTTAGATAAGTTTATTTTGCGCTTATTTTTTAATCGAATTACCCAAGTACTACTTCCAACGGGTTCCACATTTTTAATATCTTCAAAATGAAGTTGCATTGGTTTAAAAGAGTTAAAAATTTCAATTGCGTTATCCTTTACTACAATATAGTTTTTTTTGTAAAAACTAGCTAAAATAAGAAGTGCCACAGGCAAATTCATAAAAATAAGTATATCTGGAATCTTCGATTCTCCAAAGTAAACCAATACGCTACCTATAAGTATAAATAGTACATAAGACAAAACAAAATAACGAATAATGTTACTTTGCTTGTAGGTGTAATTTTCTAATTTCATAGTTATAAAATAAAAGCCGCTTCAATTTATTGAAACGGCTTGTTAAGTTGCATTATTCAATTAATGCGTAGTCATTTTTTCCTTTTTCTTTTGTAATTGTCGCTTAATATCTTCTATAGTTGCTGCAATAGCTGTCTCAAAGTTTTTTTCGTTAGAAGATGCAAACACATTTTGTCCTGGAGCGCTAAGTTTTATTTCGCAAATCATGCCCGTTTCTGGGCTCGATGTATTTTCTTTTTTAATAAATACTTCTGCTCTTACAATCCAGTCATAACGTTGTTTTAATTTTTCTAAACGTTTGCTGGTAAAATCTTCAAGTCTTTCGCTTGCAGTTACGTGTACATAATTAAAATTGATATCCATAATTGTATTGTTTTAGAATTTAAATTTACTAAATAAAAGAGGTACATTAGCTACCATTTGCATAATTATTTATGACATTTATCAAAAATTTTAATTTTTAAAGTCAACAGGTTAAAATTCACTAAAAATAATAGCTTTAGTATAAATGAATACAACATACATTAATTGGGAAAGTTTAAAGAACAGTTTGCTTGGTTCACTGCGGTTAGACCATTTGCATAAAAGTATTTATGCAACAGATGCTTCTGTATACCGCAGTTTACCCATTGCAGTGGTCTTTCCAAAAAACACAGCCGATTTACAAACTTTAGTAAAGTTTGCTCGTTTGCATAACTTAAGCTTAATTCCAAGAGCAGCAGGCACTTCTTTAGCTGGCCAATGTGTGGGCAACGGAATTGTAGTCGATACATCTAAACACATCAATAAAATCCTTCATTTAGATACTAATAAAAAACAAATTCGTGTACAACCAGGTGTGGTTTTAGATGAATTGAATGCTTACTTAAAACCACATAATTTATTTTTTAGTCCAAATACTTCAACTGCAAATCGTTGTACAATTGGTGGCATGTTTGGAAACAATTCTAGTGGAACTACTTCTATTAAATACGGCGTAACTCGCGATAAAATTATAGCTTCAAAAGTAGTACTTGCTGATGCTACTAAAGTTGGTTTTTCTTGGATTTCTAATGAAGAGTGGCAGACTAAAATAAATCTTAATACGCACGAAGGAAGCATTTACCGCACATTTGCTGAGATGAAGTCTAATGCTGAATTGCTTAATGCAATTCAGGAAAATTATCCTAACCCAGCTATTCACAGACGTAATACAGGTTACGCCTTAGACGAAGTTTTGCTTTTTGAAGAAAACGGAATTAATATTAATAAATTATTGGCTGGAAGCGAAGGAACGTTGTGCTTTACAACCGAAGTTACCTTGGCTTTAGACGATTTGCCACCAGAGCACAACCACATAATTGCAGCTCAATTTACTAGTGTTGAAGATGCACTAGATGCAGTTCAGGTTGCTATGAAGCATGATTTATTTACTTGCGAGTTGATGGATAAAACCATTTTAGATTGTACTAAAAATCAACTGTATTATAAACAACATCGTTTTTTTATAGAAGCTGACCCTAAGGCTATTTTGTTTTTAGAATTAAAATCTAACACCAAAGAAGATCTTAATTTTCAGGTTGAAAAATTGTTAAAAGATTTAAGCTTAAATTCAAAAGCATATGCTACTCCAATTTTAAGCGGGAGTGACATCGATAAAGCTTTCGAATTACGCAAAGCAGGTTTAGGCTTACTAGGAAATATAAATAGCGATAAAAAAGCTGTGGCTTGTATTGAAGATACAGCTGTAGCTCTAGAAGATTTAAGTAATTATATAGCAGAATTTACTAATATAATGAAGGCTTTTGGTCAAGATGCAGTGTATTATGCACACGCTGGAGCAGGCGAATTGCATTTACGACCTATTCTTAATTTGAAAAATGATACCGATGTTCTGCACTTTCAACAAATTTCGGAAGAAGTGGCAAAACTGGTTAAAAAGTATAATGGTTCATTAAGTGGCGAACATGGGGACGGAAAAGTGCGTTCTTCTTTTATAAAAATGATGCTAGGTGAAACCTGTTACTCAGCTTTAGAAGAAGTGAAAAATACCTTCGACCCACAAGGTATTTTTAATCCTAATAAAATCTTGAAGCCTTTACCAATCGATCAAGATTTGCGTTATGAAGTTGGCCGAAGTGAACCAAAAATATCAACCCAACTTCAATTTAAAGATGAAGGTGGAATTTTACGGGCAGCCGAAAAATGCAACGGATCTGGAGATTGTAGAAAGAGCCATTTAGCTGGTGGTGGGATGTGCCCAAGTTACCATGTAACTAAAAACGAAAAAGATACCACTCGAGCAAGAGCCAATGCCTTACGCGAATTTTTAACTCATGGTAAAAAAGAAAATAATTTTAACCATAAAGCTTTAAAAGAAACATTCGATTTGTGTGTAGGTTGTAAAGCTTGTAAAAATGAATGTCCAAGCAATGTAGATGTTACTGCTTTTAAAACAGAATTTTTACACCAATACAACCAAGCTAATCCGGTTTCAATCCGTAACTGGTTTTTTGCCAATATAGACCAAGTGAATAGGTTTATGAAGCCATTTTATGGAATTTACAATTATTTAATTTCAAACACAACAGGTAAGCGTTTGCTAGATAAATTCTGGGGTATTCCTTACTATCGAAGTCTTCCTAAATTAGCTTCTAACTCACTTTTTCAGCTTATAAACAGGGGTAAGGTTAATTTGAAGCCTAACCAAAAACCAATTAAAAATGTGTTTTTATTTATAGATGAATTTACCAACTTTTACGATGTTGAAATTGGAAAAGCAGCTATTCAAGTTTTAGTAAAATTGAATTATGAAGTAAAAATAATTCAGCATAAATCAAGTGGAAGAGCCCTACTTTCTAAAGGTTTTCTTACCAGAGCAAAAAAAATAGCAAACCAAAATATCAATTTATTTAAAACTGAAATTTCAAAGCAAACTCCCTTATTAGGTATAGAACCTTCAGCTATTTTAAGTTTTAAAGATGAATACATTCGTTTAGCTGAAGATACTGAAACAGCTCAAAAAATAGCAAAACATACTTTTTTAATTGAAGAATTTTTAGCCAATGAAATAAGTTTAGGAAATATTAATAAAGAACAATTTACAAATCAAACTAACACATTAAAAGTACATGTTCATTGCCATCAAAAAGCATTATCTTCTACATTACCGACATTTCAATTACTCAACTTTCCTGAAAATTATGATGTTAAACTAATACCATCGGGTTGTTGTGGAATGGCTGGTAGTTTTGGTTATGAAAAAGAGCATTATAAAATAAGTCAAGATATGGCAAATTTACAACTGCTGCCTGCTGTGCTAAAAGTGAGTAAAGAAACTATAATTGTAGCTAATGGGCATAGTTGTAGGCATCAAATTAAAGATGCAACTAATAGACATCCGCTTCATCCCATAGAAGTAGTATGTAAAGCTTTAGCTTAATTATTTTATGAATTTTTACTTGAAAATATTCAATCTACCTGAAGTGTAGCATCAATACGATTGAACAAAATCTGTCTGTTTGAGTCCTAGAAAATTTTGCTTAATAGGTAATGATGTTTATAATATGTTCAAGATTCGAGCACTTGTTATTTTAGTATAAACTCCGTCGAGATGTGGATGTTCTCGATTCCGCTCGAACTTAGAATAGGGTACTGTCAAAAAATATCTTCCAAGTCATTAAATAAAATATAGCTTATTGATAAGCTCGAACTAAAAACAGAGTACTGTCTAACAATATTTTATAAAATATATTTAGAATAAGATTTTGTACAAATAAGTTAAGTTCGATACAAATTTCTTACAAAAATTACTCAAACTGACACATTTCTGCATAAAGTATGACAGTAATTGATTAAATAAAAATTAGTCTTCTAAACTAACCTGATAATCGATTAATGCTTGTTGAATTTGCGAAGAAATGTCTTCAAGATTAAAATTAGGCACTTGGCTTAATTCTTCACTAAAGCTAATGTTTAAATTGGTTTCACTTTGTATTAATCCAACTTCGTTAGCAAA
This sequence comes from Psychroflexus salis, assembly GCF_014640175.1. GTDB lineage: Bacteria > Bacteroidota > Bacteroidia > Flavobacteriales > Flavobacteriaceae > Psychroflexus > Psychroflexus salis. The sequence continues at coordinate 189,426 of NZ_BMGL01000005.1, read as the reverse complement.
ATAGTTGGTAGAATTAACTACTTCTTGAAATTCAATTACAGCTATGGTTATAGGAAAAGGAAAAGGAGCTACGGTTGTAGTTGCATCTACACCAATTGAAACAATAAATTCAGACCCAATTACATTTTCATATAATTCTCCATTGGCATCAAAATTCTGAAATTCGCCCAAACTTTTGCTTTCTATACTTAAGCTTAAAGTTAAACTAATATCATTAAATTCTGGTAAATTAAGCACTTGGTCATCAGTAAATAAAATACTTCCTTCTACAGCTTGTGTATCGTAAACTACCAAATCTTCAAAATTGATATCAAAATTAGGAATTTCAACTTGGTCGATGTCTAAATCTACATTTCCTGATAAAAGTAATTTTCCATCATTTTTAAACACATCGCCGTTAGAAAGTATACTTGTAAAACTAACTCCAGCTTGAGTTGATGTAGATTCTAAATTGTAAGTGCTTCCATTTTCGGTATTCGATTCACTTTCTACACTAAGTGTTTCAGCACTAGTTTGGGAAGCTTCATCAGTTGTTTGTGTATTTTCATAATTCCACTGATTTTCAACTACAAGTGGAAAATAATTTTGATTTTGTGGATTTGTACCGCTATTATCATCATCTGATGAGCAATTCCAAAAAAGTAAACTGCTCAATATTAGGAGCATGGTGTAATTAAGTTTGTATTTCATATGGTTGTTATTTTTTCAAATATAAAAAATTAAAAATTTATTGGATAAAATATTTCAGAACTTACTGCATTACCATTAATTTTGCCTGCTTTAAAGCCTAAATCGCAATTTTGAATAATGCGTTTTGCAGCTTCATTTAAGTAATCGTATTCGCTTTCTTCGACTTCAACATGAGATATTTTTCCATCAGGATGGACCACAAACCGAAGAGTTAACTGATAGTCTTTTCCGTCGATGAGTTTACTGCTGTGTTTTTCTACCTCAGCTTGGTAACACCAAAAGCCACTCCCTTTTAATTCGGGAAACTCAATTACTTCATCTAAATTGTTGTAAGCAGCAACTTGTTCTTGGCTTTTGTTGAAGCTTAAATCTATTTCATCTGCTGGTATTTCTTCAATTTTAGTAGCTGTTTTAACTATGCACACTCCGTTGTGTTGGCTTATGCTTTTTAAAGGGATGCTTCCATTTGTTTCTTTTAAAATACAGTTCCATTGCATAAAGTAATGCGCATTAAATTCAGCATAATCAATTTGAATTGCATCTGAAAAATAACTAATTTCTCCTGTGTATAAATTAATTGTTTTATAAGCTGAATTTCCTAGAATTTCAATCCTATCTTTAGGCTCGATTTGCAAAACTTCACTTGCTGTAAACTTTTCTAAATCGGTTTGTAAATACAAATAGTATGGACGATTACCCATACTAAATAACATTCTTTTTAAAGCTGCATCGTACACATATTCTTCGTGCACTTTTCCATCGGCATAACTAACAGATTTATATGCCTTATGGCTAACATAATATAAAATACTATCGATTTTCACATCTTGTAAAAGCGATTCCAAATTTTGAGAAGTAGGATTTTCATATTCTAATTCGTAAGTGATTTTTCCACTAAATTGAGCATTTACATAAAGTGTACACAATTGAAAACTTAAGAATATTAGCGAAAGAAAAAATTTCATAGTTAAATTTTAAGAATTGAGTTTCAAAAATTAAGCCAATCTAAATATGTAATCCACATTCAGACTTAGCCAAACCAACCCATCTGCCTTCTCTATTTTCGCCTTTTACCGTGCAATGTTTACAACCAATAGAATGATAGCCTTGCTCAACCAAAGGATGCGTTGGTAACTTTTCTCGATGTATAAATGCATCTCGCTTTGATGGGTCAATATCTATAATCGGGTAGAAGCGAAGATTTCCTTTTTTCTCTTCAAAAACACGTAATTCTTTTCGATGTTCGTTCTGCGAACGCATTAAACCTGAAGCCCAAACTTTAAAATTTTTAGCTACATGAGAAAGTGGTTGCACTTTATTTACTTCACAACATAAATCGGGATTGCTTTTCCAAAGTTGTTCTCGTTTAGCTAAATTATTTTGAGTTTGATTAGGCGTAATATCAACTACATTTAAGTTGTATTTTTTAGTCAAAAATTCCTTGTAATGTAAGGTTTCATTAAAATGAAATTTAGTATCGATAAAATGGATTTTTTGTTCAGCATGTCCGTATTTACTAAATATATGCAAGAAAAAAGCTGAATTCGCAGCAAAGGAAGAAGTAACTAATATTTCATTTACATTAAAGTCTGTGTAAAAAGTAGAAATACGTTCTGAAGGACTTAAGGCTTCATATTTTTGGTTAAGTGCTTCTAAATTTGTTGTGGTATTTACCTGCATATTCAATTTTCGAACTGCCAAAAATAGGATTCTATCTTATAAATGAAATATTCTTTATAATAAATCTTAAATTTCTTTTGAAAACTATACAATTGTAAAATTTAGCGATTATTGTAAATCCTATACCAAAACATTTTTTAAATTTAATCTTAATTTGAAATTAGATATATGGCACTTATAAAAACCGTACAAAACCACACACCAGCATTTGGAGAAAATTGTTTTTTAGCCGAAAATGCCACTATTTTAGGAAATGTTGAAATAGGAAATGACTGTAGTGTTTGGTTTAATGCAGTAATTCGGGGCGATGTTCATTACATTAAAATCGGCAATAAAGTAAACATTCAGGATCAAGTTATGATTCATTGTACCTACAAAAAAGCGCCAACAAACATTGGTAACAATGTTTCAATTGGTCATCGTGCTATTATCCATGGATGCACTATTCACAACAATGTACTTATTGGTATTGGAGCCATTTTAATGGATGGAGTAGTGGTAGAAGAAGGCAGTATAATTGCTGCTGGAGCTGTAGTTTTAGAAAACACACGCGTAGAAAAAGGCAGTATTTATGGAGGAATACCAGCTAAGAAAGTAAAAACAGTAAGTCCAGAATTGTTTTCAGATGAAATTGATCGTATTGCTAATAGTTACCTTATGTATGCCAGTTGGTACAAATAAGACGAACTAATAAAACTTCTCGCACTAAGTTGCGTATCTTTGCACAAAATTAAAGTTATGCTTGCCATTGGAGTTCACCATGAACTAATAATAGATCGCGATACAGACCCAGGTTTGTTTTTAAAAGACGACCAAGAAAATGAAGTTTTACTACCCAACAAATACAAACCAGAATCTTTTGAAATTGGAGACTCAATTCGTGTTTTTGTTTACTTAGATCACGAGGAACGTCCTGTAGCTACTAATCTAGAACCCTTTATTAAACTAGACGAATTTGCCATGCTTTCCTGTGTAGATACCAATAAATTTGGTTCTTTTATGGATTGGGGATTAGAAAAACAATTGTTTGTTCCTTATATGGAACAAGCTAATAAAATGAAAATAGGCGAAAGATATTTGGTGTTTTGTTATTTAGACGAAGAAACCAATCGACTTGTAGCTTCTTCTAAAGTACATCATTTTGTAGATAATACAGAGCTAACGGTTGAAGCTTTTGAAGAAGTAGATTTGCTTATTTCTAATCCAACCGACCTTGGTTACAATGCTATTATTAACGATATTCACTTAGGTTTAATTTTTGAAAGCGACGTACATCAAAAACTTCGTGTTGGAGACCGTTTAAAAGGTTATATTAAAAAAATAAGAGAAGGAAATAAAATTGATTTAAGCTTACAACGTCCAGGTTACCGAAGTATAGAACCCAATGCCCAAAAAGTTTTAGAAGTACTTCAAGAAACCGATGGGTTTTTGCCATTACATGATAAATCTGATCCTGAAATGATAAATAAATTGCTTAAAATGAGTAAAAAGGCATTTAAAAAAGCTATCGGGACTTTATACAAAAACCGACAAATTGATATTGAAAATGGCGTCGGAATTTCTTTAAAATAGATTTTAATTTTTTACTATAGGTACTTTTTCGCTTTAGTACTATTCGTAATCTTCTATATATGGAAGATAGAATAAGTATTTTAATTAATACGACAAATACCGATTGGCTCTAAATCTACCGTATGTAGCATTTTGATAAAACGTTGGTTGCCATTGTCTGGACCTGTTGTAATAATTATTTTCCCAACCATAAGGCTGGTAATTATAAGTATCTCTGAGCTGAAAACGAACTTCATCATCTTTATCCAAACGCGTTTTTAAATTTGACTTATTGCTTTGAGAAATTCGATTTTGTTGTTGGTTAATTCTTGATTGGTATATTTGAGCTAGGTAACTAATTTCATTTTCCTTTTTTTCTACCTGTTTTGCAATATTTATATTTCTTCGTTGTGCTAATGGATTATAAATATTATTAGGAATAAAAATGGGTTTTACCTTACGTTTATGGGTTTGATCGTATAAAACAGAAATAGTAGGTTTAGTTTCTAAATCGAAAAATCGAATTGACCCTTCCTGTGCATTCATTTTAAAACAAATTAATGCAATCGTAAAAATTAGTACAAGTTTTTTTTTAAACATTGTCTTTTTTCCAGTCTAAAATAGCAACATCTTTCCATAAAGAAGGGAAAAATAAACGTTGCTGATATCTAGGATGCAAGTATTTTTGCCATTTAGAACCACCTGTCGCAGCTTTATTTTCTCCTTTTTTGTTTAAATATTTTTGGGCAGTACGCAAATGGGTTAAAGGCCAACTTACATTGTAATTATAATCGAAGTCTCGCAAGCATCGAATTAAAGCTTCACTCGGGTTTTCTATTTTTTGAAAAATTTCATGGAGTGTATTTCCCTTTAATCGTTTAGCTAATGTAATAAATTCGTTTAAATATTTTTCTTCAAATGCTTGTAAAGTAAGCGATTTCTTTCCTGTCTTTCGGTCGTGTCCAGCATCTTTCCAATAAATATGCTCAAAATAATCTGCTGTACTCGGATTTTTTGGCAGGCGTTTTTTGCCTTCTTCATTAACTAAATTAGGTAATTCTGTACAATAAATTTCTAAAAATCGAAATTGCGCACTTTGAAAACCACTTGCGGGTGCCAAGGTCATTCTAAACACATTGTAATCTTCGTAGCTCATTCCATCCTTCATTACACTAAATGAAGTAATTAGCATATCGGTGTAGCGAGTAAGTCGTTCTATTTTTTCAGTAAAAAAGGCTTCATTTGGACTAGAAGATGTAAGTTGTTTTAATTCATGAATCATTAGTTTTAACACTAATTCAGTTACTTGATGGTAACCGATAAAAACAACTTCATCTTTAAAATTAGTTCTTGGTTTTTGAAGTGCTAAAAGTGTTTCAACTTCAATATAATCCCAATAATTAATTGGTTTTGCATGGAGCAATCCTTCAAGAAATGTGTCTGGATTTTCACCCAAAGATTCGTATTTTTTTACAAGTTTTTCAACAAGCTCTTGTGTTTTGCTCATGTAAATTCAATTTTCGCAAATTTATTACAATTATTTGCTAAAAAATACAAAATCCATAAATTGTTATCAAAATGAAAAACGGCTTACTTTTAAAGATTGATTAAATAAGTTAAACTTATCCATCTATATTAACTACAAATTTTGAAGTTATATTGTTTCAATAAAAGGTAGTACTTTTGTATAAAATTGAAGATTATGTCAGAACAAATAGAACGAATTAAGTGCTTAATTATTGGGTCGGGTCCTGCAGGTTATACAGCGGCAATTTACGCAGCAAGAGCAGATTTAAGTCCGGTAGTTTACACAGGTATGGAACCAGGTGGACAACTAACTACAACTACAGAAGTTGAAAATTTTCCGGGTTACCCCAATGGAATTGACGGACCAAAAATGATGAATGAGCTGCAAGCGCAAGCTGAACGCTTTGGTACTGATGTTCGCATTGGAATGGCAACTAAAGTTGAATTGTCTACAAAAGAAGGTGGAATTCACAAGGTACAAATTGATAATAAAACTTGGATTGAAGCAGAAAGCATCATTATATCTACTGGTGCATCGGCTAAATACTTAGGTCTAGAAAGTGAACAACGCTTACGCGGTGGTGGTGTTTCTGCCTGTGCAGTTTGCGATGGCTTCTTTTACAAAGGCCAAGATGTAGCTATTGTTGGTGGTGGAGATACAGCTGCCGAAGAAGCGACTTATCTAGCTAAAATTTGTAACAAAGTAACTATGCTTGTTAGACGTGGCGAAATGAGAGCATCTAAAGCTATGCAAAATCGTGTATTTAATACTAAAAATTTAGTAGTTAAATTCTATACCGAAATTGATGAAGTTTTAGGCGATCAAGTTGTTGAAGGATTACGGATGATTAACAACCAAACTAAAGAAACTGAAGAAATACAAATTACGGGTTTGTTTATTGCTATTGGGCATAAACCCAACACCGATATCTTTAAAGGTTTAATCGATATGGATATAACAGGCTACATTATTACTGAAGCTAAAACAACCAAGACCAATATACCCGGAGTTTTTGCAAGTGGAGATGTACAAGATAAAGAATATAGACAAGCTGTAACCGCCGCTGGTACTGGATGCATGGCAGCTTTAGATGCTGAGCGTTATTTGGCAAGCTTAGAAGGCGATGAAGAAGAAAAGGTAAGTGAAGAAGAATTTGTAAATTAAACTTACTTGTAAATTTAAAAAACCCCATAATTTAATTTATGGGGTTTTGTATTTAATTTACTTTTTGAAGGTAATATTTTTCACTAAAACTACTTTCTATTTCTTTGCCATCCTGGCTTAACATCTGTATTCTATTTTCTTCTACTTTAAATTGTGTAGATTGTTTTTCGCTTTTAAGGATAATTACATTTCCGCTTTCAGACCAATCGTAATTTCCTTCTTCAACAAAAATTTCTTTGCTTTTGCCTTTATAAATATATTTAGCGTAAAACTTCATATCTTCATAAATACTTATTTTATACAAAATATATTCACAATCGGCACAAGGTAATTCGCCTTCATAAACGCCGGTATAATCTAAGGCAGTTTTGGCATTGTGCTCTTGTTTAAATTCGGTCTGATCAACTGTAGATTCCGTTTCCTTTTGCTCATTTTTACAGCCAAAAATGCTGATGGCGATACAAAATAATGCTATTTTTTTTAACATAGTGTAAGTTTTAAACAAAGCTAATTATAAATTTCTTTTGAAATAAGTTGAAGCTTATTTTCTTCTAATTTTTCTAAGAATATCTTCTAATCCATTTACTTTTAATTCGAGTACTTCTTGCATTTGTTGGCCTAGTTTATTTTTTGGAAATCCTTTTTGCTTATACCAAATTAAATAATATTCTGGTATGTCGCTTAAATAATAACTTTTATATTTTCCAAAGTGCATCTTAGCATGCGCTAGTTCTTCAAGATGTTTTGAATTGAGTTTCATTTAAAATTTACTGATATGCTTAAAAAAAGCTCTTATGAATTTAAATGAAGTTAATGAAGATATAATGCTTAAGTCTTCTGTAAAGGAAGACTCTTCATCTAAAAAGCGAAGTAGTGTTTTGGTCTTGTTTTTAGCATATAATTTATAAAACACTTTCTCTCCTAAGGAATTGTTATGGTAGAGCACATCTAAAAATAAGGAATCGTAATGCGAATATTTTTTTTGAAAAAGGTACTGTGTAGCTGGTAAGTTTTGTTTTAAATTAAGCGTGATTTGATTTGCTTTTTTTTCAGCAATTTTAAAAGAATATCCAGAAGAAGCTTTAACCCAACCACCAGCTGTACCAATATGTATGATGTTTTTTGTATTATTTTTAGCAAAGGGGTAAGTTGTCATAGGAATAATGCCATACTCTTGTTCTAAAATTTTGAAATCTTTTACTTTTAGATGCTGTTGAATGTATTTTTTTAAAAATGAATCGTAATGAGATTTGCTAACAAGCTCTGGGGTAAAGTAAGTAAATTCAACCAAAGCTTTATTTGTATGGGTGGGTAAAACATACATAAAACTTGTTGAATTACGATCTTTAAAACGATAATCCATCATGCTAAATTCATCAGGATTAAAAACATCTTCTTTAGTTTCTATAAACCAACCTTTAAAATGTTGTAATAAAGTGTAATCTGCTTCTTTTTGAAGCTCTTCAAAATTGGGTAATTTACTGTTAAAAACCAAGTCCGCTTCGTATTCAACCGAAGCAGTTTGTATGTTAACCGAATTAGATTTTTCTTTTAGATCTATTATTTCTTCATAAATAATTTTAATGTGCTTTGCTCTACTTAACGCTGTGTAGGCATAATTATAAAAATCAATAGACCTGAGCATTTTGTAGGTGTAAGGAGCTAATGTTAAATTGACTTCTTTATTTTGTGCAAATATTTTTGCAGTTTTCCATTGTTTTGAAATCAATTTATCCCAATTTCCATTTCCTTCTTCCCAAAATGACCAAGTTTTGTCGTTTTCATTTTTAGGCGACTTCTCAAATAAAACAATGCTATAATCTTTAAAGTAGCTATCTTGGTTTAAAGCAAGAGCTAGGTGTAATCCTGAAACACCTCCACCAACTATGGCTATATTAAATTTAGAAATAGACATAGAAATAAATAAAAAACACTAATTGAACAAAAAATAAATGTAAACTAATAAATAAGTTACCTTTTAATTTAAATGCATTAAAAATTAAGTGCATTATAAACGCAACAATACCCCAAGCAATATAATTATCAATAGGAGCATAGCCACCTTTAAACTCCCAAAAATCGAAAACTGGAGCAGATGCTTCCATAAAAATATCAAGAAGCAACATTAAAAAAGTTCCTAAAAGCGCTTTTAAAAACCAGTGTTCTGCTAAATAATTTGCCATTGCTCCTGTTACTAAGGTAAGTAAAGCCCAGTTTAATCCAATTAGCCATGGAACACCACCGACCTTAGGTCCCATATTTTCGCCGTAAGCATATTCTCCAAAAAAGAGACCATAATTTACACCCAAATATTCCACTAAAATACCTAAAAAGGCAAGGCTTATAAAAACAAGAATTGATTTTAATTTGTTGACAGGAAAAAATATAAATAAAGCTAAACTTAAAATAACTAAGTTTAAACTAGTTCGGCTGGCAAACCAATCTAGATAGCCAAGGCTTATACCAATAATTCCGCTGATATGGAAGAGCCATAAAACTCCAGCTGCAATGGAGTAGGAGTGCGCTTTTTCTGTAATTTTTTTCATGCTATATTTCTGGAATTAAATCGGCTACAATTTTAGCAGATAGCAAACACAAAGGAATGCCTCCACCAGGATGTACCGAACCACCGCAAAAATAGAGATTTTTAAATTGCGAAGAAAAATTTGGATGCCTAAGAAATGCTGCCCATTTGCTGTTGCTCGAAGCACCATAAAGCGAACCTCGATGCGAACTGGTTTCTTTTTCAATATCAACTGGTGTCCAGCAATATTCAGTTTCTATGTAACTCGAAATATCGACTCCTAAGCATAGCTGAATTTTTTGAAGTATAGCCATTTTAGCATCTTGCTTTATTTGTTCCCAGTCTTGATTATAGTTGGCTGGTGCATTAACCATTACAAACCAATTTTCAGCTCCTTTGGGCGCGTCGCTTGGCGTTTCTTTTGAAGTAATATTAATATACACTGTCGGATCTTTATACATTTCTTTTTTGTTAAAAAGATAATCGAATTCAGTTTGATAATCTTCAGAAAATAAGATGTTATGTAAATCCAATTCTGAAAATTCTTTTTTAATTCCCCAGTAAAATATGAGTGCTGAACTCGAGCGTTCTTGTTGAAGTGTTTTTTGGGGTTTTTTAGCTTCTTTTAGTAAGTTTTGATAACTGTTGAAAACATCCATATTGGAAATTACCAAATCGGCTTCTACTTTGCCTTTTTCAGTTTCAATCCCGGTTACTTTTGAAGCCTGACTTAATATTTTATGTACTTTGGTATTCAAATGAAACTTTATACCTTTTTCTTTTGCAAATCGGGTTAAGCTTTGTGAAATTTCATGCATTCCACCTTTGGGATAAAATGTGCCATAATGCATTTCCAAATGTGGAATCATAGACATAATGCCTGGTGTTTTATATGGCGATGAACCATTATAGGTAGCAAAGCGATTAAAAAGTTGTATTAATTTCGGATTTTTAAAATATGTTTTATTTACAGAATTTAAACTTTCAGATAAATTTAATTTGTACAGCTGTGAAATAGCTTTTAGGGTTTCAACTGAAAAATATGTTTTGGCTTGATGGAGTGACTTTTCTAAAAATAAATTCGCAGTTAAATCGTATTTTTCTCTATTTCTTTTTAAGTATTGCTGGATAGTAGCTTCTGGCTCACCAAATTTTTTAGCGGCTTTGTTTATAAAATCTTCAACAGAAGCATCTGCTTGAAACTGTGTACCGTCTTCCCAAAAATAGTTACAAACTCTTTTTTTCTTCTTATAATTAAAATAATCTTTTGCATTTGCACCATACAATTCAAATAGTTCGTCTATAAAATGTGGCATTGTAAATAAAGAAGGGCCTAAATCAAATCGGTATCCATCTTGTTGTATGGCATGTAATTTTCCACCGGTATGCGGACTAGCTTCAAAAACTTCTACTTCATAATCTTTATGGCGTAGTCTTAAGGCTGTGGCTAAACCTGCAATTCCAGCGCCAATTACTAAGGCACGCTGTTGTTTCATATTTATTTTTGTTTGAAGAAGCGCATTGGTGGTACCAACATTCCATAACATTCTCCCTTATCTTTACCAAGGTGTTTATGGTGAATTTTGTGTGCTCTCCGAATTGCTTTTGCATACCAGTGATTGGCTTTTTTAAACATTTTAAATCGCTGATGTATAAATATATCATGCACTAAAAAGTAAGTAGCTCCATAAGCGGCAATGCCAGCACCAATGGCATTGCCAAAAGCTACATAATCTGTCATAAATAAAAACATACTTATAGCAGCATAAAATACAAAAAACAAGTCGTTGCGTTCCCACCAAGAATTATGGTCTTTACGATGATGATCTTTGTGCAATACCCATAAAAATCCGTGCATTACGTATTTATGGGTAAACCATGCCATAAATTCCATGCCTGCAAAGGTGAGCAAGAACAATAAAATTGATAAGGCTAAATTCATAAATAATAGGTTTTGTAATTAAATTAAATTTAATCTACAGGAAATAAAAGATTTTGCTAATAAACTAGCTTTAGTATAATTAGGAACACTAATACGTGTGTTTTTTATTTCTAAAGATGGAGTCTGTTTTAATTTGTGCAATAGTTTTAAATAGTAAATGTATGCAGTATATACACCAAGTTTTGCTTCTACAGGAAGTTGACTTATACCACGTAAACCGGCTTTAAAATCTGCTTCAATTTCGTCTATAATTTCTTTTTTGGTAGCTTCATCTAGCTGCTCTAAGTTTGCATTAGGAAAATAAGAACGGCTTAACTCTTCGAAATCGGCTTTTAAATCGCGTAAAAAATTCACTTTCTGAAAGGCAGAACCCAATTTCATAGCATCTTGCTTAAGCCGCTCATACATTTCATCGTCGCCTTTTACAAAGACTTTTAAGCACATTAAACCAACAACATCTGCGCTTCCATAGATATAATCTTCATATTCTTCTTGTGTTTTATAAGTAGATTTAGATAAATCTTTACGCATGCTTCTTAAAAATGCGTCATACAAATTTTTAGGAATATTGTATTTGTGTACTGTTTCTTGAAATGAATTTAAAATAGGGTTTAAACTAATTTTGCGTTCTAGCGCTTTATAAAGTTCTTCTTCAAATTCATTTAATAAGTCTTCTTTATTAAAATCGTGGAATGTGTCAACAATTTCATCTGCAAAACGCACAAAACCATATATGTTGTATATATCTTGGCGTATCGATGGTGCCAATAGTTTGGTTGCAATAGAGAAAGATGTACTGTAGGATTGGGTAACTTTCTTACTACAATCTCTGGCAACTTGGTCAAATATTGATTTCATAGCAATTTTTTTTAGTTTTTTTCAATTAATTCTGAAACCAATTTTCCAGAAATAAGCGCTGGTGGAACGCCAGGTCCTGGTACGGTTAATTGGCCTGTAAAGAATAAATTGTTTACTTTTTTACTCTTAAGTTTAGGTCTTAAAAACGCTGTTTGCAATAAGGTATTTGCCATACCGTATGCATTTCCTCCGTAGGAATTATAGTCGTTTTTAAAATCGTCTACACAAAAAGTTCTTTTAAAAGTAATATTATTTTTTATATTTTCTCCAGTAAGTTCTTCAAATCGAGCTATTACAATATCAAAATATTGTTCTCTTAATTCGGGAGTGTCTTGAAGCCCTGGAGCAATAGGCACTAAGAAAAATGCATTTTCGCAGCCTTCTGGTGCTGTAGATGGGTCGGTTAAGGATGTAAAGTTAGCGTAGAATAATGGCTCACTTGGCCATTTTGGGTCTGAATATATTTCTTCTGCATGCTTATCGAAATCCACATCAAAAAATAAATTGTGGTGGTTAACATTAGTTAGCTTTTTATCTAAACCTAAATAAAATAAAAGTGAAGAAGGTGCAAAAGTTTTCTTTTTCCAATAATTTTCTGAATATTGGCGATGCTTTTCTTCTAATAATGTTTCGGTGTGATGGTAATCGGCTCCGCTTAGCACAACATGCGACTCGATAAATTTTTCGTTGCAAACAATACCTTTAACTTGATTGTTTTCAACTTTTATGCTTTCTACATTAGCCTTGGTATGAAATTGAACACCAAGCGAATTGGCTAATTTTTCCATAGCCGCAACTACTTGATACATTCCACCTTCAGGGTGCCATGTGCCCAAACCAAAATCAGCATGATTCATGAAATTATAAAAGGAAGGTGTGTCACTTGGTTTTGCTCCTAGAAACAACACAGGAAACTTTAAAATTTGTCGTAATCTTTCATTTTGAAAACCTTTATCAACATCGTTAGAAATGTTTCCAAAAAACTGGTCTATTTTTGTGGCTGTTTTCCAGTTCACTAATTCTAATGGAGAAACTCCGGGTTTATAAACTAAGTCTTTTATTGCAATGTCGTAATTTTCAGCTGCTTCTTCCATGAATTTTTTAAGCTTTATGGATGCTTTTTCTTCTTCGGCTTCAAAAACTTTGGCAATTTTTTCTAAGGAGTCTTCAATATCAATTTTATCATTTTTTCCGAAATAGACGGAGTATGCTGGGTTTAGTTTTTCTAATTGATAAAAGTCTGAAACCTGATGTCCAAAATCTTTAAAAAATCGTTCAAAAACATCTGGCATCCAATACCAGGATGGTCCCATATCGAAAGTAAAACCTTCGGCTTTAAACTGCCTAGCTCTACCGCCAATGCTTTCATTTTTTTCAAAAACTTCAACTTGATGTCCTGCTTTAGCTAAATAACATGCAGCTGAAAGCGAAGAGAAGCCGGAGCCAATGATGGATATTTTTTTATGCATTCTATAAATTCAATGTTAATTCATTAATATTTCTAAAGGCGCGAACACGTTCGGGTAATTTAACTTTATTATCAATTAATTCTAGTGCTTTACGTCCTAATAGCCAATATTCGCAACATTCTGATGTGCAAATTTGGTTTGTAAATTTATGTATATATTCTTCTACATTTTCAGGTTTAACGGTAAGATAACTTACAAAAACAGTATTATCAAACAATTTTGAAAGATAATCTAAATCTTCCATAGGTAAACTCTGTCCTAAAAATATTACTTTATAACCATGCAAAAGTATTTCGTAATTAGCATAAAACAAGCCAATATCGTGTATTTCTTCATTAGGGAGAAAAAGTACAAAAACCTTATCTTTTTTATTAGGTTGTTCTTTTTGTAGCATTTCAATATTAATGAATAATTTTTGTTTAATTAACGAAGAAATAAATTGTTCGTGTGCGGGAGTTATAGTACCTGCTTGCCATAAAATACCAATTTCTTGAAGCAAAGGAATAAAAACTTGGTTGTAAATGTCTCTAAAGGTTAGGTTTTGCAATAAACCATCGTAAGTTCTTAAAAACAAAGGTTGGTCAAAATTCATCATCGCTACTTTAAGCGACTTTACCGCACGATTTGTATTGCTCTTACTGGTTGTAATGCGCTGCACTAATTCGGATATTTCATCTTCGCTCATTTTAGAAATCCGCGAGATTTTATAACCATTTTCATTTAGAAACGCAATGTTTAAGATTTTTTGGAGACCATTAACACCATAGGTCCTAATATTGGTGTCTGTTCGCTGGGGTTGCAACACCCCATAGCGTTTTTCCCACATGCGTATGGTATGCGCTTTTATACCACTTAGGGTTTCTAAATCTTTAATGCTGAAATTTTGTTTAATATTTTCCATGTCTTCGTTTAACAAAACCAAAAATATTTCATTTTTAGTATTCTTGTTCAAAAAATGAAGTTAAAAATTAAACAAAATGAATAAATGATCTTTAATGTAGTTTTTATCTTGTATTTGTTATCTTAAGTTTCGATTAATTAGTGCTACTTACTCTAAATTCATCTTCTTCATTGCTGGTTATGCCAAGTGCTTCATAAATGTAATGAAAGGTAGATAATAATTCTGGCTTTCCATTCACCAAAGCTACATCGTGTTCAAAATGCGCAGAAGGTAGGCCATCCGATGTGAGTATTGTCCAGCCGTCGGGAAGTTGCTTTATGCGTTTGCTTCCCATATTAATCATAGGTTCGATTGCCACCACCATACCATCGATAAATTTTTTGCCTCGACCCCGTTTTCCGTAATTTGGCATTTCTGGATCTTCGTGCATTTTTTTACCTAGACCATGGCCTACTAATTCTCGTACTACTCCATAGCCATGTTTTTCTGCATGCTTTTGAATAGCAAAACCAACATCGCCAACACGATTTCCTAGTTTAAACTGTTTGATTCCTTTATATAAAGATTCTTTTGTTACTTCTAGCAATTTCTTAATGTCGTTAGATACTTCACCAACTGCAAAAGTATAGGCATGATCACCATAAAACCCATTTTTAATGGCTCCACAATCTACCGAAATTATTTCTCCTTCTTGCAATGGTTTTTTGTTTGGTACTCCATGAACAACTTGTGCATTAGGACTTACACATAAAGTATTGGGGAAGTCGTACAATCCTAAAAAACCAGGAATGGCCTTATGGTCTCGTATAAATTCTTCAGCTTTTTTGTCTAATTCAAGGGTGGTAACACCGGGCTTTATTTCTTTAGCCAGCATACCTAAAGTTTTAGATACAATTAATGCGCTTTCGCGCATAAGTTCAATTTCTTCTTGATTTTTTGTTATAATCATTTACTTAGCTTCAGTTTTTTCAATAATTTTTTAAGTCCACTTTCTTTTTTTGGAATTTTTACTGGGCTTAAATTTTCGCCTATCAATTCCTTATATACATTTCCCCAACCAATAAAGCCACCGATACTTCTATCGTCTATAAACACATCGGCTGCTATTTTTCGGCTAATACTTTCGTCAAAATCTTCTTCTGGGTAACTTTTGTTTACTGCATAAAATTCAATTCCATGGTCTTTACAGAATTCAACAGCTTCTGTTAAGCGATCGCCACATCTGTACGTCCAAAGAATTAAAGGAAAACCTTCATTTTGGAGTTTTTGTAAAGTTTCGAAAGCAAAAAGCATAGGCTTACCTATTTTTGGATACTTACTTTCAACAATGGTGCCGTCAAAATCTACAGCTAAAGTGGGCTTAGAACTTGAAATCATAATACTTTACTTAAAATTTATAACTATGTTTATAACCTTCTTCTTTTAAAATGGAAAGTAAATCTTGTTCTAAACTTTCTTGAGCAAATTCTACATAGCGATTTAATTCTTTTCCATTTTTGTAAATAATAAAGGTTGGAACCATTTGTACATTTAATTGTTTAGCTTTTGCTTCATCTACATTAGGAACCACTTTGTCTCGATTTACACCGATTAATCTAATTTTTGATGTATCAAAATTAACTAACTCCATTAATTTTATTATGCTTGGCACTTCAATTTGGCTATCTGAACACCAAGTTCCAAAATAAATTTCAATACGTATATCTTTTTGTTGGAGTTGTTTATGTATAGCATCTATAGTTTCTTTTTTAGGACTATAGGATTTGTAATTTTTTTGGAACCAATTAAAATTTTCAATTTCACTAATTTCTAAATCTCCAATTAATATATCTTCTTGGTCAATCGAATTTAAATATTCTGAAGGATAAGTCTCCAAAAATAGGCTTAAAGAGCTTAAAATAATTAAGCTGTATATTTTTACAATTTGCATTATACAAGTGGTTTTTGAGTCATTAGTTCAGGTTGTTTTACGTCCATTAATTTTAAGATCGTAGGAGCAATATCTCCTAAAATACCATTTTTAATTTGTTTAATTTCTGGGTCGATTAAAATAATGGGGACTGGGTTGGTCGTGTGGGCTGTATTTGCACTTCCATCTGGATTTAACATAGTTTCAGAATTGCCATGATCGGCAATTACAATCATGCTATAATTGTTTTCTTCGGCTTTTTTTACTAATTCGCCTAAGCATTCATCTACAGTTTCACAGGCTTTTACAGCTGCTTCAAAAACACCGGTATGTCCTACCATATCAGGATTAGCAAAATTAATACACATAAAGTCGCTAGATTTATTCTCAATTTCTGCAAGTAGTTTATCCTTCAATTCAAATGCACTCATTTCGGGTTGTAAATCGTAAGTAGCTACTTTAGGTGAGTTTACCATAATTCGTTTTTCACCTTTAAATGCATCTTCACGTCCACCTGAAAAAAAGAAGGTTACATGTGGGTATTTTTCAGTTTCTGCGGCTCTTAATTGGGTTTTACTATTTTTTTCGAGCACCTCGCCTAGGGTGTCTTTAATATTATCTTTTTTGTAAACCACATCTATTCCTTTAAAAGTATCGTCATACTTTGTCATAGTTACATAATGTAAGTTTAGTTTTTCCATGTTAAAATCTGGAAAATCTTGTTGACTTAAAGCTTGAGTGAGTTGTCTTCCACGGTCGGTTCTAAAATTAAAAAAGATAACCACATCGCCATTTTTAATTTTAGCAATAGCTTGATTTTTTTCTGTTAATACAATAGGCTCAATAAACTCATCGGTTATATTTTGATCATAGCTTTTTTGTATTGCAGCAATTGCATTTTCGCTGGCTTCTCCTTTACCATGAACCAGTAATTGGTAGGCTTTGCTAACACGTTCCCAGCGTTTATCTCGATCCATTGCAAAATATCTACCAATAATTGTAGCTAATTTAGCATTGTTTTCTTTTAAGATAGGGAGCAATTCTTCTATAAAACTTTTGGCAGAATTTGGGTCTACATCTCTACCATCGGTAAAAGCATGCACATATTTTTTCGAAACACCATAATCTTCTGCAGCTTTTACCAAGCCTTCTACATGTTTAGTGTGTGAGTGCACACCACCATCACTCACTAAGCCTAAAAAATGAATAGATTTATCATTTTCTTTAGCATATTGAAAGGCTTGTTTTAAAACAGGTTCATTTTTTAAAGTATCTTTTTCTACAGCCATATTAATTTTCACCAAATCTTGATAAACAATTCTGCCGGCACCTAAATTCATGTGTCCTACTTCGCTGTTTCCCATTTGGCCTTCCGGTAAGCCAACATGCAGGCCGTCAGTTCGTAAAGTCGCATACGGATAGGTTTTGTACAATCCGTCCATGGTAGGCGTTTTGGCTTGGTCTACTGCAGAAATTTGTCGATTTGGAGAAATTCCCCAGCCATCTAAAATAGTTAAGATTACTTTTTTACCCATGTTTTTTGTTTGTTTTTGCTAAAATAAGCATTCTTGTGGTTTAGCATAACTTGTTTGCTAGTTTTACTTTAAAATCGGGTTAATTCCTAATATATATTTGGTAAAATAATTGTTGAAAAATTCTCTATCTAAGGCTTGAAAACCTTTTACTTTTTCAGTTTGAATAAGGTCTTGCATATTGTATTGAAGATAGGCTTTTAAATATTTTTTAGAACTTGGTAAATACGAATAATGCCATGGCTCATACAAAAAACCAGTTCTATCTTTTGCATCGGTGTAACTTAAGTAAAACCCAAATGAAGCTGCATTTTTTTGCATCCATAAATGCAAATTGTAGAAAGCTCCCCCTTTGCTAAAATGTGAAGTTGATAGTACATCGCCTTTATATAAATTCTTATCTATTTTCTGAATAATATCAATTTCCGTACCCCAATGATGGCGAGATGTACCTGGTATGGATGAATAGCGAATAATTTGCTGAATGGCTTCAAGAGCTGTTTTGTTTTCTTTTTGAAGCGCTTCAAACTTGCTTTCAAAAATTTTCTTTTGTCTTGAAAAACTTCTAAAAGCGGAAGCTATTTCAATTTCAATACCATCCTGTAGAGCGGCATTTTGCATTAATTGAAACTGCAATGCTGTTTCTTTTTCTAGAAAATGTGTTCCTGTTTTTTTAAAAATCGAAGTTTTGCTTTTTCCTATTAAGAAATCTTTTTCATTAGTTTTAAAAACAGAAGCTAAACTCGATAAGGAATTTAACATGACAAACGAAAAACCAAGGTATTCAACAAATGTTCTTCTATTCATAGGTAATATGCATCAATTGGTGTGGACCCACATCTGGAATTTCAAAAACATCGCCCTGTTTTACAAAATTAAATTTTTCGTAAAACAAAACTGCACTGGTTCTTGCATTACACCATAAGTTACTATTGGATTTTGACTTTAAAAAGTCAGGAATAAAATGCATTAGCGAAGTGCCTACTTTTTTTCCTTGAAATTTGTCTAATACAGCCATACCCCTTAATTGATATGTGTAAAGCTTAGCATTTATAGTTTTTTCCTGATTAACAAGGCTACAAATTCCAGCTAATTCATGGTTTAAAAAAACACCTAAATGGAAGGTGTTTTTGGATGTGTCTCCTGTAAAATAAGATGATTCAATTGCTTTGCCTTGACGTAATACTTGGTGCCGAATCGGAATGATATCTGTAACAGAAACTTGCCGAATAAACATGTTACATATCCTTAAAATGCCCGTCTACAATACCATAAGCTATCGACTCTTCAGCGTCCATCCAATAATCACGTTTAAAATCGGCCATTACTTTGTCAAAATCTTGCCCGCAATTTTCGGCAAGTATTTTTGCACTAAGTTCTTTGGTTTTTAAAATTTCTTTTGCTTGAATTTCAATATTGGAAGCCTGACCTTGAGCACCACCCATGGGTTGGTGAATCATAACTTTGGCCAATGGCTGTATAAAACGCCTACCTTTGCTGCCAGCAGAGAGTAAAATAGAACCCATAGAAGCGGCTAGACCACTACAAATTGTGCTTACAGGACTTTTTATGGCTTGCATGGTATCGTAAATTGCAAAACCATCTGTAACGTAACCGCCTGGACTATTGATGTAAAATTTAATTTCATCGTGATTGTCCATGTCTAAATACAACAAGCGGTCAATTACGTGTTTAGCAGATTTGCCATCTACTTGTCCGTTTAAAAATATTGTTCTATTTTCTAAAAATTTTTGTTCAATTAAATCTTCTACCTTTCCTTTTTTTGAACTCATTTTGAATTATTTATTTGAAATTATTGGCTGTAAAGTTACATTTTATTAAGGATTTCAAGTTTAGATGGCTTTACAATTAACAAAAACTTTTAGTTGCTCATATTTTACATAATCTAAATTTGTAAACTAAAATGCTGGTGTAGCTCAATTCTTAGAGCCAGCCTTCCAAGCTGAATGTTATCAGTTCGAACCCGTTCTCCCGCTCTTAAAAATCAACTTTTATAGATAGATGCATTCTTTCAATGCATTTCATTAGCTGGTATTTTCTTTTAATTTTCTTTCCAATACCTTTTAGGTGTTCTATACTTATAAGGACTGTAAGAGTTGAAAGCTTCTTTTAAATTATGTATATTTAGCAATTTAATACTTGTAAATGTTTCTATTTAGTAAAAAATCTTCTTATAAAAAGTATTTGCTTTTGTGTGGATTCTTCTTTTTTCAATTAGCAACATTTGCTCAAATCGATTATACTACAAATCCAACTTTAACTAATTTAATTGAAGCTTTAGAAGGTGAAAACTTACAAATTTCTAACCTTGTTATTTTATCTGGTAATCCAGAGTCTCAAATAGCTCTTTTTGAACAAGATTTTATAAACCCAAATTTTCTTATGGATAGTGGGGTCTATTTTTCTACGGGAGATGTAAATACAGAATTGTCTCAAGTAAATGCTAGTAGTAATTCTAGTTCAACTAATAATATTTTCTACGAAGATGAAGATTTACAGTCTATCGAAGAAAGTGCTACTTTTGATGTTGTGCTTTTTCAATTTGATGTAAGTCTTGGGAATTTAAGTAACTCTATAGTCTTTTCTTACCAATTTGCTTCAGAAGAGTATCCTGATTTTGTTGGTAGTATTTATAATGATGTTTTTGCAATATTTATTGAAGGTCCTGGAATTGAAGGTGCTGAAAACATAGCTAAAATACCAACTAGCGGAAACCCAACAGCAGTAAATTTTGTAAACGGTGGAGTTTTAGGATTTTTTGGTTCGAGTGAAGCAAATGTAGATTTAAATCAAACAGAATTGTATATTAATAATGGTCATTTAAATACTGGAGAAGAAAATCCTTTAAATCAGCCTGGACCTTTTCTTGTAGATGTTGAGTTTAACGGGTTAACCACTTTAATAGAATCTACCGCCATAAATCTTTTGCCTGGTGAAACTTATCAAGTTAAAATTGCATTGGCAGACACAGCAGATTCAATTTATGATTCTGGAGTTTTTTTTAAGCCTATCCGCGCTCCTTTGGTTGAACCAGAATTGAGCTTTACAAAACAAGGGATTTATTTGGGAGATGAAAATGAAGCACAAGTAGGAGATGAAGTACGTTATGTTTTTGAAATCATTAATAACGGATTTGTTAATTTAAATGAATTTGTTTTTATAGACAATTTCTTTGAAAATTATGAAATAGAAGGCTTGGCAGACTTAATTCTTGCACCAAATGAAAGTTTTAGTTTCGAACTTCCTTATTTTATAACTCAAGATGATATAAATCGTGGGGCTTTATATAATACCGCTTCAATTAATTATGCATATGCTGAATTTGATTTCTCAAGGCTTTCAGATAATTCGAATGTTTTAGACGAAAATCACCCTTTTTACAATTCAAATTGCCCTGATTGTAACGTGGTTTTATTACCCCAAAATCCTGAATTATCACTAATAAAAGAAGCTTCATTTAATGAAGAAAACCTAAACTTAGGAAGTTTAATTCAATATAACTTCAATATTAAAAACACGGGAAACGTAGATTTGTTTTCGGTACGTATTGAAGACAATTTACCAGGCTTGCGTCTTTTTGGAGAGCCAATTACGCTACTCGTGGAAGAAGAAAATGAAACAAATTTTTCTGCAGAATATAATGTGCAATTGTCCGATTTTGCTATTGGGAAAGTTATTAATCAAGCAACGGCAATTGGTTATACCTTGTTAGATGAAGAAATTACTGATTTGTCTGATAACGAATTTTTTATTGAAAATAATCCTACTGAAGTACCTATACCACCTTGCGATGTAAGTATATTTAATACCATAACTCCTAACAACGATGGCATTAACGATGTTTTTGTAATTGAAGGAATAGCTTGTTATCCAGATAATACAGTTAAAATTTTTAACCGCTGGGGAGTAGAAGTATTTAGTGCAAAATCGTACGATAATCAAGATGTTGTTTTTACAGGAAATTCTTCTGCAAGGGCAATTTACAACAGCGATGAAGGTTTACCTTCTGGAGTATATTTTTACATTATTCAATACACCAACCAAGAAGAAAAAATCACAGAAAAAGGAACACTGTTTATTAAAAGGGAAAATTGATGTTGAAGCACAAAAACATTTTGCTAGTCTCAATTTTTATTTGCTTTGTAGTAACTAACCGAGCAATTGCTCAGCAAGATGCACAGTTTTCTCAATACATGTATAACAACCAAAGTATAAACCCTGCTTTTGCTGGAAATCGCGGAGCTTTGAGTTTGTTTGCCATGCACAGGTCGCAGTGGCTTGGTTTTGATAATGCGCCTGAAACCTACCTTTTTTCTGCACATACACCTATTCAGAATTCAAAACTAGGTTTCGGACTTAATTTTTTGTCAGAAAGTATTGGTCCAATCGATGAAACCAATGCATCTGTAGATGTTTCTTATTGGATTCAAATCAGCAAAAAATTTAGGCTATCATTCGGATTGCGTTTTAATGCTAATATTTTTAATATAAGTAATAACCGATTAAATCCACAGCAAGCAAACGATCCGCTTTTATCTAATTTTAATAGCGAATTTAATCCTAATATAGGAGCTGGTTTATTTTTGCATTCAGAAAAAAGCTTTATGGGTTTATCTGTTCCAGCTATACTGCAACGTAGTAATTTAGATAGTAATTCGTTTACAGCTATCTCTGTTTACAGACCTACCGCTTATTTTTATGGTGGTTATGTGTTCGATATTTTTCCCTTCACAAAATTCAAGCCAGCTAGCTTTTTAAAGCTTCAAGAGGGTTCGCCATTGCAAATAGATTTAAGTGCAAATTTTTTATTTTATGAAAAATTTACTTTAGGAGCAGCTTGGCGTTGGGATGCTTCGGCTAGCTTTTTAGCTGGATTTCAAGTCAATCAAAAATGCTTCATAGGTTATGCATACGATATAGAAACTACTTCTTTACAACAATACCATTCAGGAAGTCACGAATTATTTATTCGTTTCGAATTATTTAACCGAAAAAGCAAATTAATTTCACCCCGATTTTTCTAATTATGCAGCAACGAAGTATATCATTTTTGTTTTTTGTTTTTTGGTTGATTTTTGTACCATTCCAACCGCTTGTTGCTCAGAAATGGTATGAAGAAAAAGCAGAAAAGCATAATCAAAATAAAGCTTATGTAGATGTAGTTGCCATTTATAAAACATTAATACAAAATGGAGTTACTAGCGAGCAAATTTTGAAAAAAACCGCCGATGCTTATTTTTTTCAAGGTGATTATAGGAGCGCTTACCCTAAATACAAACTTTTATTTAGGCGTTACCCAAATACTTTACATGAAGAACATTACCTACGATATTTGCACAGTTTAAAATCGGTTAATCGGTACAATGAAGCTAATAGTTTACTAAAACAATTTAAAGCTAAATTTCCAGACGAATTAGCACAGGAAGATTACACATTAGATTATTTACAAAAAATTGAAGCTAAAAGTGAAGATTATAGCATTGGTGTAACAGCTATTAACTCCTTAGAAATGGATTATGCACCGAGTTATTATCAAAATAAAATAGTATTTACATCGGCTCGAGATACAGGTAATTTTAAAAAAAATCGACACCAATGGGACGATTCTCCTTTTACCCAATTGTATGTTGCAGAAATGGATAAGCGTACTAAAGAATTAAGCCAAGTTAAAAAGTTTACCAACCAGCTTAATACGCAGGTCTATCACGAGTCTTCAACTTGTTTTACAAAAGATGCTAAAACTGTGTTTTTTACAAGAAATGCTTTTATTAATAATGAAAGGTCTACTAATATTGAAGGACAACAAATTTTAAAGATTTATAAAGCTTCCTTTGTAGATGGTACATGGCAAAATATAGAAGAATTACCTTTTAACAGCAACGAATTTAATACTGCACACCCAACACTGAGTCCAGATGAAGATTATTTATATTTTGCTTCCGACCGCCCAGGTGGTTTTGGTAAAGCCGATATCTGGCGCGTTAAACTATTAGAAAAGGATTTGTTTGGAGAGCCAGAAAACCTTGGGAAACCTGTAAACACAAGTGGAACAGAAAGTTTTCCTTTTATGGCATACAACAATATCTTATACTTTGCATCTAATTTACATTTGGGCTTGGGTGGCTTAGATTTATTTGCAGCCGAAAAACAACCCGACCAATCCTTTCCTAAAATTACCAATTTGGGTGCAGGCATAAACTCCAAGTTCGACGACTTTGCTTTAATTATCGATTCTAGCTTAACCGGTTTCTTTTCAACAAATCGCAGTGTAGGAAAATACAAACGTGATAATATTTACCGCATCAAACAGCGTTATTTGCCTAATTTTGATGATTTATTAATTAAAGAAATACGTGTAATTGATGAAGAAAATGGAGAGAATTTAGCCAAAGTAAAGTTTGAAATTTACAATTCATCTTATCAAAAAATAAAACTAGATTCTACCGATGTAAATGGAAATGTAAGCTTATCTGAAAACAAAGATGTTGCTAAAATGTATTTGCGTTTTATAAAAGAAAATTATGAAGTAAAAGAAATACCTATTTCAAAATCTGTATTATTACAAAAAGACACCTTAATTGTTCCTTTAGCCAAGCGAATGAAAGCAGTAGCATTGGGAAAGGATATTGGTAAAATCATTGAAATTGAAAAGATATATTTTGATTTAGATGAATATGTTATTCGACCTGATGCTGCAATAGAATTAGCTAAAATTGTAAGTGTTTTAAAAAGTTACCCAGATGTTTCTATTGAAATTGGTTCGCATACCGATAGTCGGGCCAGTAAAAGCTATAATCAAAAACTTTCTCAAAATAGAGCCCAATCTACAAAAGAGTGGATTATTAAAAATGGAATTAGTGAAAATAGAATAACAGCCAAAGGCTATGGGGAATCAAAAATAGTTAATCACTGTAAAGATGATGTAGATTGTTCAGAAAAAGAGCATCAACAAAACCGTAGAAGTGAATTTATTATTACAGAAATAAAAGACAAATAAAGTATAATGCCAAAATTGGTTTAAATTGAGTTAACGAACAATTATTTTCCATTTCAAATGAATATAATAAAAACAGAAGATTGCTACTATACTACAAATTATACCATAAATTAAGTCTTGGTATATAAAAAAACCAGAAGCAAATAAAATACCATATACACCAATAACACCTGCAAAGAAGCAGAGTGTTTTTGTGCCGAAGTTTTCAAATTTAGAAACATTACCAAAAACTTTAGTATTAAAGTCTTTTTGCTTAGATGCATTTACTGGAGAAGTAAGGAAGCTTACGCTAACCCAGGCAATTGTAGTTAAAACTACACCAATAATTAATTTTTGATAAGCTAAAAAGTGAAACAATTCCCACTCATATGTTTCATCTAAGAAAAAAACCAAAGCAATTACAAAAGAAACTAACATCGCTGTAATTTCACTGTATGGATTAATGCGTTTCCAATACCACCTTAATATAAATAACAAGCCTGTACCGGCTCCAATTTGCAAAAGCAAATCGAATGCTTTTTTGGCTTCTTCTAAAATTAAAGCAAGTAGAGCAGCTGCAACCATCATTAATACTGTACTAAGTCTTCCTATTAACACTTGTTTTTTAGCACTTGCTTTCGGTGCTATAAAACGGGTGTAAAAATCGTTTACTACATAGCTGCTTCCCCAATTTAAGTGAGTAGAAATAGTGCTCATAAATGCAGCAATTAGAGAAGTTACTACCAAACCCAGTAAACCAGGCTGTAAGTATTTTAGCATTGCGGCATAGGCTAAATCATTTTTAACGAAACTTTCATCTAAATGCGGAAAGGCTTTTGCTAAACTGTTTAAATCTGGAAAGAGAATAATAGATGCTAAACCCATAATTATCCATGGCCAAGGACGAACTGCGTAATGAAAAATTGTAAAAAACAGAGTAGCTTTAGTAGCGTGATTTTGATTTTTAGCTGCCAACATACGTTGTACAATATATCCACCACCACCAGGTTCTGCTCCAGGATACCAAACACTCCACCATTGAACAGCCAAAGGAATTACGAGCAAAGGCACAAATAATTGAGGTTCGCTAAAATCAGGAAAAAATGAAGTTTTACTTTCTACTAATGGATGAGAAATCAGATTTTCTATTCCATTTACTTCAGGTAGATTAACCAAATAAATTGTGGCCCAAATACTGCCTGTCATTGCAATAATAAACTGTACAAAATCGGTTAATAAAACTCCTTTTAAGCCGCCCAAAGTTGAATACACTAAGGTAACACTACAAGCAATAAGTAAGGATTGTAAAGCAGAAAAATCGAAAATTACATGACCTATTTTTATAGCTGCTAGGCAAACCGTTGCCATGATAATAATGTTGAAAATCACCCCTAAATATAGGGCTCTAAATCCTCTTAAAAATGCCGCGCTTTTTCCCGAATATCGTAATTCATAAAATTCTAAATCAGTAGTTATATTCGTTTTTCGCCATAATTTGGCATAAAAAAAGACAGTCAGCATTCCGGTGAGTAAAAAAGACCACCAAATCCAGTTTCCTGCTACACCATCTTCACGAACTATTCCAGCAACTAATCCTGGTGTGTCTGCTGCAAAAGTTGTAGCCACCATCGAAATACCAAGCAACCACCAGGGCATGTTTCTACCCGATAAAAAAAAGTTTTCACTGTTTTTACCACTCTGTTTGGCAGCAAATATGCCAATACCAAGGCTAATTACAAAGAATCCAATTATAAGCGACCAATCTAATAGCTCGAGTTGCATAGGTTTAGTTTACAGCAGCAATCATACTTATTTCAACATTTGCATTTTTAGGAAGTTGGACAACTTGTACAGTTTCTCTTGCAGGCGCCAACATGTCTTCAAAATATGCTGCATATACAGCATTAATAGCATCAAAATCTTGCATATCTTTCACAAATATGCTTACCTTTATTACATTTTCAAAATTAGAATTTGCAGCTTGTAGTATTTCAGATAAATGTTCCATAACTAAGATGGTTTCTTCTTCAATACTAGCTTTAATTAAGTTTCCAGTTTCTAAATTAATAGCAATTTGTCCTGATGTAAAAACCATATTGTTGAAAACAATAGCTTGGTTATACGGACCAATGGGTTGAGGTGCTTTTTCGGTAGTAATATTTTTTTTCATCTATTTTTAGTTAAGTCTTCGGTTTGGTTCTCGGTTTCTATCAAATTTTAAATCGCGCAACATATTGGCTTTAATTCCTATAAAGAAAAACCAAGATTCTCTTGGACCAATAGGCGTCCAATTTAAGCTCATGTTCCAACTGCCTAAATCTCGGTTAAATCGTAGTTGAGTAAAAGTAAAACCACGATTAGCCAAGTCGTAACCAGACGAAACTCCAACTTTCCATTGCGGGGAAAGCTCAATATCGCCAGAAAACATTACGGAGTGTGATGTAATTTGGTTTTGTCTTGTTTGGTTTCCATAGGTCATGGTATACGATAGATTTAAATTCCAAGGAATTTTGTAATTGTAGTATTCGTTTTCGTCTTCTTTTGGTTTTTTATCTTGTTGCCTCCTTTGAGACCTGGGGTCATTCATCATTTGCCCGTTACCAAATAAATCATCTGGACGTCCACCGCTGCTAAAGGTGTCATCATTTAGCGGGTCGGGCTCTTCTTCATCTTCTTCATCTTCTTCTTTGGCAAAAGTTTTGTCGGATAAAGAGTAACTAAAACTCACGTTAGCATTAGTTAATCTAAATAAACTTCCACCATTATCAATATTCCATTTATCTATCCTCCTGTTGTTGTTATCTAAAGCATAAGGATCGAGAGCTGCAATTAAATTTATATTGAATTTATCGGTTACAATAGGAATATTTCCACGAAGTGCAATCGGTGAAAATTTAAGCGAATCGGCTGCAAAATTATAGCTTGTACTTAAGGCGAAGTTATTTAGCAACTTAATTTTTTTAAATCGGTCATCTCCAGTAGCTGTTGAGTCGTCGTTTCGGACTTTTGCTTCAAAATCGTTAGCTAGTGAAAAATTCATACTACTTGAAAATCGATTTCCTGGCGCACCAAATAAACTTCCTTCAAATCGAGAATATTCAATAATTTCATCTTCGTTAGCGCCTAGGCCTGTTCGTGTAAATTGATCGTAAAATTGATCGAAAGCAGGATTTATATTGTAACTAATACTCGGTCGCATGACATGCCGAACTGCATTGATTTTTGCATTTTCTCCAAAAGGAAACATTCCATAAACCGTAGTACCCACACTTGTTGAAAAATTATAAGTCCTGTACGAATCGAAACCTTGTATGGTATCGGTAACAACTTCTTGAGTTTGTTCGTCAAATCGTTTCTCGTAAGTTTGCATTACCCAAGTTTCATCGTAATTGGCATTAAGACTAACACTAAAGTTATCAAAAACCTTAAAGTTCGTGTTAATAGGTATGCTATGCCGCATTCCTGCGTTTAGGTCATTAAACATTCCAGATGTTAAAAAACGCTCGTCTGTGGTTCTAATTCTATTTTCTCCACGTAAGTTATACTGTAAATTGATATTGTGAATTATTCCTTTTTTAGTACCAGTTTTAGGTTCAAAAGGATACACACGATTAATACTGAATTGCAGGGTAGGCAAGGTCATGTTAATTTCTTGCGTATTGGTATTTTGACTATGAGTTGCGGTAAGGTTTAAATTCATACCTGGTCCAGCAGCGATGGTTTTGTTGTAAGAAATAGATGAATTCATAGTGTTATTCAAAAAATTTCCTTGATTGGCCTGGTTTACCGATTCTCTAAAAAAACGACTACTTCCTATATTTACAGAAGCAGAAAATCGACTATTGGGATTGGCTTTAGCATCTTGCTGGTGGTTCCATCTAAAGTTGTAAATTACTTGTTCAGAAAAGTCTGGAAATCCGCGTTCTTCTAGAAGCAGATTTTCATACCTAAAACTGACTGTTCCATTAAATTTATATCTTAAGTTATAGTCAGAATCAATTCGTGTAGCCCAACTACCGTTGGTGTAATAGTCTCCTAATACTGATAAATCTACATAATCATTAATGGCGAAGTAATAACCACCATTCATTAAAAAAAATCCGCGTTGACGATTATCTCCAAACGAGGGTAAAACAAAGCCAGATGTAGCCTTATCTACCATTGGAAAATAACCAAAAGGCAAAGCAAGCGGCATAGGCACGTCTACAATATACATTTGCACTAAACCGGTTACAATTTTTTTATTGGGTACAAATTTAATTCGGTTTGCTTTAAAGTAATAATCAGCATTGTCTACATCATCATCTGTAGTAAATTTCGCATTCTTAATAAAAAATACAGAATCGTTTTCTCGTTTTGAAACCGGTCCACGTACGGTAAACCCACCTTGTTGAGTTCTCGAATTGTAAACCAGGGCTTTTCCTGTGTTAAAGTTATAACGTAAAGAGTCTGGGTTAATTTCGTCTGTACCTTGCTTAAAAACAGGCAGCTGTTTGTATCCTGTAGAATCTGATATGCCACGCGCTATAACTTCGCTGGTTGTGTTATCTAATACAATTTCGCCTGCTTCAATAACCATATCTTCATATTCAATTTTGGCTTCATTGTACAAGTACATTTTATTTTCTTTACGTGCCACGCGTTTGTAATCTTTGGCATAAGATTTTACAATATCGCTAATCATGCTCTTTTTTTCGGGTATAGAGTCCTTAACTATACTGTCTTGTATGATTCCATAAGCAGGTTGAAACGATGGATCGATGTTTAAAGTAGAATCTTTTTGAAAAAGTTTATTTAAGTCAACCTTTTCTTCTTCTTGCGAAAAAGCAAATTGAGTAAAAAACAAGCCAAATATATAAAGTATATAAAGTATATTTGTTCGCAAGATGAATTGTGCTATTTTTGAATTTATTGTTCAAAATTGAATTGCCAAAATTACATATAATTTTATATGTCTAAACTAAAAATGCAAATTATATCTAATCCTATCTTTATGTCTTTGTCTATTTTTAATATGAATGCAATAAAATGGCTGGCTTTTAGTATGTTTATAAGCTTGCTTGTATTACAAAAAGAAACTTGCTACGCACAAGATTATTCCAATAAAATAAAAGTAGTTTTAGATGCAGGACACGGTGGGAAAGATCCTGGAACCATTGGCAATCGCTTGCAAGAAAAAGATGTTGCGTTGTCTACTACCTTAAAAATTGGTGCTTTGTTAGCCAAAAGAGATGATGTTGAAGTTCTATATACCCGAACTACCGACGAGTTTATTGGCTTAAAAAGAAGAGCAGACATTGCAAATAAAAGTAAGGCCGACTTATTTGTTTCTATACATTGTAATGGGGTTAGTAGTGTAAATCCACGTGGTTTTGAAACCTTTGTATTTGGTATAGCCCGTACCAAAGATAATTTAAACACCGCAATGCGAGAAAATTCGGCAATTTACTTAGAAGAAGATTACGAAGTAACTTATAGTAATTACAATTCTAATTCACCTGAATCTATTTTAACATATATGCTTATGCAAGAAGAATACTTAGATCAAAGTATCTTATTAGCTAGCTACGTACAAAATAATGTAATTCAAAAATTAAAGCAAAAAGATAGAGGTGTTAGACAAGATAACTTTTTGGTGTTAAGAGAAACTTACATGCCAAGCATATTAGTAGAACTAGGCTTTATAACAAATAAAGTCGATGCGGATTACTTAAAATCAGAAAGTGGAAAATACCAGTTAGCTAAACAAATTGTTGATGCAGTAATACAATATAAAGAAAATATAAATATTATTGACATCACAGAAGAAGTAAGCAAAATTAAACAAGAACAAAAAGAAAATGTTGAAGATGTTCAGGTAGAAGATGGTATTGTTTTTAAAGTGCAAGTAGCAGCAGGCTCCAGTAAATTAGATCCGACTCCACAAAATTTTAAAGGATTAGAAAACCTTACGCGCGAATACGACGGTCGTTTTTACAGATATTACTATAAATCTACATTAGATTATATAGAAGCTGAAGATAATTTAGAGCATGTAAAGAAAAAAGGTTTTACATCTGCATTTATTGTGGCATACGACAATGCACTAGGTGAAAAAATTTCGTTAAGTAAAGCTTTAAAATCAAAAATGAACTAAATAAGATTCATAAATTAGCAAATTAATAAATCGATTATTTTGAAAATTACAAACGAATTTAAAGTTGGACTTCTAGGTATTACAGCAGTATTGCTGGTTATTTTTGGGTACAACTACTTAAAAGGAGAAAACCTTT
The DNA here is from genome assembly GCF_014640175.1 of Psychroflexus salis. Taxonomy (GTDB): domain Bacteria; phylum Bacteroidota; class Bacteroidia; order Flavobacteriales; family Flavobacteriaceae; genus Psychroflexus; species Psychroflexus salis. The sequence continues at coordinate 158,409 of NZ_BMGL01000005.1, read as the reverse complement.
TTGAACAATCTAGAACATTTTATGTAGTTTACGACGATGTAGAAGGTTTAAGCCAATCTTCCGAAATTACCATTAATGGCTTGCGCATTGGTACAGTGTCCAATATTCGTTTTTTAAATGAAAGCGGAAAAATAGTAGTAACTTTAAGTATTAATAACGATTTTAATTTTTCAAAAAATTCAATTGCTAAAATTTATGGTGGCGATTTTATAGGAGGTAAATCCATGGCTATAGTTCCAGATTACAATATCCAAGAAATCGCAAAATCTGGAGATACACTACCTGGCCAAGTAGACGATGGCTTAATGGAATTGGTTAATGATAAGTTAGCTCCATTACAGCAAAAAATGGAAAATACTTTAGTTGATTTAGATACTCTGCTAACATCAATTAATAAGATCTTTGATGCTGAAACTAGGACTTCGTTAAAAAATTCAGTTACTCATTTAGATGAAGCACTGGTTTCTTTTAAAAATACTTCAGAAGAAGCCAATCTGCTATTAAAAAATAATAAAACTAATTTTTCTGAAACACTTAGCAATTTTAATAAAGCATCCGAAAATCTAGTAAATATATCCGATACACTCGCAAATGCTAACATCAGCGAAAGCATTGCAAATCTTTCTGAAACACTTGAAAATTTGAATGGGCTTGCAAAAGGTCTTCAAAATGGTGAAGGTAATATGGGTAAGTTACTAAAAGATGAAAAATTGTACAATAATTTAGAAGCATCTACTAAACAATTGGAAGAATTGTTAGAAGATATGAAGCTGAATCCAAAGCGATATGTGCATTTTTCTATTTTTGGTAAAAAAGATAAAGAATATTCTAAACCAGAAGAGAAAAAATAAACAATATGCAGTATTTACCACAAATAATTTTTTTGCTAGCCTTTAGCGCTGCCGTCCTTTTTTTTGTAAAAAATGTGAAGCAACTCAGAAGAAATATTTTACTAGGAAAAGATGTAGAACGAAAAGATAAAAAACAAGAGCGATTTAAAAAAATGATGCGTGTTGCTTTAGGCCAATCCAAAATGCTTACGCGTCCTATTGCAGGTTTTCTTCATGTTATTGTGTATGTAGGATTCGTAATTATAAACATTGAAGTTTTAGAAATTATTATCGACGGAATCGCTGGCACGCACCGTGTTTTTTCATTTTTAGGTCCAGTTTATAATTTTTTAATCGGTAGCTTCGAAATCTTAGCCTTTTTAGTATTGCTTTCAGTAATCATTTTTTGGATAAGAAGAAATGTAATGAATATAAAGCGTTTTCTTTCTAAAGAATTAAAAGGCTGGCCAAAAAACGATGCCAACTACATTTTGTATTTTGAAGTTGTGTTGATGCTTTTGTTTTTAACCATGAATGCGGCCGATTACCAATTGCAACTTAACGAATACCAAGGTTACGTAGAAGCAGGGGCTTATCCTATTAGTCAATTTATTTTGCCTTTAATTGAAAATATGTCCAACCCATCTTTAGTGGTGCTAGAACGCAGTGCGTGGTGGGCTCATATTATAGGAATTTTAATTTTCTTGAATTACTTATACTATTCTAAACATCTACACATTTTATTAGCTTTCCCAAATGTGTATTATTCCAATTTAGAGCAAAAGGGAAGATTTAAAAATTTAGCATCGGTTACCAACGAAGTGAAGTTAATGATGGATCCCAATGCCGACCCATTTGCAGAATTCGCTGAAGATGATGCTGAAGAAATACCCGAAAAATTTGGCGCTTCAGATGTAACCGATTTAAACTGGTTTCAACTTTTAAGTTCTTACACCTGTACAGAATGTGGAAGATGCACATCAGAATGTCCTGCAAATCAAACAGGAAAAAAGCTTTCACCTCGAAAAATAATGATGGACACCCGTGATCGTTTAGAAGAAGTCGGACTCAATTTAAATAAAAACAAAGGTGAGTTTCAAGACGATGGAAAGCAACTCTTAGACGATTATATTTCACGAGAAGAGCTTTGGGCATGTACAACTTGTAATGCTTGTGTAGAAGCTTGTCCAATTGGTATTGATCCATTATCGATTATTATGGACATGCGTCAATACTTGGTTATGGAACAAAGTGCTGCTCCATCAGAATTAAATAATGCAATGAGTAATATTGAAAATAACGCTGCACCTTGGCCATATAATCAGCAAGACCGATTAAAATGGGCAGAAGAAGGTGTATAAAACTAAGTTTATGAGTGATGATTTATTGAAAAAAGCAAAAGCTGGAGATGAATATATTAGTCCAGTTTTACCAGACGATGTAAAAAATTATTTAATTGATATAGATGGTACCATTACCGAAGACGTTCCTAATGAAGAACCTGAAAGAATGGCAACCTGCATAGCTTTTCCAGATGCTTTAGCGACAGTTAATAGATGGTTTGAAAAAGGACACCGAATTTGTTTTTTTACTTCCAGAACAGAAGATCATCGCGCAATTACTGAAAAATGGCTTACAGATAATGGCTTTAAATACCATTCGCTATTAATGGGTAAACCACGGGGTGGAAATTACCACTGGATCGATAACCACTTAGTACGAGCAACACGCTACAAAGGTAAGTTTACAGACTTAATCGAAAAAAATGTAACTATAGAAGTGTTTAAAGAATAAAATAAAGCTTTATGAGCGAACAGATTTCAGTGCCAACAATGGCACAATATATGGCAGAAAACAAAAAACCTGAAGTATTATTTTGGGTTGGATGTGCAGGAAGTTTCGACGACAGAGCCAAAAAAATAACCAAAGCTTTTGTAAAGTTATTGCATAAAGCAGGAGTAGATTTTGCTGTTTTAGGAGCTGAAGAAGGCTGTACTGGCGATCCAGCTAAAAGAGCTGGAAACGAGTTTCTCTTTCAAATGCAAGCCATGACTAATATTGAAGTGATGAATGCCTACGAAATTGAAAAAGTAGTCACTGCATGCCCACATTGTTTCAATACCATAAAAAATGAATACCCCGAACTCGGTGGAAACTACCAAGTGATGCACCACACCCAGTTTTTAAAATCCCTTTTAAATGAAGGAAGGTTAAAAGTGGAAGGTGGTAAATACAAGGGTAAACGAATTACTTTTCATGATCCGTGTTACTTGGGTAGAGCTAACGATGAATATGAAGCACCAAGGGATTTATTGCGTAAACTAGAAGTCGAACTTGTTGAAATGAAATCGTGCAAAAGCCGAGGTTTGTGTTGTGGAGCAGGAGGCGCGCAAATGTTTAAGGATGCCGAAAAAGGAGACAAAGAAGTAAACATTCACCGTACTGAAGAAGCCTTGGAAACCAAACCTGATGTAGTTGCTGCTGGATGCCCATTTTGCAACACCATGATGTCCGACGGTGTTAAAAATAAAGAAAAAGAAGATTCGATTGAAGTCCTTGATGTTGCCGAAATGATTGCTAATGCTGAAGACCTTTAAATATGCTAATAGACTTTAATGCCTTACCAGATGATTCACGCATTTGGGTATACCAATGCAACCGAACTTTTACAGAAGATGAAGTAGCAGAATTGAAAGTTCGAATTTCGGCTTTTTTAGAAGAATGGACTGCCCATGGTGCACAGCTTCAAGCTGGGTTTCAATTGCCTTACAATCGTTTTATTGTTTTTGGTCTAGACCAAAACGAATCTACCGCATCGGGTTGTTCTATAGATGCTTCTGTGCACTTTATTCAAGGATTAGAAAAAACCTACGATGTAGAATTGTTAGACCGAATGAATGTGAGTTTTAAACAAGGTAAGTTTATTGCTTATAAAGATTTAAAGGAATTTAAAAAAATGGTGAAAAACAAGTCGGTTTCTCCTAATACAATTGTCTTTAATAACCTAGTACATACTAAACAAGAATTTAACGAGTTTTGGGAAGTTCCCATGACGGAATCTTGGCATAAGCGCTTACTTTAAGTAAATTTCATGATAAACACTAAATTTAGCTGGATTTTCCTATTCACTTGTTTTTTTATATGCGCTGAAACTATTGCACAAATCAATCCTTTGTTGGCTGAAAATGAAAAAGCTCAGCAAAAATGGGTCGATTCAGTTTACCAAAGCCTAAGTACCAAAGAGAAAATTGCACAGCTTTTTATGGTCGATGTTTTTTCAGAAAAAGACGATAAGCATACCAATAAAGCAAAATTCTTAATCGAAAATTATGGTATTGGCGGGATTATTTTTTCTAAGGGTGGACCTGTTCGGCAAGCTAAATTAAACAATACTTACCAAAATGCTTCTAAAGTGCCATTGCTAATAGGTATGGACGCAGAATGGGGTTTGGCTATGCGCTTAGATTCAACTTTTGCTTTTCCTTGGAACATGACTCTTGGAGCCATTCAAAATCCAGAAATAGTTCAAAAAGTAGGTTACCAAATTGGTAAACACAACAAACGTTTAGGGGTTCACATTAATTTTGCCCCGGTTGCCGATTTAAATACCAACCCCCAAAATCCTATAATTGGAAATCGTTCGTTTGGTGAAAATAAAGTGCGTGTTGCCAACAACGCCATTGCATTTATGCAAGGAATGCGCGATGCTGGTGTGTTGAGCAATGCAAAACATTTTCCAGGGCATGGCGATACTTCTCAAGATTCGCATAAAACTTTACCTAGTATTGAATTTACTGAAGAACGTATTCGTGAAGTAGAATTGTATCCCTTTCATAAGCTTTTTGAAGCTGGTGTTCACAGTGTCATGGTAGCTCATCTCAACGTACCATCTTTAGAAACAAAATCGGGTTTGCCCACAACTTTATCGCAAAAAGTTGTTACTAATTTGCTTCAAAACGAACTTCAATTTAAAGGTTTAATTATTACCGATGCCCTAAATATGAAGGGCGTAAGCCAGTATAGTAAACCAGGAAAAGTAGATTTAGATGCATTTTTAGCGGGTAACGATGTGTTGTTAATTTCAGAAGATATACCGCAAGCTATCGAAGAAATACATGCAGCTTATGTTGATGAAGTTTTTTCTGAAAAGCGTTTGGCGAATTCGGTAAAAAAAATCCTGATGGCGAAGTATTTAGCCGGCCTTCATGAAAATAGATTGGTAAATACAAAGCATTTATATGAAGATTTACATACAATTGAAAATGAAGCGATAGAAGAGTTAGCCTTTCAAAATGCAATTACTTTAGTTAAAAATGATATGGCTGCTTTACCTATCCTAAATAACCATAAAGAAAAAATGGCCTATTTAAAATTAGGAGATGCGGATGGACAGGCTTTTTTGAATAGACTGAATACATACCATCAAATCGATCAAATTTCGTTGAAGGAAGCTTCAAATAAAAATAATCTTGAAAAGTACGATCAGGTCATTATCGGTTACCATGTTTCTAATTCAAATCCTTGGAAATCTTATGCCTTATCTAAAAGTGACAAAGAAATTATCGACTTTATCAGTGAAAATAACAGGGTTTATTTAGTTAATTTTTCTAGTCCTTACGCGCTTTCAGACTTACAAAGCTATATCAATACAGAAGTGATTTTACAAGCTTATCAAAATACTGAAATCGCGCAAAGTTTAGCAGCTCAAATGCTATTTGGGGCAAAACCTATTTCAGGAAAATTACCGGTTAGTATTCGAAATTCCTTTCCCGAAGGAACAGGTTTACAAACTAAAGCCATTAATTTGTTTGGCTATGCTAACCCGATAAATAAGAATTTTAATTATTCTATTTTTTCTAAGATTGATAGCATAGCAGATGAAATTTTAGCAGAAAAAATGGCACCTGGTTTTCAAATTTTAGTGGCAAAAGAAAACGAAATTGTGTATCAAAAAAACTTTGGTTACCATACTTACGAACGTAAAATTCCAGTTACGAGCAATAGTATATACGATTTGGCTTCTTTAACCAAAATTTTAGGAACGCTTCCCATCTTAATGCTTGCTCAGGAGCAAGCGTATCTAGATATAGAAACTTCTAAGTTAGGTGATATTTTGGAAGAATATAAATCGACAAATAAGGCAAATTTATCTTTAAAAAGACTTTTTTCGCATTACGCAGGTTTGCAATCTTGGATACCATTTTATAAAAATACTTTAGATAATTTTGATACGTATTATCAACCCAATTATTCAGAAGAATTTTCAATACCAGTAGCATCGCAATTGTTTTTACGTACAGACTATAAAGACAGCATCTATAAAGAAATTAAAAATTCTGAATTACTTAATAAACAAGAATACAAGTATAGCGATTTGCCATTTTATATAATAAAGCCTTACTTAGAAAATATTTATGGTAAACCTATAAATCAACTTGCTAAAAGCTTTTTTTATGGAAGCATGCAATTGGAAAACTTACGGTATTTCCCTTTAAATTATTTTAAATTAGAACAAATAGTCCCTTCAGAAAACGACTTACTTTGGCGCAAGCAAATTGTACAAGGAACTGTGCACGACCAAGGTGCTGCTATGTTAGGTGGAGTGGGTGGACATGCTGGATTATTTGGTAATGCTGAAGACGTTGCCAAAATAATGATGATGTATAATACAGGTGGAAATTATGCAGGAAAACAATACTTGTTACCAGAAACCATCGATAAATTTAATACCTGCTATTATTGTGATGATGAAGTTAGACGCGGAATTGTATTCGATAAACCACAACTTGAAGATTTGGGTCCTACTTGTGGCTGCTTATCGATGAATAGTTTTGGACATTCTGGTTTTACGGGAACTTATGCATGGGCTGACCCCGATGAAGATATAATTTATGTATTTTTATCTAATCGTACGTTTCCAGACGCTAACAATAAAAAACTAATACAATCTAATGTTAGAACTAGAATCCAAGAAATTATATATGAAGCTCTAATAAGTGATTAAACTTTTAAGATGATTTAAAGTAATATCTGAATAAAATTAAATAAATGAAAATAGCCATTGTGTGTTATCCTACTTTTGGTGGGAGTGGAGTAGTAGCAACCGAATTGGGAATTGCCTTGGCAAAACGTGGGCATGAAATTCATTTTGTAACCTACAAACAACCTGTTCGTTTAGATTATTTAACACATAATATTCATTACCACGAAGTAATTGTACCCGAATATCCCTTGTTTCATTATCAACCTTACGAACTTGCACTTTCAAGTAAATTGGTAACCGTAGTTAAAAAGTTTGAAATTGATGTTTTACATGTACATTATGCCATTCCACATGCTTATGCTGGTTATATGGCACAAAAAATGCTAGCAGAAGAAAATATTCATTTGCCCATGATGACAACACTTCACGGAACAGATATCACCTTAGTAGGAAGCCATAATTTTTACAAGCCTGCGGTTAATTTTAGTATTAATAAAAGCGATGTTGTAACTTCTGTTTCAGCTAGTTTAAAAGCAGATACCTTAGCAATTTTTGATATTGAAAAGGAAGTTCATGTTATTCCTAACTTTATCGATATGAATAATCTTCAAAAAGATTTTGAAAATTGCAAGCGCCATTTAATGGCCAATGAAGATGAAAAAATTATTGTTCACGTTAGTAACTTAAGGCCTGTAAAACGAATTGACCATGTAATTGAAATTTTCAATAAAATACAAAAAGAAATTAAGGTGAAACTCCTTATCATTGGCGATGGTCCTGAACGTGAAAATGCATCAAAGTTAGCACACGAATTAGGAATCCGAGATCAAATTATATTTTTAGGTAAATCGAACGAGATTGAACGTATATTGTGTTTTTCTAACTTATTCTTATTGCCATCTGAAAAAGAAAGTTTTGGTCTAGCGGCATTAGAAGCCATGGCGCATGGTTTACCAGTTGTAGCTTCGAATGCGGGAGGATTGCCTGAAGTAATTACCGATGGTGAATCTGGTTATTTATGTGATATAGGCGATGTTGATGCTATGGCAGAACGTGGTATTCGTATCTTAAAAGATGAAGAAAAGTTAGCTAAAATGAAGCTAAATGCAGAAAAGCAAGCTTGGAAATTTGATATTAAAGAAGTTGTGCCGATGTACGAAAATTTATACCGTAAAATGAGTAAATAAGCAAACTTTAAAGTGACTTAAGTTTGCTTTGAATCTTGGTTAATCTGAATAGTTTCAGATCGGAATTTATTCTTTCCAAAATCTAAGGTTCTAATTGGGAAAGGTATGTTGATATCATGTTCATTAAAAGTTCTTTTAATAGCTAGTATAGCCAAATGAGTAGCTTTTAATACATCTTTTTGATCTCTAACATTAGTCCAAAACCGAACAATAAAATTGATAGAACTGTCTCCAAATTCTTGGTAATAAAATTCAATTTCTTCGCCTATGTTTTGTTCAAAAGTGTTTTGAATTACATTTTCTGTAAGTTGTTGTACTTCTTCCAAATTACTTTCATAACCGACACCACAAGACAGGCTAATTCTTCCTCTATGCGTTCTTGAAAAATTTTTGAATGGTGTATCTACTATTTTGGAATTGGGAATAATTACTTGATTTTGATCTGCGGTTTGCAATACAACACTACGCAAATCTATATCGGTAACTCTACCACTAAAGTCGTTAGTTTCTACCCAATCGCCTATTTGGATTCGTGGTAAAAAACTCAAAATTACGCCAGAAAAGGTATTGTTTAAGGTGCCTTGTAGTGCTAAACCAATTGCTAAACCAATTACACCTGCTGCTCCTAAAACTGAAGTTAATACTTTATCTAAGTTTAGTATTCCTAAAGCAATAAAAAAGCCTAGTAAAATAACACTAACTTTCGTAACTTTTACAATTATGATGCGAACAGAACGCTGGGCTGTAGTTTTTTGAAAAATTCGATCAACGAGTTTTCCTGTATATTTGGCTATAATAATAAAAACTATAAATACTAATATAGCTATAACAAAATTTGGTAGATTCAAAATAATTGAATCTACCATTCCTGAAATTTTGTCAATTAGCTCAGACTTGAGTTCTGAGAATTTATTTAGTAGTGAGTAATTAAACACTATGCTTTAATCTTTTTAGACCATACTTCGAGCATCCAACTAGACTTTTCTAGCTCACGGATGTAAGCTCCAACCAAATCTATCGTACCTTCATCACTAGCATTATCTGCTACGTTAACTACTTTACGCATTTGTTGTATAATTATTCCATGATCTTCAATTAACATTTCGACCATTTTATAATCTTCCAAATCATCATCAGATTCTTTAACATTACTCAAACTTAAATAATCTGATAAGTTGCTTTTTGGTTTTTGTCTTAAAGTAAGTATACGTTCTGCAATTTCATCAATTTTTAATTTTGCATCATCGTATAATTCTTCAAACTTTTCATGTAAATCGAAAAAGTTTTTTCCACTTACATTCCAATGAAAATTTCTTAACTTTTGGTAATACAAGTGATAATCTGCTAATAGATTATTTAGTTCTTTTACGGTTTCTTTTGTTTTATTTTCGTCTAAATTTAAATATGTCATTTTATAAGTTTTTATTATTAAATACGAATATAAAATAAATATTAGTTATAGTTAAGGATTTGCTTCACTTTAAATTATGTTTAACAGTTGCTATTTTATTTTTTCAGCTAATGCTTTAGAAATACTGCTATTTACTCCATAACCTTCAACCAAAGTCCCTTTCTTTCCATTTTCTGTATTGATGGCATAGAGTATGGATGTATCAGATGGATTTGACATACCTTCAAATCTAAAAAAATCATCTATAATTAAGTCATCTATTTTTAGTTCAATTTTTTCATCTTGATTAACAATACGGTTGTCTTTTACTGAATAATTAACCAAATATCCCTTTTGTTTAAGCTCTTCAATTTTTTGTGATAATGTTTGTGTATCCATAATTGTTTTTTTCCAAGATAGCTGTTTTTATAGAGAATTTAGGTTTGATTAAATTCAATTTAACGTATTATTTCTTATTCTGATCTTGATAGCCAAACAAACCAACAGGGAATGCAAGAAAAATAAATAAATAAAAACCGGTTATTATTCCATATAAGGTAATAATTGCAGCAGCCATATACAGCCATGTTGATTTTGATAGTTTCATATATTAAATCTTATAGTTAGCTTCCTTTGTATATAATTAAAATAAACATCAATTAAAATAAGCAATCTAAAGTTTTTATAGCTAAACTTTAGTAAATATTTTGCTTTAGAATGTTCAATTTAATATACATTATAAGTATTGATAATCGTTGATACTAATTACAATACCTTAATCTATTCCAAAAAGAATGTATTTTAAGTGTTTTTGTGTTAGGCAGATTTTATTTACCAATGCTATTATTTGTTTGATGATATGGTTATAAATAAGAAAGTCATGTCTCTTAATTTAACTGCTAATAAAAGCTGAGCTTAGCCAAAGTATGCATTAACTTTTAAATTGATTTTCTTTTTTACTATAATTAAGTCATTCCAATTAATATCTTTGCGCCAAATCGTACCAAATGAATTTTTTTCAATTTCTTTTAAGCAAAACTTTTATAAAGCAAATTGTCATTGCTGTTATTTTAATAGCTTTAATTGTTTTATCTACTTTGGTATGGTTAAAATATTCTACTAATCATCAAGAATATATTAAGGTTCCAAATTTGTCTAAATTAGAATTAAGTATTGCAGAAAAAAAGCTCCAATCGCTTAATTTGCGATATGAAGTTATAGATTCTACTTCTTACAACCCAGATTTTCCTAAAAAATCGGTTACCGATCAGATGCCAAAATCGGGTAGCTCTGTTAAAGAAAATCGTAAGATTTATATTAGTTTAAACCCTTCCGGATATCCAGAAGTTGAAATTCCTAAAAACATTATTGGAAAATCTTTGCGACAAGCTAAACCAAGTTTATTATCTGTAGGTTTGCAGGTTGGCGAAATAAAAGTAGTACCAAATATTGCAGATGTAGTCTTACATTTGTTACACGAAAAGGATACCATTAAGCCTGGTCAGCGAATTAAAAAAACATCTACACTAAATTTAGTAGTAGGCGACGGTAAATTGAAATATGGTCAAAAAATACCACCAAGCGATAGTTTGCCAAATGCAGACAGTACGTTGCACTTAGAAACAAATCCCAATTTAAACAACTAATGGAAAATAACTTTGATCAGGATCAAGACGAACTTTACGAGCATCATCATTTTACTGCTGCAAAAGGCCAAGAGCCGCTTCGAATAGATAAATTTTTAATGAATTTCATAGAAAGTGCAACGCGTTCTAAAATTCAACAAGCAGCAAAAGATGGTAATATTTATGTAAACAATATAAGTGTAAAGCAAAATTATAAGGTAAAAGCTTTTGACGAAGTAAAAGTGCTTTTGTCTTATCCTCCCTACGAATCTCAGCTTATACCTGAAAATATTCCACTCGATATTGTTTATGAAGACGATGCATTGTTGGTTGTAAATAAACCAGCGGGAATGGTTGTTCATCCTGGACACGGAAATTATTCGGGTACTTTAATCAATGCCCTAATCTATCATTTTGAAAATCTCCCAAACAATTCTAGTCAGCGTCCGGGTTTGGTTCACCGTATTGATAAAGAAACAAGTGGTTTATTAGTTGTTGCTAAAACAGAAGCAGCTATGCAACACCTAACCAACCAATTTTTTCATAAAACAAGTCAACGAGAATATGTGGCGATGGTTTGGGGAAATGTAGAAAATAACGAAGGAACCATTGATGGAAATATTGGTAGAAGCCCCAAAAATAGAATGCAAAATATTGTTTTTGAAGGAGACGATGCTGAATTTGGCAAGCCTGCTGTTACGCATTACAAAGTTATTGAACGTTTTACGTATGTAACTTTAGTTAGTTGTAAACTAGAAACGGGTAGAACGCATCAAATTAGAGTTCACTTAAAATACATTGGCCATACCTTATTTAACGATGAACGTTACGGAGGAAATAAAATATTAAAAGGTACTGCTTTTTCTAAATACAAACAGTTTATAGATAATTGTTTTAAAGTCTTACCACGTCAAGCTTTACATGCTAAAACTCTTGGTTTTGAGCATCCAGAAACCAAGCAATGGATGCAATTTGATTCTCCAATACCTCAGGATATACAAGAATGTATTGCTAAATGGAGAAATTATGCAAAACATAGTAAGCAATATTAAAAAAAGCTGCTAAACAGCAGCTTTTAAATTTTCAGAAAAATAAATTGTATTACTCTTGTTTACAATCGAACTTTTCGAATATAAGTCCATTAAATTTAATTTTACTTTGATCGGCAATAACATCAATTCCTTTAACCTGTGTATAATTGGCAGTGGCCATTTGTAAAGTAAAATCATCTTTATTTTCTAGTAGCACTAATTCTTTTGCCATTTTTTGATTATCTTCTACATATTTGTAGGTAAGGTATAAAGTGTCTTGTTGAAATTGTCCTATTACATAACCATTTTTATTGTCGTTTCCTTTAAAACTTAATTTACCAGTAACCATTTCGTCTTCCAGCTCTAAATTTAGTTTAGCTTTTTGATCTTTAGCTCTATAGGTGTAACACTTTTTTAAAACAGGTATTTCTTCCATTTCAGGAGAAACTATACTAGGAGTTACTTCTTTAACTTGTTTGTTTTCTATTTCAGCTTCTTTGGACTTGTTGTTTTCATTCTTACAAGAAGTTAGCAATCCAATTAAACTTAATGAAATTAAAAACTTATTCATTATCTTTTGATTTAGGGTTTTTAGTATTGCTTGTGCTCAACACCAGCTTATTGCTTTCTTTATCAAAATCCATTTTAATTTCATCACCTTCGTTAATTTCGGTATTGATAATTTTTTCGGCTAATGCATCTTCAATGTATTTCTGAATTGCTCTATTTAAAGGCCGAGCTCCATATTTAGCATCGAATCCTTTTTCTGCTATAAAATCTTTAGCATCATCAGAAAGGCTAAATGTGTAGCCCATTTCTTCAATTCTAGCGAATAATTTGGCTAATTCTATATCTATAATTTTATGAATATGTTTTTTATCTAATGCATTAAAAATAATTACATCGTCTACACGATTTAAAAATTCTGGAGCAAAAGCTTTTTTCAAAGCACCTTCAATAACTTTTCTACTGTTATCTTTTTCTTGTTCTTTTTGAGATTTAGTTCCAAAACCAACACCTGTACCGAAGTCTTTTAATTTTCGTGCACCAATATTCGATGTCATAATAATAATGGTATTTCTAAAGTCAATTTTTCGACCAAGGCTGTCGGTTAAATGGCCATCGTCTAAAACTTGAAGCAGCATATTAAATACATCGGGATGCGCTTTTTCAATTTCATCTAACAAGAGTACAGCATATGGCTTACGTCTAATTTTTTCGGTAAGTTGCCCACCTTCTTCATAACCAACGTAGCCAGGAGGAGCACCAATTAAACGAGAAACTGCAAATTTCTCCATATATTCACTCATATCTAAACGCACTAGCGCATCTTCGTTGTCGAATAACTCGGTTGCAAGTACTTTAGCCAATTGAGTTTTACCAACTCCAGTCTGACCTAAGAAAATAAACGAACCTATAGGTTTGTTAGGGTCTTTTAAACCAGCTCTATTTCGCTGAATGGCCTTTACAATATTAACAACAGCTTCATCTTGACCAATAACTTTTCCTTTAATGGTGTTGGGTAATTCTGCTAGTTTATTGCCTTCAGTTTTAGCAATTCGATTAACCGGTATTCCCGTCATCATCGAAACTACATCTGCAATGTCGTTTTCATGCACAACAATTTTATTCTCTTTTGCATCCGCTTCCCACTCCTCTTGAGCAATTTCTAGCTCTTTTTCAACATTCTTTTCGTCATCTCTAAGCTTAGCTGCTTCTTCATACTTTTGCTTTTTAACAACTGTATTCTTTATTTTTCTAATTTCTTCCAATTTCTCTTCTAGATCTAAAATTCGTTGTGGTACATTAATGTTAGTAATATGTACTCGAGATCCAGCTTCATCTAAAGCATCGATAGCTTTATCTGGAAGAAAACGATCATTCATATACCTAGATGTTAACTTTACACATGCCAAAATAGCTTCTTCCGTAAATTCTACATTATGGTGGTCTTCGTATTTTTCTTTTATATTTTGTAATATTTCAATAGATTCATCAATAGAAGCTGGTTCTATAATAATTTTTTGAAATCTTCGCTCCAAAGCGCCGTCTTTCTCAATATTTTGTCGGTATTCATCTAAAGTAGTTGCACCAATACATTGTATTTCGCCACGCGCTAAAGCAGGTTTAAACATATTGCTAGCATCTAAGCTACCCGTTGCACCACCAGCACCAACTATAGTATGAATTTCATCGATAAACAGAATAATATCATCATTCTTTTCCAATTCATTCATAACCGCTTTCATGCGTTCTTCAAACTGACCACGGTATTTCGTGCCAGCAACTAAACTAGCTAAATCTAAAGTAATTAAGCGTTTGTCGTATAAAATACGGGAAACTTTTCGTTGAATAATGCGCAAGGCTAAGCCTTCAGCAATAGCACTTTTACCAACACCAGGTTCACCTATAAGTAAAGGATTATTCTTTTTTCTTCTACTTAAAATTTGCGATACGCGTTCAATTTCTTTTTCTCTACCCACAACAGGATCTAGTTTTCCATCTTCTGCCATGGCGGTTAAATCTCTACCAAAATTATCTAAGACGGGAGTTTTAGATTTTTTATTAGACTTGAAGGATTTACCACTGTCGCTGGAGCCTTCAAAAGGAGATTTTCTACCACCAGCAGGATTATCTTCAGGATAGGATTCTGCTCTAGGTTCGTTAAACGTATTTCCGTTTTCTGAAATCATAGACTTAAATTCTTGTTTTACATTATCGTAATTAACATTTAATTTACCCAATAGTTTGGTAATAGGGTCTTCGTTATTTCGTAAAATACAAAGCAACAAATGTGCAGTGTTAATCGATGAACTTTGAAAAAGCTTAGCTTCCAAAAATGAAGCTTTTAAAGCGCGTTCAGCTTGTCGAGTTAAATGTAAATTTTGGTTAGTGTTAATTTTATTTGAAGTAAAGTCGGTAGGATTTATAATTTCTACCTTCTTTCGAAGTCGGTTGAGGTCTACATCAAAACTGTTTAAAAGTTCGACGGCTTTACAAGTATCATCTCTTAGCAAACCAAGCATTAAATGTTCAGTGCCAATAAAATCATGGCCTAAACGTAAGGCTTCTTCTTTGCTAAAACTAATTACATCTTTTACTTTAGGTGAAAAATTATCGTCCATATTTCTATCTTCATTTGTATACTATTGTTCAAAAACAATACCATTAATAATAAATACTAAATAACAAAATATATACTAAACATGCCATAAAATGATGCCAATATGGCATTAAGTTGCTAATAATCTTTTGTTAACAAAAAAGCAGGTTTTATGACTTCAGTAGTGCCAAAATAGTGATTTTTTTATGTAAATTAGCGGCTCAAACAAATTAATTAAAATTTAATTTATGGCAGACGGCGAACAATTGATTCCTATCAATATTGAAGACGAGATGAAAACAGCTTACATTGATTACTCAATGTCTGTAATTGTTTCAAGAGCCTTACCCGATGTTAGGGATGGTCTTAAACCAGTACACAGAAGGGTTTTATTTGGAATGAATGAATTAGGCGTTCTATCGAATCGCCCACATAAAAAATCAGCTAGAATTGTAGGTGAAGTGCTTGGTAAGTATCATCCGCATGGAGATACTTCGGTTTACGATGCAATGGTAAGGATGGCACAGGATTGGAGTATGCGCTATCAATTAGTTGATGGGCAAGGTAACTTTGGTTCGGTAGATGGAGACAGCCCAGCAGCAATGCGATATACTGAAGCGAGAATGCGTAAGATTAGTGAAGAATTACTATCGGACATAGACAAAGAAACCGTAGATTTTTCATTAAACTTCGATGATACGCTTGAAGAACCTACTGTTTTACCTACCCGAGTTCCTAACTTATTGGTAAATGGTGCTAGTGGAATTGCTGTTGGTATGGCCACGAATATGGCTCCACATAATTTAACTGAAGTAATTGAAGGCGTTTCTGCATACATCGATAATAAAGAAATTGATGTGGAAGGTTTAATGGAGTTTATTAAAGCTCCCGATTTTCCTACCGGAGGAACTATTTATGGTTACGACGGAGTAAGAGAAGCCTACAAAACAGGACGTGGAAGAGTAGTTATGCGTGCTAAAGCTTCTTTTGAAGAAGTAAATGGTAAAGAGTGTATTATCGTAACTGAAATTCCTTACCAAGTGAATAAGGCTGATATGATTAAGAAAACAGCCGATTTAGTAAACGATAAAAAAATTGAAGGCATCTCTTTAATACGCGACGAATCTGATCGAAACGGAATGCGTATTGTTTATTTTATGAAAAAAGATGCGGTTCCTAATGTAGTTCTTAATACCTTATATAAGCATACTGCATTGCAATCTTCTTTTAGTGTAAATAATATTGCACTGGTAAAAGGAAGACCACAAATGTTGAATTTGCGCGATTTAGTTCATCATTTTGTAGAACATAGACACGATGTAGTAACTCGTAGAACACAATTTTTACTCCGTAAAGCAGAAGAACGAGCTCATATTTTAGAAGGTTTAATTATCGCATCAGACCATATTGATGAAGTAATTAAAATTATTCGCGGCTCATCTAACGCAGACGAAGCAAGAGCTAAATTGATTGAGCGTTTCGAATTATCTGAAATTCAAGCTAAGGCAATCGTTGAAATGCGTTTAAGACAATTAACCGGTCTTGAACAAGATAAGCTTAGATCTGAATATGAAGATTTGATGAAAACGATTGAAGATTTAAAAGATATTTTAGGCAGCGAAGAACGAAGAATGCAAATTATTAAAGATGAATTGCTTGAAATTAAAGAAAAATATGGTGATGAACGCCGCTCTGTTATAGAATATGCTGGTGGTGACTTGAGCATGGAGGATATGATTCCTAATGAACAAGTTGTCATTACTATTTCTCATGCAGGATACGTTAAGCGAACTTCATTGTCTGAATATAAAACACAAAGTAGAGGCGGAGTAGGACAGAAAGCAACAACTACAAGAGACGAAGATTTTTCTGAGTATTTGTTTGTGGGAACCAACCACCAATACATGCTGTTTTTCACACAAAATGGTAAATGTTTCTGGATGCGTGTTTTTGAAATTCCCGAAGGAACTAAAGCTTCTAAAGGAAGAGCTATTCAAAATCTAATTAATATCGACCCAGATGATAAGCTAAAAGCTTTTATTTGTACGCAAGATTTAAAAGATGAAGATTACGTAAATTCAAATTACGTGTTGATGGCTACTAAAAAAGGTCAGGTTAAAAAAACATCTTTAGAACAGTATTCAAGACCAAGAACCAACGGAATTAATGCCATTACTATTAAAGAAGGAGACGAATTACTTTCGGCTACACTAACCAATGGAGAGTCTGAAGTTATGCTTGCTTTAAAATCAGGTAAAGCTATCCGATTTGAAGAAAGCAAAACTCGTCCTATGGGAAGGAATGCTTCTGGTGTTCGCGGAATTACCTTAGGTTCTAATCAAGATGAAGTTGTTGGTATGATAACCGTTAACAACCCAAAAGAAGAAACCGTATTGGTTGTTTCAGAAAATGGCTATGGTAAACGTACATTTATAGATGACCCAGAATCGGGTGACCCGATTTATCGTACTACCAATCGTGGTGGAAAAGGGGTGAAAACCATTTCAATTACAGAAAAAACTGGCGATTTAGTATCGATTAAAAATGTTACCGATGCAGACGATTTAATGATTATTAAAAAGTCTGGAGTGGCTATTAGAATGTCTATGCAAGAACTGCGAACCATGGGTAGAGCCACGCAAGGAGTTCGATTAATCAATTTAAAAGATGGCGATTCCATTGCTGCAGTTGCTAAAATAGCTATCGAAGACGAAGAAATTGACGAAGAAGCTGATAATTTAGAAAATAATCAACAAACGAATAATACTGATGCAGCACCGCAAGATGATGCACCAACAAACGAATAATAACAAAAATTATACATCAAAATGAATACTAAATTAATAACCTTAGGATTGGCTTTATGTTTAAGTTTTGTCGCTAATGCTCAAAAAGGAGAAGTACGAAGCGCAATGAAAGCTTTAGACCAAAACAATTTTGCTGATGCTAAAACTGAACTTGAAAAAGCAAAAGAATTAAATATTGAAGCCGAAAGTGAAAAATGGGTAAACCGTTACTACAATGCTTATGGTAAATTTTACTTCGGACCAAATGAAGGAAAAGATGCATCTTTAGAAGATTTAAAAAAAGCAGCTGAATTTTATAATAAAACCTTAGCTAATGATGCAAACGATGAAGATGCGTTAAACGGTATTACCCAAATTAAAAATGCACTCGTTAATGGAGCAGTAGATAATCAAAATGAAGAGAAGTTTGAGTTGGCATCCAAAAAACTTTATACATCTTACCAATTAGGAAAAAAAGATACGGTTCATTTATACTATGCAGCTGGTAATGCAATAAACGCTCAAAAATACGATACGGCTATTGATTATTTTAAAACGTTAATGGAATTAGGTTTTGATGGGAGTTCGGTAACTTACTTTGCAACCAATATAGAAACTGGCCAAAAAGAAAGTTTCGGTCAAGATAAAGACTACCGAGATATCGCATTAAAAACGGGCGATTATAAAGATCCTGTAGATGAAAAATCTCCATCACTAAAAGCTGAGATAGCAAAAACAGTTTCGAGATTGTATTTACAGTTAGAAGAGCCAGAAAAAGCAATGCAAGCGGTTCAAGTAGCCAAAGAAATGGATCCAGAAGATATTACCATGCTACAAGTAGAAGCTGATTTGTATTACCAAATGGATAATTTGGAAATGTACAGAGAAATTATGAATAAAGTTAAAGATATGGCTCCAGACGATGCTAATGTATATTTAAATTTGGGTATTTCTTCAGAACAATTAGATGATATGGAAGCGGCTAAGCAATTCTACGAAAAAGCCATTGAGCTTAACCCTGAATTGTTGAATGCATACTTAAATTTAGCCAGTGTAATTTTAGCTAAAGAGCAAGGCATTATCGACCAAATGAATGAATTGGGCATGAGTGCTGCTGACAATAAAAAGTATGAAAAATTAAACCAACAGAAACAAGAAATTTATGTAGAAGCCTTACCTATTTTATTAGAAGCTTATAAAATTAATCCAGATAGTAAAGGAGTAGTTCAAACTTTAATGAACATTTACTACCAAACAGGTGAAGATGAAAAGGCAAAAGATATGAAAGAAAAGTTAGATGCAATGAACTAAGTTTTGCAGCTTAATACATATAACAGAACCGTTTCAAATTATTGAGACGGTTTTTTTATGCTTCAAACAATTGCAATTGACTCTTTAAACGTTCAATACACAGATTGTTAATACGTTTATTATAAGCTTTGTAGTCCGATGAATATACTTCATACTCTTCTATTGTAAAAAGACCAATAAAAACCCCTTGTAATTGTCTTCTTAACTTAGCATCTTTTTTTACAGCATCTTCTATATAAGTTTGTTTGTTTTCTAAATTTAAACCGTAAAATTTATTTTTACGGTACTTGATGTAAACCTTAAAAACTTCAGCTAACAAATCGTTTTGAAATTTAGCAATTGGTCGTAGCGTATTATTTTGAAAAGCTTCGTGCGCTAAAGTGTCCGGTTTTACTTTTGCTTTCTTCAATTCAGGTCTGATTGATCGCAAATATTCATCTCTATTTTTCATAACTGCAAATTAAACATCAACATTTTTGTAAACCTATATATTTAGTTAAAAATTAAATAATGTAAATGTTTAGAGCTCTAAATAAATAGGCTCTATTAATCCGTACTAATCTCAAGATATAACAAACATATTTTAAGATTCTAGCATAGCAAGTCTAGTCGAAATATAAACTACATAAGCATAAACTGTTTAAGCCAAAATGTCTTGAATAATCGGCTTGAAACCACTCAAAAAGAATTCAATAGCAATTACCATAATAATTAAGCCCATTAAGCGCATCAATACATTATTACCAGTTGTACCTAATAGCTTGATAATTTTAGTTGCACTAAGCAAAATTACTAGCGTAATAGCAAATACAATTAAAATGGCAACCAATAAAACCAACTTAAACTCGATCTCTTTAGCATCTTCCATTAAAACAATAGCATTGGTAATGGCACCAGGACCAGTAATCATAGGAATAGCAAGTGGTGTAATTGAAATATCGGAAACGTAGGCTTTAATTTCTTCGGGTTTTACTTTTACTGTACCTAATCGGGCTTGCAGCATATCCATACCCATTAAAAAGAAGATAATTCCACCAACAACACGGAAACTATTTACAGAAATCCCGAAAAAATTAAACAATATTTGTCCTGAAAAGGCAAAGACCACTAAAGTAATAAAAGATGCTAAAATAGCCTTTTTAGCTGTTAAGTTTCGGTCTTCTTTTTCCATTTCTCGCGTCATAGTCATAAAAATAGGCATAACTCCTAGCGGATTAATAATGGTAAAAAAAGTAGTGAAACACAAAATTCCAAAAGTGATGTAATCTGTCATTTTTCAAAAAATTAAGCTTGCAAAAATAGGATTAAGTTTAAAGCATAACAATAGCCAATTCATCTAATTTTAAAATATTTAAAAGAGATCAATTTCTTATTTATTCAAGTAACTTCAAAAAAATGTATCAAGATCTTGACAATAACCCATATATAAATAGAAAAACCACCAACTATTAACTACCAACTACCACTAGCTAAAAACCTTCCAACTTACTTAAATAATTGTTAGTAAACTTGGCATATTCAATTTAAGGTTTAATTTTGTAGGATAATGAAGAAATTTTGGCACATACATCATTTTCACACATCGCTCAAAACGGCGTTGAATAAATGATTGGTGCTACATCATAAATAAAATTCAAAACCCGTTTGAGCTTATCAAACGGGTTTTTTTATAAACTTATAATTACATATAAATGAAATTAAAAATAGCAATTCAAAAATCGGGTAGATTAAACGAACAATCGCTTAAATTATTGAAAGATTGCGGAATTTACATCGATAATGGTCGTGATCAACTAAAAGTTTCAGCTACTAATTTTCCTATGGAAGTACTTTTTCTTAGAAATGGAGACATTCCACAATACCTAAGAGATGGCGTTGCAGATTTAGCGATTATAGGCGAGAATTTATTATACGAAAAAGGAGAAGATTTATCTATTGTCGAACGATTAGGCTTTTCCAAATGTCGAGTTTCTATTGCAATACCTAAAAATGAATTCTACCATTCAGTTGATGATTTACAAGGTAAAAAAATTGCTACTTCGTATCCCAATACGGTTCAAAAGTTTCTTAAAAAACACCAAGTTGAAGCTGAACTACATAAAATTAGTGGTTCGGTAGAAATTGCTCCAAATATTGGATTAGCCGATGCCATTTGCGACATTGTTTCTAGTGGAAGCACGCTTTTTAAAAACAATTTAAAGGAAACTGAAATTATTTTAAAAAGTGAAGCGGTATTAGCTACATCACCTAATTTATCAAATGAGAAAGCAGAGCTATTGGCTAAGCTGCAATTCCGAATTCAAACGGTTTTAAAAGCTAAAGAGTCTAAATATGTGTTGCTGAATGCACCCAACAACAAAATCGACCAAATTATTTCTATTTTACCCGGTATGAAAAGCCCCACTTTACTGCCGTTAGCTAAAGAAGGCTGGAGTTCTTTGCACACCGTAATTCAACAAGAAAAATTTTGGGAAATTATAGACGAGCTAAAACTAGCGGGAGCTGAAGGAATTTTGGTTTGTCCAATCGAAAAAATGGTAATCTAATGATGCAATTAATTACAAATCCATCACCACAAGAATGGGAAACTATTTTAAAAAGACCTACCCAAGAATTAAAAGATATTGAAGCAACAGTTGAACAAATTTTTGCTGAAGTAATTCAACAAGGCGATGAAGCGGTAAGTAAATATACACGCTTGTTCGATGGCGTTGAAGTAGATCATTTGCTGGTTTCGAATGAAGAAGTTCAAGAAGCTGAACAACTTATAACTTCCGATTTAAAAGAAGCCATTCAACTAGCTAAACATAATATAGAAACTTTTCATGCAGCCCAAAAAACCAGTCGGGTAGTAGTAGAGACACAACCTGGCGTAAAATGCTGGCAAGAAAAAAGACCGATCCAAAAAGTTGGCTTGTATATTCCTGGTGGTAGCGCTCCGCTTTTTTCAACAGTCTTAATGCTGGCTTTACCAGCCAAAATAGCTGGTTGTAAAGAAATCGTGTTGTGCACACCACCCGATAAAGAAGGAAAAATTCATCCAGCTATTTTATACACAGCTCAGTTATGCGGAATTACAAAAATATGCAAGGCAGGAGGAATTCAGGCTATTGGAGCAATGACATTTGGAACGGCAAGCATTCCTAAGGTTTTTAAAATTTTTGGACCGGGTAATCAATATGTAACCGTGGCCAAACAACTGGCTACCCAATACAATGTGAGTATCGATATGCCGGCTGGACCATCAGAATTATTAGTTATGGCAGACGAATCGGCTAAACCTGCATTTGTCGCTTCGGATTTATTAAGTCAAGCCGAACATGGAGCCGATTCGCAAGTAATTTTAGTAAGCACTTCAGCTAATTTAGTAGGTGAAGTTCAGACGGAAATTATTAGACAATTAAATGAATTACCTCGAAAAGAAATCGCAACAAAGGCTATTAAAAATTCTAAAATTATTCTCTTAGAAAATAAGGAAGACGCATTGAATTTAATCAATGAATACGCTCCCGAACATTTTATAGTCTGTACAAATGATAATGATTTTTTTATTGAAAATATTGAAAACGCAGGTTCCGTTTTTATAGGAAATTACACCCCAGAAAGTGCAGGTGATTACGCTTCAGGAACCAATCATACTTTACCTACTAACGGCTACGCCAAACAATACAGCGGAGTAAATTTAGATGCGTTTACCAAAAGCATTACTTTTCAAGAGATTTCGCCAGAAGGTGTTCATTATATAGGAAAGGCCGTAGAATTGATGGCTGAAGCCGAAGGATTGGATGCGCACAAAAATGCCATGAGCTTACGAATCGAATCATTAAAATAGCTTGGTTATGAAATTAAGTGAATTAGCCCGTAAAAATGTGCTTCAAATGAAGCCATATTCATCTGCCAGAGATGAATTTACCGAAAGCCATCAGGATTTTATTTTTCAAGATGCGAACGAAAACCCGTTTAATTCGGGTTACAATCGCTATCCCGACCCCCATGCTTCAAAAGTAAAAATAGCTTTAGCAAAATTGAAAGGTGTTCCTGCAGAAAATATGATTTTAGGCAACGGAAGCGATGAAGTTTTAGACCTGCTTTTTCGTGCATTTTGTGAACCTAAACAAGACGAAGTTATTAGCATTCCGCCAACTTACGGAATGTATAAAGTATTGGCAGAAGTAAACGAGATTAAGTTAAATGAAGTTCCTTTAACTAAAGATTTTCAGATAGAAACCGAAGCGATTTTAGCAGCGATTACCTCACGTACAAAATTGATTTTTCTGTGTTCTCCTAACAATCCGAGTGGAAATGTAATGAATACCAAAGCCATTAAATTCATTTTAAAAAATTTCAAGGGATTGGTAGTTTTAGATGAAGCTTATATTGATTTTGCTACACAAGCTTCATTCGTAAGTGAGTTGAATCATTTTCCAAATTTAGTAGTTTTACAAACCTTTTCAAAAGCATTTGCGCATGCAGGAATCCGTTTAGGAATGGGTTTTGCGCAAACTGAAATCATTCAATTGCTCAATAAAATTAAACCACCTTACAATGTGAATCAGTTAACGCAAGCCAAAGCGATGGAAGTAATAGCTTCAGCTGAAACTTATAAGAATCAAGTAGAAATGTTAATTTCTGAACGGGAATTACTGCGTAATGCACTAAAAAAGATTTCTTTTGTTGAAAAACTATTTCCATCGGAAGCTAATTTTTTATTGATGAAAGTAGATAATGCTATTTTACGCTACCATCAATTAATTGAAAAAGGAATTGTGGTCCGCAACCGAACTAACGAGTTACATTGTGAAAATTGTTTGCGAATTAGTATCGGGACACCCAAAGAAAATATAAAGTTAGTTCAGGCTTTACTGAACTTAAATGCTCAAAAATAAATTACATGAATCAACTTCCAAAAAAAGTTTTGTTTATCGATCGGGATGGTACTTTAATTCAAGAGCCAGCCGATTTTCAAATCGATGCTTTTGTAAAGCTCGATTTTTATCCACAAGCCTTGTTTTATTTGGGTAAAATTGCAAGGGAATTAAACTACGAATTAGTGATGATTACCAACCAAGATGGCTTAGGAACGGAATCACATCCAGAAGAGAATTTTTGGCCTGTACACGATTTTATTTTACGTAGTTTTAAAAATGAAGGTGTTCAATTTGCTGAGGTACTCATCGATAAAACCTTTCCCGAAGAAAACGCAGAGACACGTAAACCCAATACGGGATTGTTAACCAAGTATTTTTCAGAAGCATACGATTTAGCCAATTCGTTGGTTATTGGCGATCGAATTACCGATGTAAAATTAGCCAAAAACTTAGGAGCCAAAGCAATTTTTTTAAACGTAAATCCTGATTTAGGAAGCGAAGAAGTATCAATAGCAGAAGATTTAAACCCTTTTGTTGCTTTAGAAACCCAATCTTGGGAAGCGATTTACCGTTTTTTAAAGTTTGGGAATCGCGTTTCAAAAATAAAACGGATTACTTCAGAAACTTCAATAGTCATCGAATTGAACCTTGATGGAAGTGGAAAAAGTGAAATTTCAACGGGAATTGCATTTTTTGATCATATGTTAACGCAAATCGCGAAACATGGTCAAGTCGATTTAAACATTCAGGTTAAAGGCGATTTAGAAGTAGATGAACACCACACCATAGAAGATACGGCCATAGTATTAGGAGAAGTTTTTAACGAAGCTTTAGGCGATAAACTCGGAATAGAACGCTACGGATTTTGTTTACCCATGGATGATTGTGAAGCCAAAGTAAGCATCGATTTCGGTGGAAGAAATTGGTTGGTATGGCAAGCCGATTTTAAACGAGAAATGATTGGCAAAATGCCGACTGAAATGTTTTTGCATTTCTTTAAATCCTTTTCAGATGCCGCAAAAGCAAATCTAAATATACAAGCCATCGGCGCTAACGAACACCACAAAATAGAAGCTATTTTTAAAGCCTTTGCCAAGACCATTAAAATGGCAACTAAACGAAACACAGAAAAAATGATTTTACCCAGCACAAAAGGAATACTGTAGTTTTTAAAATGAAGATATTAGAATTAAGTATTAAGAAATAATGTAATTGTTCTTTTTCGTCAGTTTAGTCTTTTAATCCTATCATTTTTTGAACTTTTGATTTTTTTTTTGAATTTTACAATAGGTTTGAGCATCGAGCGGAGTCGAGATGGAAACACTTCTCGCCTTCAGTTAATCCTGAGCTTTGGTCGAAGATATCGAACTTAAAATAACGTGTCTATGATTTTTTTACACGATATTGAAAAAAAATTGTATTAAGATATTGTCAGATGGATTGGTTTTAAAGCTTTTCCAAATAAAAAAACTTTAAAATTGTATCGAAATCAAATCCTAAATCAAAAATCCTAAATCAAAAATCATCAATCCTAAATCCTAAATCCCAAAATGAATTTAATCATCATCAATTACGGCGTAGGCAACATCAAAAGCATTCAATTTGCATTTCAACGTTTAGGGGTTGAAGCCAAGCTTTCGTCTAATTGGGAAGAAATTCAGCAAGCTGATCGAGTAATTTTTCCTGGAGTAGGCGAAGCCAATTATGCAATGCAGCAATTACAAAAAACAGGATTAGACAAGCTAATTCCCAGTTTACAACAACCGGTTTTAGGCATTTGTTTAGGCATGCAACTCATGTGTACGTATTCAGAAGAAGGCAATACCGATTGTTTGGGTATTTTTGATGCAGAAGTAAAGAAATTCAGCAATGCATTAAAAGTGCCACAAATAGCTTGGAATCAAATATTCGATTTAAAATCAGCTATATGCAAAGACATCAAGGAAAAAGATTATATGTATTTGGTACATTCATATTACGTTCCCATAAATAAGCATACTATTGCTACAACCAACTATGGAATAGACTACACTTCAGCTTTACAAAAACATAATTTCTACGGAGTACAATTTCATCCCGAAAAAAGTGGAAAAGTAGGAGAGCAGTTGCTAAAAAATTTCTTAGCACTTTAAAATTAAATTTTGACCTGCCATTCCTTAAAATTCTGATTCAGAGAGATTTTAAGCATAATCTGATTAAATATACCCGTTTATTTTTATATCAAGCGCAGCATATTTCTACAGTTATTTTTAGGTCATCATATATATAGCACACACTTAAAGTAAAATTCATAGTTTAGACTATAAATGATTGATTGTAGAAGTATTACTACGTAAAAACACCTACAAAAGCATCTAAACAGAATTCTTTTCATCCAGTCCTTATTTTAAGCTTTTTTTATTTTCCTTTTAAAAAACGAAACTCTATATTTGCTCACCTAATTATTTGTTAAATGAGCAGAAACGTATTAGTTTTGGCATTATTGAGTTTAATACTCGCTTCATCTTGTATCACTAGAAAACAAATTACCTATTTACAACAAGGTGATGAAGATTTAACAGATTCATTAATTTCTCTACAAAAATTTCAAGAACCTTATCGTGTTCAAATTAATGACTTATTGAGCATTCGAGTAAAAGCTTTAGACCAAGAAATGGTAAACATATTCAATCCAGTTACCGATGCTAATGCGACAGCAACCACAGAAGAAGCAGCTTATTTCGACGGGTATAAAATAGACCGTCATGGAGAAATACGTATTCCTAATCTTGGAAAAATAAAAGTGATTGGCTTAACTTTAGAAGAAATAGAACATTTGGTAGAAAAAGAATTGCTAGATAAGTCTTTTAAAAAAGAAGCTAACATATATGTAACTGTACGTTTGCCAGGTATACGTTATACTACTTTAGGTGAGTTTGGTAGCCAAGGAGGGCAAGTTTTTTATCGCCCCGAAGTTACCTTAACGGAGGCCATAGCTAATGCAGGGGGTATAAATTTAACAGGAGACATGCGCAATATTGTTATTTTAAGAAAATATCCTGATGGCACACGAATACATCATGTAGATATGACCAATATTGATGCGATCAACTCCCCGTATTATTACGTACAACCCAACGATATATTGATAGCCGATCCCTTACCTTCAAAAACACTTGGCTTAGGAGAGAATGCCTTTTCAACCATTACTTCTTTAGTAGGTATTCTTGCTACAATTTCAATACTACTTATTCGTTTTAATCCTTAAGGCATTATGGCAGAAGAAGAATTTGAAATTGGTGATGTTACAGGGTCTTTTGATATTAAGGGCTTTCTTTTTAAGTTGTTAAGTTATTGGTGGCTTTTTTTAGGAAGTATAAGTATAGGCTTGTTTATTGCTTACTACATCAGTGTACGAAAACTCCCTATCTACGAGATGAAGAGCATGATTGAAATTAAAGATAATTCCAATCCTTTGTTTACATCAAATACCAGCTTAACCTTCAACTGGGGTGGTACATCTAACAAAGTTACTTCAACCATTATTGTTTTACAATCTCGTACGCACAACGAACGGGTAGTAAAAAATCTGGAATATTATATAGATTACCTTAAAATGGGAGAGTATCAATTAGTAGATTCCTATGGTAATACACCTTTTAAAATCGAACAAGAAACTTCTGCTTATCAATTACAAAATCAGTTGTTTAAAGTTAAAATACTTAACGAAAAAGAATTTACACTAAGCTTTGAACCCGAATTGCCGTTTAATGGTACTTTTTATAATTATTACAAAGAAGACGATTTAACAAAACCTGTTGATTCACTTAATTTTAGTAAAAAGTATAAATTTAACGAACCAATCCATACTCATTTCTTTAAAGGTAAACTTAAAAAAGTAGATTTAAAATACTGGCCATCCGATGGTAGTGAATATTTTTTTAAGTTTTCATCTCTAAATGGAAAAGTGAGTAATTACCAAAATATTTCGGCAGAAAGTGAAAAGAGTTCATCGGTAATTAACCTTGGTTTAAGGGGTAACAATAAAAACCGGATAGTAGATTATTTAAATGGTACCGTAAACGAACTGAGTAAGTTAATGCTAGAAGAGAAAAATCTATTTGCAACGCGTACTATTCAATTTATCGATTCTATGTTAATTGATCGGGGAGAAGAACTACAAATGGTTCAAAATGAACTAGACGAGTTCAAAACAGAACGCAATATTTTCGATTTAGATGCAGAAAGTACACTATTGAGAAGTCGTTTAACTTCATTAGACAACGAAGAACGCGAAATTATTAGAAGTATTGACTATTATAAAAACTTAAAAGAATATCTTCAAAACAAAACAGATTATTCAGAAATTCCAGCACCAACAGTTTCTGGAATAGAAGAAAATAGTATTAGTTTGTTAGTGCAACAAATTATACAATTGTCCAATCGTAGAAATCAGTTAAGCTATACTGCACAAGAAGGAAACTTAAGTCTTGTAGAAGTAGACCGCGATATTGAAGCTATTAAAAATGTTTTATTAGAAAACATCAATTCTTCCTTAAAATTGTTAAACAACGATTTAAAACGTATTGGCAAAGAAGTAATGAAGTTTGAAGAACAAGTAAGAGAGCTTCCGCAAGATCAACAAGAATTACTGAAAATTGAACGCAGATACGATTTAAGTAGAGCGACCTACGATTTATTTCTAACTAAGAAAAATGAAGCTAAACTGATTAAGGCAGCTAGTGTAAGCGATATTAAAATTATAGATATTGCTAAAGATACAGGTGGTGGTAAAATAGGCCCTAACAATCAGCTAAATTATGTAATGGCTATTTTGTTTGGAAGTTTAATTCCATTGCTCTTTATATTTGTTATTGTTTTGCTAGATAACAAAATAAATAATCCACAAGATATTGAAAAGAAATCTAACATTCCAATTATAGGCGTAATTGGTAAATCGCCAGTTGCTAATAATTTGGCAGTGCTTAAAAAACCAAGAGGAGCAGTAGCCGAAAGCTTTAGGGCTATAAGAACTAGTTTACAGTTTACGTTTAAACAAGGGAATGATATATCAGCTTCAAAGGTTATTATGTGTACTTCTTCTATATCTGGAGAAGGTAAAACCTTTACATCCATTAACATCGCTTCTGTCATGTCGCTTAGCGGTAAGAAAACAGTATTGATAGGTTTAGATTTACGAAAGCCAAAAATATTTGACGACTTTGGCATTAACAACAAAATAGGAGTAGTAAATTATTTAATAGGTCAAACTAGTCTGGAAGATGTAAAACAAAATTCAGGTTTTACCAATTTAGATATTATTACTTCAGGACCAATTCCCCCTAATCCATCAGAACTTATTATAAGTGACCGAATGGATGAAATGATCGAAGAATTGAAAAAAGAATACGATTACATTATTATTGATACACCACCAATTGGTTTGGTGTCCGATGCCTTAAACATTATTAAACATGTAGATACAACTTTGTATTTAGTTAGACAAAACTATACCAAAAAAGGTATGCTCGAAATTATCAATGAAAAATACAAAATGGGTGAGATCAATAACATCAGTTTTGTGATGAACTTTTTCGAGCAAAAAGCAAAATATGGCTATGGTTACGGCTATGGCTATGGTTATGGCTACGGCTACGGATATGGTAAATATGGAGATGGATACATAGCTAGAGATAAGAAAAAAAGCACTTGGTCTAAATTGAAACGAAAATTTAAAAGTTGAAATTTATGATATATGATTTGCGATTTATAATTTAAAAATTTAAGAAGGATAACTAACTTATAGGCTGAGTGATTTTATGAAAATGAAATCGTAGTGAAGCCACTAACAACTATATTATGAACAATAAAAAACACACCATCGCAATTATCGGGCTAGGATATGTGGGGCTTCCGTTGGCAGTCGCTTTCGCAAAAAAATACAAAGTCATTGGCTTTGATATTAACCAAGCACGTGTAAAAGAACTTCAATCAGGTCACGACCATACGCTTGAAGTAGAAGATGAAGATTTACAAAAAGCTTTACATAATACAGAATTTGGACTTACAATTTCAGCAGATACCGAAGATTTAGTAGAAGCTAATTTTTATGTAGTCACCGTACCAACCCCAACAGATAAAAACCGCCAACCAGTTTTAACTCCTTTAATTAAGGCTAGTGAAACCATTGGGAAACACTTACAAAAAGATGATATCGTGGTATATGAGTCAACCGTATATCCAGGGGTTACTGAAGAAGTTTGTGTGCCAGTTTTAGAAGATGTATCTGGATTAAAAATGAATGCTGACTTTTATGTAGGTTATTCGCCAGAACGTATCAATCCAGGCGATAAAAAACATACCGTTACGAAAATTTTAAAGGTAACTTCGGGTTCAACACCAGAAATAGCTAAAGTTGTAGACGATGTGTATGCATCTGTAATTACAGCCGGAACACATTTAGCTCCCAGCATTAAAGTTGCTGAAGCGGCTAAGGTAATTGAGAATTCACAAAGAGATATTAATATTGCTTTTGTAAACGAACTGTCTAAGATTTTTAGATTGTTGAATATCGATACCGACGATGTACTAGAAGCAGCAGCAACCAAATGGAATTTTACCAAATATACACCGGGTTTAGTAGGCGGGCATTGTATAGGTGTAGATCCTTATTATTTAGCTCAAAAAGCATTAGAAGTAGGCTACAACCCAGAGATTATATTATCAGGAAGACGTATGAACGATGGCATGGGTCGCTATGTGGCCGGCGAAGTGATTAAACTAATGCTTAACAAAGAAGCAAAAGTAAAAAACGGAAATGCGTTGGTATTAGGAATTACGTTTAAAGAAAATTGTCCAGATACTAGAAACACGAAAGCAATTGATGTTATTGAAGAGCTAAAGTCTTACAATATGAACGTAGATGTTTGCGATCCCTGGGCAAATCCGCAGGAAGTAAAAACACTATTCGATGTAGATTTACTAACCCAATGCAATAGCTTTTCAAAAACATACGATGCCGTTGTTTTAGCGGTTTCGCATAATGAATTCTTAGCATTAGATTTTGACCAATTAACAGCCGAAAATCATGTGATTTTCGATGTAAAATCATGCTTACCAAAAGATAAAGTAGACGGAAGATTATAATGATTTTATGAAAAACTTTGTTTTCCTAAAAATTTGGAAAGTAAATTTAAAAAAGAATCTTTTATACTTACCTTATAGCTACTACTTTTGATGTCAGTTATCTAAGCTTTTGGTAAACCATAATAAGTCTTTCATAAGATCCTAAAATTTTAGCATTTAAGAATTTTTTATAAGTTCAAGATAACTGTATATTTGAGCTAGATTTAATAAAACCAGCATCGCTATTCCAATTGTAAAATGGGACTAGCTATGGCGAAGCCATGGGGAAATCCCCCTAGTCCACGAAGGGAGAAATAAAATTATGATTTGAGTTCTAATAAAGATTTATATCATAACAATAGTATGTTTAAGGGCGCTAGACCAGAAACCTTTAAAAGAGCACAGACATTAAGAAGTAAAATGACTTCATCTGAAACGAAGCTGTGGGAGTTGCTTAAAAATAAAGAAAGTGTGGGTTACAGATTTCGAAGACAGCATCCACTAGGGTATTATATATTAGATTTTTTATAATCATCAACTTAAACTTTGTATAGAAGTTGATGGAGAGTATCATAATTCTAAAGAACAAAGAGAACACGACTCTAAAAGAGATGAGTTCTTAAGGTTTAACGGAATTACAACAATACGTTTCACCAACCATGAAATTGAAAACCAAATCGAAGTCGTCATGAATAAATTGAAAACCGTGATTACAAAATTAACGACTAAATAAAGTAAGTTGCGTTCTCTTTAGGGCTAGGGCAAACGCAACTGAAAAGCCAAAACCAACATAGTTTTATTCCTTTTGTTTCTCTAACCCTAAAGGGAGCAAAAAGAATTTAAAAACAGATAAACTAAATATTCAAGTAAGTTGCGTTCTCTTTAGGGCTAGGGCAAACGCAACTGAAAACCCAAAACCAACATAGTTTTATTCCTTTTGTTTCCCCAACCCTAAAGGGAGCAAAAAGAATTTAAAAACAGATAAACTAAATATTCAAGTAAGTTGCGTTCCCTTTAGGTCTAGGGCAAACGCAACTGAAAACCCAAAACCAACATAGTTTTATTCCTTTTGTTTCCCCAACCCTAAAGAGAGCAAAAAGAATTTAAAAACAGATAAACTAAATATTCAAGTAAGTTGCGTTCTCTTTAGGTCTAGGGCAAACGCAACTGAGCAAGAAATATAATAATTCATGACACAAAACAAAAACATAAAAAACAACAAGTTCCTGATAACAGGGGGCGCAGGGTTCATCGGCTCCAACATCGTTGAATTCTTATTAAAAAATAGTTGTCCTAAAGTAGTTGTACTAGATAACCTTTCAAATGGTTACTATCATAACATCAAAGAATTTGAAACCCATCCTAACTTTGAATTTATAGAAGGCGATATATGTGATTTGGAAATCTGTAAAAAAGCCATGACTGGTATCGACATTGTATTGCATCAAGCAGCTTTAGGATCTGTTCCACGTTCTATTAATGATCCGATTACCACTAATAAAGTCAATATCGATGGATTTCTAAATATGCTGGTAGCCCAAAAAGAATCCAACACCGTTAAACGATTAGTGTATGCCGCTTCATCTTCCACTTATGGCGATTCAAAAGCACTTCCCAAAGTAGAAGAGAACATCGGAAAGCCACTTTCGCCTTATGCAGTGACCAAATATGTAAATGAGTTATACGCAGATGTATTTGCAAAAACCTATGGAATTGAAATTATAGGTTTGCGTTACTTTAATGTATTCGGACCCAAACAAAGTCCAAATGGAGCTTATGCTGCGGTAATTCCACTATTCATGCAAGCACTAAAAGACGGAAAAGCACCTACAATCAATGGTGATGGCGAGCAAACCAGAGATTTTACTTTTGTAGAAAATGCCATTCAAGCCAACATCAAAGCAGCTTTTGCTCCTAAAGAAGCTACCAACCAAGTGTATAATGTAGCCTTTGGCGAACGCATCAGTTTAAATCAATTATGGAAAGATTTACAAGCTATTTCAGGGATTCAATTACAAGCCAATTACGGTCCGCCACGACAAGGAGACGTCAGAGATTCATTAGCCGATATTTCAAAAGGAAGAAACCTATTAGATTATAAACCTAAGTTTTCGGTAAAAGATGGATTAAAAATTACATGGGAGAAGTTCAGCCCCTCAATCCCCAAAGGGGAATAAACAAATTTCAACTGTCATTCCGTAAAATTTCAAAGAAGTTTATGCGGAATCTTATGAATCAAAGTCAAGACTTATCGCAAACTTAATTTTAATTATAAAAAATAATTCACTAAGCTAAACACTGATTAAACCTGTCACACTGAACCTGCCTTTGCCGTCAGACAGGCTTGTTTCAGTGTCTAATTAATCAGAATAAAAAATAATTTACTAAGCTAAACACCCACCTTTCCCGATAATTATCGGGACTCCCTTACTTCGGTTTAACTCAGCACAAGCAAGGGAGGAAATAATTCAAATCTTTAAAGTTATCAGCTTAGAAATAAGATTTAAGAATTGAGATATTAGATTTTAGAATCAAGATTTAAGAATTTAAAATGACTAGCTAACGACCAACTAAAATTACCAACTAACAACTACAGGCTAACAGCTACCAGCTAACAGCTAACAACTAAATCCTAGCATAATGAATCGAGAAAAATTAATACAACAAGCTACTCAAAATTTACAGTATTTGCCTGAGAATAAACTTAAAGATGTCAGTGATTATGTTGAATACTTACTGAGCAAGCTAGATAATCAGATAGTACAGAAAAATATTGAGCAATTAGCTACAGATGCTAAGACATTCGACTTTTTAGCCGATGACGATGACTTGTATGATGAATCAGATTTAAAAGAACGTTTTAAGTGAAAAAAGGAGATATTGTACTCATACCATTTCCGTTTACTGATTTATCTGGAATTAAAAAACGACCAGCAGTAATTTTAGTGGAAGCTAAAGATGACATAACGGTAAGTTTCATGACAACTCAATTAAAGTGGAAAACTAATCATGACATGATTATTAAACCTACAGAATTGAATGGTCTAAAAATGAATTCACTCATCCGAGTTGGGAAAATAGTTACCTTAAATAAAAATTTAGCCATTGGGAAACTAGGAGAATTAAAACATGCGGAAATAGCAGATTTAAATAATTCCTTAATCAGTTTGCTGAAACTGAATTAAAAATCACCTGGTAGAAGTTCAAATAGAACTGTCATTCCGTAAAATTTCCCAAGAAATTTATACGGAATCTCATGAATCAAAGCCAGGACTTAAAGCAAACTTGATTTGAATTGTAAGAAAAATAACTCACTAAACTAAACACCAACCTTTCCCGATAATTATCGGGACTCCCTTACTTTGGTTTAACTCAGCACAAGCAAGGGAGGAAACAATTCAAATCTTTAAATTTATCAGCTTAGAAATTAGATTTAAGAATTGAGATATTAGATTTTAGAATCAAGATTTATGAATTTAAAATTATTAGCTAATAACTAACGACCAAAGGCTTACAATCAACTGCTACAAACTAAAAACCAAAAACTACCAACTAACAGCTACCAACTAACAACATTGTACAAAAGATGAACAAAACAGAATCTAAGGAATGGCTTTATGAGATCAACTCAGAAAAAAGCTTATTCGATTTTAACTTTAAGGAAATATGGCGCTACAAAGACCTATTAGTGCTCTTTGTAAAACGAGATATTGTTACCGTATACAAGCAAACCGTTTTAGGGCCATTATGGTTTTTAATTCAGCCACTTTTTACTTCGGTCATCTTTACTTTAGTATTTAATAATGTAGCCAATATACAAACCGGCACAGTGCCTAGTTTTTTGTTTAACCTAGCGGGAATCACAGCTTGGACGTATTTTAAAGAATGTCTGACCGGAACATCTAATACTTTTACAAAAAACGCAAGTATTTTTGGAAAGGTGTATTTTCCAAGAGTAATTATGCCCATGTCCATTACTGTTTCTAACTTATTAAAGCTCGGCATACAGCTAAGTATTTTTATCGGGTTTTATATTTACTTCGTACTTTCAGGAAGTCCCGTGAATCCCAACGCCAACTTAGTTTTATTCCCAGCTTATGTATTTATCATGGGAACAACAGGCTTAGGTTTGGGAATGATTCTTTCCGCTATGACCACTAAATATAGAGACCTTACGGTACTAATTAGTTTTGGTGTGCAGCTGTTAATGTACATCTCTGCTGTTCCTTTCCCTATGGGGGAAATTTTAGAAAAGAAACCCGAATATTTCTGGGTATTTAAATACAATCCCTTAGCACAAATTATAGAAGGCTTCCGTTATATGACCTTAGACACAGGAATGTTCACCTGGTGGGGATTCTTTTACGCACTTGGTTTTTCCTTAGTGGTCTTCTTTTTGGGCTTAGGAATTTTTAATCGCACAGAAAAGAGTTTTGTAGATACGGTTTAATTTAAAGTAACATTAGTTTGATAGATTTATTAGAGCTTATAGGTAGAAATAAAAAATTATTTTTTAGTGATTTAAATAATGTAGATAAACATTTGTCAAGAATTATTTTAAATTCTAAATTTCTAGTTCTTGGAGGAGCAGGAACAATTGGAGCGGCAACAACCAAAGAAATTTTTAAACGTAACCCTAGGAAACTACATGTTGTAGATATCAGCGAAAACAATATGGTAGAGTTGGTTAGAGATATAAGAAGTTCGTTCGGTTATATTAATGGTGACTTTCAAACCTTTGCTTTAGATATTGGTTCTGTGGAATACGATGCATTTTGGGAAGCTGATGGTAATTATGACTTTGTGCTAAACCTTTCTGCTCTTAAGCATGTTCGCTCTGAAAAAGATCCCTATACGTTAATGCGGATGATTCAGGTTAATATTTTTAATACAGATAAAACACTCCAACAATCAATAAATAAAGGCGTAAAAAAATACTTTTGTGTATCGACAGATAAAGCAGCTAACCCTGTAAACATCATGGGTGCTTCTAAACGAATCATGGAAATGTTTTTGATGCGCAGAAGTAAAGAGATTGAAATTTCCACTGCTCGTTTTGCTAACGTTGCTTTTTCTGATGGGTCTCTTCTTCATGGATTTAATCAACGTATTCAAAAACAACAACCAATAGTTGCCCCTCACGACATAAAACGCTATTTTGTAATCCCCCAAGAATCTGGAGAATTGTGCTTGATGTCAAGTGTTTTTGGTGAAAATCGAGATATATATTTCCCTAAATTAAGTGAAGAATTGCATTTAATTACATTTTCTGAAATTGCTGAAAATTATCTAAAACAATTGGGATATAAACCATATATCTGTTCATCAGAAGAAGAAGCCAGAAAGTTTTTTGAAAATGAAAAAAAGATTGGACAATCAACTAACAAAGATAAAGTGTGGCCTTGTTTATTTACAAAAAGTGATACCACAGGGGAAAAGGATTTTGAAGAATTCTACACAAATGATGAAGTTTTAGACATGAATAAATTTGAAAATTTAGGCGTAATTAAAAACGAACTTCAACTTGATGAAAAGAAGTTAAATTATTTCGAAGATGAAATCAATAAAATGCTTCAAAACAGAAAGTGGAATAAAACAGAAATAGTAAGCTTATTCAATAAAATGATTTCTAATTTTGGACACAAAGAGACAGGTAAATATTTAGATGGTAAAATGTAATTAACTTTTATAATGAACCAAGTAAAAATCCAACATATCATCAATTTTATTAGGAAATATTACGGGACAAAAGATTTTATTCCGCTACATGCTCCAGTTTTTAATGGAAATGAAAAAGCTTATTTAAACGAATGTATTAACTCTACTTTTGTTTCGAGCGTTGGTAAATTTGTGGATGAGTTTGAAATAAAACTAGCAAAATATGTTGGTGTGAAAAAAGCGGTAGTTTGTGTGAATGGGACCAATGCAATTCATTTATGTTTGAAGTTAGTTGGTGTTGAATCAAACGATGAGGTCATTACTCAGCCTTTAACTTTTATCGCCACAACAAACGCCATTACCTATGCCAATGCCATTCCTGTTTTTGTAGATGTGGATATAGATACTATGGGTTTATCACCAAAGTCGATGCTCAATTTTTTAGGGCAAAATGCTGAAGTGAAAAAAATGACCTGTTACAACAAAAACACCGGAAGACGTATTAAAGCTTGCTTACCAATGCATACCTTTGGTCATGCTTGTAGAATAGATGAAATTAGGCAGATTTGTAAAGAATACCATATCGAATTGGTGGAAGATGCAGCTGAAGCTATGGGAAGCAAGTATAAAGGTCAACATTTAGGGAGTTTTGGAAAATTAGGCGCAATTAGCTTTAATGGTAACAAAATTATGACTACCGGTGGTGGAGGTGTAATTGTTACTGATGATGAAGAACTAGCACAGCAAGCCAAGCATTTGAGTACACAAGCCAAAACGCCACATTCATGGGAATACCATCATGATGAAATTGGGTATAATTTCAGAATGCCCAACTTAAATGCAGCATTGGGTTTAGCTCAACTGGAACAACTCGACCAATTCCTTGAGAAAAAGAGAAATTTAGCTCAAGCATATAAAACCTTTTTTGAAAAACAAGGCATCAAAACTTTTGAGGAAAGAACCGATGAAATGTCTAACTATTGGTTAAATGCAGTTATTTTAGAATCTTTGGGAGAGAGAAATTTATTTTTAAAAGAAATGAATGACGCTGGTGTCATGACCAGACCCATTTGGCAATTGATGACCAAATTAGCTATGTTTCAGGATTGCCCAAAAGCCAATCTTGAAAATGCAGAGTATTTAGAAGATCGAGTTGTAAATATACCAAGTAGTGTTAAGTAATATGGAAAAGATTTTTATTATTGGAGCATCAGGGTTTGCAAAAGAAGTTTATAGTCTTATTGTAACTGAAAGGAAGTATGAAGTAAAGGGTTTTATTGACTATAATTCTGAGTTTAACTATTTGAAAATAAATAATGAAAATGTTCCCATTTTTGATGAGACAGAATTTTTATTAAGCAATAAAAAGGATATTAATATTGCAATAGGTATTGGTGATCCAAATAAAATTAAAAAAATTCACCAAAAATTTTCTGGATTTAATTTTCCGAATATTATAAGTGATAAAGCTAATATTGGTATAGATGTTTCTTTAGGTTATGGAAATATTATTACTCAAAATGTTGTGTTCACAGCAAATATAAAAATAGGAAATCTTAATATCTTCAACTTAAATAGTACGGTCGGTCACGATTCTAACATAGGAAATTTTAATGTTATAAATCCTTCTGCGAATATATCTGGAGAAGTAAAAATAGGTTCCAATAATTTATTTGGAGTAGGAAGTATAATCCTTCAAAAATTGCAAATTGGTTCAAACAATATTATAGGAGGTTCATGCCTAGTAACTAAAAATATTGACTCAGAAAGTTTGGTTATAGGAGTACCTGGCAAGATTAAATAATGATAATATGAAATCGACTCTAGTTACTTTTTTTTATCCAAATGTAAAGTCTTTTATTTTTGGTTTAGTGGCATCGATAAATGAACAGTCGTTACTTCCTAATGAACTAATAGTGTTTAATGACAATATGGAAGGCGTTGAAGAAGAATTAGAAGAGTTAAAAATTAACTTTAAAATTATTCAAGTAAAAGGAACTCCATTCGAAAATAGGCTGGAAGCTTTTGAGTTCTTAAAAACTTTAAATACGGATTACATTATTTTTCAAGATGCTGATGATTTAATGGGTCCAAAAAGAATAGAGGTTGTTGTAGGTAAGTTGAAAAAACATGACCTTGTTGTTAATGATTTATCATTGATGACTTATAATGGAGATTTATATAGAGAAAATATTTGGAGTGATAGACTTAAAAATAATTTTAAAATAAATGATCAATTTATCAATGATAAAAATATTATTGGACTAGGAAATACATCAATAAAAAAAAATGTGTTGATTGATTTAAATATAGTAACTGCTAATAGAGAAATTTACGCAGCAGATTGGTTTATTTTTTATCAACTTTTGAAGGACCATACAATCAACGCAATATTTACATCGGAGACATCCACTTACTACAGACAACATCAAAATAATATCTCAACTTTACACAAAACAAGTAATGAAGCATTAGAAAGATTAATTAAAGTCAGAAAGGCTCACTACGAAGGTTTGGAGTCTGCTGGTTATGATATGAAACTAGAAAGTCTTAATTTAAAGAATATAAAGCTTAATTCAATTACAAACACATTAGAATCAAGACATGATTCTTTTTGGTGGGAAACATAATTAAAATTTTAATAGATGAACAAAATAACTCTAGGTAGTAAAGAAGTGGCTAATTATCAAACACCATATGTAATAGCCGAAATTGGAGCCAACCACAACGGCGATATGGAACTTGCAAAAAAAATGATTTTAAGTGCAAAAGAAGCTGGGGCAGACTGTGTAAAGTTTCAATCATGGACTCCAACATCATTAGTTTCAAAAGAAGAATATGAGCGAAATCAAACCTACAACGATTCCAAAAAAAAGCATTTTGGATCCTTAAAGGAAATGGTAGAAAAATATGCACTCACAGAAGCGCAACATCGTGAGTTAAAAGATTTTTGTGATAGTCATAATATTGCTTTCGCCTCTTCGCCTTTTTCTAAAGAAGAAGCAGATTTATTAAATCGTTTGAATGTTGATTTCTTTAAGATAGCGTCTATGGATATCAATTATATTGATTTTATTAAACACGTCGCATCTTTTAAGAAACCTATTATATTATCTACAGGTATGGCAACCTTAGCTGAAATTGAAAAAGCTATAGAAGCCTGCCGTAGTGTTGGGAATGAACAGATTATATTACTTCATTGTATATCGATTTATCCACCTGAGTATAAGGATATTCATCTAAATAATATTTCTATGCTTCAACAGGCTTTTAATCTGCCTGTTGGATTTTCAGATCACACAATTGGGACATCAATTCCTTTAGCATCCGTAGCTTTAGGTTCTTGTTTAATAGAAAAACATTTTACATTAGACAAAGACTTACCAGGATGGGATCATGAGATTTCAGCAAATCCTGAAGAGTTAAAAATTATATGTACAGAGTCTAAAAACATAGTCAGTTCATTAGGAAGCTTCACGAGAAGTGTTTCTGAAGCAGAAGAAAATAAAAAAGAAAGATTCAGACGAAGCATAGTTATAAAAAGTAACCTTCCAAAAGGTCATGTTTTGACTAGAGAAGATTTGACTGCAAAGCGGCCGGGAACGCAGATACCTCCCAATGAAATACAATATGTTGTCGGAAGAATTCTTAAGACCAACA
This sequence comes from Psychroflexus salis, assembly GCF_014640175.1. Classification (GTDB taxonomy): domain Bacteria; phylum Bacteroidota; class Bacteroidia; order Flavobacteriales; family Flavobacteriaceae; genus Psychroflexus; species Psychroflexus salis. The sequence goes on along the minus strand of NZ_BMGL01000005.1, from coordinate 117,873 downwards.
TGGAAGAAGATAGCTTATTGAAATGGGAAAATTTAATATAACCTTTTTATAATGGAGCTTAATCAAATACAAATTCATCAGAATCAAAGCATATTAGATGCTCTCAAAAAACTAAATGAGGTTAGGGACGTAAGTAGGCTTATTTTGTTTGTAGTTGATGATGGTGATAAGGTTATAGGGTCACTTACAGATGGAGATATAAGGCGATCACTTGCTTCAAATGAAGATATAAATAAAACTGTTGGTTCGATTTGTAACAGAAACTTTGAGTTTATTTACAATAAAGATGGTTATGTCGAATTGAAAAAGTATAAAAAGAAAAATATTTTAATACTGCCTGTTTTAGATGAGCAATTCAAAATGGTTAAAATTGTTGATTTAGAGAAGAAAAAGTCAATATTACCAGTAGAGTGCATGATTATGGCTGGAGGACGAGGTAAACGTCTAAGCCCCTTAACAGATAGTATTCCTAAACCCATGTTACCTTTAGGAGGCAAACCTATTATAGAACATAATATTGATCGTTTAATCAGTTATGGTGTGAAAAAAATTTATATATCTGTAAAATATTTAGGAGAGCAAATCCAAGATTATTTTGGAGATGGAAGTAGTAAAGGAATAGCGATTGAATATGTCTGGGAAGATAAACCTTTAGGTACAGCAGGAGCATTGTCTCTAGTTGATAGTTTCGATTCTGAATATATTTTATTAATGAATAGCGACTTGTTTACAGACGTAGACTTTGAAGATTTATATCTCGATTTGGTAAATGAAAAAGCAGATATGGTTATAGCCTCAACAGAATATAAAGTAGATGTGCCATTTGCAGTATTTGAAACCGAAAAAAGACAGATAAAAAGTTTTAAAGAAAAACCATCTTACGTGTATCATTCCAATGCTGGAGTTTATATGTTCAAAACAGAGCTAATAAGGAAAATTCCTAAAAATCAATTCTATGATATTACAGATTTAATGGAAAAAAATGTATTAGAAGCTAAAAAACTTATTTATAACCCTATTTTAGGTTATTGGATTGATATAGGAAGTCCTTCAGACTATAAAAGAGCTCAGGAATTTATAAAACATATAAATTGATGATTTCATCTAATTTAATAAAAATTTAATATGGCAAAATCAGTTGCGTGTATAGTAGCAAGAACTGTTTCTACAAGGCTTCCACTTAAAGTTTTAAGAGATTTGTTGCCAAATATTACAATGATTGATTTTTTAATCGAAAGACTAAAGACTATTAATTCGATTGATTCTATTTATATCTGCACATCATCTGAACCTGTGGATGATATTTTTGAGGATATTTCACTTAGAAATAATATAAAAATTTATAGGGGTTCTGCAAATCAGGTTACAGAGAGATTATTAGCAGTGGGTGAAATAGAAAAAGCAGATAATATAATAAGAATCACAGGCGATAACCCATTCACTTCCATTGAATATATAGGACAGCAAATTGAATTTTTGAATGAGAAGAATCTAGATTATGTAAGACTTATTAACACACCAATAGGGTCGACTGCGGAAGTTATTAGATACAAAGCTTTAAAAAAGTGTCATGAACAAATGGATCCCAATGTAAGTGAATATCTGATGTTGTATTTGTTTGAACCAAGAAATTTTAATTGTGGTATTATCGAAATTACAAATGAAGATAATTCGAAATATTCGTTGACTGTTGATACAAAAGCTGATTTAGAAAGGACAAGATTAACTTTAAGTCACTTGAAACAAATTGATTTCAGAGAAATTCAACTTTCAGATATTTTAAAGATATATAAGAATGACAACATTAAGTTGCCAGTTAAATCTTTTGAAGCTCAAGAAATGGTCAAAATGCCGTATGACAAGTTAATTAGCTTTGAAGAGTTTACTAAAGATATGAATAGAAGGAAAAATGAATCTTTAAAAATGAGTCTAAATGAATAATTTTTATCTTTATACTGAAACAGCTTTTCACCATCAAGGTGATATTAATTTTTTAAAAAAATTAATACTTAATTCTAAAAACGCAGGTTCTAGTGGGGTTAAATTTCAGGTTTTAACTAATATTGATGATTTTGTTAGTACATATCACAAAGCTTATGATGAGTTATCAGATTATTGCTTAAGTATAGAGCAATGGGATGAAATATTCAGTTATACAAAAAGTTTGAACTTAGATATTATATTGATGCCTCTTAATATCCAAGCCTTGGATTTATTAAAAAAACATTCGGTAAAATATATAGATATTCATTCAGTTTCTTTTAACGACACATCACTTCTTAAAGCTATAAAAAAATCAGATGTTGAGATAATATTAGGTGTAGGAGGGCGAACCTTGGATGAGATTATCCTTCAAAAAAATAATTTTGGTAATAAACTAAAAATTTTAATGGTGGGCTTTCAATCCTTTCCATCGAAACTTGAAAAAATAAAAATAGCTAAAATTGAACAACTCAAATCTATCTTTCCTGATCTTGAGATTGGATATACTGATCATTCTGCTTTTGATGATAATTATGCAATATTAAGCAATGATTACGCTCGGTTACTTGGAGCTACAGTTTTTGAAAAGCATATAACTATTGATGAAGGAGAGAAAAGAGTTGATGCAGCTTCAGCTGTTAATGCTTCTAAAATATCAGAGATAATTGAACGTCTTAAATTCATTGAAGAATACATTATAAATAAAAAGAATTCATTTATAATGGAGGAAGAGGAAATTGCTTACAGAAACAGACAGTTAGTGTGCGTTGCAAAAAAAGATTTTAATGAAGGCGAATTTTTAACTGAAGAAAATATTTTTCTTAAAATGGTACATAATCCTGAAGATTGCTTTACAGAACCAAACCATATTCAGGGTAAAAAATTAAAGAGAACTATTAAAAAGGATGAACCTTTTACTGCAAAGCATTTCTAGTTTTCAATCTTAGTTATTAATGTAAACTGAGATTAAAAATTAAACGCGTAATTTAAGAATCTAAGTTAAGGAAAATGATAAAAGATAAATTAGTCAACATTGATAAATACAAAATTAATGATGCTTTTGAAAGATTTAAAAAGATAATGAGTGAAAGTAAAAATTTAGATGAAATTGAAGCACCATTTAAGGCTATTCCATTAGAATATGAAACTAAAAGTTTTGATGTAAGTAAATTTGAAAATCATCAAAAATATATTGATATCCATTATATTATAAGTGGCAGTGAACAAATTGGCTTAGCAAGGTTTGACGATATTAAGCCAAATATGGAATACAATGAACAAAACGACTACCAATTATTTGATGGCGCTTTAAATGAAACTATTGAATTAAAAGAAGGTGAGTTTTTAATTTTATTTGAACACGAACCACATGTAGCAGGTGGAAAAGTTAATGAATTTAGCAGCAGTGTTGTTAAGAAAATAGTATATAAAATACCTGTAAATTGAAGAAGATTTTAATAATGTCTGATTCCTTAGCATTAGCAAGACCTATACCCGAAGTATGTGAATATAAAGAAACTTGGCCTAGCCTACTTAGAGCAAAAGGTTACTTTAATATTCATCAAGTTTCTATAGGTGGTGCAACTTCAAAAGAAATTTTAAAACAAGTACATTATCACAAAATGTTTTATCCTGATATAGTCATACTACAAGTAGGAATTGTTGATTGTGTACCAAGATTTATGTCAAGATTAGAATTAGACATTTCCTACAGTTTAGGAAATTTAGGAAAAAAAATAAGGGCATTCTGTAATAAAAAATCGATTAGGAAATACAGAAAAATTTCATATGTAAATGAAAATGAATTTAAATCTAACTTGATTAAGTTTAAATCTCATTTTGAAAATAGCAAGATTATTGTTCTAGGTATAATTCCTGCAGCAGATGAATATGAGAAATTAGTCCCAGGAGTTAAAGATAAAATTGAAAACTATAATCACATTATTTTTAATACTTTTAAAAATGTTATTAAAACAGATAATGTAGTTTTACAAAACGGTTTAATGTCTGATCAGCATCACCTGAATGCAAAAGGTCACAATATATTATTCAACCAAATTATAAAAGTAATTGATTAATATTTTATGTAAATTATATCGAATACTCTATCAATATAGCTGATGCTCCTATATTTTTTAAATTATGAATTTTTAAATATTATCATGGAAAAAAATAATATCATATTAAGTGTTCAAAATATTTCGAAACAATATCGTCTTGGCTTAGTTGGTACGGGTACTTTAGGTCACGATTTAAATAGATGGTGGGCTAGTATTAGAGGTAAAGAAAACCCTTATTTGCAAATAGGTGCAGAAAATGATAGAAGTAAAAAAGCCGAAACCGATTATGTCTGGGCATTACGGGAAATTAATTTTGATGTTTTAGATGGCGATGTATTAGGTATAATTGGCAAAAATGGTGCAGGAAAATCTACTTTACTAAAGATTTTATCACGCGTAACTTCACCTACCACTGGTATCATAAAAACAAAAGGACGTATAGCTTCATTATTAGAAGTAGGAACAGGCTTTCACCCTGAGTTAACAGGAAGAGAAAACATTTATTTAAATGGAGCAATTTTAGGTATGACTAAAGCTGAAATTAAAATTAAAGAAGAAGAGATTATTGATTTTTCTGGCTGTGCCATGTATATTGATACACCGGTAAAACGCTATTCTTCAGGAATGCGCGTGCGTTTGGCTTTTGCCGTAGCTGCACATTTAGAACCCGATATTTTAATAGTGGATGAAGTTCTAGCAGTGGGCGATGTTGACTTTCAAAAAAAAGCCATAGGGAAAATGAAAGACATTTCTTCTAATAATGGTAGAACAGTCTTGTTTGTAAGCCACAATATGACAGCTGTTAAAAACCTATGTACAAAAGGCATTGTATTAGAAAATGGAAAGACAGTTTTTAGTGGAGGTAGTAATGAAGCTGTAAATTATTATTTAGAAAGTGCTAATAAAAAAGCACAACTTAGTTTAGAAGACCGAAAAGATCGGAAAGGTAATTTTAAATTAAAAATTACAGCTATTTATGTAACTAACGCCGATCAGCAAAAAGTAAACGAATTACATACAGGAGAAGAGTATGATATATGTTTTAATTTTATTAGTAAAGAATCAATAGACCCTAAACAATTAAATTTCTTAATACAATTAAAAAATAACGAAGATATAATAGTAACTACCATAGCAACCGATGAGATGGGTATTAAGTTTAATAAAGTTGGCAAAAAAGGTGTTTTTAAAATCCATATACCAAAATTACAATTAAGAGAGGGAGAATATAAATTAACATTTATGGTAAGTGAAAAACTATCGCATAATACTCCCCATAAGGTTATAGACCATATTGTTGATGCAATAGAATTGAAAGTATTAACAGGAGATTATTGGGGTGCAGGTATTTATAATAGACCTAATGGTTTTATACAAGAAGCTTCAATAAGTATACTGAATAATTAAAATTGAGAAACCGTACAGATATAAAAGATTTTATAGTTTATATTGAAAGTAATTTCAAAATAAATCAATGGAGAGTAGATGATATACATATCTGGCCTATTCTTAGAATTAAACTTTATTTTTATTTAATAAGACAATTAGAAATAAAACCTATTCCCAAAAAGACCACTAAAACTGTATATAAAAAACCTGATAAAAAAGTATTTACTAAAGTTGTAGTTAATAAATTTAAATCTAAAATTAAGTTAGTTTTAAAATTATTTAAACTTTTTAACTGGTATTTAAAACTACCGCAAAAAGATTATCTTTTCATTGCAGGCGATGTGCATAGAGTTGATTACAAGTCAAGTCGATTTAATCGTTTTTTTGATGTATTGATAGATAAAAATAAAATTAGAGAAAAAAGCTTATATTTTGAATATGGAAACAAAATTGTGTTTAATCAATATTTGGCAAATCAAGTACGTTTTCATGAACCCTATTACAATCATTTTATAACTTTTGATAAATTTAAAAAACATATTCATACATTCCAATGGGAAGGTTATTCTAAATTTGAAGAACTTTTAAATAAAATCCCTATTACTTCAAATTTTGCTAAATATTACAATAAAAATAAGTTTCAAGAATGGTTGATAAATAGTTATATGCCAAAAGTGCGTTATTCTGAAATGTTATTAAAAAAGATTAAACCAAAACAAATACATTTTTTATGTTACTATTCAGATTTTAATTTCGCTTTGCTTGCTTCTGCAAACCGTTTAAATATTAAAACTGTAGAAATGCAGCATGGTCCACAAACAGATTTACATTTAGCATATGGTAATTGGTCAAATTTACCAATAAAAGGTTATGATATATTACCAAGCGAATTTTGGTGTTGGGATCAAGAATCAGGAAATATTATCAAAAAATGGGCGTCGAATAACAATAAAAATGAAGTTAAAATAGTTGGTCACCCTTGGATCAATTATTGGAAAGAAAAGCAAACTTCAACAAACGATAAAAAGTATATTTTATATAGTTTGCAGCCAAGCCCAGTTAGAATTGAACAATTGTTTACTACTGCTATTATTAATTTAATTAAATCATCAGAAGAAGAATGGTTGGTTAGATTGCACCCTAGGCAAATGTCAGAAAAAAAAAATATTATAAAATTACTTAAAGATAAAGGTATTTACAATAAGTCCAATCTTGAATACGCAACTAAAGAAGCCTTGCCAATTCTTTTGAATAAATCAAAGTTAAACCTAACACATTTTTCAGGGACTTCTATTGAAGCATCATTGTTTGGTGTAAAGACTATATTGTTTAATGAAATAGGCCTAAACTCTTTTCCTGTATTAATAAAACAGGACAAAGCTGTATATATCGATTTTAAAGATAAAGATTTCAAGAAAAAAATTAATTTAGTGCTTGAACAAATAAATACTAGTTGTGTCTATACTTGGGGGAAAGCAATAAGTTATGATCAAAATTTATTTCCTAAATGATAAATAAGCTAAAAAATAGTTTAGTAAATAGACTAATTACTTACATAGAACAGAAAAACACGATATCTAAATCTGCTCATATCGGTAAGCATACTAAAGTTATAGGTAGTAAGATAGGCGCAGGAGTGATTATTGGGGATTATTCTAATATTTATGATTCGAATTTATTAGGTAGTATAAGCCTTGGTGACAAAAATTTAGTTAAAAATGTAAGTTTTAGTGGTGTAATTTTAACTGGAGAAAACTGCAGACTATCTAAGTGTGATATAATTGGAAATGTTAAGTTAGGTAGGTTCTCATCTCTATGGGGTCCGAATTTAAATATTAGAGTAAAAAAAAATAAACTTGAAATTGGTAGTTTTTGTTCAATAGCACGCAATGTGTCTTTTCAAAGTTATAACCATAATTTCAAGAAAATAACATCGTATTATATTGGTCAGAATTTATTTAAGGAAAGTTGGGATGATGAGATTATATCTAAAGGTGATATTAATATTCAAAACGATGTTTGGATAGGTTCAGATTGTATTATTTTAGGAGGTGTAGAAATTGGAAATGGTGCTATTATTGCTTCTAATAGTGTAGTTACAAAAAACGTAGAACCGTATAGCATTGTTGGAGGAACACCTTCCAAAATTATTGGTTATCGGTTCGATGAAAAAACAAGAAATTATTTATTAAATCTTAAATGGTGGGAATGGAGCGTTGAGGAAATTGTCTCTAACAAAAAATTATTTCAAGAAGAATTTAAGCTCAATAAAGTCTAATGAATGTCTAATTTATTATCCATCATCATCCCCACTTACAATCGTGTAGATTTAATTAGCGAAACACTGGATTCTATTGTGGAACAAACCTACCAAAACTGGGAATGTATTGTTATAGATGATGGTTCAAGCGACAATACGGAAGAGTTGCTTGCTGAGTATGTAAAAAAAGATAATCGCTTTATTTATGTAAAAAGAAATGAGAATTATAAACCTGGCGGGAATGGTGCGCGAAACTATGGTTTAGATTTAGCACAAGGCAATTATATTGTATTTTTTGATAGTGATGATTTGATGACGGAAGATCACCTCCAGGTTAAATACGATTTAATTACATCTGGTGCGTATGATTTTGGGATTACTAGAACAAAATATTTCAACTATACCAATAAGTTTATTGATAGGTATTATAACTTTACAACCAAAGATATTACAAGAGACAATTATGTTCTACAAAAATTAAACTGGTTAACATTAGACGTGATTATAAAATCATCTGTTGCAAAATCTATTCGTTTTAACGAAAACATAAAAATAGGGCAGGAGTACAATTATTTCTCAAAATTGGTTTGCTTGACTGCTAAAGGTGTTTTTTTAGATAAAACAGTCAGTTTAAGACGCTACCATGAAAATTCTAAAAGAACAACTTTAGCTAATGGAGTTAATTATGCAAAAAACCAATCTGTTACTAATTGGCATATTTTTATGGATACCAAAGATTTCTTAAATCTAGAAAATCAAAAGTTTTTACTTAACAAAACTTATTACACTATCTTGAGTAATAAAAGTATTCCTAAAGGTATAGATAAAATAAGATTTTGGAGTTGTATATTTAGTTATTTTAGATTTAATGCATTTACTAGACTGTTCTATTTTTTTATCAATAAATTTACAAATCGTATGTATTTTCTGAAAAGAATGGCATTGAAATACTAGTCAATACTTGATGATGTCTTAAAATCAAATTAGTGTAAATTTTTCATGGAAAGTCTTAGTTCTCTATAACTTTTACTTTCCTACCGTTTAACAAGGGAAAACATTACAACTGCAAACCACCAACTTCAATGAAACAACAATTTACAATTACGTAATTGCCTGCCCAAGCTGTCGATTTATCGATAGCCATGGGAACTAATCCCGAGAGCAACGCGATTCGGGACAAATACAGAAAACAGACAACCGAAAACCGAAAACCGACAACTGAAAACAGCGCAGCGCCACAACAGTGAGTTTATGAACGCCATAACTTTTACAACAAGAATAGCGGTTCACCAATCACAAGTCACAGTTCACAGAAGACAGATTCAATTAGATAGCAATTTATAATTGCGTAATCGCCTGCCCTGTCTATCTATCTATTTAGATAGCTTAGGGAATTAATCCCGAGAGCAATGCGATTCGGGACAAAAACTGACAACAGCCAACCGAAAACTGACAACCAAAAACCGACAACTAAACACGTCGTAACATTATGCCCACAAACCAATCAATACATATGCGAGAACAACCTCTTGTTTCCATCATCATCCCAACCTACAACCGTGCCCATTTAATAGGCGAAACGCTCGACTCGGTATTAGCACAAACCTACCCAAACTGGGAATGCATCATTGTAGATGATGGCTCTAAGGACAATACCGATGAAGTGGTAGGTGAATACGTTAGAAAGGATGCTCGTTTTAAGTATTATCACCGACCAGACGAACATTTACCAGGCGGAAACGGTGCCCGTAATTATGGGTTCAAGATGAGTCAAGGCGAATATGTGAATTGGTTGGATAGTGATGATTTATTTTCTGAAAATAAAATTGAGGAGCAATTAAAATTAATAATAGGTAAATCTTATGCTGTCAGCACTTGTAAATGGGGTAGATTTGAACAAAAAGATAATTTTGAGTTGAAGGAATTAGATATTTTTAAAGGTTATAGACCAGCACATTTACTTATCAAGGATTTTGGAATTAAAGGTAACTACTTCCTACCGTTTTGTTACATGATAACTAGAGATGTAATATTAAAATCAGGATTATGGAATGAGTATTTGAAAATCAATCAAGACGGTGAGTTTTTCTGTAGAGTAATACTCAATTCAAATCAGATTTTTTTTTCAAAAATATCCCACGGTCTTTATAGGTTCGAATCTAATCAGAATACCAGTAATTTTAGTGACAAAGTAAAAGCGAAACATTCAATATTCAGTTGGAGAATAATAGAAAGCTATTTAAATTTATTGGATCAAGATTTCGACAATTACATTAAAAATGCAAAGTTTTTCTTGTACATGAAATTAACAAGAACCTACCCCGAGTTGATTACAGAAAACAAAACCTTTTTTAAAGAGCAAATAAAATATCATTCCTTTCCCAATAAATTATACAGAAAAATTAAAAAAAAGCTAAAAAATAAATGAGTAATAAATCAATTTTAATCATTTTACCCAAACTGACCGGTTATGGTGGTTTACAGCTCGAAAATATAGGTTTTATCAATGCTTTAGTCGAAAACAGCGATTTAAAGGTTAAAGTGTTATCGATAGAAATTGATAGAGAATCTAAAGCTTTAATAAACAGTAACGCAGAGTTTGTCAAATTAAAAAATTCTATAGTATTTAAATGTTTATCGGTTTGGTTTTTTAAGGTATTAATAAAATCTAAAATTAATTTTAAAAAAACGATTAGAACCTATCTAAGTCGTTACCCTCAATTGCTTAATCCATATCTATTAAAATTCACAAAAGTTGATGATCTTATTTTTTGTTCGTTACATCCTCAAAAAATGGTAAGTCATATTCAACAATTTTGTAATGAAAATGAGCGACAATTTATTTTTCATCAAATAGCTGAGCCTCATCAAAAATATAGCTCATTTTACCAATCATTGACAAAAAAAGATATTCTGCTAATTTCAAGCGATAGTAAATTTAATAAAATCAATGAACTAAATGCTAAACCAAGATTCAAGAGAATTAAACAATGGATTTATACGCATGAAAATGAGTTTTTAAATTCGAAATTAAAGTTAAATAAACATGTTACTTTTGGGCTAATATCAAGACTTGATAAAGAAAAAAACATACAATTGTTACTACAAGCCACAAAGCTCATTAAAAATGATAATTTTAAGGTGTTAATTTATGGCGATGGAAATGAAGCTGAAAGTCTAAAATCATATGTTTCTAAGCTTCAACTTTATAATAAAATTAATTTTATGGACAGTATTAATTATAATAATAGGTATAAAGCTTATCAGGATATTGATGTTTTTGTATGTTCATCTTGGTCAGAAGGTGGTCCTATTACTGTATTAGAAGCTATGGCTTCAGGGCTACCTGTAATTTCCACAAATGTAGGTGATGTGCCTAATCGGGTTATAAATGACCATAATGGGTTTGTTTTAAATGATAATGACGACCATATTGAATTATCTAATTATATGCTGGAGTATATCAAAAATCCCAAATTGATTGAAAACCATGGCAAAAATGGAAGAAAACGATATTTAAATGAATATCATTCTAGTATTGCTAAAAAAATGTTTATTAATTGCTTTAGGCTAAACTAAATTCAATTGAAAAAAATCTCTAAAAAAGTCTTAATACTTGCAGAAAACCTTGAAGTGAATCGAACTTCATCAGGTTTGCGAAGCAATAAACAAATTCTACTTTATGAAAGATATTTTAAAGATGTAGAAGTTTTAACTACAACTCCTCAGGATCAATTTAAACAACTGGTTAATGTAAAATATAATTATATAGACACTACAAATATCAATTTAGGTTTTTTAAATAAAATACCAAAAATTAAGGCTATACCTGCTTACTTATATGGTTTCAATTTGAAAAATCTAAAAACAATAAAACTTTGGCAAGAAAACATTGTTAATATATTAAATAAACATAATAAAGATTTAATTGTTGTTTTGGCGACGGGTATAAGTCATTTACCATCGATGGCTATGATAAAAGTAGAAAGAAAATTATATGGTAAATATTTACAGTTTATTCATGATCCTTATCCAGTAAGCTGTTATCCTACGCCTTACAAAATAAAAAAAAATAGAATTGAACAAATTTTATTCAAAAAGTTTAGGTGCGTTGTTAATAAAGCAGATATTTTATCATATCCATCTTTAGAGTTACAAAAATGGATGCAAAACCATTATGGGAGTCAGCTTGAAAATAAATCCATAATACAACATCATATTGGATTAAATAAAAATGAATTGGAGTCTATTTTAACAGATTATAATTCCAAAAACACAATCAAGTTAAATCAAGGTCTAAACGTTACGCACACTGGAACATTAATCGGGCATCGTGAACCAAGAATTCTATTTAAAGTGTTTAATGAATTCCTAAAAAATAATCCAGAAGCGAAAGATGTGATGTATATAAATGTAATTGGTAAAGTAACTAATTTTTGGTCAAGTCTTAAGGCAACATCACAAAACATAAAAATATTTGAGAAAAGAATTTCATATTCAGAAAGTTTAGATATTCAGAAACAGTCTGATGTATTATTTACTATTGAACCAGTTACAGATGTTTCACCTATTATGCATGGTAAAATGGCAGATTATTTTACGTATGAAAAGCCAATTCTAGCTCTAACAAGTAAGAAATCAGAAAATGCCAGATTATTGGGTTACGATTATGCATTATGTATAGAAAATGGAAATGAAAAAGAATTATATAAAGCTCTTGAATTAATTTATTGTAAGTATATTAATAATACAATTTTTGAACTTAATGTTTCTCATGACAAAAGAAAAGTTGTTTTTCCGGAAAATTGGATTGAGGCTTTATTAAATAAATTGAATTAAATGAGAAAAATCTGCGTCGTCATTACAGCACGCCCTTCCTATTCCAGAATAAAAACCGCTTTAAAAGCTATCCAAGAGCATCCTAATTTGGAGTTACAATTGGTGGTAGCGGCTTCAGCTTTATTAGAACGCTACGGAACGGCAGTCAATTATATTAAAGCGGATGGTTTTCATATCGTTGCTAAGGTATTTAATGTGTTGGAAGGTGAAAATTTAACCGCAGCAGCTAAAACAACGGGTATCGGTATTTTAGAACTTTCGAGTGTGTTTGAGAATCTTCAACCCGATATTGTGGTAACCGTCGCCGATCGTTTTGAAACCATGGCAACGGCCATTGCCGCTTCGTACATGAACATTCCTTTAGCCCACATTCAAGGCGGAGAGGTCACAGGCAATATCGATGAAAAAGTAAGACACAGCATTACCAAACTAGCCGATTACCATTTGGTCGCTTCACAAGATGCAGAACAACGCGTCTTAAAATTAGGAGAAGAACCTACTTCGGTTTTTAATACAGGCTGCCCATCCATAGATTTAGCCAAAGAAGTTCAGGGACTCAACCAACTGAATTTTAACCCCTATGAAAAATATGGTGGCGTGGGCGCGCAACCTGATTTAAGCAACTGCTATTGGGTGGTCATGCAACATCCCGTTACTAACGAATATCAAAACTCGCGAAAGCATGTAGAAACTACTTTAGAAGCCATTCGCCAACAAACCGAGGTTCCTGTTTTATGGTTTTGGCCCAATGTAGATGCAGGCTCCGATGGCACATCTACCGGTATTCGAGCTTACAGAGAAAAATACGATTTAAGTCATGTTCATTTCTTTAAAAATATGCAAGGGAATGATTTTTTAAATCTATTAGACCAATCTATTGGCTTAATCGGCAACTCTTCGGTGGGCATACGCGAGTGCGCTTATCTTGGTGTCCCGGTTATTAATATCGGAAGTCGACAAAATCGCCGCCAACGCGGTAAAAATGTTATGGATGTCAATTATAGTACTCAAGAAATCACCCAAGCCATGAACCAAATTCAAACCAACCCAAGACCCACACCAGCCACTATTTACGGAGAAGGCGATGCAGGAGAAAAGATAGCTGCCGTTTTAGCAAAGGTTGAATTGAAGTTTCATAAGACGATAGTGTATTAGTTTTTGGTTGTTCGTTGATAGTTCATAGTATAAAGTACACGACAAAAATTGAAACACGTCAAATCAGTTCTGCCCCAACCCTAGAGGAAGCCTTATTTTCCTTGATTTCTCCCTTTAGGGTTGGGGAAAAAATCAATGAATTTTAGAGTATTTATTTTTTTTCGCGTACTAATTTCATAGTCAATAAAATAAAAATAAAAACGAACAACGAACAACGAACAACGAAAAACAAACAACCAGCAACAAGCAACCAGCAACGAACAACCAGCAACGAACAACCAGCAACGAACAACCAGCAACGAACAACCAGCAACGAACAACCAAAAAATGGATTATAAAAAACTAGATGCTTGGAAACACGGTTTTGAATTAGTGAGTTTGATTTATGATGAAACGAAATCGTATCCTAGTGAAGAAATATATGGATTAGTTTCTCAAATGAGGAGATCAGCTGTTTCAATTGTTTCAAATATTGCAGAAGGATCTTCTAGAAATTCTTTTAAAGACTATTATCGGTTTATTGAAATAGCTTATGGTTCAACTGTTGAATTAGAAACACAAGTCCTTATATCAATTCGCTTAGGATATTTGAAAAGTGATAGTATATTAGAAGAGATAACACAGCTTAAAAAACTTTTAAACGGTCTAAAGCGTTATTTGAAAACAAAATTTTAGACTCAACCAACAACCATGAACTAGCAACCAGCAACCAACAACGACCAACAATGAACCAGCAACCAAGAACTAAAATCCTCGCAATAATTCCCGCCCGTGGTGGAAGCAAAGGAGTTCCTAGAAAAAACATCAAGGAACTTGGCGGAAAACCTTTATTAGCTTATACAGCAGAAGCTGCACTAGCATCAAATTTAATTAGCAAAATAATTTTGTCTACTGAAGACGAAGAAATTATGAAGGTTGGTAAGTCATGTGGATTAGATGTCCCTTTTCAACGACCAAGTGAATTAGCACAAAATCAATCAGGGAGTTTAGGAGTTGTACAAAACGCTATTCAGTTTTTTGAAAATCAAGGAGAATATTTTGATGCAGTTATTTTGTTGCAAGTAACATCGCCTTTTAGATTGAAGGGTTTCATTGACCAAGCTATTCAAAAGTTTATACAATCAGATGTAGATGCTTTAGTAAGCGTTTTACCAGTGCCACATGAATACAATCCACATTGGGTATTCGAAACTGATGAGAATGATAATTTAAAAATATCCACAGGCGAAAAGCAAATTATAAAACGCAGACAAGATCTACCTAAAGCTTATTTTAGAGATGGAAGCATTTACATCACTAAAACAGAAGTAATCAAAAAAGGAAGCTTTTTTGGTAAAAAACTGAGTTATATCGAATCAAACCCAGATATATATGTTAATATAGATACTATGGATGATTGGAAAAAGGCGGAGGAGATGGTTCTCGACTTCGCTCGAACTTGAAACAATTCGGTATCTTGTTTAGCTTCGAGCGTAGTCGAGAAGTAGCAACGAGCCCTTCATCAAATGTTCAGGACAAGCTCCGTTTAGTTTATCTTCGAGCGAAGTCGAGAAGAAAAACTGTTCTCGACTCCACTCGAACTTGAAACATTTACAATCATTTAGTTTCTAGCTAGTTTATAATAAGTAAAGTTAGATTATGCTCTCTAACACAAAACAACACAAAATTTAAATAGAACATTTTTGTTTAGTTTCGAGCGAAGTCGAGAAGTAGTTTATACAGAGCAAAGACGAAGTAGAGTCTGTTTAGGTTCGAGCGTAGTCGAGAACACACACTCACACACTATCAAAATGAAAACCTACTATGTTTACATCATTCAATGTTCCGACACTACTTATTACACAGGAATGACCAATAATATCAATAGGCGTTGGCAAGAGCATTGTTATAGTGAAGAAAATCCAGATTCATATACTTACAAAAGGAAACCTTTAAAATTAGTTTTCTGTGAAATTTTTAATGATGTTAATCAAGCTTATGCTTTTGAGCGTAAACTTAAAAAGTGGAGCAAAGCCAAAAAAGAAGCTTTAATTAATCAAAATTGGGATAAACTGAAAGAGCTAGCTGTTTGTAAGAATGAGACACACTTTAGTAATAAAAAATAGGTTCTCGACTTCGCTCGAACTTGAAACAATTGGGCATCTTGTTTAGCTTCTAGCGGAGTCGAGAAGTAGCTTCGAGCCAGTTTATAGAGAGAAAAGTCAAATTACACTTTCTAATGTAAAAAAAACAGAAAGTTTAAATAGAACATTTTTGTTTAGCTTCGAGCGGAGTCGAGAAGAAAAACTGTTCTCGACTCCGCTCGAACTTGAAACATTTACAATCATTTAGTTTCTAGCTAGTTTATAATAAGTAAAGTTAGATTATGCTCTCTAATACAAAACAACACAAAATTTAAATAAAACATTTTTGTTTAGCTTCGAGCGGAGTCGAGAAGAAAAACTGTTCTCGACTCCGCTCGAACTTGAAACATTTACAATCATTTAGTTTCTAGCTAGTTTATAATAAGTAAAGTTAGATTATGCTCTCTAATACAAAACAACACAAAATTTAAATAAAACATTTTTGTTTAGCTTCGAGCGGAGTCGAGAAGTAGCTTCGAGCCTTTCGTCTGAGCTCAAGACAAGCTAAGTCGAGAAGACACAAAAAAATTAACAAAACAACAGCATGTGCGGAATATCCGGCATAATAGGCCCTAAAGCCACTAAAACAAACATTAGTTTAATGACTGATGCAATTATTCATCGAGGAAGTGACAACATAAGTCATTTCATTGATGAAAAACTTGCTTTAGGTCACAACAGACTTTCTATCATTGATTTAAATGAAGGAGCAAATCAACCCTTTCATAAAAATGGAAATCCATGGATTTTAGTATTTAATGGAGAAATTTACAATTATCTTGAGATCAAAAGTGAATTAGCTAACAAAGGGCGAACTTTTGTGACACACTCAGATACAGAAGTTCTTTATGAAGCCTTTTTAGTATGGGGAGAAAATTGTTTAGAAAAGTTAAACGGTATGTTTGCTTTTGCATTTTTGAATACAGAAACCAAAGAATTGTTTACAGCTCGTGATCGCTTTGGAGTAAAGCCTTTATATTATTACCATGACGAAGAAAATTTTATTTTTGCGAGTGAAATAAAAGCAATAAGGCAATTAGTAAATACAAAACTTAACGAAAAGGTCTTAGCCAATTACATAGCTTATGGCAGTTATGGTATGCCTAATGAAAGTTTTTATGAAGGTATAAAACAATTACCTGGGGGGCATTTTTTAAATTACAATAAAAATAAGCTACAAATTACACAATGGTATGATTTCGTTTCTAGAACGAATAAAAAAATTCTAGAGCTTCAAAACATAGGTCAAAATGAAGCAAAAGAAGAGTATAAAAAATTGCTTAAAAATAGTATTGATTTACGATTTCGGGCAGATGTCCCCGTTGGTTTTACCTTAAGTGGTGGAGTAGACTCATCTTTATTATTAGCCTTAGTCAATCAACGTGAAGAAGCAAAAAATATCAAAGCATTTACTTTTTATACAGAAGATGAACGTTATGATGAATTACCTTGGGTTAAGCAAATGGTTTTAAAAACACAAACACAACTTGAAAAAGTGCTTTTAAAACCAGAGGAAATAAATAAACGTCATTACCAACTCGCGAAAATCCAAGACGAACCCTATGGAGGCATTCCCACCATCGCGTATGCAAAAGTATTTGAAACTATGGCTAAGCAAGGTATAAAAGTGATTTTAGATGGACAAGGAATGGATGAAGCCTGGGCAGGATATGACTACTACCAAAATAACTCCAATAGTACCATCCAAGGGCAAACCAATACAAGTCCGTTTAAAACGAATGTTTTAGCGACTACTTTTTTAACTAAAGCTGAAAAACCAACATACCCAAAACCCTTTGAAGAGGATGTATTGAACAAACAGTACCGCGACTTGTTTTATACAAAGATACCCAGAGCATTACGCTTTAATGATCGGGTTTCGATGGCATCAACTACCGAATTACGCGAACCTTTTTTAGATTACCGTTTAGTTGAATATGCATTTTCATTACCTACAAAAATGAAAATAAGGAATAATCAAGGCAAATACTTACTCCGGGAAATTTTAAGCGATTATAGTAAAAATCTGGCTTTTGCTCCTAAAAGACCTTTACAAACACCACAACGTGAATGGCTAGCAGAAGACCTAAGTGCTATGGTTGAAAATGCAATAATTAGCATTAAAAAAAGTAATTTAGCAGTTCTATTTGATACGCAACAACTACAAAAAGAATGGAAGAAGTATCAACAAGGAGAACAAGACTCAAGTTTTCATATATGGCAATGGATAAGTGTAAGTAAATTTATTGATTATGAAAAGTGAGATTTACATACTCATGCCTGATGGAGTAGGAATCAGGAATTACATATATTCAAGTAACTTTGATAAGTTTGATGTAGATATTAAAATACTACATAATTTTAATCCAAACACTATTAATGATTTCAGTTTACATGAATCTATAAAACTGGAACAACTAAAAACCTATAAAGAAAGCTTTCAGGAAAAGTTTTACCGTGAACTTATCCATTTAGTGCGATTAAAGTATAATGCCAAAATAAAAACTAACTCAAGCATATTGAGTAATTATATGCCTAAGAAAAATGCGCTAAAACTTAAATTATTTTATGCTATTGTTGAATTCTGCTCGAAGTTTTATATTTCTCAAGGTCAAATTCAAAATTTAGAAATTCAATATCAAAAAGCTATAAGGTCTTCAAAGGTATATCAATATTATTATAATTATTTTAAAGAGCATCAACCCACTAAATTATTTTGTACACATCAACGTGCTGTGATTGCTGCACCAATTTTTGCTGCAGCTAAAGATGCAGGTATAAAAACGCTTACAGCTATCTATTCGTGGGATAATTTACCTAAGGCTAGATTAGCTCTGAGAGCAGATGAATATTTGGTTTGGAGTCCTTATATGAAAGACGAATTAACAACCTACTATCCTGAAATTAAAGATCAACAAATAAAAATACTAGGTACACCACAATTTCAGTTTCATTATGACGACTCTTATTTATGGACAAAAGAAAAGTTGGCTGAATTTTATGATTTAGACTTAAATAAAAAATGGTTGTGCTTTAGTGGAGACGATAAAACTACTTCGCCTTTTGACCCGGAATACTTACAAGATATAGCTGAAGAAATATACAGTTCGGGTCTAGCTACTGAATGGCAAATTTTATTAAGGCCTGTACCTGTAGAAGGCTTTGATAAATATCAAGAGATCATTGATCGATATCCTGAAATTATAAAAAAAACAGGGGCAGATTGGGTGATGTCTTCAAATTGGTCTGATGTTTATCCTAAAGAAACAGATTTAAATATACTATCGAGCTTATGCGAACACGCTAATGCTGTCATTAATGTAGGCTCAACCATGGCTTTAGATTTTGGCATGCATCATAAACCTGCTATCTATTTAAATTATGAAGTTAAACCAAATTCAAATTGGTCGATTAAAAGGGTTTATAAATTTCAACATTTTAGAAGTATGGGAGAGCTTACACCCGTTATTTGGTTGAATGATAAAAAAGACTTACCTGAAATTATCATGAACTTGGGTAAATACCATCAACAAACAAAAGAAGATATGCAAACCTGGTGTGAACGAATTATTCCAAAAGAACTTCGAGTATCATCAAGCCATTTAATTAATCAATACCTTACAAACAACTAAAAATGCACATTGTTTTTTTAACATCAGAATATCCAAAAAAAGGCTTTCCACATGGTGGAGTAGGGACATTTATAAGAGTTTTAGATTGCAATTGATGATAAAGAGTATTGAAATTTGCTTTGATGGTTATATTCAAAATATAAATTTTAAATATTTTGAGAATAGGATTCATCTACCAGAGATGAATTTCTCAGATAGTTTTAGCTTAAAATTTAAATTTAAATATCCTATTTTAAGGCTTAGAAATCATGACTATACTTGGGTAAAACCTAATAAAAGTTATTTAGCTTCAGAGTTATGTCCAAAAATTTTACAGCTGTCTAATGGTCTTTACATACAAGCTAACACAGTAAAAGGTGCTTGGACAATTTCACCTGATAATACAACATTGCATTGGTTATTCAACCAACCTTATCAATATCCATATACACAGTATGAAAATAGTAATAATCAAAAAATAACCAAACATCACAAATATACAATCAACCTTTCAATTTTGAAGTTACTAGCTACTAAGCATCCATTAGAGTTCAGTCGTTCAAAGATTGGTTTTACTCCAGTTGTTTGTTTTACAGATCATTGTGATTTTGATACACGCGATAATTTAAAAACCATAAGGACTTTTTTCAAAAAGTACCATATTAAAACAACCAAAGGGATTTTTCTTAACCAATTCTCAAAACGAGAAACAAATGCTTCTTATGAAACAGATAGATGTGAATTAAAATCTTGGGAACAAGATGGACACGAATTAGCTTATCACTCACTTACACAGTCTATACGTGAAAAAACAAAAGCACTTAAAGAATTTGAAAATTTTACACCACTACAAAATGCAAAGACTTGGATAGATCATGGTTATCAGCCGTACAATTTTACGCTATCTCAAAAAAACAAAACAATAGAAGCTTTTATGAAAACTGCTAGGACAAAAAAAATAAGTTTTTTTTGGACCTATATTGATAATGCTAGTGCGCAAAAAGGCATCCTTAACCAGTTAGATGCCAATAGTTTTAGTTTAAATCAGCTACTAAAAGCAACCCAACATTTTGGTTTTGTACATCGATGGTCTTTAAGGATTAAAGGTGTATTATTCTATTATTATGAATCTAAAAAAGCTGTGCTTGTTTATAAAATGATAGCTTCATCATACAAATCATTTAAACAGCGCATGAATGTTAAAAATCTATTTCTTTTTTTGAAGCAAATTGTACGTTTATCATCTTTAGTTATTACACCTTTACTGTCATTAAAGTATAAGAATAAGATATTTCCATTATCTATGTATAAACCAATAGTATTTCCATTTATTAATAATACCTTTCTTTTTCAAACTGTTGAAATCAATGACTTTAAAAATGGATTAAGTAATTCTAATCAAAATCAACTCCTTAAAGATAAAGGTTTTGTAATATTACACACTTATTTCTCAGTAAAATTAAATTATCATAAGGGACGTTTATTAATTGATGATCACACAGTAAATCCAGCAGTTGAACATAATTTCAAGATTTTAAGTCATCACATTAAATCATCAAAATTATGGAACCCAACTTTAACGGAATTAATAGAATACATGCGACCCCTTTTTAATTCAGAACTAACTTTAGATGCTTCTAACAAAGTAGTGTTTAAAGAAAAAAATTATCTATTAACAAGATACATAAAATGAATATATTTCATACAAAAGACAAAAAATGGTTTAAAAAATGGGATGAATTCAATCAGTCTCAACTTCTTGGAAATCATCTGCAAGACCCGACCTGGCTTTCTTCATATAAAGCCTACGGGTTTGACCTTGATCTAGTATTATGTATATCTGATGACAAAGAGATTTTAGGGGGCTATCTTGCCGTAATAGCCAGAAAAAGTATATTTAAATTTTATATTATACCACAAGGGCCAATAGTTAGTAAAGAAGTAGAAACTGACGTTTTTAAAAAGATATTAAATTTTGCGATTAAAAGGTCTAAAGTCCTAAAAAGTACAGCTTTACAAGTATCTATTCCATTTTCAAATCACCCAAAAATTAAAGACTTTACATTTCAGACTGACTTAAAAAATAAGGTTCCTTATAAATTTAAATTAGGTAAAATTTTTAAATATGTTTATGCAGGTTATGGGATGAATTGGGTTGATCTTGAAAAATTTAATGATTTCGAAGAGTATCTCTTAACTTTAAAAGCTCAGGTTAGGCGGAATATTAGATTATCTTATAGAAAAAATAGCTACACCAATACCTTTGGTAAAAATAATGACTTTAGGTTATCAGATATTTATAAGTTAATAGAATTAAATGCTAGTGAAAATAATTACTCAGTAAAGTCTTATTCGAGTTTAAAAAAACCCTTCAATTTTTTATTAAGAAAAGATAAGCTTATTTGTAACTATACTGTTTTAAATGATAAAATAGTAAGTACAGGTTTTACTATTGATACAAATAACTACCAAGTTTATTTATTTGGAGGTACTATGCGTTTAAAACCTGATACAAAAGCAGGATATTCTATACATTCAGAAAACATAAAATTATCAATTTCTAAAGGTTATAAAGGTTACAATATTTCAATGGGTGGTTCAAAAGGTGTAAAAGATTTTAAAAGCAAATTTGGAGCTGAAGAAATTTATTTTGTAGAGCCTGATTATCATATTATACACAATAATTTACTTTATATTAGTTTTAAAGTGGCAGATCGTTTTCTAAAAAAATATAAAACTAAGGTTTCAAAATGGATCAGCTAAAAAATATTTTTAAAAAAAATATTAGAATTATTCTATTTAATACATTAGGCAGAATAGGTTATAGAATTAAAAAGAAAAAAAATATTGTAATTCTAACATCCAGCAGGAGTGGTAGTACTTGGTTTGTAGAATCAATCTTATTATCTCTTCGTGCTAAACATATAAATCAACCTTATGATTGTTTCTTTAACAATAATGTTTATAAAAATAAACTTCCGATAAATAATGATAACTTTCACTTTATAAACTTAAGTAATAGTGAAAATAAAAAATTAAATGCTTATTGGAGTAAATTAGTTAATGGCAACATAAATATAAATTCTACATGGAATGTGTTTTCAAAAGAATTTAAATTTTTATATGAACGAAAAATTTTTAAAATATTCTTTTTAAAGGAAAAAATTGATTTTTTTACTGAACAAAAGGATATCATTATTTTTTATTTGATTAGGAACCCTTTGGATACTTCATTGAGTAACATTAATTATAATTATGGAATTTCTGGAGATAGTTTGATAAAGTATAAAGCTGTTGAAAAATATCCTAAAGAATTTAAAAAATTGAAAACAATATACTTAGAAACAGACAATATACTAATGAAATATATTATAGGCTGGGCTTTTGAAAATTATAAACCTTACACTTATGCAAAATCTAATAATCAAATTTTAATGTTGAGATATGAAGATTTGAAAGATAGAAATAAATATATATTAAAAAGATTAAAAGCTGAACTTGGTGAAAAATTCACTTTAAAAAAAACTAAATCAAAAACATTTAATAATCAAAAACCGCAAAATAATAATGGTATTTCACGAAGCCTGATTTTAAATGAAAATTATAACTTTTTAAAATCAACAATAAAAAAATATTTTGACTATAATATTTAACTATCAAAATGCATATACTTTTTAAAACTCAAGAATATCCAAAAAAAGGCTTTCCTCATGGTGGCGTTGGTACATTTATAAAATCCTTAGCTGAATACTTAGTTAGGAACAACCATAAAGTGAGCATAGTTGGCATTAATATTTATGAACATAAAGAAGAAACTAAAACCATAAATGGGGTTGATATTTATCGGTTAAAACCATCCCAAGCTAAAGGCTTTTCTTGGTTTTACAATAGTCGTAACTTTGACAAGTTAATAAAAAAAATACATCAAAACCAACCCATAGATGTAGTTGAAGCAACCGAATTAGGCCTAGCATTTATAAAAAAAATAAAAGGAATAAAGTATTTAATACGAATGAATGGCGGTCATCATTTCTTTGCAGAGTCTGAAAATAGAGATGTAGAAACTTGGAAAGCTTATCAAGAAAAGCGTAGTTTCCAAAAAGCTGACCATATCATAGGTGTAAGTAAATATGTGCTGAATCATACGGCTAAATTTTTAGATTTTGAATCTAAACGTGGAGAAGTAATTTTTAATCCCGCTAACTTAGACATGTTTTACAAAGCGGATTTATCTAAAGAGATAAAAGGCCGCATCTTTTTTGCAGGTTCAATATGTGAAAAGAAAGGCATAAGGCAACTCGTTAAAGCCATGCCCCAAATCAAACAAGCTATACCAGAAGCCTATCTCGTTATAGCAGGTCGTGATACAAAAATTCGAGGCACACAAGATTCATATCTAGATTACTTAAAAACTGAAATACCAGATGAAGTTAAAAAGGATATTCATTTTTTAGGTCCTATAGAAAATACACAAATACCCAAAGAAATAGAAAAAGCGGAAGTTTGTGCCTATCCATCGCACATGGAAGCCATGCCCTTAGCCTGGATAGAAGTATTGAGCATGGGCAAAGCCTTTGTAGCTAGCAATTTAGGTCCGGGGCCAGAAGCGGTAAAACATGGTGAAACAGGACTATTGTGTAATCCTTTAGATATTGGTGATTTAGCCAAACAAGTCATCTATATGCTGCAAAACAGAAAAGAAGCTCATCAAATGGGACAGAATGCTATTCAAGATGTTAAAAAACGCTTTAGTTTAGAGGTGCTAATGAATCAGAATGTTGAGATGTATAATAACCTAATAAAAATAAAATGAATATCATAATAAATGGTCCAGGTCGATCCGGTACAACTTTGCTGAGTCAATTATTCAGCTATCATCAAGATTTTACTTGGATATCAGGTTGGTTAAATAGATATCCAAATTTAACGATGTTAGCTTATTTTAATTTTTTGTATAGATCAAATTTATTTGGAATTGATATTTCTGATTTACCTAAAACACCAAAACCAGCTTAGGCTTATAATTTTTGGAACTATTATATTAAAGAGTTTAGTGATAAACATAATCCAACATCATCAGAAATAGATAAGCTTAATTTTGTGATCAATCTCATCAAAACAAGAAGTAATAAATCTCATTTTATCACAAAAGTGACGGGCGATTTAAGAAAAAATGTTTTCGATAATATATTTGATCAATTTGAAATATTATGGATCGAAAGAGACCCTAGGGTTGTTGTAAGTTCCTACATAAAACAACAATGGTTTTATAAAGACAAGCCTCTGGAATATAAAAAGTTGTCCAAAAAGGATAAAATCGAGTTTTATTCAAGTTACTATATGAGAGTTTTTAATAATTCAAAATCAGTAAAGAGAAAACTAGTCTTTTATGAAGATTTGTGCGATAATCCAGAAAAATTCATGAGAAACTTGCTTAAAGATTTTGGCCTTGATTTTTCAGAATATCATGCTTCTCAAGTAAAAAACAGACAAATTAGAAAAATAGGTTGGTCTCATTATAAAAGTAAATATACTAATGATGAAATTAAATTAATTAATAAACTCCTTCAAGAGCCTTTAACATATTATAAATATACTTAATGACCTTCCTGATCATCTCACATACCAATCATTATCAAGTCAACGATCACCTTTACGCCTACGCACCTTATGTCCGAGAAATGAATGTATGGTTGAAACATGTAGATCAAGTTAATATTGTTGCGCCTGTATCGAATAACTTTGATCAAAACATCAGTTTAGCTTATAAACACCCTAATATTTCTATCGAGGAAGTTCCGGCATTTTCATTAATTGGCTTGAAAGAAAAATTATCAACTTTAACTAAACTGCCTAAAATTTTAAGTACGCTTTACAAAGCCATGAAACAAGCCGATCATATTCATTTGCGGTGTCCAGGAAGCATGGGTTTATTGGGTTGTTTCGTTCAAATTTTATTTCCTAAAACCCCAAAAACGGCTAAATATGCTGGCAATTGGGATCCAAAAGCAAAGCAACCTTGGAGCTATAAACTTCAAAAATGGATTTTGAGCAATACTTTACTCACAAAAAAAATGCAGGTCTTAGTCTACGGTAACTGGCCAAATCAAACACAAAACATCAAAGCTTTTTTTACGGCTACTTATCAAGAAAGCGAGAAAGAACCTATCAAGATTAGAAATTATACCCAAACACTTCATTTTTGTTTTGTAGGCAGTTTAGCACCTGGCAAACAACCTTTAAAGGCCATTCAATTCGTGCAGGAATTGCAACAAAAAGGTAAAGATGCAATTTTACACATCTATGGGGATGGAACTGAACGAGAAGCTGTAAGCAATTACATCCAGCTTCATCAATTAACGGATACGGTATTGATTTATGGAAATCAACCCAAACAAAAAGTAAAAAAAGCCATACAACAGGCTCATTTTTTAATCTTACCTAGCAAATCAGAAGGCTGGCCAAAAGTAGTAGCGGAAGCCATGTTTTGGGGCTGTATTCCTATAGTTACTCCTATTTCCTGTGTACCTTGGATGCTAGATAATGGGAAACGTGGTATTTTGATGCAGGATACTAAACTAAATGAATCAGCAAGTAGTATTCAATCGCTAATCAATCAACCAAGTCAATTGGAACACATGGCCGAAAAAGCAGCCCAATGGTCAAGGCAATATACCTTAGATAAGTTTGAAAAAGAAGTAAAAAAACTATTGGCCACTTAATATTGTGCATTTTAAAACTAAAGTTCATATAAAGTTTGTCATAGTAAGTTACACAATAAACCTATTTCATTATATTTTATGAAATAATAGTTTAAAAGTAAGTAACAACTCTAATGAAATAGCAATTTATAATTGCGTAATCGCCTGCCCAATCTCTCGATGTATCGATAGTCATGGGAATTAATCCCGATAAACGTAGTGAATCGGTAAGACAACCAACAACTGAAAACCAACAACTAAAAAAATGCCCAAAAAGAATACAATCCGAGTGATCCAACTCATCGACTCGCTAGACGCGGGAGGAGGAGAGCGTATGGCTGTAAATCTTGCTAATACCTTAGCCGGAAAAGTCGCCTTTTCAGGTTTGGTGTGTACGCGAAAGGAAGGAGTTTTAAGAAGCTTATTAAATACAAAAACGGTATATTATTACAGTGACAAAAAAAGAATTTTTGACTTTGTAGCTTTAAGGAAAACATTGAATTTTATTAACAAGTATCAGGTTAACATAATTCATGCACATGGGAGTTCCTTTTTTTTCGCCTTTTTATTGAAATTAGTGGATTCTAGCCTAAAAATAGTCTGGCACGACCACCATGGAAATCGAATAAACGAAACAAAACATTTGAATAATAAAATACTAATACAAGTTTCAAAATATTTTTCGCATGTATTTTGTGTGAGTAATGATTTGGTTAAATGGTCAAAAACCAATTTAAAGATCAATTCGATTAGCCACATCAATAATTTTGTATCGGCAGATACTAATCAAAATATTTCAGGAACTTTTAAGTTAAATGAGCCATGTATAGTATGTGTTGCTAATCTAAGAAAACTCAAAAACCATTTTAATCTAATCAATGCGTTTAAAATTATTAAAAACAATGATGCTTATAAAAGCTGGAAGTTGGTTTTAGTTGGAGACAATAAAAATGATGAATATGCTCAATCGCTTAAGAAATTAATAAGTAATTCATCTTTAACTCAAGAAGTTTTAATCTTAGGTCAACGCTCAGACGTAAGCAATATTGTTAATCAATCTAAAATTGCTGTTTTGTCATCAGATGTTGAAGCACTACCCATGGCATTAATTGAATATGCTATGGCAAAAAAACCGGTAGTAGTTACTGATGTGGGACAGTGCGCTGAAGTGATAGGAAACTACGGTAAGTTAGTAGCCCCAAACGATGCTACAGCTTTAGCTGAAGCCATTCAGTTTTATATAGAAAATCCTATTGAAGCTGAAAAAGATGCACAAGCTTTACATGAAAAAGTAAATAATGAATTTAATCCAAATACAATAATAGAACAAGTAATTCAGGTATATAGTTCGGTAATTTAAAGTCAATAGTAGCTAAAAAGAGAAAAGATCAAAGATAACTATCAAGTTCACCTTGAGCTTAGTTCAAAGAGTCAATATATACAGGCAATAAGCTACAAAAAACAACTGAAAACAGATAACCGTAAACAGAAACCCAACACAATTCACTATTTACCCTGAGCATGTCGAAGGGTTCACAGTTCACAGTTCACGATTCACCTTGAACACGGTCTAAGAGCTAAAAGCTAAAAGCCACGAGCTATAAGGAAATCTGAAACTAGATAACCGTAAACAAAAACCCAACACGATTCAATATTTATCCTGAGCATGTCGAAGGGTTCACTAATCACAAAAAACAAAACAAATGTATTTAATCGCTGAAATAGGACAAGCCCATGATGGCAGTTTAGGAATGCTATACGCCTACGTTGATGCTGTAGCTAAAACTGGAGTAGATGCCATCAAATTTCAAACGCATATTGCCCATGCAGAAAGTAGCGAATTTGAACCTTTTCGGGTGAAATTTTCGAAACAAGATCTAACCAGGTATGAATATTGGGAGCGCATGTCGTTTACCCAAGAGCAATGGAATAAAATTGGTGAGTATACCAAATCAAAAGGTTTAGACTTTATTAGCAGTCCATTTTCTAATGCAGCAGTAGATGTATTGGAAGAAGCGGGGGTTGAAAAGTATAAAATAGGGAGTGGTGAAGTCACCAATTTTCTTTTGTTAGAAAAAGTAGCCCAAACTCAAAAATCCGTTATTATTTCGAGTGGTATGAGTTCTTATACTGAATTGGATGCGGCAGTGCAATTTCTTTTAGAACGGAAAGTAGATTTAAGCATTTTGCAATGTACCACCGCTTATCCAACACAACCTGAACAATATGGATTGAATGTAATTACAGAGCTTCATCAGCGTTATCCTGATCTAAAAATTGGATTCTCAGATCATTCTGGCACTACTGCTGCTGGAATTGCTGCCACGGCATTAGGAGCTGAAATCTTAGAATTTCACGTGGTTTTTCATAAACAAATGTTTGGTCCCGATGTAAATGCTTCTTTAACTTTAGAAGAAACATCAGCTTTAGTAAAAGCAACTCAAACAATTTGTACTGCCTTAAAAAATCCAATAGATAAAGCTAATCATTACGAATTTTCAAGCTTAAAAGCTATTTTTGAAAAATCTTTAGCGGTCAATAAATACTTGCCTAAAGGGCATATATTGCGTTTTGAAGATTTAGAAGCCAAAAAACCGAAAAATAAGGGTATTGATGCTTCAAATTATTTATCTGTAATCGGAAAGAAACTAAATAGAGATTTGGATGCCTGGAGTTTTTTAAATAAAACTGACCTAAATTAGTGGTTAAACTT
The DNA here is from genome assembly GCF_014640175.1 of Psychroflexus salis. GTDB lineage: Bacteria > Bacteroidota > Bacteroidia > Flavobacteriales > Flavobacteriaceae > Psychroflexus > Psychroflexus salis. The sequence goes on along the minus strand of NZ_BMGL01000005.1, from coordinate 89,039 downwards.
TATAAAAAATGCTTAAAAAAAATCTAAAACAAAAACTAAAGAAACCCACACGTGTGATGTATCTTAATTTTGTTATTTTCCATGTATTGATTGGAATATTAATTTATTCTTTTAAATTTTTATCACTAATCTATTTACTTGGTATTTTAGCATATTACATTTTTAAAATAATAAAAAACCAAAAGGATAAATTTGTTCCCATAGAAGCTGCAGCTTATATCATGGCTGTAGAAGTTTTTTTACGGATGACTAATGGTATGGTGTTTTATGAGTCTGGAAAATACGCCGTTATATTATTTTTTTTATTGGGGATGTATTTTCATAGTTTTAAACTGAAAGGGCTTCCTATTTTAATTTATTTTTTGGCTTTAATTCCTTCCATTTACTTTACCTATCAGTCTATTCATTTAGAAGACAGCTTTCGTAAATTTGTATTGTTTAATTTAAGTGGTCCCTTTTCATTGGTTGTAACCACATTATATTGTTACGATTTAAAGATATCATTAAAACGCTTTTTAGGAATATTAAATATTATAGTACTTCCTGTAATTACTATGACTACCTACTTATTTTTATATACTCCAGACTTAAAAGCAGTTATTATAGGTTCCCAATCTAATTTTGCAGCATCTGGTGGTTTTGGTCCTAATCAAGTTTCAACCACTTTAGGTATAGGCATTTTTATTCTTTTAATCCGTTTAATTGTTCCTTATAGAAACCAATTAGTTCAACTAATTATGATGCTAATTTTAGCAGCCATATCCTATCGTGCATTAGCCACATTGTCTAGGGGAGGAGTTGTTGTTGCAATTCTAATGTTTGTTGTGTTTTTAGTTTTATATGCTTTTTATGCTCCAGCAAAATCGAAGTTAAAATTAGTTCCAAAATTAGGGCTGTTAGTTTTGGGTGCTATTTTAGTTTGGTCCTATACATTAGTACAGACTAATAATCAATTAGCAAACAGATATACCAATAAAAATGCGAGGGGTATACAAAAAGAAGATGCTTCAGCGGGCAGATTTGATCTTATTGAAACTGAATTTAATAATTTTAGTGAAAATCCTATTTTTGGAGTGGGTGTAGGTATTGGTAAGTATGCCCGACTAGAAAATGAAGAAGCGGCCGCATCGCACAACGAGTTAACACGAATGTTATCAGAACATGGTAGTTTTGGTCTGGTTGGTATTTTAGTATTATTGCTTATCCCTGCTTTTCGATTTTTAAAAAATCCTCAAAACTTATTCATGATTTCATTATTGATTTTTTGGGGGGCTACTATTAACCATTCTGCTATGCGAATTGCAGCTCCAGGATTCATGTATGGCTTTGCTATGTTAAACATTCAATATAGAAAGAAAAAGAAAAAAGTAGGAGTTGCTGCATCCAACAAATCATTTAAAAATGAAAACCTTACTTTATCTAGGCAATAAACTTGCTACAAAAGGAAACACTCCTACTTCTATTGAAACTTTAGGAAATTGGTTAGAAAATGAGTCTTTTAAAGTAATAAAGGCTTCATCTCTTCAAAATCAGTTATTAAGGTTAGTTGATATGTGGTGGTATATTCTACGTTTTAAATCAGAGATAAATTATATTTTAATTGATACCTATTCTACAACTGGTTTTTGGTTTTCTTACACATCTAGTGTTTTATCAAGGATATTTAAATTAAAATATATACCCATACTCAGAGGCGGTAACCTACCAGACCGTTTAAAAAACAATCCTAAGTTGTGTCAACATTTATTTGGCAAGGCTTACCTAAACATAGCCCCATCTCATTATTTATTGGAAGCTTTTCAAAAAGCAGGTTTTAAAAACCTAAAATTTATACCCAACACCATTGAAATTGAAAAATACCCTTTTCAACTTCGTAAAAAAGCTGAACCTAACTTATTGTATGTGCGTTCCTTTGCTCATATATACAATCCTCTATTAGCACTTAAAGTCTTAAAAGAAATAGTACAAACCTATCCCAAAGCCAACTTAAGTATGATCGGCCCATTTAAGGATGATTCCATAGACCAATGCAAAGCTTTTGCAAAAGCAAATAATTTACCAGTCACATTTACGGGCGGAATGCCAAAAGAAGATTGGCTAGCATATGCTAAAGACTTCGATATATTCATCAATACCACTAATGTAGACAATACCCCAGTAAGTGTTATAGAAGCCATGGCGCTAGGTTTACCTGTAGTGACTACGAATGTAGGTGGAATACCTTATTTGCTAAAGGAAGATGAAGCTTTATTAGTTCCACCAAATAATGTAATGGCTATGACTAATGCAATAACAGAATTACTTGAATCTCCAGCTAAAGTTGAAGAACTTTCTATCAAAGGTCGCAAAAAAGTAGAAGCATTCGATTGGCAAACTGTAAAGCATCAATGGCTAGAAATTCTTCAATAAAAACCACAATCTTAAATCATATTTAATAAAGGTAAGCCTTCTTAAAGCCTATCATTTATCATTCTGTATAATTTTCAAACAAATTTATACGGAATCTCATGATAATACATTTGTTTTAAAACAATACAAAAAAAAATTACCAACTACGAACTACCAACTAATAACTACCAACTATCTAGCCTTAGCAGCTTATAGCGAAAATCTTTTAATTCAAAGCCTTTTGCGTCTTTGCGCTTTTGCGTGAAAATTTTCAACTCAAAGTCTTGTTTGTCTTTGTGAGATAACCCAAGACCTTAGCGAACTTTCCGTGAACCATATAAGAAACGCTCTAGGAAGAAAAAAAAATCACTAAAATCTTTGCAGATGAGATTTCAATTTTTAATACACTACCTAAATAGGAAAAGAACGAAAACTCACCATAAATTCAATACAATATAAGTCATTAACTCTATGGCAATACTTAGGACATACTAGGGATGTATTTAGGGGATACTTAGGGAGTATTAGGGCTTAATATAAACAATGCAATAAATCACCAATCCAAAATCACCAATCCAAAATCATCAATCCAAAATCATCAACCCCAAATCATCAAATTTCCAAACCACTCCATCTTCAAATCATCAAATTAACACATTTTCAAATTAACCTAATGTCCATGTCCTAGAAAATAGGCTACTGCAATTCCAATTAAAATCACGATAAATTTAGAAGCATTAAATCGATGATTTTTAGAAGATTCAAATAAAATAGTGGTAGAGATGTGTAAGAAAATTCCAATTACAATGGCATCGATGTAAACGGCATAGTCCTTTAAAAAATCGGTGTATTCTCCAATATAACTTCCCAGTGGAGTCATTAATCCAAACAAGACTAAAAACCCTGTAATTTTAAAAGTCGATAAGTTCGCTTTAAACAAAAAACTACTAATAATTATTGCAACGGGAATTTTATGTACCACCACAGCTAAGAGTAAAGATGAGGTATGACTTATTGGAAAACCTTCAAACAAAGCATGTACACATAAACTGATAAACAACACCCAAGGAAAGTGATTTTCCATTTTTTCCTGATGTAAATGTCCATGCTCAGCTCCACCTGAGAGAAATTCGAGCACTAGCTGCAAGATAATTCCCGCCATTATAAATATTCCCACCGAAATTTCTGTATTTCTATATACATGGGGAATAAATTCCAACACCGTAATCGACAATAAAAAAGAACCACTAAAGGCCAACAAAAGATTGATGGTATTAGCCTGGTATTTTATGAAGTAAGCAATACCAAAACCAGCAAATACAGCAAGAATAGGAAGTAATATATTCATAGTATTAAACGGAAATTATTTTATATACACCCAGCAAAGTAGCTTCACTTTAAATTGATGTAGGCTTATAAAAGTGCAAAATTAATGTATTTTTGAAGTTTAAAACAGATTTATTGATGGGAAATAATTTTAAAATGCTTGCGCGCACACAATTTGGATTAGAAGATGTGCTAGAAAAAGAACTGCAGATGCTTGGTGCAATGCACATTAAAAAAGGAAACCGATCGGTTCAATTTGTAGGAGATTTAGGTTTTTTATACAAAGCAAACCTTAACTTAAGCACGGCGATTAATATTTTAAAGCCCATCAAACAATTTAAAATTGAAAGTGTAGACGATTTATATCATCAAGTTTATGATTTGGCTTGGGAAAAAATTATCGGCGAAAATCAAAGCATTGTAATTCATTCGTCGGTTTTTTCAGATTTATTTAATCATACGCAATTTGCAGTATTTAAAACCAAAGACGCTATTGTAGACCGGATGCGGAATAAAACAGGAAATCGGCCGGATGTAGATACAAAAACCGCCGATATTCATATTCATATTCACATCGATCGAAAATTCTGTTCGCTTTCGCTGGATTCTTCGGGCGATCCTTTATTTAAACGAGGTTATAAAACCGACACCAATATTGCACCTATCAATGAAGTCCTGGCAGCTGGTATGTTAAAACTTTCGGGTTGGGATGGAAAAACCAATTTTATGGACCCCATGTGTGGAAGTGGAACTTTGTTGATTGAAGCGGCTATGATGGCCTGTAACATTCCACCTAACATCAACCGGAAAAAATTTGCTTTTATGCAATGGAAAGATTGGGACCAAGATTTATACAACACCATTGTTGATTCGGTGATGAAAAAAGTACGCGATTTTCCTTTTAAAATTATGGGTTACGACAAAGCTCCTTCTGCAGTAATGAAAGCGATTGAGAATGTGGCAAATGCCAATTTAGATGAATTTATTGATATTGAAATTAAAGATTTTTTTAATTCTAAAAAAGAAGTTCAAGGTCCTTTACACATGGTTTCAAACCCACCTTATGGCGAACGTTTAGAAATAAACATCCCTGAATTTTATGGAAAAGTAGGCGACACCCTAAAACAACATTATCCGGGAACCCAAGCTTGGATGATAGTCGGAAATCTTGAAGCCATTAAAAATGTAGGATTAAAACCCTCTCGAAAAATCAAATTGTATAACGGTCCTATTGAAGCACGTCTGGTAAAATATGATATCTACGAAGGAAGCAGGCGATAATTTACTGTGCAATTACCAAATCTCTCATATCAAATTGTCTCATTAGATTATTGCTACACTGCTACCTTGTATAGGTATTTCATTTTTCAAATTACCAAATCTTTAAATTATTACATTCCCAAATTATTACAATTCATCTAAGAAAATCAACATTTCGGTACATTCTTTAATTAGATTAGCTTATTGCGAATGATATTTACATAAAATTAATATTATGCAAAAAAGAATTTTCACGTATTTATTTATTACTATAGGCATTGCTTTGGTAATCCATTTAATCAATTTTTCTTCTACGGGGTTTGATTACAGCTTTTTGTGGAGTTGGAAACCAATTCTAATCAATTATTTATACGCAGCAATTATTGGGATAGCCAACATTATCTTCTTTAAAATAATCAATACCGAAGATGCTTGGAAAAAGCAACCAAAGCAAATGATTTTTAAAGGTGTAATTGGCTCAGTATTGATTTCAACTTTATCCTTTTTTTTGGCTAGAGTTGTACATATTGTATGGATTGAAAATTATTATTTTACTCAATTTTTAGAAATTGAACACATTAGTAACTACATTTTTTCAATGTTAATTGCTTTTATTATAACGCTAATTTTTCATTTGTTTTATTTTTACAAGGAATTAAAGGATTCAAAAATTAAAGAACAATCAAGTATTGCTGCTGTTCAAAAAGCTCAATTACAAGCCGTAAAAGACCAATTAGACCCGCATTTTTTGTTCAATAGTTTAAATGTTCTAACTTCATTAATTGAAGAAAATCCTACCAATGCACAAAATTTTACCACAGGACTTTCAAAAATTTACCGTTATGTTTTAGAACAAAAAGAAAAAGGTCGAGTTGCCTTGCAAGAAGAATTAAACTTTGCCAAGCGCTATGTAGATTTATTGAAAATGCGTTTTGAAGACAGCGTACAAATGCAAATTGATAGCTTTGAGACTCAAAATTTATATTTAATTCCGTTATCGCTTCAATTGGTGTTAGAAAATGCAGTGAAGCATAACACAATCAGCAAGCAGAAACCACTTAAGATTCGTATTCTAAAAAATGACACCCATTTAATTATAGAAAATTCACTTCAACCTAAAACGCAATTATCTACAAGAAATGGAGTTGGTTTACAAAATATAAAATACCGTTACCAATTGGTTAGTAATCAACAGCTTCACATCGAACAAAATCAGCATACATTCAAAATTTATTTACCTTTATTATTTAAATAAATATATGAAACCAATAAATTGTGTAATTATTGAAGATGAACAAGCTGCAGCTAGAAGGTTAGAACGCTTGTTGAAGCATGAAGATTTAAATTGCTTAGCAAAGTTAGCTTCAGTTGAAGAAGCAGTAGATTGGTTTGCAAATCATCAGTATCCAGAACTTTTGTTTTTAGATATTCAATTAGGTGATGGTTTATCTTTTGAAATTTTTGAAAAAGTGAAAGTAAATGCTTCTGTAATTTTTACAACTGCTTTCGATGACTATGCTTTAAGAGCATTTAAACTTAATAGCATAGATTATTTATTAAAACCTATAGATCAATTTGAATTGCATACGGCTGTAGAAAAATTTAAAAATCAACAGCTTAATAAGCAAGTTAATTTGCAACAATTACAAGCATTTTTACAAAATCAAATTCAGCAAAATCAATATAAAGATCGTTTTTCGGTATGGGTAGGAAAACATTTAAAAAGTTATACTGTACAAGAAATAGAGCTCTTTTACAGTCAAAATAAAGCTACTTATTTACGCAACACAGATGCGCGTTCGTATTTAATTGATGCAGCTTTAGACCAATTGGAGATTGAGTTGAATCCTAAACAGTTTTTTAGAATTAGTCGAAAACATATTGTAAAGCATTCAGCTATAAAAGAAATATTGAGTTATTCTAATTCTAGATTAGTTTTGAAATTGCACAGGGATTTAGATGAATTACTCATTGTAAGTAGAGAACGTGTAAAAGATTTTAAGGCTTGGTTAGGCTAGTCAAAATTTAAGTTTATGAGACAAACAAAAGCCACTAAAATGATGCATTAGTGGCTTGTTTTATTTTAAATTATAAGTTGAAAACTAAGATTTAATTCAAAAAAAAATTAATTTATTTTAAGCTAACCAATTCCACATCAAACAACAAAATGGAATTAGCTGGAATAACACCACCAACTGCGCGATCGCCATAGCCCAATTCTGCGGGAATAACTAATCTAGCCTTGCTACCCACATTTAAAAGTTGAATAGCTTCATCCCAACCCGCAATAACTTGTCCTATACCTAAAGGAAATTCGATAGGTTGTTTTCTGGAATAGGAAGAATCGAAAACTTTTCCGTCGGGCAAGCTTCCTTTGTAATGTACTTTTACAATATTTCCTTTTTTTGCACGAATTCCGTCTCCTTCATGAATAATTTGGTAGCGCAAACCAGATTCAGTCTGTTTAAAACCAGCACTTAGTTTTTCAAGTTCAGCTTCTTTTTCTTGTTTAGCTTTAGCTTCTCTTTCTTTTTTTGCCTGAGTAAATTTTTTAAATTCTTGTACTGCATCAAAAGCTTCAGCTTCTTTTCCTACTTTTTCTATTTCAAGCTTTTCAATTACATCGCCTTGTGCAATGGCATTTACCACATCTTGTCCTTCTGTTACAAAGCCAAAAACACTGTGTTTGTTATTTAACCAAGGTGTTTCATTATGGGTAATAAAAAACTGACTTCCGTTGGTGCCTGGACCCGCATTTGCCATAGATAGCACGCCTGGTCGGTTGTGTTTTAAATCAGGATGAAATTCATCTTCAAATTGATAGCCTGGGTTTCCTGTTCCATTGCCTTTAGGATCGCCACCCTGTATCATAAAATCAGGAATAACTCTATGAAAAATCAATCCGTCATAATAGGCTTCACCAAGTGCTTTAGCCTTATTTTTAATCTTTCCTTCGGCTAAACCAATAAAATTACCAACTGTTCCCGGTGTTTTTTCATAGGTAAGTTGAATACTGATTTTTCCTTTTGTAGTATGAAAATGGGCGTAAATTCCGTCTTGCATTGTTTTTGTTTTTCGCACAAAAATAAAGCTAAAATTGAATTGTGCAAGCTTATGAACTGCTTATACAAGCTTTGTTTTGAATTTTAAATGTGGATTTAAGCTAGCCTGTTGTTAGTTTAAGTTCTGCATATCGACTAACTTCTTGTAAGTGCCATTTTTTGCAATTAAATCCTGATGATTGCCTTGTTCTACAATTTCTCCCTGATGTAAAACAATAATTTCATCTGCATTTTGAATGGTTGAAAGTCGATGCGCAATAACCACCGAAGTTCGGTTTTTCATCATGTTTTCTAAGGCTTCTTGAACCAAGCGTTCACTTTCGGTATCGAGTGCAGAAGTGGCTTCATCTAAAATCATAATCGGTGGATTTTTAAGCACTGCTCTAGCAATCGAAATTCGTTGTTTTTGTCCACCACTTAGTTTGTTTCCACTGTCTCCAATATTCGTTTCTAAACCTTTGGGTAATTGCATTACAAAATCGTAGGCATTGGCTATTTTTAAAGCATCTATCAACTCTTCATCGCTTGCATTTTCTTTTCCAAGCTTTAAGTTTTCTCGAATGCTATCGTTAAATAAAATCGAATCTTGAGTAACCAAACCCATTAAGCCGCGTAAGCTTTGTAGTTTCATTTGTTTTATAGGAAGTTCATCGATTTTAATTTCGCCTTCATTAACTTCATAAAAACGCGTAAGCAAGTTAGCAATGGTAGATTTTCCACTTCCAGATTGACCTACTAAAGCAAGCGTTTTACCTTTCGGAATTTTCACAGAAAAATTCTTCAACACATAATCATCTTCATACTTAAAGTTGATGTTGTTGATTTCGATAGTTGAATTGAATTTATTTTTTTCAATCGCATGGGGTAAATCTTCAATTTCGTTTTTGGTTTCTAAGATTTCTAAAATACGTTCGGCCGCTGCGTTTCCTTTTTTAACGCTATACGAAGCTTTAGAAATGGCTTTTGCTGGTGTTAAAATTTGATAGGAAAGTCCCATATATGCAATAAACATACTGGCTTCGAGTGTTCCATCGATTAAAACCATCCGGCCACCATACCATAACAAAATGGCAATTACACCAATGCCTAAGAATTCACTAGTAGGTGAAGCCAAATTTTGACGATTCAACAATTTGTTTGAAAAATTGTAAAATTCTTGTGTAGAAGATTTGAATTTTCTGTTGAAAATACCTTCTGCATTAAAGCCTTTAATAATTTTTAGTCCTCCTAATGTTTCTTCCAAAATAGACAAAAACATGCCTTGTTCTTTTTGAACACGATCGGATTTCTTTTTTAAAGATTTTCCAATTCTAGATATAATAAATCCAGAGACAGGAATAAAAATAAACACAAATATGGTTAGCTCCCAACTAATGTAAACCATTGCACCAATGGTAAATAAAATAGTAAGCGGTTCTCGAACAACCAACTCTAAAATAGATAAAAATGAATGTTGCACTTCTAGTACATCGCTGGTAATACGAGCAATGGTGTCGCCTTTTCGTTTTTCTGAATAATGGGAAAGTGGCAACTCTACCGTTTTCTTGTACATGGCATTTCGCACATCTTTTAGCACACCATTTCTAAGAAAAGTTATAAAATACATGGCTAAATAATTAAATATGTTTTTCATTAAAAACATACTGATGACAAGTCCTACCATATAAATCAAGACATCATCTACGCCCTGTTCTGCTTTTTGTGTAACAAAATAATTAAGTGAATCTTCGATATAGGTTTTAGATTGATCGAATCCTTGCCAAGTAGGTTGCACATTTACTGGTTCATCTTCTCCAAATAAAACTTTTAGCAAAGGAAAAAGAGACAGCATGGATAGCGTGCTGAACAATGCAAAAAATACATTAGAAACAATGTTTAAAATTGCATAGGATTTGTAAGGCTTCGCAAAACGAAGAATTTTCTTAAAATAGTTCATGTATTCTATTTTCTGAAGCTTTTAAACTCCCATTTCTTCTAAAATATGATTAATCTTTTTTTCTGCTTCTACTTTTTTAGCACTAAACTCTTCAACTGTTTGTAATGTGGTATTTACACTTATATAGAATTTAATTTTAGGCTCTGTACCACTTGGCCTTGCTGCTACCTTGGTTCCTTTTTCAGTATAATAAATTAAAACATTAGACTTTGGAATGTTAATGGAGTAAGATTTATTTTCTTGAAAATTAGTAGCTTCAGAAGTAGCATAATCTTCAACTAAAACCACTTTTTCACCATTGATTTCCGATAATGGATTCTTCCGTAAATCAATCATTTTTTGTTTGATTTCTTCTGCGCCATCTAGGCCTTTTTTCACCAAAGCAACTAAATGTTCTTGGTAATAGCCATGTTCAACATAAAGTTCTTTTAACTTACTGATTAAAGTTTTTCCTTTAGCTTTTAATTCAGCTGCCATCTCGCAAGCTAATACTATGGAAGTGTTGGCATCTTTATCTCTAACAAAATCACCTACCATATAACCAAAGCTCTCTTCGCCACCGCCAATAAAATTGAGTTCTGGATGGTCTTTTATTAATTTAGCAATCCATTTAAAACCAGTAAGCCCTTCTTTATATGTTACGCCGTAACTTTCGGTTAAAATCTTCATCATTGGGGTAGAAACAATTGTAGATGCAACAAACTCTTTTCCTGTTAGTTGTTCTTTTTGTTTCCATTTTTCCAATAAAAACCAGGTCATAAGTACCATGGTTTGATTACCATTAAGCAACTCGATTTCGTTGTTTTCATTTCGTACAGCAATCCCTAATCGGTCGCCATCTGGGTCTGTACCTATTACAATATCACTTCCCTTTTGTTTGGCCAGTTCTATAGCCATACTCAAGGCCTGAGGTTCTTCAGGATTTGGCGATTTTACAGTTGGAAAATTCCCATCGGGCTCAGCTTGTTCTTCAACGATATGCACTTGCGTAAATCCGGCTTTTTCTAAGATAGGCGGTACTAATTTAATGGATGTTCCATGGAGTGAAGTAAAGCAAATGTTTAGGTTTTCGCGATCTTTTGCAGGAACATTAAATGTTCCATTGGCAACGGATTCTTCCATATAAACCTGGTCTGCTTCTTGGTCTATTAACTGAATTAAGTCTTCTTTTCCTTTAAATTGAATTTCATCAAATTGAAGGGCTTCAATTTCAGCAATAATCTCTTCATCTTGTGGTGGAACTAATTGACCGCCATCTTCCCAATATACTTTGTAACCATTGTACTCGGGTGGGTTATGGCTTGCAGTTAGAACAATTCCGCATTGGCAACCAAATTTTTTAACCGTGTAGGATAGGAGTGGGGTTGGTCTTAACTCTGAGAATAAAAGTACTTTTATGCCGTTGGCTGCAAAAACATTGGCTACAACTCTAGCCAAGATATCGCTGTTTTTTCGGCAATCGTAGGCGATAGCTACTTTAATTTCCTTTTTGTCTGGAAAAGACTTCTTTAAGTAATTTGATATGCCTTGCGTGTTTTTTCCTAGGGTATATTTATTAATTCTATTGGTGCCAACACCCATTATACCGCGCATTCCACCTGTGCCAAATGCTAAATTCTGATAAAAACTTTCTTCTAAATTTTTAGGATCATGATCAATTAAATTTTGCGTGTCTTTTTGGGTTTGTTCATCAAAAAAACTAGAAAGCCAATAATTTGCTTTTTTAAGAATATCTTCCATTATAAATGACTTTTAATATTGTTAGTTGATTTTATTTTATAATTTTTTCCTGTGTTAGTATTCAAAAGTATAAGTTCTCCTAGAAATCCAGCTATAAAAAGCAACAATCCCATTAACATTGCACTTAGTGCGATATAAAACCATGGGTTATTAGTCACTAAAATGGCAGGCTCCTGATGGTATAATTTGTAAAGTTTACTACCACCAATCCAAGCTGCGCTTAAAAATCCAATACTAAACATAACTACACCCCAAGCACCAAAAAAATGCATGGGTCTTTTGCCAAATTTACTTAAAAACCAGATGTTGATTAAATCTAAAAATCCATTGATAAATCGTTCGGAGCCAAATTTGGTATCTCCGTATTTTCTTGCTTGATGTTGCACTATTTTTTCGCTAATTTTAGTAAAACCTTCGTTTTTAGCAAGCACAGGAATATAGCGATGCATCTCTCCAGTTACTTTAATGTGCTTAACTACTTCTTTTTGATAAGCTTTTAGCCCACAATTAAAATCGTGTAGTTGTAAACCTGAAGTTTTTCGTGCAACCGCATTAAAGAGTTTAGAAGGTAAATTTTTAGCAAAAAAAGAATCATAACGAACTTTTTTCCAACCCGATATTAAATGATATCCTTCATTTTTTATTAGGTTATAAAGTTCAGGAATTTCTTCAGGATTGTCTTGCAGGTCTGCATCCATGGTGATTACAACTTCGCCTTGGACAGCTTCAAAACCCGCATGTAAAGCTTGTGATTTTCCATAGTTTTTTAAAAACCGAATTCCTTTTACAAACTCATTTTTTTTGCATAAATCGCTAATTATTGTCCAAGAATTGTCTGTGCTACCATCGTCTATAAAAATAATTTCGTAACTAAAATTAGATTCAATTAAAACGGAAGAAATCCACTCATGCAATTCTTGGATAGATTCTGCTTCATTGAGCAAAGGAATAACGATTGAAAGTTGAATTGGTTTCATTTATTGCCTTTTTCCACGACCTATTAAACCAATAATTAAGCTAAATATAAAAGTTTTAATTAATTGACCAATTAGTGCAATTGTTGCAAGCATAAATGGCGATGCAAATACATAAGCTGTTTTTGTAGCCATCTCAATTTCTTCGTCTGTTTTTATCTGACCATTATCTTTTAGTTTTTGCAATTCCTTCGGAATTTCTTCGTGTGCTTTTTCTAAAAACTCAGTGTTGATAAAACTATAATTTAAATACATGTAAATAGCGTAACCTAATCCACCAATAACGCCAATAGCTAATCCTATTTTAAGTGCTTGTGAAAGTTCCATACTGCCATCTCCGTTATTTCTGTAATCGTTGGTAGCTTGCCAAACTATTAAAAAGCTAAGCACAAGTCCGCCAATGCTGAGCGCAATGTGATTTTTTAAAGCAAAACTCTCTTCGATAACAAGTATTAAAATATAGAGCAAGGCATAAAATCCACCGTATTTAAAGCCTAATTGCTTAAATTGTTCTTTATTTTCCATAATTTAGAATAATCTACAAATATAGTAATTTCAAAATTTTGAAAACACGGCTTGTATTAAAATTATATGGATAAGACTTACTGTTTGTTGTGAATATTTTTTTTTCTAATCGGTTCGCGCTTAACATAAGTGGCGACTTAAAATGCGTTCCCGAAGCTTAGGGATTTCGGTTTAAAATTAAGTTTCTAAAAGTACACTAAACTCTCGTTTCAAAAACAAATCTCGTCAACTGCCTGACCAGCAAAGGCAGGTTTTTGTTATACGCTGTTAGCCTTTGTTATTTTTTCATGAGTTGATAGTTGTTCACTAGAACAGAAGCTGAAATTTGAAGTACTCGCTCCAATTCTCTAATCATTTCAACTGTCAGTTTCTTTTTCCGATTTAATATCTCGGATATTCGACTTTTACCACCAATTACACCCACTAAATCTTTTTGACGCATATTCAATTCTTCCATTCGGATTTTTATAGCTTCAATCGGATCAGGTGATTCAATGGTATAATGTTCGTTTTCATAGTTTTTAATCATCAACAAGAGAATTTCGGCTTCATCGCCTTCTTTTGTAGCAGTCGGAGCATTAAAAATTATTTCCAAACGTCCAAGTGCGTTAATTTAGAACTCGAAGCACATTTTTTTATAATAAAGGGTAATCTTATTTTTGAAAACGATGGTTTAGTAAAGCTTACATTAATTTAAGTATGCTTTTTCAGAAGAAATAAAATTCAAACAAATTTTAATGATCTTTTTTACTTAAATAATTTTTGAGATGTTGAGCCTATTATGCCAATTTGAAGCTTTTTTTAAATTTAAAAAATTGGGTTTTTTTATCCCTTTTTATAAACGAATATTTATTAGTTAAAGCTTAAAATTAAGTGATTAAAATTTTTTTGAATTTATTGTTTAGTATGTATGTTTTATTTACATTTGCAAACTGAAATTTGAAAGATAAACGCAATGAGAAAAAATATACATCCTGAGAACTATAGAATGGTTGCATTTAAAGATATGTCTAACGAAGATGTATTTTTAACAAAATCTACTGTAGAGACTAAAGAAACAATTGAAGTAGAAGGTGTTGAATACCCACTAATGAAACTTGAAATTTCTAGAACTTCTCATCCATTTTACACAGGTAAGACTAAGCTTGTAGATTCTGCTGGTAGAATTGATAAATTCAAAAACAAATACAAAAAATTCAAAAAGTAATTTTTTGGTTCATATAATTAAAATCCGCTTCAATTGAAGCGGATTTTTTTGTTTTATAAATTTAAATCTCACTGAGGACTTCATCTACAGGTTCTGTTCCATTAATAAAGCTAAAACTTTTGTTGTTACAAATTTTTTGGTTTAAACATTTAACTAAAATATAAGCAACATCTTCTCTAGACACACTGCCATTAGCGACTCCTTTAATTTTTTTAATTTTATGTTTTGCTTCATACTTGGTTAGCGTCCCCGGTTGTAATATACTATAATCAATACGCTGATTTTTTAAATAATCATCAGCTTCTTTTTTTGCTTTTAGATAAACTTCTAAGCCTTTCACTTTATCTGAATGTTCTGTACCCATACTACTCAACATGACAAACTTTTTAAGTTGATATTCTACTGCATAATCTATGGCTTTTTTAGCACCATTTTGATCTACAGCAATAGTTTTTTTATCGCTAGTTGAACCACCAGAACCCGCTGCAAAAATTACTTTATCAACTTCTTCAAAAGCTTTGTTAAAATCTTTTTCTAAATCACCTACATAAAATTCTATTGCTTTGCAGTCGAAGTTTTCTTTTTGTTCTTCACTTCTTATAAGTGCTTTAATGTGATACCTGTCGATATTACTTAATATTTTAACAATATGTTTACCTGTGGCACCGTTGGCACCGATAACTAAAATTTTTTCCATAAATTATTTTTTTGAATATAAGCATCACTTTCGTCAAAAAAGATTTTAAAATTTTAAAATATGATTAAAATATACTAATAAATGACTTATTTGATATAATCAAACCTATATTTGGAGTAAAACAATACTTATGGATTTAGAAAATATTGATATTTTACAAAGTATCTTACAAATAATCGTAGCAATAACTATTTTAAATGTCTGGCTTCTCCGTTTTAACAAGTCTACCCCATGGCGTGGTGGAAATGCATCGAGTATGAAAGAAGAATTTAAAACCTACGGTTTACCTGAAAATATGATGTATGTAGTAGGTGGTTTAAAAGTCTTGTTTGCTTTAGGTTTAATAATTGGAATTGCATATCCAACATTTATTAGTATTTCTTGTATCGGTATAATTGTATTAATGGCTGGCGCTATAGGAATGCATATTAAAGTAAAAGATGAAGCTAAAAAATCTCTTCCAGCATTTATCATGCTCATTCTTTCATTAGCTATTTTGGTTTTACAAAATTAAATTTCTACTGAAATAGAAAAATAATTTTGATATAATTAGACTTTTTCTTCAGCTTCTCGTTGTATAAAAGCTCTTGTGTATATACAAAATGCATTATCTTACTTGTAACTGATTGATGTCATTTTAATTATAGGGTTTGTCGGTTACCTTTGTTAAAAAGTTGAGTCGATGAAAAATTTAATCGCTAAATATAACGTACCTGGGCCACGATATACAAGCTATCCTACCGTTCCTTATTGGGAAGAAAATCAGTTTTCAAGGTGGGGTTGGATTTCTTCATTAACAGAATCAGTTTCAGAAAATAAACCCATTAGTTTATATATTCACTTACCATTTTGTGAGAGTTTGTGCACATTTTGCGCTTGTAACAAACGTATTACCAAACAACACTCGGTTGAGTCTCCTTATATTACTGCTGTATTAAAAGAATGGCGTTTGTATGTAGAAACTCTTGGTTTTATGCCTATAGTTGAAGAAATTCATTTAGGTGGCGGCACTCCTACATTTTTTTCTCCGTCTAATTTACGTTTATTAATTGATGGGATTTTCGACTTAGCCTATAAAGCAAACCACTATGAATTTAGTTTTGAAGGGCATCCTAACAATACTACTGAAGCGCATTTAGAAGAATTATATCAGCTAGGTTTTTCTAGAGTGAGTTATGGAATACAAGATTACAACCCAAAAGTTCAAAAAGCGATTAATCGAATTCAGCCCTTTACCAATGTAAAAACAGCAACAGAAACAGCCCGCAAAATAGGCTATTCTTCTGTTGGGCACGACTTAATTTTTGGTCTACCTTTTCAAAGCATTGAAGACATTAAATTTAGCATAGAAAAAACAGTAGAACTAAAACCAGATCGCATTGCCTTTTATAGTTATGCACATACGCCTTGGATTAAAGGAAATGGCCAACGCGGTTTTAAAGATCAAGATTTACCAAGTCCAGAAAACAAACGCAAACAATACGAATATGGCAAAGCATTACTAGAAGCAAATGGGTATTTTGAAATAGGAATGGACCATTTTGCACTGGCTAAAGATCCGTTGTTTAAGGCGATGAAAAATAAAAACCTTCATCGTAATTTTATGGGGTATACCACAACCCAAGCCAAACAAATGATAGGCTTAGGTGTTTCTGCAATAAGTGATTCGTGGAATGCTTTTGCACAAAATGAAAAAAAATTAGAAGATTATTACAAACATTTAAATAACAATCAGCTTCCTGTTTTTCGTGGACATTTGCTCAATAAAGAAGATTTATTAATACGACAACATATTTTAAATTTAATGTGTAAATTTGAAACAAGTTGGAATAAAAATGAGATGTATTCTATACAAATGGGAGATGTTTTAATTGCTTTAGAAGAGATGGAAAAAGATAACTTAGTTAAGCTTAGTTCAAATCATATTAAAGTTCTCGATGAAGGTAAAACATTTATTAGAAATGTTTGTATGGCATTCGATTTACGAATGAAAGCACGTACTCCAAAGCGCAAATTATTCTCAATGACTATTTAATTTAAAAAACAAACCACATGAAAACCATTTTAGTACCCGTAGACTTTTCAAAGCCATCTGAAAACGCACTTCAAGTAGCAGCTCAATTGGCTAAAAAAAATAATTCGAAAATAGTAATTCTTCACGTTGTAGAATTGGCAGAGTCCTTATTTGGAACAGACCAATTTAATGTTGACAACCAAGAAGTGATGTTCTTTTTAAAAATGGCTAAAAAGCGCTTCACCAAATTCTTAGAAAAACCCTATTTAGAAGGTGTTGATGTTGAAGACCAAGTAGAAATTGGTCCTACATCCTTTATGATTAATAAATCTGTTGAAGAAAACAAAGTAGATTTAGTAATTATGGGTTCTGTAGGAGCAAGCGGTTTAAAAGAAGTTTTAATCGGTTCAAATACTGAAAAAATTGTTAGAAAATCGGAAGTCCCCGTTTTGGTTGTAAAAAAAGAAATGAAAGATTTTGCCATCAATAATGTAATTTTTGCATCTAACTTTGAGTTAGAAAATTTGAAGCCTTTTGAAAAAGCCAAAGAATTCGCTAAACAATTTGATGCCAAAATGAAGTTGCTCTACGTAAACTTACCTGGCAATCAGTTTTATAGTACGGAAGAAATTAGAGAACAAATGCGAGCATTTTTACATAAAGTAGAAGTTCCTTACGCCCAAGAAAATGTTATGATTTATAATGATTATACCATAGAACTAGGTGTGCTTAATGGAGCTAAAGATGCCAAAGCAGATTTAATAGCTATGCCGACTCATGGTAGACGTGGCATTTCTCACTTTTTTAATGGAAGCATAGGAGAAGATGTTGTAAATCACTCCACTTTGCCTGTTATTACATTTAAAATAGATAAATAACATATATAGCTTCACCGATTTTTAATTTAAAAAACCACCGATTCAGGTGGTTTTTTTTATACATAAAACTTAAACCAGAAGTAAACGATATTAAAAATTACCAGACTCGCCAAACAAGCTAGGCTAAATAATCTAAAAGTTGTACTCAGTTTAAACTCATCTGGGATTTCTTTTTGTGTAAAAAGTTGGAAGTTAAACCACGCTAAAACTGGCGATGCCAAAAAAGATAAGCTCGCTACAAAGTCTACCAGCAATGTAAATTTATTACTTCCATAGTGAATAATTCCTATAGAAACCAAACCAATACATAGCATTGCAATTATGTAGACCTTATTTTTATTAATTTTTAAAAGTTTTTTTTCGATACTAAAAAACTCAGTAACTACTCTTGGGTATGCATCTGCTACACTTAAGGTGGTACTAAACATTGTAATAAATGCTGCAGCAGCAATAAAAAGTTTTGTTCAATCTCCTAAGGTTAAAGCATATAAATTTACTAATTGAGCAGAAAATTGAACACTGCTGCTCGAAAACTCCATACCGCTTCCATACATTACTAAAACACCAAGCATAAAAAACAAAATCCCAATAGCTGATGCGGCTATATAACCAATATTAAAATCCCAAATAGCATCTTGAGCACTTGTTTTTTTACCGGTTTGTATACTTTTTTCTTTTGTCCAAATAGAGTGCCAAATAGACGCATCTATCGGTATGGGCATCCAACCCATGAATGCAATTATAAATGCTATACTGCTCATGCTTGTTAGGCTTGGATGTGTATTCATTATTTTAGAATGATCAACTTTAATAGCAGCAATTATTACAGCACAAAAAGTGAGTAAACTAAGTAGGCTAATTATAATTTTCATACTACTGTCTAGCGCACTATATTTTCCTAAAAACAAAATGATAAAACACAAAGTTAGCAACATAATGCACCAAGAAGTCAAACTGATTTCTAAAGGAATAAAATAAGCAGCAATACCGGCTGTAACTAGACTTACAGCAGCTAAAATAATAAACATACTTCCTAAAGTAATTACGGCATAGGTGTAATATTGAAACTTACCTAAACGTTTATAACCTTCAATTAAGTTTTTACCCGTTGCTGCTGTGTAACGAGGTCCAAGCATTAAAAATGGATATTTTGAAATGCAAGCTATTAATAATGCAGTAATTAAAATCCATCCATATTCTGCTCCAGCTCTAGTAGCTTGAACAAGGTGCGAAACCCCAATCGCTGCACCCGCTAGCAAAAAACCAGGACCAATGTTTTGAAAATTTTTCAGCATTTATTTTTCTAAATTAATATTGATTTCTAAGCTCACTTTTTTCTGAAGACGCTTTTCAATAGTATTTTTCACCTTTTCAAGGTCTGCATCAGTGGGTGTTTTTTCAGCAACTAGTTTAATAGATAACTTCAAAGGCTTTTTTTGTATAATTTCTACGTCTTTTATAATTAAATCATCAACCTGAGTTTGATCGATAGAATTTACAATGCTATTTTCTTTCACCACTTGTACAAAGCCATAACCTAGTGGAATGCTAACCGCTAAGACAATAATTAAGGAAATTAACAAACCTTTTTTTGCAATTTTAAAAGGACTATATCCCATTAATAAAAAAGTAAAAGCTCCCGACAAAACCATTCCGGTTAAGTTGGTTATTAAAAGCAAAAATGCACCGATAAATACACTCCAATCTCCCCATCCTATGCCAATTCCTGAAACCGCTAAAGGTGGTACTAATGCAACAGCAATAGCAACACCAGCTAGGGTTTTAGCAACATTTGTGTTGGCATGTGCATAAGCGCCAGCAGCACCCGAAACAACAGCAACCCCTAAATCGAGTAAATTGGGTTCTAAACGTGAACTAATTTCCGAATTTACCGCATACAAAGGCGTAATTAATGTAAGAACAATCGCTGCTAAATAAGAAAAGAATAAGCCCCAACTAATAGTAATTAAACTATCTTTTATCAAACTTCTATCTTGGCGTAAAGTTCCCATAGACAAAGAAATAACTGGTGAAATTAAAGGGGCTAAAATCATAGCACCTATTACAATAGGATTAGAATTAGCAAACAGTCCAAATGTGGCTAATACAGTAGAAAGTACCATTAGCACTATATAAGATGCCTTTGTTTCTGCATTATCTCGTAAGACGGTAAACAAATCCTTAAATTCTGAAGTGGAAGCATTTTCTATAAAAGGAAGCTTTTTTGAAAGCATTTCGATAAGGTCTTTTCCTTTTGGTAATTGTGAAATTTTAAAAACCCGCTGATTTCCTTTTTCTTCATTTGTAAACAGCAATTTTTTGCTTGGCACCAGCTTAAAATGTCCATCTATTTTTATATGAAAGGTTTTGGCTTTAATCATTTCGCCATCCAAGGTACAAGACTCTTCTTTGGGGTAGCTTATTTTTAATTCATCAGTTTTTATGTGTCCTAAAAATGAAAGATGAGTTGTGCCTTTTTTTCTTTAAAACTAAAGAGCATTTTTATGTATGCAAATAAAACTTTAGTAAAACTTCTAGGCGAAAAGATTAAGCAATGAAAGAGCCCATCATTTAAAAAAGAATTTTCTAAAATAATTCTTGAAATTACAGCGTTTTTGGCATGGGGAGTAATTAGAATTCCAGCAGCGGCTGTTTCAAATTCATCTTTATCATCAGCTTTTAGGCTTAAAGATTTAGGGCGAATGCGATTGATTTTTTTGGCAAATTGAACAAAGTTTTTGGCTTTTTGAAATGTGGAATTTTGTTGGTCTTTTTTGGTGATTTCGGTTATAATATCTCCAATTACCATATAATTGTTGATAAGCATTTCATTGCAATACAATAAATCGCTTTCAACAAGTTGCTCTATATCTAAAAATTCATCTACAGCTTGTGCTAAGTCTTCTTCAATGTGAAAGCTGTTTGTAGCTTTTATTGCTTTTGGATGTGGTAAAAAGCCAAGACTAAATCCTTTTTCATGAGCTTTTAAAATACAGCTGTTAATGGCTTCATCTGGAATAAATACAGCAACTTTACAAGTATCATTTAATTCATCGAAAACTTGATTTTGATAGCTTATAAGTTCATCAAAAGAAGCTTTAATATGTTCAATTATCGCTTCATCTATTTCCCGAAAAGCTTCTTCTTCATATATAAAATAAGTTTTAATTTCTTTTTCAGCCATTTTATCATACGTTTAGAGCTATAATTCTTCACTAAACAATTTATTTGCTAGCAAAGGATTTTTAAAAGTATGAAAATTTTATGTAGTATAAAGTTGACTTTTTAAAACTAAGAATTTGCCATACTCATGGACACGCTAAAATGAGTTTCACATTGCCAAATATAAACAACAATATTTTCACGATGTTTATCAAGTGTTAAAAACCCAATAAATTAAATTAAAATTGACTGTAATGAAGCTGTGGAATGTTTTTTGGTATTATTTTTATTTAATTGTTTACACATAAAATTTTTCATTATGAATAATAAAATAATCTTGTTTTTAGTATTTGTATTTGCGTACACTGCCAATTCTCAAAGTTTAAACGGTGCATGGAAATTGATTGAAAAAGATGGAGTTGCCGTAGATTATGAAATGATTAAATTACATAGCGATTTATATTTTACTTACGCCGCTTATCACAAATCAACAGGCGAGTTTATTGAAGCTGGTGGCGGAACATACCAATATGAATTTTTTAACTACAAAGAAAATTACGAAATAGATTCTACAAATCCAGAACGCTCAGGAACTACCACATCGTATAAGGCTATAATGGAAGCTGAAAATTTAAGAATAACAAATTTGAGTACTGGAGAAGTGCAAAAATGGCTAAAAATAGATGAAGCCGACAACAAGTTAATGGCCACTTGCTGGCGAATTCATAAAAAACAAGACGAAGGAGATCCAGATTGGCGAAGAATTGAATATGCACCCCGTAAAACTTTAAAGCTATTAACTAACCACCGATACCAAGTATTGGCTTTAAATAGTGAAACTGGAAAATTTGTTGGTTCGAGCGGTGGTACATGGACTAGTAACGACCAAAACTACATAGAGCATATTGAGTTCTTTTCGAAAGATCCTAGCAATGTTGGTAGGTCGCTTTCTTTTTATAAAAAAATTGATCACGATTTATGGCATCATAGCGGTAGGGATACTCAAGGCCAAGTGTTAATGGAAAAATGGTTGAGGTATAAATAACTTAGGTTGATAAGTTGTTAATTTTTTTAGGCTAATTTGACTTTAGGCTTGAATATTAATTGTTATATTTCGCCCATCTACAACAATCATGGAAGAAACTAAGTATACAGAAGATAATATTAAATCTTTAGACTGGAAGGCGCACATACGCATGCGTCCAGGTATGTATATTGGAAAACTTGGAGACGGCTCTAGCGGCGATGATGGTATTTATATTTTATTAAAAGAAGTTTTAGACAACTCTATAGACGAATTCGTCATGGGTTCGGGTAAAACGATAGAAATTTCGCTGCAAAACAATCGCTTAATTGTACGCGATTATGGGCGTGGTATTCCTTTAGGTAAAGTTGTAGATGTAGTATCTAAAATGAATACAGGTGGTAAATACGATACCAAAGCTTTTAAGAAATCTGTTGGTCTTAATGGAGTTGGTACCAAAGCAGTTAATGCTTTATCGTCTTATTTTCGAGTAGAGTCTACACGAGATAACCAATCTGTTTCTGCTGAATTTGAAAAAGGAGTTTTAATAAACACAGAACAACTAGAAGAAACTTCAAGAAGAAAAGGAACCAAAGTTACTTTTGTTCCAGATGAAGAAATTTTCAAAAAATATACTTACCGTCAGGAATACATTACCAAAATGCTTAAAAATTATGTCTACCTGAATCCTGGACTTAGTATAATTTTTAATGGTGAAAAGTTTTATTCTGAAGAAGGTTTAAAAGATTTATTGGGCGATAGCATTGCACAAGAAAACAGACTCTTCCCAATTATCCATTTGCGTGGAGAAGATATAGAAGTAGCACTTACGTTTAGCAAAGCTCAATATAGCGAAGAATACCATAGTTTTGTGAATGGTCAACACACTACTCAAGGTGGTACGCACTTAGCTGCTTTTAAGGAAGCTGTAGTTAAAACCATCCGCGAATTCTTTGGTAAAAATCACGATCCTAGCGATATTCGTAAATCCATTACAGCAGCCATTAGCATCAAAGTAATGGAGCCTGTTTTTGAAAGTCAGACCAAAACAAAGTTAGGATCGACAGATATGGGGGGTAACTTGCCTACCGTACGTACTTATATTGTAGATTTTTTAAAAAGAAATTTGGATAATTATCTCCATAAAAATACTGAAACGGCAGACAAGTTACAGCGTAAAATCTTGCAAGCAGAAAAAGAAAGGAAAGAACTTTCTGGTATTCGTAAATTAGCTAAAGATCGTGCTAAAAAAGCAAGCTTGCATAACAAGAAACTTCGCGATTGCCGTATTCATTTATCCGACATAAATAAAGAAGGTTATTTAGATACTACACTTTTTATTACCGAAGGAGATTCGGCTAGTGGAAGCATAACCAAATCTAGAAACGTAAATACACAAGCTGTTTTTAGTTTAAAAGGTAAACCATTAAATTCTTTCGGCTTAAGTAAAAAAATTGTGTACGAAAATGAAGAATTTAATTTACTACAAGCTGCATTAAATATAGAAGACTCTATTGAAGATTTGCGCTACAATAATATTGTAATTGCTACAGATGCCGATGTAGATGGAATGCACATCCGTTTGTTGATTATTACTTTTTTTCTTCAATTTTTCCCAGAATTAATTCGCGAAGGACACCTGTATATCATGCAAACTCCCTTATTTAGAGTGCGTAATAAAAAAGAAACTATTTACTGCTATTCAGAACAAGAACGCAGAGATGCCATAAAAAAACTTACAGGAAAACCAGAAATTACCCGATTTAAAGGTTTAGGTGAAATATCTCCAGACGAGTTTAAAAACTTTATAGGAGACGATATACGTCTAGATCCAGTTATGCTTGATAAAGATAAAACCATAGATGAGCTTTTAAGCTTTTATATGGGAAAAAACACACCAGACCGACAAGAATTTATAATCGATAATTTACGCTTAGAAGTAGATTTAGTAGAAGAAATACAAGATGAGATTAACCAATTATAATACCATTAAAATTATACCAGGAATTTACTACTTTTCAGTAGTATCTTTTTTCTTAATTATCTTTCTGAATTTTCAGTTAGATGGTACTTTGTTTCCTTCTAAAAGATATTACTACCTAGCTTTAGCCTCTATATTTGTAGGCTTAGTTTATGTTTATTTTGGCTGGAAGTATTTTGAATATGATAGTGAAGGAGAAGTAGTTGTATTTTTAAACCGAGGAGTAATTTTAAGTAATTTTCTTAACTATCGCGGTAATGCTATCGAGATTAGAAGATCTAGAATTGTAGATTATAAAGTTTATAATTTCTTAATCTACAAAAGACTTATAATTTATATTGAAAGTAACAACAAGTCTTATTCTAGGCATTGTAACATTACTTTTGTAAGTCCACGAAAAATAAATTATTTAAAACAATCATTAAATAAGTTAATCAAAAAAAACAAGTCCTAAAACTGCATGAACGAACAAGATTTTCCTTCATCTGAAGACGAACATACTCAAGATTCTGCTAACGAGCTTATCAAAATCTCTGGTATGTACCAAGATTGGTTCTTAGACTATGCATCTTATGTAATTATGGAGCGTGCCGTTCCTGCTTTAGAAGATGGTTTTAAACCCGTGCAACGTAGAATTTTACATTCTATGAAAGACTTAGACGATGGTCGCTACAACAAAGTTGCTAACATTGTAGGGCACACCATGCAATACCATCCGCATGGAGATGCAAGTATTGCCGATGCTATTGTACAAATAGGCCAAAAAGATTTACTTATCGATACCCAAGGTAATTGGGGAAATATTTTAACAGGCGATCGAGCTGCAGCTTCGCGGTATATTGAAGCTCGGCTCTCTAAATTTGCCTTAGATGTAGTTTTTAATCCGAAAACTACGCAATGGCAAATTTCTTACGATGGAAGAAAAGACGAGCCTGTAAATTTACCAGTAAAATTCCCGATGGTTCTAGCACAAGGAGCCGAAGGTATTGCTGTAGGTTTAAGTACACGAATTTTACCACACAATTTTTTAGAATTAATAGATGCTTCCATAAAGCATTTAAAAGGAAAACGCTTTACCATTTATCCAGATTTTCCTACTGCAGGAATAATGGATGTGTCTGAATACAACGATGGTTTACGCGGGGGGAAAATAAGATTACGAGCCAAAATAGAAGTACTAGATAAAAAAACACTGGTAATCAACGAAATTCCACATGGTACAAACACCAGTTCGCTAATCGATTCTATTTTAAAAGCCAACGACAAAGGAAAAATTAAAATCAAAAAAATTGAAGATAATACATCTTCGCAGGTTGAAATACTGATTCATTTACCCGCTAATATTTCACCAGACAAAACTATTGATGCACTTTATGCTTTCACCAATTGCGAAGTCTCAATTTCTCCACTATCATGCGTAATTTACGAAGATAAACCACAGTTTTTAGGTGTATCAGAATTACTTAGAAAAAGTACAGAGCATACTGTGCATTTGCTTAAACGCGAGTTAGAAATAAAACTCGATGAGTTAGAAGAACAATGGCATTTTGCTTCATTAGAACGTATTTTTATAGAAAACAGAATTTACCGTGATATTGAAGACCAAGAAACTTGGGAAGCGGTTATTCAGGCTATAGATGATGGTTTAAAACCATTTATAAAACATTTAAAAAGAGCAGTTACTCGAGAAGATATTATTCGTTTAACTGAAATTAAAATTAAGCGAATTTCTAAATTCGATTTAGATAAAGCACAGCAAAAAATTGATGCGCTTGAAGGTGAAATTGAAAAAGTAAAACACCACCTAGCTAACTTAATTGAATATGCTATTGCCCATTTTGAGCGACTTAAAAAAACCTATGGAGAAGGCAAAGAACGCAAAACTGAAATACAACCCTTCGAAAATATAGAAGCTACTAAAGTAGTTATTCGTAACCATAAACTTTATGTAAATCGCAAAGAAGGTTTTATTGGTACTTCACTTAAAAAGGAAGAATACGTAACCGATTGCTCTGATATAGACGACATTATTTGCTTTACAGAAAATGGTACCATGATGGTTACTAAAGTCGATTCAAAAACATTTATAGGGAAAAATATCCTTTACGTAGGTATTTTTAAGAAAAAAGACAAACGTACCATTTACAATTTAATTTACCGCGATGGAAAAAATGGCAGCAGTTTTATGAAACGCTTTGCAGTAACTTCTATTACTAGAAATAGAGCCTATTCTGTTGGTAAAGATAAACCAGGCACAAAAGTTTACTATTTTTCTGCAAATCCCAATGGAGAAGCAGAAACTGTCTCTGTACATTTGCGCCAAAGTAAGAGCATTCGAAAAGTAAAATTCGATATCGATTTTGCAGATTTAGCCATTAAAGGCCGATCTACAAAAGGTAATTTAGTAACTAAATTTGCCATAAAAAAAGTAGAACTTAAAGAAGAAGGCGTTTCCACTTTAAAACCTAGAAAAATTTGGTTCGATGATACTGTAAAACGTTTAAATGTAGATGAGCGTGGCGAATTATTGGGTGCTTTTAGGGGCGAAGACCGTATTTTAATTATCACTCAAAGTGGAATTGTAAAAACCATCCGTCCAGAGTTAACTACCCATTTCGAAAAAGACATCATTGTTATGGAAAAGTGGATTCCTAAAAAACCGATTTCTGCTGTATACTTCGATGGAGAAAAAGAACGCTTTTATGTAAAGCGCTTTTTCGTTGAAAATGAAGAACGCGAAGAAAATATCATCTCAGATCATAAAGATTCGTACTTAGAATTAATTTCTACCGATTACATACCGCAAATTGAAATTGAATATACCAAATTGCGTGGTAAAGACCGTAAAACCAATGAAGTGGTTAACCTAAAAGAATTTATTACTGTAAAAGGTATTAAAGCTATGGGAAATCAACTTTCTGCAGAAAAAATAAAACAGATTGATGTTATCGAACCTATTGCGTTCGAGCTTGAAGAAGATAAAGCAGCGAGCGATATTGAAGTACTAGACGAAGAAGAAGTAAACTATAAAGAAAGCGATAAGCAATCGCAAGCTAGTCTATTCGACGATTTAGATGAAGATTAAAAATAACCTTTTTAGGTGTCATTTTTAATCACAATATACTCCTGTATTAAATTCATTGTAAAGAAGTTAAATTATTTTTTTCTAATTTAGTGGAAATATTTGCTAATGAAGCATCCACTAGTTTATGTTGATCTGCCCAATAAAGAATACCGTAAGTTAATAAACAACTCACTAAAGTATGCTTTGTTGTCTTTACCTTTTACGTTTGACCGTTTGTCCTTGCATAAGGGAAAATCTGCATTAAACGCAACCAATTCCAGAATTTTAAATATTTTAAAAGGAAAATTAGCTGAAGCTATTTTTGAGTATTTTTGCTTAATAAATAGTTTAAGAGTTGATTTTGATACACCAAAAACTCCATATTTTCAAACCGATAAACGTGATTTTTATTTTGAAGATACCGAAATTGACATTAAAAATAACTTTGTGTATCATACAGGCGATTTTTATTCCAACTACTTGCAGCTACCTGCATTAATTCCTAATCGATTTAAAAACGACCAGTGGGAAAAAAGATTAAAAAAATACGATAAGCCGCATGTAGCCCATATTTTTTCATTTATGAAAGCAGCTGATTTACATAACCATAAACGTGGAAAATCTTTTATAGAATTGAATTTAAGCCACCAACAACTTCAGCTTATTTACAATTATTTTTTGAAGTACAAAGGGCAGAAACAAGCTACAGCAGCTTTTCAAAAAGAAGATTATTTACGCGCCATATTGGGCCAACAATCTTTGGCTGAATTGTATAGCATTAATTTTTATCCCAAATTAGTTATAGCAGGCATGGCAAACGAAAAACATTGGCTGCTTTTTAAAAATACAGGACCCAACGAAGCAGATAATTTTATGCAGCAACCTATGGCCAATTGGTACTTAAAGGTTGGAGCAAAAAAATCACTTTCATTTTTAAATGGAAGCATTTGGGGTACAATAACCAATAAAACTTTACCTGTAAGTTTGCTATCGCCCATAACAGAATTATTTCCAATATTAAAAAATAGGGTAGTTGGTGGCGATTGGGTAAATTATTAAGCTGGTTTTTGAAAATGCAAACAATATTGATGAAAGGTATTGGAAACAAAAGTGTTTCCGTATCCGTAAGGTGCTAAGTTTATATCATCTTGTAGCCAAAACACTTCCGGGAGTAAGATTAAATCTTCTTGTAGTAAATGTCCCAAATCATAAGCGAAAGGATAATTTTTCCCTTTCTTTTTAATGTTCTTAACCACTATGGTAAAGTATCCACCAGGTTTTAATAACTGAATTAAATTTCGATACACATGTACTAGTTCTTCAATAAATAGTTTGTAATCGGTAATATTTCCCAAGTCTTTTTCATCGTTCGAATAATTGGTTTGCAAGCCTTTTTTAATACGCTTTGCTTGGTTTTCTGCACCAACCATATTGAGCATGTCCCAATAGGGTGGCGAAGTAAAAATATAATCTATTTCAGGAAAGTCTTTTTTTGTAATCGTTCTCGCATCTTTTTGAAGCAATTTAAAATCAACATCCTTAGGAATATTGTCAAAAATTTCTTGTTGTTCAGGCTTCAAGAAATTTTGTAAACGCTCTTTTGAAATTTCATAAAAAAAAGGACTCAACTCCGTTCCATATGCATTTCGTTGGTTTCGAAGGGCTGCCAACTGAGTGGAAGCTGTCCCAGACATCGGATCGAAAACAGCATCTTGTTTTTGAGTAAAAAAAGGAAGAAACAGCTCAACCACTTCTTCGGGAAATTTAGCAGGATGCAAAACTTCTTTTTTATTTCTGCGCGGTGGTTTGATAATGTGCCAATTGCTAATTGGTTTTTTATGAGCAGCAAAAAAGCTTTGTTGTGTATTCAGTTTAAAAAAATTAGAATTTTTAAACTGACCATAATCTAAACCAGAATTTTCATCCTTTCTAAAATACAAAGCATAATAATAATCTTGCTTTGTAGAAAAGTAATGCTTAGACTCTTTATTTAATTGAGATTGTAAGCACGCAATTTTTTCATCTTTAAGTGTATAAATTTCAGCAACTCGTTCACTTAAATCCCAAGCAGATGGGAGGTAGGTGTTTTTAGAAAAAATATTTTTGGTAAATACACTAATAAATCGACGATGAATTATTTTATTTTTCAGCTGTTTTGCTAATGCTGTAATTTTTATGTTGAACTGAAGTAATTTTTTTAGATCTTCAATTTTACCAGCTTCATCTAATACATCAATCAATGCAAATTGTAATTCAGTATCACCCGTTAGGCTTTCAATTTTGGTAAAAACTTCTGCCCCTTCTTCTTTTGCTACCTTTTTAAATAAGCTTTCTTTATCAGAATTACCGTAAAAAAAGATATTTGGCTGATGTTCTTCCCAATCAAATTTCACAAAAAACCTAATGTTTTTTCGGTAAGTTTCTTCAAGGTCTGTTTCTAGATACCAAGACTTTTGAAAAGGTAGCCATTCTTTTGAAGAGATATTATTAAATCGGTTTCTACCTGCCATTTTAAAAAGTTAAATTCAAAAATAGCAACTTTAATAGAGTATGCGTCTAAAATTTTAAATTTCGTTTTAATTTTATGGCACGGTTAGGATAATCGGTTATAATTCCGTCAACACCAAGTTGCAAAACATCGTGCATATCTTCAATTTCATTTACCGTCCATGCAAATATATGCATGCCATTTGCTTTAGCTAAACTAACTAAGTTTTTATTAATCTGTTTAAAATGTGGAGCGTAAATTTCTGGTATAAATTTCAATTTATCCAATGCGTTTTCTAAGCTTATATCGTAAGTTAGTAAGGCTACCTTTACTTCTGGATTTTTATTTTTTATTTCATTTAAAATACGCCAATCAAAACTTTGTAAGCATACATGCTTTAAGTCTGCATAAGCCTCAAGCTCATTCAAAACAACATTTACAAATTCTTTAGGATCGGGATGATAAATAAAATCTCCATCAGGAGAACTCTTAATTTCTATTAAATATTGAATACTAGTTCCATGATTTCTAGATAAGGCACTTGCCATTTGTAAAACATCCTTTAGTAAAGGTTTGGTAGTCTTTTCGTTTTCTTGCTCATCAAAATCAGGATGGATTAAACTGCCGCAATCATACTCCTGAGTTTTGGCATATTTCATTTTATAAATATTGTGTTTTTGTTCTTGCTCAGGTTCAATTACTTTGTTTTTATGAACACATATTTTAGCACTCATCCAAGCTTCATGAGAAACTAGTACTTTTTTGTTTTTGGTGAGTACTACATCCATTTCTAGTGTGTTAACTCCTATTTCAATAGCTTTTTCGAAGGCTGCTAAGGTGTTTTCTGGAGCCAAACCTCGAGCTCCGCGATGTCCGATTACTTCAAAGTTATATTTTCTTTGTAAGAAAGATTTTGCCTTTTGTTCTTTGGGCTGCTGTTCGGTACTTTTTTGGTTGATTAGAGTTAGTGCAAACATAAAAATTGGATTAATGTATTTCACGATTTTCATAACATAAAAATATAGGCAAATTTACAGGATATCTAAAACAGCTAGGTTTTTAAATGATGAAGAAAACATTAAGCTAACATTATTTTACCAATCTGTCACTGACAAACTTGCATGAATTTTATGGTATTGATAAATTTTATCAGAAAAAAATAAATATTAGTTAATAAAAAATCAATTTGTAAACGCTTTTGTTATTTTTTACTTTAAATTATGTTTTGCACGCATATTGCACCTTTTTGGTAAATCAAAAACAAACACATATGAGAGTATTAGTTATTGGAGCAGGAAATATGGGCTTGACTTATTCAGAAGGCATGGCTACTTCGTCAATGCTTAATCGAAAAAAGTTAATGATTCACGATCTTTCTGCTGAACTAATTGAAATGTTAAGAAAAAAACCAGAATTTGATGTATACGAAAAGCTTGAAGATTGTCTTCCGATGGCAGATGTTGTGTTTTTAGGAGTAAAACCTTATCATGCTGACGCACTAATGGAAAAAATGAAACCGATGGTTAACGATCAACAAATTTTTGTTTCATTAATGGCTGGCGTTACTATTCAACACATTCAAAATGGATTAGAAATTAAAAAAGTAGTCCGAACCATGCCTAATTTGCCAGCAAAAGTGGGTCGTGGTGTTACTTCGTATACAGAATCTAAAGAAATTTCGAGAGTTGAGTTACTTATGATTCGCAATCTTTTAGACACAACAGGAGAGTCTATTCGTGTTAAAAACGAAGAATTTATTAATAAATCAACAGGAATTTCTGGTAGTGGTCCTGCTTATGTCTTTTATTTTATGCAGTCCATGTTAGAAGCTGCAAAAAAAATGGGCTTTTCTGATAATGATTCTAAAGTTTTGGTGAGTACAACTTTCGAAGGAGCAATTAAGTTGTTTAAAGAATCCGATTTAACGCCTACTACTTGGATGGACAGAGTTGCATCTAAAGGCGGAACCACACGTGCAGCCTTAGATTCTATGGATGAAAATAATGTAGAAGAATTAATAAAAGAAGCTGCATTTGCTGCGTTTAACAGAGCGGTAGAATTAGGCGAAGAATAAATATATACTTTTAAATAGTTATGCATAAAAAAAGAATAGTAGTAAAAGTTGGTACTAATGTAATGACCAACTTAAATAATAGAATTGTAGTTCCAATCCTTAAAAATTTAGTTCGACAAATTGCTTATTTGTATGAACGTGATATCATAACCGTATTAGTTTCTTCAGGTTCTGCAATTGCTGGTAAAGAAGTTTTAGGAGCTTGTAGCGCAGAAGATTCGACCACTCGAAGACAAATTTATTCTTCTGTCGGTCAACCAAGAATGATGCGGCATTACTACACCATGTTTCACGATTTCGGTATGCGTTGTGCACAAGTTTTAGCCACAAAAAGAGATTTTGCTCCTGGGAAATATCGAGAAAACATGATTAATTGTTATGAAGGTTTACTACAAGAAGGTATAATTCCTGTAGCCAATGAAGACGACGCTGTTTCTCTGTCTATGTCGATGTTCTCCGATAATGACGAATTAGCAAGTTTGGTAGCTGAGCTAGTGGGAGCAGATATGATGATTATGTTAACCGATATCGATGGATTGTATACCGGGCATCCAGACGATGATAATTCTGAACTTTTACATCAGGTAAATGTTGACGAAAACGTAGAAAAATATGTGCAAGAAAATGAAAAAGCAGAAGGAGAAGGCCGAGGCGGAATGGAGTCTAAATTGAAAATTGCAAAATTAACCGCATCTAAAGGCATTCCAACTTACATAGCCAACGGTAAAGAAGAAGATATTATTATAGACATAGTAAACGGTAAACGAAAAGGAACCGAATTTATTAACGAATAAAATTAAATTTTACATGCAATTATTAAGTACTGAAAAGAAAAATGCAGTTTTAGATTCAATGATGAAAATTATTGAAAATGAAAAAGAACGTATAATTGAAGCCAATCAAAAAGATTTAAATGCTTTTATCCGAGATGACCAAGCACTTTACGACCGTTTGGTAGTAGATGAAGCCAAAGTAACAGGAATGATTCAAGCTATAAAAGAAGTTCGTAATCAAGAAGATCCTGTTGGTAATGAAATTTCGAATATTACCCTAGATTCGGGTTTAAACATTATTAATAAAACTGATCCTTTTGGAACAATTTTAATTATTTACGAATCTAGACCAGATGTAACGATTGAAGCTGCAGTTTTAGCCTTTAAAGCCAATAATAAAATACTACTAAAAGGTGGTAAAGAAGCAAACGAAAGCAATATTAAGCTAGTAGAATGTTGGCATAAAGCTTTAGCTGAAAACGGATTAGATAAAGATTGGATTACACTGATGCAAATGAATCGTCAAGAAACCCAATCCTTTTTAATGAATCCTTCACAAAAATTAGATTTAATCGTGCCCCGTGGTGGAGAACGTTTAATCGATTTTGTGAAGCAATATGCTAAATGTGCAGTCTTAATAAGCGGTCGTGGAAATAACTTTTTATACGTTGCGAAAGATGCAGACTGGAAGAAGTCGGTTGAAGTTATTGTAAATGCAAAAACCGATAAAATTTCAGGTTGTAATGCATTAGACAAAGTTTTAATTGATGAAAACATACCAAACTTTCACGAGAAAGTCCGTGAGCTTGCCAACGTACTACAAAACTCAAAAGTCGAATTATTAACCGATGGGAAAGTTTCTGAAGTATTGAAAAACCAAAACAAAATCGGCGAAGAACAAGTTTGGTACGAAGAATTTTTAGCTATGAAAATAGTTCTAGCTTCAACTTCTTCGCAAGAAGCTGCCATGGAAAAAATCAATACTTACTCTGGCAAGCATTCTAGTTGTATTATGACAGAAGATGCAGAAAAAGCCAAACTGTTCATGGAACAGATTGATAGCGCAGCAGTGTATCATAATGCATCTACGCGTTTTACCGATGGAGGTCAAATGGGAGTTGGAGCAGAGTTAGCCATTTCAACCGATAAGTTACACCATCGTGGCCCCTTAGGCTTAAAGCAATTAGTCACTAATAAGTATTATGTGTTTGGAAACGGACACGTTAGAAAATAATTTTTAATAACTGCTGAGAAAAACTCAGCAGTTTTTTTATCACTTTATACTAAAAATATGTTTGGAGATATGATGGGGATGATGCAAAAAGTAAAGCAAGCCCAACAAAAAGTAGAAGAAACAAAAAAACGTTTGGATTCTGTATTTATAAAACAAGCTTCTGAGGATGAATTGTTGAAAATTGAAATTTCTGCTAACCGAAATATTAAAAAAATTGAAGTTGCAGACGAGCTTTTAAAAGATAAGGAACAATTAGAAGATTATTTAATTGTTCATATAAACAAAGCAATACAGAGAGCTACAGAAATAAACGATGCAGAAATTTCTGCTGTAGCTAAAGAAGGAATGCCAAACATACCAGGACTAACTTAAGTTCAAGAAAATTGAAATAATTCAATGAAGTAGAATTTCACTTTTTTTATATAATTTTAATAAACATAATTAAAATTGAGATTTTGAAAAGAATGAGTGATAATTCTTATATCATTTTAACAATTTCATAATAATTATTAACCGAAAACGTTTTAGTCTATCCCTAAATTAGGTTTTAATGTTCATTTATAATATTTTTGATATATGAATAAAATACAAAAAATTGCTGTTTTAACATCTGGTGGAGATTCTCCAGGTATGAATGCAGCCATTCGCTCTGTTGTAAGGGCAAGTGCATACCACAATTTAAGTTGTTTCGGTGTTTACCGAGGTTATCAAGGTTTAATTGACAATTCGTTTATCGAGCTTAATGCCAGGTCAGTAAAAAACACCATTAACCGAGGGGGAACATTTCTTAAATCTGCTCGTTCTAAAGAATTCATGGATAAAGCTGGAAGAGATAAAGCTTACCAAAATTTATTAGCTAATCATATTGACGCCCTAGTTGTAATTGGTGGAGACGGTACTTTTACAGGTGCCCGCATATTTGGAGAAGAATTTAACTTTCCTGTAGTTGGTATTCCAGGTACAATCGATAACGACATAAACGGAACTGATTTTACAATAGGTTACGATACAGCATTAAACACCGTTGTAGAAGCTATCGATAAAATTAGAGATACTGCATCTTCACACGATCGGTTATTTTTAGTTGAAGTTATGGGGCGAGATGCTGGCGATATTGCACTAAATAGTGGAATTGGAGCTGGTGCTGAAGAAATTCTCATTCCTGAAGAAGATATGGGTACCGAGCGTCTTTTAGATTCTTTAAAACGAAGTAGAAATTCTGGTAAGACTTCTAGTATTATTGTAGTTGCCGAAGGCGACCAAATTGGTAAAAATATTACTAAACTAGCAGATTTTATTCAAGTTAACCTAACTGAATACGAAGTTAAAGTAACAGTTTTAGGCCACATTCAACGTGGTGGCTCGCCGAGTTGTTACGACCGAGTTTTAGCCAGCCGTTTAGGCGTTGGAGCAGTAGATGCATTAATGGAAGGTAAAAGCCATATTATGATCGGTGTTAACCATAAAGAAGTTGTGCAAGTTCCATTCGAAATTGCCATTAACGGAGAGAAGAAAATTGACGAAAAATTAATACGAGTAGCGGACATCATGTCCATTTAATAATTATTAAAATTTAAATTTATGAAAACGAAATTAGGAATTAATGGCTTTGGTCGAATTGGTAGACTTGCCTTTAGAATAGCCATTGAAAACGAACATACAGAAGTTGTTGCTATAAACGATTTACTAGAAGTAGATCACTTGGCTTATTTGTTGAAGTACGATTCAGTTCATGGAAGATTTAACGGAGATGTTGATGTAAAAGATGGAGATTTAGTTGTAAATGGAAATACAATCCGAATTTCAGCAGAGAAAAATCCTTCAGATTTAAAATGGGACGAAGTTGGAGCAGAAGTAATTCTTGACTGTACGGGAATTTTTAAAGAAAAAGATAATGCATCTGCACACTTAAAAGCTGGTGCTAAAAAAGTAGTTATCTCTGCACCGTCTAAGACCGCACCAATGTTTGTAATGGGTGTGAATGAAAAAGATGCTAAACCAGAAGATACTGTAGTTTCAAATGCTTCATGTACAACCAACTGTTTAGCACCGATGACTAAAGTAATAAACGATAATTTCGGTATTATTGAAGGTTTAATGACAACCATTCACGCTGCTACCTCAACTCAATACACCGTTGATTCTCCTTCACCTAAAAATTTCCGCTTAGGTAGAAGCTCAATCAATAATATTATACCAGCAAGTACAGGCGCTGCTGTTGCTGTTGGCAAAGTTTTAAAAGAAGTAGATGGTAAATTAACAGGTATGGCATTTCGTGTTCCAACAGCCAATGTTTCTGTGGTAGATTTAACGGTTAGAACTGAAAAATCTGCTACTTATGATGAAGTTAAAAAAGCAATGAAAGCAGCAGCTGAAGGACCAATGAAAGGGATTTTAGCTTATTATGAAGATGAAGTGGTTTCGCAAGATTTCGTTTCAGAAAAAGCGACTTCAAACTTCGACGCTAACGCAGGTATTGCCTTAAACGATAATTTCTTTAAACTAGTAGCTTGGTACGATAATGAGTATGGTTATTCAAGTAAACTTGTAGATTTGGCAGTTCATATTGCTAAGTTGTAAGTAAATTTTTTACAAAAAGCTTATTTCAATCTAAGGAATAAGCTTTTTTATTTTTAATTTAAAATTATTCTTATGATAATCATTGCTGATGGTGGGTCGACCAAGTGCGACTGGATACTTTTAGACGATAAAGGTGAAGTAGCCTTTAAAACCCGAACGAAAGGTTTAAATCCAGCGGTTTTTAAACCACATGTATTAAAAGAAAGAATTGAAGCTAGTGAAGATCTAAAATCGCACATTCATAAAATTAAACGCGTAGATTTTTATGGAGCTGGCTGTGGTACTCCTACACCTAAGCAAAATTTAAAGTTAATCCTACAAGACTTTTTTGTTGATGCTAAAGTTAATGTTGAAGAAGATATGATGGCTGCTGCATTTGCTGCAACTACAGAACCCGGAATTGTTTGCATCTTAGGAACAGGTTCTAACTCGTGTTTTTTTGATGGCGAACAAGTACATATGGAAGTAGAATCTTTAGGCTATGTCTTAATGGATGAAGCCAGTGGCAATTATTTTGGCAAACGCTTAATTAGAGATTATTACTATAAATTTATGGGAGATGATATGAGTCGAGAGTTTGCTAAACGATATGACTTAAACGCAGATACCATAAAACACAATGTGTATAAAGAAGAAAATCCAAACACTTACTTAGCTTCGTTTGCAGAATTTATTTTTACAGCAGAAGAACGCAATGGTTACTTTTATAAATTAATTTATGAAGGAATGGAGAAATTTATAGAACGCCGTGTAATGTGTTATAAACAAGCTCAAAGTGTTCCTGTACATTTTATCGGATCCATAGCTTTCTTTTCAGAAGATATTATTCGTGATGTTGCTAAACGATACCATCTCGAAATAGGTAATATTATTAGAAGACCCATCGATGGTTTAATTGAACATTACCGAAAAAATGTTCTTCCTAATTCAACTAACGCATAAAAACAAATTAATGGCTTTAGCTTCAATAAACCCTACCAAATTAACAGCTTGGAATAAACTAAAATCGCTATTTGAAAAAGAGAAAAGTAATACCATCTTACATCATTTTAAAAATGAACCCAATCGGGTTGATGATTTTTCAGTTCAATTTGACGAGCTTTTAGTAGATTTTTCAAAACATCGAATTTCTAAAAAAACTTTAGATACTTTAATTGAATTAGCTAAAGAAGCAGGTTTGCAAAAAGCAATTCAAGATTATTTTGAAGGAACACCAATCAACAAAACTGAAGAACGTGCAGTTCTTCATACAGCACTAAGAAATTTCGACAAAAAATCAAATATTAAGATTGATGGTAAGCCAGTTTACACTTCGGTAATGCAAACCTTACAACAAATTGAAAAATTTTCAGATGCTTTACACCATGGTAATTGGAAAGGATATTCAGGTAAGCCTATAACCGATGTTGTAAATATAGGTATTGGTGGTTCAGATTTAGGCCCTAACATGGTGGTAGATGCATTGAAGTATTATCATACGCAAATCAACACTCATTTTGTTTCCAATGTTGATGGCGACCATGTGCTTGAAAGTATAAAACATTTAAATCCTGAAACTACTTTATGCTTAGTTGTTTCTAAATCTTTTACTACACAAGAAA
The DNA here is from genome assembly GCF_014640175.1 of Psychroflexus salis. Classification (GTDB taxonomy): domain Bacteria; phylum Bacteroidota; class Bacteroidia; order Flavobacteriales; family Flavobacteriaceae; genus Psychroflexus; species Psychroflexus salis. The sequence continues at coordinate 51,051 of NZ_BMGL01000005.1, read as the reverse complement.
CACTTAATAATGCCAATACAATACGAAGTTGGTTCTTAAAACATACTACACAAGATCAAATTCATAAACATTTTGCTGCAGTTTCTGCAAATGTTCATAAAGCCAACGAATTCGGAATTGCTTCAGAAAATATTTTTCCGATGTGGGACTGGGTTGGCGGTCGCTTTTCGTTATGGAGTGCGGCTGGTCTTTCTATAGCCTGTGCTGTTGGGTTCAAAAACTTTAAGGCACTTTTAGAAGGAGCCGAAGCCATGGATGAGCATTTTAAGACTACCGATTTTAGCGAAAACATTCCAACAATTATTGCATTAATTGGTATTTGGTATACTAATTTTTATGAAGCAGAAAGCGAAGCAATTATTCCTTATACGCAATATCTTCAAAAATTAGCTTCTTATTTGCAGCAGGCTAGTATGGAAAGCAACGGAAAAAGCGTAGATCGTTTTGGTAAAAATGTAAACTACCAAACAGGTTCTATAGTTTGGGGAGAGCCTGGAACAAATTCGCAACATGCGTTTTTTCAACTCATGCATCAAGGAACCAAATTAATCCCAGCCGATTTTATAGGATTTAAAAATTCTTTGCATGGAAATGAAAAGCATCACGACTTATTAATGGCTAACTTTTTTGCTCAAACTGAAGCTTTATTAAAAGGAAAATCTATTGAAGAAGTTACTCAGGAACTCAAAGCCCAAGGTAAAACTCAAAATCAAATTTTAGCTTTACTTCCGTTTAAAGTATTTGAAGGAAATAGACCAACTACAACAATTTTAGGTAAAAAATTATCTCCACGTAGTTTAGGAATGTTAATTGCCATGTATGAACATAAAATATTTGTTCAAGGTGTAATTTGGAATATTTACAGTTACGATCAATGGGGTGTAGAACTAGGCAAACAACTTGCCAATGCTATTTTAGACGATTTTAAAACAAAAGATTATAGCAAGCACGATGCATCTACCGCTCGACTTTTAGATATCTACCAAAAAAGTTAAATGTATTTTATAACTTATTAGTTACAAGCTTTCCATAACGAATCTTGTTTTGGAGTAGGTGCAATTATGGAAAGTTTTTCTTTTGTTACAGGATGTGTAAATTCAATTTTCCTAGCATGTAAATGAATGCTAGCATCTGGATTGCTTCTATCGAAACCATATTTTAAATCTCCTTTTATAGGACAACCAATTTTTGACAACTGACTTCGAATTTGGTGATGTCTACCTGTTTGCAGGTTAATTTCGAGTAAGTGATAAGAATTTAAGCTCTTAATTAACTTGTAGTTTAAAATAGCCTTTTTGCTATTAGGAACTTCATTAGTATTGGCGTACGATTTATTTTGTTTCGGTTTCCGTTTTAAGTAGTGTATTAGTTCTGCGGTATTTAATTTAGGCTTATTTTTTACTAAAGCCCAATAGGTTTTTTGTGGATGTTTGTTTGCAAAAGCCTTATTTAATCTGGACAGTGCCTTAGATGTTTTTGCAAACAGAATAACTCCTGTAGTAGGTCGATCTAAACGATGTACAACACCTAAATACACATTTCCAGGTTTTTGATCTCTGTTTTTTATAAACTCTTTTATAATTTCATTTAAGGGTAAATCTCCAGTTTTATCGCCTTGTACTATATCACCAGCACGTTTATTAATAACAAGTAAGTGGTTGTCTTCAAATAAAATCTCAATATTTTTAGAAGTAGTCAGTATTTTTGTTGGCATTTTTGCTCTAAGTTTATGCAAAGGTAAGTGCTTCAACAAGCAAATATAAATTAAGTAAGTTCAAATTAAATACTTCCTGAACTGAAGATTTATTTTTTATTTTTAAATGCCTTGATTTCAGATTTTACAAAGGATTTAAACTCTGGGTCGGGCATAAAATAATGTTCGGTATATTCAACATCATGAATAAGAAAAATAAAATTACCATCCTTTCCCTTCAAACATTTTTTATCAGCAACTTCAGTCATTTTAGGGTGTTGTGCTTGTTCAATAATTTCATTTTGATAAGTTAGTACACGATCCTGTTGTGCGTAAGGGAAAATTCTAGAAATTAAGACTAGTCGGTCTTTAAAAAAATGAAAAAGTATTTTTTGTTTTTCATTTTTTTCAATAAGCTTATACAAATGAATTTCAAAATCGGAACTTTCAGATAGATTAACTCGAGTTATTGGTTTACCAAAACGCTCCTGTATTTCTTTTGATCTAAAGTTGAAATTTACATGATCTGTAAACAGGTTAATAGATTCAGTTTCTACGTATTTTTTTTGGTTTCTGTAAAATTCATCAAACAAACTAAAGTCATGATACTTATAATAGATGGAATTATAATCGTAGCCTTTTTGATCGCTGTTAGTTAGATTTTTGAACCAACGATAAATGCTATTTAACATTTTTGTTGTAATTTAGTTAGCATTACAAATGTAAACTAAAATTTACATCAAAAATCTAATAAATGTTAATCTATTGAATAAATTCTATAAATTCAAAGTATCTAGTTAGTAACTTATTAAGTTTGAATTATACCTAGATTAAAATCTTTTGAAATAGGAGCGTGATTTGCCACTTCAATTCCCATTGAAATCCATTTTCTAGTATCTAATGGATTAATAACCGCATCAGTCCAAATTCGTGCAGCCGCATAATATGGGCTAGTTTGTTCATCATAGCCTTTTTTAATGCGGTCGAAAAGTTCCTTTTCTACTGCTTCGGTAATTTTTTCTCCTTTTGCTTTAAGTCGAGCTGTTTCTATTTGTAGTAAAACTTTTGCAGCCGAATTGCCACTCATTACTGCTAATTCTGCAGAAGGCCATGCTGCAATTAATCTAGGGTCGTATGCTTTACCACACATGGCATAATTCCCTGCTCCGTAGGAATTACCTACAATGATTGTAAATTTGGGAACAACCGAATTACTTACTGCATTTACCATTTTAGCACCATCTTTTATAATACCACCATGTTCGCTTTTACTGCCTACCATAAAACCAGTAACATCCTGTAAAAATACCAATGGAATTTTCTTTTGATTGCAGTTTGAAATAAAGCGCGTTGCTTTATCGGCAGAGTCTGAATAAATAACACCACCAAATTGCATTTCACCTTTTTTAGTTTTTACAATTTTACGTTGATTAGCAACGATACCAACAGCCCAGCCATCAATCCGAGCGTAGCCTGTTACTATAGTTTTACCATAACCAGCTTTGTATTCTTCAAATTCAGATTGGTCTATTAATCGATGAATAATTTCCATCATATCGTATTGGTCGCTGCGTTTAGCTGGTAAAATTCCAAATATCTCTTTTGGGTCTAATTTAGGTTTAGCCGCTTTTTTTCGATTAAAACCAGCCTTTGTAAAGTTGCCAATTTTATCCATGATGTTTCTAATTTTAGTCAAAGCATCTTTATCGTCTTTGGCTTTATAATCAGTTACACCACTAATTTCGCAATGGGTGGTTGCACCACCTAAAGTTTCATTATCAACGCTTTCGCCAATTGCCGCTTTTACTAAATAACTACCAGCTAAAAATATACTTCCTGTTTTTTCAACAATTAAAGCTTCGTCACTCATAATAGGTAAGTAAGCTCCGCCAGCAACACAACTACCCATTACAGCTGCAATTTGAGTAATACCTATGCTACTCATAATCGCATTATTTCTGAAAATTCTACCAAAATGTTCTTTATCTGGAAAGATTTCATCTTGCATAGGTAAGTAAACTCCAGCACTGTCTACTAAATAAATTATAGGGAGCTTGTTTTCTATTGAAATTTCTTGCGCACGCAAATTCTTTTTTCCAGTTATTGGAAACCAAGCACCAGCTTTTACTGTGGCATCGTTGGCAACAACAATAACTTTTTTACCAGAAACATCTCCTATTTTAACTATAACGCCACCACTTGGGCAACCACCGTGTTCTTTATACATTTCATCACCCGCAAAAGCAGCAATTTCGATAGCATTTTTTGGGTCATCCAATAAAAAATCAATTCGCTCTCGGGCTGTCATTTTTCCTTTAGCATGGTGTTTTTCAGTTTTTTTTTCGCCACCACCTAAATAAACTTTCTTTAACCGATGATTTAAATCGGATACTAAAAGTTTATTATGATCTTCATTTTTATTGAATTTAATGTCCATGGGTAAAATTTAAAATTTGATAAAATAGTGCTCGCTAAAATACGAAAGCTTAATGATAATTTATAGATTCGGTAAACTTTTTATGAAATTCGTATTGTAATAGTTTCAGCTTAAAAATTATTTCCAAAATTGATGTTGTAATCTGCTAGCTAAAGACAAATATTATTAGTTTTATTGATAATCAATTTAAATATACTTCAACAAATTTAAGTTGTACTTACTGTAATTGGGCCTAAAACAACAAAGCCAATTTATAAAAATTGGCTTTGTTTGTATGGTATAAAAAAGATTTTTAACGTTCAATTTGTTTTTCTTTCTTTTCTATACGATTTCTTCTCTTTTTTAGTTGTTTTAAGCGTTTTGCTTTTAGCTCATCTTCAAGATTTTCCTTCAATGCAATCCATTTTTCATATTGTTCTGCAGATAAGGTTGCTTTCATTTTATCTGCTGTATCTTGCTTAAGAGAGTTTATATCAGCTCGTGTTTTCATCTGTTCGTTTTTGGCTTTTTCTCTTTTTTTCATTCTTTCTGCCTTCATTTTACGAACTTTTTTTCTCTTTTGCTTTTGTTCAGCTGCCATAGACTTCCCAGCTTTAGCTTGTTCGATAAAAAATAGATTAAGTTCTTTTTTTTGTCGCTGATTCAACTGTAATTCTCGGTCTAATCGTTCAACTCTTTGTTGAGCTAATTGTTCTGGTGTTTGGTTTTTAAACCCATTTCTTTGGCTATAGTTTGAGATGGAATATCCCAAAAAGAAAATTAAAAGTATATACTTCATGATATTATGTTTACTAAAATATTTCAATAAACATGCCAAATCGTTTTATTTTGATTGAAAGGGAGCCTTTATTTGATTTATAAAGTCTTCAGGATAATTTTCATCACCTTCAAAACCAAGGTGAATATCTTTGCCGTTGTGAGGAATGTACGCTGTGTTGAATAAATAATCCCAAATACTTAAGCTAATTCCAAAATTCATTCCATAGGGTTTGTGTTTGGGTAATTCTCTAGCATGATGCCAGATGTGCATTTTTGGATTGTTGAAAATGTATTTCAGCGGACCGTAATTCCAATTTAAATTAGCATGGTTTAAATGCCCAACAAACACAGTAAACATGTGTACAATAAAGAATTCTTGAATACCAAAACCAATCATAGCTATAGGAATGTATTGGGCTGTTTTGTAAAAAATAGTTTCCATAAAATGAAAGCGAAAATGGGCGTTAAAACTCATTTCTTTTACTGAATGATGTACTTTGTGAAATTTCCATAACCATGGAACTTTATGAAGCATTCGGTGCACATTCCATTGTATAAAATCGGCTACAACAAACAAAATAAGAAATTGTAACCAAGTAGGAAGTTGATCGATTTGTATAGCAGCTATATTCTCAATTTCAAATAAACTTAAAAAATCATTGAAGAGCTCAACTCCAATATTGGAGATGGCATTGTATCCAATTAATGAAAACAAGAAAAAATTAAAGAAAATATAAAAGCTATCTAACCAAAAACCTTTTCTAAAAATCTTTTGGTTTTTACGCCAAGGTTGAATAATTTCGAAAATCCAAACCAACCCAGATAGCCCGATTAACCAATAAAAATAATTGGTCCAACACGGATTAGAAATTTCGTTGACTAAATAATTAAAATATCCAGTAAACGATTCTATAAAAATTTCTACATATTTATTCACTTTGCAAATGTAATTAACCAACTCCTTATGAATGTAACCTTAGTTACCAAGTTTAATTCTACAAAGATTAAAGTTTATTTAAATAATTTAGGAAAAAACATTCCTGTTTTTAAAGCGTATTCTTTATAGTCTGGAAACTTTTCTCGAAGCAATTGCTCTTCATATCTTGCTTTACAATAAATAAATAGATTAAAAAATAGTGCAATTGATATTTTATAAGTTGAAGCTTGCGCAATTCCCCAAGCGTAAAATAAAATTAAAATACCAGTGTAAATAGGATGCCTTGCAAATGCAAAAACTCCTTTGGTTTGTAACTGCATTTCCTTTTTAGGTGAAGGAAAAGGAGAAACTAAAGTATTTATACTTAAAACTGCTAGAATGGAAAATAACAATCCCATACCAGCTATTAATTGAAACAATATTTTTGCATCCTTAGAAATCTCCCAGCTTAGTATAGTGAAGTCTTGAAGATAAAGGAGAAAGAATATAAATTGTAAAATTACATAAATCCAATCTTGAATTGATTTTTCTTTCATGAATTTTAATTTTATTGATGGTGGTAAGGTAAATTATTTAAAATACTAAAAGCTCGATAAGTTTGTTCGGTAAAAAACAACCTAACCATTTGATGTGAAAACGTCATTTGCGATAGAGCGATTTTACTTTTTGAAGCCTGGTAAATTGCTTCCGAAAAGCCATAAGGTCCGCCGATGACAAACACTAAATTTTTTAAGCCTTTGTTAAGTTGCTTTTGCATCCATTTAGCATACGCTACAGAATTAAATTCTTTTCCATTTTCGTCTAACAGAACTAAAAAATCGGAAGCCTTCAATTTAGCTAAAATTAATTTTCCTTCTTCTATCTTTTGCTCTTCTTCGCTCAATTTTTTCCTGTTTTTTAAATCAGGAATAACTTCAACTTTAAATTTAATAAAGTGCAAAATTCGTTTTTCATAATCTTGCACCAAGGTTTTCAGTGCCTTGTCGTTTGTTTTTCCAATACAAATTAGGGTAATGGTCATCTTTAAAAATAGCCTTAACTTTGTTAATGACAAAAATAGGGAATACATGATCAGCGAAGCACATTTTCAAAAAGAAATAGACTTAATAATTACCAATGCTTTACGAGAAGATGTTGGAGAAGGAGATCACTCGTCTTTGGCCTGTATTCCTAAAAATGCAAAAGGTGAAGCTAAATTATTAGTAAAAGAAGATTGTGTTATTGCAGGCTTAGAATTTGCCAAACAAGTATTCCAGTTTTTAGATCCTAAATCACAAATAGAATTTAAAGCCAAAGATGGCGATTGGCTTAACCGAGGAGATATTGCTTTTTACATAAAAAGTACGAGTCAAACCATATTAAAAGGTGAACGCTTAGTTTTAAATGCCATGCAACGTATGAGTGCCATAGCTACAAAAACCAATGAATTTACACAGGTGTTAAAAAATACGAAAACTAAAATTTTAGATACCCGTAAAACTACACCAGGTTTTCGTGCCCTAGAAAAATGGGCTGTAAAAATAGGTGGGGGAGTAAACCACAGATTTGCTTTGTACGATATGATTATGTTAAAAGACAATCACATTGATTTTGCAGGTGGAATACATCAGGCAATTGAGAAAACACAATCCTATTTAACTAAAAATAAATTAGACTTAAAAATAATAGTTGAAGCAAGAAACCTTCAAGAAATCCAGCAAATTATTCAACATAAATGCATTCATCGTATTTTAATTGATAATTTTTCTTTTGCAGATACCCAAAAAGCAGTTCAGTTAATTGGAGATGTATGCCAAACCGAATCGAGTGGTGGTATAACCTTATCTACAGCAAAACAATATGCAGATTGTGGAGTAGATTTTATTTCTAGTGGTGCTTTAACACATTCGGTTTATAATGTAGACTTAAGTTTAAAAGCTGTATAAAGAAAAGTTAATGAGCGATCAATTCGACAGAACAATTATTCAAATTCCTGTGGTAAAATATTTTGCCATATGGGGGAAGAAGTTAAAAGTTCCTGGTACCGAAGGCCTATCTTTTTATCGATTGCTAAAAATCTATGTATTTGGAATTATAAAAGGAACATTTTCTACCCGAGCCAGTTCCATAGCATTTAGTTTTTTTATAGCCATTTTTCCGTTTTTACTTTTTGTGTTAAACTTAATTCCTTTTGTTACTTTTATTGAAGATTTTCAGCAGGAGTTGCTTTCGTTTATAGACGAGTTGTTGCCTCCACAAACTTCAGGTTTTTTTAATGAAATATTTTACGATATTGCCAACAATCCAAGAGCTGGTTTACTTTCGTTTGTGTTTATATTGTCTATATTTTTAATGTCTAATGGTGTAAATGCTATTTTAACTAGTTTCGAATTTTCCTATCACACTAAACTAAATCGGTCAATTTTCAGACAATATTTAGTAGCTATGGTTGTAGCTATAATTATTGCTATTTTACTTTTATTTACTGTGATTATTACGATATACCTAACCTATTTAATTGAAGATTTTAAAGATTTAGGTGTATTTATAGACGAAATTTATTGGATTAGAATTGGCAGGTATGCGGTTTTAATAGGAATGCTATACATTGGTTTAAATGTTGTTTACTATTTTGGAACAAGAGAAAGTAGAAAAAGTAAATTTTTCTCTGCAGGGGCATTATTTACAACTATCTTAATTATTGTTACTACGGTTTTATTTTCCATTTATATTGAAAATTTTGCAAGCTATAATAAACTCTATGGCTCAATTGGAGCACTTTTAATTCTGCTATTTTATATCTGGCTTAACTCTAATATTTTATTATTAGGGTTCGAATTGAATGCTTCTATTTATAAATTAAGGAGAATTCCTAAAAACTAACTTATCATTACATGAAAATAAAACTCATATTTACCCTATTGATTGTAAGTTGTTTTTTTGTGAAAACAAATGCTCAGATTAATATATCGGGTACCAAAATTCCAAAATCTCTAACAATTGATTCGCATAAATCTCTTCCACTGTATGGAGCCGCTGCCAGAAAAATACTCTGGATTGATGTGTATTTAGTTTCTATATTTATAAATGAAAGCAACCACAACGCGCAGCAGCTTATCCATTCCAATGAAACTATGGTTTTGCGATTGTATATGAAAACAAGCTTGGTGTCTAAAAGCAGACTAAAAATGGCAATAGAACGTGGTTTTAAAAAATCTCAGCAAAATAATTACACAAAATATAAAAACAAAGTAGAAAACATCGTAGATAAAATTGAAGGAGAAATTGAAAAAAATGATGTGGTAGATTTAGTTTATCTTCCTTCAGGTCAAACAAAATTTTATTTAAACGACAGATACTTAGGACGTATTTTAGGAATCGATTTTAAACAAGCATTATTTAGTATTTGGTTATCTGAAAATTGCATAGATCAAGAGCTAAAAAATCAAATAATTAAAGGCACATAAATTTAAGGTATTCCTATTTAGTCAATTTTAGAATAATTATATTTACCATGCTAAATAAATGATATGAATAAAATCTATAAAGCCAAAGTTAATAACGAATTCGACTTTGAGTTTACCCAAGAAGAAGTAGACCAATTAGATAGTTTGTCTACTACCACAGAATCTATCCATGTTTTACATGAAAACAAATCCTTAAACCTATCTTTAGTTCAGCAAAATTTTAACGAGCAATCCTATCAAATAAAGGTTAACTCTAATATTTATCATGTTCAAATCTCAAACGATTTAGATGTATTAATTAAAGAAATGGGATTGTCTTTAGCTTCTGCATCACAAGTAAATGAAATTAAAGCACCAATGCCAGGATTAATTCTAGATATTAATGTAAAAGAAGGGCAAGCGGTAAAGGAAGGAGAAACCTTACTAATTCTTGAAGCTATGAAAATGGAAAATGCAATTACAGCTCCTAGAGATGCTGTAATTAAAAAAATACCTGTAGTTAATGCAAATACCGTTGCTAAAAATGAATTGTTAATTGAAATGGAATAATTATGCCAAACATAAAAAAAATATTAGTAGCCAATCGTGGTGAAATTGCCTTACGGGTAATGAAGAGTATTCGAAAAATGGGCATTCAATCTGTAGCTATCTTTTCTGAAGTAGACCGAAATGCACCACACGTAAAATTTGCTGACGAAGCAGTTTGCGTTGGTAAAGCAGCTTCTAGCAAATCGTATTTAAGAGCAGATAAAATTATAGAAATTTGTAAGTCCTTACAGGTAGATGCTATACATCCTGGATATGGTTTTTTAAGTGAAAATGCTGAATTTGCTGAACAAATAGAACAAAATAATTTGATTTTTATCGGTCCAAAATCGCATGCTATTCGAGTTATGGGTGATAAGTTAGCTGCCAAAGATGCGGTGAAATCTTACCAAATTCCCATGGTTCCAGGAATAGATGAAGCAATAACCGATGTAGAAAAGGCAAAGACAATAGCAAAAGATATTGGGTTTCCAATTCTAATTAAAGCATCTGCAGGCGGCGGAGGCAAAGGTATGCGTGTTGTAGAAAAAGAAGATCAACTCGAAGAACAAATGAAAAGAGCCATCAGTGAAGCTAAATCTGCTTTCGGAAATGGTGCTGTTTTTATAGAGAAATATGTTGGCTCTCCACGACACATCGAAGTACAAGTGTTGGCCGATACCCATGGTAATACCATCCATTTATTTGAGCGAGAATGCAGTGTGCAAAGAAGGCACCAAAAAGTAGTAGAAGAAGCTCCATCGGTAATCTTAGACGACAAACTTCGAAGAGAAATGGGCGAAGCAGCTGTAAGAGTAGCTAAAGCTTGCGATTATGTGGGTGCAGGAACCGTTGAGTTTTTAATGGACGAAAATAAAAATTTCTATTTTTTAGAAATGAATACGCGTCTTCAAGTGGAACACCCAGTAACCGAATTAATAGCTGGAGTAGACTTGGTAGAACAACAAATAAAAATTGCTAGAGGTGAAGAACTACAAATTAAACAAGAAGATTTAAGTATAAAAGGCCATGCATTAGAATTGCGCGTTTATGCAGAAAACCCATTAGAAGATTTCTTGCCTAGTGTTGGTTTACTTGAGCGATATAGACCGCCCGCTGGCAAAGGAATACGAATAGATGATGGTTTCGAAGAAGGTATGGAAGTACCGATTTATTACGACCCGATGTTAGCCAAATTGGTTACTTATGGAGAAGACAGAAATCAAGCCATACAACGCATGATTGAAGCTATTAATCAATATGAAATAAAAGGAATAGAAACTACACTTCCTTTTGGGAAATTTGTTTGCAAACATGAAGCTTTTGTAAGTGGTAATTTTGATACGCATTTTGTGAAAAAATATTATACTCCAGCAATACTTGATGAAGAACGTAAACAAGAAGCCAAAATAGCTGCACTAGTAGCTATTAAGCAATATCAAAAAGAACAACAAAAACTTCGTATTCCTAAGGTGTAATACCAAAAATTGAAATCATGAGTAAAGCTATAGAAAATTTACAATCCAAAATAAAAGAAGCTAAATTGGGTGGTGGCCAAATTAGAATAGAAAAGCAGCACAAAAAAAAGAAATTAACAGCAAGAGAACGCATCGCTTATTTTCTAGATGAAGGATCATTTGAAGAGATGGGAATGCTGGTTACTCACCGAACAACTGATTTTAATATGCAAAGTCAGCAATTTTATGGAGATGGTGTAGTTACTGGTTATGGAACTGTAAACGAAAGATTAGTCTACGTTTATGCACAAGATTTTACCGTTTTTGGAGGAGCACTTTCAGAAACACATGCCGAAAAAATCTGTAAAATAATGGATAAAGCTGTTCAGGTAGGTGCACCCATAATTGGATTAAACGATTCTGGTGGTGCTCGAATTCAGGAAGGTGTAAGGTCGCTTGGTGGTTATGCCGATATTTTTTATCGAAATGTACAAGCTAGTGGAGTAGTGCCACAAATTTCAGCAATTATGGGACCTTGCGCTGGTGGCGCAGTGTATTCTCCAGCAATGACCGATTTTACCATCATGGTACAAGACACAAGTTATATGTTTGTAACAGGACCAAATGTTGTAAAAACAGTAACTAACGAAGAAGTGAGCTCAGAAGAATTGGGTGGAGCAAGTGCGCATTCAACCAAGTCTGGTGTTACACATTTTACAGCACAAAATGATATTGATTGTTTAATGCAAATAAAAAAACTCCTAAGTTATATACCGCAAAACAACCAAGAAAAACCAAGCGATTTAAAAATTGATTTGGATGAAGAATTTAGAGAAGAATTAGAAAATATTATTCCAGAAAATGCCAACAAACCTTACGATATGCACGAGGTGATCAATGGTATTATCGATGCAGATAGTTTTTATGAAGTACATAAGGATTATGCAGACAACATACTTGTTGGTTTTTCTAGAATAGGAGGTAAAAGTGTAGGAATTGTAGCTAACCAACCGATGAGTTTAGCTGGTGTTTTAGATGTAGATGCATCTAAAAAAGCTGCTCGCTTTGTGCGTTTTTGCGATGCATTTAATATTCCTTTATTAGTTTTAGTAGATGTTCCTGGCTTCTTACCAGGTACAGACCAAGAATGGAATGGTATTATTTTACATGGAGCAAAATTGCTTTACGCTTTAAGTGAAGCTACTGTACCCAGAATTACAGTAATTACGCGCAAAGCATATGGTGGAGCTTACGATGTAATGAACTCTAAACACATTGGTGCAGATTTAAATTTTGCCTGGCCAAATGCAGAGATTGCTGTAATGGGAGCCAAAGGAGCTTCAGAAATTATTTTTAGGAAAGAAATTAGTCAAGCAGCTAATCCTGAAGAAAAGTTGCTCGAAAAAGAAGCCGAATATGCAGAGACTTTCGCAAACCCATATAAAGCGGCTCAACGTGGATTTGTTGATGAAGTTATCTTACCAAAAGAAACTAGACGGAAGTTAATAAAAGCATTTAATATGCTTAAAAATAAAGAGGTACTAAGACCAAAGCGAAAACATGGAAATATTCCTCTCTAAACAAAAAAAGCTGTTTCAATATTGAAACAGCTTTTTTTAAATTTAAAAATCACTGTTGTCCGACAAAAGATATTAAATCTTTTTTTTAGGCAAGCTTAGCACAAATACTACGGCCCATCTACTTGATAAGGACTGGCCAACTCAGCAGAAGTCGCTGTAATAAAAAAGAGACGAGATTTTCTAATAATTAGATAAACCATACAATAAAGAAAGTATCTAGTTTAGATGAAGTGAAATGCTTAAAAGCAAAGTGAATTTTAAAAGATAACAACATAAGCTTAACTAGACTTAATTTAGAAACAGTTTTATTTATTTTAATTGAACACTAATGTATGGTATTCATAAATACATTAGAAAATAGATAATCCTGTTAAGCTGGTAAATACTTCTAATGTTTTCATACCCAAGCTAAAATTTCCTTTTTTATTTAATCTTGGACTCCAAACCGATACCGCGTAATGTTCGGGTAATAACGCTATAATTCCACCACCAACTCCAGATTTTCCTGGTAATCCTACCTTGTAGCTAAATTCTCCAGCTTCATCATAAAAACCACAAGTAAGCATAATGGAATTTATTCTTTTAACACTTTGTTGGTTAAATACATGTTCGCTAGTTTCGGTTAATTTACCATGATTGGCAAATAATTTAAACGAATTTGCTAATTGTTGACAAGACATACTCAGTGAACATTGATGATAATAAAAATCCAATACATCTTCAGGTTTGTTTTTAATATTACCTAAAGACTTCATATAATAAATAAGTGCTACATTTCTAGATCCACTTGCTTTTTCAGATTCAGCTACCTTTAGATTGTAGTTAATGCTTTCATCATGGCTTATTCTTCTTACAAACTTCAATAAATCGTCTTTCGGATTTTCGAGTACACTGAGCAAACAATCTGCAATTACAATCGATCCAGCATTAATAAACGGATTTCTAGGAATTCCATTTTCATTTTCCAATTGAGTTAGCGAGTTATAAGCATTCCCCGATGGTTCAACTTGAACACGTTTCCACAAATCTTTTCCTAATATTTCCTTGGCTAATGCTAAGGTATATACTTTAGATATACTCTGTATGGAAAATAATTCTTTATGATTCCCAAAACCATATTCTTTTCCATCTAAGCACGCTAAATGAAAACCAAATTTAGTGGGATCTACCTTTTTTAATTCGGGTATATAACTTGCAACATCTCCTGTTTTTGAAAATGTATTCATTTTTAATTCTAGTTCTTGTACAATTTTTTTATAGTCCATTAAATCTTCAATTCGTTTAATAATTGATTTAATTCAACACCACTTGCTAATTCTTCAATTGTATTTTTATAAAATAGTCGAGCGCTTAATTTTCCCCGTAAATGTATTTTTTCTTTTTCCATAGCTAGCCAACTTCCTTCCCTTAAACCTAAAACTACTTCATTATTGTAAGTTAAAAATTCTTTTATACGAGTTTCTCGGCTTTCGCCCATGTGTTTTAAATCGGGTTTGGTATCTAAATAATGTGGGTTTATTAAAAAGGGCAATATTCCTAAAGCATTAAAGCTCGGAGGATAAACAATAGGCATATCGTTAGTTGTTTTTATACTTAACCCACAGATATTGCTCCCTGCACTTGTACCTAAATAGGCTGTTCCAGTTTCAATGCTTTTTTTTAAAGCATCTAGTAAATTGTACTTATAAAGTTGCTGGAGCAATACAAATGAATTTCCACCACCAGTAAAAATTCCTTTAGCATTGTAAACCGCTTCTATTGGATTTGTAAATGTATGTATGCCTATGCAAGTTTTGCCAATACTTGCCAACGCAGAATTAGCCTTAGCCGTATATTCATCGTGAGATAGGCCACCAGGACGAGCATAGGGAATAAATAAGATCTTGTTTGTGTCTTTAAAAAAATCGATTAAAGTTGGCAATAAATATTCTAGGTAATCTTCTTGATGTAATGTAGATGTGCTGGCAATTAAGCACTTATAATTTGATTTTAATAGCATACATAATGTTTTATTATATTCTTGTTGATGTTTTGTAAACTAGGTTCAATTTATTTATATTGTACGATATTTAAAGACATTTAACATTATGAAAAACTTTTTTTTTATTCTTCTATTTATCCCTTTTTGTATGTCATCTCAATTAGTAGACCGAGTTTACATACAAGGTAAGGTAAATGTTCCATTAAAAGATGATGCTTCTAACATAAATGTAGTCAACAAAAACACTAAGGCAGGGACTATTACAGACGAAATTGGTGCCTTTAATATTTTTGTGGCCGTAGGAGATGAGCTTAGCTTTTCTGCCGTTCAATATCAAGATTTTGAAATTGTTATTAATGAAGTGATTTTTGATCAAAAAAAAATGACTATTACGCTAAATGAAGCTAATAATACCTTAGAAGAAGTAGTAATAAAACCTTACGACTTAACGGGTAATATTGAAGTAGATGCACAAAAAGTAAACACTCAAGACAATATTAATCTTGATAAAGATGCTAAAAAAGCAATTCGAACTATGGAAGGTGAGTATACCCAGGATAGGCAAACCACTGAAAAAAAAGCTATTACAAGCGACCAATTTATAGAATACGGTTTAGATGTGGCTAATATTTTTAGAAAAATTTTTAAAAATGTGGGTAAAAATGAAGACAAATTACCAAATAATTTAGATGTGACGGTACGAAAAATGTATGATGATGATTTTTTTAATGAATACTTAAATATAGAGCAAAATCGTATTAATGAATTTATATTTTTTATTCAAGACCAAGCCTTCGATAATGAATTGCTAAAAAAAGAAAACCAGTTAGATTTTATTCAGTTTTTAGTTTGTAAGAGTGATGAGTTTAAATCTCGATAAGTATTAAATTATTATTCTTTAGCATATGAGTCAACTAGCTCTTACTTATTGCTTATTTTGCTTTTGTTTCGCAATTAATGCTCAAAAAATAGAGCTTAAAGGAAAAATAAATGCAGACAGCACCGAAGTTGCTTTTGTAAACATTATTAACCTTACTCAAAAAACAGGTAGCATAAGCAATAAAAAAGGAGATTTCGTTATCGAAGTTCAATTAAATGATAGTTTAATTTTTAGTGCCGTTCAATTCGAAAAGTTGGGCATTCAAATTACAGAAGAAGCTATAAAAAGTGAATTTTTAGAAGTCTATTTAATAGAAAAAAATAATTTACTGCAAGAAGTAGTTATTAATCCTTACGGGCTAACTGGAAACCTAATCGAAGATGCTCAGCACATGCCAGCTTACGTCTTCGATTACAAAGCAGCCGGATTAATACCGCCACAAAAAAAACGAACACAAACTGAACGAAAACTGTATACAGCTACGAGTACTTCAGTAGATTATATACTAAATTCTATAAATGGCAGAATTAAAAAGCTGAGAATGTTGAATGAATGGAGTAAAATAGACATCTTAAAACAAGACATACAAGAACGTTTGCCTAGAGACTTTTTTCTAATCGATTTAAAAATTGAAGAAAAATACATCGAAGACTTTATTTATTTTTGTGTTGAAGATGAAGCACTAAAGTCTTTTGTTAGAAATAATGATGATTTAGAAATTATAAATTACCTGAGCTTAAAAGCAGATGCTTACAAAATTATAAAAGCCAATGAAACTCCTACTAACTAGTATACTCTTACTTATAAATTTTAATTTTTCAACACATAAATTTTATGTGAGTGTTACTGACATTGAGTACAATGAAAATACAACAAGCTTACAGATTATAAGTAGAGTTTTTGCAGACGACCTTGAAGATGTCTTAACTAAAAGATTCGGTGTTCCAGTAGTTTTGTTGCCCGATAATGAAAGTGATAACGTAGAAAAATGGATTAAAAAATACATTAATCAAAAATTTAGTCTAAGCATTCCAAATCAAGAAATTAATTTGAAATTTATTGGAAAACGCTATGAAGATGATCGGGTTTACTTATATATTGAAGCAGAAAATATTTCAGCATTTAATCAAATTTCAGTCGAAAATCTGATATTAACCGATTTATTCGAAGATCAAAAAAACTTGGTGCATTTAACCCATGAAAACAAAACAAAAAGTAGTGTTTTAACCCTAGATAAATCTTCACATACATTTATGTTTTAAGAGTTTGTCTAAGCTTATAAAAAACCCTTATTTTAGCAACCAAAATTATTTAACATGAAAAAATTATTGAAGTGCATTTTCGTTTCCAGTTTATTCCTGCTTCCCTTAGGCTTACTAGCTCAGGAAGATGAACAACAACAAGGGCACACCAACGAAAATAAATTTAGACAACTTTACGATCAGTTTTCTACACCCAACTCATACCGAACAGCAGCTGGAGCTCCAGGACATGAGTACTATCAAAACACAGCTGATTATAAAATGGATATTGTTTTAAACGACGAAAACCAACGTTTAAATGGTAAAGCCACTGTAACCTATACCAACAATTCTCCGAATAATTTAGAATATTTATGGATGCAACTAGACCAAAATATTCGAGAAAAAGGGAGTCCTTCAAAAGAAAAAAACGGGAGTGGATTTTCACCAGTGATGCCAGTTGATAACTTTACTGAATCTTATATGAATGAAGAATTCGACGGCGGTTTTAAAATTACATCATTAACGAAAGATGGACAGCCATTACCGCATAAAATTAATTGGACTATGATGCGTATTGATATTCCGCAAGCATTAATGCCGGGTGAGAGCTTTACCTTTGATATAGAATGGAACTATCTAGTAAATAATCATGTTACTAATCGTGCACGTTCTGGATATGAGCATTTTGAAGAAGATGGAAATAATGCTTATGTAATTGCTCAATTTTTTCCAAGAATGGCGGTTTATAATGATGTAGAAGGTTGGCAAAACTATCAATTTTGGGGAAATGGCGAATGGGCACTTCCTTTTGGAAATTACGAAGTTAGTATTACTGTACCCAAAGATCATGTAATGGAAGCGACAGGCGAATTGCAAAATCGTAAAAAAGTTTTCACTAAGGAAATGATGAGTCGTTATGAAGAAGCAAAAAAATCTTTCGATAAGCCGGTGATTATTGTAACCCAAGAAGAAGCTGAAGCAGCTGAAAAAGGATTTGCTAAAAAAACTCAAACTTGGGAATGGAAAGCAGATATGGTTCGTGACTTTGCTTTTGCTACTTCTAGAAAGTTTATTTATGACGCAATGAATGTAAAAGTAGGCGATAAAGAAGTGATGGCAATTTCGCTTTACCCTAAAGAAGGAAATCCACTTTGGGAAGAATGGTCTACTTATGCAGTAGCTAGTACTTTAGAAACTTATAGCGATTTTACTTTTCAATATCCTTACCATAAAGCAATATCAGTGCATGCTAAAAATCAAGGTATGGAATATCCGATGATTTGTTGGAATTATGGTAGACCAAGTACCGATGGTACATACTCAGATCGAGTTAAATACGGAATGATTAGTGTAATTATACACGAAGTTGGACACAATTATTTTCCAATGATTGTAAACAGCGACGAACGCCAATGGGGTTGGATGGACGAAGGTTTAAATACGTTTATGCAATATTTAGCAGAACAGGAATTTGGTAAAAAACACCCTGATGCTTTAGCTGGTTTAGACGCATATCCATCTAGACGAGGCGAACCAACTAAAATTGTAAATTATATGAAAGGAGATCAGAATTATATTTCTCCTATTATGACAAATCCAGAACAAGTTTATCAATTAGGAAACAATGCCTACGGAAAACCTGCTACTGCATTAAATATACTAAGAGAAACTGTAATGGGACACGAATTGTTTGATTACGCTTTCAAAACTTTTGCTCAGCGTTGGATGTTTAAACACCCAACTCCAGAAGATTTTTTCAGAACCATGGATGATGCTTCAGCAATAGATTTAGATTGGTATTTTAGAGGTTGGTTTTATACTACAGATTATGTAGATATTGGTGTAAAAGAAGTTAAAGAATACATACCTACAAACACCCCTACTACAGCTGGAAAAGAACTTTTAGCTAGATATGGAATTACCGATCCCGAGAACGATCCTCGTACCGCTGATGCTGTGTATGTTGTAGAAGTAGGCTCAGATGAATTTGACGATAAAATGCTCGAAAAAGATGTTTTGGAAAATGCACCATCTTTAAACGAATTCATTATGGATAATTTCACTGAAAAAGAACGTATTGATCTAGATGTGCCTAAGTATTTTTATGAAATTACTTTTAATAAACCTGGTGGTTTAGTAATGCCAGTTATTGTTGAATATACTTACGAAGATGGCACTTCAAAAAAAGTAACTTATCCTGCACAAGTTTGGCGTAAAAACGATGCTGAAATAAGTAAAGCAGTTACATCTAGTCAACGTATTGTGAAAATTACAGTTGACCCAGACCTAGAAACTGCCGATGTAGACTTGTCAAATAATTCTTGGCCTGCTGAAGAAACTGAATCTGAATTTGAAGAATTTAAAAATCAAAAAGACTAATTATATAGTATTAAATTAAATAAAAAAAACCACGCTTGATATAGCGTGGTTTTTTTATTTCAACATTTATAATGATCTATTTCATTATAAGTTATTTACTTTAAATGAGCTATTAATCAGATGTCTCTTTAAATTAAATTGTTTTTAAAATAATTAAATATAATTCATGAAGAATTTCACTATTCCTTAAATGTCTACGTATAAAGCATTTTTCAATGCAATAGGCAAAGTTTTACTTCAAGCAATTATAAATAAAAAATAAGTTTTAAAACTAGCAATCACTCATCATAACCTGCACAGCAAGACCACCTTCTGAAGTTTCTTTATAACGAGAACTCATATCTTTGGCCGTTTCCCACATGGTATTAATTACTTTGTCAAGTGGAATTTTAGCTTTGGTAGCATCGCTTTCAATTGCAATTTCTGCAGCATTAATTGCTTTTATGGCACCCATGGCATTGCGTTCTATACAAGGAATTTGAACCAAACCAGCAATTGGGTCGCAAGTTAAACCTAAATGGTGTTCCATAGCAATTTCACTTGCCATTAAAACTTGAGCAGTAGTTCCACCCATTAAATCGCATAAAGCACCAGCAGCCATAGCAGACGAAACACCAATTTCTGCTTGGCAACCGCCCATTGCAGCAGAGATGGTTGCTCCTTTTTTAAACAAAGAACCAATTTCTCCAGCTACTAACATAAAACGCTTTATTTCGTTAAATCCAGCTTGGTGATTTTCGATACACAAATAATACATCAATACAGCTGGCATCGTTCCAGAACTTCCATTGGTGGGTGAAGTTACTACACGTCCAAGCGAAGCATTTACTTCATTTACAGAAATAGCAAAACAACTAACCCATTGCAAAATTTGTCGAAAGCGAACTTCAGTTTTACGGATGGTTTCAAGCCATTCTTCTTTAGTTTCATATTGTTCAAAATTTTCAGCTAAAAGTTTTTGGTTCGTACTCGTTGCTCTCCTTGTTACATTTAATCCACCCGGTAAAGTACCTTCGGTGTGGCAACCTAAATACATCGATTCTAGCATAACATCCCAAATCGCTTTTAACCCAACATCAATTTCTTGGTCAGTTCGCAGTGAACGTTCATTTTCTAAAACAATTTCGGCAATGCTTTTTTGCTCTTTTTCGCAAAAAGCCTCAAGCTGAGCTGCGTTTTCAATTGAAAAAGGAAATTGCTTAAAATCTTCTATGTTTTGTTTTGCATTTTCTCGTTCTTCTTTTACAACAAAACCTCCGCCAATGGAATAAAAATAAGATTCGATAACCTTAGTATTTTTAGTAATGGCTTTGTACATTATTCCGTTGGGATGAAAATCTAAAAAATGCTTATGAAAAACGATATCGTTTTCGAAGTTAAACTGAATAAATAATTTTTGGTCGAGATACAATTCTGATTTTGCTTTTATAAAATCTATTTCATCATCAATTGTTAAGGTATCCATGCTTACAGGATCAAAACCTGAAAGTCCAAGCACAGCGGCAATATCGGTAGCATGACCTTTACCCGTTAACGAAAGCGAACCATATAAATGAATTTCGATTTTTTGAATTTCTTCAAAAACACCTTCATCTTTCAATTCTTCGATCCAACGTTGTGAAGCTCGCCAAGGTCCAAGAGTGTGCGAACTAGAAGGACCAACACCTATTTTAAGCATATCGAATACGCTAATGCATTCTACTTTCTTCATTAAAAAAGCCTTTAATTATGAATATGGCAAATATGAGAGATTTTTTTTAATTTTGATTAGACAATTCTTAAATTATCTATTATATCATTCACATATTTTAATTAAGGTTGTCGGTAAAAAAGCTCTTCTTTTGGATTTATTTTGTTCTTTTTTCTGAAATCGAAGTTGTGGGTAATCCAAACCACAAGTGTATGATTTCTAACAAATTGTTGATTTTGTGTGAGCTGAACAAACCGATGCATATAACCTACCTGTAAACTCATGGCATCTAGTCGTAAACCAAAAGTTAACCAAGTTCGGTTTTGATCTAAGTAGTTGTTTTCAACATTTTTTCCAAAATTAACTAAAACTTCATTACTTAAATTCACAAAGGGTGTTCCACCAATAAACTCTTTTCCAATTAAAGGAAAACGCATGCTTATTAGCATTCGTAGTCGATGATTAAATGTAAAGCTATCTAAAAGTTCGCCATCAGCAAAATCTTGTCGAAAACGCATATCGTAACGAATTCGATTAATCATTTGTAATTTAGGACTTACTTTATGGTTAGCTACCATTTGCATCCATGGGCGGTGTTCGTTTCTTTTTAACTCAACACCTTCATTTATAGTTGGTACGTTTAAATATGCATAACCTGCTGTTAGGTTTAAGTTTTTATGAAAAAAGCGAGTTAAACCAGTTCTGGCCACAAAAAAACCATTGGGGACATAATGAAAATCATTCCAAAGCGAGTATTTTTCAGAAATCTTTCCACTCGTCATATATCCCATCCAAAACTGTTCGTTGCTAGTTATTTCTTTGTCTTGGGCAGAAATGAAAATGCTAAATAGACTTAAGATTAATATGAAGAAAGATTTCAAAAGAAATTATTTTACCGTATAAAACAAAATTACTGTATTGCAAACAAGCTAAAAAACTATCTAATTATTCAATATTAAAAATCGATGTTACACTGATAATTATCAAATAATTAGTCTAAGAGACTCTTAAAATGAAAAATTATTAGTTATTTAGGGCAAAATTTCTAAAATGATAAAATTTACAGTTGCAGATTTAGCATCTAAATTAAATGGAGAAGTTATCGGTGATAAACACATTGTAATTCACTCCTTAGCACAATTACATGAAGCAAAAGAAGCTCAACTTACGTTTATAGGTCACAACAAGTTTGAAAAAGAATGGTCAGATTCTGCTGCAAGTGCAGCAATAATAAATGCAACAAGTCAATTAGAACCTGGCGAGGGCAAAGCTTTTATAAGAGTTGAAAATGCTAATTTTGGTATGATAGAAGCACTGCATCTTTTTGCACCACCACTACCACAATTTGATACTGATATTCACCCAACTGCTATAATTGACGAAACATCGAGCATTGGAGACTCGGTTAAAATTGGTGCAGGAGCTTATATTGGTCCTAATGTAAAATTAGAAGATGGAGTAACAATTTATCCTAACGTAACTATTTTAGATCATTCGTATGTAGGAAAGTCTACACAAATCTGGTCGGGTGTAGTCATTAGAGAACGTACTAAAATTGGTACACATTGTATTATACATCCCAATGCAAGTATTGGAGCTGATGGATTTGGTTTTGAACCCCACCCCGAAAAAGGACTAATTAAAGTCCCACAAATTGGGAATGTAGTAATTGGTAATTATGTTGAAATTGGTGCAAACTCATGCATTGATCGAGCTAAATTTTCTTCTACTATTTTAGGTGATGGATGTAAAATTGATAATTTAGTTCAAATTGGGCATAACTGCAAATTAGGAATGTTCTGCATCATGGCTGGCAACAGTGGTTTAGCAGGTTCGGTTACTTTAGGTAATGGTGTTGTAATTGGCGGTAGTGCGTCCATTAAAGACCACACTACAATTGGCGATGGTGCAACAGTTGGAGCAGGATCAGGTGTAACAGGCAATGTTGAAGCAGGAAAAACAGTATTGGGTTATCCCGCTGTAGAAGGCCGTACTGCTCTAAAACAATGGGCTATATTAAAACGTCTTGCCACAAAAGGTAAATAAGCGTTTTAAAAACTTCATATTGACATAGGAATATGTCATGCTGTCATATACTTTTACTTGGCATAAAGATTGACTTTTTGTTGTTGAAAATGAAATTAATAAACGAAAATAAATCATTATGAGTAAGATTATAGGAATTGATTTAGGTACTACCAACTCGTGTGTATCTGTTATGGAAGGTAACGAGCCTGTGGTAATTCCTAATTCAGAAGGAAAAAGAACAACACCATCAGTAATTGCTTTTGTTGAAGGTGGAGAAATTAAAGTTGGCGACCCAGCAAAGCGACAAGCTGTAACCAACCCAGAAAAAACCATTGCTTCGATTAAGCGTTTTATGGGGAATAAATTTTCAGACTCTTCTAAAGAAATTGAACGTTCAGCTTATAAAATTGAAAAAGGTGAAAATGATACACCAAGAGTAAAAATTGACGATAGATTATACTCTCCTCAAGAACTTTCTGCAATGATTCTTCAAAAAATGAAGAAAACAGCAGAAGATTACTTAGGGCAGGATGTAACTGAAGCAGTAATTACTGTACCAGCATATTTTAACGATTCTCAACGTCAGGCTACTAAGGAAGCTGGAGAAATTGCTGGCCTAAAAGTTAGAAGAATTATTAACGAACCTACAGCAGCATCTTTGGCTTATGGTTTAGATAAAAAAGATACCGACCAAAAAATTGTAGTATTCGATTTTGGTGGTGGTACACACGATGTTTCCATCTTAGAACTGGGAGATGGTGTTTTTGAAGTACTTTCTACTGACGGAGACACACACTTAGGTGGAGATGATGTTGATGAAACTATTATTGATTGGTTAGCAGAAGAATTTATTAAAGATGAAGATATCGATTTACGTAAAGATGCTATGGCATTGCAACGTTTAAAAGAAGCTGCAGAAAAAGCAAAAATTGAACTGTCTTCTTCAGCAAGTACAGAGATTAATTTGCCTTATGTAACAGCAACTTCTTCAGGACCAAAACACTTGGTACGAACTCTATCGCGTTCTAAATTTGAGCAATTAATTGCTGAAATTGTGAAGCGTACCATCCTTCCTTGTGAAAAAGCTTTAAAAGCAGCAGATTTAAGTAAAAGTGATATCGACCAAGTAATTTTGGTAGGTGGTTCTACACGTATTCCAGCTGTACAAAAAGCTGTAGAAGATTTCTTTGGTAAAGCCCCAAGTAAAGGAGTAAACCCAGATGAAGTTGTAGCAATTGGAGCTGGAATTCAAGGTGGTGTTTTAACTGGAGATGTAAAAGACGTACTTTTATTAGATGTTACTCCACTTTCTTTAGGTATTGAAACTATGGGTGGTGTAATGACTAAATTGATTGAAGCTAATACCACGATTCCAACTAAAAAATCGCAGGTATTCTCGACAGCACAAGACAATCAGCCAAGTGTTGAAATTCATGTACTACAAGGTGAACGTTCCATGGCAACCGATAACAAAACCATTGGTCGTTTTCATTTAGATGGTATTCCACCAGCAAAACGCGGAACTCCGCAAATTGAAGTTACATTTGATATTGATGCGAATGGTATTATTAAAGTAGGTGCAACGGATAAAGCAACAGGGAAATCGCAAGATATTCGTATTGAAGCTTCTTCTGGATTAACAGAAGAAGAAATTGAAAAAATGAAGAAAGAAGCTGAAGCTAATGCAGACGCTGATAAAAAAGCGAAAGAAAAAGTAGATAAGCTGAATGAAGCAGATGCTATGATCTTCCAAACTGATAGTCAGTTAAAAGAATTTGGTGATAAATTATCTGATGATAAGAAAAAACCAATCGAAGATGCTTTAGCAGAATTGAAAACAGCACATGCCACTGGCGAAGTTGAACAAGTAACTCCTGCTTTAGAAAAGTTAAACGAAGAATGGAAAAAAGTTTCTGAAGAAATGTATAAGGCACAAGCCGAAGCACAACAAGGTGGAGCACAAGGACAACCAGAAGGCGATGCAACATCTGGAGATTCAGGAAAAGACGACGTAGAAGACGTAGACTTCGAAGAAGTCAAGTAGTCTGTCCTGAGCCTGTCGAAGGGTAGACTTCGAAGAAGTTAAGAATTATCTTTAATTATACAATAGAATACATAAAATTGTGTAAATCTTTAAATAAAAAGCAGAGTTTTAGTTAGCTCTGCTTTTTTATTTTATATTTGGCAGGATTAATCAAATAACAAAAATCATGAAAAAAGTATTAAGTTTATTATTTGCTGCTTTCTTACTTGTAGCTGTATCTAGCTGTGAAGACAAGAAGCCAAGCGACAAAGTTGAAGATGGCGTAGAAGAAGCCACTGAAGGCGTAGAAGAAGCTACAGATGAAGCAGCTGAAGAAGTTGAAGTAGAAGTAGAAGAAATGACTGAAGAAGAATCAGAAGGAGGTGAAGCTATGGAAGAAGCTGCAGAAGAAGCTGCAGAAGAAGGAGGTGAAGCTATGGAAGAAGCTATGGAAGAAGCTTCAGAAGAAGCAGGTGAAGCTGTGGAGGAAGTTAAATAATCTGCTAAAGATTTATAATTTTAATTTCAGAAAACAATTAAAAGGCATCTAATTTGGATGCCTTTTTGATTTTATTAGATTGTATTTCATGATATCAAAAATTAATATTGCAACCGATGCTATGATTTTTGCAAAATAAAATAACGAAGTTTATGTGTTATTAATTCAACGTAAAAATGAACCTTTTAAACATAAATGGGCATTTCCTGGTGGTTTTGTTGGAGTTAATGAAAAATTAGTCAAGGCTTATCAACGTGAATTAAAAGAAGAAACTAATTTACATATTAAGCTTAATCAATTTGAGTTTTTAAATATTTTTGATGATATTCATCGCGATCCTAGAAGTAGAACAATAAGCATTGCCTTTACTTGTTTAATAAATAAAAAAGTAGAGGCTGTAGCTCGAGACGATGCTGCTTTAGCGAAATGGTTTAAACTTGATCGAGTAAATACAAACGACTTAGCTTTCGATCATTCAAAAATTTTAGACTTAGCTAAAAAGCATCATCACCTACACTAAATACATTAAGACTTTCTCCTTGATCGAATTCGTTCAATGATAGCTATACTTGCTCCCAAGGCTAGAAAAGTGTAACCAATAGCAGGTTTATCGTTAAAGAAAATGCCGAGAAATATGAAAATAAAAGCAATTACTAAAATGTAGTTGATTTTTTTGTTTTGGTTTAGTTTGTTTCTAAAAATAAATAAAAGAGTTAATAACAAAACTATACCAACGCCTGCATACACAAATTCAATCATTTTTTATTTTTTTGTAAATATCTTAAATCTGTAACAGATTTCTTTCCGTCTAATTTATAATTAACAAAAAATCAGTTCTCTTTTTCAAAAGAACTTTTAAAACTTTTAAAATCAATTTTTTGTTTTATAAACCGACTTTCAATTTTAAAGTCTTTAGAAAAAATACTTTTCTCAGGTTCAAATTCGTCAAATTGAATATCAGATAGTTCGGCTAGAGAATGAATAAAATTATTTAAGGAATAGGCTCTACTAGTATCAATTGTACTTTGAAAGCTTTTTTGAAAGTTTTTATTAGTCCACAAAATAAAAGGAACTTCAAACATACTTGGCGAAGGATTATCGTCGTTATGTCCAGCAAAATCTTGATTTAAAAACACTTCTTCGCCATGATCTGCAAAATACAAAACATAACTTTCTCCATTTTCTTGTTCAACTTGTTTAATAACTTCATCAATTAAAAAATCGTTGTATAGAACAGCATTATCGTATTCATTTCTTTTTTGAATTGCTTCTGCATGAACGTACTTTAAATTAGGTGCTTCATTATTAAATTTTTCAAATCTTGACGGATACCGATCTTTATATTGTAAATGCGTTCCTAAAATATGCAGTACAATAAATTTGTCTTTAGTATTTCGTTTTAAAGTTGTTTTTAAGTAAGGCAGAAGTACTTCATCTATAGGAGTTTTTTTACCTGCTAAAGCGGTATTTGTGAAGGTATAAAAATTTGAAGCTCTAGAAATTTTGGTAACTATACTTTCGTAAGGACCAATTGGGCGTTGATTAGAAATCCAATGTGTTTCAAAATCAGCTTGGTTAAAAAGTTGAACAATAGTAGACTCGTTTTTAGCTTCAAAATTATGTAAACTTAGAGCTGTTTTTAAGGCTCCAATTGTAAAAGCATTGGTACTGATTACATCTTCAAAAACATGTAATTGTTCTTTTCTTTTGCTCAGTTTTGGATTAGTTGGTCTAGGATAGCCATACAGTTCTAAGTTATGTTTAGTAGTAGATTCGCCAATAATAAGCACAAAAGTCCTAGGTTGCTTACTTGCAGAAGTTACATTAGTAAAACTACCTTTTGGTTTATCAATATGTAAATTAGCAAGAGCTTCCTGCTCTTCTTGGTATACATGAACTCCGCGAACTACTAAATAAGGAAAGTTCTGATCGATGAGTTTGGTAATTCGAATAAAAAACAAACTAATAATCAAACAAATAATTAACCAAAAAGTACTTAGTACTGGTTTTAATTCTACTTTATTTTTGGTTTGAAAAATCCAGTATATTGCAATATATGCTAAAGTTAAACTGGCATAAATAACACTAAACGGATTGATGTAAAAACTTAAAAATTCACTGGCTTCGGCAACATTTGTTTCAAACAAAACAAATATGGAAGATGCAGAAAAATTTGTGCTAAACCAATAAAAATAGAGTGTTTCAGCAAATGTAAAAAACACAAATAAACTAAAAAACACATGTTTTAAGCGCTGTTTAAAAACTATGGGTTTAAGAAGCAATGCTGTAATTAAACATATAATTGCAAAAAAATGATTTTCAATTAAGTTTAGAAATCGATAACTTTCAAATTGGTTAGTACTTACTTCAATAAAAAATGCAGACCAGATAGGAATCCACCACCATATTAAATAAGACCAGTTTGTAAACTTATATTTTGGATTTAAAAAACCTACCAGAAGCTTGCTCAAAATTTAAAATTTTTTCTAAAATTTATAACTACATTTGATTTCAAAAGTAATTTAAAAAAATGAACTCTCCACTCCCAAAAATCTGTATTGTTAGTGTTTCATTAGCTAAAGGTGGAGCAGAACGTTCAGCAGCAGTTTTATCGGGTTTGTTATCAAATTTAGGCTATGAAGTTCACGTGGCGATTTTAACTAATTTAATTGATTACAAATTTAGTGGTTTATTGTATAATTTAGGAGCAGACAAAGAAAACGCAAACCATCCTTTAGCTCGATTTAAGCGTTTTGAAAAATTTAAAAAATACCTTGAAGATCAAAAAATTGATTTGGTAATAGACCACAGACCAAAAAACAATTATTATCGCGAAGTTTTTTATGCAAAATATTTATACAAAAATATACAGCGTATTTATGTAGTTCATAATAGTAAACGTTCAACTTATTTTGCTAAGCCCTTATCTAAAATTATTAAAATATACCAATCTAATTTTCATACCGTTGGAGTCTCGAAATTTATATTTGAAAATTTACTTACATCACAAGGAATTGAAGAATCGAGTTATATTCCAAACGCATATGCAGATGTTTGGCAACACGAAACAACTCCTTTGCCCGCGCAAGTTTTAGAATTAAATCAATTTATTTTGTTTTATGGACGAATCGAAAATCAATCAAAAGATATTCGTTTTCTTATCGATGCCTATGCTGCTTCAAACTTATCAACTAACAATATTGCTTTACTCATTATGGGTAATGGTCCAGATAAAGATGAATTAGAGACTTATGCTAGCCAGTTAAATTGTGCTGCATCAATACATTTCTTGCCTTATCAAAAAAAACCTTTTTCTATTATAAAAAAATCCAAATTGGTAAGTTTAACCAGCAAATATGAAGGTTTTCCGATGGTTTTAATAGAATCTTTAGCTATGGGAACTCCTGTGGTTTCTTTAGATTTTACATCAGGTCCTTCAGAGGTTATCCAGCATAGAAAAAACGGTTTGCTGGTAAAAAAGCGTTCAATTTCAGACTTCGCTTGTGCTTTAGATGAAATGTGTTTTGATAATGAATTATATAGCTTTTGTAAAAAAAATACTCAAACATCAGTTGAAGCCTTTTCAGAAAAAGAAATTGCATTAAAGTGGCATCAATTATTAAGCACTTTTCCTAAATAAGGGAAACAGAAATATTTTTCTAAAATAAGATAGAATTACTAAAAAGTAAGCTATGTAAGTAATAAAATGTGCTATTACAGCTCCTTCTAGGCCAATTTTTTTAATCATGAAAAATGAACTTGCAAATAGCATTATGGCTAAAAATAAATCGGTAAGAATAAAGATTAAAGTCATGCGTTTAGCGTGAAATTGATAAACCATAACCAGTGTAATTATTCTAAAAAAATCGCCTAATATTTGGTATAAAAAAAGGTTTTCTGCTGGCAAAAATTCTTCAGTAAAAACAAGTAGGATCAGTGGTTTTCTAATAAAGTAAACCAAAATTAATCCCAGAAGGTACACAGGTATAATTTGTTTGTAAAAATTAAATACAATCCGTTTAAAATCCTTATTGCTTTTTGCTTTAATTAACTTTGGTAAAATAAAAAGATTTAAAATAGAAAGAACAAACATTAGGTAGTAGGACGAAATTCGGTTTACAGCTTCCCAAAAGCCCGCAGCTTCTTCAGATAATTCAGTTATTAAAAGACTTCGAATACCTAAAAATACCAAAGGAAAGCTAATACTAGATATTAAAGCCATTAAGGCATAATGGCCAAAATTATTCAGCATCTTTTTTTCGATATATTTCCAAGAAAACAATTTAAAAATCGACCATTTTTCTCTAAAATAATATAAACTAAAAAACACTAAAACAGAAGGAATAATGATTAGCGTAAATAAGGCTCCTTGTAAATTAAAGTAATAGACTAAAAATGCAAAAACCATTAAATTTAAAAGATGACCTATAATATGTATGCGAATAATATCATTAAACTTTTCAAAAGCTTTCATCATAGCTAAAACATAAACATGTAAAACATGTAAAGGCAAAATAAAAGCTAGTAATTGAATTACAGCAACAAAATCCTTTTCAAAAAAAAGTAGTTTGTTGATGGGTTTAGCAAAGCTAAATATGAGTATTCCAACAAGTGCACAAACTCCAAAACCAATACCCAGCAAAGTCGAAATGAAGGTTTTTTGTTGTTTTTGAATATTTTCGGTTTCTGCGGTGTATTTTACAACTGCTCGTTCTAAGCCTCCAGCCGAAAAGTTATGAGCAATGTTTAAAAAATTTCTGAAATTTCCTATCAATGCAATTCCCTGTGGCCCTAAAAAGTAAGCGGTTAATTTCGATACACCTAATCCAGTTATCATTTTAATAATTACACTCACCGAATTGAAGGATGTAACCTTTAATAAAGGTGAAGCTGTAATTATTTTTTTCAACTGTTTTAGCATACTTCAAATATAAATGAAGTTTTTAATCTATGGGGAATAAACAAAAAAACTGCTCTTAAGGAGAGCAGTTTTTATTGTAATAAACTATAAAAAGTTACAAAATTAACATTGCATCTCCGTAGCTATAAAACCTGTACTTTTCCTTAATAGCTTCTTTATATGCTTTTTCCATTAAATCGTGACCAACAAAAGCAGAAATCATCATTAATAAAGTTGATTTTGGCATGTGGAAATTGGTCACCATACAATTAGCAATACTAAAATCGTAAGGAGGATGTATAAATTTGTTGGTCCAACCTTCGTATTCGTGTAAAGTTAAATTAGCGTTTACGGCACTTTCTAGCGTTCTCATTACTGTAGTACCTACGGCACAAATTTTTCTTTTTTCTTTTAAAGCTTTATTAACCACTTTAGTTGCATCTTCCTTAATAGAGATTTGTTCACTATCCATTTTGTGCTTCGATAAATCTTCAACTTCTACAGGATTAAATGTACCAAGACCAATATGTAAAGTTACTTCGGCAAAATCAACTCCTTTAATTTCAAGACGCTTCATTAAATGTTTAGAAAAATGTAAACCAGCAGTTGGAGCGGCAACGGCACCTTCATTTTTAGCATAAATGGTTTGGTAGCGCTCTTCGTCTTCAGGTTCAACAGGTCTCGAAATATATTTTGGAAGTGGTGTTTCACCTAATTCGGTTAATTTTTTTCTGAATTCAGTATACGATCCATCATATAAAAATCGCAAAGTTCTTCCTCGTGATGTAGTATTATCTATAACTTCGGCAACTAAACTTTCATCTTCTCCAAAATAGAGTTTATTACCAATTCTTATTTTTCTAGCTGGATCAACCAACACATCCCAGAGTCTAGTTTCGGGATTTAATTCTCGTAATAAAAATACTTCAATTCGGGCACCAGTTTTTTCTTTGTTCCCATATAAACGAGCAGGAAAAACTTTTGTATTATTAAACACCATTACATCCTTCTCATCAAAATAGTGAATTAAATCTTTAAACTGCTTGTGTTCTATAGTTTCATCTTTTCGATTTATAACCATTAATCTAGATTCGTCCCGATTTTCGGCAGGTCTATCGGCAAGTAATTCTTCGGGTAATTCAAATTCAAATTGAGATAATTTCATCTGTAGGTGTTTTATTTAAGAAGCAGCAAATATACAACTTGGAAGTAGGCCTTGTCAAGTGTTTTGGTACATTAATTATTTTATCTTACATAAAAACTTCAAATAGGCTAAATAATTTATGGGCTATTCCTTCAAATTAATTGTGGTAGCGCATAAAATATTACCTTTGCGAAAATTTGAAATAGATTATATACCTTATAAATTATTTATATGAAAGCAGGAATTGTAGGACTTCCCAATGTAGGCAAATCGACCTTGTTTAACTCTTTATCTAACGCAAAAGCACAAAGCGCAAACTTTCCATTTTGTACAATCGAGCCCAATGTTGGGGTAATTAATGTACCAGACCCGCGACTTCAAAAATTAGCCGACTTAGTTAATCCACAGCGCGTATTACCAGCAACGGTAGAAATTGTAGACATTGCAGGATTAGTAAAAGGAGCGAGTAAAGGCGAAGGTTTAGGTAATCAGTTTTTGGGCAACATACGCGAAACCGATGCGATTTTACATGTTTTACGTTGTTTCGACAACGATAATATAGTTCATGTTGATGGAAATATTAATCCTATTCGAGATAAAGAAACAATCGATATAGAGCTTCAATTAAAAGATTTAGAAAGTGTAGAGAAACGCTTAGAAAAAACCAAACGTGCTGCTAAAACTGGAAATAAAGAAGCCATAAAAGAATTTGCTGTGCTTGAAAAATTACAGAAAGGCTTAGAAGCAGGAAAATCGGTTAGAGCTATAGAAATTGTTGATGAAGAACGAGAAGAGTTTGTAAAGCCCATGCAGTTAATTACCGATAAACCTGTTTTATATGTTTGTAATGTGGACGAAGAAGCTGCTGTAAATGGAAATGCTTATGTTGAAGAAATCAAAAAACTAGTAGCAGATGAAGGTGCAGAAGTTCTGGTTTTAGCAGTTGGTATTGAAGCAGATATAGCTGAATTAGAAGATTATGAAGAACGAAAATTATTTTTAGAAGACATCGGTTTAGATGAAGCTGGTGTAGCTAAACTGATACGTTCTGCTTATAATTTATTAAACCAACAAACTTATTTTACGGCAGGCGAAAAAGAAGTCAGAGCCTGGACAGTTCCTGTAGGAGCAACTGCACCACAAGCCGCAGGTGTTATTCATTCCGATTTTGAAAAAGGGTTTATTCGTGCCGAAGTTATTAAATATGAAGATTTTACCAAATTAGGAAGCGAAGCCAAAGTAAAAGAAGCTGGATTACTAAAAGTAGAAGGGAAAGAATATATTGTTCAAAATGGAGACATCATGAATTTTAGATTCAATGTATAATTACAAAATGCCAAACTTAAGCTAAATCTCGTCTTGTGTAAACTTTTAAATAACTAGCTTAATTACATTTGAACTAAAAAAATCATGAAAATAATATTATTTCTGTTAAGTGTGTTTTTTGTACTTAGTGCAAATTCACAATCAAAATCTCAAACTATGAATACGAGCATACATCAATTTACAACTACTGCGCTTGAAGGTGAAACATTCGATTTTTCAAGCTTAAAAGGAAAAAAAATCATGGTAGTAAATACGGCTTCTAAATGTGGTTTAACTCCGCAATACAAAGATTTGCAAGCTTTATATGAAGAATATAAAGATCAGAACTTTGTAATTGTAGGTTTTCCAGCCAATAATTTTATGGGGCAGGAGCCAGGAAGCAATGAAGAGATTGCTCAATTTTGCGAACGAAATTATGGAGTGAATTTTCCGATGATGCAAAAAATTTCGGTAAAAGGAAAAGACATGCATCCAATTTATCAGTTTTTAACGCAGAAAGATCAAAACGGAAAACTCGACTCCGAAGTAGAATGGAATTTTCAAAAATACCTATTAAACGGGAGTGGAGAGTTAGAAAAGGTAATCTCGCCAAGAACCAATCCAATGGATAGTGAAATTACCAACTGGATACAATCTTAAACCAGATGTATGCATATTAACTGTAAAGGAAATTTAATTGATTTGTCTAGCCCAAAAGTAATGGGTATTTTAAATCTTACACCCGATTCTTTTTACGATGGGGGCAAATATAAAAATCCAACAGAAGTATTAAAACAAGTTGAAAAAATGCTTACCGATGGTGCCACATTTATAGATGTGGGTGCTTATAGTTCACGTCCAGGTGCAGACCATATTTCGGAGGAAAAAGAAAAACAGCGATTGTTGCCTATTTTAAATGAAATTATCAAACATTTTCCAGATATACATATATCGGTAGATACTTTTCGCTCTAGTGTGGCAAGTGCCGCTGTAAGCGAAGGAGCAGCTATAATTAACGATATTTCAGCAGGAAATCTAGATACAGATATGATGAAAGTCGTTGCTCAATTGCAAATTCCTTACATAATGATGCATATGAAGGGAACACCACAAAACATGAAAAAAATGACTTCCTATTCAGATTTAATAGAAGAAGTTAATTTTTATTTCTCTGAAAAATTGCATCAAGCTAAGCAATATGGTATTAATGATTGTATAATTGATCCGGGTTTTGGATTTGCAAAAAACACTGCACAAAATTACCAATTGCTTCAGTATTTAAATGCGCTTCAGTTTCATCAGACTCCAATTTTAGTAGGGATTTCAAGAAAATCTATGATTTATAAAATACTAGAAACCAAGCCTAGTGAAGCTCTAAACGGGACTAGTGTTTTAAATACTATTGCATTGCAAAATGGGGCGCATATTTTACGAGTGCACGATGTAAAAGAAGCTTCAGAAGTAATTCAACTTTTGGCTCAGTTCAATTAATATCATTACTTTTAAGCCATGGGATTAGATTTTTTAGACATAGGCTTTTTCGATATACTAGATATACTCTTAGTCGCTTTCTTACTGTTTTATATATACAGGCTTGTAAAAGGCAGTGCAGCCATCAATATTTTTATTGGTATTGTAATTATTTATTTACTTTGGCAACTTACACTTTTGCTAAACATGGAAATGTTTAGCAATGTATTAGGTCAATTTATCGGAGTAGGAATGTTCGCTTTAATTGTTGTTTTCCAGCAAGAAATTCGGAAGTTTTTATTAATGATTGGTTCTACTAATTTTTCATCTAAAAAAGGCTTTTTACAAAAGATAAATTTCTCGAGTAAAAGTTTAGATGACTTAGCTTATTTAGAAGATTTAGTTGAAGCTTGCCAAAATATGGGAAGCACAAAAACAGGAGCTTTAATAGTTTTACAACGCAACACTAAATTAGATTTTGTTAAAAATACTGGAGACGAAATGCAAATTGAGTTTAATATCCCCATTCTAGAATCTATTTTTTATAAAAATTCACCTTTGCATGATGGCGCCATTGTCATAGAAGATGCTAAAATTACAGCTACACGTGTTATTCTGCCAGTTTCTAACGACCGTAATATTCCGTTGCGTTTTGGTTTGCGGCATCGAGCTGCTATTGGAATTACCGAAAAAACCGACGCCTTAGCCTTGGTCGTTAGTGAAGAAACGGGTCAGATTTCTTATATTAAAGATGGTGAGTTTAGAATATTTAATAATGAAAAAGACTTGGTGAAGAAACTGCAAAATGATATGCAATAAAAACTCCCTAACTACGCGTACATAATCAGGGAGTAAAAAAAACTATTTGCTATATGAAAATTTATTTCAACCTTTTGTCCTTTTTAGACATATAATACACCGCGCCCACCAAAGCAGCGATGACTAATCCAAAAACTACAGTCATTATTATGGCACCATTTGTCCAATTAACCCAAAGTAAATTTGTTATAAACATAAAAGGTTGATTTAAAATTCAACAACAAAATTATACTAGTGTGTATAATTTTAAAATGACAATGGTCATAAAATAAAAAAGTCACTTCAATCAAGAAGTGACTTTAAAATTTAAAACATTAATTAGTTATGCTTTAGCTGGAGTAGATTTAACAGCTAGTGAATAAACCACTAAACCAAATCCAATTTTGTTAATGGCATCACCAATGTTGTAAACAACATCCATGAAGCTTGCATCAACACCAAAGTCGTATCCAAATAATCCTCCTGGAGTACCTAAGATGTATCCAACTGGATAAATAGCCCAACCAACAAGCACAAACCAACATAAGATTTTGTGAGCAGTAAGTACATTTCCACCAGCAGATTCTGCAAGTTTTCTAGCTTCACCGAACCAAATCATGTAAACAATTACAAAATAAGCGATTCCTGAAACAAGACCCCACTGCCAAGAAGCACCTGGAGCAACAGCTTCACCAATGTAACCTGTAACTAACATTACCACTGACCAGAAAATTAATTTCCACATTAATGCTTGTTTAGCACCTGCAGCTCTTAAGATTAAGAAAAACTCAACACACATTAATGGCACTGTTAATACCCAGTCTACGTAACGGAAAAATGTTGGAGATTCTCCAACTGCATCCCAATAATCACGCATGTAGAAGTAGTGTACAGCGGCAATAAATGTAATTAAACCTGAAACCAATACAGAAGTTCTCCACTTCGTATCAAATTGGTTCAGCGATAAAAAGAAAAAGGCAGAAGCAGCCATCATAGCCATACTACCTACAAAAAACGTAAAGCCAACGTAATCGTCATTCGCGATTTTTGAGACATCGGCTAATAAATACATAAAATTACTCATAGCGTTATAAATTTTTGATTTGTTCAAACAAACATAAGCAAAGATTAAACATAAAATTATCGTTTTAAGAAATATTTTTGATTAATTTTGTCAACATAATAATTAATCATTTTGAATATTAGGAATATCATAATAAGTTCTAGTTTGGTGTGTTTTGCTATTGCTCAATTGTTTACGTTAAAACAAGCTTCGATTTTAGCACTTTTTTTAATCTTAAGTGTAGGTATTTTACATGGTGCTAATGATATTTTGTTAATTGAAAAAACAAAATTTTTATCTAAAAAAAACAGGTTATTAAGTAAAATCATATACATAATGATAGTTGTTTTGGCTATTATTATGTTTTATTTTATTCCGTTCTATGCGCTTGTTTTTTTTATTTTGTTTAGTGCCTATCATTTTGGAGAACAGCATTGGGCAAAGATTTTTAGTGGTGTAAAGTATGTTAATACACAAAAACTGTTTATGTTTTTATATGGGTTTTGTATTTTAAATATGCTTTTTTGGCTTCAACATGAAGCTACAAACCAAGTTATAAGAGATATTGCTAATTTTGAAATTACCAATCTTGTGTTTTTTAGTTTAACACTTATTTCCTTTTTAATACTCTTAATACTTAGTTTATTTTTTTACAAGAAGAATAGGCTTCAACTGAAAACCTTATTTAAAGAATTTTTAATTTTATTATTATTTGCTTTAATTTTTAAGTTTACTCCTTTACTATTAGGCTTTGCTATTTATTTCACATTTTGGCATAGCCTACCTTCATTAAAAGACCAAATTGATTTTTTATATAAATCTAGCTATACCTTAGGTTTTAAAAAATACTTTAAGGATGCAGGAATATATTGGTTTGTATCTGTAATTGGTTTAGGTATTTTTGTTTACTTTTTTTATGAAACCAAATTATTTTATAGTTTGCTTTTTACATTTATTGCCGCGATTACCTTTCCACATGTAATTGTTATGGGAAAAATGTTTAGTTATTTAAAATCTAAAAATTAATTTACTGCTTTATTAAAATTTTCTAACAAATAGTTATGCATTTGCTCAGTATAGTCTAAATGAGTAACAATTCGCATTTTTCCATCGCCCATGTCACTTATTCTAATTCCCATTTTGTTTAAATTAGCCATAAAATGCGTAGGATCTATAACTTCATCTAAATAAAAAATAACAATATTAGTATCTACAGGTTCAACATTTTTAATGAATTTTAAACTTGTAAGCATTTGGCCTATTTCGGTTGCTTTAATGTGATCTTCTTTTAAACGATTAAATTGATTTTTAAGTGCGTACAAACCAGCTGCAGCCATAAATCCAACTTGCCGCATTCCGCCTCCTAATACTTTTCGAACTCGCATGGCATTTTCCATGATTTTTTCATTTCCAATTAAAACCGTTCCCATTGGAGCACCAAGTCCTTTAGATAAACATATGGTAATGGTGTCAAACAATTTTCCAAATTCTTTAGGGTCTTGTTTTTTTGCTACAATTGCGTTGGCAATACGAGCTCCATCCATGTGGTAACCTAAATTATGTTTTTTACAAACTTCGTAAATTGATTTTAATTCGCTTATGTCATAGCATGCACCACCGCCTTTGTTGGTAGTATTTTCAACACAAACTAGGCTTGTTTTTGGACTATGGTAAAAATCTGGAGGGTTAATAGCCGCTTCAACTAACTCTGGAGTAATTTTTCCACGTGTGCCGTCTACTAATTTACAAGAAACTCCCGAATTAAATGAAACACCACCACCTTCATAATTATAAACGTGTCCCCACTTGTCACATATTAACTGTTCTGCTGGATTGGTATGTAATTTTATAGCTGCTTGGTTTGCCATACTTCCGGTAGGAAAATACAAAGCTGATTCTTTTCCGAAAAAATCAGCCAGATAGTCTTCCAAGGCATTTACACTCGGGTCTTCTTTATATACATCGTCTCCAACTTTGGCTTCAACTATTGCTTTTAACATTCCTTTTGTTGGTTTAGTAACCGTATCGCTTCGTAAATCTATGTGCATTTTTTTTGTGTTAAAGCTATAAAAATATTTAGAAAATTACAGACTTTATTTCTTAATAAATTACATTTGTTTACTGCATAAAAAAAGAACAAAATGATAAACATAGACCATCTTCAAGCATTAAAAAAACGCTTAACTTACTTAAACCAGTATCTTTGACTTAGATGCTAAACGCATTGAAATAGCAAATCAAGAAGAGAAAACCTTTGCGCCTGATTTTTGGGATAAACCACAGGAAGCCCAATTGTTAATGCAAAAGATTAATGCAGAAAAACAATGGGTTAAAGATTATGAAGAAGCTTCTAGCTTAACTGAAGATTTAGAAGTTTTGTTTGAGTTTTTTAAAGAAGATGAAGCTGAAGAAGCCGATGTTATGGCACGCTATGAGAAAGCCATGCAAGCAATTGAAGACTTAGAATTTAAAAATATGTTATCGGATGAAGGCGATCAGCTTTCTGCTGTGCTTCAAATT
This sequence comes from Psychroflexus salis, assembly GCF_014640175.1. Lineage (GTDB taxonomy): Bacteria > Bacteroidota > Bacteroidia > Flavobacteriales > Flavobacteriaceae > Psychroflexus > Psychroflexus salis. Next base: position 12,293 of record NZ_BMGL01000005.1, on the reverse strand, counting down.
ACTGCGGGTGCTGGTGGAACCGAAAGTTGCGATTGGGCAGAAATGTTGATGCGAATGTATATGATGTGGGCCGAGAAAAGAAAATTTAAAATTAAAGAACTAAACCACCAAGCAGGAGATGTAGCTGGAGTAAAAACAGTAACCTTAGAAATTGATGGCGAATTTGCGTTTGGTTGGTTGAAGGGTGAAAATGGGGTACATCGTTTGGTTCGTATTTCTCCATTTGATAGTAATGCAAAAAGGCATACTTCATTTGCGTCGGTTTATGTTTATCCTTTAGCAGACGATTCGATTGAAATTGATATTAATCCAGCAGATATAAGTTGGGATTTTGCTCGTTCGAGTGGGGCAGGAGGTCAAAATGTGAATAAAGTAGAAACTAAAGTTATTCTATCTCACGAACCATCTGGAATTGTTATTCATAATTCCGAAACACGATCGCAATTAGAAAATAGAGAAAAAGCCATCAAAATGCTTAAGTCACAATTATATCAAATTGAATTAGAAAAACAGCAAGCTGCTCGAAAAGAGATTGAAGCTAACAAAAAAAGTATAGAATGGGGCTCTCAAATACGCAATTATGTTATGCATCCTTATAAATTAGTTAAAGATGTGCGTACCACCCACGAAACAGGAAATGTAGATGCTGTAATGAATGGAGATATCAATGCCTTTTTAAAAGCTTACTTAATGATGATGGGACAAAAAAATGAAAATGATTAACATTGAAAACTTATGAAAACAAAAATTTATCATAATCCAAGGTGCAAAAAATCTAGAGAAGGTTTACAGCTTCTAGAAGAGCGAAATATTGATTTTGAAGTGATCAAATATTTAGAAAATGTGCCTAGTATTAATGAATTAGAAAAGTTGATTCAAATGCTAAACATACATCCTATAGATTTAATTCGCAAAAATGAAAAGATTTGGAAAGAAAGTTATAAAGCTAAAGATTTATCAGATTCAGAAATTATATATGCCATGCATACTAATCCTAAGCTTATAGAGCGTCCAATTGTAGTGAAGGGTGATAAAGCCGTAATAGGCAGGCCCATTGATAATATTTTGGAATTCATTAAATAATTATGCGATTAATGCTACATTTGTTTAATAATAGCTTCTATAATTTATGTTTTTTATTTTGCAACGCATGAGGAGTTTAAGATTAACAAGACAACAAACTCATATACAAAAGAGTTCTAAAGTAAAGTCTCTTGTATTTGTAAGTAAAATTGCTCTTTTTTTGCTGTTAACTGTAATTACACAAATAGGGGGAATAATTTATTTAATTACGCTAGCCGTAACTACAAAGCTTAAAACTAAGGCGTTCTTGTTTAGAAGTTTAATTTTTTTAAGTTTATATGTAGTGGCTACTTATGTTTTAGTCCCCAAATTAGCTTCTTTATTTGGAAGAGTTAAAATTAAGTCTACTGCATTTGTACAACCACATTCTTCATTCTATAGTTGGAGCAATCGTAATTACGTTACAAAAGAGCTTCATCAAGTATTACAAAATATGGGTAAGGACTTATCTGAGAATAATCCAGGAATTCAATTGGTATATTTGGATGCTAATTTTCCATTTTTAGACGGATTTCCTTTATTACCACACCGCTATCATAATGATGGAAAAAAAATAGATATTTCATTTATTTACCAAGAAAATAATCAATTAACCAATGCAAAGCCATCTTTTAGTGGATATGGCATTTTTGAAAGTCCGTTAAAGGGAGAAGTTAACCAAATTAATGAATGTTTGAATACGGGTTACAGTCAATATGATTTTACTAAGTTTATTACTTTAGGAACTGTTAATCCTAAACTTAAATTTGATGAAATTATAAATCGAAATTTCTTAAATGACTTTTTAGCAGAAGATTTTGTGCAAACTATTTTTATCGAACCCCATTTAAAAACACGTTTAGGTTTAAATAATGAAAAGCTAATTTATCATGGTTGTGGTACAGTAAGGCATGATGACCATATTCATGTTGAAGTAAAATAAACTTAAGTTTTTTTTGAAATTATCTACCATCTAAGCTTTTGTAAAAATAGATAACAAATTAGATGCATCAGAGTAAATTTAATCGGTAAGCCAATTTTTAAAACTTGTAAAATTTTGTGGTGCAACTCCATGTCCTACGGGGAATTCTTCATACATAAAATCAATCTCTAAACTTTGGAGTATTGGTTTATTATTTCGTGCCCATTCTACAGGAATAACCTGATCTACACTTCCATGTGAATTATAAATTTTAAGTTTCGAAAAATCGTTTTGCTCGTACCCGGCAAGCAGCATATTTTTATCGATGTAACCACTTAAACCAATTATTCTGTTGAATTTTTCAGGGTAGGATAGTGCGCATGCAAAGCTTAATATTGCACCTTGGCTAAAGCCTAATAAATTTATATTATTTTCATCTATAGGATAAGCTTTAATTAATTCGTTTACAAATTTCATAATTAGCTCTCGAGATGTAATTGCTTGTTCGGTATCTGAAAACTTATCGCCAGCAGTATCAAAATTAATAGCATACCAAGCGTTTCCATATGGCTGAAGTGCGTAAGGAGCTTTTGCTGATATAATGATGTACTCTTTAGGTAATTCTGAAGCAAACGAAAACAAGTCATTTTCATCGCTACCATATCCATGAAGTAATAGTAGGAGTGGAGCATTATTGGTTAAGCTAGATGGTCTTACATTATGTGTTAGGCTTAAGTTTTTTGTCGTCATTTTAAGTTAGCGATTTAAATGTTGTTTGAAATAGATTGCCAAGAATAGGTACTCTTTTTTGTTGTCCAGAAACAGCGGCTACAAAACCATAAACCCATAGTATAAAGTAGGCTAAATAAAATGCAGAAGCAACCATTAGGTTTTGTGTTTCACTTAAGTATTCAAAAACACCATTTAAAATTACTCCAAATAAAATAAATACTAAGTTTAGACCTAAACCTTGCCGCACATGGAAACTACCAAATTTGGTTTTGTTCTCTTCGCTATTTAAAAATAAGGCTAAAATGCTTCCAAAAATTGTTAGATAGCCAACAATCGCAGCAACTTTTCCTTTTCTTTCTTGTTTATTTAGCGGTTTGCTCATTTGTTTTATAGGTAAGTTAAATTAAATCGATTACTTTTCCATTTAAATCTTCATTTAAGAAGATTGAATTTTTAGATTTCGATAAAATATGATTTAAGGTGAATTTATACTGATCTTGGCTGGTAAATAGCGTAAATTTTCCTTTAGTATTTACATCGATTTTGTGTTCGGGTAAGCCATAAACTTTTCTTCCGTTTGTGAGCATTTTAACACTTAATTCTACACCTAAAATTTTGTTTAATGCGCCAAATGCACTTTCTAAACCAATACTTCCATGAGCAGCAAGTACAAAATCTACTTCTTTTAATTCCTGGTTTATCGGTCTATGATCGCTCGTTACAAAATCTACAACTCCATCTTTTACAGCTTTTTGCAATGCCTTTACATCGTCTTTACTTCGTAATGGTGGAAAAACTTTAAAGTCAGCATCAAAATTTAATATTTTTTCATCATCAAAATATAAATGATGCACAGCAACGCTACACGAAACTTGTAAACCTTTCTTTTTTGCCGCTTTAATCAATTCAATTCCTTGTGCGGTGCTTACTAATGGAATATGTAGCTTTCCACCTGTATAGGCTAGTATAGCTAAATCTCTATTTATTTGAAGTGTTTCAGCTAAGCTAGGCATGCCTTTTAATCCTAATTTTGTGCTATTCATACTTTCGTGAACTTGAGCATTATTAGCAATTTTATTTTCTAATGGAAAAGATGCAACACAACCACCAAAACTTTGGGTATACTGAAGAGCAAGCTTGAGTAAATTAGGATTTCTAATGGGTTGTAAATCATCAGAAAACACCCTTGCTCCAGCCTGGAATAAGTCGTACAATTCGGCTAAATCTTTTCCATTTAACGCTTTTGTAAGTGTTGCTGTAGGATGTATTTTAGTTTTGCTTTTACTAGATTTTTCCTTTAAACTTTCGAAAACACTTTTAGAGTCTGTGCAGGGCGAATTACTTGCTGTAATAGCTATATCGCTAAATCCACTTTTTTCGGCTACTTTTAAACCGTTAGCAATATTTTCTCGCTCTTCAAAACCAGGTTCACCAAATGAAACACCTGCATCAAACCAAGCTGGAGAAATATGTAAATCGGCTGCATTAATTATCTTAGTAGCATCTGTACTTAATTGATCTTCGATTTGTAAAATTTTTCCATTTTCAATAAAAATGTCTTTAATCTTTAAATGATACGGGCTGGTTTCATCTATTATTTTTACAGATTTTATAAGAGTTTTCATGTATAATTATTTAAGGTACCGAAGTGATAACATTTCTAAAATTAAAAATAACAAAGCAAAAATAACTAAGATTTTCCAATAATGATTAACTTCCTGGAGTGCTATTTCATTTTCAAAAAAGCCAGATATACTATTTAAATTTGATTGTTGTTTTAGCTTATTTGAATTTAAATAGTTTAAATTACTTTCTGTTCGGGGGTAATTAAAACTAAGGTATTGGTATACCGAATCTTTATTTTTTACTTGGTAAGTGCCAGCTTGTAAATTGAGTTCGGCCGTAGTTAATTTTATATTTTGATTATATTTTTGCTGTTGCGGAATAAATACATCTTCTTGTTTTACTAATTTTAACACTTCATCTTTGCCAATTGATGCATTAATCTGATAAGAGTTTTTTGTATTTGTAAAATCGTAAATGGAAGGCTTTAAAACACTTTCTCTTGCCATATTATACAATAATGGTACAATAAGCGGAGAATTTACAAAGTTTGAGTTTTCTGTACTAAAGCTAGAAGCAAATAAATAATTCTTTCCAGAGCTAGCCAAAAAAGCTTCTTGATTAGCATAGCTTATAATAGGTTTAGCTTTTGTTTGAATACTAAAATGACTTCGAGTTAAAGGATATTCGAAGTTGCTAATTGTTGAAGTAAACACATTTTTAAGCAAAGGATGTTCAAAATAGATACCTGTAATTTTTTGCTGATTTGTTTTTTTGATGCTTATGCTTCCTAAGTTAAAAGATGTTAAGAAAGAATTGTAATTTGAAACATTGGCATCTTCATTAGGAATTACCACAAAAGACTGATTTTTATTACTAAATTCTCGAAGTGATTTTTGCAGTTGTTGTGGTATGTGTTTTAGACCGTTGAGAACAATAAAATTTGCTTTTTCAATTTGTGAATAGTCTAAATTTTGAATTGAATACGAATTCAATTTAAATTCATTATTACGAAATATACGTTTCAAAAACGAAGCGTCTTCTTCATAAATACTAAGCACGTTTATTTTTTTTGCAGCATTTATACTAAAATAAAACCGGTTATCGTATTGCAGGGCATCATCTTCAATTTCAACATGCCCTGCATTAATTTGTTCCTTAGCCAAAGAAATTTCAATATTTTGTGAAGCGGTGTTTTGAAATTCTACCAACTGTTTTGCTAGTAATTGCTCTTGATTCCATACAGATACCTGTAAAGCTTCTTTATTATTTTCTGAAGCTGAAAGCTCTATTTCTAATAAGTTTCTTTCATCGTTTAATTTAAGATTAACAATGCTAAAATTAATTTTGGGTTGAGGTTTAATTTGTAATAATGAAACATGTTCTTTTTCAATTAAGCTATTGTAATCTACTTCGTCTTCTAATTGAAAATCGGATACTGCAATAATTTTTTGTTTACCTGAAGCATTGTTATGATCTATTTCTGCCTTTTTAATTGCATTATCTAGTTTTAATTGTTGATGCGAGAAAGTAGTTTTTAACAATTCATTTTTAAATGTATTGCTATTTAAATCTTTAAAAGAAGCATTATTAGTAAAAAAATGAATATTAGCATCTTCTGGAATAATTTCAGCCAATTCTTGTTGAGCTTGTTTAAGTAAATTTCCTTTACTACTCGGCATTTGCATGCTAAATGAATTATCTAAGTAAATGCTATAATTTGGAGTGTTAAGAGCTTCTTTAGATGCTGGAATATAGGGTTGAGTAAAAGCTAAAATCAGAGCAGAAAGCGCTAACATTCGCAAAGTTAAAATAATGTATTTTTTTAAATTCTTGCTTTTTCTAGATTGGAGTTCTAGTATTTTTAAGATGGCAACATTGGTAAAATTTACTTTTGTGAATTTTCTGAGTTGAAATAAATGAATTAAAATAGGAATCAACAATAAGAAAAGTAAATACAGATATTCTGGGTGTTTAAACTGTATCATATAAATTACAAATGTAGATTACAAAGGAATGATTATTCTTTTTCAATAAAAAATTTAAAACTTGTTTTAATTCCAACTTTAGATTCGACTTTAATATCTCCACCAAGGTTTCTAATAATTTTTTTAACCGTGGAAAGGCCGATACCATTTCCTTTACTACCACGCCTATCTTTGTCAGCAGCTGTTGTAAATAAATTAAAAATACTAGCCTGTTTTTCTTTTGGTATGCCAATGCCATTGTCGGTTACAACAAAATTGTAATAACCATCATCTTCGTAACACTCTACACTAATAATAATTTTTTCTTTATCGTTGTATTTAAAGCAGTTACCAATTAGATTTAGTAAAATTTGTTCTAAAGCTACTCGGTTAGTAGAGAGTTTAACATTTTTAGGATAGTGCAACTCATAATCTTCAGTTACATCTAACATTTCAACGATGTCTTCAATTAGAGTATTAATTTCGAACACTTCAATTTGGTTTCCATCGGTAATAGAATCAGATTCGTAATGTGTTAGAATATTACTAATATAGTCACTCAGCTTAAAAGCAGACCGTTTTAAGTTTCGCAAGTATTCTATTCCTGCTTCATCAATTTTTTTTCCATACTTAGATTTTAAAATATCGATGGTTACAATCATATTTGCTAAAGGCATTTTCATGTCGTGCGAAACGACTCCAGCAAAGTTTTTTAGTTGGTTATTTTTTTCTTTAAGTAATTTTTGAGATTCTCTTAAAATGTTATTTTTTAAACGAATATTAAATAATTGTACTACTTGATTTCCTAAGTAAGCTAAAGCTTTTCGTTGTTTATTGTTTAAAGTTTTTGGTTTATGATCTATAACACATAGCGTTCCTAGTGCAAAACCATTATCATCTCGAAGGGCAACCCCTGCATAAAATATAATAGGTTTTTCTCCAAATGTAAGCGGATTGTTTTTAAAGCGTGAATCGATACGTGCGTCTGAAATTTCGAATATTTCTTGATCACTTTTAATGGTATAATTACAAAACGAAATTTCTCTTTCTGTTTCATTTGTAGAAAAACCAATACAAGATTTGAACCACTGTCTATTTTTGTCGAGTAATGAAATTAGAGCTACAGGAGTTTCACAAATTAAAGAAGCTAATTCTGAGACTTCGTCGAATTGTTTTTCTGGCGCTGTATCTAGTATTTTTAGATTGCGCAATGCTTTAAGTCGGTTAACTTCTTCTGCTGGTATTGGTGTAGTCTTCATTCAATCGTATTCTTTCGCAATTTACAAAATTAATGTGAAATCTAGAATTAAATGTAAAGCAGAAGTTTAATATGTTAAATTTGGATAATGAGATTAATAGATAAAGAAGCCCATATTTTGTATTTAAAATATGGGCTTCTCGAAATACTTATATTGATCGCGATTTCTGTAATAGTGCTGTTTATTACAGGAAAAGTTTAATTTCTACTCTGTTATATAGTCTTCTATCGGTGCACATGTACACATTAAATTTCGATCTCCATAGGCTTCATCAACTCTTCTTGTACTTGGCCAGAACTTGTTTTCTTCTACAAAGGCTAATGGATAAGCAGCTTGTTTTCTGCTGTAAGGAAAACTCCATTCATCTTTAGTTAACATAGCTTGAGTATGTGGAGCATTGGTTAATAAATTTTCAGACTGATCTTTAGTGCATTCCTTAATTTCTTCTCGAATTGCTATCATAGCATCGCAAAAACGGTCTAGTTCAGCCTTTCCTTCACTTTCAGTAGGTTCAATCATCATAGTGCCAGCAACTGGAAATGAAACAGTAGGTGCATGAAAGCCATAGTCGATTAATCGTTTTGCAATATCTTTTACTTCAATTCCATTTTTTTTGAAATCCCGACAGTCTATTATCATTTCGTGAGCTGCACGACCACGTTCTCCAGAGTATAGAGTTGGATAATAATTTGCTAATCTAGCTTTAATGTAATTTGCATTTAAAATAGCATATTCTGTAGAAGATTTTAATCCTTCAGCTCCTAGCATTCTAATGTATGCATATGAAATTAAACATACTAATGCAGAACCCCAAGGAGCAGCCGAAATAGCCGATATTGCATTTTCTCCACCTGTTTTAATTAATGGATTTGATGGTAAAAAAGGAACCAATTGCTCAGCTACACAAATGGGACCAACACCAGGTCCACCACCACCATGTGGAATTGCAAAAGTTTTATGTAAATTAAGGTGACAAACATCAGCGCCAATTTTACCAGGACTAGTTAAGCCAACTTGCGCATTCATGTTAGCTCCATCCATATAAACTTGACCTCCGTGTTGGTGTATTAAGTTAGTAATTTCTTTAATAGAAGATTCAAAAACACCATGAGTTGATGGATAGGTTACCATTAAAGCTGCAAGATTATCGCTATACTTTTCAGCTTTAGAACGTAAATCATCAACATCAATATTCCCTTTGTCGGTTGCTTTTACAACTACTACTTTCATTCCAGCCATAACAGCACTTGCAGGATTAGTACCGTGAGCCGAAGAAGGAACTAAACAAATATTTCGATGGGTATTACCATTGGCTTCATGATATGCTTTTATAACCATTAAGCCTGCATATTCGCCTTGAGCTCCAGAGTTTGGTTGAAGAGAGGTTGCAGAAAAACCAGTAATTTCAGTAAGATAATCTTCTAATTCGCTTAACATTTCGTGATATCCAGCTGCTTGATTTACTGGGACATAGGGGTGAATATTTCCCCATTGAGGGTTGCTTAGAGGCAACATTTCTGAGGCAGCGTTAAGTTTCATTGTACAGGATCCAAGCGAAATCATAGAATGATTTAATGCTAAATCCTTACGTTCTAACTTTTTAATGTAACGCATTAAAGCAGTTTCAGAATGGAAAGAATTAAAAACTTCATGGTTTAAAAATTCAGTTTTTCTGCTAAGGTTGGTAGTTTCAATTATACCAGGAAGTAAGCTCTCAAGCTTCTTATTTTCAATAGTAAGCGCTTCAGCAAAAATTGATATAATCTTATTAATATCTTCGATAGATGTAGTTTCATTAATAGAAATTGAAACTGTTTCTTGGTCTGGATAATAAAAATTAACTTCTTTTTGTAAAGCTATTTTTTCGATTTTAGTTGCATCTGTTTTTAAAGAAATTGTATCAAAGTATAATTCATTTTCTTGGTAAACACCCAGTTTTTCAAGCTCATTAGCGAGACTAACTGCTTTTTGGTGAATTTGATTTGCGATGTTTTGTAAACCTTTAGGACCATGAAAAACCCCATAAAAGCTTGACATTACAGCAAGCAAAACTTGTGCTGTACAAATGTTGGATGTAGCACGGTCACGCTTTATATGCTGTTCTCTAGTTTGTAATGCCATTCGTAAAGAACGGTTTCCATCTAAATCGCGTGTTACGCCAATAATTCTACCAGGAATATTTCTTTTGTAATCTTCTTTAGTTGCAAAATAAGCAGCATGTGGACCACCATAACCTAGCGGTATTCCGAAACGTTGGGTTGTACCATAAACAACATCTACTCCCCAATTACCAGGAGCTTCTAGTTTTACCAAACTCATTATGTCCGCACCAACAGCAACTTTTATTTCATTTTCAATTGCTTTTTTTGTGAAATTTTCATAGTCAAAAACTTTTCCTGTCTTTCCTGGATATTGAACAAGAGCGCCAAAAAAACCTTCTGAGAAATCGAACTCTTCATGGTTTCCTATTACAATTTCTATATCAATAGGAGTGGAGCGAGTTTGTAGTAGAGCTAAAGTTTGTGGCAAAACTTCGTTTGAAACAAAAAATTTGTTGGCTTTTGCTTTTTTCTTTGCTTTACTCCGTACGGCAAAAAGTAAACTCATCGCTTCTGCTGCAGCTGTGGCTTCATCTAACAAAGAAGCATTAGCTAACTCCATTTGCGTAAGGTCGCTTATCATGGTTTGGAAGTTAAGCAAAGCTTCTAATCGTCCTTGGGCAATTTCTGCCTGATATGGAGTGTATGCCGTATACCAACCTGGGTTCTCTAATACATTGCGTTGTATAACAGCAGGCACGATAGCTTCATGATAGCCAAGACCTATATAAGATTTGTAAATTTTGTTTTTTTGCGCTAATAATTGAATATGATTTGCAAACTCATATTCGTTAAGGGCGGGAGGTAAGTTTAATTCTCGGTCTAACTGAATATCGTTTGGAATGGTTTCAAAAATTAACTGACCTATAGATTCAGCATCTATTGAATCAAGCATTTCTCGAAGCTCATCTGGTCTAACGCCAATATGACGTGAAGCAAATAAGTTTGTGTTCATGAATTTTAGCTTAGTGTTTGTGCAAAAATAACTTTTTGTGAAGGAAACTTTTGTTAAATAATTACTTTCTAAAAAGAAGTTTTTCAACCATTTGTTAACTACTTTTTTAAAAGGACTAGTTTTGCGATATGAAATTAGTAAAACTTATATTTCGGTTTTATATACATTCTAGCCTTCATGTCGCACTTGCTGTGGTTTCATTTATGCTATTGCGGATTTATGAGATAGGATTAACAGTCAATTTAAATTTAATTTTTTGTGTTTTTTTTGCAACAATATCTGGTTACAATTTTGTGAAATATGCAGGAATAGCTAAATTACATCATCGTAGCTTAACAAAACAATTAAGAGCTATTCAGATTTTTTCTGCAATTTCATTTGTGTTTACAATTTATTTTCTTGTGCAGCTTCGATTAATGAGTATTATGCTTTTAATATCTCTATCAATAATAAATTTTATTTACGCATTTCCAGTTTTTTCTAAAGCTAAAAACCTTCGGAATCTACCATTAGTGAAAATTTATATTATCGCTATGGTGTGGTCTATAACATGTGTTTTTTTACCTATAATTGAGTATCAAGTAAACTTTGAGTTAGATTATATATATATGTTCTTACAACAATTTTTGATGGTCGTTGTATTAATGATACCTTTCGAAATTAGAGATTTGAAATACGATTTAGTCAAATTACAAACCTTACCTCAAATCTTAGGAATCCTTAATGCAAAAATTTTGGCTGGAATTTTATTAATATTTATAACAATTTTATCTTTTTATTTTTTTGAATCTAATATGATTTTCTCAATTGTATTTAGTTTTTTTTTATTTTTATTGATTGCCTATTCTTCTAAAAATCAGTCACTTTATTATTCTTCTTTTTACGTTGAATCAGTTCCCATATTCTCTTTTATTTTTGTATGTATAGAGTTTTGTTTTTATTAACTATGCCCGACAATTTAAGATTGTTAATGATTATAAGTATAAAAAAACAGAGTCATTTGAATTGTATTTAAAATAAAAGAAACCTAATATTTTTCAATTAATACCTGCCTTCTAAAATTTATTTTGTTTAATAAGTTACTTTTTGTTTTGTTATGTATAAGTTTTTTTAAAAAATGTCCCTTAGTTTAAAATTGACTAGAATTGAGTTAAATCTAAGTGTTTTGAGTTCACTTGGCTTAAATAAATAGTATTCAATCTTTTGTTTGACAAACTAAATTTTTTGTGAGAATTACTATAAATTTAGCTTTAGTGTTTTAAAATGAGAATTGCTCGTATAAACTATAATATGAATTCACATTGAAGTAATTGTTCTTTTTTTCATCGTGGTGGTTTTAATTTTGATGTATACTGATATTTATCAGGCATTTATAATTTTTATAAACCTAATAGCTTACAATTTTTTATTGTGTCGGTTAAATTGAAAAATTAAATACCAGTTTTTAATTTAAATTTTAGAAATATTATAGTTTTAGTCTTAATTATATTGATGCTTATTTTGTATAAATTTTACATTTACAGTTCTTTAAATCATTTTTAATTTTCGTTATATTTTTTTGTTTATTATTTAAAAAAAGGTTGTATTTTTGCGCCCCGCAAGTTTAGGTTTATTTTATTGATTTTGGGATATAATTTCGGCAGAATTTTTTTTAAATTTATTTTATAAAATTCTTTTCAGAATCAAAAATAGTATTACATTTGCACCCGCTTAGAAATCGAGCGAAGTTCATTA
>NZ_BMGL01000004.1 GCF_014640175.1 Psychroflexus salis | reverse complement strand
TGCCGAAATTATATCCCAAAATCAATAAAATAAATCTGAACTTGCGGGGCGCAAAAATACAACCTTTTTTTAAATAATAAACAAAAAAATATAACGAAAATTAAAAATGATTTAAAGAACTGTTTAAATACATTTTAAGTCGTAAAAAGCAAATAATACATCAAAATTTAAACAAATACAACTTTATTATGGTCTATTGTTTTACTGAAAAACATGATTAAAATCTTGTAAACATAAGAGTGCACACAAATAAAATATTATTTGAAACTTAGCACTTAATCTAATCGTGTTATTTTGGCTCCAATTTTTCTCAATCTCACATCAATTTCTTCGTATCCTCGATCAATCTGCTCAATATTATGTATTGTAGATGTCCCTTTTGCAGATAATGCAGCGATTAGCAAAGAAATTCCAGCTCTAATATCTGGGCTTGTCATTGTAGTTGCTTTTAACTGAGATTCGAAATTGTGACCAATAACTGTTGCACGGTGTGGATCGCATAAAATTATCTTGGCACCCATGTCTATTAGTTTATCAACAAAAAACAGTCTACTTTCAAACATTTTTTGATGAATTAGCACACTACCTTTGGCTTGGGTAGCTACAACTAACATAATACTCAAAAGATCGGGAGTAAATCCTGGCCAAGGTGCATCACTAATATTCATGATAGAACCGTCTATAAAACTTGCAACTTCGTATCCACTTTTATGACTAGGAATGTATATGTCGTCCTCTTTTTTTTCGATTTTAATCCCTAATTTATTAAAAGTAACTGGAATTAAACCTAAATTATCCCAGCTTACATTTTTAATAGTCAGTTCGCTTTTAGTCATTGCAGCAAGTCCAATCCAAGAACCAATTTCGATCATATCTGGCAAAACAGTATGCTCGCAACCCTTTAAAGATTCTACACCATGAACACGAAGCAAATTAGATCCAACACCATCAATTTTTGCTCCCATAGAGATTAGCATTTTACATAATTGTTGCAAGTAGGGTTCGCAAGCTGCATTATAAATGGTTGTAGTGCCTTTTGCGAAAACGGCCGCCATTAAAATGTTAGCTGTTCCTGTAACCGATGCTTCTTCAAGCAACATATATGTTCCTTTCAAGCCGTTAATAGCTTCAACTCCATAAAATCGCTCTTCTTTATTGTAACGAAATTCTGCTCCTAATTTAATAAATCCTTCAAAATGAGTATCTAACCTTCTTCTTCCTATTTTATCTCCACCTGGTCTTGGAATATAACCTTTACCGTATCTTCCTAAGAGTGGACCTACTATCATAATAGAACCTCGCAGACCACTACCTTCATTTTTAAACTGTTCGCTTTCTAAGTAGTCTAAGTTTAATTCATCACTTTTAAAAGAATACTTCCCATTGCCAAGTTTTTGAATTTTAACGCCTAAATTACTCAATATATCAATTAGCTTATTAACATCTCTAATATTAGGAATATTATTAATAACCACTTTTTCAGGAGTTAACAAAACGGCACATAATATTTGTAATGCTTCATTTTTAGCACCTTGTGGCTTTATTTCACCTTTTAGTTGGTGTCCACCTTCTATTTGAAATATTCCCATTATCGATTTCTTTTTTTGCGATTATTTTTAACTGGTTTTTTAGTATTTGTCCTAGGCTTTTTCTTAACTAAATCTGAAGCTTGTTTAAGCTCTTCTTCTTCCGTTTTCAATTTTATTTTACCACCGCTTAATTCTACAAGATGTTGAAATATAACATCGTCTTTTACTGAATCTTTGTTCCAATTTAAGTAGCATTTTTTCATATGGTTAGCTATATTCAAAACTAATGCTTCTTTTAAATCACCATCTTCCATTTTAATAGCTTCATTTATCATAAGCTGAATGTTATTTCCATAAAAACGATACTTGGGATGATTTTGTGGATAGTCTAAAGCATCAGGGCTCTTAAATAGCTCCTCTTTTGTAGGAATTGGAAATGGTGCGTCTACATCTAATTGAAAGTCACTTATAATAAAAAGCTGGTCCCAAAGTTTATGCTGAAAATCTGGCACATCGCGTAAATGTGGAGACATATTCCCCATTACATTTATAATCTCTTTTGCAATTGTGTTTCTTTTGGACTTATCATCTACTGTTAGGGCATGTTCTACCATTTTTTGAACATTTCTGCCATATTCAGGTATCCGTAGTTGAGTTCTTGCCGAATTGTATTCTAAATCTTCTATCAAAATATTTATTTTAAGTTTGCAAATTAAGCATTTATAGAGAAATAACCCCGTCTATTTTGTCTCCAACTTCTTTGTATTTTTCAATTACACTTTTTGGAGTGCGCATTGTTAATTGAATTGAGACGCTCGTAAATTTTCCTTTAGACGACTGTTTTGTTTTTATTACAGCACCTAGATTGTCGAATAATTCAACTAGCTTCTTTATCTTTGCTTCTGAAGTTGGAACAATAAACTTGTATAAATAAGATGATGGCCAACTAGATGTTTTTGCTAATTTTTTTTCTAAATTAGTATAGAAATCGGCATCATTTTTAGAGAGCATATCTTGTTTTTTTTTTACAAATATACTTAATGATTTTTACTTAAATTTACTTAGAATTTTAATACTTCATGAAACAAAAAACCAAAAAGCACTTATTGATTGGTGGGCCAGGCACAGGCAAAAGCTCAACTTTAGATTATATTGAAAAACTAGGTTTTAAATGTTTTCCTGAAATAGCTAGAGAAATTACTTTAGCTGCTCAACAGAAAGGTATTGATCAGCTTTTTTTAACAGACCCATTGGCTTTTAGTAACGCGCTGCTAGATGGTAGAATTGAACAATTTAACCAAGCTGGTTTATTACAGAACAAAGTAGTTTTTATAGATCGTGGCATACCAGATATAAGTGCTTATTTAGATTTTGCGAAACAAAACTATCCTAACAATTATAAAATTGCCAACCAAAAATACATCTACGACAAAGTTTTTCATTTTCCTATTTGGAAAGAGATTTTCATGAATGATAATGAGCGTTATGAAGGTTTTAAAGAATTAAACCAAATTGATTTGTGTCTTAAAAGCACGTATAAAAACTTAGGTTATAACTTAATTGAAGTTCCTAAAGCCAGTATTAAAGAGCGAGCAGATTTTATAATTCAACATTCATAAAATGCATAATGCTTTATCTGTTTTAAAAAAGTATTGGGGTTTTTCTTCCTTTAGAAATTCACAAAGTGAAATAATTACCCACATTTTAAAAGGTAAAGATGTTTGTGCTTTTTTACCGACTGGCGGAGGCAAATCTATTTGTTTTCAAATACCTTCACTTTGTAAGGAAGGTATCTGTATTGTAATTTCTCCTCTAGTTGCTTTAATGCAAGATCAGGTTAATAACTTAAAAAACAAAGGTATTCCTGCTACTTTTTTAAAAGGCGGAATGTCTTTTAGAGATGTTGACCATGAACTTGATAATTGCATTTATGGTAAAACTAAATTTTTATACATTTCACCTGAACGGCTTCAACAAGAAATAGTACAAGAACGTATTAAGCAAATGAATGTTTCGCTTTTCGCTATAGATGAAGCACATTGTATATCTCAATGGGGGCACGATTTTAGACCATCTTACAGAGAACTAACTATTTTAAAAGAATTAAAACCTGAAACCAATATTGTTGCCCTAACTGCTACTGCAACCAAAGAAGTTCAGGCAGACATAATAAAACAATTAGAGCTTAACAAACCAGTAATTAAAAAAGAGAGCTTTAAACGTGAAAATATTGCATTACAAATTTTATTTGAAGAAGATAAGCGTTACAAATTACTACAATTATTAAAGAAATGTAATCAAAGTACAATTGTATATGTTAGGAGTAGATTAGTTACAAAGGAAATAAGTTTTTTTTTAAATAAAAATGGAGTTACCGCTATTGCTTATCATGGTGGAATGCCACATGAAGAAAGGAAATTAGCTCTTCAAAATTGGATTACAGAAAAAGCAAATGTTGTGGTAGCAACCAATGCTTTTGGAATGGGTATTGACAAAGCTAATGTAAGACTTGTGGTTCACTTTCATTTACCTGAAAGCTTAGAAAGTTACTTTCAGGAAGTTGGCCGATGTGGAAGAGACGGAAGTGAATCGACAGCTGTAACTCTATACAATAAAAGTGATTTTATTCGACTTAAAAATCAATTTATAGATGTTATACCAACACTAGATGAAGTTATAAGTATTTATTTGAAGTTAACGCAGTTTTTCAAAATTGCATACGGTGAAGGTGAAAACGAAACTTACGGAATTAATTTGTTTCAATTCTGTAAAAAATATCAATTTCACCATCATAAAGTTTATCAAACGCTTCAAATATTAGAACGACTTAGCATTTTACAACTCAACTCTTATTTTCAGCAAAACACTAAAGTACAATTTATAAGTCATCAAAGAAATATTTTTGAACAATTACAAAACGATTCTAATGAAAGTAAAATTTCACAAATTTTACTACGTACGTATGGCGGTATTTTTGATAATTTAACCCAAATAGACATAAATTTACTTAGCGAAACTGCTTCCTTTAAAAAAGAAGAAGTAATCTCCATTCTTAAAAATTTAGAAAATAAAGAATTTATTAGACTCGATTTACAAACTAAAGATTTGAGCATTACTTTTAGTGTCCCCAAAGAAAACGAACGAACCATATTTAGGCATGCTAAGTACATTAAACGGTATAAACAACAAAAACTAGAAAAAGCAAAAGCAGTTGTAAATTATATTCAAAAGAATACTATTTGTAAAAGCATGCAATTAATGCAATATTTTGGTGAAAAGGAATTAATTAAATGTGGTAAATGTTCAGTATGTATTGAAGCAAAAACTTCAAAAAAAGACAATCGCATTGCAAATGTTGCTGAATTTGTTCTTCAATCTTTAAAAAAGGAAGAACTATCAGCAAGGTCATTAATAAATTTAGACCTTTACAGCAAAGAAGAAATTATTGAAAGCATTCAAAAATTATTGCAAATTGGTAAGATAGAACTTAGCCAAAGCAATACATATAAAATAAAAAAACAATGAAAAAAGCTTTAAAAGTCTGTTTTATGGGAACCCCAGAATTTGCTGTTTCCAGCTTAGCAAAAATTAATAGTTCTGAACATGAAATTGTGGGTGTTGTTACCGCAATAGATAAACAAGCAGGAAGGGGGAGAAAGATAAACCAATCTGAAGTTAAGAAATATGCCATTGAAAACGGTTTACCTGTATACCAACCAAGCAATTTAAAATCGGATGAATTCTTAGAGCAAATAAAGAAAATGAATCCTGATGTAATTGTGGTAGTAGCATTCCGAATGCTTCCAAAAGTAATTTGGAATTATCCTAAATTTGGAACCTTTAATTTACACGCTTCGCTGCTACCAAAATATCGAGGTGCAGCTCCTATACATTGGGCTATTATTAATGGTGAAAAAGAAACTGGTGTAACAACTTTTTTTATTGATGAAGAAATAGATACCGGGAAAATTATATTAAATAAAAAGCAACCTATATCGGAAGAAGATAAGCTCGGGAGTTTGTATAAAAAACTTATGGTAATTGGAAGTGATTTAGTAATTGAGACTTTAAACTTAATTACCAATGATGGTAAAAAATTAAATGTAAAGAGTCAGTATATAAATGAAGATGTACCTTCTGCACCAAAATTAACACGTGAGAATACAAAAATAAATTGGAATAATTCAGCTAAAGAAATCTATAATTTTGTCCGCGGCTTAAATCCTTTTCCTCTAGCTTGGACACAACTTTCTGAAAAAGGAGAACAAATCCAAATAAAAATTTATGGAGCAACATACCAAATAACAGAACATAATAAACGACCAGGAGAGATCGATCTAGAAAAAAAGAGATTAGGTGTTTATGTAAACAATGGTATTATTTATATAGAGGAGTTAAAAGCTGAAGGAAAACGAAAAATGAATATTGCAGATTTTCTAAATGGTTACCAACTTAGCAATGATGCTGTATTCGTTTAAATTTAGTAGGTTGACTCTTTTTTAGTTTCAACAGCTAAAAGTTATCAACATTTTAATATAGTTATTAACAATTAATGGTAAAATACTGCTTGAGCCTTGCGTGGTAAGGAATTCCGTATAAATTTGTAAAGAATAAATATTCGTTTAACCATAATTAAATTTAATCATGAACAAAACAAACTTAATTGATGCAATGGCTGAAGATGCTGGCATCTCAAAAGCAGCAGCAAAAAAAGCATTAGAATCTTTCTTAACTAATGTAGAAGGAGCATTAAAAAAAGAAGAGCGTGTTTCTTTAGTAGGTTTCGGTTCTTGGTCAGTATCTAAAAGAGCTGCAAGAGAAGGAAGAAACCCTCAAACGGGAAAAACAATTAAAATTGCTGCTAAAAACGTAGTGAAATTTAAAGCTGGGTCTGAATTACAGAAAGCTGTAAATTAATTTTTATTAGATATTCTATAGTAAAAAGACCTTTTTTAAGGTCTTTTTTTTTGATTTCTTGTGTAGTTTGAAAATTCAAGTTACTTTTAATAAAACGATTTTATAATGAGAGAATTTAAGCCAAACAAAGGTAGTTTGCTTGTAGCGGAACCTTCTATAATTGGAGATGTTTCTTTTAATAGATCGGTTATATTGCTATCTCACCACAACCAAAATGGATCGGTAGGTTTTATACTTAACAAACCTTTAGACTTAAATTTAAAAGATTTAGTTCCAGAGATTTCAGTAAACTTTAAACTATATAACGGAGGACCTGTTGAGCAAGATAATTTATATTTTATACATAATGTACCTCAGCTAATTCCAGGAAGTGTAGAAATAATTGAAGGTATATTTTGGGGTGGATCTTTTAATGCTATTATTGATTTAATTAATGAAAATAAAATAACAGAAAATCAAATTAAATTCTTTTTAGGATATTCAGGTTGGGACGCCCAACAACTTTACAATGAGATAGAGTCTGAAACCTGGATTATTGCACAAGATGTTAATTACAAACAAGTAATTGAAGCAGAAGATTCGTTTTATTGGAAAAAAGAAATTCAAAAAAAAGGGGGTGACTACTTGATATGGCAAAATGCTCCAGAAAACCCAAATTACAATTAAAATAAAATTACTCAATTCTAGCTTTTGCATTTAATTTGCCGATTAATTGGGTAGAAAAATCAGTTTTAAACTCTTTTTTTCTATATTTATTAATCGAAACTATACCTTGTATTGCATTGGTATAAAATAATTCGTCTGCTTTTTGAAGCTCGAAGGGCGAAATTGAAGCTTGCTCTATCTCGTAATTATCTAAATCTTCAACAATTTTAATAATCTGTTTTCTAATAACACCATTTAAAGGACCGTCATCCAAGGCTGGAGTTTTTAATTTATTTCCACTCAAAATGAACAGGTTTCCATTAGTTGTTTCTATAACAGATTTATTTTCGTTAAGCAACAAGCAATTATCATAGTCATTTTCTTTCGCAAAAATACTTGCTAAAATTTGAATAATTTTATTATTGGTTTTTAGTGTAGATAACAAACCACTATTTATGTAATGATCCTTAAAAAGCTCAACTTCAATAAAATTTGTACTTTTAATAAAAAACGGAGATGATATTGGAGTTGTACTAATTACATATCCGATTTCGTTAGAGTTTGGCATATATAAACCACCTGTATTTCTAAACACATTAAACTTTACTTTTACAGCTTGATTTGTGTGTTGATTTGCGTCAATAAGTTCTAAAATAAATTGTTCTAGGTTTTCTGGTGAGAACGAGTTAGGTATTTCCATTCTTAAAATCCGCATTGAAGACATTAACCTAAAGTAATGAGCTTCCCAAAACATAATTTTCCGGTTTACTACACGAATGCTCTCAAAAAGTCCGTCTCCATATTGAAAACCGCGATTATACACATTTAGTTTTGCTTCATTTTCTTGAACTAAATGACCATTTAAATGAATCATATAAAATAAATTATGCTGAACCTAAAATTTGTTTTAATTCAGACACCATGTTTTTCCATAACATTTTACCCTCGTCAATTTCATCGTCGTAAGCAAAATCTGTAATCATTAAGGAAACATCTTTAGTAATTTCGTCTACTTGTATTCGCATTTCAAAATAGGCTTGAGCATCTTCATCTTCGACCCATTTTAATTTGATTTTTTCATCAGATTTTTTAGTAACTAATTTAGCTTGTTCTTCGCTTCCTTCCCAAATAAACGTGAACAACTCTCCTCTCGAGTTTACATTATCGGCAAACCATTCGCTTAAGCCAGATGGCGTAGAAATGTATTGATATAAGAGCGATGGCGACACCTGAATGGGAAACTCCATCTCGTATTTTACTTTTTCACTCATTATCTTTAAGTATAATTTTATATATAATTGAGCAATATAAAAAATAATTCTCGAAGCATTAAATTTTTTAGTTCGAAAAAATTAAAATGTGCATTGTTTTAAAGACTTAAGATTGTATATTTGCAAACTCAAAAATGGCGTGATAGCTCAGTTGGTTAGAGCGTCGGATTCATAACCCGGAGGTCGCCAGTTCAATTCTGGCTCACGCTACAAAAAAGGGAAAGCATCAAATGCTTTCCCTTTTTTTATAAAACAACTATAACAGTATTTAGCGTTTTATTACTTTTTGTGTGAATGTATTAGCTTCTTCATCTGTAACTCGTAAAATATAAGTGCCAGCATTAAAATTTAAATTATTTATAGATAATTTCCCTGCATTAGATCTCATTGTTTCTTGATGCATTTTTTTACCTAGAATATCAAAAATTTGTAGTTCAACTTCTCCCTCATATAGATTGGGAAGAATTACTTGTAAGTCTCTCTCTACTGGATTTGGATAAACTCGTAAGTCTTCTTTTTTAAAGACTTCATCATTGCTTAAAGTTGTGTTCGAAAACACAATATTAAATCGATTAAAAGCTTTCGAAGCATTAACATTGCTATTCACACTAAAGTAAATTTCATTTTGCTCACCCACCGTTAATAAATGATGTTCGTTGGTATACTGATCTTCTAAAAACACATTCATATCTGGGTCAAAGCCATCTAAATCTAGAGTAAACACATAATCTGTAGTTCGGTAATGATCTACAAACAAGGGTAAAACATCTCCACTAGAAGGCAAACTTCTTTGCTCTATGGTTAGAAGCTTACCTTGATGTATAGTAGCCAAATTTTCATCTACATTTTCTAATTTAAATACATCTTTAGCATCTATGATATTAGAATAATTATCAGAAAATTTAATTTTGATAGCATCTCTAGATGAATCATTTAAAGCATAAGACTGCTCATCGTACAGCCTCATCTTGATGCTTGAAATTTCTTTTGGCTGCGAAAATATGGTTTTTTGATCTAGACTTAAATCTTTAAAGCTTTCTTGAAATTCTACATCTATAGCACCATTACCGTTTGGCACCACATAAAAAGGCTTGTTTAGGCATTAAAAAAAATCTTCATTCCCATAAAAAAGATAAAACTTAATTATAAAATCTGCAAAAACTCTTCAATAAGAAACTAATTAAAGTATCATTTTCTAAGCCATTAATATCCACTCATTTTTTTATTAAAAATTTGTATTTTAAGACCTACTAAATTTTATGTTACTTGGTAACAAACTAATATCGATCTTTAATAACTTGTATATGGTGTAATTCATGTCCAATTAAAATAAAAGGTATTGCTCTAACGCTAATAGGGCTTCCACTCGCTTTACCTAGTTTTGTTAACATTGCTTTGTTAAAACCTTTGTACAAACTAATACTAGCTTTTTTTAAGCTTGAAAATTCATCTAGAAGTTGACTCAAGTTTTTTTGATTGGCTTGCGATGGGGGAACATAGGCATTTTCATCAAAACCCGGCAGTTCTGTGGTATCATTTCTAGAAATTCTTAAGGCTCGGTAAGTAAAAATACGTTCAGTATCGATAATGTGTTGTAAAATTTCTTTGGGTGTCCATTTATCTTCTGCATACCGATGCCGTAATTTATCTTTAGGTAAACTTGCAAAGAAAGTAGTGGTAGAAATTAGGCTGCTTTCAAGACTTACTAAAAGTTGAGTCGAAGCATCTACTTTTTTTAAATAAGTTTCATAGTATGGATGATATTCAGATGGTGTAAGGTCACTTTTTTTCATTATTCAACACGTTTTACATACTGTCCTTCCCTTCTCTGTTTCTCTTCTTTTAGTAAGGCTAATTCTCTTCCAGCTTCACCTTGAACAGACGAGTTTTCTTCTGCTCTTCTAATTAAATACGGTACAACGTCTTTTATTGGGCCAAAAGGCAAAAGTTTAATGGCATTGGAGTTTACCCCTGCAATATTGTAACTAATATGATCGCTCATTCCGTAAAGCTGGCCAAACCAAATTCTATCGTCGTTAGATTTAATTTCTTTTTGTCCCATAAGCTGCAAGGCCATATAACTACTTACTTCGTTATGGGTTCCAATAAACATCCAAATATCTTCTACATTGTCCAAGCAATAAGTCATTACTGCATTAAAATTAACATCGGTAGCTTCTTTATCTTCGCAAATTGGTGTGGAATAACCTTTGCGCTTAGCCCTTTTGTTTTCTTTTTCCATGTATGCACCACGAACAATTTTAAAACCTAATTTATAATTACTTGCATTTGCATTATCATGCATTTCTTTTACATAAGAAAGCCGATCCCATCGGTAACATTGCAATGTGTTGTAAATAATAACTTCCTTTTGATTGTATTTTTTCATCATTTCTTCGCACAAATCATCAGCTGCATCTTGCATCCAGGATTCTTCAGCATCGATTAACAATTTAGTGTTGTGTTGATATGCTGCTTCGCAAACACTTTCAAAACGAGCTTGGATGCGTTTCCATTCCTTTTCTTCTTCATCAGACAGCGGTTCTTTACTTGTTACTTTTTCCCAGATTTCAAACCTACCTAAACCCGTAGGTTTGGCTACAGCAAAAGGAATTTCTTTAGCTTTAGAAGCAAACTTTATAATATCAATTTTGTTTTTAGCAGCCTTATCAAACTCATCTTCTGTGCTTTTTCCTTCAACCGAATAATCCAGCACACTATGAACTTTTTTAGTATACATAAGTTTTACCAAAGGAAGGCTTTCCTCTTGCGATTCGCCACCACAAAATTGGGCGAAAATCGTTTTTCGAATGACCCACTCTACAGGAAGCTTTAATTTTAAAGATAAATTGGTAAAAAAAGTAAGTAATGGTACCAAAAAAGGAATGCTCATTAGCCTAAAAATGAACAAAGAGCGGTCTAAATCTGAATCAGATTTTAATGCAAAGGCATCCTTTGTATTATTAAATATTTTAGTATCGATCATATTTTAAATTTTGCGTTTCAAATATATTAATAGAATTAAGTATAATTAGCATTATTGGCCTTATTTTAGCAACATTATTTCAAGTTTATAATTATGAAATCTTTGCAATTAGGCGAAAGCAAAATTTACTTTGGTGATGAAATTTATAAAGCGCTAAACCTTCAGCTTCAGAATGGTAGTTATTCTTCGGTTTTTATTTTTACTGATACCAACGTTCATCAAAAAGTGGCTTATCTACTTTTAGAAAAATTATCGACCAATTTAAAAATTGAAGTCATAGAAATTGAACCCGGCGAAGAATCTAAGAACATATCCGTTTGCAACGAAACTTGGAAAGCTTTGTCTGATTTAGGAGCAGACCGCAATAGTTTAATCCTTAATTTAGGCGGTGGTGTTGTTACCGATTTAGGTGGATTTATTGCGAGTACTTTTAGGCGTGGTATCGATTTTATTCATGTCCCTACTTCACTTTTAGGAATGGTAGATGCTTCTTTAGGTGGTAAAAATGGAATTGACTTGGGGCACCTAAAAAACCAAATTGGCACTATTGTCTTACCTAAAATGGTGCTGATTCATACTGATTTTTTAACTAGTTTACCCATTGAAGAATATAGAAGTGGTTTAGCTGAAATGATTAAGCACGGTATAATTTACAGCCAACCCTATTTTTCTTATTTTGAAAAATTACATAATTATGATGCTGCATTTTTAATGCAATTAATATACGATTCTGTACAGATTAAATGCAATATTGTTGAAGCGGATCCTTTTGAAAAAAATGAACGCAAAACCTTAAACTTTGGCCATACATTAGGGCATGCTATCGAATCTTACTTTATGTTAAATGAAGATAAAAAAAGATTGTTGCATGGCGAAGCTATTGCTATAGGCATGGTGCTAGAAAGTTATTTATCACACAAAAAGCTTCAATTAAACAAAAATGAATTAGAACAAATTTCTAAAGTAATTTCAACTACCTATAAAGCGGTTCAATTCAATGCTAAAGATATAGATGAAATTATTCAACTTCTTAAATTTGACAAAAAAAACAAAGGAGCTCAAATTAATTTTGTGCTGTTAAACAACATTGGAAATTGCAGCATAGACCAACAAGTAGAAAACGATTTAATTTTAGAAGCTTTTAATTATTACTCAAAATTATAATTAATCTGTGCGCCAAAAAAATAATTTCGGGGTAAACCAGGATAATAAAAACGAGCTGGTGAATTGCCAAATCCAACAGCATTTGGTAAAATACTTGCCGCATATTTTTCGTTTAAAGCATTATTTATTCCTGCATTAAATTGAATTTCGAACAAATCCTTAATATCTAATTGATAAGCTACTTTAAAGTTTAGCAGTCGGTAAGAATCAGCATATAAAGAATTAGCATCATTTAAAGGAATTTCACCCACATAACTCCAATTGGTGAAGACTTGAAGATTTTTCCAAGATAAATCTACACCCAAATTTAACTGCATATTGGGAATTCCGGTTAGGTCGTTTCCACTAAAGTTGTTTTCTCTATCTATAAATTCATCAAACTCAAAAAAATTGAAAGTACCAGAAAAGTAGGGTTGCAAAATAATTTCAGCATAATTTATATTGCCTTTTAGTAAACTTTCTAAACCATTATGAATAGTTTTTCCTGCATTGATTCCTAGAAATTGATCTTCTGCAGTTCTTCTGGCAACCAGTAAATTATCTACTTGCAAACTAAATAGGTTTAGTTCTGTATACACACTATTGTTTAAGAAATTTAACCTTGTCCCTACTTCGTAATTCCAAGCATTTTCTGGCTTTAAATCTGTATTTAATATTCCGCTAGGCGTTAGGCTTTCTGCAACTGTAGGCACTGAAAAACCTCGACTTATATTGGCAAACAGAAATTGATTTTGCACAAATTGATAATTAAGCCCAAGTCGTGGATTAAATGTAGTTTCATAACGATGCTTACTAGTTTGGTCTATTCCGTTGTTTAAAAAACGGTCTTTTATTTCGAAGGAAGTAGAGTTAATACTCAATCCTGTTTCTAGGTTAAGTTTAGGATTAAGCTCTATAACTAATGCTGCAAAATAGTTTTGATAATTTCGAATTTGATCGATGTTGAAAAACAAATTGCCTTGAACACTACCTTGATTTGGAAAATCTTCATATAAATTTTCGTAGTTTGATGTAGCGTGCCACTCTTGCATTAATTCTAGCCCAAAGTTTAATTTGGATGGTAACTGAATTAAACTAAAATCTAATTGAAAATTGGTTCGTAAGCCCAGGCCAAAAGTACTTTCGTCTAAAATATCGAAAGGTCGTGGTTCGTAAGCTTCTTTAAAATTTGTAAATAAACTAGTTTCATTTTGCAAACCTTCTGTAATTTTTTGTTCGGCAGTTATGCCAAAAAGTCCACGTTTATAGGATTCAAATCCTTGTGCAGCGCTCCAATTAGATGCGGCTACACTAGGGTTGTTTTCTAAATCTTCTTGTGTTATTGAGCTTGGTATAAAAGCTTTTAAATCGGTAAACACTCCTATAAATTTAAAACTTGTATTTGGGTTGGTATAGAATTCGCTCATCAAATTTAAAGATTCTCTTTTATAGTCGCTATTTGCCCTAAATCCATCTTGTTGCAAATTGTGATAACTTACTAAAAATTGTTTATCCTTACTTTTATGCCCAGCTTGTAAGCTTTGCTTTTCTAATCCATAACTCCCCAACAAATTAGCGTAACTAAGAAAATTTTGTTCCTTAGACAATTGTTTGGCTTTTAGTTGAATTACACCACCTACATCGGCACCAAATTGAGTATTATTAGGCCCTTTCGAAATTTCTATATTTTCCAATATTGCTAAATCTAAATCGTCTAAAATAGTTTCACCGTTAGCAGAAGTTAGTGGTATGTTATTTAAATATGCTTTTAAACGATTCGTTGAAAATTGTGATCGCGCACCAACACCTCGAATCGTAATTCGATTAGTATTTAACGCCCCTTGTTGCATATAAACTCCTGGAACTCGATTAAGAATAGGGGTAATTATTGTTGGGTCTGTACGGTTAATTTCTTGGCTATTTATAAAATGTAAGGGTAAAGAAGATTTTTGAATTTCATTTATTCTAGATTTACCTTGTACAACAACTTCACTAATTTGTGTAGTATCTTGCTGTTGTGAAAAACAAAAAATTGTAAAGAGCAATCCACAAAAAAGCATGTAATAATTCTTCATTTATTTTTTATTCAAATGTAATTTTCAAATACTCATAATTCATTAAATAAATAATAAAAAAACCTGTTGTGGCCAACAGGTTTTTTATTAAAAATGAATCGATCATTCATGTTCGATAAAATTTCTAAACTTACTTTAGGTTTTTAATGATCTAACCTAAAAATTAATCTTGTCTCTCTTGTCTCTCTTGTCTCTTTTATAAGACAACAATGTAAATCAATCTTTTATTTCTTCAAAAGTTTGTGAGTGTAACTTCCAGCACTTGTTTGTAGCGTTAATATATATTGGCCACTTGCTAAATGAGAAGCATCTAAAACTCCGTTGGTAAATTGAGCTGGTCTTAGTTTACCACCCATGTCGGTAAGGCTTGATCGCTCTAAAACCATTCCAGCTGGTAAATTTAAATGTACTTGGTTAGCAACTGGATTTGGATAAACTTCAATTTTATCTAATTCAGTTTGATTTATAGATAAGGTTTCTTGCCCAACAATATTAATTAGATAGGCTTGATCGCCAAGACCAAAGGTAGAGATATCTACGTATTCATTAATTTGGCAGCCTGGAGCTTTTAAAAAAGGTGGTCCGGTTTGTCCTGATGTGTTTGTACCTATAAAAAACTCTTCATCTGTAGCGGTACCGCTATTAGGAGCAAAAATTTCTACAACTACAATTTCACCTGCTTCAATTTCTATATTCGTAGGCACAAACAAAACTGTACCATTGGCTTGTTCAATAATAAATATGTCTTCAGATTGCAATAAAGTAAGAGACAAATTTTCGTCAGTCAAATCTGTAGTATTCGCAGTATAAACATTTATTTCGACTTGAATATTTCTTCCAAAACCTTGACCTACTTCGATAGAAGTAATTGTAAAATCTGTATCAATGCCATGGTCGTTCTCTAAATCAAACGCTCTAGCAAAATAATTATCAAAAAACATTCCTAAAAATAAGCCTGCATCTTCATCAACTTCAGTTTCGTTTACACGACAAGCTACTCCGGAGTCTTCCACAATATTAGGATTATTATTTTGAGAAATGGTTATACTTTGAGCATAGGCAGATACGCCTAAAATTAAAAAAAATAAGAGTAATTTTGCTTTCATCTTGTTGGTTTTATTAATATTACAAAACAAATCTACAAATAATATATTTTGAAATATATCTATCTTAAAAAAACATTTATAATTTTTACAACCTTACTTCTAGGCTCTTGCACTTCAGAAATTGATTTCACCTTTTCAACTTCTTTTGAAAAATCAGCGGGAAAACAAACAGCTACTTATGAAGAAGCCATAGATTTTTACAAAAAAGCAGCTGATTTTAGCGATCGAGCAAGTCTTCAAAAATTTGATGAAACCGACTTAGGTAAACCTCTACATTTATTTACAATCAAGCCCGAAAAACCGGCAAAAGAAGCTTTATCTATTTTAATTCTTAATGGTATTCACCCTGGCGAACCTGATGGCATTGATGCGAGTATGTTACTGGTAAAAAGGATTTTAAATGCAAGCTTTGTTTTACCTGAACATATAATTTTACATATTGTACCTGTTTACAATATTGGTGGTGCGCTTCATCGAAATTCTACGAGTAGAGTTAACCAAAAAGGTCCTGAAAACTATGGATTTCGTGGAAATGCTTTGAATTATGATTTAAATCGCGATTTTATTAAATCAGATACTAAAAACTCGAAAGCTTTCTACAAAATTTATCATCAGGTAAACCCAAGTGTTTTTATAGATACACATGTTAGTAATGGAGCTGATTATCAATACACCTTAACCCATTTATTTACGCAAACAGAACAGCTTGGCGGTACCTTAGGCAACTTTATTAAAAACGAATTTATTCCCGCAACAGAAAAGGATTTACAAACTAAAAACCTTCCTATTACTCCATATGTAAATGTGTTTAATCGCTCTCCATCTAACGGATTTACACAATTTTTAGATACTCCAAGATATTCAACTGGTTATACTAGTTTATGGAACTCTTTAGGACTTATGATTGAAACACACATGCTTAAACCCTACCCAGAGCGTGTTCAAGCAACCTTGGCAATGCTAGAAAGCTTAACAGAACAAACTGCTAAGTACAAAGATGAGATTCAACTAAAACGGAAACAAAATTTTACTCATTATAATAGCCAAGACCAATACCTTTTTAATTACAGAGTAGATTCTACCCAGTTTAAAACCTTTCAATTTTTAGGCTACAAAGCAAGCCAGAATAAAAGTGAAGTTACTCAACTAAACAGGCTTAAATATCATACAAATCAGCCAACAACTTATCCTGTAAAATATTACAATACATTTAAAGCAAGCGATTCTGTTATTATTCCAAAAGCCTATGTTATTCCAAAAGCTTACACCAAAATAATTGAACTTTTGCAGATTAACCATATAAAAATTAGTCCACTAAAAAAAGATCAAGTAATTAATGCAGAAGTATACCATATTGCAAACTACCAAACCAGTAACACTGCTTACGAAGGCCATTACTTACATTACAATACCCAAGTAAACAGGCAGAATGAAGAAGTTGTAGTAAAAAAAGGAGATTATTGGGTAGAAACTAACCAAAAAGGAATTCGATATCTCTTGGAAACGATAGAACCTGCAGCTGTCGATTCATTTTTTAACTGGAATTTTTTTGATAGCATTCTTCAACGTAAAGAAGGTTTTTCTCCCTATGTTTTTGAAGATATTGCTCTTCAATTTTTAGAGAAGCACCCCAATATAAATGAAGCATTTTTAGCAAAAAAGCTAAAGGATTCTGTGTTTGCAAACAATGCCTATGCACAACTAAACTGGATTTACCAACAAACCAATCATTACGAAAAATCTCACTTACGTTATCCTATATATCGGATTCTAAAATAGTTTGGTCTTTAAATAATTCTTTAATATTAGCATAAGATTTTTCTAAAGCCTTTTCTGTTTTTGTTGGATTTTTCCATTTTACTTTCGTAATTCCTTCTTCCATTTGCGGTGTTAATTCTCCTGTGTATGAAGTCTTCATTTTATACCAATAAGTTTCCTTTAACCGGTATTTCCCTTTTCTCTTCATAATATGGTAAGTAACTTGTAAAAACTTATCAATTTCTAAGTTTTTCACCTTGGTTTCTTCTTCAACTTCTCGAATAGCCGCATCTTGTACTTTTTCAAAACGTTTTTTTCCACCCTTAGGCAAATCCCATTTTCCATTTCGGTAAATAAATAAAGCTTCACCTTTTTGGTTATAAACTAAGCCGCCGGCTGCTGTAATTACTTTTAACTTTCGTCGCAGTTGCTTAATTAGCTTTTTTTCGTTTGTATGATATAAGTTTACATACAAGACAGCACCTAGTTTAATTTGGCGAATAAGCCATTTTAAACTAATCTTTTTGATATGAAAATTAGTATACTTTTCACCATAATTTGGTGTAGTTGATAAAATAATAGGAAGGTCGTTAAGAAAAACTTTATACATTTGCATTTATGATTTTTGACAAACACACCAGCCAAGAGACTGCAAAATTACTCTTACAAATTAACGCAATAAAATTGAAACCACAAGAACCGTTTACTTGGGCTAGTGGATGGAAATCTCCTATTTATTGCGATAACCGAATTATCTTATCCAATCCGCAAATTCGAAATTATATTGCCGAAAACCTAGCAAGACAAGTCGAAGACATCTATGGCAAGCCAGATGTAATCGCGGGAGTAGCAACCGGTGCAATTGGCATTGGTACTTTAGTAGCACACTGGCTAGGTCTTCCGTTTGTTTATGTTAGGCCCGAACCCAAAAAGCACGGTCGCAAAAACCAAATTGAAGGTGAGATTTCACCAAACCAAACTGTTGTAGTTATTGAAGATTTAATAAGTACAGGAAAAAGTAGTCTACATGCTGTTAAGGCTCTACAAACAGAAGCACAAGCCCAAGTTAAAGGAATGTTGGCTATTTTTAGCTATGGCTTTGACCTTGCTAAATCTAATTTCGAAACAGCCAATGTTAAACTACACACCTTAAGCAACTACCAAACACTTATTGAAGAAGCGCACAAACAAAGCCATATTTTTGAAAAAGAAATAAGTTTACTTAACAAATGGAGAGAAAATCCTGCCGAATGGACTCCAAATACATAAAAACATGAATTTAGAAAGCCCTAAAATAAAACTCGAAAAAAGTCAATTAGAAGTATTTAATTTTTTAGCTAAAGTTGAAAATTTTGAAAAAATAATGCCAGAAAGCATCGAAAAATTCGAAAATTTAGATGAAGATAGCTTTTTATTTCAGCTAAAAGGCATGCCGGTTTTGAAATTAATTTTGAAAGAAAAAACAGCATCTAGCCAGATTATCTTAGGCGCTAAAAGCGATAAACTTCCGTTTAAGTTAATTGCTAATATTGAAGAAGTAGATGCTTCAACAAGTGAAATGCAACTCTTATTTGAAGGTGAATTTAATGCTATGATGAGCATGATGATTAAATCTCCTATCCAAAAGTTTATTAATAGTCTTTCAGAAAATCTAAAGAAAGTGTTAGCGTAGTAACAATGTAAGCATCAAATACTGCTATTAAATACTTTAGTGTTAGATACTTACGGATACTAGCCTGCTACTGGCAGATTTTTTAAAAATTTTGCGAGTTGGCATACATTTAAACACGTTCAGTATACATCAATAAATTAATTTTATTTCTTTTAAATCGAAAGTAGATTCTTTTTCATCTTCAAAAAGTACGTTTAGCAATCCACTTTTAGTTACTCCTTTAATAATTCCAGGTTGCATAGTGCCGTTTTGGAACTGAAACATCGATGCTTGGTTTTTTCTAAACAAAGATTTTTGATATTGTTGTATAACTTCTGTAATTGTCCTAGTTTTTAATTGAATGGGGATTTTTTCCATTTCGATTAAAATAAAATGCAATACTTCTTCTAAAGCATAATGAACTCCAGAAATCGATTTTAAAGATGAAGCATTAGGTAATTTTGAAAATGCTATTTGGTTAACGTTTAAACCAATTCCAATAATGGCTGTATTTACAAATTTGTTTTTTATGATGGTTTCAATTAAAACACCTGCTATTTTTTTTCTTTCAGAAATAACATCATTCGGCCACTTCAATTCAACTTTATAAAATCCCATTTTTTTTAAGGCGGTAAGCAAGTTTAATGAAACTAAAGCACTTAATTTAAATTGCTCATTAACATCAAACTTTAAATTCTGAAAGACCAAACTAAAGGTAAGATTTTTGCCCGCTTCTGTTTCCCAAACTGCGCCGAGCTGTCCTTTTCCCGAAGTTTGATGATGTGCTACTACACAAAAATTAGCTGTGTTTTTTTGTTCTAAACACATACGCCTAGCATAATTATTAGTCGATTCGGTTTGTTTTATATGTATTTGCTCGATTTTCATGGATAAGCATCAATAAATGTTTTGTTAAGTGCCTTATTAAAAGACTAAAAAAAGCTAGATTTGCACATTCTAATTAAATAAAATTTAGCATTGAGTAAAAATAATACCGATCAACTTATTTCGCTTATTATAAAAGGCGTCGAAGATGTAAAAGGCAAAGATATAAACATCTTGGATTTACGAGACATAGATAACACAATTTGCGACTACTTTATTATATGTGGTGGAACTTCAAACACTCAGGTTGATGCTATTGTTAATTCCATTCGAAAAAACGTTAGTAAGGAAATTCAAGAAAAACCTTTAAATGTAGAAGGCTTAAATAATTCTGAATGGGTTTTAATGGATTATGTAAATATTATTGTTCATGTTTTTCAAAAACACATTAGAGAACATTATGATATTGAAAGTTTGTGGGGAGATGCTAAGCTTACAAAAATAGAGACTAATTATTAATTTGGTGCATAATTTTTAATATGACAAAACATACAAAACAAAATAAAAACACTTCACCCAAAGGGAAAGGTCCAAATAAACCTAAATTTAATTCTTATTGGATTTACATTGGGATAATTGCATTGTTTATCGGAGTACAATTTTTCGGTGGTAGTAATTTTAACAATACTTCAGAGACTAGTCCGAGTGAATTTGAAAATTTCTTAAGAAACGGCGATGTAGAACGTTTAATTATATACAAAAACACCCGAATTGCAGAAGTATACTTAACGGAAGAAGCAAAAGAAAAACCCGAACATCAATCCGTGTCTAAAGACGATGCATTTGGTGGGCAAAGTCCAGATTATCAATTTGAGTTTGGCGATCTCCAAAATTTTGAAAACAAAATTAACGAGATTAAAAGAGAAAATGATATTCAATTAAATCCCCGCTACGAAACCAAAAACGATTTTTGGGGAGATATCTTAATTGGATTATTGCCTTTTATTGTAATTATCGGTATTTGGATATTTATAATGAAGCGAATGAGCGGCGGTGCTGGTGGTGGTCCTGGTGGACAAATATTCAACATCGGTAAATCTAAGGCAAAATTATTCGACGAAAAAACAGAGGTTAAAACATCGTTTAAAGATGTAGCAGGCTTAGAAGGAGCTAAAGATGAAGTACAAGAAATTGTAGACTTTTTAAAGCATCCTGATAAATACACTAACTTGGGTGGTAAAATCCCGAAAGGAGCTATACTTGTTGGCCCACCAGGAACTGGTAAAACACTTTTAGCAAAAGCAGTAGCAGGCGAAGCCGGAGTTCCATTTTTTTCTTTATCAGGTTCAGATTTTGTTGAAATGTTTGTTGGAGTTGGAGCATCTCGAGTTAGGGACTTATTTAAACAAGCTAAAGAAAAATCGCCATCTATCATTTTTATAGATGAAATTGATGCAATTGGTAGAGCTCGTGGAAAAAGTAATTTTTCAGGCTCTAACGACGAAAGAGAAAACACCCTAAATCAACTCCTAACAGAAATGGATGGATTTGGCAGCAAAACCAATGTAATTGTTTTAGCAGCAACAAACCGTGCAGATGTTTTAGATAAAGCTTTAGTTAGAGCTGGACGCTTTGACCGTCAAATCTATGTTGATTTACCCGATTTAAATGAGCGTAAAGAAATTTTTGATGTGCACTTACGTCCACTTAAAAAAGTAGCAGACGAACTGGACACAGACTTTTTAGCAAAACAGACTCCAGGCTTTTCTGGTGCTGATATTGCTAATGTTTGTAACGAAGCGGCCTTAATTGCAGCAAGAAATGGACATTCTGCTGTAGGAAAACAAGATTTTTTAGATGCAGTAGATCGAATTATAGGTGGTTTAGAAAAGAAAAACAAAATCATGACGCTAGAAGAGAAAAAAGCTATTGCGTACCACGAAGCTGGTCATGCAACTGTTAGTTGGCTTCTAGAGTATGCTGCACCTTTAGTTAAAGTAACCATCGTACCAAGAGGACAATCCTTAGGTGCTGCTTGGTATTTACCAGAAGAACGCCTTATTGTTAGAACTGAACAAATGTTGGATGAAATGTGTGCAACTATGGGAGGAAGAGCTGCCGAAAAAGTTGTATTCGATAAAATTTCGACAGGTGCTTTAAGCGATTTAGAAAAAGTTACTAAACAAGCTAAAGCCATGGTTACCATTTATGGCTTAAACGAAAAAATCGGGAACTTAACGTACTACGACTCCCAAGGCCAAGAACCAAATTTCACAAAGCCTTACAGCGAAAAAACATCAGAATTAATCGATGAAGAAATTTCTAAATTAATTGAAATTCAATATGAACGCGCAATTGATATTTTAAGGAAAAATATTGATAAGCTACATAAGCTTGCTGAAATCCTTTTGGAAAAAGAAGTTATTTTTAAGGATGATATGGAAGATATATTTGGGAAGAGGCCTTTTGTTAAACCAAAAATGTCAGAACGCAACGGAAGCACTTCGGCTAAGGCAAATGCACAAAGCAAAAAAGATGCGGAAGAAATTCAAAACAATGTTACAAGCTCAGATGAAGCTTCACCCGAAAGCAAAGAAGATAAAGAAAATGAAAAAACAAGCTCAAACGAATAAATTAAATAGTATTTATTCATAAATAGAGATTTAATTTAACTAAATTCATATTTTTGACACTAATGCAAATAATTTTATGAATATTTTTAATCGTCTTTTTGGTAATAAAAAAAAGAAAGACAAGCAAAACTTACAAAAAGACCCTGCCGAAAGTAAGTTTATGCCTGAAAAGCGATTACCTATCGACGAAATGTTCATGACTAACTTTAAAGCCAACGGAGGTAAATTTTTGTATTGTGAAGATGAAAATGATGTTCTTACTCTTTTTCATCAAATTTTAAAAGAAAACAACTGGGCAAAAGAAAATGTTTTTGTGAAAGACCCACAACTTTTACAGCGTTTTAAAATACCAACATCTACAACAAAACCTTTAGAAGCTGACTATTTTTTACTCTCAACCGAATATTTAATTGCGAATACGGGAGCACTGCTAGTTAACTCCGATCAAATTGGCGAAAAAAAATTAAACGATTTACCTTATAATTTTGTAGTTATTGCTACCACAAGCCAATTACTAGAAACCATAGGTGAAGGTTTGCAACTAATTAAGAGCAAGAAGAGTACGATACCAAGCAACATAACAACCATGAAAACTTTTGAAGGAAAAGTAGAATCTGATTTTATGAGCTACGGTAGTCCTTCAAAAAACTTATATTTGCTTCTTCTTGAAGATTTATAATTAATGAATGAAACTATAAAACGCGCTTTAGCTGGCGTAGTTTATATACTAATTATTGCTGGTTCTGTAATTGCAGGTGAAAAAACCTTGATACTGGTTTTTTTAATTTTAGGCATTATTTCAATTTACGAATTGCAACGTTTATTGAAGTTTAAAAACCTTATCGGTTATTTATTATTAGCTAGTTTACTGTATAGTTTAACAAATTTCCCTACCTACTTTACGTACGTTTACTTACTTATTCCGTTTGTTTTACTAGTAAAAATACTGCTGCTAAAAGACTTGTTTTCTAAAAAAGATTTTGTAATTATATCAGATAAAAAGCCATTAATTTCTTGGCTCTACATCGTACCATCTTTTCTGTTTTTATGTTTATTACCGAGTGTTAACGGAACTTATCAACCCTATCTACTCATCGGCTTTTTTGTGCTAATTTGGGTAAACGACTCGTTTGCTTATTTAATTGGTAAAAATTTTGGAAAACATAAACTATTTCAACGTGTATCGCCTAAAAAAACTTTTGAAGGCTTTTTTGGTGGTTTAATTGCTTCATTAATTTTTGGATATATTATTTATACAATAACCGATTTATATAATATATTTGTTTGGTTCGGAATTGCATTAATTGTATGGGTTACTGGAAGTTTAGGCGACTTAGTACAATCTAAATTTAAAAGAGTTGCTAAAGTAAAAGATAGCGGCAGTATAATGCCAGGGCACGGAGGCGTTTTTGATAGAATGGATAGTACCATTTTTTCCATTACATTTGTATATACTTTTTTGTTAATAATTGAATATGTTTCATAAAGAAGGCTTTAAAATATTATTAGTATCCTTGATGCTATTTATCGCTCTAAACCTAGCGACCAGTTTTATAACTAATTTAATATGGGTAAAATATACTGTATTTGGCATTAGTTTTATTTTCTTCATTTTAGTAGCCCAATTTTTTAGAAACCCTAAACGTGGCATTCTTCAAAATGAAAACTTCGTAGTTGCTCCTGTAGATGGTAAGGTAGTTGCTATTGAAGAAGTTGAAGAAAAGGAATATTTTAAAGATAAACGCCTATTAGTTTCTATTTTTATGTCGCCTTTAAATGTGCATGTAACGCGATATCCCTCAAGTGGTGAAGTTAAATATAGCCAATATCATAAAGGAAAATATTTAGTTGCTTGGCATCCTAAGTCTTCAGAAGAAAATGAACGCACAACTGTAGTAATTGAAACTGCTAAATTTGGTGAAATTTTATATCGTCAAATTGCTGGTGCAGTTGCAAAACGAATAGTTAATTACGCTGTAGTTGGGCAAAAGATTAATCAAGGTGATGATAGTGGTTTTATTAAATTTGGATCGCGAGTAGATGTTTTCTTACCAATTGGAACACCAGTAAATGTTCAAATAGGTGAAAAAGTACGTGGTGCAGAAACCAAATTAACCGAATTAATTTAGTCGTGAATTATACAGACCTTACAGATCAAAAGTTAGAAGAAGCTTTTTTTGAAGCTTACAAAAAAGTAGGCGAAACCCAAAAGAAGTTTCCACAAGATATATTATTGCACTTTTACTCTTACTATAAACAAGCAACAAACGATAACCGCTTACAAGTTTACCATCAACCCGAAAGTGGTGAAGAATTGGTTAACGCATTTAAAGCTAATGCATTATTCCAAATTAAAACCATGTCTCAACGAGAAGCCAAAATTAAATACATTCAACTTGCTAAACAGCAGCTTAATGGCGAATTTTAGTTTAATGCTTCTAAACTAGTTTTTACAGTTTCTATTTTTGCTAAAGCATCTTCTTGCTTTTGTTTTTCGATAGCTACTACTTTTTCTGGAGCATTTGCCACAAACTTTTCATTACCTAATTTTTTCTCAACCGACTTTAAAAAGCCTTGCAAATAAGTTAGTTCTGCAAATAGTTTTTCTTTTTCAGCTTCAACATCTACAGCACCTTCTATTGGAATAAAGTACTCGTTAGCTAATACTCGGAAAGAAAAAGCCCCTTCTACCTGTTCGTTAACTTCCTGAAGTGGTTGTAGGTTACATAATTTTTCTACAACAGTATTAAATTTAGCATCAAAATTTTCGTTATTAATTAGCTTAAGTTGTAAGCTTTCTTTAAAAGCTATATTTTTCTCTTTTCTTATATTTCGAACACCACTAATTACATCTTTGGTAATCTCAAAATCTTTCAAAAATTGAACATCAAAATTTGCTTGTTCTGGCCATGTAGCTACAATA
Source organism: Psychroflexus salis (assembly GCF_014640175.1). Taxonomy (GTDB): domain Bacteria; phylum Bacteroidota; class Bacteroidia; order Flavobacteriales; family Flavobacteriaceae; genus Psychroflexus; species Psychroflexus salis. The sequence continues at coordinate 199,920 of NZ_BMGL01000004.1, read as the reverse complement.
AGCGCTTCATTTGTAGTACGTTTTTTAATGTTATGCCAGATTTCTTCAGTTACAAATGGCATAAATGGATGCAATAATTTTAAATTATCTTCTAATAAAGTTAGTGTGCTTTTTAAGGTTTTAGCATCAATTGCTTGCTGGTAAGCTGGTTTCACGATTTCGAGCAACCAAGAACAGAAATCATCCCAAACAAGTTTATAAGTTTGCATTAAAGCGTCAGAAATTCGATATTTACTGAAGTGGTCTTCAATTTCACTCAATGTAGCTTGAAATTTAGCTGCATACCAATCTAATGCAAGTTTGCTATGCTCAGGCTGTTCAATTTCAGTTGAAACTTCCCATCCTTGAATTAAACGAAAAGCATTCCAAAGTTTATTAGCAAAGGCTTTACCTTGTTGACAAAGAGCTTCGTCGAACAACAAATCATTTCCTGCAGAATTACTTAATAGTAAACCAACACGAACGCCATCGGCTCCGAACTCTTCAATTAATTTTAATGCATCTGGAGAATTCCCTAAAGATTTAGACATTTTTCGCCTTTGCTTATCTCTAACAATCCCTGTTAAATAAACATTTTCGAATGGTTTTTGATCGGTGTATTCGTATCCAGCCATAATCATTCTGGCTACCCAAAAAAACAGAATATCTGGACCTGTAACTAAATCTTTGGTTGGATAATAATAATTAAATTCTTCATTTTCTGGATTCCGAATACCATCAAAAACGCTCATTGGCCATAACCAAGAAGAAAACCAAGTATCTAACACATCTTCTTCTTGATGAATGTCGGCATGACTTAAAGTTGGATTGCCTGTTTTTTGAATAGCTAACTCTAATGCTTCATCTGCATTTTTAGCAACGACAAAATCATTTTTGCCTTCGCCAATATAATAAGCTGGAATACGATGCCCCCACCATAGTTGTCTTGAAATATTCCAATCGCGAACATTTTCTAGCCAATTTTTGTAGGTATTTTCAAATTTTTTAGGAAATAATTTTACTTCTTTATTGGTTAAAACAGCATCTAAAGCAGGCTTAGCTAAGTCTTGCATTTTTAAAAACCACTGGTCTGAAAGTTTGGGCTCAATTACAGCGCCTGTACGCTCGGATGTGCCGACTTTATTAATGTGATTTTCAACTTTTATAAGATGGCCTTTTTGCTCTAATTCCTTTGCAAATAATTTCCGAACTTCGAAACGATCTTTGCCTTGATAGTCTAAACCATAATGATTAAGTGTGGCATCATCGTTAAAAATATCGATTACTTCTAATTGATGTTTATCGCCCAACATTTTGTCATTCTCGTCGTGCGCTGGAGTAACTTTTAAACAACCTGTTCCAAATTCTAAATCTACATATTCATCCTGTATAATAGGAATACTCCTATTAACAACTGGAACGATGGCACGTTTATTTTTTAAATGTTGGTAACGTTCGTCTTCGGGGTGAATACAAATTGCTGTATCACCAAACAAAGTTTCTGGTCGAGTAGTAGCAATACAAAGTGTTTCGTCTGTGCCTTCTACATGGTAATTAATGTAGTATAACTTACCTTGTTTTTCTTGGTGAATAATTTCTTCATCGGACAGAGTGGTTTTAGCTTCAGGATCCCAGTTCACCATGCGGTATCCACGGTAAATTTTTCCTTTATTATACAGATCAATAAACGTATGAATTACCGATTCGTATAAATCATCATCCATTGTAAATTTTACACGATCCCAATCGCAAGATGCACCTAGTTTTTGTAACTGATTCAAAATCTTGCCTCCATACGTATTTGTCCAATCCCAGGCATGGTTTAAAAATTCATCTCTAGATATTGAAGATTTTTCTACACCTTCACTTTTCAGTTTTGCTACCACTTTTGCTTCGGTAGCAATCGATGCATGGTCCGTACCCGGAACCCAACATGCGTTATAGCCTTTTAATCTTGCTTTGCGTATTAACACATCTTGTATAGTGTTGTTTAACATGTGTCCCATGTGTAAAACTCCCGTAACATTAGGTGGTGGAATTACAATGGTGTAAGAAGGTTTTTCACTAGGCTGAGATTGAAAAAATTTATGTTCTAACCAATAAGAATACCATTTATTTTCAACTTCTTTTGGAGAATATTTTGTAGCTATGGACATTTGGGTTTATTTATGGCTGCAAAAATACCATTTAAGCGCATAAACAAAAGACTAAAGCATTAGTTTTTTGAGTTTTGAATTAAATCTTTAAAACGATCTCTTAAATAGATTTCTTTTTTAAGTATTTTTCCTTTTCTATTAAGCTCTAATTTTACTTTTTTGCCTTCTTCTTCAGACAATATTTGTTGAATTTGTTTTAATTTTAATTGGTATACTTCTTTCGAATTTATTTTAATCAACTCGTCTCCCACTTTAATTGAAGCATCTGCAGCTGGCGAGTCAAGTCGAATATCTGAAATAATTAACTTGGGTTGAATTTCAACGCTTAATATAAAATCGTTTCTAGATTTGGGGTTTAATTCTTCATTAAATTGAGTATATTTTTCAATATTCATTTTTACACTTTTAATCCGCTTAACCATTTTAATACCATCAAACTCTAAAACTAATCCGCTCATATCATACCCAAATGTTTCGTTGTAATTAGAATTCGACTTAAAATAAATTCTTTTATTTGGGTAATCTATAAACCATTTAAAACGCCTTAATATTTCTGCTCCAATGGTACCATCGCGCATTACATTTTGTTCAATTTGAATTATTTGGTCTACATTAGGATAGGCAACTGTGGGCTGATTTATACGATATTTACCCAATACAACTTCTTGCACTCTAGAACGCTTACCTTTAATAGTAGAATTAAAACCATAGCCCAAAATATCTTTAAAATATAATTGTGGTACTTGTATGTATTCTTTTTCTAAAAGCCAAAAACTTGACCCAGAGCCAGTATCGAATAATAAATTTAAATTTGGTTTTGTAATACTGCTATCTTTAACCTTTAAATTTAGGTAAGGTTTTCGTTTATAAAAAAGTAATGGTAGGGCTTCAAAACTGCGTAATTTTCTATTAAACTTTTCTGGATTATATAATTTAATCAAGTTTCTTTTATAATCAATTCGAACAATAAAATCTTTAAAAAAATCGTAGCCAATTATTCCATTAATTGGCAAGCCTAAGCGTTTAGTGAGCTTGTTATCCTTATCGATTATAAAATATACATCTTTATTGTTATGAATTGCGCTTCCGATTTGCAATGTGTTTTCTATGGATTGGTAAGCCACGAAGTTATCGTCTATACCCAAGCCGCGTATATTAACCTGATTGGCTTTATTTAGCTCCATGCTTTCGCCAGCTTCTAAGGCAATGAGTAAGGTTTTATCAACACCCGTATCTAATAAAAAAGAAAGTTCTACGCCATTAAGTTCTACAGGAATGATAATAAGATTATTTAATTGTTCAAATTTAATTTTTATTGCTCTTTGGTTCGGATTTACAAAATGAAATCCAGGATCTGGTTGGGCAAAAAAACTTGCAGAAACCAGTAATAAGATTAAGATTGGAGTAAACTTTTTAAGCATAAGTTAAAAGTAATAAAACCTTATTAAATCGATTATATGAAGCTACTTATGTAACATATATTTTGCATTTTTGTAAAAAATAAATTGAAATGCCGAAAATATCGCAAAAGGGTCTGGCAATGCCAGAATCTCCAATTCGTAAATTAATGCCGTATGCAGAGATTGCTAAAAAATCAGGTAAAACTATTCATTATTTAAATATTGGTCAACCCGATATAGAAACCCCTAAAGTAGCTTTAGATGCAGTAAAAAACAACGATTTATCTATATTGTCTTACAGTCCATCGCAAGGTTTTGAAACTTACTTAGAAAAACTTTCGGCTTATTATAAAAAAAATCAGATTCCTTTACATCCAGACGAAATATTGGTTACAACTGGTGGGTCTGAAGCCTTGCTATTTGCTATGGGTTGTATAACAGACCCTGGAGATGAAGTAATTATACCCGAACCTTTTTACGCAAATTACAACGGATTTGCAACTGCATCTGGTGTTCGCGTACGTGCGGTTGAATCTAAATTAGAAAATAATTTTGCACTGCCACCAATTGCTGAATTTGAGAAACTAATTAATCCAAACACAAAAGCAATTTTAATTTGTAATCCTGGAAATCCGACAGGTTATTTATATACTAAAGATGAAATTGAGCAATTAGCAGATTTAGCTTTAAAACATGATATTTTTATTTTAGCAGACGAAGTTTATAGAGAGTTTGCTTACGATGGTGCAAAACATTATTCAATTATGCAAGTGGAGCGTTTAGCAGAACATGCTATTATGATCGATTCTGTTTCTAAACGATACAGCATGTGTGGAGCTCGAATTGGGTGTATAGCTTCTAAAAACAAAGAACTAATAACAAATGCAATGAAGTTTGCACAAGCAAGGTTAAGTCCGCCAACTTTTGCACAAATTGCTGCTGAAGCTGCCTTAGACACCGATGATGCTTATTTTAATGAAGTTATTTCTGAATATGTAGAACGCAGAAACACCTTGGTTGAAGGTTTAAAGAGCATAAAAGATGTAAAAGTTGCAGTGCCTAAAGGGGCATTTTATTGTACTGTAGAGTTGCCAGTTGAAGATTCTGAAGATTTTGCTAAATGGTTACTTTCTGAATATGAAGTTAATGGTGAAACAATCATGGTTGCTCCAGCTGCAGGTTTCTATTCCACCCCAAATACAGGTATAAACCAAATTAGAATTGCGTATGTACTTGAAAAAGAAATCATTTTAAAAGCAATTCATATTTTAAAGTTAGCTTTGCAAGATTATCCTAATTAGTTGTAATGCAAATACAAAAAGATGCTCCGCTTAAATCGCACAATACATTTGGCATAGATGTGCGTGCTAAACAATATATTGCTATTTATTCTGAAAAAGAACTAAAGCATATATTAAAACGCTTTTATGCTGAAGAGCTTTTTGTTTTAAGCGGCGGCAGTAATATGTTGCTAACCAGCGATGTTGACGCAACGGTTTTACATATAAAAATCAATGGAATTCGTGTTGTTTCAGAAGACCAAGATGAAGTGGTTATCGAAGCTAAAGCTGGCGAAAACTGGCATCAATTTGTACTCTGGTGTATTGATAAAAATTATGGTGGTTTAGAAAACCTATCGCTAATTCCCGGACTTGTAGGCACTTCGCCCATTCAAAATATAGGTGCTTACGGAGTTGAGTTAAAAGACCACTTTGTAAGTTGTACCGCAATTCACAAACAAACCTTAGAAGAAAAAGTTTTCAGCAAAGAAGAATGTAAGTTTGGTTATCGTGAATCTGTTTTTAAAAATGAATACAAAAACCTTTATATTATAACTTCTGTTCAATTTAGGCTTACAAAAAGAAAGCATAAGTTACAAACTTCGTATGGAGCTATTCAAGCTGAGCTTTCCAAAAAAAACATAAGTAAACCAAGTATTAAAGATGTATCCGATGCTGTAGTTTATATCCGAAAAAACAAATTACCCGATCCTAGAAAAATTGGAAATTCGGGAAGCTTTTTTAAAAACCCAATTGTAGATGCTAGTTTTTTTAAACAGATTAACGAAAAGTATCCAGAAATGCCTTTTTATGAATTAGCTGATGGAAATTATAAAATCCCAGCAGGTTGGTTGATTGAAAAATGTGATTTTAAAGGTTTTACAAAAGGCGATGCAGGTGTACACAAAAACCAAGCACTTGTACTTGTTAATTACGGAAAAGCAACCGGAAAAGAAATTTTAGATTTAGCTAAAGCTATACAATATAAGGTTCAACAGGTATTTAATATTCAATTAGAAACGGAAGTGAATATTTTTTAAACTTTACTTTTTCATAAGTTTTGATATAAATTTTTCATTTTTTCAGTTTTAATTCCAATTACAAGCACATTATATGTTACTTAAACGTACTATTCCATTTTTATCAAATTTAGCTTTATTTTTATACATTTGAGATTTAAGCAGTTTTGTATATTTCATACTAATTCATGCTTTAATTTATAAGATTGGTATCATGTTAATGCGTATTTGAAGCTATATTTAAACTAAATGTAAATTAAACTTGTTTACAATGTAAGTATCATTTAAGTCTCACTACCAATTTAAAAAAATGATTTATTCAAAAAAATTGTTTGCTATATTAACTTTTGTATCATTCATGGGGTTTTTCCAAGATACAAAGGCGCAAATAAGCCACAAAAGCTTCACCGAAATTCTTGAAAAACACGTTTCGGAAGCTGGTTTTGTAAACTATAATCTACTTAAAAAAAACGAACAAGACTTAGACCATTATTTAAACATATTGGCCAAGCATACTCCCAAATCTAATTGGACGCGGAATGAAAAAATGGCTTATCTCATCAATACTTATAATGCTTACACTTTAAAACTAATTTTAAAAAATTACCCTGTAGAAAGCATTAAAGATATTGGAGATATTTTTAGTAATCCGTTTACAACTAACTTTATTCCTTTTGAAAACGAATTAATTTCATTGGATGATGTAGAAAAAGGAATGTTGCTAAAAATGAACGATCCTAGGATTCATTTTGCTATTAATTGTGCTTCTAAAAGTTGTCCTAAATTGCAAAATGAAGCTTTTGAAGCTAAAAAATTAAATGATCAACTTGAAAAAGCAACTAAAGAATTTATTCTTTCTAATGAAAATAGCATTACTAAAAACAAGCTTCAGCTTTCAAAAATATTTAAATGGTATACATCCGATTTTGAAGCTCAATCAGGTTCTATACAGGATTTTATAGATAATTATGTAGATGAAAAGATTTCTGCTGATGCTGAAATTTTATTTACTAATTATAGTTGGAAGCTCAATGGTAAATAAACGTGTATGATTAGCATTATTATTCCTGTTTACAATGAAGCTAAAATAATTAAAAGTCAACTACTGTTGCTTCAACAAAAACTAAGTAAACATAATTATGTGCGTGAGATTATCGTAGTAGATGGAGGTAGTACTGATCAAACTTTTCAAATAGCTTCAACTTTAGACTTCATCAAATTAATTAAAGCCAAAAAAGGAAGAGCAAAACAAATGAATACAGCGGCGAAAATTGCAAATGAAAAAGTCTTGTATTTTTTACATATCGACTCTACTCCACCCAAAGATTTTGATTATTACATCGCTCATCAAATACAGCAGAAAAAATATGCAGGTTGTTTTTGTATGAAATTCGATAGTGCCCATCCTTGGCTGATGTTAATGAGTTGGTTTACCAAACTTAACCATAAAGCCTGTCGTGGTGGTGACCAAAGTTTGTTTATAACTAAAAAATTATTTAATGAAGTTGGTAGATACAATGAAACTTATCAAATTTATGAAGATAATATCTTAATAGGAAAGTTGTACAACAAGAAACAATTTACAGTTATACAAAAATGGATTACTGCTTCACCTCGACTGTATCGAAAACTAGGAGTTTGGAAACTACAATGGATTTACCTAATGATTTACTTCAAAAAATGGCGTGGTGCGAAACCCGATGAAATTTACTCGTATTTCCAATCTAAATTGAAATGATTTTTTAAAATCTAAATTATGTTTTCAATTAAAAAAATTAGTTGAAAACAAAAAAGCCCAAGTAATACTTGAGCTTATAATTTGTTTGCCTGTAATAAACTACATAGCTGAGTCTATTGCGTCTGTATATGTATCTTTTGAAGCTACACCTACTTGACGGTTTACCAACTCGCCATCTTTAAATAACAAAACAGTTGGGATATTTCTTACTCCATATTTAGCAGCAAATTCTTGGTTAGTATCTACATCTACTTTACCAACAACAGCTTTACCGTCATAATCTTTGCTTATTTCGTCTATAATTGGTCCTACCATTCTACAAGGTCCACACCAAGCAGCCCAAAAGTCAACTAAAACAGGTTTGTCACTTTTTAAAACTACTTCTTCAAAATCTTTATCGGTTATTTCTAATGCCATAATTATATTTTTTTCAAATTTAAGTTAACTATTTCTATGGTTGTACAAAACTAAATTAATTTACACAATACTACTATGTATTTAGTTAATCCTTAAGCTTTTCGTTGTATAACTTTTTTAACTTTTTCTACTATAGAAGCTGCGTTTAAGCCATATTTTTCCATGAGTTGAGCAGGTGTACCGCTCTCGCCAAAGGTATCTTGAGTTGCAACAAACTCTTGTGGAGTTGGATAATGTTGTGCTAAAGTACGAGCTACGCTTTCTCCCAAACCACCTAAAAAGTTATGTTCTTCGGCGGTTACAACTGCTCCAGTTTTTTTAGCTGATGCAATAATCGCTTCTTCGTCTAGTGGTTTAATGGTGTGAATATTTATTACTTCAGCTGAAATTCCAGCTTCATTTAAAACCTTAGCAGCTTCTAAAGCTTCCCAGACTAAATGACCTGTTGCAATAATACTTACATCTTTTCCTTCTTGTAAATGAACTGCTTTTCCAATTTCAAAAGTTTGATTTTCAGGGGTAAAATTGGCTACTTTTGGTCTTCCAAATCGTAAATATACTGGACCATCGTATGCTGCAATAGCCAACGTAGCTGCTTTTGTCTGATTAAAATCGCAGGTGTTAATTACCGTCATTCCCGGTAACATTTTCATAAGTCCAAGATCTTCTAAAATTTGGTGAGTTGCTCCATCTTCACCTAAGGTAATTCCTGCATGCGAAGCACAAATTTTTACATTTTTTCCAGAATAAGCTATACTTTGTCTTATTTGGTCGTAAACCCTTCCTGTAGAAAAGTTAGCAAATGTACCTGTAAAAGGAATTTTTCCGCCAATGGTCATTCCTGCAGCAATCCCTATCATATTGGCTTCAGCAATCCCAATTTGAAAAAATCGTTCGGGATGGTTTGCTTTAAATTCGTCCATTTTTAGGGAACCTGTTAAATCTGCACACAAAGCAACAACATTAGGATTAGATTTTCCTAATTCGGCTAAGCCTACTCCAAAACCGCTTCTTGTATCTTTATTTCCTGTATTCTCGTAAATTTTCATGATTTATTTTTTTGTTGAAGTAGTTTTAATAGTCGCCTAATGTTTCTGGGTTTTGTGCCAAACCTGAAGCCAATTGTTCATCGTTAGGAGCTTTACCATGCCATGCATGTGTATGCATCATAAAATCAACTCCATTACCCATTACCGTATGCAATAAAATAACAATTGGTTTTTGGTTACCCGTTATTGTTTTTGCTTCTGTTAGAGCATTTTTAATAGCTTCTACATTGTTTCCTTCTTCCACTTCTAAAACATCCCATCCAAAAGCTACAAATTTATCTTTTAAGTTTCCTAAAGGTAAAACATCGTCTGTTGAACCATCTATTTGTTGTTTATTATAATCTACTGTTGCTATTAAATTATCAACTCCTTTTGCGCCTGCATACATTATAGCTTCCCAGTTTTGGCCTTCTTGCATTTCGCCATCACCGTGTAGAGTATAAACCAAATGCGAATCTTTATTTAGTTTTTTGGTTAATGCAGCACCAATAGCGACAGACATGCCTTGGCCCAAAGAGCCCGATGCAATTCGAATTCCAGGTAAGCCTTCATGAGTTGTTGGGTGTCCCTGCAAACGCGAATCTATTTTTCGGAATGTGTTTAATTCTTCAACAGGAAAATAACCTGTTCTTGCCAAAACGCTGTAATAAACTGGAGAAATATGGCCATTCGATAAAAAGAATACATCTTCATCTTTACCATCCATGTTAAATTGCGCTTTGGTTTGCAAAACTTCTTTAAATAAAACACTAAAAAATTCGGCACATCCTAAACTTCCGCCTGGGTGACCTGAGTTTACTTGGTGTACTTGTCTTAAAATATCTCGCCGTACTTGCGAAACGAAATCTTCGAGTTGTTGTGTTGTAGACATTTAATTATAATTAATTTCGTGCAAAAGTAACTTTTTAAATATGCTTAAACAAGTTTTTATGCCATACTAAGGCTCAAATCTTTAAGTAATGATTATACGGCTACTTTGCCTTTAATATGCGGATGTGGATTGTAATTTTCTAAGGTAAAATCTTCAAAATTAAAATCGAAAATATCTTTTACATCGGGATTCAACCTCATTATAGGAAGCGGTCTTGGCGCACGAGAAAGTTGGAGTTCAACTTGCTCCATATGGTTGTTATATATATGTGCATCGCCAAAAGTATGTATAAATTCGCCGGGTTGAAAATTGCAAACTTGAGCTAGCATTAATGTAAATAAAGCATAAGATGCAATATTAAAAGGAACTCCTAAAAACACATCGGCACTGCGTTGATACAACTGGCAAGACAATTTACCGTCGGCCACATAAAACTGAAAAAAGGCATGGCAAGGTGGTAAAGCTGCTTTTCCATTTGTAACATTTTCTTCAAATGAAACGGATGTATCTGGCATTACACTAGGATTCCAAGCCGAAACCAGCATTCTGCGTGAGTTAGGATTAGTTTTTAAAGTGCTAATTAAATCTTTTATTTGATCGATTTCTTCGCTATTCCAATTACGCCATTGATGTCCATATACGGGACCTAAATTACCATTTTGGTCTGCCCATTCATTCCAAATCCGAACACCATTTTCCTGCAAATACTTCACATTGGTATCGCCTTTTAAAAACCATAATAATTCGTAAATAATCGATTTTAAATGAATTTTTTTAGTAGTAACCATAGGAAAACCTTCGGCTAAGTCAAAGCGCATTTGGTAGCCAAAAACCGATTTGGTTCCTGTGCCAGTTCGGTCTCCTTTTTGAACACCGTGATCTAAAATATGCTGAATTAAATCGTGATACTGTTTCATTTGTTTTTTTATAATTGTTTCAAAAATAAGGACTAGAATTTATTTGAGCTTAATTATTTAGGTTATTTATTAGCATTTATTAACGCCCTGTTTAATCCTTATTTATATATAACTGAACAAGTCTTGAATATTAAAATAACATTAGCTTTACAAACAAGCTAAAATTATACCTAAATTTACTAAATGAAAAATACAGTACTTTTATTATTAATTTTCAGCTTTTGTAACAGTTGCACTAAACTATACAACTTAAAAGAACGATTAACCATAGATGTAACCTTGGTAAACGAAAATAATTTACCACTTTCGAATGTAAATATAGATGTGTTTGCAGATAACTACCGCAGTATCTTTTTTCCTGAAATAATTCAAGGTCGGAGTGCTAAATTTCAATTCCCTGATTACAATAACGACTTAATCACTTTTAATGAAACAGGGCAAGATGGAAAAGCTCGATTACATTTTCCTAGAGATGGCGGTAATAGCAAAAATAATGACTACCAAGTTATTTTATCGAAAGATGAAGAAGAAAGAAAACCACTAAGTATTTTCCTAAAAATTGATGATTTTGAAGATTTTTATGTTGAAATACCACCGCAAAAATTGTATTTACAAGCTCATCTAACTTCGTTTTTTGTTTCTACAAATTTAAGTGCTGAATACAGTTTATTAGATTATGAATTAATAGGAGAAGTAGCTCATAATTTCATTACAGTTGAAGAATTTTCAACCCCTAAAATTTACAAGGAACCACAAATTATAAATGTTAGAAAAAACCAAACACTTCAACTCAATTATACTTTAGTTGAAAATCTATCGGGTGGCTCAAATACAATTAGCAATCAAGTGTTTATTGAAATTGGCGAAAATCAAGTTGAATATATTATCGAAAACTTATAAAATGAAGCACACACTTTTTATGATAATGATTTTAATTTCATTTTGGGCAGATTATACTTTCGCTCAACATAAAACCGATTTTAATCGCGATGAAGTCACTATCCGAAAAAATGATAATGATGTTTTTGAATTGGGCTATTTAGACTTTAGAATCATTTCACCTACCGCTTTAGGAAATCATTTTTTAAGTGAAGCATACGAACAAGATGCAGCTGGATTCGAATTGTATATGAACATTTATAAAATCTATAATTTTAGAATTGGTTTTGGACTTTCCCGTTTTGGTTCTTCACTAACCGATGCTTCTTTAGCTGGAAACTTTGAGAAAGTGAATTACCGAAGTTATTATGTTCAAGTTTCTTATGTCGTCTATCAGACAAACTTATTTGAAACTGGCTTAAATTTAGGTTATGGTATCAACTATTTTAGGCAGCGTACTCGAGATACCCGTCGTGGAAGTTACAACACTGGCGAATTAAGAGCGGGGATTTACGGACGTTATCAATTTGGTAAAAATTTAGGGTTAAGTTTCGGAGCAAATTATTTAACTACAAATAAAGACATTAAAAGCTCAAATGTTGGTAAAGATTTATTTGGAAGAACGCACGTAATTTATCCTTATATTGGTTTATATATCAATTTTGAATAGCATTTTATAATTTAATTTTATATTTGCTTTAAAATAGGCAATGATGTCTGCCTCGAACCGCCCAAACGCTAATGACGTCTACTTAACAAACTATATAAAGTAGTCATTTTGCGTACACAACAATTTTATCCGTATTTAAAAAAAGTAATTCCATATCTTTTAAAATGGACTTTGCTGAGCTTACTAGTTGGCAGCCTTGTTGGTAGTGCTTCCGCTTTTTTCTTAGTTGCCTTGAGTTGGGCAACTCAATTCCGGGAAATGAATATCTGGGTAATTGTATGCTTGCCTTTGGGTGGTTTGTTAATTGGTTACATTTATTATTGGTTAGGCAAAGGAATTGAAAAAGGAAATAATTTGGTTTTGGAAGAATATTACCAACCCAATAAAACCATTCCTTTCAAAATGGCTCCTTTGGTATTATTTGGAACCATCGCTACCCATTTTTTTGGTGCATCTGCAGGTCGTGAAGGAACAGCAATACAAATAGGCGCTTCTATTGCAGACCAATTTAAATACAGGTTTAAACTGAACAATGCCGACCGTAAAATTTTACTCATTATGGGAATTAGTGCTGGTTTTGCTTCGGTTTTTGGGACTCCTTTGGCTGGTTTTATTTTTTCTTTAGAAGTAATTAAAACCAAAAAGATGAATTACAAAGCTATTTTTCCAAGTTTAACTATTGCTTTAATTGCAGAGTGGATTTGCACCAATTTTTGGGGTGTACCACACACACATTATTACATTACTGAAATTGCTAGCTACAGTTTAGAAAATTTGAGTTGGACTATTTTAGCTGGAGTCGCATTCGGATTAACTGCCATGTCTTTCTCTTTGTTGAAAGCATATTTTAAAAAGCTCTTTGGTAAGATAAAATTCCCACCGCTTCGACCTTTTGTTGGTGGCATTGGTATTGCAGTTTTTGTATTTCTTATTGGAAGCACAAAGTACATCGGTTTAGGCATTCCTATTATTGAAGCATCATTCACAAATCAAATGTTGCCTTACGATTTTGCCATTAAAGTAATTTTAACTGCTTTTACTTTAGGTACAGGATTTAAAGGTGGCGAAGTTACGCCCTTGTTTTTTATGGGCGCTACCTTGGGTAGTGCGTTGTTTTTAATATTACCGCTTCCCATGTCTTTATTAGCAGGAATGGGATTTCTAGCTGTTTTTGCTGGAGCAACCAATACTCCACTAGCTTGTATTGTTATGGGTATGGAATTATTTGGTGTGGAAGGTTTTGTATATATCGCAGTTGCTTGTGTTGTGGCTTATTTTGCTTCGGGACAAACTAGTGTGTATAGCTCACAGGAAAAGAGCAAACTTAAACATTGGTTATATGCATTTTTAAAAGTGAATAAGTTGTTTGTTTTTAAATAAAAAATTGTAAAACAAATTTGAAAGCTTGGTTAAATATGAAAGAAGGTAAACAAAAATGATTGTGGGTACTAAAAGAACTAAGGATAAATCATTTTGATTAATACACCTTTTAATTCTCAATTTTGCCACTAATGCGCGAATTATTATTAGTGCATTAGTGGCATAAGAGATGTTACAAGCAATTTTTGAAATTTACTTTACAGCAATCCAAACTGCTCAAAATGATGATTGAAATGTTTCCGGTTTAGGAGCTTCCATTCAAAAACAGTCAATTCACCAAACACTGCATTTTTGGTGGTGGTATCTGGGTTTTCTCTAATGAACACTTCGTAAGTTTCATAAGCTTCTAAAAGTGCTTTTTTGGCTTCATCTAAATTTTCGTGCTTCAAATCTTCCAATTCATCTTTCTTCATCAAAGGCATTTTGTAGCCTTGGGGCATTTTCTCGTAATTGTACAAAGTTTCTTGTACTTTCTCTAAATATTCTTCGGGTGTAGACACTTCGAAATTTGAGATTTCGCCAGTAGCTATGCGAAGCCCCATCTCCAAATGTTCCACCATATGTTGTGGTGTCATCATTCCCCATTTGGGTTTGGCCTTTTCATCAAGATTATTCAGTTTGTTTTCAATAAAAACTTTATCTACTTCATGAAAAGTTTCTTGTTTTTTCTGAACCATAGTTAAAATGGTAGCAATAGCGACTAACTTTTCATCTTCTTCGGTAGCTTCTACATCAAAAACCTCAACGTACCATTTTACAATTCCACTAGGTAGTTCTTTTCCTTTTGGGTCACGATCTACTTTTTCTTTACAAGTTAATCGCACGTTGATGGTATCATTGTGATACAATGGTCGCAAAAAACGAATTTCTTCTAAACCATAATTGGCAGCAACAGGTCCTTTATTAGGATACACAAACAATCCCGCTGCTGCTGAAATAATAAAATAACCGTGCGCTGTGCGTTGTTCAAAGATGCTTCCTTCTAAAGAAGTAATATCGGTATGCGCATAGAAATGATCCCAAGTTAAATTTCCGAAATTAATGATGTCTGTATCCGTTAAAGTGCGGTTATGCGTTTGTAATGACATACCAGGTTGAATATCTTCCCAATGGTAAGCAAAAGGATGCTTCTCAGCTTCTTTATATTTTGCCTTTGGCTGATAAATGCCTGTTATCTCTGTTAATGTTGTTGGACTTCCTTGAATGGCACAACGCTGCATGAAATGTTTGATGCCGCGTTTTCCGCCCATTTCTTCACCACCTCCAGCTCTACCTGGTCCACCATGCACTAAATTAGGTAATGGCGATCCATGACCTGTACTTTGTTTTGCCGATTCTCGGTTTATGGATAAGATTCTACCATGGTGAGAAGCTGCATTTATGGTATACTCACGAGCAACAGCATCATCATTGGTAAAAATAGAACTCACCAGTGAGCCTTTTCCTTTTTTAGAAAGCGCAATCGCTTCATCTAAGGTTTTATAAGGCATCAATGTACTTACTGGTCCAAAAGCTTCTGTAATGTGTGCGGCTTCATTTTTAAAAGGATTGTTTTCTCGGAGTAAAATCGGTTTAATGAAAGCTCCTTTATCAAAATCTGCATTAATGGTTTCAGCAGCATTAAAATCACCATATACAATTTCTGCAGTTTTTGAAATTTCGGTTATAGCTTTTTTAACTGCTTCCACTTGCTTTTTATCAATCAAACTTCCCATGCGTACTTCTTTTAAGCGTGGATCGCCTAAAGTAATTTTAGCTAAAGCTTTGCCTAGAGCGATTTGTACATCTTCTAGTAAAGATTCTGGAACAATCGCTCTGCGAATCGCGGTACATTTTTGTCCACATTTTACGGTCATTTCGTTGCGTACTTCGCGAATAAACAAATCGAATTCTGGTGTTCCTGGCACTGCATCTTCACCCAATATACAAGCATTCAATGAGTCGGCTTCCATGGTGAATGGAATAGATTCTTCTAATAATCGCGGATGATTTTTAAGCATTCGCCCAGTTGAAGCTGAACCTGTAAAGGTGACTATATCTTGCGACTCTAGACTGTTTAAAATATTTTTTTCAGTACCTGAAATCAGTTGCAATGCACCTTCAGGCAAAATTCCTGAAGCAATAATTTCTTTTACTACTGCTTCGGTTAAATATGCCGATTGTGGTGCTGGTAAAACTACCGCCGGAACACCCGCCATCCAGTTTACAGCACATTTTTCGAGCATTCCCCAAACTGGAAAATTAAATGCGTTAATATGAACGGCTACGCCTTCTTTAGGGACTAATATATGATGCGCCATAAATCGACCCCCACGTGATAAATCGATAGGATCTCCTTCTACGTCGAACGGTTGATTAGGGAATAATTTTCTTAAAGATGCATTGGCAAATAAATTCCCAAAACCACCATCAATATCAAACCAAGAATCCATTTTCGTAGCACCTGTTCGGTAGCTTAATTCATAAAAAGCTTTTTTCTTTTTTTGAAGATAAAAAGCTAAAGATTTCAACATATTTCCACGTTCTTGGAAGGTCATTTTTCGTAAAACATCTCCTTTTTCTCTACCGTAGGCCAAAACTTCTGGAATATTGAAACCTTCCACATTTATAGAAGTAAATTGTTCTCCAGTAATGGAATCATAAATCGGTAGACCTTCACCTTTTCCTTTAGTCCATTTTCCTTGTATATAGCTTTGCGTAGTTTGCATAATATTCTAACTAATGATTTATAATTATTTATTTTAAATAAGCTTCAATTCTTAACTCACATTCTCAATAACAGCTGCATAACCTTGACCGACGCCGACGCACATGGTTACTAATGCATATTTTTTATAAGTCAGTTGAAGTTGTAAAGCTGCGGTATGAGCTAATCTTGCACCAGTAACACCAAGCGGATGCCCAATTGCAATGGCACCACCATTAGGATTAATTCTAGGGTCATCGTCTTTTAATCCCCAAGAACGAATACAAGCTAAGGCTTGTGCTGCAAACGCTTCATTTAACTCTATAATATCCATATCTTCCATAGACAAACCTGCTTTTGCTAGCGCTTTATTGGATGCTTCAACAGGACCAATTCCCATAATTCTTGGCTCAACACCAACCACAGCTGAACTTATAATTCTAGCCATTGGTTTTAAATTATACTTTTCTACTGCCTTTTGTGAAGCGATTATTGTGGCAGCAGCGCCGTCGTTTAATCCAGATGAGTTCCCTGCAGTTACACTTCCATCTTTACGGAAAGCTGGGCGCAATTTTCCAAGAATTTCTAATTTGGTTTGTGGTTTTATAAATTCATCTTGTGCAAAAACTAAATCGTCTTGCTTTCTACGTGGAATGTTTACTGCTACAATTTCTTGAGCTAATCTTCCATTTTCTTGAGCTTTTACAGCTTTCATTTGAGAATGGTAAGCAAAAGCATCTTGATCTTCTCGAGAAATTTTATGCATATCTACCAAATTTTCGGCTGTCATGCCCATAGCATCTGTTCCGTACATTTCATGCATTTTAGGATTCACAAAACGCCAACCAAAACTGGTATCGTACATTTTGGCATCGTTGCCGAATGCAGACGATGTTTTTGAAATTGCATAAGGTCCACGTGTCATATGCTCTACTCCTCCGGCGATAAATACATCACCATCGCCAGCTTTAATAGCTCGGTTTGCATGAATAACAGCTGAAAGACCGCTACTACACAAACGATTTACCGTTTCACCTGGAACGGAATGCGGCAATCCTGCTAAAAGTGAACACATTCTGGCTACATTGCGATTGTCTTCTCCAGCTTGGTTAGCACAACCTAGAATTACATCATCAAAAGCTTCAACAGGTATTGTAGAATTTCGTTTTACAATTTCCTTGATAACTAATGCGCCTAAATCGTCGGTACGAACTGTTGAAAGTGTGCCTTTGTAATTTCCGATTGGAGTTCGTATTCCGTCTATAATATATGCATCCATTACGTATTCTTTAATTTTAGTTCAAAAATGAATTATTGATTTGCTAAAATTAAAATATTTAGACCAAAAACTGATAATTTTCAATTAAAATCTGTAACGTAAATTCAATAGGATATTTCTACCAGGGCTAGTAACTTGGTTGGCTCTTAAAACCGACATATGGTCTACATAAGTTTCGTTAAGTAGATTATTTGCCGTAACGCCAATTTCTAATTCTTGTTTTCCAATGTCGAAATAATAAGAAGCTCCCAAACTAACTAAGTTATATGCATCGGTTACTTCTTCATTAAAACCTGGTCGGTTTTGCTCACCTATTATTCGCAATGCTGCAAAAAAAGTAGTTGGTGTATTAAAAGGCAGCCAATTTACTTTAAAATTTAAATTATCGGGAGGAATAAACGTTAGTGGTTCTTTAAAATCTAAATTATCGCCTCTAACAATTGCTCCAGACATACTTAAATTTAATTGATTGTTTGCAAATAATGAATATTGAAGATTAAATTCGGCACCATACAGCCTAGCATCGACTTGCTGGTAATTCCAAATGTTCATTCCCGTTTCTGGTTCAGTTTGGCCTGATGATGAAAAAAAGATATAATTATCTACCAAACTTCCAAAAACAGATAGCGATGCAGAAAATTTTTGATTTGTGTATTCATAGTTAACATCTGCTTGATAGCTTTGTTCTCTGTCAAAATTAGCATTTCCAATTTCGAAGCGAGTGGTTCCAGGATGCGGCCCGTTCGAAAATAATTCGGCTAAATCTGGAGTTCTAAAACCTGTTGACAAGTTTGTTTTTAATTTATGTTTATCTAAGGTTTTACTAACTCCTAAAGAGCCCGTAATTCCATCAAAAGAAGAAGTAAGTTTTCTGTTTTCTGGTTCACCGGGTAATATAAAACCATCGTTAATTAAAGCCTGAGAACTTGCATCTGCAGTAACTTCACGAAAGTCGTAACGCAATGCTCCCTGAATAAAATAATCTTTCAATTTATATTCTGCTAAATAGTAAACACCCGTTTCGAAAAAACGAGCATCTGGAATTAAAAATTCTTGAGCTTCATCTAAGTTTTCATTATTTAAGAAACTTCCTTGTAAACCTAAACTATGTTTAATTTTTGTATTTGTTAAACTTACTCGACCATTGTAAAAAGTATGGGTTTGTCTAAAACCCAAATCTACTTCGTTGAAAGCTTCTTCTATTTCTTTGCGGGTATTGATATGGTGTGAAAGATGCAAGGAAGTTTCAAAATTTTCATGTTGTGTACTTTGTTTATAGGATAATAAATAATCTTTTACTTCTTGAAAAGGAAGCTGCATAGAACGATCGTTTCTAGATGTAGCTAAAGATAGAGCATCGTCCATTTCATCTTCACTGATAATACCTAAATTTTGGTCGTGAAAAGTAAAAGACAACTTATTTTGAAATTGTTTTTTATCTATTCCTGAATGCAGGCGCAATGAAGTAGTATTAAAACGTGAATTTCCGATTATTCTATCATTCCCATCCTTATAATCTGCATGATTTTCGTAAGCCAAGTCGGCTGCAAAATAAAAATCGTTTGCTTGTTTTTTACCTATTGAAGCAAATGTTCTATACCCATTAGAAACTGAATTATAACTCGTACCAAAACTTCCTGTCCAATCGGTAGATTTTAAATAATCTTCACTGTCTTTTATTAATAAAACTCCACCCAAAGCACCTGAACCATAGAGAATTGAAGCTGGGCCTTTAATTACATCTACACGATCTACACCTAGGTCGTTTACGCCTAAACCATGATCTGCACCCCATTGTTGATTTTCTAATTTATTGCCTTGGAAAACGGTAACAACACGAGAAAAACCTAAACCACGGATAAATGGTTTTACAATACCTTGACCAAATTCCGCTCCGTAAACACCAGGTACTTCTCTTAAGCTTCCCATAAGTCCGTTTGGAGAACTTTTTTGTTGAATTGAGTTTATTGAAATACTTGTAAAACTATAAGGCGTATCAGAACTAATCCCAAGTTGTTCGTCTAAGATAATAACCTCGTCTAAAGCATTTTCCTGCACACGAAGCACAATTTCAATTTGTAGTGTTTGTTTAGGCTTTAGTTCAATTTCTTTTTGAAATGTTTCATAGCCTATTGCTTGAACTTCTAAGGTATAATTGCCTGGAGAAATAGCTGAAAAACTAAACCCATTTGGAGAAACATCTGCTCGAGCAGAACTACCAACTAAATTAACTGTAAAGAAAACTTCAAAATCGTCTTCGGTTGAAACCTGAGCTCTGATTTTTGCATCTTGAGCGTAAGTAGCTAATTTTAATAGCATAAAAAAGAATACTAAGCTATATTTCATAATTCATAAATATATTTTTAGGCAAACCTAAATATTTTATATTATTATAACAAGTATTATTTTAGTTTTATAAAAATATTATATTTGTACAAAAAAATTGATGTTTAGTTTATCAGAAGAAAATTACTTAAAAGCCATTTTTCATTTACAAAGAAATAAAAATGAAGAAGTAAGCACCAATGCGCTTGCCCATGAAATGAAAAGCAAAGCATCTTCTGTTACAGACATGCTTAAGAAAATGGCTGATAAAGAATTGGTAATTTATAAGAAATATCAAGGTGTTAAGTTAAGTGAGCTTGGTAGAAAAACAGCTTTAGAAATTATACGCAAACATCGATTATGGGAAGTTTTTTTGGTTGAAAAATTAAATTTTTCTTGGGATGAAGTCCACGAAGTTGCCGAAGACTTAGAACATATTAAATCTAAAAAATTAATAAGTGAGTTAGATGAATTTTTGGGGAACCCAAAAAGGGATCCACACGGAGATCCAATTCCCGACGCCAACGGAAATTTTTTAGTGATCAATAAAGCTTTACTCAACCAATTAAATGAAGGAGATGAAGGCGTTTTTGTTGGAGTAAAAGATTCTTCAACCGAATTTTTACAGTACTTAGATAAAAATAATATTGCATTAGGAAAGCGCATTCAAGTAGTGGAAAAAGAATCGTTTGATTCATCAATGCAAATAAAAATCGAAAATAAAGCTACTGTTAATATTTCTAAACAAGTTTCAGAAAACCTTTTTATAAAATCAATTTAATGGAAGAAATTATTCAATTTTTTAGTGGCCTTAACCCTATATTAGCTGCACTTTATGCAACTATATTTACATGGCTGCTTACTGCAACTGGTGCATCTACTGTATTTTTTATTAAAAAAATGAATCGGGTGTTTTTTGATGGAACTCTAGGTTTTACGGGAGGTGTTATGGTGGCGGCTAGCTTTTGGAGTTTACTCGCTCCTTCATTAGAAATGAGTAAAGGAGAAGGTTTTACAAAAGTGTGGCCAAGTGCTATTGGTTTTGCGTTAGGTGCAATTTTTATTTTCGGTTTAGACAAAGTCTTACCGCACTTACATGTAAATTTTAGAGAAAACAGAAAAGAAGGCATTAAGACGCCATGGCATAAGTCTGTTTTATTAACATTGGCTATTACTTTGCATAATATTCCAGAAGGTTTAGCCGTAGGTGTTTTATTTGGTGGTGCAGCAGCAGGGATTGAAGGTGCAAGCATTGGCGGAGCAGTTGCATTAGCTATTGGTATTGGAATACAAAATTTACCAGAAGGCTTTGCTGTTGCAGTTCCATTGCGCGGATTAGGATTAAGTAAAATAAAAAGTTTTAATTACGGACAACTTTCTGCTATTGTAGAGCCATTTGCTGCAGTACTTGGTGCATGGGCCGTTCTTAGTTTTACTGAAATCCTTCCTTATGCCTTGAGCTTTGCTGCTGGAGCTATGATTTTTGTTGTTATTGAAGAAGTAATACCAGAATCTCAACAAGAGCGAAATACAGATATTGCCACCTTAGGTTTTATAGGTGGATTTATCTTAATGATGGTTTTAGATGTAGCTTTAGGATAAAAATTAGTACATAACTACTTAAAAAAACAAACAAAAAAATATTAATATTTTTTGAAAAAGCAACTTTTCAATTTAAACATATTCTTTATAGAGTTTCTTGTTCGTAATTTTAATAATCCAACTTTTATAAACTAGTACTACTTATTAATTTTAATTTCTCTTGAATATACAAGGTTCTTAAAAGCACTTAACATCTGCTAGAAATCGAATTGGCGTATCTTTCAACTAAAGTTGACACTTAATCTATATAATTTATTTATAACAGTATACATTCAAAATAGATATGTAGGATTTTTCGCAAAACAAAAAGCCGTTTCAATTGGTATTGAAACAGCTTTTTTAATAGACAGTATTTTTAATAAAATTATACCTTCATAATTTCGACATCTTTAGCTTCATAAACCTTGTCGATATCGCTTATGTATTTATCTGTAAGCTTTTGAACTTCATCTTCAGCATCTTTTAGCATATCTTCTGAAAGATCTTGTTTTTTTAATTCAGCATTTGCATTTCTACGGGTATTACGAACACCAATTTTAGCTTCTTCAGCTTCAGATTTAGCTTGCTTAGAAAGTTCTCGTCTTCTCTCTTCTGTTAAAGGTGGTACATTAATAATTACGCTTTCTCCATTATTCATAGGGTTGAATCCTAAGTTAGCATTCATAATGGCCTTTTCAATTTCTTGAATCAAAGATTTTTCAAAAGGCTGCACCGAAAGTGTTTGAGCGTCGGGCGTATTAATATTACTTACTTGACTTAAAGGTGTCATACTTCCATAATACTCAACAAGCACCCCACTTAACATAGATGGATTTGCTTTTCCAGCTCTAATATTAATGTATTGTTTTCTAAGGTGCTTAACCGCTCCTTGCATATCATCTTCTGTAGATTCTATTATTAGTTCAACGTCTTCATTCATGGTTAAAAATGTTGTATATTATAAATTTACTTTAGTTCCTATATTTTCTCCTGAAATTATCTTTTGTAAATTCCCTTTTGTATTCATGTCAAAAACAATAATGGGTAGCTCATTTTCTTGACTTAGGGTAAATGCAGTTGTATCCATTACTTTTAATCCTTTTCTAAGCACATCATCAAAGCTAATGAAGTCAAATTTGGTAGCTTCAACATCTTTTTCAGGATCTGATGTATAAATCCCGTCTACACGTGTTCCTTTTAATATTACATCTGCTTCAATTTCGATAGCTCTTAAGACAGCTGCTGAATCAGTTGTAAAATAAGGGTTACCTGTTCCACCTCCAAAAATAACAACTCTACCTTTTTCTAGATGACGCATAGCTTTTCTTCTTATAAAAGGCTCCGCAACTTCGTTAATTTTAATGGCTGTTTGTAAACGAGTTTGAATTCCTGCATCTTCGCAAGCGCTTTGCAAAGCTAATCCGTTAATAACAGTTGCTAACATTCCCATATGGTCACCCTGAACACGATCCATACCTTTACTTGCACCAGATATACCACGAAATATATTACCGCCGCCAATTACTATAGCAACCTGTACACCTTTATCTACTGCAGCTTTAATCTCGTTAGCATATTCAGATAAACGGTCAGGATCTATCCCGTAATTACGGTTTCCCATTAAGGCTTCTCCAGATAATTTAAGTAAAATACGTTTGTAGTGCATAAATTGGGATTTGCAGACAAAAATACATTATTTTTTAAATCTGAAATCATTACCTTACGATAAAAGATACATAAACACTATTGTTAGATTTAATTTACAACTAACAATTTAAAATCTTGATTTGTATAGTATCAAATCTTATTTTAAATGGCTGAACTACTCATAGAGTCTTTAAAATAATTACTGGTAGTAAACAGGTAAGTTGATATTAACATTCGAGTATTAAATAACAACATTATATTATCAAAACAATATACTTTAGCGTAAAGTAAGTTTTATTCTAATTAACCTAAAAAATATCTTTGAAGTTATAATTTAACATAAAAAAACCCATTTCAGATGAATGAAATGGGTTTTTTAAATTAGAAAAGATTTTATTAACCTAAAGCAACTCTTTCGAAAGCAGTTATTTCTACATCTTTACCAAGACTATTTTGAACGTGTTTCGCAACACTTATTTTATTATCTTTAATAAAAGCTTGATGCACTAGAGTATTGTCTTTAAAGAAACGTTGAATTTTACCCTTAACAATATTGTCTAACATTTCTTCTGGTTTTCCTTCTTGGCGTAATTGATCTTTGGCAATTTCTGTTTCACGTTCGATAGTTTCTGTATCTACACCATCTTCATTTAGAGCAACAGGATTCATTGCTGCAGCTTGCATAGAAACTTCTTTGGCCACTTCTTCTGCATTATCAGCTGCTTTAGATAAACCAGTTAAAACTCCAATTTTATTACCTGCATGAATGTAAGATCCAACAAATACAGCTTCTAAAATTCTAAAATCACCTATTTCGATTTTTTCACCGATTACACCCGTTTGTTCAGTCAATTTTTCTTCAACTGAAATACCGTTGTAGTCTAATTTTAATAAATCTTCTTTTGTTGCCACACCTAATGCTAATTCAGCGAAATCATTAGCCATTTTAACGAAATCGTCGTTTTTAGCTACGAAATCGGTTTCACAATTTAAAGAAACGATAACTCCTTTATTAGCTTCTGCGTTAACCTTAGCTATAACTGCTCCTTCGCTAGACTCTCTGTCCGCTCTTTTAGCAGCTACTTTTTGACCTTTTTTACGAAGTACTTCAATTGCTTTATCAAAATCGCCATCAGCTTCAACTAAAGCTTTTTTACAATCCATCATACCAGCACCAGTACTTTTTCTTAATTTGTTTACTTCTGCAGCAGTTATTTTTGCCATAATTCTGTATTTTTAAAGAAAGCCGTTTAGCAAAAGCTAAACGACTTGAAGTATTATTGTTTTATTTAAAACTTATTCGGTTTTTGCCGACTTATCTTCAGGAGTAGTTGTTTTAGCTTCATCAGCTTGTTTTGCTTCTGTTACTTCTTTCTCCTTTTCAGCTTTAGCAGCTTTTTTAGCTTCTTTCTCTTGCTCTTTAGCTTTAATATCTTCTTTTCTAGATGTAGCACCTTCGATAATTGTATCTACTACATAAGAAACCACTTTTTCAATAGATTTAGACGCATCATCGTTCGATGGGATTGCAAAATCTACTTCACGAGGATCTGAGTTAGTATCGACCATTGCGAAAATTGGAATGTTTAATTTCTGTGCTTCTTTTACAGCAATGTGTTCACGAAGTGTATCTACAATAAATATTGCACCAGGAAGTCGAGTCATGTCTGAAATTGAACCTAAGTTTTTTTCTAACTTAGCTTTCATACGGTCTACTTGTAAACGCTCTTTTTTAGACAGAGAGTTAAAAGTCCCGTCTTTTTTCATACGGTCTACTGCAGCCATCTTTTTAACCGATTTACGAATGGTTACAAAGTTAGTTAACATACCACCAGGCCAGCGCTCAGTAATGTAAGGCATGTTAGCACGTTCAGCCTGCTGAGAAACGATTTCTTTAGCTTGTTTTTTGGTAGCAACAAAAAGGATTTTTCTGCCACTAGCAGCAATTTTTGAAAGTGCAGCACCTGCTTCTTCCATTTTAGCTACTGTTTTGTATAAATTAATAATATGTATACCATTACGTTCCATGTATACGTAAGGCGCCATATTTGGGTTCCATCTTCTGGTTAAGTGACCAAAGTGAACACCTGAATCTAGTAATTCTTTTACATCGATTTGTTTTGCCATTTTTTTAATAGTTTACGTTCTGTTGAGATAGCAATAAATAAGTGACAATATTTTGGCCTTATTTATTTAGATGCTAAACTAACTTCCGCATTATACGGAATAACAACAACTTTATTATTATTGATTGAACTTAAATTGCCTAAAGGCAACCACCAATTGATTAACGTTTTGAGAATTGGAATTTCTTTCTCGCTTTTTTCTGACCGAATTTCTTACGCTCTACCATTCTTGGATCTCTAGTAAGTAATCCTTCAGGTTTTAAAACAGCTCTATGCTCAATATCAATATGGCATAAAGCTCTTGAAATTGCAAGACGAATAGCTTCAGCTTGACCAGTAATACCACCGCCCAATACATTTACTTTTACATCGTAACTCCCCTCGGTATCAGTTAATAAAAACGGTTGATTTAATTTATACAACAACTGTGCTGTTGTAAAATAATCGTTTGCTTTTTTTCCATTTACCTGAACCTCACCCTTACCTTCAGAAAGATAAATACGAGCTACAGAAGTTTTTCTACGACCAATTTTGTGAATTGTTTCCATCTACACGAGTTCGTTTAAATTAATTTTTTTAGGTTTTTGAGCTTCTAAATTATGCTCTTCACCTACTACTACTCTTAGGTTTCTAAATAAAGCAGAACCTAATTTGTTTTTGGGAAGCATTCCTTTAACCGACTTTTCAATAAGGCGCTCAGGCCCTTTTCCAAACATTTCGGTTGCATTCATACTTCTTTGTCCTCCTGGGTAGCCAGTGTAACGCAAATATTCTTTGTCATCCCATTTTTTCCCCGTTAAGTTGATTTTTTCTGCATTGATAACAACTACGTTATCGCCACAATCAACATGCGGAGTGAAATTTGGTTTGTGTTTTCCACGAAGAAATTTGGCTACAACAGAAGCTAGACGTCCTAATGACTGTCCTTCTGCATCTACTAACAACCATTCTTTATCTACGGTTTTAGCATTGGCAGAAACTGTTTTGTAACTTAATGTATCCACACTTTTAAATTTACTAATTAAACATTCCTTTCCTAAAAAATTTTAGGAGTGCAAATGTACAATTAATAATTTTAATTTCAAGTTGTTGCTTATATAATTTTAAATTGCCTACAACCAAAGCTATATCCTTGTTCAACTTACATAACTTAAATCGACTTATCCTCATCTAAATCTATTTTAAAACAACAAAGTTTGGCTTTATTCGTTAATTAATATGGCATAACTTAGTTTTATATTTAAAACAAATTCGAAAGAATAAAAAATTGCTTATCATATTCATTTAGTTTTTTATTTTTACCAAAAACAAAATCAATGGCTTCTTCGTTTGAACGTTATCAACGCCGAAGATTAATTTCTTCCTATTTTTCTGTTGTTATTAGTATTGCACTGGTACTTTTTATATTGGGCAGTTTAGGTTTAATTGTTCTCAACACCAAAAAAGTTGCCGATTACTTTAAAGAACAAGTAGCATTAAGCGTCTTTTTTGATGAAACTGCCAAAGAAATTGATATAGAAGAATTACAAAAGAGTTTAAGCCTATCTGAGTTTACCAAAAGTGCAAATTTCGTTTCTAAGGAAGAAGCAGCCGAAATGACCAAAAAAGATTTAGGCGAAGACTTTATGGATTTCCTTGGTTATAATCCCTTAAAAAACAGCATCGACGTGTATTTTAATGCAGATTATGTTACCGAAGTCCAATTGGCTGAAATTAAAAGAGATTTAATGGAGTACGATTACGTAGATAAAGTAGTTTACGACAAACCTTTAATTGCCCTATTAAATGATAATATTAAAAAATTAAGCTTCTGGATTTTAGTAATTTGTGGTGTATTTACCTTTATAGCGGTGTTGCTTATTAATAGTTCCATACGTTTATCGGTATATTCAAAACGCTTCATCATCAAAACCATGCAAATGGTTGGTGCTACAAAAGGTTTTATTCGAAGACCTTTTATTTGGAAAAGCATAAAACTTGGTATAGTAGGTTCTATTTTATCGTTAGCTGGAATGGCTGTGTTAATGTACTACTTAAATGAAGCTTTTCCTAATTTAAACCTTTTAAAAGATCCTATAATTGTAGGTTCGGTTTTTGCGGGCATCTTTATACTCGGAATTATAATAACTTGGATAAGTACCTTTTTTGCTACCCAACGTTTCTTAAATTTAAAAACAGATGAGCTCTACTACTAAGAATAAAAAAAACAAAACTTTGAAAAATCAAAATAATAACAAGGTTCAAAATGAATTTATTTTTGAGAAAAAAAACTATATTTTTATGCTCATAGGAGCTGCTATTATTAGCTTGGGTTTTATTTTAATGACTGGCGGCGGTAGCGAAGACCCCAATGTTTTTAATCCTGAGATTTTTAGTTGGCGAAGAATTCGTCTAGCACCTACTTTAGTCATCATCGGTTTTGCTGTTGAAGTTTACGCCATTTTATTAAATCCCCATAAAAACTAATTCATGAAGCTCGCTTCAACTTTAGAAGATTTTCAAAAAGGACAGGTTTTGCTTTTTGATAAACCACTGCATTGGACATCTTTTCAATTAGTAAATAAAGTACGATGGCTTATTAAAAAAAAATTTCAAATAAAAAAACTAAAAGTAGGGCATGCTGGAACTTTAGACCCGTTAGCAACTGGTTTAGTAATTATTTGCACAGGAAAAATGACCAAGCAAATTGAAAGTTTCATGGGTCAAACAAAAGTATATACCGGAGAGTTTACACTTGGTGCTACTACTCCATCCTACGATTTAGAAACGGAAATTGACCAATCTTTCGATATCGAACATATTAATGAAGCCTTAATCCAACAAACTACACAGCAATTTATTGGAAAAATAAATCAAAAGCCCCCTATATTCTCAGCCCTTAAAAAAGAAGGAAAACGATTATATGAATATGCTAGAAGTGGTGAAGAAGTAGAAATACCAAGCCGTAAAGTTTTTATTAAAAACTTTCAAATTACTAAGATTGATTTTCCGAAAGTTGAATTTGAAGTAACTTGTAGTAAAGGTACTTACATTAGAAGCTTGGCACACGATTTTGGAAAGGCTTTACATGCAGGTGCTC
This sequence comes from Psychroflexus salis, assembly GCF_014640175.1. Taxonomy (GTDB): domain Bacteria; phylum Bacteroidota; class Bacteroidia; order Flavobacteriales; family Flavobacteriaceae; genus Psychroflexus; species Psychroflexus salis. The sequence continues at coordinate 171,442 of NZ_BMGL01000004.1, read as the reverse complement.
ATCTTTCTGCCTTAAAAAGAACTAAAATTGGAGAATTTAAAGTTGAAAATGCTTTACATTTAGAAGATTTTGAAAATAAATTGACAAATTAATTTTAGTCTTTTTTTATACTTGGTATTAGGATTGCATAGAATGGTGTAAGCACTAAAAAAAATATTCGACTAGTTTAAAAATATGCATTTTGAATCAAGAACACATTGTTATTATTGGTAATGGAATTGCTGGTGTAACTCTAGCTCGCCACATCCGAAAAAATTCAAATAAACGCATTACGCTAATTTCTGCTGAAAGTGAACACTTTTTTTCGAGAACAGCTTTAATGTATGTATACATGGGCCATATGAAGTGGAATCACTTAAAGCCATATGAAGATCATTTTTGGAAGAAAAACCGAATCGAATTAAAAAAAGCATATGTTGAAGAAGTTCAGACTCAAAATAATCAACTTTTACTAAACTCTGGCGAAACCTTCCAGTACGACAAATTGGTAATTGCTACTGGTTCAAAACCCAATAAATTTGGTTGGCCAGGGCAGGATTTACCACAAGTGCAAGGTTTATATTCCAAACAAGATTTAGAAAAATTAGAAAAAAATGCACCCAACAACCAAATCTGTAAACGCGCAGTTATTGTAGGTGGCGGATTAATTGGAATTGAATTAGCCGAAATGCTGCGTACTCGAAATATTCCTGTAACATTTTTAGTTCGTGAAAAAAGCTTCTGGAGCAATGTGTTACCTTTAGAAGAATCCGAAATGCTTAACAAACATATTCTCGAACATGGCATCGACTTACGATTAAACACCAATTTAAAATCCATTGAAGCCGATAAACATGGAAATGTAAAATCAATTATTATTGAAGAGACAGGAGAACAAATAGACTGTAACGTAGTTGGTTTAACTGCAGGAGTTTCACCAAATATCGATTTCTTAAAAAATTCATCGATAGAAACTAATCATGGTGTTTTAGTAAATCAAAACCTACAAACCAACATCCAACATATTTATGCTATTGGCGATTGTGCAGAACAACGAAATCCGACAGGAAACCGACCACCTATTGAAGCAGTTTGGTACACGGGGCGTATGATGGGCGAAACTCTGGCCCAAAGCTTAACTGGAAATCCAAGCAATTACAAACCCGGAAATTGGTTTAACTCTGCCAAATTTTTTGATGTAGAATACCAAACTTATGGCTGGGTTTTTCCAAAACCCAAAAAAGGGCATTCTGATTTTTATTGGAAAGCTACTATCGAAAATAAATGCATTCATATGCATTTTGAAACTGAAAGCAGAAAATTTACAGGGATTAATACCTTTGGTATTCGAATGCGGCATGAGAAATTTGATGCATGGTTAAATCAAGAAAAAAGTATTGATTATGTAATTGAACATTTAAAAGAAGCTAATTTTGATCCTGAATTTTTCAAAAAATATGAAAATGAGATATTTGATGTTTATAAAAAGAAATTGTTGAATTAAAAAACTAGACCAAACCTCATAGGTTTTGTAAACCTGTGAGGCCTAAAATAAAAATTAGATCAATATGAGTACAGCCCACAATATTTCGGTAACCGGACAAGCAGCTGAGAACTTAGGCCCGCAGCAAAAACTTTCAATTGCTTTAGGCATGCTTGGTCTACTCATTTTAGTCTTAGCTTTTTTAAATGTGTCTTTTCAACCTAAAATAGTATGGCTAAGTGTTTCATTAACACTTATTTTTACAGGAATAGTTTGGTACACCAAAGCAAGCTATGCTAACAAATTTGCAGGCATAAAAAACAATCATATTTTTTTTAATTCACTTACCAATCGTGGTATTTGGGCATATGCACTTGGAATACTTATTACTGGATTTTATGTTGTTTTGTATTTTTATCCATCCTATTTAGGCTTAGTAAATAATGGTGAAAACACTGGAATTGTTGCTTTATTCGATCCATTTAGTAAATTATTGAGTGGAAACCCAGCAAGCCAATGGTTTGTGTACGGAACCTTATATACAATTGCCATCTTGGGCTTTGGCATTAAGTTTTTATGGAAATACAGAAACAATAATTATCAACGTTTACGTACTTTTTCAGTGATGTTTTTTCAATTGGGTTTTGCGTTTTTAATTCCTGAATTCATGGCGAGATTAAACGGTGAAAAATTCAGTCTTCCGTATTATAATTTAGTAAACATCTGGCCATTAAATTACTACAATTTTGAACAATACCGAGTTGACGATTTTATAAGTGCTGGAACAATAGGAGTTAGCTTACTTATTTTTGGAATTGCTTCTATTTTTATCATCACGCCGATTCTAACCTACAAATATGGAAAACGCTGGTACTGCTCTTGGGTTTGTGGCTGTGGCGGTTTAGCTGAAACCGCTGGAGACTCCTTTCGGCATTTAAGCAACAAATCTACCTCTGCATGGAAACTAGAACGATGGATGATTCATTTAGTAACAGTTTTTGTGGTAATCATGACAACAGCGGTAATTTCTACTTACTTGGGCTACGATGCTGAAAAATATTGGCTTACAAAAGATGTATTTTTAATTGGCGTTGGGCTTGTTTTAACCATAGTTGTTGGGTTGACGTTTATTTTTAAACGACATGAGTTTAAAAAAGATGCGAAATATGCAGGCATTGGATTTTTTCTTATCATTTTAGCTTTAATCGGCTTACATTTTTCAGGAAATACGCAGCAGTTTGCTTTTGTTGAAGCAGAAACCCTACGTTCAAGCTACGGATTTTTAATCGGGAGTATTTTTTCTGGTGTTGTTGGAACAGGCTTTTATCCTATTTTTGGAAATCGGGTTTGGTGTAGATTTGGTTGCCCAATGGCAGCTATTCTTGGTTTTCAACAGCGGCTTTTTTCTAAATTTAGAATAACAACCAATGGCGGCCAATGCATCTCATGCGGAAATTGCTCCACATATTGCGAAATGGGAATTGATGTCCGCGCCTATGCACAAAAAGGCGAAAATATTGTTCGTTCATCTTGTGTTGGTTGTGGAATTTGCGCTTCGGTTTGTCCGCGTGGAGTTTTAAAATTAGAAAACGATTCCCCACAAGGAAGAATTAACAGCAAAGAAATTTTACTTGGCAATGATGTTGATTTAATGAATTATGTAAACAAAAACTAATATTAAATCGAACTAAAACTAAGCCTTTCATTGAATAAGTCTAAAAACAAAAAACCGTTTCAGGAGCATTTGAAACGGTTTTTTTGGTTTATTGAAATAATCTAAGTCTATTTTAATCTCTTCCTAAGTATATCATAATAAAATACATTAATGTAGCTAGTGAGCCTACTGCAGCCACTACATAAGTTCGAGCTGCCCATTTTAAGGCGTCTTCAGAATCTTTGTATTCGTTAGGTGTAACCATATTATGGTTTTTTAACCAAGCCAGAGCACGATTACTCGCATCGTATTCAACCGGAAGCGTTACAAAACTAAATAAAGTTCCTAAGCCAAACATAATAATTCCAGCTAGCAAGACCATTTGTCCAACACCTGCGCTAACCATTCCGTATAAAATTAAACCACCAAAAATAACCCATTGGCTATAATTGGCTGCAACTTGAACAATTGGCACTAATTGACTACGCATTTCTAGCCAAGAATACGCTTTGGCATGTTGTACGGCATGACCTACCTCGTGAGCTGCAACTGCAGCTGCAGCTGCATTTCGTTGATTGTAAACGGCTTCACTTAAGTTAACAGTTTTCTTTCGTGGGTCGTAATGGTCGGTTAGTTGGCCTGGCGTTGAAATTACTTTCACATCGTAAATTCCATTATCTGCCAACATTTGTTTGGCAATTTCTGCGCCCGACATTCCGTTTTGCAAATTTTGTTTCGAATATTTTTTAAATTTCTTTTTTAAGGTACTGCTTACGTACCAACTTATAAGCATTATTGCGCCAATAAGTATATAATATCCCATCATAGTTCTTCGTATTTTATAATTTATGATAGCAAAAAATCAGCCAAATTGTTTGCTGCTGACATTTTAGCAAAACTTTAATTTATCCAACAATATTTACAATCTTTCCAGGTACTACAATTACTTTTTTAGGTGTTCTCCCTTCCAATTGCTTTTGTGTACGTTCGTCTTGCATTACTGCGTTTTCAATTTCATCTTTACTTAAATCTAAAGATAAATCTAAGGTAAAGCGCATTTTTCCGTTAAACGAAATCGGATACGTCTTGTTGTCTTCCTTTAAGTATTTCTCTTCGTAAACAGGGTAATTTGCTTCAGAAATTCCGTTTTCATTCCCCAACTTCTCCCATAATTCTTCTGCAATATGTGGTGCATAAGGCGAAATTAAAACTGCCAATGGTCCTAGTATTTCTTTTGAATTGCATTTTTGTTGGGTCAATTCATTTACACAAATCATGAACGTAGAAACCGAAGTATTAAAGCTGAAATTTTCGATATCTTCCGTTACTTTTTTGATGGTTTTATGCAAAGTTTTAAGCGATTCTTTAGAAGCTGACTGCCCTGAAACTTCAAATTTATCTCCATTGTGATACAACTTCCAAAGTTTCTTTAAGAAGTTATGCACTCCTGTAATTCCTGCTGTATTCCATGGCTTTGCTTGCTCCAACGGACCAAGAAACATTTCGTACATGCGTAAAGTATCTGCTCCAAAATCTTCACAAATATCGTCTGGATTTACTACATTGTATTTGGATTTCGACATTTTTTCGACTTCACGACTTACAATGTATTTCCCATTTTCATCGGTGATAAATTTTGCGTCTTGAAATTCGGGTCGCCAGTTTTTAAAGCCTTCAATATCAAGTTCGTTTGAAAAATTGACAAGCGAAACATCTGTGTGAATTGGCTGAGTTTCTTTTCCTTCAATAAGATCAGCAGTTATAAATGTATTTGAATCTTTTAATCGATGTACAAATGCACTTTCGCCTAAAATCATTCCTTGGTTGATGAGTTTTTTGAAAGGTTCTTCAACTGGAAGAACATCTAAGTCATTTAAAAACTTGGTCCAAAAGCGAGAATATAACAAATGACCAGTGGCATGCTCGCTTCCGCCAATGTATAAATCGACATTTTTCCAATACTGCAAAGCTTCACTTAAAGCAATGCCGCTGTTATTATGCGCGTCCATATATCGAAACATATACCACGAACTCCCTGCCCAACCTGGCATGGTATTTAATTCTAATGGAAATATAGTTTTGTGGTCGATTAATTTGTTGTCAACCACTTTATTATTTTTGGTATCCCAAGCCCAAAAATCTGCTCTTCCTAAAGGTGGTGCTCCATCTTCGGTTGGAAGATATTCATTGATTTCTGGTAATTGTAAAGGTAAATGCTTTTCATTGATCATTTTAGGCAATCCATCTACATAATATACGGGAAATGGTTCGCCCCAATAGCGTTGACGTGAAAAAACTGCATCGCGCAATCGGTAATTAGTTTTTCCAGTTCCAGCACTAATTTTCTCAAGTTTTTCAATGGCCTTAGCAATAGCTTCCTTAGCATTTAAACCATTTAAAAAATCTGAATTCGCAATAATTGTATGGTCTTTATCAGCATGCGCTTTTTCAGAAATATCAACATCTTTAAACACATTAGGAATCGGAATATTAAAGTATTTTGCAAAATCGTAATCCCGTTGGTCGCCACATGGTACGGCCATAACCGCTCCAGTTCCATAACCTGCTAATACGTAATCGCCAATCCAAATCGGAATGGGTTCTTTGGTAAACGGATGTTCTGCATACGCACCTGTAAAAACACCAGTGATGCTCTTTACATCAGCCATGCGATCGCGTTCGCTTTTTAGTGAAGCTGCTTTTATGTAAGCTTCCACTTGTTCTTTTTGTTCTGGAGTAGTTATTTTAGCAACCAATTCGTGTTCAGGAGCTAAAGTCATAAACGAAACTCCAAAAATAGTATCTGGGCGAGTTGTAAACACTTCGATAAAAGATTCAAAATTTTCAATTTTGAATCTTAATTGAGCACCAACTGATTTTCCAATCCAATTGCGCTGACTTTCTTTAAGGCTTTCAGTCCAGTCTAAATTTTCTAAACCTTGTAATAAACGCTCTGCGTAAGCGGAAATACGCATACTCCATTGCTTCATTTTTTTCCGAACAACAGGATGTCCTCCACGTTCGGAAATTCCGTTTACAATTTCGTCATTCGCTAAAACTGTCCCTAAGGCAGGACACCAATTCACTTCGGTTTCTGCTAAGTAAGTGAGCCTATATTGTAAGAGAATTGCTTCTTTTTTATGGTCTGAAAACGCACTCCAAACTTCAGCAGAGAAAGTTTCAACATCTTCATCGGAAGCTGCATTTACTTGTATATTCCCATGTTTTTCAAAAAGTTGAATTAGGTTTGAAATCGGTTCTGCTTTATCTGTTTCTTGATTATACCAACTTTCAAACAATTGAATAAAAATCCACTGTGTCCAACGGTAATAATCGGGATTGCTAGTGCGAACTTCACGACTCCAATCGAACGAAAAACCAATTTTATCTAATTGTTCACGATAGCGTTTAATATTTACTTCGGTGGTTTTAGCTGGATGTTGACCTGTTTGAATGGCGTATTGTTCTGCTGGCAAGCCAAACGAATCGTAACCTTGTGGATGCAACACATTAAAGCCTTTATGGCGTTTGTAACGCGCATAAATATCGCTAGCAATATAACCGAGTGGATGCCCAACATGCAAACCCGCTCCCGATGGATAAGGAAACATGTCTAGCACATAAAAAGGCGGTTTTTGCTCAGTTAATTCGGCTGGTTGTTTAGCTTGAAATGGTTTTTGTTTTGCCCATTTTTTTTGCCATTTGGCTTCAATTGCATTGAAGTTGTATTGCATAATTATACGTATGAATCGTTTGTACTTAAGAAGTTGCAAAAGTAGCATTATTCAATTTAGGATAAAAAGAAATTTTAATAATGTGGCACTTCACTTTTATTGAAGATTTGTAAAAATCAAAAACTTCAACAAAACTAAAAACAAGGCCTGTTTATTTGTTGTTTCTGAAGAAATACTCCAGCGTAATTGAAATAAAAATCACCAAAGCACTACCAAAAATATTCAGCCATAAATACGGCATTAAGTCGATATACCAAACATATAAAACAATAACTTGCGTAATTAAAGCACCGATAAAAACCGATTTAGCTTTTACATATTTAATAAAAAAAGCTAATAAAAAAATACCCAACACATTGCCATAGAAAATCGAACCAATGATGTTTACCAATTGAATTAAGTTATCTGACAAATAAGCAATACAAGCAAAAGCAATGGCAAAAATACCCCAACCTAAAGTGAATAATTTTGATGCATTTAAAAAATATTTATCCGATTTTTTTGTTTTTACATTGCGCTTAAACAAATCCATGGTAGTTGTACTTGCCAATGCATTCAATTCTGAAGCTGTAGATGACATGGCTGCACTTAAAATAACAGCCAAAAGCAAACCTACTAAACCTTTGGGTAGAAAATCTAAAATAAAACTGATAAAAATATAATCTTTATCGTTGGTTTCTATGGTTGAATCGGCTTGTTTAATAAGCAATTTTGCTTCATCGCGAATAGCAAACTCTTTTGTATTTAAGGCAGCTACTTGAGTTTGTAATATTTGTTGGGATGCTTCATCTTCAGCAGCAATCGATCCAAATTGAGTGGCAATTTCCTTTTTTTGTAATTGAATTTCGTGTAACCGAGCTTCTAAATTTTCGTAATCTGCTTTATATTCTGATTCGTATACTGCATTTTGTGCTGCTGGATTAAAGTTTAGTGGAGCAGTTTCAAATTGGTAAAAAACAAAAACCATAACACCAACCAATAAAATGAAAAATTGCATAGGCACTTTTAAAAACCCATTGAATAATAAACCCATTTGGCTTTCGCGTAAGGACTTAGCTGATAGGTAACGCTGCACCTGACTTTGATCGGTTCCAAAATAGGATAAAGCTAAAAAAGTTCCGCCTAAAATACCACTCCAAAAGGTGTATCGATTTTCGAAATCGAATGAAAAATCCAAGACCTCTAACTTTCCGCTAGAACCAGCAATTTTTAAGGCTTGATTGAAGCTAATATCGTCTGGCAAATGATTCAAAATAAAGAAGAAAGCGATAAACATGCCTGCAAAAATAACTGCCATTTGTTGTTTTTGGGTTACGTTTACGGCTTTCGTTCCACCTGAAACGGTGTAGATAATTACTAAAACACCAATAATAATATTCAGCGTAAATAAGTCCCAGCCAACAACGGCAGATAATACAATGGCTGGAGCAAAAATGGTAATTCCTGCTGCTAGACCACGTTGAATTAAAAACAACAAAGCAGTTAAAGTCCGCGTTTTTTGATCGAATCTAGACTCTAAATATTCATAAGCGGTGTATACTTTTAACTTATGGTAGATGGGTAAAAAAACCATACAGATTACTACCATAGCAATGGGAACACCAAAGTAAAATTGCACAAAACCCATTCCATCGTTAAAAGCTTGCCCAGGAGTTGATAAAAAAGTAATTGCACTGGCTTGAGTTGCCATTACAGACAATCCAACCGTCCACCATTTGGCTTCGTTTCCTCCTTTTATAAAATCGCTTACGTTTTTGCTTCCCCGCGATTTATAGCTTCCATAAATAACAATAAAAGCGAGTGTAGAAATTAAAACAATTGCATCGACTAACTCCATTCGCTAATAATTTTTCATAAACCAGTAGAAAAAAACAATATATACTGCATTAAGAATTAACAATAAAGTATAGGTTTTATGCCAAGTAAATTTTTTATTTTTCATTTCCTAAGGATAATAGGTTAGCTAATAATCGGTAAGCACCTTTTACCCCTGCGGGAAGTTGCCTAAAAAAGCTTAAGCCTGTGTAAGTAAAATGTCCATCGCCATATGTTGTGGTTAATAAACTTCCTTTTAAAATTGGCTCGTTTGGATCTTGCATACCTAAGATGGCTATAAACTTATCGCTCCATTGATCTGAAAAATATAAACCACGTTCTTGCACCCAATTTTCAAAATCTGTTGGAGTAATTTTGTTTGGGAAATTTAAAATGGGATGATTTGGAGCTAAAAATTGAACTTCTGCATATTCGTCTGTTACTCTATTTCTTGAAAGTTGAAGCGGTAGCGGGCTAATTTCTGTTTTTAAACCACGGCTTGTGTTGTATTGCACAATTAGATTTCCGCCATTTTTTACATAGTTGAATAAAGTTTGTTTTTTAAACGCAAAAGCATCATAAATGTTGAAGGCACGAATTCCGACCACGACTGCATCAAAAGATTGTAATTTTTCTGAAGAAATATCTTCAACTGAAAAAACTTCTACTTGATAACCTAATTCCAAAATCGCTTCGGCTACATCATCTCCAGCACCTTGAATGTAGGCAACTTTTTCTCCTTTAGTTTGTACATCTAATTTAATTAATTGAAGCTGGCTGGGCTGGATAAAACTTTGTTTTGGAATATGGGTGTAGTCTAATACTTCTACTTTTGAGTTGTAAACTATTCCGTTTAAATTTGTTGCCTTTGGCATTAAGTTTAATTCTGAAGCATCTTTTGGTGGAGTAACTTTCAATTTAACTTTTTGAGTTTCATTCAAATTATTGAATTTTACTTTTAACTGTTCAGGTTCAACTTTCCAAGCAGAAGTTGGATTAAAATTAATTTGAAGCGCTTCAGTACTTCCATAATTGGTTAGGTTTAACTGCACTTCTTTTGCTTCTTCACCAGAAAAAACCATAATATTTTTCTGAAATGAGAGTGAAACTGGCGGGAGTATTAAAAAGTTCTCGTACACTTCACCATCAACTGGATCGTTATATTTGTACACTAAATTTCTTGTAATGTTGAAGCTTTGACCATTGATTTCTAATTGAAAAGCGATAGGTAAAGTATTTGAAATTTCAGGAAGATTACGTTTCCAAATTTCATCGACCTTGTACAAAGCTTTTCCCGGTTGTTGGTTGAGCCAAAACGGATTGCTCGAAACTTGGTTTAAAGGGATTTCAATTTGTGTTTCCCATTCATTTTTTTGATTGGGCAATAAATTAATGTTGTTAATTTCGTTAGATTTACTCCCTAAAACTCGAACTGATTTGAGCTTAATTTCAGTATTAGATTGATTTGTTACTTCTACAAAAACTTGAACTTTTTTACCGGGATTGGTATAAGTCTCTGTTGTTCTAGCTTCTAAAAATAAACCAGAGCATGCTACAATAAGTTCTTTTAATTCCTTTATTTTTCTGTCTTTCCAAAACGAATTTTTAGCTTGCTGAAGCAAAGTATAGGCTTCAACTAATGCAGGAATACTCTGATGTGGGTTTTGATAATCGAAGTTTGCTTCAACCTGTAATAAATGCTGTTGAATTTTTTTGTATTGTTTATCTTGAAGGCGTTTCCATGAAGTTTCAATGTTTTCAAATAGATTTTCAGCTGAAGGAAGTTCGCCCTTCAACAACTCCAAATATTCAATTTGATCACCTCGGGTTCCCGTGTTTCCGAAACCTTGCGATTTGTGCATGCTTCGGCTCAAAGCTGCGATTTCGTTATTATGAAGACCAATATCTGGATAAAACTCCCCCATATTTATGGCTAAATGCTGCTCGTGATTTGCATTTTGAAAAGCTTCTCTATTTATGTAAAAAAACCATGAATCGTTAAAGTAAATGGCTTGGGGCTGCCAAGGTTCAACAAGTTTTAGTTGTTCTGGAAAAGCGTTTTTATTAGCAGACAAATCGAAAGCTTGCATTGCCAGAATTGCCGAAGCCGTATGATGACCATGGGTAGTTCCTGGGGTTCGGTGATCGAACCGATTTACGATAATATCAGGTTTGTTTTTTCGAATAGCAAAAACTAAGTCGGCTAAAACTTCATTTTTATTCCACGTTGAAAGTGCTTCATCTGGGTTTTTTGAATAGCCAAAATCGATAGCTCGTGTAAAAAGTTGATGTCCGCCGTCAATTTTTCTAGCTGCTAATAATTCTTGTGTTCTAATTATGCCCAATTTTTCATTTAAATCTGCACCCAATAAATTTTGGCCACCATCGCCTCTTGTTAAGGAAATATAGGTAGTGTGTGCATGATAATGTTTTGAAAAGTATGCTATTAATCTAGTATTTTCATCGTCAGGATGAGCTGCTACATACATTACATTTCCAAAGAAATTTAGTTTTTTTATAGTTTCAAAAATTTCAACAGCGCTGGGTTTTGGTGGTTGTTGAGCAAAACTCAACTGAACTAAACAAATAAAAAAGACTAAGCAAATTCGCTTCATAGATTTTTGTTTCAAATGTAGTAGTATTGGCAAATTTCTACTTTTAAAGTGAATCGATTTAATATTTTGACTTAAAATTTAACCAAGCGTTGTATGGATTATTATATTTATTAAAGATATAAGGTTTTTTTCATGCTTTAGTGTACTTTTAATGGCTCAATTAATGTGAATATGCATTGGATCGCCAAATTTATTTTTAAAAGTCTTTTAGGTTGGAAAATTATTGGAGAAATGGATCCAAATATTAAAAAATCTATATTAATAGTTGCTCCGCATACCAGCTGGCATGATTTTTATATCGGTGTTTTAGTTAGGAAAATTATTAACTTGGATATGCATTTTGTAGGCAAAAAAGAATTGTTTGATTCGTTTTTAGGCGGGTATTTTAAATGGATGGGTGGTGCTCCAGTAGATCGATCTAAATCTTTAAAGATGGTAGATCAAATAGTAGCGATTTTCAATTCGAGAACTGAATTTAGGTTAGCGATTGCCCCGGAAGGAACACGAAAAAAAGTGAAGCAATGGAAAACAGGGTTTTATTATATTGCCGAAAAAGCAAAAGTTCCAATTATTCCTATTGTATTCAATTACAAGTTAAAACAAGTTGAAATAAAAAAACCGTTTAGAGTTAATGGGAATATTTTGCAAGAATTGCCAATTTTAAAATCAAATTTTGATGGAATTATAGGTAAAATTCCTGAGAATTCGTAATTATTTATCGGCTGCCAATTGATATGCTGGATTAGATTTGGTTTTCTTTTGTTTGGGAAATCTAATTTTGATTCGATACGACTTTATTGCTTCGTCGTCTGGTGTATTGCAACTAAAAATCAATAAAAATACATTTACAAAAACCAGTGTTCCTAAAATAAATAAAATGGATAACAGCATATTTTTTGAATTGTTTCTACTTTATAGATTGTAAGTTTTTAAAAAGGTTGCGTATTATTTTTAATTTTTCAGAAAAAATTTTCACCCCCATTAATTTCTACTAAATCAAGGCTTTCAAGTTCGTGTAAGGTGGTTTTTATTTCAGTACTAGAAATTTGTGCTTGGCTCCAACGTGTCTGGCTTAGCCATTTTTGCACATCTATTAGTTTTAAACGGTAAGCTTCTGAAATTTCTTGTGCTAAATTTTTATTATTGGCATTAGCTTGAGTTTGTTTATTAATTGTGTTAAGAATATTTTTAATTGCAGAAGTATTTTTTTTAATAAATTTATTTTCTGCAACAATTACAAAACAAGGCCAAGGTGTAGGACAATCGTTTATATGTTTAAATATTTTATTGTCAACCAAAGGTTTTGTAGTAAAATGTTCCCACATAAAATAATCAGCTTCATTTTGTTGAATTGCTTCAACTGCACCATCAAGATGATGAGCAATTTGAAAATTTAAATTTTGAGTATCCCAATTTTCATTTTTAGCATTTACATAAGCCATTAAATGTGAACCAGAACCTTCGCGGCTAATAGCAGCTGTTTTATTTTCAAGTTCTTCAATTGTTTCAATTTCAGAATTGTATTTAACATAAATACCCCATAATAACGGAGAATCTACATATTTTTGAACAATACGCAAATCTAGGCCATCACATATTTTTTTAACGCTTCCTTCGGTTAGCATAATGGCTAAATCGATTTCTTGCTTGGCTAGCGCATCGCTCATTTCTCCTGTTCCGCCAGGAAAATCTTGCCACTGCAAATCGATTCCTACGGCTTTAAAAGCCCCTTTTTTTATAGCTTGATGCCATGGGTAATTAAAATGTTCTGGAACACCACCTATTTTTATGGTCTGCATACGTTTAGTCTTCTGTAAGTATTTGTAATACAAACTGAATTAAATTATCTACTAAGTCTTTTGGTTGTTTACTAAAAGTCCCCATTGCTCTATTAGCAATAATTGCATTTACAGAAAGAGCTTGGTGGCCTAACATTTTAGCTAAAGCATAAATGGCGCTTGTTTCCATCTCTAAATTTGTAATTTTCTGCTTTTCAAATTCAAAACTTGCTAAACTATCTATAAAGTTGGGCTTGGAAAGGGGCAAACGCAAAACACGACCTTGTGGACCATAAAACCCTACGTTAGTACCAGTTAAGCCAAAATTTAATAATTTTTCGTTAGAAAGTTTAAATTTTTGGAGTAGACTAGAATTGGCATCTACCACATAGGGTTCTGCTTTTTTGGGTGAATCTTGCAAATGCTGAATTAAAGCTTGGGTTGTTGCTTGATTAACTACATCTGCCTTATGAGCATAATAATGTAGTAACCCATCAAAACCAACTCCACTTGTTGAAGCCACATAATTATCTACCGGTACATCTTTTTGCAAACTACCTGATGTACCAATTCGGACAATTTGAAGCTGCTTAATTTTCTTTTTTATAGTTCGGGTTTTAAAATCGATATTGGCTAGAGCATCAAGTTCATTTAATACAATATCAATATTATCAGTTCCTATTCCTGATGAGATAACCGTTAATTTTTTCCCCTTATAAAAACCTGTTTTGGTTTTAAATTCGCGTTTTTGGGTTTCAAAAATAACATCATCGAAAAAATGAGCTACTCGGTCTACCCTATTTTGGTCGCCAACTGTAATAATGGTGTCAGCAATATGTTCTGGCTTTAAATTTAAGTGGTAAACGCTTCCATCTGGATTAATAATTAATTCTGATTCTTTTATAGCCATGTTTATGCTTTTTTTACAAATTGAGTTTTTAAAACCAATCCTTTAATTTTTTTGTTTCTACACTCAATTTCTCCTTCGGTATTGGTTAGTTGAATGTTTTTAAAACTCATGCCTCTTTTTAATGTGGTAGAAGTTCCCTTCACTTTTAAATCTTTAATTAAAACAACTGTGTCGCCATCTGCAAGCAAATTGCCATTTGCATCTTTTGTATTCATAGAACTATTTGAAATGAAGATTTAGCCGCCTACACGTTTGGTTTTAAAACCCAATTCTTCTAAAATCTGAATAATTTGTTTGCGGTAATCTCCTTGAATAATAATTTCGTTATTTTTACTACTACCACCGACTCCAAGTTCTTTTTTAAGGGTTTTTGCTAATTTCTTGAAATCTTCATCGGCTCCGTTATAGCCTTTAATAATAGTATTTGCTTTGCCTTTTCTTTTTACAAAATGGCATTCTAAGGCTTCATCTTGAAGCCAAATTCCATTATTCACAGATGAATTTTCTTCGTTTGCATTTTCATCGGGTGTATGGTCTGGAAATAAATTTTTCAACTGGTCTTGTAAATCCATTGAAGCTGGTCTTACTTTTTATCTTTAATCAAGCCAATTTCAACCAAACGCTGATGTAAAAACTCGCCAGCAGTAATGTCTTCATATTGCTTCGGATTTTCTTCCGAAATGCATTCTTCTAAACAATCCAATTTCATTTCGCTTCTTGGATGCATAAAAAATGGTATGGAATAACGCGGTTTGTCCCATTCTTCCTTTGGTGGATTTACCACACGATGTATAGTTGAACGCAATTTGTTATTGGTGTGTCGCTCTAACATATCGCCTACGTTAATGACCAATTCATCTTCATTAGGAATGGCATCAATCCATTCTCCGTCTTTGCGCTGAACTTGCAAACCACCAGTTGATGCACCCATTAACAAGGTAATTAAATTGATGTCTCCGTGCGCGCCGGCACGAACAGCACCCTTAGGCTCTTCTGTTATGGGCGGATAATGGATGGGACGCAAAATTGAATTTCCATTGCTTGCCCAATGGTCAAAATAATGCTCGTTTATACCGATGTGTAGCGCCAAAGCACGCAAAACATAAATACCTGTTTTCTCTAACATTTTGTAGGCTTCCATTCCTACAGCATTGAACTGCGGTAATTCTTTTACTACCACATTTTCTGGATATTCTTCGGTTAAGTTTGCATTTTTATCGGGTTCTTGACCAAAGTGCCAAAATTCTTTTAAATCGCCTTCTTTTTTTCCTTTTGCATGTTCTTTACCGAAGGAAACATAGCCGCGTTGACCACCAATATCTTCTCTTTCGTATTTTCTTTTCGTATCTTCAGGTAAAGCAAAAAAGGATTTTACTTCTTTGTATAACTTCTCTACAAGCTCATCATCTAAAAAATGATTCTTAAGTGCCACAAAACCAATTTCTTCGTAAGCACTTCCTATTTCGTTTACAAATTTTTGTTTTCGTTTGGGGTCGTCCGATAAAAAATCAGCTAAGTCTACACTTGGTATATTGGTCATTGACATGAATAAATACTTTAAAAAGTTAGGAAAGCAAAAATAAGGAATTATTTAGACATCGGATATGATTTCCAAAGCAGCTTATCCAGTTTGAATTTTGAAATATTCAAATTGATTCTATAAAGCCTTAAAATACACCTTACAGATACACAAGATATTTTGGATATAAAATATTAGGTATATTGTGAATCATCAATATACGTCTTTATAATTGTTAATTTCAATCATTAAGATTGTATTTCTCAAATTTTAAATTACTGAAAATGAATGAATAGGTTTCAGTGTACAATTCGTCTAATTTACCATTTTCGAAATTATGACCTACATTTTGAAATACTTTTAAATATGCTTGATTTCCAAATTCTTGCAACCCGTTAACAAATTTATAAGAATTGAAAGGTGAAACCCTAAGATCTTTATCACCTGTAATGAAAAGAATTTTAAGATTTTCATTTTCTATTTTTTTTAAATTATGAAGTGGAGAATAACTTTTGAGATACTCTTTAACTTTTTCATTTTGAGGATTACCAAACTCATTATACCATTTAGGCTGATTGTATTTTGTATAATTTAACATATCTGCCAAACCAAACATACTTATAGCAACCGAGAATTTTTCGCTAAATTTTAATATTGCATTATTTACAATTAAGCCACCATTTGATGCACCAAAAATTGCAATTTGATCAGAAGTTGAAATCTTGTTTTCTATTATGTAATCTAAACATTTTTCAAAATCATAGAAACTGTTTTTTTTATTTAGCAAAGTAGCTGAAGTATGCCAATTTATTCCATTCTCACCACCACCACGAACTCCCGCAATTACAAAAACACCACCTTTCTCTACAAATGAATTAATATATTTAGAATAACTTGGCTGTATTGATTTATTAAAGCCACCATACACATTAACAATTGTTGGCGAAAAACTATTTACCAATGAATTTTTATAATAAAAAATAAGAGGTATACTATCATTATCATTTTTCACCCACTTTTGTACAGTTTTGAAATCTACTAAATCTTGATTAATATTTTTATATTTTAAAGTCAAATCATTTTCAGGTGAAAACTCATATTTTTTTACAGGAATCTTAAAAGATTTGTAAGTAACTAAAATTGAATTATCTCTATGTTTTTCAAATTCGATTTTTGCCAACTCATCTGATAATATAGGGTTACAACTTTGTTTTTTATAATTAAGGGAATATAAATTATTTCTACCCCTTTCTATAAATGAATAATAAATAATATCCTTATGATATATACATTTCTCAATATTAACTTTCCGATTTAACTGGTATATTTCATGGAATTCTTTTTTTTTGATATTATAACTATAAAAACTAGTAATATTTACAAGATTATTATAGAAATACATTGAAGTATTATTCTTACCAATATATTTTAAGTTACCAGGAAGTTTAATAACTTCAGGTTTATTTTGCTTAAAATGTTCAGAATAAATATATACTTCATTTTTTAATTTTGTCAAAACAGAAGTAGAGTCGATGACTTTAAATGAATATTTACTTTTTAAATTGGCTTTTTTAATGTATCGATCTTCAAAATTAAATTTCTTAAGTTCTTTTTTAGTTTTCTTATCATTTTTTAAAAAATAAAGATGTGTTGAAGTTGCTTGCGCTTGTGGTCGGTCATAAATTTGTAATTCAGTAATTAAAACTTTCTTGTCCAAATCCCAAACTTGAAGAGTGACATTATCATTTAAAAAGCGAGAGCCTTTAATTATTAAATAATTACTGTAGTTGGTTTCAACTATTTTAGGATAGAATTTAAGTTCATCTATACTTAGAAATAATTTTTGTTGATCTATTTGATCAGTTTTTTGATAATAAATACCATCTTTAGTCTGATAAACATAATAAGCTCCAACACGCTTTTTATTTAAAAAAATTAATGAATCAGATTTGTCATGACTAATTTTCTGCTTAAACAACAACTTTTCTTGAATGTAGTTATCACTTAAACACTTGTAAATTGAATCTTGATGGTGAAGCCATACATCTAGTTTCTCACTGTCTTTTTCCATCCACATATAAACATCATCGCTTGATGTTAAAAACGAGCAGGATTTTACAAAAAAAAGAAACATAAATATTAACTTATACATAACTTTAAATTTAAAAAAGGCTAATATATTAGCCTTTTTTAAATTTTACTTATCTTAATATTTCAGATTTTGTTTTTCCAACAATATGATTTAAGTCATTTTGAAATTCATCGAAAATAGATTCATTTTGGCTATATTCTCTTAGAATATCAGATAGTTCTAATATGTCACTTTTTAATTCATGATTGAGAAGAACACCATTATAATTGGGATTAAGTGCATTCAGTATTGGTTCATCTAATTTTAATGCTACATCCCAAATTTTAACTTTTGCGTTAATATTTAAAGAATCATAATCAATTTCATCAGATACTATATAGTAATAATCTACATACTTTCTGTAACCATTATTTTGGATTAAAATAGTATCCCTAAAAAATCGATGAAGATCAGGTCGAGTATTTACTGAATAACTATAAGGTGGGTAATCTGGCTCAGGAGGATGATTAGGGTTATAAGGGTCATCATTTGAATCATCATCTAAGCATCTATCTTCAGATGTTATCGGAACATTTTTATTTATATCTTTGAGACCATCATCCTTTGTACAGGCAATTATAAATAACAAAACAATTGCAATAAATATATTTTCATCTTAGTAATTTTTACTCATACAGGTGAGTGTTTTAATATTTTTTTTAAAATCTTATGAATTGTATTTATTAATAAGAATCTAAGTAAAGTTATAACATCGTAAAAATTGACGAATCCAGCATGGCTTTATGTATGTATTATAAATCATTGTTAAATTTAAACTAAACAAATCAAATAAAAAAATATTTTTTGAGTAAATTTAAAATTCATAATTATATTTCATATTTCTAACGACACTCAATTTTCATAGCAGAATTACATAATTTATGAAGAAGGATATTTTGAAGAGATGAATGAGCTGGACGGTCTTATCTGCTGGTTAAAATGAGATAATCTAAAAACACTTTTACTTTTAACTTTAAAATAAAAATGAGTCGTAATAAAACTATGCTTTATTCTATTTTTCTAATCTCATCAAAATTAATTCAATTTATTATAGTCTCATTTTAAAGTTCAATTGGTATATTTTTTTCAAAAGGAGCTTCCGTTGGTCGCTATTTTCAAAAAACATGTATTTAATGGGTTGCACTTTGCGGGTTTTCCAATCTGTCAGGGCTACTTAAAATTCACCATCTCCAAAAACTCATTTTCAGAAAGTAAACTCACTTCTAAATCTTCAGCTTTTTTCAGCTTCGCTGGACCCATATTTTCTCCTGTAACCAAATAATCTGTTTTCTTTGAAATAGAGCTAGTGTTTTTACCGCCGTTTTTCTCGATGAGTTTTTTCAATTCACTGCGAGAAACTTTTTCAAAAACTCCAGAAATAACAAAGGTTTTCCCTTCTAATACATTTGTTTGACCAGCTAATTCTTCTTCAGAAATTTGCAATTGCAATCCATAATCTTGTAAACGTTGAATAATTGTTCTATTTTTTTCATCTTCAAAAAAGGCAACTACACTTTCGGCAATTCGGTCACCGATTTCATCTACTTGTATTAAATCTTCAAAACTCGCTTCTGCTAAAGCATTGATTTTTTTGTAATGTTTGGCTAATTTTTTGGCTACCGTTTCGCCGACATACCGAATACCTAAACCAAATAAAACCCGCTCAAAAGGTACTTTTTTGGAAGCTTCAATTCCATTAATCAAATTTTCTGCAGACTTTTCTGCCATGCGTTCTAAAGGTAAAATAGCTTCTTTTTTTAATTCATATAAATCTGCATAGCTATTAATAAGTTGTTCATTAACCAATAAAGCAACCGTTTCGCTGCCTAAACCTTCAATATCCAAAGCTTTTCGAGAAATGTAATGCTGAATTCTACCTATTATTTGTGGTTTGCAGGCATTAGTATTTGGACAATAATGCAGCGCTTCACCTTCATTTCTAATCAATTCTGAACCACATTCAGGACAATTTTTTATATATGTCGTTGGTTTAGAATCTGGTGTGCGTTTTGTAAAATCTACTCCTGTGATTTTTGGAATAATCTCGCCACCTTTTTCAACATAAACGGTATCGCCTTCGCGAATATCTAATTTTTCTATTTGATCAGCATTGTGTAAGGAAGCTCGTTTAACACTTGTGCCTGCTAATTGAACCGCTTCTAAATTAGCTACTGGCGTGATGGCTCCGGTTCTGCCAACTTGATAGGTAATTTGTTTCAATACTGTAGATGCTTCTTCAGCTTTAAACTTATATGCCATTGCCCAACGTGGAGATTTGGCTGTAAAACCTAATTCTTCTTGCAATTGTAAATTGTTTACTTTTACCACTACTCCATCTGTTTCGTAAGGTAAGTCGTGTCTGTGTTTATTCCAATATTCAATAAAAGCTAAAACTTCGTTCATGTTATGCACAAGCTTAGATTCGGGCGGCACTTTAAAACCCCATTTTCTTGCTTTTTCTAAACTTTCAAATTGCGTAGCTAATCCTACTTTTTCACCTACAATGGAGTACAACAAACAATCTAGTGGTCGCTTTGCTGTGGTGGAGCTGTCTTGTAATTTTAAACTCCCAGACGCGGTATTTCTTGGGTTGGCGTAAGGTTCTTCTCCATTTTCAATGCGTTCTGCATTTAATTTAGCGAAGCCTTCGTAAGGCAGAACAATTTCGCCACGAATGTGAAATGTTTCAGGATGATTTTCACCTTTTAACTGCAAAGGAACGGATTTAATGGTTTTTACATTAGCGGTAACTTCATCGCCTTGAATGCCATCTCCACGTGTAACCGCTTGTGAGAATTTTCCATTCTGGTAAGTTAAGCTGATGGAAGCACCATCGTATTTTAGTTCGCAAACATATTCTACTTCTTGCTCGGCTACTTTTAAAATGCGCTTTTCCCAATCTAATAAGTCTTCTTCAGAATAGGAATTGGAAAGCGAATACATTCTATGCTCGTGCTTTACCGTTGGAAAATTTTTGGTAATTGCACCACCCACACGTTTTGTGGGCGAATTTTCATCTTGGAGTTTGGGATATTTTTCTTCTAATTTTTGAAGCTCTTTAAGCTTCATATCAAATTCATAATCTGATATTTTGGGATTGTCCAACACATAATAGTTGTAGTTATGTTTCCTTAATTCTTCGGTAAGTTGTTGAATTTTTTCTTGGGGATTCATATTGCCATATTTCTCGCTGAAAAGTACTATTTTTTAAGAAAACTAATTTGTAATCTACGTAAATATTAAGGAGTTTTTAGTTGTGTAATAATGTACAATATTTTAAATGTATCCTACACTTATCTAATGCTTAAAATACCAACCAATATAAAGCTTGTAAGTCGGTATTAAACATTTGGGGATTAAATAGCGTATTTCATAAAATGGTATAAAAAGGCTTTACACAGGGATGTATTTAAATAATAATATAAAATAGGTAAAAATTAATTATTTGGATTAACTCTGGTTTGAAATAAAAAAATGCTTTTACAAACCAGTTTTACTCCCTTCGACTCCGTTACTCTTCGCTCAGGACAAGCTTCTCCTCCAGTAAATATTTTTCAAAATTTGAGTATAAAAAAAGAGTTAACTTTTCAATTAACTCTTCATAGTAGCCCTAATTGACCAAAGTTGCAGCTTTAAAATGTTTGAAATTTAATTAAAATAGTTTTATTTAATTGACATACAAATAGTTAATATTATTTTAAACTAAATCATAATTCTTAATATGTTTATTAATTAAAGTTTAAAACCTATTTCTTTCAAGCCGCTGGGCTGGGACAAACTAGGATTTAAGTCTGTGACACTCTAAAAGAATGCCCTGGTTGCTCAACTGATTTCTCAGCCCCACGAGTATTTAAAGGCAACTTGCCTACCCTTCCTATCCAACGGCGTTCGGAGAGGGATTTTTTATTTATAAACATTGATAACACCTTCGCCAACTTCATATCCACTTGTTCTCATGGTTGGCTTTGCCGGTCATAAATATGACCCATAAATATCTGTTCATTATACTCTAATAAATATAGTAAGATTAAGAAAAGGAAAGCTTTATATTAAAAAAAGTGAAATTATTTCAACAATCCTTTCAGTTCTTCCAAATAACTTTCACTGTTGAATCTGTTTTAGCCCCCATAAAATAAAAAAAACTTACTCAATGGATATCAGCGTAACATATCCAATGAATGAAAAAATTAGTTATTTATATAATAAGGACTTAAGACTATTTAATTATCAATTTAAACTCACCTGAGAAATCAGAAATGAAATAGCAGCAATTGTTACAAGGGAAACCACTTCGACGTCCTATCTTTCCATCAAATGACCCTTTAATTATACCTCCAACTTTCTCATCATTTCTAGTAATATTTACTTGATAATCCAAAACTGTATTTAAACCACTATCACAATCTTCCTTTGAAGTTAAAGAGTAATAGCTATTACTTGTATAATAAATCAGTGTCCCAAAATCAGGATGAGTATTGTTAGGTTCTAAATATATTTGAAATGGAAGTGAGCTAGTAACTCCTGTAATTTTATTTGATTCCAAATCATAATAATTTAATTCATCAAATTCTAAATCCGAAGAAATTTCCGAATTTGAATATCCTTCATAAAAATCATCATCAATATAAAAATTAATGTAATTACCTGTATTAGTATTTTCATCATCATCTATACTACAAGAATAAAATGACAAGACAACTAATAAAGTTGTGAAAAAAGAAATTCTAATATTATTCATTATCAAAACTGATATCCTATTTTAATTTGTAAATCTAAAGGTAAACCTGTTGTGACAGCCCAACCCAAGTCTTCTCCAACTTCATCTAAATCATATTCGTCTTCGCTAAAATTAGGACCAGAATAAACTCTAAGTCCGCCTAAAATCTCTAACGTTAATACATCTGAAATAAAAAATTTATTACCAACTGCGACACCTCCCCCAAACGTTGACCATCGCTTTTGACTATAATTTGGGTCAAGACTGAAATATTCCTCCAAACTTTTTAAGTTTCCGTATCCTAATTTCCCTTGAAGAAACCAGCCTTCAGCATTACTATCTTTTTTTCTGTAAAACCTAAAAAAAGGCTCAATCAACGGACCTGTCCAGTTTACGAAATAATAATTAAGATTTGCTCCTGTCGACATATTACTTTCTATTGGTAGTTCATATTGAACTCTGGCCTTAAAATTTAAGATACCAACTGTTCCAGATATGTTTCCATTCCAGTTTTGAGCAAACGAAACTGAAACAAAAAACATAAATAATAAAATAAATACTTTTCGCATAATTATAATTTTTGTTATTAATTTTCCAAAACAAACCAAAAATTAATATTGTTTTAGTGTCATTTACTAAACGACTTTTTGGACTGAGTAATCGCAAGCGAACTAAAATCACGTTTAATAAACATATATTTGCGTTTAATAAACGCCTTTATTCACCTAATTAATAATGTATTATGTTTGAAATATGGTAAAAACTATAATCATAGACGATGAAGAGCCAGCGAGAGAGTATTTAAAAAAGCTTATAGATAGATATTTCCCAAATAAGTTTACCGTAGTCAAAAAATGCAAGGATATTGAGCAAGGTTTTCACTCGATAAAACACTATAAACCCGATTTAGTGTTTCTTGATATTAAGATGCAAAATGGTTCAGGATTTGATTTATTAAAGCAATTTGATGTTGTTGATTTCGAAGTTATCTTTACTACAGCACACTCAGAGTATGCTATTGAAGCTATCAAGCAGAGTGCCTTAGACTACCTATTGAAACCAATTGACCAGATGGACTTATACTCTGCTGTAAAGAAATATCAAAAAAAGACGGAATACAAAAACGAGCTTGATAGAATTAGACTTCTTCTAGAGAATATAGACCCAGGAAACCATTTACACCCCAAAATAGCTTTTCCCACTGAAGACGGCTATAAGTTAATTAAAAGTAATAGCATCCAATACTGCAAAGCAGAAGGTAATTACTCACGTATATTCCTTGTAGATGGTAATTCATTTATTTTAGCGAGAACATTAAAAAAAATAGATGAACAATTACCTTCCCATTTCTTCTTAAGGATTCATAAATCCTATCTTGTTAATCTAAACTACGTTAAAGAATACACTAATACTGGCGGCAACTATCTAACACTAATCAATAATGAACGTTTACCTATAGCTAGTAGAAAAAAAACCGAGGTCCTTGAGAGAATTCTGGAGAGATAGTATTATATATTTTGGCTTTTTATTAATCTGTTTTCATGGGTTTGCTCAGATATACCCTAAAAAAACTATTTCTATTAAAAACGGACTCCCTAGCAATACTGTTTATGATATAGCACAAGATAAGTCAGGAGACCTATGGGTTGCCACGGAACATGGACTATCACACCTCAATGAAGCCAAAATAATTAATTATACTGAAAACGATGGGCTTCCGCACAACAGTTGTTGGCAAGTTGAAGTTGACGACAATAACACTGTATGGACAGGAACTTTTGGCGGTGGTCTAGCCTACTTTGATGGGGAGAAATTTGTATCAATTAATGAAGACGATGGACTTACAGATAACAGCATCAGGAAGCTTTATTACAAAAGTCCGAACCTTTATGTTGGTACACAGAATGGACTTTCAATCATCAACACCAACACTAAACAGCTAAAAACATTTAAAGAGGAGGATGCGAGATTACAGGTAATGGACTTTTTTGAATTTGACAATAAGGTCTATTTCATCACCTATAACACAGGTAGCTTCCGAATTGAACCTAATAAAATTAAACAAGTTAACGACGACAAAAGTTTTTTTAGTGTAATGGCTAAAAATGATAGTCTCTATCTATCTAAAGATGGGAATCATAGATGGTTGAATAGCATTCATAAAACAAGTGTAATGGATTTTATAAACAATAAAAGAAATTACATTGATTTTGGAGGGTCTGTGTTCTGGGATTTTCAGTCTATTAAAAACAAAGTCTATGGAGCAGCTTGGGGAGTAAATTATGCATCTGGTGGTTTTTACCAAATAGCAGACAACAGATTAGTTCCTTTGAACGAAAGGTATAATATCGAATCTATTGAGATACATTCAATGTTGCATCTGCAAAAAACTAAACAGTTACTTCTAGCCACTAAGGACAAAGGAGTACAAGTTTTGGATTTAGAGCATTTGGTTTCACATTACCCAAAAACTAATCTTAAATCATCACTTACAAGTAAAGATGGTGACGTATTCTATAGTTTTGACGACTACTTAGAGATACAACTAAAAAATAAAACACAAATACTCAGTAAAAAAGATTTCATCCGTTATATGAATAATGAAATTTTAAATAATAATCTTGAATCAAGATTCCCACAAAAGAAGCGCTTTAGATATTTTTCGTTGACACAGGAAAGATTAGAAAACTTTTTTAACCTTGATAAGATTTGGGAATTTGATGGAAGCATTTACATAAATTCTAAGATTGGTATCTTTAAAATTGATAAGCAAAATCAAGGATATAAAATTAGTAATTATTATCCCATCTCTTCATCCAATGGGTTCTATTTAGGACCTAAATTAGGTTTGATATTTCAGTACCCTTACAGTAAAGTTTTCATATTTAAAAACCCGCAAAAACCAAAAAAGATACAACAGTTTGAACTTAGTGACCCCAACAGCCCAAGAGACATAATTAAATTCATTAAACTTAAAGATAGGCTTTTTGCAGTTAGCCGGTTTGCGGGCATCTACTATTATGAAAAGGGAAAGTTTACTTCGTTATACCAAAATGGGAGTGTTCAAGAAAAAGAATTTGTCACAGCAAGAAAAATATCGGATAGCACGCTTTTAACAACGGATTACAGAGGTAATATCTTTCAATTAACATATAATGACACACTAACGTTTAAAAAGGTTTTAAACAGAAGTGAGTTAAGCGGATACGGTATATCAGCCATAGATAGTTATGGAGACTATATCATAGCCGTTAGTAATACAGGACTTAACTTTGTCAATTTAAATACGGGTGAAAAAAGATTTCTTGACCAAGAACAAGGCTTTGATGCTTTAAATATTCAAGACATTCAAGTCACGGGGCATACACTTATTTTAACCACTCCAAAAGGTCTATACCACATCAACCTTTTTAAATTATTAGAAAACCCTACCAAGCTCATCTCTATTGAGACAAATTCACTGCGAGTAAATGGAAATAAAACTGAACTATCAAAAGTTGAGGGTATTAAGTTAAGACATAACCAAAACCGATTCGACATTTCTCTTAAAGGTGATAACATCAAATACCCTAAAAAAGTTGATTACAGATACCGCATCCTTGGATTAGAACATACGAAATGGTCAGATTGGCAAAGTTGGTTTGATAATAAAGAGATTATTATACCTTATCTGCCACCGGGTGATTATGACATTGAGCTAGAGTATATAAACAACTATAGCGGGCAATTAGGCTGTTCGAAAATAGTACAGTTTTCTATTAAACAAGCATTTTGGGATACTATCCCGTTTTATATATTGTACGTTTTTCTTATCACTGGACTAGTCTATATTTTTATTAGAAGAAGATACCAGATTTTAAACAAACGTCAAAAACAAAAATCAATTCTTGAAAAACGCATTGCAGAAGCCAAGATGGAAGCCCTTAGGAGTCAGATGAACCCTCATTTTATATTTAATGCGATAGGGGCAATACAGAACTTTGTGATTGATAATGATACTGACAGCTCTCTGAACTACATGAATAGTTTCTCTAAGTTAATCCGAAAAACATTAGACTATTCATCTCGCAGAACCATTACTATTAAAGAAGAGATAGGTTTTCTGAAGCTATTTGTGAAGATACAGAACCTGAGGTTTGGAAATAAAGTAATCTATACCACGCGAGTTCAAAAGAATCTTGACAAAAACCTTGTGAAAATTCCACCAATGCTCTTGCAACCCATTGTCGAAAATTGTTTTGAGCATGCATTTAATGATAAGATTGAATCTCCTAAAATAAGCATCTATTTCACCCTTAAAAACAATCTTATTGAAATTAAAATCTCTGATAACGGTATTGGGTTTGACAACTCTTTAAAGTCAAAATCCAAAGGACTAAAACTAATCGAAGAACGGTTGACACTTATCCATCCCGAGAATAGACTAATAATTACTTCCAACAATGAAGGAACGTCCGTTAAGATTATTTTGAAGGCATACTAATAGCGTTTAATAAATTAATGTATACGTTGAGTAAATGGTTAGTTTAAAATGAAAGTTTTGATGCTAATTTACATTTTACTCTAATTCATTATTTATGTTAAGTATTTTACGCATTAAAAAGTTCTATTTCATGACAGTCTTATTTGTTGCTCTCTCATGTAATAACAAACCCCAACAACTATCTTGTAGTGAAGTTAAAGCAGATTGTTTAAGTCTTATTAAAGACAATTTACCTCAAGTGATGGAACTACTTTCTAAACAAGAATATCAAGATTCAGATGTTAAAAAAGCTTTTAAACAATTTAAGTTTTTTGATGAGTTGGAAAAAATGGAACATCACCTTGAAAATAATTGCCCAAGTACTAACGAAGAATACAATAAAGAACTACAGGAATACTTAGCTATTGAAGGATTAAAGTATTTATTAAATAACTGATATAAATTAATAACATGAGTAGAGATAATAACATCCCACCACTTATTAAAATAGGTGCATGGTTGTTAAGTTTAATAGTATTTGCTGTGGGGTTTTGGCATGCTCACCTTGGCATGAAAGAAATGAAGCCTTTTCAGTCTGAATATGGTAGTTTGTTAATTGCTGCTATAATTTTATTGTTAACCTTAATCACTTATTGGTTTGCTGTTAATGGTAAAAAAACAGCTTTAATATTTTATAGCATTTGTGCTTTTAGTTTTTTAGTATTAAACCTTAATTATTTTTATCCAGCCTACATGGCAAAAACACTAATTCAAAATGAGGCCAGCACATTAAACGATATACTCCAAAAATACGTAAACGGAACATCTTCAATACAAGATTCTGAAAATTCAGCAGCTGTTTCAGACTATTTAAACTTAATAAGTCTTAAAGACCAAATAATAACTGAAATCAACAATAAAGGGTACGGTCCAAAAGCCAGAGCACGAACCAATGATTTTAATGAAATATCTTCAAAATATTCGGTGACAGCAATTGAACAACCATCATTTGGAAAAGTAACTAACAACGTGGATGATGCTAAGCGCCAAAGGGAACAAATAGAGCCTTTGTTCGAGCAGGCACTCTCTACTCTAATGCTTAAAGGTATTCTGAATGTAAACGACCCAGGTTTATTCAGAGAGGGAACTAAAGAACTCGGTGAAATACAGAAAAAGTATACCGTAATTCTAAATAGTATTAGTTCAGATAATTCAACTAATTATAAACTTGATTCTATAACGGAATATAAGAACGTTAATAATATAGTGAAGTTTGTTGGAGAATTTAATACTGCAATTGATAAGGTAAATAAAGGAAATAATAAACAAAAGAATATTTTACAAAGACTAGATGAAGATACTCATCCAAGAGCGAATAAGCTAGGAAAAATTAAACATACAATTACATCTATTGTTGAAAGAATTAATGAAATCGATACTTGGGCAATTATTTTCTTATGCCTTTTAATTGATTTCATCGTCCCGCTTTCAATATATCTACTAATTAAGAAGAAAGAAAATGAAAATGAAGGTGTAAAGAAGAAAAAATTAAAGCCATCATCATTTTAAATTCAATCAAATAAAAGTATGGAAGATTTTAATTTAAATATAGAAGGAGATGATGACAACATCGAATCTATTTCAGTAAATAATCCAAAGCAAGAAAAGTTTTTAGCTGATTTTACAAAACATGAAATTTCAAAAGCTTTTACAGAAATAAGTAGTGAAAAGAGGGTATGTGTAATCCCTATAGGATTTCCTCAAGCAGGAAAATCCTTGTTGTTATCTTCCCTTATGTACTATGGCAGACAAGGAGTTGATAGTTATTTTAGAGTAAATGTACTACAAGAAAATTTCTATAAAAAAGGTCGACTGGCATTTAATCAGATGGTGGAGTATTTTGATAAAGGGAAACTGTATGAAGCAACATCAAAAGGTACACTCGATTTAATTGGTTTAGACCTAAAGCCTACAAACAAGAAAATGCCTAATTTAAAAATGGCGTTTTTAGATTTAGCTGGTGAAGACATTAAAAGCATAAAAGTATCTGAAAAAGGAGAGTTTACAGATAAAATAGATGCTGCTTTTAACGGACTGCAAATTGACAATTCACCGATAATTTTTAGTCTTATTACACCATTTTCTCCACCTTTAAATGACAATGAAACACTTGCAGATGCACACGGCAGGGAAGATAGCTTACATTATGATTTTCTCAATTATTTAGAGACAACTCAACCAAAAATAATGAAGAACGCCAGCTTTGTTATTATAGTTTCGCAATGGGATTTAAATAATGATGAAAGTATAACAGCTGAAGAATACATAAAAAAATATAGACCCTCTATTTTTAATTATGTGAAAAATGCTAATGTAACTTGGGGAAGTTATTCAGTTGGTAAACTTTTGGTAACTAATGATAATGGTATTAAAATGGTTGAAATTGTTAGAAAAAATATTGATTACCCTGCTAGGTTATGGCGAAAATTATACCAACTTTCAACTGGTTTAGATTTAGAAAAAAAAGGATTTTGGGAAAAACTTTTTGGTTAAAATGAAAACTCATTTAATATTTTTTGGTAAATCTCAAGACTTTAAAGCAGTCTATTTTAGTTCCGAATCAAAAACTGAAAATTTTGACTTAGAAATCAAAGATTTTGACCTTCTTGAATCGAATATTTTTACAGTAGATGATATTAATAATGGAGAGATATTTTCAAAATACTTTTTTGAATATCGAAACAAAAAATATTCTTTACTAAAACTTTATTCATTTGCCCAGGCTGCCAATGGCTCAAGAATTTCAGGAAGTATTTTTGGGGTTGGGTTACTTTCTGAAGAAAACATCAACTTGTCTAAATCTAATTTAAAACTGCTAAAAGTTGCTAAAGATAATTTTGAAAAACTATCCGTTTCTAACAAAAAGTTCAATAAAAGTAATTTTGATGTTGATGTTGAAAAAATATGGAAAGCCATCATCAATAATAATGGACAAAATTTATTGAATCACATAGAATATGATAATCATCCTAAAGAAATAAACCCAAAATCAATTGGAGTTAAATTAGATTTTTTTACATACTTAGAAAGTGTTAGTAAACAGCAAATTTTATTTAATAAGGTTTATTTTTCTAATGATTTAGAACATTTAAAACGAACACAGTTGAAATGGGATAAAAGTGAATTCCCAATTTTCATTATTCATAATGGCACTCTTAAAGAATATAAAGAAAAGGTTTTAAAACCTACTGCAGTTAAAACAGCAGAAAATGATAATAGAGACATAATTGATTTAAAAATAGATTACGACGACTTAAAACAAAAACACGCAGAATTAAAACAAGATTATGTTAGTTTGAGACATACCTTTAAAAAAAGAGAGTTCTTTTATAAAGTTTTAATTGGTATCTTTCTTATAGCCCTATCGTTATCAGTAGTTTATTTTTATCTTTTTAAATCCGAAAAACAAATTATATCTCCTCAAAAAGTGAAGGAAAAACAAACAAGTTTAGAAAAGTCAAAAAAACCTATGGAAAACACAGATACTACTTCTGTGAAACTCAACTCTAACATGGGTGAAACCAATGAGAAGTTAGAATCAAAGTAAAATATAACTAGCAAAAAAGATAAAAGCTAAAAGGAAAATTAAGACATGATTAAAAAGATTTTTTCATTCAAAGGTAGAATTAGTAGAACAGAATATATAGTAAGTTTTTTTTTCTATTTAGCTTGTTATTTTTTGTATTTAGCCTTCTACAATTTATTATTAGAATTTGTTCATTCTATAATTTCTTTTTCTTTATTAAATATTCTTTTATTCTGGTTTATAGCATCTCAAAGTGCTAAACGTTGCCATGATATTGGCAAAAGTGGATGGTGGCAATTAATACCTTTCTATTTTTTTTGGTTGCTATTCAAAAAAGGTCAGTCAGGCGAAAATAAATACGGTAAAGCCCCTTGGGTTGACCCTTCAAAATTAATTATCAATAATTTTAATTATAACGTTGTTCCAGAAGCTACCACTAAACAAGTAATTATGGATACCTATGAAGAAGAAGAAGACAATGAATATAAAGTGAAAAAAAGTGATGATTCCAATTCAAACACTTTTCATAGGTTAATAGATAATGAAACAAATCTTTTTGTTAAAGAAAAACAATTAATTAAAAAAAGGTTAAGTCTCAGTAATTATCTAAAAAAACTAAGCCTAATTGTTGCTGTTTTTTTTATCTCTGTATTATTTCAACACTTTATAATTGGTTATTTTGAAGCAAATCATTTAATGCACACCACAGATTTTGATTCTATCAAGTGGTTTGATTATTACAGTCTCTTCCATTACAACATTTTACCCATTCTCTTAATAATATGGCTTATTGTATTGTCTATTTTTAGACTACAAGATAGTAATTTGGCTGGGGTTGCTTTAATAATACCTGGTTATAATTTAATTAAGCTTTTTTCATACGGTGATGCCAATGAAAATAAATATGGACCACCACAAAACTTTACATTACATAAAACATCGACCTACTTTGATGAAATAGGTAAAAACAAAACTCATAATATAGAGAACCCTTTAAAGCCAGCCTTAGTTTTTGCAATACTAGTTGTTTCAACAATTAGCTTCTTTTATTTTAATAACTCAAAGAGTATCACATACTCCCAACTAGTAACTGAATATGAGATTATTAACAAAAACAATCCTATTTTTAATTTAATTAAAATACCTGGAGTAAATTTAAGTCCTATTAAAAACAGTAAGCTAAATGGGATAATTAAGAGTTTAGCTTTTAATGATAATTTCGAGGGCAACATTTTTTATGTTTTTGATAAAGCTGGTAAAGTTATCAGAAAGGTCAGTAATACAGAAGAACGTAAATTTTACTATAATGGTGTCCGATTAGATTCTATAATAGAAAAAGGAGAAGGAGTCACAATTACTAAATTTCACTATAAAACAATTAGTGATACTAATTCAATCAGCTTGACTGAAAGTTATAATAATGAGATATTTGATACTACTGTTTTACAAATAACTAAAAAAGAAGCTAAAACTGTTAAAAGCGAATTTGTAGATTCAAAGGTTTATCACTTAAAAACTCAGATTATCCACTTTAATAACTTTAAAAACGTCACAAAAGAAATAATTAAAAGGGAATGGCCTGAAAACCCAGAATTGGATGAAGAATTAGTTTATAATTACGATTATGATTTAAATAACAATTTAATTAGAAAATACGGTGGGAGCATTAACGATATAGATGAATATAGTTATATAAATAATAATAGACTTTTAGAATACAAATATTTTTTAGATGCTGATGATGAACTCCCAATCAGAATTTTTAAATATTCGTATAGTTTGAAAACACCTTCAATTAATTATATTGATTATGATAATGATAAAGTTTATGATTTTTTAACTACTCATGATAGCACAGTATACAACCTTAAAGTTCGAGATACTAACAAGAGTTACAGTTTGACACTAGATAAAAAAAACAATATCATAGAAGTCCCCGAAAATGAGTTGCCAAATTTTCTTGATATGGAACAAGAAACCAGAAAATACACTTATTACAATACTTACTTTGATTTTTTTAAAGATTTATTTTCAACAAATAAAAAATCTAATATTGATATATAAAAATTTATTAAGGGCACGATATTTTAGTGAAATATAAATAGGAGTTATTTATGGAAGAAAAATACACAGACCCGTTTAACGATAGTAAAAAAAGAAGTTTTAAGCCTACAAATTCAAGAAAAATTGGGCTAAAATTAAATAGATTTTATAAAGTTTTATTAGGTATTTTCATTACAGGTATTGGCTTTTGGTTTCTATTCAATAATCTCAACCAAACTGTTAACGATGATTTGATTTTTTTTAACCACATTAACAACAGTAGTGATAAAGCTGAAATCCGAAAACTTTCAGACGATTCATTTGATTATTTATTTGATGAAGCAACTAACGATGATATGAGTTTTAGACTATCAGAAACCTGTATGAAGTGTAATAAAGAACTATACGACCCAATTAATAGAAAATGTTTTTATTGTAATAACAGCTTTGATGGCTGGGGTTTTATATGTGGTAATGATGATATAAAAGATGAACAGGGAAACTATAGCATTAGCTGCTCGTCCTATAAACCCGATTTCAATAACCCAGAAGAAGCCTTGGCTATTTTAAATAGTCCAATGGATTTATTTTCTTCTAGTCTGCAAAATGCTAGGGATAGTATTATGGAAACTAAAGACTCAACCACTGTGAAGTTTCTAGGGTTTGATGATTATGATATGAATATACACAACCATAAAGGTTGGGATGTTTCAGAAGTAGTTTTTTGCAGTCGGTCTTGTGCTAATGACTATTGTTGGGGATATCATTAATGTAAGTATTGAGAAGGGCTCCCAACTATGATGTAACGAAAGTGTTGAATCATTAAACAGGAAATCCAACTTTTTTCCTTACTTAAAGATTTCCCAAACAAAGCTATATTTTAACCAAAAAACTATGAAGACTTTTAAAACTTGTATTGTTTAAGAAAAAAGATAACTATGAAGAAATCAGTTTTATTAATACCAGTCATAGCCTTCACACTAACTTCCTGTGTTGTTGAGGAAAAATACTTATTCCATAAAAATGGGGAAAATTATTGGGTTTCGATTGAAGAATATTATGAACTTAAGTATCAAAGAGGTTTAATTCTGCACGAAGAAAATCCAAATATCTGTCCATCACCTAAAGATTATGCGGAAAGTTGGACTAAATTTAAAAAAGAGGAATGTAAACCAAAAAAGGTCTATCGGTTACCAATTGTTAGAAAAAAATAAATACTCACATGAAATTACTGCCGCTACTTTTTATAATGCTCTGCCAATTTATGTTTGCAGATTCGCCTCTAACATCTATTAACATACACAAAGCTTATTTAGAATATCCCATCGTAAAAAGTGCTGTTGATTCAAATGGGAGATTATCAAAACAACTAATGAGTTACTTGTTAGATGATACTAAACCACAACCTATCAAGTTGGCTATAATAAACGCTATTGGATGGAATCACAAAAATAAAAACAGCAGGTCTTATAGAAATCAAATCATCAAAACAAAAAACTATACCAGTGAATTTGGAGACAAATACACAGCCTTTTTGTGGAATGCCACAGCAGAAGAGTTGCTTTTTTATTCTTATATGAAAGCCTTAGAAAACTATTGGCAACCGCTAATGGTGTTTGAGTATTTAAACAGAGCTATTGAAAAAGACCCAAAAAACTTAAACATCAGATTAATATATGAACTTAGTAAGTCACAAGTTCTTTATGAAATAAATGAAAAGGGCCTTGCTCAAAAAAACATTAATAAGGTATTAGAGCAGTTTAAAAATAATAAAAGTAGAAGTAATCTAAATCAGAACTCACTTTTATATTGTTATGATTTTTTTAAACTAGGAAAACAATAGAAGTTTCTATTTAATTAAAAGGAAAATAAACAGATTTAAAAATTCAATTAAAAGAACTTTTAAATCTTGAAAAATAGAATAAACCTTAAAACTATCACAGCTATTTTTATCTCTTGAACAACAAATTAATTAGATGAAGTTTAGTCATTAATGATAATTTTTTCCAGATTTTTTTTAACGAATTTCACAAAAACCATTATCCCTCAGTTTTGTAGCCTAATTACTATAAAGGGGAGGGAGGATACCAGGGAGGGAGGAGCTCTCCCCCTACCTTACCACCAATACTACTCTTTTTACTACCACATTTAGTCTAATTGATATCATCATATACAACCTATTCAGGTTTCTAATTAAATTTATCTCGATTAGATTTAAGGTTTGATGACTAAGTAAGTCATCAGATGTTAAATAAACCTTTTCGGTTAATCGTTTACGACCATCTCTATTGGACAGGTGTAGGAGACTCGAAAGTCTAACAGTAATGCCTTCCCCAAACTCTTTTCGAATTGATTTATTCAATAGCTTGTTGATTGTGTTGTATTCCAATTGGTAATCTTCCTCCATCACTTTTCAATATCTAATTGCATTTTATGCTTTACTTTAGTTACAGTATTAGGGTGAATACCAACAATTCTTGACACTTCAATGTTCTTATATCCCTTCTTTAGAAGTTCTACCGCCTTTTTATTCTTTGGCTTGGATAAGAAAGTTAGTATATCCTCTTTCGTACCATTTGCTCGTCCCTTATAAATTTTCCTAGCCTTCGCCAGTTCAATCCCTTGCATTTGTCTCTCGCGTATCTGTGTCCTCTCCATCTCCGCAACACTAGCTAGTATGCTTATAATGAGTTTTCCGATACTATTCTCTGTTCCATCTTGGTTAAGTGTAAGTATAGCTTGATTTATGAATCTTACCGGAACCTGTTTTGAATTGAAATATTCAATTGTTAAAAGAATATCCTTAAGGTTTCGCCCCATCCTATCAATACTCCATACATTGAGTTCTTTGATAACACCATCATTAATAAGCTTCATTATTTTTATTCCACCAGGGCGCTCAAAAAATGGGACACTACCGGATATGCTGTCTTCTATTAAATAATCAAAATCCTTGACGTTTACTTTTTGTCTGTCAGTATTCTGTTCAATAGTCGATTTGCGAACATAAAGTACTTTCATAATTTATCACAATTTTAGCGTAGTATGTGGTTAAGGCTAAAATGCATGCTTTTTTTGGATTATGCCGCATTATTATTGGATTTTTAAAGAATTTGATTACCACAATTTAGAGTATAGCCTAAATTTCAGTAAACGATTAATCAATTAAAATTGACGTTAAGTAAATTGCTGATTTTCATCAATATTTATATTTGATATTTACTCAAAATCAAAAAAATGAAGAAGATTATTTTAATTTTTGTATTATTAATAACAGTTGTGTCATGTTCTAATGATGATGATAGCAGTCAACAACCAAATGCTATCGTTAATTTAAAAATTAATGATGTAATCATTCCACTTGAGAATATTGAAGTAGTACAAATGGGTACTTATGTATCTATTAATGCATGGAATGGAGATACAGGTTTTGAAGAAGAAGACTTATGGATTACCTTTCATAAGGACGATTTTAGCAATAACGCTGTTGGTTACATTTATAGTGATACTGAAGCGATGTATACTGATTTTGAATATACTAAGTTAACAACAAGTACTTCAAATCAATCCACTGGAGAATTTTCAGGTAATGTAGAAGGTCTTATTGATTATGATTTAGATTCATACGAGATAATTACTACTGAAAATTATTTTGAAATATCATTTGAAGTTAATTATTAATTTTTTTTTAAACTATCATTTCTATTTTTAAATATTAAAAGTCGTCAGTTGATTGATAATAATATGACATTAATGATTGTTGTTTTTGTTTTCCGTTAATTCTTGATTTATTGGAAAGCAGTTTGTGTGTTTTTTTTGCTATTTTTAAGAACTATCTTAAAACAACAAAATGAAGTCCTTTTTTACAATTTCAGTCATCTTAATATTCGGAATCCATTCTCATGCACAAAAGGTGTTTTCGGTAGAATACCCCAATCAAGCTGATGTCAAGGTATTTGTGGTTGACTATGAAAACCAAGCCGACCTAAAAGTGTATAAAGTTAATTACAACAACCAAGCTGGTAAAAACGATGGCAAATGGTTCTTTACTGACTATTCCAACCAAGCGGATAAGAAGTTATTCTTCGTAGAGTATCAGAACCAAGCTGATTTAAAAATCTATTTTGTGGATTATGAGAATCAAGCAGGTTGGAGAAATAAATCAAAACAGCATTTGATGTATTGATGTTAATTGTTGATTTTATAACAGCTAAATGAATAAAAGAGCCCAATACCTAAACCAGCCAGCCGTACCTGCTTATTTTCTAAACCGAAATTGAATATAAAGTAAAGGAATTCATCAAATACTTTTAATAGAGAAAGTTCTAAATACTTCCGATAAAAACTTACAGTATTCTTTTAAAACCCATCACAAGACTTGGAAGAAGGCAATTGCAACCGCTAAAGAACTAAAAATTAAAACCAGAACAGCAGACTTATATTTAGCTAAATTGTGTAAAGCCAATTTTCTAAAAAAAGTAAAAAATGGCTTTTATAACAAACTGCAATAAGTTTGCAAACCTTGCAAACTTTGCAAGTTAGGTCTACACCTCAACTAACACTAAAGTAGTGTTTTAAAAAAATCGACAAATAGAGTCAATGGTTTTTATATGCTAACTTTTATTAGCTACTTTGTATAAAACAATACAAAATTGGCCAACCAGAAATCGCTTTATCGTTTATTAAAATTAATAGCATTACTTAAGCAAGAGCCTCCTAAATCTATCAATTACATGGCAGATTTTTTGGAGTCATCATCTAGAACAGTCTACAGATACTTAGAACTTTTAGAAAGTGTAGGCTTCAATATTGAAGTAGATAAGTTTAAAAAATACAGTATTCAGGATAATCAATTAATCGCACCATCAAACTTCAATACAGAAGAATTAAGCTTTTTAAAAGAGCTTTTGCTATCAATAGGAAGAGAAAATAACCTATCGCAGTCTATTATTCATAAGCTAAGTTTAAATACAGATATAGAGCTAATCAACCATGAAATATACAATGCTAAATTAGCCAATCTCATAAGCTTAATTAATGAAGGTATTAACCACAATAAAAAAATTATAATTAAGCAGTACCAGTCTATTAATTCTCAAAAAGTTTCAGATAGATGGGTAGAACCTATAAAATTTACGGCCAATTACAGGTCGCTTTGCGCCTTTGAAATTGAAAAGCAACAAAACAAGTTTTTTAACATTGAACGCATGGGAGATGTTATATTAACTGAAGAAGAACAAGTTCATGAACACCTTCATCAGTTTTCTAAACCCGATGCTTTTGGATTTTCAAAAAATACGGATACATACAAAGTAAATTTAGAGCTCAACTTAAAAGCTATGCTACTTCTAACAGAAGAATATCCACTAACCAAAGCATTAATTCACAAAAAAGATAAAAACACTTTTTTGTTTTCAACGGAAATTTATAATCCCAAGCCTTTACAACGTTTTTACCAAGGCTTAAAAGATGATATAAAAATACTAGAGAACAATTCAATTACCCTAGACAAATAACCTTTAAACAATTAACCTTAAATTTAAAATTATGGATAACAACAAATTAATGCTGTACGAAACAAGAAAAGCGAAATCAGGAACCATCTGGCTTTTATTTATATTCTTAGGCTGGTCGTATGGCTCGTTAGACAATATAGGCTTACAAATTTTATATTACCTTACTTTAGGTGGTTTAGGTATTTGGGCACTAGTACGCTTATTTACATTAAGTGGAGCAATAAAGGAATACAACAGAAAAATAGCAGCTCAAGTAGGACTAGATAATCAAGAAATGAGTTCACTTGGTCTGTTTTAATTCAAAAAACAAGTACAATAAAAATTTGAAATAATTAAAAATGAAAAAAATACTTTTACTACTTTTTGTAGCTGCCATGACAATATCATGTGCAGTAACTATCCCAATGCAGTCTAACCTTAGCGACCAAACCATGCTGCTGGCAAAAAATAAAAACATAAAAGCAAATTACAACCTAAAATCCAATGTAGTTGATGGTCCAATCGCTTTAACTTCAGTTACAAGAAATGGCAATGAATCTAGTAATCAAGGCTCACTTGAATATGCTTCTGAAACGGCTTTTAAAAGAATGTGGAGCGCTTATTTTTCAAGTAAATTTAATGATTATGCAGATGATGAAATGGATGTGTTAGTCGAGCTTGTAGATTTACGTTTAAGAAAACAATCAGGGACTTCAATTGGCGAATCTATGTTAACAGGGAATACCAAATACAATGTCGAAGCCATAGCAGTAGTATATTTCTCTGTTAATTATGAAGGGAAAAATTATGAAAATGAATTTGAAGTTGTTGCATCAGATTACAACGAATCACAAAGCATGCAAAGTGGCAATAACTACTACACAGCCAATCAAACCAACCCAACGCAACAGAAATCAAAATTATTAGAAAGCTGCCTAAATAAGTCCATCATCCAATTTGAAAACTTTGTGTCTTCGGTGATTTTAAATAACTAAAAACACAAAAATTAAAAAAGTAAAACATGTCGTTTTACTAGCCAATCTGTAAGGCCTAGATAATATCTAGGTCTTTTTTATAACATAACCCCAAAAAATCCTAAATTTGAAGCAACAAGCCATTTACAATTTATGACATCAACCGAAATTCACGATAAAGTACAAGAACTCGTTAACAACTTCAATACAGATAGTTTTATATATGACTTATTACGTGCCTACGGCATTTCCAAAACTTCCATTACCCGGCTTCAAAAAGGCGATTTCAACTTAGCCAAAAATGAAGATGAAATCCTCTACAAAAAGAAACTCTTTTTTAAAGAAGTAGATAGCGATAACTTAATGGCATTGGTGGACGATTATAGCAAGGATGAAAACCTAAAGCATAACCCACGTTTTATCATCATTACCAACTACAAAGAGATTGCCGCTAAAGATACACGCACCAATAAAAACCTGCATATAAGCATAAAAGACTTACCTAAAAATCATACGTTTTTCTTACCCTGGGCAGGTCAGGAAGTCTATACCGCCAGTAACGAAAATGAAGCCGACAGAAAAGCTTCCTACCGTATGGCAAAGCTGTATGATATTTTAATTGAAGAAAATCCTGAAATACTAGAAAACGGAGTAAGAGAACTCAACCTATTTTTCTCTCGATTGCTATTTTGCTTTTTCGCAGAAGATACCGACATCTTTCCGGTGGAAGGCATGTTTACCAATACGCTAATGCAACACACCCAAAAAGATGGGAGCGATGTACACTTGTATTTAGACCAACTTTTTAAAGCATTAAACACCAAAGACAATAGCAAGCAGGCAAGTTACATCAGCCAATTTCCTTATGTAAATGGCGGTTTATTTCAGGATGTGATTAGGATTCCAAAATTCAATAAAGAAGCCAGAAATATACTCGAAGAAAGCGGTGAGTTAGATTGGAGCCACATCAACCCTGATATTTTTGGGTCCATGATTCAAGCGGTTGTCAATCCCGACCAACGGGGAAATTTAGGAATGCACTACACTTCTGTGCCCAATATCATGAAGGTGATAAAACCTTTATTTTTAGATGATTTATATGAAGAATTAGAAAAAGCCAAAGGCAACTCTAAGAAACTACGGAAACTATTAGACCGCATTAGCAAACTCAAAATATTTGACCCAGCCTGTGGGAGTGGTAATTTCTTAATTATTGCTTACAAAGAATTACGCAAACTAGAAATTGAAATCTGGCAAGCCTTATTAGATACCGAAAACCAACAAAGCTTTATTTATTCCAACATTCAGCTCACCCAATTTTACGGCATAGAGATAGACGACTTTGCCCATGAAATAGCTAAACTTTCACTTTGGTTAGCCGAACACCAAATGAACAAGTATTTTGAAAACCAATTGGAACTCGGTAAATCCAACCCTATTTTACCTTTAAAAGCTTCAGGAAACATAACACACGCCAACGCCACTCGTATAGATTGGGAAGAAGTTTGTCCTAAACACAAAGACGATGAAATTTATTTGTTGGGGAATCCGCCTTATTTGGGTTCGAGTAATCAAGATAAAGAGCAGAAAGAAGATATGAAACTTGTCTTTTCTGAATTTAAAAGTTATAAAAAGTTAGATTACATTTCTTGTTGGTTTTTAAAAGGAGTAAATTTCATTAAAGGTACAAACCATAAACTAGCTTTTGTAACTACAAATTCAATCACACAAGGTGAACAAGTTGCCATATTATGGCCTACAGTTTTCGATAAAAAAGTAGAAATAGCATTTGCTCATACTTCATTTAAATGGCAAAATAACGCTAAATCTAATGCAGGTGTTTCAGTTGTAATTATTGGTTTAAAAAATCAAGATATATCAACTGAAAAAATTATCTATACAGAAAATACAAGGCAGGTAGCTAAAAACATCAATCCTTATTTAGTTGAAGGAAGAAATATATTTATCAAAGG
This sequence comes from Psychroflexus salis, assembly GCF_014640175.1. GTDB lineage: Bacteria > Bacteroidota > Bacteroidia > Flavobacteriales > Flavobacteriaceae > Psychroflexus > Psychroflexus salis. The sequence goes on along the minus strand of NZ_BMGL01000004.1, from coordinate 130,574 downwards.
TTTAAGGTCATCAATTTCAAATTTACCAGAAATGGTAATAGGTAGTAAAATCAGTGACAATGGTAATTTACTTTTAACAACTGAAGAAAAAGATAATCTACTTTCAAAATCACCAGACGCATCAAAATTCATTAAAAAATATATTGGAGCAAGAGAATTTATGAATGGCATAGATAGGTATTGTATTTTAGTTGATGATTCAGATTTTGAAGAAGCTAACAAAATTCCCGAATTGAATAGTCGTTTTGAAAAAGTAAAAGAATTTAGGCTTAAAAGTAAAAAACTTGCAACTCAAAAAAAAGCTGAAACGCCCCATAGATTTGATGAAGATAAGTACGAAAAAAGTGATTCAATATTAATTCCACAGACAACATCTGAATTAAGAGAATATGTACCAATAGATTTTTTTGATGATAGTTATGTAATATCTAACGGTGCAAGAATAGTATATAATCATGAACCTTTTATTTTTGGCATACTTTCATCTAAAATGCATAATGTATGGCTAAATGCAGTTTCAGGTAAATTAGAGACACGTATTCAATATTCAAACACACTTTGCTACAACACTTTCCCTTTCCCAGACATCAGCAAAGTCAAAAAAGCCAATATAGAAGAAAATGTATATGCGGTTTTGGAAGAGCGAGAAAAGCATCCCGAGAAAACCATGGCAGAGCTGTACGACCCCGATAAAATGCCCAAAGGCTTACGCCAAGCCCACAAAGACCTAGACGAAGCCGTAGAGCGATGCTACCGCCTACAACCCTTCCAAAACGACACCGAGCGTTTGGAATATTTGTTTAAGGAGTACGAAAAGATGATAGCTAAAGACACCTTGTTTCAACCTGCCCGCCGTGGTGGGAAGCAGAAAAAGACCAGAAAAAAGAAAGTGAAATAGCACAGGGGGACACTAATGTTCCTCTGTGAAATAATTATAAAATGATGCAACACGAAGATGTAAATATTGAATATAAAAGCCTAAAAAAGGTTATTGGAAAAAGTGCAGACTTAAAATCTTTAGCTGAAACTTGTGTGTGTTTTGCAAATGCACAGGGTGGTCGTATATTTATAGGTGTTGAAGATAAAACTGCAAAACCAGAACCAAATCAAAAAATAAAGGTTGATGAAATGAACCAAGTCTTGAAAAGGCTAAGAGACTTAACAGATGGTGTTGGTATTGTAAACCAAGAAACAGTAGTTTCTGAAAATGGTGGGGAATATTTAATTTTGAAAATACTACCTACATTAAAAACAATTGCTACAACATCATCTGGTAAAGTTTTAATAAGAATTTCTGACAACTGTTTTCCCGTAAGTAGTGACGAATTAACTCATTTAGCATCAGAAAAAAACGCATTTCAATGGGAACTAGTTACTGCACAAAGATTAACGCTTAATGATGCAGATAGTAATCAAATAGAATCACTTCTAATAGACATCAAGAAGTCTGAAAAGGTATCCGATTTTATTAAAAATAAAGAAGATTTTGAAGTTTTAGAACATTATCAATTAATAAATCCAGAAGGATTTTTAACTAATCTTGGAGTATTGTGGTTAGGTAAATCAAGCCAAAGAGCTAGACTCAGCTATCCAATTTCAGTTCAATATATTGTTTATAACAAATTAGATGAAAAAATAAGAAAGGAAAGTTGGCACTTTCACCAATATAGTCCAAAAGAACTTGTTTTAGACATTGAAAAAAAAGCAGTTGAACTAACTTATAGTTCAGAATTACCTGATGGTTTATTTAGAAAAAATGTAAGACAATATCCTAGAGAAGTTATCAGGGAGCTTTTAATAAATGCAATTGCACATAAAAAATATACCATGTCTGGTGATATATTCATTGAAGTCTATCCTGATAAACTTATTATAACTAACCCAGGTGGTTTACCATTAGGCGTGACACCAAAAAATATTTTACACGAAAGACATAGAAGAAACCCTCACCTCATAACTATATTATCTGATTTAGGTTTGATGGAAGGTGAAGGTTCAGGTTACGATTTAGTTTATGAGAAGCTAGCAAGAGATGCTAAACCACTTCCTTCTATAAGTAGCTCTTATACAAATCTATCAGTTACAATATCATCAAACACTATCAATCCAGATGCTGTTTCTGTTTTAGATTTTATAGACAAGCATTACACGCTAACACAAAAAGAATATATAGCGCTTGGTGTAATTGCTACTGAAAAAAAGATTTTATCAACTCAATTAGCTAATAAATTACAATTAGCAGAAGAAGATAAAATGCGTTCATGGGTTAATGGCTTATTAGATAAAAAAATCATTATAACACAAGGGAAAAGAAAAGGTACTTCATACCTTCTTAACCCAGAACTATTTGCACAAGCTAAATTAGATATAACACCATCTTTAAAAACCTTAGAGCCATATAAGGTTGAAGCTTTAATAATTGAAGATTTAAAATACAATGGTTTAAGTAGAATGGTTGATATAAACTCACGCTTACCAGAAATTGACATGAAAGAAGTACAAAAAACTGTTTATAAGCTAGTTAAGGATAAAACTTTAGAAACTAAGGGTTCAAAGAAGAACAGAACTTATATTTTGTTCAAAAAAAAATAAATAAAAAATAAAACCGAAAATAAAAAAATATAAGTCGCACATTATCAGTAATATGTTTTTTTATTTTTATTTTTCAATCATTATATAAATTATTAAATTCAAAAATAAACTAATGCCAGACTTAGTAAACGTAACCTACAATCAAACAGGAAAAAGCAAAAAAACCAACGCAATGGGTATGCGAGAAATGCAAGAGCGAGCTTATGAAGCTAGGTCAGCGCAATATCTATTAATAAAAGCACCACCGGCATCAGGAAAGTCAAGAGCATTAATGTTTATTGGTTTAGACAAGCTAAGAGAACAAGGCTTAAAAAAAGTAATTGTAGCAGTTCCCGAACGTTCTATTGGTAGTTCCTTTGCGCCAACCGAATTAAAAAAGTTTGGCTTTTTTGAAGACTGGAATCCCAACCCTAAATACAACTTATGTACGCCTGGAAGTGAAAAATCAAAAGTAGATGCCTTCATTAATTTCATGAATAGCAAGGAAGAAATTCTAATTTGCACCCATGCTACGCTTCGTTTTGCATTTGATGCCATAGAAGAAAAAGAATTCAATAATACTGTAATTGCCATAGATGAATTTCATCATGTTTCTGCCGAAGGCACTAACCGATTAGGAAGCGTATTAAACACCATCATGGCAAAGTCAACTGCCCATATTGTCGCCATGACAGGGTCTTATTTTAGGGGAGACAGCGTACCGATTTTATTGCCTGAAACAGAAGCTAAATTCATTAAAGTAAAATACGATTACTACGAACAGTTAAATGGCTACGAATACCTTAAATCATTAGGAATAGGTTATCATTTTTACCAACGTAAATACACATCGGCCATTCATGAAATCTTAGATGAAAACAAAAAAACCATCATTCATATTCCAAGTGTCAATTCAGGTGAATCGACCAAAGATAAGTTTGAAGAAGTAGGTAAAATAATTGAAACCATAGGGGAATTAGAATACCAAGACCCTGTAACAGGAGTTTTGTATGTAAAGTCAAGCAAGACAGGAAAGCTCATTAAAATAGCAGACTTAGTAAATGATGACCAAAAAGCAAGAGATAAAATTCAAAACTATTTGCGTAATATCAAATCAGCAGAAGATATTGATATGATTATTGCTTTAGGTATGGCAAAAGAAGGCTTTGATTGGCCTTATTGCGAGCAAGCTTTAACGGTGGGTTACAGGGGTTCATTAACGGAGATTATTCAGATAATTGGTAGAGCAACAAGAGATAGTGAAAATAAAATACATGCACAATTCACCAACCTAATCGCTCAACCCGATGCACAAGATGATGAAGTAAAAATCTCTGTCAATAATATGTTGAAGGCCATTACAGCTTCGTTGTTAATGGAACAAGTATTAGCGCCTAATTTTAAGTTCAAAGCAAAATATAGTGAAGATGATGAAAACGAATATGAAGAAGGAAATGCAAGTGAGCATCAAGTAAATGAAGATGAAAGCACCATTAAAATAAGGGGCTTTAAAGAACCATCAACCGCTAAGGTAAGTCAGATAATTGAATCTGATTTAAACGATTTGAAAGCGAAGATTCTACAAGATAACGATATGCTTAAGGCAATGCCAAGTGAAAGCATCGAGCCAGAAGTCATCAATCAGGTTTTAATTCCAAAAATCATTAAAGAAACTTATCCTGATTTATCAGATGATGAAATAGAAGAAGTAAGGCAACACATCGTTACAGATTCAGTAATAAAGAATGGTACTATTGAAGAACAAGGCAATCGTAAATTCATCAAAATGGCAGATACCTTTGTCAATATAGATGATATCCATATTGATTTAATCGATAGCATCAATCCATTTCAAAAAGCTTTCGAAATTCTATCAAAATCAGTAACCACAAAAGTACTGAGAACCATACAGGAAACCATTGATGCATCTCGAATTCAGATGACCGAAGAAGAAGCCATAGTTTTATGGCCTAAAATTAAAGCTTGGGTGCAAAAAACAGGTAAAAATCCAGACATAAAATCATTAGACCCAAAAGAAAAAAGAATGGCAGAAGCTGTTATCTTTATAAAAGAATTAAAACGCAAACGAAACAAAAATGCCTAAAAAGAAATTAAGCATAGACGATATATTTGAAGATGATGATTTAGGAATTTTAGATGAAAACAACAACACTTCATCACAAGTAAAAACATCAGATACACGTTTGTTAGAATCCTTTGAAGAAGTCAATGCATTTATAGATGAACACAACCGTGAACCGGAACAAGGTAATGGCATAACAGAAATGCGTTTATACATGCGTTTAAAAGGGTTTAGAGAAAATGATAAAAAGAAGTTTCAATTAAAAGATGCAGACCGACATAACCTACTATTTGAACCTAAAAAACCTGAATCCATAGACGATATCCTAAATGATGATTTAGGAATACTTGATGAAGACGATGTAGATGAAAGCATCTTTGATTTTAAACATACACCAAAAGAAAAAAAGGAAGCAGATTTTGTAGCGCAACGAAAACCGATGTCAGATAGTGAATTTGAGAAATACGATAAGCTATTCAAAAAAGTGCATAAAGAATTAAAGCTAGGTTTAAGAAGTTTAAAACCTTTTAAAAATGTAGAAAAGAATTTAATTGAAGGTAAATTCTACATATTAGACGGGGTAATGCTTTATTTGGAAGTAGGAGATATTTCAGAAGCCGTTAGAGAATTTGGCGAAAGAACCAGAAAAGACGTACGTACAAGAACAGTTTTCGACAATGGTACATATAGCAATATGTTTTATCGCTCATTAGGCAAGCAATTATACAAAGGTGGTCGTATCGTAACCGATTTAGAAAAAGACAGTGAAAAAGAATTATTTACAAACGCAGAACAGTTAGATGCCGAAGACCAAGAAACAGGTTGGATTTATGTATTAAAATCAAAGTCAAACCACCCAGAAATAAGTAAAATCAAGAACCTTTATAAAATAGGTTTTTCAACCGTTCCAGTTCAAAAAAGACTAATAAACGCTAGTAAAGAAGCAACCTATTTAAACGCAGATGTAGAGCTTATATCAAGCTTTAAATGTGTAAATGTAAATACCCAAAAATTTGAAAACTTAATACATCGATTCTTTAAACCAGCTCAATTACAAATTGACATTTATGATAAAAATAATAACAGAATAACCCCAAGAGAATGGTTTGTTGTTCCTTATGATATAATTGAAAGAGCAATAGGACTATTTATATCAGGAGAAATTGTAAACTATTATTACGATTTAGAAAATGAGATGATTGTTAATTTAAGTGCAAAATGAAAAGATAAGCTATCTATGAAAGCTTTTATTAAATGCTATACTTATGCCACATAAAGATAAAACAACTTCTAAACGGATAGAATATCGTGGAAAAAACATTAGAGTCTCAAGGACTAGCGGTGTGTCTGCAACTAAAACAATTTCAAAAGATGGTTATGGTGCTACAATAAATACCAATCATGGTATTAGGCTTCATAAACGACTTTTTAAAGGTGCCAGGGTAGGTTTACAAAATGGGAATTTCCAATTTATCGGCAGATATAAAAGTGGTCCCTTTAACTTCAACGTATCTAAATCAGGAGTAAGTACCTCCATAAAAAACAAGAGAGGTTCTTACAACTTGCTAAAGCCAAACTATTCTAGTTTCAAAATGGGAGGTATTCAAGTTCGAGGTAAAAATGCCGCTACTTTGCAACTCATTTTTATGTTTTTTCAATTAGCCTTTGGTCTTATTAAATTGGTTTGGCATATTACAGTAAACTTGTTATGGTTGGCATTTTTGACTATAAAATGGTTTGTAGATTTTGGTATTGGGTTTTACAAAGGATTTAAAATAAGGGTTATTCATTAAAGAAATAATAAAGAGTAAACCAAGCAGATTTGTAATTTAACCCATTACAAACTACAAAAGCATGTGATAACATCACTATTTCTATATTTAAAAGGCGTTTCAAAACGAACTGTAAAAAAATTACCAATAATAACAGAGTGGGTAGATAAATCGTTCTTGTCAGCAGACATAAAAAGGAACTACCGTAAAATCATAATATCAAGGTTCAACATCTTCTCTAAATAAGTAATTAGATACTACTTTTTTATCAAAACATCATATGAAAACCCATTGGATTATTGGTGCATTAATCAAGTTGCTTAATAGCCAAGTCAAGTGTCATTTTCTCAGTACCTTGCAGCATTTGGAAATCAGTTGACTTGATAGATAACCTTTTTAATGTCTCTTTACCTTTTCTAATGATTTGCCTTTTCGCTCTTTCATTGACTTTCTTTTTCTCTTCTTCATAATCACCAAACCAATTAGACCTGTAATACCTCCCATTTGGTCCCCAACAACGATTCCAGTATTCTATATGATTATGCCGGTAATGAGTTACCATATGAGCTAAATAATTTACTTTTGGGGATTCCTTAAAAATCTCCTCTAAATACTCCGATTTTGTAACTTCTTCACCACATATCGGACAAATCTTTTCTTTTAATATTTCATCCATAAATAATAATTTTTAAAATCTTAATAGAAAAAAAATTAAAAGTCAAACTGCTTTATTAAATTATAAAAAACTCAAATCTTTACTATTAATAAAAAAGTCTTCAAATATTACCCCAACTCGTACACCAACTTGAAATAGTCGTTTCGCTTAATATTTCCAAATACTTCTATGCCAGTTCTATTGTTAAATAATTCGCCAAAGTTCTTCTCGAGCATATCCCAGTCTTGAATCCCAACCTCATAAGAAATCGGAAGTGGTTTGATTTTTCGTATTCTTGTAACCAAGTCTGTTTTACTAATTTTTTCTTTACTTTCAAGCGCTATCCATAATCTTAGAAGCTGTTCTTCAATCTCAAACTTATAGAATCCGTTATCAATCCTTTTAAACCACTCACGATTCATAATACCTCCAGTCTTCGCCATGGAGTTGCTAAGCTTCTGAAACCACTTACTAATGGATTGATTATGTTCTTTGAAGTCAGTCCATTTATATTCAATGGTAACAAGTGTAAAGTAGTTTTTATATAATTCTTTGTTTTTAATTTGGTCCAATATTACTTGAACCTTTTCAGTTGTTCTATTCATATAATTCGCTATCGTACTTTATGAAAGGGATAATCCCTATTCGTGGTGTATTTGTTTCAGGAGTAGATAAAACAAAAACTACTAGCCCTATTTCCCAGACAATTGAGTTCATTATCGTTCCCAATGATTTCTATTCTTTTCATATTCTTCTAATGGAAGTAACTGTCCATTGTCGTTGAAATGTATAGGACATAGATTAGTATTTGGGAGATACTTGATAAATTCAGAGTTAATACCATGTAACTCCATGACCTTGATTCTCTCATCATTGATGAAACCTTTCCGATAATCAAGAAAAGTAAAAGGATATAAGATAGATTCGTGTGAAACAATAGAAGTTCCCGTTACTTTATTAAAAGAAAAAAAATGTAATACTAAAGTAGGTAGTGTTTCATCATCACGGAACATCACCTGAGTTTTCAGGAACGACTTATCATACATGAGCTTGTAATTGAAGTAGTTGATTTGTTCCATTATACCTTCAAGACTGAAAGCATTTCTTTCTATATTTTCCTTATTAGGTTCTACATGAACCTCAAAGCGGTCCATATGTGTCGGAAAGCTTAAACCCTCTTCGCAGAGTATATGAGATTGAATACCCATAAGAATATAGAGAAATGCTAAATCCTCTGTCGGCGTTTCTGGTACATCTGTGATAGTACACATCCCTCCCACTTCATCGAACTTAATATCATCTAGAATTTTTCTAAAAATTTCCATAATAAAACGAGATTAAAACGGGAGCTCTTCTTCTATCTCCTTATATATATTTATGGTTATATTTTTCCTTTCGACGTATATTGGTTTAGTAAACTCACCCTGCAACTTTGATAGAAACCCTCCATCCTCTGTCAATGCTATTACATTTTTAATTGCGGAGATAAGTTGTTCTAAATCATCGAAATCCTTTATATCGAAACTAAATACGAATTTTTCTTTTTCCATAATTATTCACTGTTTTACTATAAATATTGTAGTTTTCAAAAAAAAACATAAAAACATATGATAAACAATATGCTTATATTTGAAGAAATATTTCCGTATGAAAAAAAAGAACATCAACCTTGAAAAATTTGATTTTAGAGCACTTAGTGAAATTACCGATACACCCAGCGCTGTTAAAGGATATGTTAAAGAAATAATAGAGACTGCTTACGAATCCTTCAGAAACAAAGAAGAAAATAAAAGAATAATCGAGTTCTCAGAATTCTACAAAGAGAAGCTGATAGAGATTGAATATAGGTCCAACATACAGTATACCCTATCCATTGCCAAGAACAGAAAGACTAACGATACCATCATCGCTAAAGTTAAGTGGCCGTATAAAATTAAAGGGGAATACCGAAAGTACGGCTACATCAGCGTATTCATTGCTAGCACTACTAAGTTTCCTAAAGGGCTTAAAGACCCCAACTTAAAATCCTTTGCCGAGGAAAAGATTTATAAGTATATACAATCAAATGCACCTATAGAACTCTTGGACACCTCTGGAAACACCTATGAAATATAGGTTTATATTTTTTATTAAAAAAATATGATTTTATTTGCATATGTTTTCATGTCGTGCTATATTTGTCCCATCAAGTTAAGAATAGGAAGTTTAATATAAACTTAATTAAACCCTTCGAAGGTAGTTACTAGAAAACTTGAGAACTCATAAGGAGGTCTCTTGAATCCTCTTTTACGAGAGCAAATAACTCGTCAAAAAGCCGCAAGGACTGCGTTAATGTTCTTTTATAAATCTTTTAAATATAATGGATGATTTTAATGAAAACACACAAGTGGTTATGGTCGCCACTGCAGAACTGAAGGTAAACCAAACGACCGCATCAATGTATAAGGTCCCTTCTAACTATGACGAAATAAAACAAAATATCGCTGAAATTGGATTACTCAATCCACTATTAGTAACACCGAGCCTAAGTATAATATCTGGTAACCTCAGATACAACATTGCTCTGGAACTAAATATCGAAAAAGTACCTGTTGTATTTCTTAACGTGGAGGAACAAGAAATGGACTTAGTATCAATCTCCACCAACCAATTCCGGGAAAAATCAAACCTTGAAATCCTACGTGAAATAGAGTTCTACGAACAATACTATTCAGTGGGCAAAGGAAGAAGGACAGACCTTTGTCCTCAGGCTGCACAGGCCAAGGAGGAAAAGGAGCAAGCACTTGGACAAATAGGACGATACAGAGTGAACACTCTCAAGTCCATCAAGAAAAAATGTATTGAACTCTATGGTGAAGGCAACACCAAAATCGATAAACTTTTATCGTCTGTGGAAAGTGGTAAATCATCTCTTAACAAGGTGAACGAACTCTTGGAAAGGGAATCTAACAAAAAGAAAAACCAAGATAACGTCCCTGACTCCTATGAGTTCCATACCGAGAGCGTGGACATCTACAACAAGTCCTCGATTGACCTTTCGGAACTTGAAGATGGTTCGGTTCAGACAGTGGTCACCTCTCCCCCTTATTTCGATATGAGGGACTACGGTATCGGTAAAGACCAACTAGGACACCAAGAAACAGCCAAAGCATTTATAGATGAACTGGTACCGTATTTCAACGAAGTCAATAGAGTAATGAAGGATGAAGGTTCGCTGTTCGTCAACATCAACGACAGGATAAAGGACGGACAGTACCAGATGGTACCAGAGATGTTCCTTATCGAAATGGGAAAAAGGGGTTGGCGTTATGTGGACAAATATCTATGGTTAAAACCCAACCCACAGTACACACCAAATAAAGGGAGTGTTAGAAACTTTGAACCCATCTTCCATTTCGTGAAGTCCAAGGACTTCTACTTTGACAAGGAATGGCTTAAAAAGGTAGAAGACATAGAAAGTGGAATATCAATTGGAACATTAGAAGCCAAAGAACCTAAGTTAGTGTCAGGATTAGACTTTAGAGAGAATATTCTAAAACATAATGTAGGAAACACCTATGAACTAAGAAAAAAATGCAGAGAAGAGGGCTTCCACATGGAACACTCTGCCACCTTCCCGTTGAGCCTGCCGTCTATATTTATCCTATCTACTTCAAGACCGGGAGATACTGTCCTTGATATATTCTCAGGAACATCAACAACAGGTGAAGTCGCTCTACTGAACAATAGAAGATATGTAGGCTATGAACTCAACCCTCAGTTCGTAATGGCCTCTGAGGTAAGGTTAAGGGAACACCACAACCTTCAAAAGGCGGCTTAACGTCGTTTTTATACTTGGGAGGTTTATAGATGTGTAAACCTCCTTCTTTATGCCTAAAAACAACAGATTATGATAACTAACACAAACCTTAAAAAGAGATTAAAAGATGAAGTGAAAGGACTATCCGACCAGGACCTAAACACTTTAAGGAACTTTTTTGTCAAAATGGCAAATATTGAGTATCAATATCACATGAAAAAAAGTTTGAAAAATAATTGCAAGCAGAATAAGATTATGGACATTAGCAATAGTGATAATAGAATCATTAAACAAATTCAAAAAGTAGCTTAAACTATGAAAAATGTAATTGTATATTCACGCGTATCCACGGATGAACAAGCGCAACAGGGCTATTCGTTAGGATATCAAGAAGAGACTATTATACGGTATTGTCAGACAAAAGGATATAACATCTTGGCATGTTACCGTGAGGACTTTTCAGCTAAGAATTTTAACAGACCTAAGTGGAAAAGTATTGTATCATTAGTGAAAGCGAATAATAAAACAGATAATGCTATTGATGCCATCGTTATTCTTAGAGTGGACAGATTTTCTCGAAAAATAGAACTGTCATTCAATGAAAAGGCTAAACTTTTAGCATTGGGTTGTAAAGTCGAATTTGTAGAAGGTCAGGTCGATGAAACCAACCCAGAATCCTTACTCCTAGAAGCTATAAGTTATGCACTTCCAGAAATCGAAAATACAAAAATATCAATACGAACACAGGAAGGAACTCGCAAGGCAAGAGAAAACGGTTGCTACACTGGTAGAGCTCCTATTGGATATAACAACATTAGGATTAATGGTGATTCTACTCTTGAATTTAACCAAGACGCAACATTAATAAAAGAGGCTTTTGAAAAAATGGCAGCTGGAATAAATACTGCTGACGAAATAAGACGTTGGATGAATTCTAAAGGAATTCAAATATCAAAAAGTAATTTTCCTAACCTTATCAGAAATATTACTTACTCAGGAAAAATAGTAGTTAAAGAATTAGGTGAGCAACCTCAAATGATTGTTTCAGGAATGCATCCTGCGATAGTCTCTGAAGAACTATTTGCTGCTGCCAATGAAGCCTTGAATGGTAGGGTAAGAAAAATGAACTTTAAATCAGATAAAACAAACCTCTATCCACTGAAGGGACACCTTTTCTGTCAGAAACACCAAAGGTCCTTATCTGCTTACGCATCTACTGGAAGAAAAGGTGTAAAATATCACTATTACATCTGCACCAAGCCCCATGTAAAATGTGATAGGTATCCTATAGATATTCTCCATAAAAAAGTTGAGGACATACTTTCTAAAATAGAGTTCTCTGCTAAGGTGGTCGGCACCTATAGAAATATTCTCAAACGAACCTTTGAAAGCAGTTCAACCAACAGGAAAAGTTCTATTAAGAACTTAGAGTTCGAGGTGGAGAAGCTAAACAAAAGAAGAGAGTTTATTAACAATGAGTATATGGATGCTAAACTATCTTCAGAAGATTATCAAGAATTGAAAAACTCAATCAATTCTAAACTATTCAAAATCAATAACCAAATTGACGAACTCAATAAACAAACATCACCTTTTAAAGATTATGTTGACAAACAGATACCAATGCTAGAAAATCTTGTAGAATACTACAAATCAGTTGATGGTAAGACTAAAAATAAAATTCTTGGCTGCATCTTTTCAGAAAAACTGGTTTTTGAAGATGGTAGAGTTGCAACCATTAAATTTACAAAATCGATACAACTGCTTCTCAATGCCAGTAAGAGATTGAAGAAATTAAAAAATAAAAAAGAGGTCGAAAATGACCTCTTTTTGAACTTAGTAGCGGGAACTGGACTCGAACCAGTGACCTTCGGGTTATGAGCCCGACGAGCTACCTACTGCTCTATCCCGCGATTTGGATTGCAAATATACAACTAAATGTGGATCTGCAAAAATATTTCTATAAAATTATTGCTCTATTGAATCGGCTTGAAATCCTTTAATTTCAGCAGCTTCAACTGTAACTGAAAATTGAATTGGATTGCAACAGACTTCACAATCTTCAATAAAGGTTTGATGAGTTATTGAAACATCGACTAAAATGCTAATTTCTTCCCAGCAATGTGGACATTGAAAAAAATGTTCTTTCATTTAAAATTCAGTATTTAATAATTGTCCTGTTAGTTGAAGCAATTGTACTTCGGCTAATTTAGCATCGTATTTTGCTAAATTATAACTGGTTTGTGCATTCAATAAGTTTAATTGAGCTTGCCTAAACTCAACAGAATTTACTTGCCCGATGTTAAACTGTTCTTGAGTTCGGTCGAAGTTATTTTTATTCGTGGTTACATTTTTCTTTTGTAATTTGTATATATACAAGCGATTCTTGTAATTTTCAAAAGCATTTTTAATATCACGATTTACATTTTGTTTGATTAATTCTTTTTGAATTTGCTGACTTTCGTAAGCTACCTTAGCATTTTGAATACGCACCGAAGTTTGTCCACCATCGAACAGGTTCCAACTTAAGCTAACCCCTGCAGAATATCCTTTTGTGGTTTGTGTAGAGCCAGGAAAGAATGGTGACTCTGGACTTATATTTCTGTTCCAGCCATAGGAACCAAATAAGTCTAATCGGGGTAAATATCCTGTGAAACTAAGTTTTTTATCGTAATCTGAAATCAATAAATTTTCTTCAATGATTTGAACAGAAACATTGTTTTGTTCTGCTTCTTCAATAAATTGCTCTATTTGAAGAAGAGGTGTAAAAGTAACTGTGGTATCTACCACGAATTTTTCAGTCAGTTCTTCATTAATAACGACTAATAAATCTCTTTTAGTGTTGACTAAATTCTGTTGTTCATCAATTAAATTGATGCTATCGTTAGCTACATCTACTTCTGCATTAAGGACGGCTAATTTATTTATTTGTCCATAGTCAAACTGATATTCTACACGCTGCAAACGTTCTTTAGACAGAGTTAGTGTGTTTTCTAACACTTCAACATTTTTGAGTCTTCTTGCTAGTTCATAATAAACACTAAACATTTGTATAAGTGTATTTTCTATAGTTTCACGAGCTTCTAACTGAGATAAATTGTATTGTAATTTTAGTTGCTCATAATTATATATCCTACCCATACCGTCAAATAAGGTATAGTTTAAATCCAAATTAGCATTGTAACGTTGTGTTTCTAAATCATTTTGATCTAAAGGATCACGACCATCAATTTCAGCTAGTCGGTCTTGTAAACTAAAATCCCATCCCATATTTGTGGTTAATGTGGGTAAGTAACCTGAGTTTAATATTCCTTTATTATTCTCTGCAATTTCAACATTATTTTCAGCTATTTTAATTCCGTAATTATTGTCTAAAACCGACTTAACTGCTTCTTTTTTTGTGAGTATTTCTTGGCTAAGTGCTTTTGATTGTATGAATACAAAAAACAATAGAAAGACTAAAAAGACTAATTTTTTATTCATAATTTGCTTCTTCATTCTTTTCTTTTATAGCACGTTCTACTTCTTCTTTTTCAATTTTATTTCCTGTAATTAACCATTTTAGAGTCACTTTTATCGAATTGCTTAAGGATAAGAAAATAGGCAACAGAAGCAAAGTGAGTATGGTGGCTATTCCTATTCCATAAGCAATGGAAATAGCCATAGGAATTAAAAATTGAGCTTGCCTACTTTGTTCGAAAATTAGAGGTGCTAAACCAGAAATCGTAGTTAAGGATGTTAAAAATATAGCTCTAAACCTAGATTTTCCAGCTTCATAAAGTGCATCGTTAAATTTTAAACCTTCGCGCAAATTGTTATTAAACCTGCCAATTAACACCAAACCATCGTTTACCATAATTCCGATTAAAGCAATGATTCCTAATAAGGATAAAACGTTGATTGGGAAACCGTGAATATAATGACCCCAAGCTACACCGACTAAGCTAAACGGAATTAATAAAATAAGCATTATGGGCTGGCTGAAGCTTCTAAAAGTAAAGGCAATTACTACAAAAATTAAAAATATAATGACAGGAAAAGTAGCTTTAGCTGAATTTATTGTTTTTCCTGCTTCGCGATTTTGACCTTCGTAGACTACCGACAAACTTGGGTTTTCATTTAAAATTGCTGGAATTACTTCGTTCTGTATTTCAGCAAGAATTTCAGTAGAGCTATCATTTGGATTTTCTAAATCGGCATCTACTCTAATTTCGCGTTTTCCATTTAAGTAGCTAATCGATTCTGTACCACGAATAATCTGGTAAGAAGCAATTTCGTTAAACGGCACTTTACTTCCTGAGGGTGTATTGATGCGTAATTCGTCTAAGTTTGTAATCGATGAACGATCTTCAAGCTCGTACCGGACCCAAACCCTAATTTCATCTTTACCTCGCTGAAAGCGTTGTGCTTCTCTCCCAAAAAATGCATTTCGAGTTTGGCGCATAATTTCTCCTAAATCTAAACCTAAGGCATAGGCGCTTGGCTTCAAATTAATTTCAATTTCTTTGATGCCTTTTGGGTCATTATCTATAACATCTTTAAGCTGTGGATTATCTTCCATCCAAGCTTTTAATTTAGTTTTAGCGTTTTGTAACTCTTCAATATTATTCCCTAACAAAGAAACTGAAACTGGTGAACCCCCAAAATTACTTCCTGAACCAAAAGTTAAACTTTCAACTCCATAAATGGGTCCTGTTTCTTCTCGAATGGCATTGGTAATTTCTGCAGAAGAAAAGTCGCGATCTTCGCCAGGCAATAAATTTACCTGAACCGATGCTTTATTATTACCTGGACCAACTCTTTTTACTGTATTTTCAACCACTTGTAAATTTCCGCTTTGTTTTTTCGAAAACTCTTCATTAACTCGCCAGGTTGCAGCTTCAACAATAGAAATTATTGAATCGGTACGTTCTGGATTTACTCCTTCGGTCATTAACAAATTTATATCCACTCGATCGCTGGCTACACTTGGAAAAAAAGTAACTTTTACTACGTTTGCTCCAATAGCACCAAGCGTTAATGCTAAACTAGCGAATATAATGGAAAGTGAAAAAATTCGATTATGTAGAGCAAATTTTAAAATAGGGGCGTAAGATTTATCACGCAAGAATCCCATAATTTTATCGCCAAAGGCATTTACATTTTTCATTTTAGCGAAAAACTTTCCAACTAATGTTTTACGTTTTTTTCCAGGAACTTTTGGTTGAATTGCTTTTGAATGTGCAATGTGTGCGGGTAAAATTATGAAAGCTTCAATTAATGATACAGTGAGTGTAAGCAAAACAACTATAGAAACTTGACTAAAAAATTCTCCTATTCTTCCTTCTAAAAAGAAAAAAGTTGCAAAAGCTAAAATGGTAGTTAGAATAGCAGATGTTATGGGTGGTATTACTTCTAAAGTTCCACCTATTGCAGCCTTAATAGGTGGTTTTCCGCTTTCGTAGTGTTGGTAAATGTTTTCTGCAATAACAATTCCATCGTCTACCAAAATACCGATTACAATAATCATGGCAAACAAAGAGAGCACATTGATGGTTACGCCAAAAAGCCCTGCAAAAATAAACATTCCTAAAAAAGAAAGTGGCAATCCTAAAGAAACCCAAAGTGCAAGCCTAATGTTTAGAAAAATAGATAAAAATGCAATAACCAATAAAATTCCGACAGCTGCATTTTCCATGAGCAAAGCTGTACGTTGCTCTAGTGTTATAGAAGAATCACTTACTACATTTAGCTGTACATTATTATTGGCTGAGTTGAATTCTTGGATATAGTCTTTTACTTCACTGGCTGTAGATAACAAATCTTCTGAATTGGTATTGCTAATTACCATATTAACTGCTGTATTGCCACTAAAATACAAGGCATTAGGAGTTTCTTCGAAGCGATCGCGAACTGAAGCAACATCGCTTAATTGAATGGGAGAACCATTACTAGTAGTTTTTATTACTACGTTGTTAAGTTTATCTGCGTAATAACTTCTGGTATTTGCTCGTATTAAATAATCTTCTGCATCGGTTTTTATAGTTCCGCCAGTTGAAAGCATATTAGAGCCTGCAATACGTTGAGCTACTTCGTCGAAAGTTAGGTTGTAAGCTAAGAGCGCATCTTGACTTAAGGCAATTTCAATTTCTTCATTAGGAAAACCACGAATTTCTATTTGTGAAATCCCATCGATCATTCGTAAATCAGATTCTATTTTATAACTAATATCTTTTAAAGTTTTTAACGGAACATCTTTTCCAGAAACTGAAAACTCAATAGTTTGGCGAACGTTTTCAGTTTTAGCAACTACGAGCGGTTCCATTCCGATTGGGAAATTAGGCACGCGATCTACGGCGTTTTTTACTTCCGTAAGCATGACATCGATGTTCTCGCCATCTTCAATTTCAACAGTAATAGAACCCCCACTTTCTCTAGCAACTGCCGTGGTGCGGTCAATTCCTTCTAAACCTTTAAGATTATCTTCTATTTTTAAAATAATTCCTTCTTCGATTTCTTCGGGTGAAGAACCTGGATAGGTAATATTCACAGTTATAATTTTCGATTCTTGGAGTGGGAAAAAAGAAGATTTTAAACTAAAGACACCTACAAAACCAAAAATTACAAAGGCTAGAATAATTACATTTACTGCAACTTCGTATTTAATGAAATAAGTAATTAATTTTTTCAAGATCGATTAGTTTTTGTTAAGCTTTACTAGCATTCCTGAATAGGCACTAGACAGGTTAGACGTCATAATTACATCGCCATTTTCTAGCCCTTTTACAATCGCTGTATTTGTACTATAATGTAGTGGTTTAACCTTCTTTAGTGCTAAAACAGAATCTTTTACCACAAAAACTTCGTTGTTATTATTTAAAAGCGAGCGATTCAATTGAAAGGCATTTTTTATAGTTTGTCCTTTAATATTTGCTTCTAAATACATGCCTTCGTTAAGGTTTTTGTTTTCTACATTAACAAAAACTTGAATAGTTTGAGAATTAGGGTCAACTTGGCTATTAATTCTGCTAATTACACCTTTTGCAGTTGGTGTATCATCAATTGAATTTAAGCTAACCGTATCGCCAACTTGAATAAAATTAATGAAGTTTTTTTGCAAAGCAATTTCAAGCTCCATTACACTAGGGTCGATAAACTCGCCTAATCGTTGACCTGGTCTTATTAATGTTCCAGAAGTGATATCGGTTTCAGTTAAAACTCCTTTAAAAGGAGCGCGAATGGTAAACTTAGCTAAGCGAACTTCTAAATTTTTGATGTTGTAAAAAGAAGTCAATATGCCTCTACCATTAATAAAATACTTAAATGCTTCATCTTTAATTTCTGGTAATTGCGGTAGATTTTTATGAACAGATAAGGAGTTTAAATAGGTTTGCCAAGTTTCATACTGTTCAGCATAATCTAAGCGGATGTCTGGCATTATAGAAACTAATAAATTAATAAACTCACTTTTAGTCGATTTTAAACTTGCTAAAAATTCTTCATCATTAATATTCACTAAAACTTCGTTAGCTTGGTATGCTTGACCTGGTCTAAATAATTTTTTGGCTGGCGTAAAAACCCCTTGCACTTCACTAAAGATTTCGAATTTATTAAGTGCTGTTAAGTTACCGTTAGTTTGTATTTCAACTAAAATATCTGCGTTTTGAACTTCTTTAACTGAAATAGGTTTTGCAATGTCTTTTTTAACAGCAACTTCCTTTTTATTACTTTTTACTAAATAAATAGCGCCAAAAATTGAAATTACTATAATAATTAAGCCAAGAATAGCAAGTATTATTTTTCTCATGAAAATTTAATTTGTGTTGATAAATTAGTTAGCTTTCTAAGTCTAATTGAACTTCTTCCCAATCTTTCATAAGTTTAGACAGGCGTTCTTTCTTTTGGTTGTATTGATCAAAAAAATTTTCTTTAGCAATAGTTTCTTCGTAATTTATTTGCAAATCTTGGTCTATTTTTTTTATCTCTTTTTCTAATTTACTAATTTCTGATTCTACTTTTGAGAGTTTATTTTTTAAAGATTTTTGTTTTTTTTGATCTTTATAAGATTGTTTGCTTTGTACAGCATTAACCACTGTTTCTTTTGGGTTGGTATTTGCTTTTTCTACCTGACGCATATCGCCTAGCTTACGCTCTTTCAAGTAGTCGTCGATTCCTCCTAAAAATTCTTTTAATTCATGGTTTCTAAATTCGAACACTCGGTCTGCTAAACCCTGTAAAAAATCACGGTCGTGCGAAACTAAAATTAAGGTTCCTTCGAAGTTGTTCAATGCATTTTTTAATACATTTTTAGATTGTATATCCAAGTGATTTGTAGGCTCATCCATTACCAACACATTAAAAGGGCTTAATAACATTTTGGCTAATGCAAGCCTGTTTCTTTCGCCGCCAGATAAAACTTTTACATACTTCTCTACTTCATCTCCACGAAACAAAAATGAACCTAGTATATCTCTTACCTTACTTCGGTTAGTCTCGTTAGCAGCATCGATCATAGTATCGAGTACGGTTTTATTCCCATCTAAATACTCAGCTTGGTTTTGAGCAAAATATCCAATCTGCACATTGTGTCCTAATTTTAAATTGCCCTGATGTTTAATCTCTCCTATAATAATTTTTGCAAGCGTGGTTTTTCCTTGTCCATTTTGGCCAACAAAAGCCAATTTAGTTCCACGTTCTATCATGAAATTAAAGTCATTTAAAACCTTTTTATCGCCATAAGTTTTAGATACATTTTCAGCTTCAACAATTACTTTCCCAGGATTTACAGAAATAGGAAACTTAATATTCATGCTCGCATTATCTTCTTGGTCTACTTCAATGCGATCAATTTTATCTAATTTTTTAATCAGCGATTGAGCCATGGAAGCTTTAGTTGCTTTTGCTCTAAATTTCTCAATCAGTTTTTCGGTTTGTTCAATTTCTTTTTGTTGATTTTTTTGAGCAGAAAGTTGCTGCTCCATCAGCTCTTCTCGTAAAACTTTAAAATCGGAGTAATTTTTAGGATAATCATAAATTCTACCTAGTGAAATTTCGATGGTACGGTTGGTTACTTCATCTAAAAACATTTTATCGTGCGAGACAATAACCACGCATCCAGCATAATTAGTTAAAAAACTTTCAAGCCAAATAATACTTTCGATATCTAAATGATTGGTAGGTTCATCGAGAAGCAAAATATCGTTATTTTGTAGAAGCAACTTAGCAAGCTCGATTCGCATTCTCCAACCGCCAGAAAATGTATCGGTAAGTTTATCAAAATCGCTTTCTAAAAAACCTAAGCCTTTTAATACCCGCTCAGCACTACCTTTATAGTTATATCCACCTAGAAATTCGTATTGGGTTTGCTTTTCGGTTAAATCGACCATAAGTTGATGGTAGGAATCTGACTCATAGTCTGTTCTGTCAACTAAATCTTGGTTAATTACTTCGAGTTCAGCTTCAAGTTTTTTAATTTCATAAAAAGCTTGGTGTGCTTCTTCAATTACCGTTCTGCCTTCTTCAAAGTCTATGTCTTGTTTCAAAAAGCCTATACGTATGCCTTTTTCTTTAGCTACTTCGCCGGTATCTTTTTGCATTTCGCCAGAAATAATTTTAAGCATCGTAGACTTACCAGCTCCATTTTTTCCAACTAAACCTATACGGTCGCCAGCTGCTAATCTAAAACTAATATCTTTAAACAAATATTCGCCTGAAAAGGAAACAGACAAATTATTAATATGTATCATTGGTCACAATTTCTTTTTGCAAATATTGTTATTTTTACATTCCAAAACATTAAATAAATCAAAAATGCTGAAAGGCTCTAAACTCTATAGTATTTTTACCGGAACTTGTCCTGTTTGCCAATCAGAAAACATGTACGAATCGAGTAATCCATTCAATTTATCTAAAGCAACAGCCATGAATGAACGTTGCTCACATTGCGGCACAAAATACAAAATAGAGCCATCGTTTTTTTATGGTGCTATGTACGTAAGTTATGGACTTGGCGTTGCTATAGCTGTTGCGAGTTTTATAATATCGTACTATTTTTTTTCATTAGATAAACTCACTTCTTTTTTTATAATTTTAGGTGCATTAATTTTTTTAATGCCAATTAACCTAAGACTTTCTAGAAACATATGGATTAATTTCTTTATGAGTTACGACCCAGAAAAAGCTAAGTAGCTATAAAACGCTTTACATCTACTTCTTTTCTTAGCGGTTCTCCCTGCTCTATGTGTCGTAATAATTCTTCGGCAAGCAAAGGCGCCATCATTAAACCACGACTCCCCATTCCGTTTAAAATGTGCATATTTTTGTAAATGGGATGTGTACCATAAATAGGCTTCTTATCTTTTACGGTAGGCCGTATTCCAGCTATTTGTTCAATAATTTCATAAGAACAACTTATCAATTTATCTAAATAGACTAACATCTCTTCGCGAGCTTCTTGTGAAGCTAGCTTACTGAAGTCATTACGATTATAGGTAGCTCCATATTTATACACATCGTTTCCTAAAGGAATAAGAAAATATTTGTTTTTTAAAATAGCATTTAGTTGAAGCTCTCTCGATTTAAAAAGTAGATATTCGCCTTTGTTTCCTTGAATGGGAAGTTGTTTAAAAAAAGGGTTTAAGCAAATACCATAACCTTCACAAAATATAATGTTTCTTGCTTTAGTGCCTTTGTATTCGATGTGGTTTTTATGAAAAACTAACAAATCATGATTAAAAGTTTCTGTGAAAATTTTATTTTGTTGTTTCAAGTTATACAACTCATTTTGTAATAATCGCTGAATTTGGATTACTCCACCTCCAAGCACTTCACTCATTTTATAAGGAGCATTAATGTTTGGATATGCTTCTAGTATTGCATATTTTGTGTACAAGCTGGTTAATGAATTTTGAAATTGACTAACATGGTTATTTTGGTCTTCTACTGAGAAAAATACTCGATGAATTGGAAGAGATGAAAAATATTCTTGATTGAATGAAGAATAAAAGGATTTAGCATGAGGTAAAAATTCGTCTACATTCCAAACAGGTTTTCCAGTTTTAAGCATAAGAGGATTAACCAGCCCGCCAGCAGCTAAACTAGCATTTTGAGATGAGTTATTATACAATACAAATGAAAGTTTTCGATTGGACAGTGATCTGGTTACAGACAAACCAGATATACCAAATCCAACGACTATATAATCTAACATAAAATATAAAATTAAAGAAGCATCCCGAAAAGGATGCTTCTAATAATTAATGAATTATAAGTTGCAATTAGTGATTCCACATGTCTAACTCAAAATTTCTAATTTCTTCTTTGATGCGATCTGCTTCTAACAATTGCATCATTGCGTCATTTTGTATATATTCTTGGATTTTTCTATCTCCATATTCATTTTCAGTTTTATAAATCACAGCATTAAAACGTCTTGAGTTTAGCAAATGATCAAAACTAATTGGTTTTGCACTATTGTCTTTATTAAGAACCTTGGCTTTATGTAAAGCATTTCTAGCATCTGGAAACCAAATCCAAAAGTACTCTACTGGAGTTGAAGCAACATTAGTGCCTTTTGTTCGTACATCGTCACCAACAGGAGCAATACCTAGCAAACGGTAACGCATTTCACCTTGTATTTTATCGAAATACCACATTCCTTTAATATGATAGTAAGATATATCACGCGCAGAGATTTCAGTAGTTTCTACAAAAAAGTCCAAACGCTCTACTAAGTCCGCTGGATAATGCTGCTCAAGCGTACCTTCTTTATAACGCTCAATATACAAATCTTGTTGTTCAGTACCAACAATACCATACTCATCTAATATTGGAAGACCAGCATCAATAATACGTGTATATTTTAATTGATTTAAAGCTTTCTGTCCTTTATATTGATCTTCTTCTCTAAAATAATCTGAACCATAAATTTGAGTAATAGCAAATTCAGATGGATTTTCTGAAGCTCCGTCTTCAATAGCTTCTACTAAAACTTGAAATAAAGGTTTTCTACTGTCACTAAACATTGTTTCCTGAGTTGGATAATAAAGTGGAAAATTCACTTTTTGCTTTAAATCCACCTTTTCCCAGATAGTCTTAGCCCACAAAACATCGCGGTCTCCGATATAACCATATTCAAGTGGCTTGTCATTATTCCCAGATTTTTCATCTTCCGTCATCACACCCACTTCTTTAGGTGTTTTAGCATTCAATATATTAGCTTGACTAAATGCTTTTCCAGCAAATAAAACAAGAAAAAGAAGTGATAGTTTAAAAGCCTTAAATTTCATATAAATAATTTTAGTTTGTCAATTGAACTTCAAAAGAAGTTGGACTCGGTACGTTAACACCAGGAACATCTGCCTTTATATCGAAGATAGTTAAAACATCACCTGCGTTAGCAAAATTTAATAATTGCTGTGCTGCACCATCAAATGTATTTCCTGATACAGTAACAGCTGGTCTACCTGGAACACGCACAGAGAAACGTTTAACAACTGCCTTAATATCAAAGTCAAAGTTTTCAAATTCAGCTCCAACAGGAGATCTTGAAAGCGCGCTTTTAGTGATATTAATTGGCTTACCTTCTGGTATTTGTCCACGAATAGAACCTGTAGGTCTTGGTAAAGACTTAATTCTAAACACAGCAGTTGAAGGGAAAGATTGACCATCGATAGTACCCGTAACGTTAATTTTTACTTCTTTTCCAGTTGAAGGAACTAAGTTATACTTTGAACCAGATAATTTTTTTAAATTTTGTCCAGGTGCAGAAACTTGTACATTATTTTCTGGAACGCCTGGCATGGAAACTGTAATTGGATTATCTACACCACGATAAACTACGTTCATTTTATCAGCTGAAACAATGGCTTGATTTGGTTTTGGAATAACCTGAAATGATTGATCTACGGGAACTTCTACGGGTTTACCATCTTGCAAGAAAATTAACTTTCCTTCAATTTTTTGGTCACCAACAGAAGATGCAGTTACATTTAATTTTACTTGTCCAGCTTCTATAGTGTAATCTTTATCTTTTTGAAGTTTTCTACCGTTGAACTTTAAATCTACCTCGTCCGGTACAGTACTTTCGTCAACACGTCCTAAAACCACAGATCCATCAAAAGCTTCTCCTTGATAGTAAGCTCCTTTTGGTTGTTGTAGAAGAGTTGAATAATTGTCCATCGATGCAATAGATGTTAATTGTCCTGCTAATTTTACCGATAAAATTTCGTTTTCGATGATTTTTAAATCATGTTGTAAATTCGAAAGTTTGGTAATAGTAGAAATCAAAGGATAACCAACAAAATGGTAGTTGATATAATTCAGTGGAGTTGCATTTTCGCCAGCATCTCTAGGCATTACATCAGCCGCACTAAATTTTTCTTTGATGGTTTTAACAAAAGGTGCGTAAGTTGGGTCATCTCCAAGCAAACTTACCATTTTATCCTTATAGCTACGCATATTATTTAAAAAGGCTTCACCATCTGGTTTAAGCTGGTCTCCTTTTCTAAAATATTCACTTACATAAGAATCTTTATCCATTGTTTCGTAATCTGTTGGATTTTCAACAGAGCTTAAGAATTCTTGTTTCACTGAACCTAAATATCCGTAAAGCTCATTGGTATGTGCAACAACCTTTTTTGCTTCATCGTATATTTTACCAAATTGCTCTGGCTGATCTTGGGCTTTTTGCTTTAATTGTGCAAGTGCCTGGCTGTTTTTATCTTCAAAATTTGAACTACTTTCAACAAGTGATTCATTAATTTGCCCAAAAGCCGACAATACTTCCTTAGACATATTAAGTGCTAACATTGCTATAAACACCAAATACATTAAGTTAATCATCTTCTGCCTTGGGGTTTCCTTTCCTCCTGCCATACGTACTGAATTTAATTTTTTAGTTTATTAAAAATGGGGTTTGATTAAAGAATCTTATTTCTTTGGTGACATTGCGCTTAACATTCCACCATAAACACCATTTAATGAATTTAAATTCATAGTTAGGGATTCCATTTGATCTTTAAGTCTTCCAGCATTATCAGTTACAGCTTGATTAATTTCAGCTTGTTTTGTAGCTGCTTCAACTTGTACTTTATATAGATTATTTAAAGATTCCATTTGTGTTGCAGCTTGAGAAATTTGGCTACTATATTTTTGTTGAGAATCCATAGCCTCAGCAGTTGGAGCGATATGCTTAGATGCAGCTTCGAAACTTTTAATACTTTGCCCTAAACTTTCCATTAATTGAGAATCTATCTTAGCTTCTTTTAACATGTTGTCTAGTTTTTTAGATAACATTCCTTGCTCATCTTCAATTTGTTGATCATCGCTACCAGCAACAGCATCTCCACCCGCTAATTCTGGATAAACCTTAGACCAGTCTAATTCATCGTCTACTGGCTCGAATGCAGAGATAGCAAAAACACCAGCTTCAACTAATAATCCAATTGTTAACATTACTCCACCAGTTAAGAAACCATATTCTAAGTGTTGAATTTTGAACAATGCTCCAATAATTACGATTGCTGCTCCCAATCCATAAACCATGTTCATTATTTTCTTTTGTGCTTTTGATTTTGCCATTTTTATAATTTTTAATTGTTGTTTGTTTAATTTTTATTGTTAAGTATTATTTGTTTCTCAAATCAAGGTTATTACCTAAGAAATCTTGAACGGTTCTAAAACCGATATAACTTCTCGCTGAATCAGCATATTCGTAGTCACGCGAACTAACTTGTAAAAAGTAACTCACATCTTTCCACGAACCACCGCGAACAACTTTGCGTTTGTTTTTCTTATTATTCACGTTTGGACTCATGCTAGACATGTACTCGTAAGAATCAGGCTCATAAGAAGTTCCAACCCATTCCGAAACATTACCTGACATATTGTATAATCCAAAATCGTTGGGCTGATATGAATCTGCTTCTACAGTATACAAAGCTTCATCAGCAGCATAATCTCCACGTAAAGGTTTAAAGTTAGCTAAAAAACAAGCTCTATCATCTTTAGCATAAGGACCACCCCATGGATACGTACCAGATTCTAAGCCGCCGCGTGCAGCATACTCCCATTCAGCCTCGGTTGGCAATCTAAAAAAATTAGCGTGTTCCAAACCTTTTGATTTTCTGAAGCTATTTAAGTATTGTGTTCTCCAGTCTGAAAAAGCTTTCGCCTGATTCCAATTTACACCTACCACAGGATAATTATCGTAAGCAGCATGCGAAAAGTAATCGTTATGAAGTGGCTCATTATAGGAATAATGAAAATCTTTAATCCACACTGTTGTATCAGGATAAACCAAGACTTCAGACTCTTCGATAAAGTTTGTACGATTTCCAGACTCACGTGCTGCAGCCTCTACATCCATAGTTTTTAAAGAATATGCGAATTTGGTAACATCCATCATGCGCTCACCATTATACGATTGCTCGTTAGGCAAATAGAATTCATCCATAACATATACATAATCTGCATCTGGATATTCTTCTTGATTCCAAATGATTTCAGCATCCCAATTGATTTTTTGATTCATTGGATCGTAATGCTTAGAAAATTCCTGAAAAGGAGTTAAGTTACCTGCATCTTGGTCAGCCGCATTTTTAAATGCAAAATCTCCGATGGTTTGGTTATTTCTACCTCCACCACCTTGAACATTTCCTGCTAATTCTGCAGCTTCAGCTAACTTTTGCCGAATAGTAGAATCTCTAACCCATTGTACAAACTGTCTGTATTCTGAGTTTGTAACTTCCGTTTCATCCATATAAAAAGAGGGAACAGTTACTGTTTTAGTTGGTGCGTTGTTTAATCCAGCGATATCGTAATCTGATTTCCCCATGATAAAAGCTCCACCCTGAACTAGAACCATACCAAAAGGCTTCTCTGGATTCCATTTTTTACCTTTAACTCCAATTAACTGTCCGCGGTCGTTACCACCACAACTTATAAGTAAAGAAGCTAAAACTAAGATTGAAAGAATATTTCTCATCTGCATTTGATTATCGTCAATTTTAAAGGCGTAAACCTATTTAATTATTTCCAAAATTACAACTTAATTCTTAAAAATGACTTAATTTAAATTAATTCAATTAAACTTCATTTTTGTATTTCGCTCGCATCCAGCGCTCTGGAAGCGTTTGATCACATGCCAATAGGTAATCGTTTTTATTACATGGTAGAAACGAAACTTCTGTTAGTTTATTTTGTTTCCCCGAAAACTGAGGGATTTCAATCCACCATCTTCCAGTATTTTCACTTTCATAAAAGTGAAGAACTTCTTCGTTTATAGGCACTTTATAGTGTATGAATTTGGATTTGTCCAATTTCGGATTTTCTAAAACACGATAATGTAAACCTTCAATATAATACCATATTATTTGAGCCGCAATTTGAGAAATTGTATTGATATTTTCAAACTTTTGTAGGTTATATATTCCAAAACTTGTGTTTTTATGGCTCAAGCCGCTGTATCGGGCTAATGCACATAGTTCTTTAGACTCAAAACCATTCACCATTTGGTGTGTTTTTGAAATAATTTCGGAAGCTTTTAAACTGTTTAAATCTAAGCTAACTAGGTCAGCATCTCTTAATACGGGTTCCATCTCGGCTAAATTAGTTGTTGCTTCACCCAATCGATAAGCTTCAAAAAACAATTTTTCTACTAAATCTTTTTCTTCTTGTTTTACATAATATGTTTGGTAACCTATATTCGAAAAATTAAATAAGTTATAAGGTTTTTTAACAATCATATGGCTAACGTAAGATTCGTCTGATATTGGTTGCTCGGCGTCACCAATATCAAATTTAGCATCTATTCCTACTAAATTAACCATGTATTTATAATTATCGTAAGCCCTATATTGAGCATAGGTTAAATCTTGGCGACCACCTAAAACAATCAAAACTATGTCTTGTCGCATCAATTCACGTTGCACTTCTTGCAATACAAAAAAACTATCTGAAAGTTTATTTCCAGCCGGCATATTACCTAAATCTAGTATACTTTTTTGCCAGTTGGCTTTATACAATTGGTATAAATGTTTTCTTATGTGCAAATAAAAATCTGAGTTCGGGGCTTCATCATTGTTAAAATCAGTAACCGATAAAATGGCAATATTAAAACCAGACCAATTTTCGATTTCAATTTCATGAAAAAACTGAACATCTTTGCCAATACAACCAGGCTCAAAATTTTGCACTTGCTGTGTAAACGAACTTGGCAAGGCTTCTAAAAATGAGAAAACTTCCATTAAGCTTATTATTTCTTATTCTTAGTTGATACTTTCTTTTTAGTTGAAGCTGTTTTCGTAACTTTTTTCTTTGTTGCTACTTTTTTCTTTTTGGGAGTTTTCTTTTCTAGCATGGCTTCCACCTCATCTAAGGTTAAAGCTTCAGCATTGGTTGTTTTTGGCAATTCAACTTTAATTTTGCCTTTAGAAACTTTAAATCTTCCCCATCTTGCTTTTTCTACCTTAATACCTTCATCTTTCCAGTGATGAATTAATTTATCTTTCTCCTTTTGGATTTTATCTTCAATTAAGACTTCAATATCTTCATTACTAAGGTTGTCAAAATCGTATTTTTTACTCACGTTAATAAACATGTCGTTCCATTTTAAAAATGGACCGAATCGACCAACTCCTTTTTGAACCCCTTTTCCTTTGTATTCGTATATAGGTTTGTCTGCTTCTTCTTTAGCTTTTATTAGTTCTAATGCACGTTCGTAACTTACTTCTAAAGGATCTTCATCTTTCTCTAAAGAAACGAATTTTTTACCAAAACGAACATAAGGACCGTATCTTCCAACATTAGCTTCTACCGTTTCACCTTTGTATTCTCCTAATTCTTTAGGTAATTTAAACAAATCCATTGCTTCATCAAAAGTAATGCTTTGTAAAGTTTGACTTGGTCTTAATCCTGCAAATTTTGGCTTCTCTTCGTCTTCAACCGAACCAATTTGAACCATAGCACCATACTTCCCTAATCTCGCACTTACAGGCTTTCCAGATTTTGGATCAGTTCCCAAAACTCTTTCTCCAACTTCTCGCTCTGCATTTTTCTCAACGTCTTTAACCGTTGGATGAAATTTACTGTAAAATGATTTTAAAACCTGTGTCCAGTCTTTTTTACCTTCTGCAATTTTATCAAAATCCTGCTCGAGTTCTGCCGTAAAATTAAAATCTAAGACGCCACTAAAATGCTCAACTAAAAAGTCGTTGACTACCATACCTACATCTGTTGGCACTAATTTTCCTTTATCTGAACCTACCATTTCAGATAGGATTTTTTCTCGAATTTTATCTTCCGCTAGTGTGAATTGAGTGTATTTGCGCTCGCTTCCTTCAACTTGACCTTTTTCTACATATTTTCTATTCTGAATAGTAGAAATTGTTGGTGCATAAGTAGAAGGACGACCAATTCCAAGTTCTTCTAATTTTTTAACCAAGGAAGCTTCGGTATACCTAGAAGGTGGACGAGTAAAACGTTCTGTAGCTTGAATAAAATTATTTTCGAGGTTATCGCCTTCTTTCATTCGAGGTAAAATTCCACTTTGCTCCTCATCTTCATCATCTTTCCCTTCCAAATAAACCTTTAAAAATCCATCGAATTTAATCATTTCACCCCGTGCAATAAAAGCATCTTTATGTGAATTGGCTTCAATTTTTGCGGTAGTCCGTTCTAATTGTGCATCGCTCATTTGTGATGCAATTGCACGTTTCCAAATTAATTCGTATAATCTTTTCTGATCGTAATCGGCACCTGTATTATGGATTGCAAAGTTAGTAGGACGTATGGCTTCGTGGGCTTCTTGTGCACCTTTAGCTCCAGATTTATAATTGCGTTCTTTATGATATTTTTCTCCATAAACCGCATTAATTTCTTGCTTTGCACCTTTTTTAGCTTCAGCAGATAAATTTACACTATCTGTTCTCATGTAAGTAATATGACCAGATTCGTATAAACGCTGGGCTAAACTCATGGTTTTCCCTACTGGAAAATATAATTTTCTCGCTGCTTCTTGCTGTAGGGTTGAAGTTGTAAATGGTGGTGCAGGCGATTTTTTCGCTGGTTTAGTAGCAAGCTCTCCCACCTTAAACTCAGCTCCAAGGTTTTGCTCTAAAAACTTTTTAGCAGCTTCTTTAGAAGCTATGTTTTTGGCTAGCTTAGCTTTAAAACTTGCTCCGTGTTTTGTGCTAAATTCTGCATCAATTCTATAGGAAGCTTCAGCTTTAAAACCAGTTATTTCTCGTTCTCGTTCTACAATTAAACGTACGGATACCGATTGCACTCTACCTGCAGACAAGCCGCCTTTTACTTTTCGCCATAAAATAGGAGATAGCTCATAACCTACCAAACGGTCTAAAACTCTCCTAGCTTGCTGTGCATCTACTAAGTGATAGTCAATTTCACGTGGATTTTGGATGGCTTTATCTATTGCTGTTTTTGTGATTTCATGAAAAACAATACGTTTTGTATTTTCTGGCTTCAGCTTTAAGGCTTCAGACAAATGCCATGCAATTGCTTCTCCTTCTCGGTCCTCATCACTTGCTAACCAGACCATCTCAGAAGATTTAGCTAACTTTTTAAGTTTACTAACCACATCTTTTTTGTCTTTACTAATTATATATTTAGGTTTAAAGTCATGCTCTACATCAACTCCAATTTCTTTAGAAGGTAAATCTGAAATATGTCCATAACTAGAAGCTAAATGATAATCCTTACCCAGAAATTTTTCGATAGTTTTTGCTTTTGCAGGTGACTCAACGATTACTAAATTCTTTGCCATATAATAAAATTGTACTGCAAAAGTAGACGAATTTTTTGATTTCGGATTTTGAAATGCAATTGTTTCTAAACTATTTACAGAAAGTGCTGTTAAAGTACTAAGCCTTTTAAAAGCTTAATTTTAAAGCAAAGTAAACAGGCAACAATTAAACGATGCTTCAATTATAGAAAGTCTTCGCTTTCAATTTGAATAACTGTTTTACCTAGCTGCAACAACAAAAAACGATTGTAAACTTGTACTAAAGTTTCTTTATAAAAACCGTAAAATCGTTCTTTTAAAAAATCGGATTTTGCATTAACTCCTATATAAAGATGCTGAACACCTTCCGAATTATTAATTATGAAAATTTCTTGCACAAAATGTACGTCTTCATTTGAAAATTCATAGACAAAAACTCCATTATTTGATTCAACTAAAGTTAAATCATCATTTATATTTGGGTAATTGTCCTGAAGCAAAACAAGGGCATTTGGTTGACTTAAATTAATTTTCATTTCGAAATCGTAGGTATACTTTTTAACGAAAAAATACCATGAAATTAAGCTAACGAACGCAAATAGTAGTAAACTATATAATTTCTGTTTCTTTTTCAATGCTACAATTTAAAGGAAATGTAAAGTTCAAAATTAAGCAATACTGAAGAATGTTAGTGTGACACTTTGTCAGAACTCTAGAACAAAGTATCTTTGCACAAAATTTTGAAGATGGAAAAGCTAATTGACGAATCAGTACAGGGTCAAGTTTTAGAACAAAAAACACAAAACACAAACAGTAAAAAGTTATATATAGAAAGTTATGGTTGCCAAATGAATTTTAGCGACAGTGAAATTGTAGCTTCTATTTTAGCAAATAATGGATATAATACTACTCAGGAATTAAATGAAGCTGATTTAGTATTAGTGAATACTTGTTCTATACGTGATAAGGCTGAACAAACTGTTCGTAAACGCTTAGAGAAATTTAATGCGGTAAAACGTGAACAACCCCATATGAAAGTTGGAGTTTTAGGTTGTATGGCAGAACGTTTAAAAGAAAAGTTTTTAGAAGAAGAAAAAATAGTAGATTTAGTTGTAGGTCCTGACGCGTACAAAGATTTACCCAATTTACTTAGCGAAGTTGAAGAAGGAAGAAACGCAGTAAATGTAATTCTATCGAAAGAAGAAACCTACGGCGATGTTGCTCCTGTTCGCTTGCAAAGCAACGGAGTTTCTGCATTTGTATCGATTACGCGGGGATGCGACAACATGTGCACATTTTGTGTGGTTCCATTTACACGTGGTAGAGAACGTAGCCGTGACCCACAAAGCATTTTAGAAGAAATAAAAGACTTATGGAGCAAAGGTTTTAAAGAAATTACCTTATTGGGTCAAAATGTAGATTCGTATTTATGGTATGGTGGCGGACTAAAAAAAGATTTTAAAAACGCCAGCGAAATGCAAAAGGCAACTGCTGTAAATTTTGCTAATTTATTAGAATCGGTAGCAAAAGCAGCTCCGAAAATGCGCATCCGTTTTTCTACTTCCAACCCACAGGATATGACCTTAGATGTAATTGACATGATGGCGAAATACCATAATATTTGCAATTACATTCATTTACCCGTGCAAAGTGGAAGCGACCGTATTCTTCAAAAAATGAATCGTTTGCATACCCGTGCGGAATATTTTGAATTGATTGATAACATTAAAAAACGTATCCCTGATTGCGGAATTTCGCACGATATGATTGCTGGTTTCCCTACTGAAACCGAAGCAGACCATCAAGATACCTTAAGCTTAATGGAATATGTAAAATACGATTTCGGTTTCATGTTTGCTTATTCTGAACGACCTGGTACTATGGCTGGGAGAAAATTTGAAGATGATATACCCGAAGCTACAAAAAAACGCAGGTTAACTGAAATTATAAATTTACAGCAACGCCATGCTTTATACAGAACACAGCAATACCTTAACCAAACTGTTGAAGTTTTAATTGAAAAGGAATCGAAAAAATCTGATCTACATTGGGCTGGACGAAACACGCAAAACACAATGGTAGTTTTTCCAAAAGAAAATTATCAGGTTGGTGATTACGTAATGGTAAAAATTGAAGATTGTACCAGCGCAACTTTAAAAGGAACACCCGTTGGATATTCAACTATAATGCAATAAAATGGAATCAGTACAAGCCATAAAACAGCGCTTTGGTATTATTGGCAACAATGTTTCTTTAAATCGCGCTTTAGAAAAAAGTATACAAGTTGCTCCTACCGATATTTCGGTTTTAGTTTCTGGCGAAAGCGGTGTTGGTAAAGAAAGTTTACCTAAAATTATTCACTCGTTATCGCATCGCAAACACAATAAATACATAGCAGTAAACTGTGGAGCTATTCCAGAAGGAACCATAGATTCTGAATTGTTTGGACACGAAAAAGGAGCCTTTACAGGCGCATCGCAAGCTCGAGATGGTTATTTTCAAGTGGCTGATGGTGGCACCATTTTTTTAGATGAAGTTGGCGAACTTCCGTTAACTACGCAAGTACGTTTATTACGTGTATTAGAAAATGGTGAGTTTATTAAAGTGGGCTCTTCTAAGGTGCAAAAAACCAATGTACGAATTGTAGCTGCCACTAACGTTAACATGCATGAAGCTATTCAAAAAAATAAATTTAGAGAAGATTTGTATTACCGTTTAAGCACCATCGAAATTCATCTTCCACCTTTACGCAATCGCAAAGACGACATCCATTTATTGTTTAGAAAGTTCGCTTCAGATTTTGCTACCAAATACAAAATGCCAACCGTACGCTTAAGCGATTCAGCTCAAAAATTATTAGAAAGCTGCAACTGGCCTGGCAATATTAGGCAGTTAAAAAATGTAGCCGAGCAAATTTCAGTTTTAGAAAAAGAACGCGAACTCAATGCAGATCGTTTACGAGAATACATTCCGAAAACAAATAATTTACCATCGGTAATTAAAAACGAAAAAGCTAAAGAAGACTTCAGCAACGAACGCGAAATCTTATACAAAGTGCTTTTTGATATGAAAAGTGACTTAAACGACTTAAAGAAATTAACCTTAGAGTTGTTGAGTAATGGGAATACAGAAAAAGTAAAAGATGAGCAGGAAAATTTGATAAAGAAAATTTATGGGCAAACCAAAGAAAGCAGAAACAATGAAGATGATTTTGACGAACGCCTAGAAGTTTTACAGATCCCAGAAAAAGGTTCTAAAGAAATTAATGATGAAGATAATGAAGAAATAGAAATTGAGACAGCATCTTCTTACGACTTTGCTGAAGATATTGAAGAAGAAGAAACATTATCGCTACAAGAAAAAGAAATAGAATTAATAAAAAAATCGTTGGAGCGTTACCAAGGAAAACGAAAGCCTGCAGCTGAAGAGCTAGGCATTAGTGAACGCACACTTTATCGTAAAATAAAACAATATGACCTATAACATTTTCCGTTTTAGCGCTATTGCATTTTTCTGTATTGCTTTAAATTCTTGTAAATATTATTCATTTACTGGAGCAGATACAGGGAACGCTGAAACCTACCAAGTAAACTTCTTTCAAAATAACGCTCCCTTAATAGAGCCTGGAATTGATAGATTATTTACCCTTCAATTGCAAGATTTAATTCAGAATCAAACTAAACTTGGTCAAGAAACTTCAGGCGCAGATTTAATTTATGAAGGTGAGATAGTACAATATTACGTCGCTCCAATGACGGCTACTAGTGATAATCGAGCAGCTCAAAACCGCTTAACCATTGCTATTAATGTAAGGTATTACAATACTTTAGAGCCTGAAAAAGACTTTGAGCAGAAATTTTCGTTTTATTTCGATTACGATGCTAATTCACAGTTAGTAGGACCCATTAAGGATGAAGCTATTAATGAAATATTTACTAGAATTTCTCAAGACGTTTTTAATGCATCACTAACCAATTGGTAATATGGACAAAAAAACACAAATCAATCAGTTATTACATCAGCATCAACAAGTGGGAAAGATTGATTTTGTTCAATTACAAAATTGGATAAACCAATATCCTTTTTTTCAAAGTTTACAATGTGTTTACCTAAAAAAATTATATCTAAACAATTCCTTTCAGTATAACACACAATTAAAAAAGACAGCAGCAATAACAAGTAGTCGAGCTATTTTATTCGATTATATTACTTCAAAAACATTTCTGCAACAAGATATTGCTGAACAAATTCAAAACAATCAATTAAATGTTGAGGAAGAATTTGAACTGGGCATGACTTCTTTGGAAGCAAAAAAAATTGCAAATCCAGATTTGTTTGTCCCTAAAGTAAAATCTGGAGAACCGCTTCATTTTTCAGATAATGAAAAACATAGCTTCAATCAATGGTTACAGCTTACAAAAGTAGAACCTATACAACGAAGCGAAAAACAATTAAACTCAAACCACAAAAGAAGAATTGAGACCGAAAAAGATAAGTCTAATTTAAAAATGGATAAAATAGATTCATTTTTGAAAGCAAATCCAAAAATAAAACCTACCAAAAACTATTCGCCTA
Source organism: Psychroflexus salis (assembly GCF_014640175.1). Lineage (GTDB taxonomy): Bacteria > Bacteroidota > Bacteroidia > Flavobacteriales > Flavobacteriaceae > Psychroflexus > Psychroflexus salis. The sequence goes on along the minus strand of NZ_BMGL01000004.1, from coordinate 95,399 downwards.
GAAAAGAAATTAAATTAAAAACAAGCCCATCATCTCAGCTAATGACAGAAACTTTGGCTCGTGTTTACGAAGAACAAAAAGCTTACGAAAAAGCAATACAAGCATATAAAATATTAATTTTGAATAATCCCGAAAAAAATAGTTTCTTTGCAACCCAAATTGAACGACTAGAACAACTTTTAGAAAACAATATATAATGAGTACATTTTCAATATTCCTAATCTTAATTTTAATTGTAGCCTTTTTACTAATTGTAACCATTATGGTGCAAAACCCAAAAGGTGGTGGTTTATCTTCATCATTCGGTGGTGGTGGTAGTCAACAAGTTGGTGGAGTTAAACAAACTTCAGACTTTTTAGATAAAAGTACGTGGGTATTAGCTACCTTGCTTTTGGTATTAATTCTATTATCAAACGTTACTATAATGAAATCAGACGGAGGTAATAAAATAATTGACGGATATGAGCAAAACACAGAAATTCCTGAAGCTCAATCAATTCCTCCAATACAAGAAACAGGAGAAAGCGAAGAATAAATACTGTATTTTACAATATTAAAATGCCAGCTTATGACAAGCTGGCATTTTTTTTTTAATGAATGACATAAAACTAACATTGGCACACTTTTCGAAATGCTTGTAGTAGTTAAACTTTAAAAACATAAAAAATGGCAGTAAATATTAAACCATTAGCAGATCGAGTGCTTGTAGAGCCTCAAGCAGCAGAAACGAAAACTGCATCTGGAATTATTATTCCTGAAACCGCAAAAGAAAAACCACAAAAAGGAAAGGTAATAGCGGTAGGTAACGGAAAAAAAGACCATGACATGACCGTTAAAGAAGGTGACATGGTTTTATACGGTAAATATTCTGGCACCGATTTAAAGTTAGAAGGTAAAGATTACCTAATGATGCGAGAAGACGACATTTTAGGCATTATTTAAAAAACATTGTAGAATTTAAAAATTTAAGAAGATGGCAAAAGATATAAAATACAATTTAGAAGCAAGAGACGGCATTAAACGTGGGGTTGATGCTTTAGCCAATGCAGTAAAAGTTACTTTAGGACCAAAAGGACGAAATGTAATCATCTCAAAATCCTTTGGAGCACCAACCGTTACTAAAGATGGTGTTAGCGTAGCTAAAGAAATTGAATTAAAAGATGCTCACGAAAATATGGGCGCTCAAATGGTTAAAGAAGTAGCATCAAAAACCAACGATTTAGCGGGTGACGGAACCACAACTGCTACGGTTCTTGCACAAGCAATCGTAAAAGAAGGTCTAAAAAACGTAGCTGCAGGTGCTAACCCAATGGAATTAAAAAAAGGAATCGACAAATCGGTTGAAGCTATTACTAAATTTTTAGAAGAGCAAGCCGAAGAAGTTGGAGATTCTTCCGATAAAATTAAACAAGTAGCTTCTATTTCTGCAAATAACGATGAGCATATAGGTGAATTAATTGCTGAAGCTTTTGGAAAAGTAGGAAAAGAAGGTGTAATTACTGTTGAAGAAGCAAAAGGAACTGAAACTTATGTGGATGTAGTTGAAGGTATGCAATTCGACCGCGGCTATTTATCACCATACTTCGTAACCGATAGCGAGAAAATGGTAGCTGAATTAGAAAGCCCACAAATCTTAATTGTAGATAAGAAAATTACTGCAATGAAAGATTTATTGCCCATCTTAGAACCTGCTGCACAAAGTGGAAAACCACTTTTAATCATCGCCGAAGATATCGAAGGTGAAGCTTTGGCTACTTTAGTAGTAAATAAATTACGTGGTTCTTTAAAAATTGCAGCTGTAAAAGCTCCAGGATTTGGAGATCGCAGAAAAGCAATGTTAGAAGATATAGCTATCCTAACCGGTGGTACCGTAATTTCTGAAGAGCGTGGATTTACTCTAGAGAATGCTACTGTAGATATGTTAGGTCAAGCAGAAAACATTACGATTGATAAAGACAACACTACAATTGTAAATGGAGCTGGCGATAAAGACAACATCAAAAACAGAGTAAATCAAATTAAATCGCAAATAGAATCTACTACTAGCGATTATGATAAAGAAAAACTACAAGAGCGCTTAGCTAAATTAGCGGGTGGTGTTGCAGTACTTTATGTTGGTGCTGCATCTGAAGTAGAAATGAAAGAAAAGAAAGACCGAGTAGACGATGCACTTCACGCAACTAGAGCTGCTGTAGAAGAAGGTATTGTTGCTGGTGGTGGCGTTGCTTTAATTCGTTCAATCGAAGCATTAAAAAGCTTAAAAGCAGATACGCCAGACGAGAAAACTGGAATTCAATTAGTAGCAAAAGCCATAGAAGCTCCAATGCGAACTATTGTTGAAAATGCTGGTGGAGAAGGCTCTGTTGTAATTAACAAAGTACTTGAAGGTAAACTTGGGTACGATGCTAAAACTGGAACTTATGTAGATATGCTAAAAGCTGGAATTATCGACCCTAAAAAAGTAACTAGAATAGCATTAGAGAATGCTGCTTCAGTTTCGGGAATGATTCTTACAACTGAATGTGCTTTAATCGAGCTACCTGAAGATAATGAAGGTGGCGCTCCAGGCGGAATGCCAGGAATGGGTGGCGGTATGCCAGGAATGATGTAATCGTTTAACCCAAAACATATACTAAATCCGTTGCATGAATTTGTAACGGGTTTTTTTATGAAAAACACTTTGAAGCTGTCATTCCTTGCAAGCCATAGCGCGACAAGGAATCTTATGAAACCAAAATAATGTCGAACAAAAACGAACACTATGTCTTGGTAATTATATGATTATCAGCAAAATTTTTTGGATATCGCATCAATCAGGGCTAGGCATTCAATACTAAAATTAACATTTACACAAAGTAGATGGCTAAGTTTTCATAAAATGAATAACACAAGAGTTTATCTAATTCAAAAGACTTATTTTTAAACCAAATTCAAAAAAATACGCAAAATGAAAATTAGCTTTGCCTTTATTTTATTACTGTTATCACTAAATATAAACAGTCAAATTCTAGATTTCGATCCAGAGAAGCCTTCTATCACGCAACATAAAGTGAAAATTAATGGAAAAACCATAGATTATACAGCAGAAGTAGGCATGCAAGAAGTTTACAATAATAATGATGAAGCTTTTGCTTATTTATTGTACACCTATTATACTCGAAAGGATAAAAAAGAAGATGCTAATAGACCATTGGTGGTTTCATTTAACGGCGGACCAGGTTCAGCTTCGGTTTGGATGCATTTGGCTTACACGGGTCCAAGAATATTAAATATTAGTGATGAAGGTTTTCCGCTTCAGCCTTATGGTGTAAAAGAAAATCCACATAGTATTTTAGACATTGCCGATATTGTTTATGTAAATCCAGTAAATACAGGCTATTCTAGACCTTTAAAAGATAAAGAAGGAAAATTCGATAAAAATGAATTTTTTGGAGTAAACGAAGATATTACCTACTTAGCCAAATGGATTAACGATTTTGTAAGCCGAAAAGATAAATGGAGAAACCCTAAATACCTCATCGGTGAAAGTTACGGAACAACGCGTGTATCTGGATTAGCCAATCGATTACAAAATAACCATTGGATGTACATTAACGGTGTAATTTTAGTTTCCCCAACCGAATTAGGCATAGAACGCAACGGACCTGTAGAAGTGGCGAATCGCTTACCTTATTTTGCAGCAGCAGCATGGTACCATAATCAATTAGATTCAAAATATCAAAATATGCCCATTCAGGAATATTTAGATGAAGTTGAAAATTTTACAATCAACGAATTGACTCCAGCTATGGTAAAAGGTGGATTCTTAAAAGAAGATGTTAGAAAGCAAATGGCCATGCAAATGGAAGAATACAGCAGCATTACAGCTGAATTATTTTTACAACATAATTTAGAGTTACCTTATAATTACTTCTGGAAAGAATTACTACGAGATGAAGGTTTTACGGTTGGCAGATTAGATTCTCGTTACAAAGGTTTAGATGAAAAAGATGCAGGCGGTAGACCAGACTACAATGCTGAATTAACTTCTTGGCTACATTCTTTTACACCAGCAGTAAACCATTATTTTAAACACGACTTAGAATTCGAAACTAGAAATGCTTATAATATGTTTGGCAATGTGTATCCATGGGATCGTTCTAAAAATAATAATACAGGAAAACAGCTTAGACAAGCTATGGCACAGAACCCGAGTATGCAAGTTATGATTCAAGCAGGTTATTTTGATGGTGCTACTACCTATTTTAATGCAAAATACACCATGTGGCATATCGATGAAAGCGGAAAATTAAAAGATAGAATGCATTTTAAAACCTACGAAAGCGGACACATGATGTATTTGCGTAAAGAAGATTTAAAGTCGGCTAACGAAGATGTTAGAGAGTTTATTTTGAATACGATACCTAAAGAAGGAGAAGCGATTAAGTATTGATTTTTTTATTGTCTTAGTAAAATATAAAATGCGAAGTTTAAAGCTTCGCATTTTATGTTTAGCCATAATTAAGTGAAATAAGCTCTCGATACAATTTAAAAAGCTTTTGGAAGCTATTTAAATAACTCGAACAGACATCAACTAACAAAGCTCTCGATACAATCATAATTTGTTTTTCTGTAAAAACAAATTATGACCACTCGAGCAGACATTCACTTTAAATAAATTTATCAGCTATGCGAAGATTGAATCTTCGTACTCTTTAAGTTTGTGATAGCCTAAAATCAAACAGAGTGAAATTTGTTTGAAAAATAGCACCACAGATAATCAAAACCAAATCCAAACGCCACGCCAATAGAATAGGCCAAAATATCACTCCACAAGAAACCAAAACCTAGAATTAGTCCGCCTAAAAGTGTTTTTCGAATATCATTAAGCCATTCTGCTTGATATAACTGGCTAATTTCAATGGCATAAGAAAAAGCAAGGGTTAAAATTGCTGAATTAAGAATTCGATACTTTGGTGAAATGCATCTAAATCCAAAATAAACCATCATTGCCCAAATAGCATCTCCCAAGTATAAGTTGAACTCTTTAGGAATTCCTATTTCAAAATTTCTTGACGCTAATCCTAGGCCTAAGCTGATGAACATGAAAAAAGCATAAAAAATTGATGCTAACACATGTTTTTGTTTAATCATGTAAGTATAATTATTTATCCAACATTGAAGCTTATAGCCTACAAATCGAAGCTCCTTAAAATGTTGTGATTCTAAAATTTATGTTTGATACAATTCTTGTCTTAGAAATACCTTTAAGCAAATTTATCTTGCAAACGTTGAGATATCTGAGCTAAATTCAATTCAAATTGCTCCCTAGACTTCATATTTTTTAAGGTAAAAACTTCTTTTTGTATTTCGGCTTCGCCTGCTAAAATTACATAAGGAATATTACGTTTGTTTGCAAAATTCATTTGTTTTTTCATCTTCGCTGCATCGGGATACAAATCGACCGAAAAGCCTTTTTTTCGAAGTTGACTTACAGCTTTTAGTGCATATAAAGCTTCTTTTTCTCCAAAGTTGATAAATAAAATTTGTGTTCCTTCAGTAATGGTTTTGGGGAACAAGTCCAGTTCTTCTAACACCAAGTAAATACGATCCAAACCAAAAGAAACACCTACTCCTGACATATCTTTTAAACCGAAAATACCAGTTAAGTCGTCATATCTTCCACCACCACCAATCGAACCCATTTTCACTTCAGAAGGAGCCGAAACTTCAAAAATACAGCCTGTATAATAATTCAGTCCACGCGCTAAAGTAATGTTCAATTTTAATTTTGCAGTTGCTAATGGCATTTTTTGAATGCATTTACTAATAAACTGTAATTCTTCAATGCCTTGCAAACCAATTGCTGAATCGGAAAGTAGCTGAGATAGTTCCTGTAATTGATGCTCAAAATCTCCAGAAAATTGAAATACTGGAGCTAATTTTACAATAGCTTCTTGGCTGATACCTTTTTCCAACATTTCCTTTTCTACTCCTGCTCTACCTATTTTGTCTAATTTATCTAAAGCAACCGTAAAGTCGATAAGCTTATCGGTTTCTCCAATTACTTCGGCTAATCCAGAAAGCACTTTTCGGTTATTGATATTAATTTCAACTCCCTTTAAGTTTAAACTACTAAAAACCGCATCGTATAATTGAATAAACTCTACTTCCTGCCATAAACTTTTACTGCCTATTACATCTGCATCGCATTGTGTAAATTCTCTAAAACGCCCTTTTTGGGGACGATCTGCGCGATAAACATTTTGAATTTGATAACGCTTAAACGGAAAGTCAATTTCATTTTGGTGCTGTACAACATAGCGAGCAAAAGGAACAGTTAAGTCGTACCGAAGTGATTTTTCGGTGATTTTGTGGGCAATAGTATTTGAATTTTTACTTTGGTAAGTTTCATCTTTCACTTTAGAAAGAAAGTCGCCCGAATTGAGAATCTTAAAGATCAATCGATCTCCTTCTTCACCGTATTTACCTAATAAAGTGGAATTATTTTCAAAACTTGGCGTTTCGATAGGCTGAAAACCAAAATTAGAAAAATGATGACTAATTTGCTGAATAATGTAGTTTCGTTTTGCTACTTCTTCAGGAGAAAAATCGCGTGTTCCTTTTGGTAATCCAGGTTTTTGAGCCATTTTAATTTGCAGTTTTAGGTATTACGAATATAGTGAAGTTTAAAAAGTTAAGCATGAACTAATTTTTCAAAATAAAGGTATAATTCGCCTTTTGTTATTCTTGCACCTTGTTTAATTAAGGCAAAAATGTCTTTGTTTCGGTCTTCGGTAATGGGTTTTTCTGATGTATATAAATCAACATCATCGTTCATTAAATTTTGTTTTAACCACGCGTAACCTTCTGAAGTTTGCAAATCTACCGCTGGATTATTTACCTTTATTCCTATAAGATGAATTAAATGATCATCGAAATAAAACAGAAAAATTTGCTGTGGAGAAAAGTGCTCAATAAACTCAACCTTATTTAAAACGCCTTCCCATACTAAATCGCTAAATAAGTCTAATTCTTCTTCAGCAACTTTAGGTTTTTCTTGTTTAATTTTTGTCCACTCGTCTTTTGTGATTTGTTGGGTAGCCAAAAACTTAGCAAACTCTTCGTGGAGTTCTTCTAGTTGTTCTCGTGTTAAACGCTCGTACTTCATTAGTCTATTTTTAAGGAATAAAAAAGCCTACCCAAAATGAGTAGGCTTTTGTATATAAAAATTTTGCTTAAGCTTCTGCTACTACATCGAAAGTGAAATCTTTAATCACTTCTCTATGAAAACGTAATTTAGCTTCATACTGACCTAAACGCTTAATGTTACCGCCCAAAATACTGATGTATTTTTTATCGATAACTACATCGTGTTTAGCTAATGCATCGCTTACATCGGCAGCAGTAACACTACCGAACAATTTATCGTCACCGCCCGCTTTGGCAGTCATTTTAAATTCTTGTAAGTCTTCTAATTTTGCTGCTTCTTTTTTTGCTTCGTCTACAACTTTTTGCTCTTTGTAAGCACGTTGTCTTAAATTTTCTGCCAAAACTTTACGTGCAGAAGGAGTTGCTAATACCGCTAATTTTTGCGGGATTAAGTAATTACGACCATAGCCGTTTTTTACTTCTACAACATCGTCGGCAAATCCTAATTTTTCTACGTCTTGTTTTAATATAACTTCCATAATTATTTGCCTTTTATTTTAATAAATCGCCTACGTATGGCATTAATGCTAAGTGACGTGCTCTTTTAATTGCTACCGAAACTTTACGTTGGTATTTTAAAGATGTACCTGTAAGTCTTCTTGGAAGAATTTTACCTTGGTCGTTTACAAATTCCATTAAAAAATCTGGATTTTTATAATCTACATATTTAATACCAGCACGCTTAAAACGGCAAAAGCGTTTTTTAGATTGCGTTTCTATATCTAGGGGCGTTAAATAACGAATTTGCCCGTCGTTTTTTTCTTTTGATTGTTCTTCAATTGTTGCCATAACTACTTGCTTCCTTGTTTAATTCGTTTAACTCGTTCTACAGCCCAATCTGCTGCATACTTATCTAACTTAACAGTTAAATAACGCATAATGCGCTCATCTCTGCGGAACATTACTTCTAGCGGATCAATTGCTTCTCCATCTACTTGGTACTCAAATAAGTGGTAAAATCCACTTTTTTTGTGCTGAATTGGGTAAGCTAATTTTTTTAAGCCCCAATCTTCTTTGTTCTGCATCTTGGCACCTTTGGAGGTAAGAAAATCTTCGAATTTCTTCACTGTTTCCTTTATCTGGTCTTCAGATAAAACGGGATTCAAGATGAAAACAGTTTCATAATGATTCATAATTCTTCGTTTAATTTAATGAAGCGCAAAATTACAATAATATTCTGATATAGCAAAAAGCAATTTTAAAAGTTAGTTTTGTTTTAAAAAGCAGACTTTCACGGAGTATTGAGCATTTAAATGAAACCTATTTTCAATTAAGGGTTAATAAAAACTTAGGGTAAAAAACTAAAGAAAATGCCTAGCTAAATCTAGCAGGTGACTAAACTTTGTTAAGCTGAAATCAGTCTTGTCACTCCTTGCCTAGACACAGAGTATCATGCTATGGAAGACAAAGCAAGTTGGATTTATGTTTTAAGTTTGTATTTATAAGATTCCGCATCACTGATCGGAATGACAGGTTTGTAATACTTAAAATATAAACTCGAATTCCTAGCCCCGATTGCAGTGGTTACCCTGCAGAGCTGCTGCTTATATTTTTAGGTTTTTACAGTGGCGACCAAAGAAGCCGTTGGAAATACCATAAAAATAAAGCAGCAGATGGAAGCGTAAAAACGGAAAGCGGGTAAAAGCTACTGAAATTATTGTACCCACTTTTTTACTTCGTTGAAATCTAAACCACCATAGTTTCCGCTACTCATGAGTAATAACACATCATTTTTAAAATGCTTGGCTTTTAAGAATTCTTGAAATGCTTTAGGATCGGTAAAAACCTGTAAATTTTTTCGATTAAAAGCATCAAAAATTTGTTGCTCATCTATGGCTTCGAGTTGTTTTATTTGAATGGCTTTGGGTGAATAGAAAACTACCGCTTCATCTGCTGCTTCTAGGGCGTTTTTATATTCAGCTAAAAAATCTGTATTTAAGCTACTATAGGTATGCAACTCTAAACAAGCAATCAGGTTTCGGTTACTAAATTGTGTTTTAACCGCTTTGGTGGTGGCGCTTACTTTAGATGGACTGTGTGCATAATCTTTATAAACTATGGCTTTTGGGGTTTGGGTAAGTTTCTCTAAGCGCTTAGATGCGCCTTTAAAGGTTGCAATTGCTTCGTAAAAATCTTCTTCGTCTACGCCCATGTGTTGACAAATCCATTTGGCACCAGCTAGGTTTTGTAAATTGTGTTTTCCGAAAATTTCTAAAGGCATTGGTCCTTCGGGTGTTTCTAAATAGCAGGTGCCATCTTCGATAGAAAAATCTGGGGTGGAATAGGCGTGTTTTCGGGTTGGCTTGGTGGCTTCAAGGGCAATTTTATTTAAAATTTCGTCTTCTTCGTTATATACCAAAGTGCTACCATTGGTCATGCTATCGACAAACAATTGAAACTGCTCTACATAATTTTCGAATGTGGGAAATACGTTGATGTGATCCCAAGCAATTCCGCTTAACAATGCAATATTGGGTTGATACCAGTGAAATTTAGGCCTTCTGTCCATTGGAGATGATAAATACTCATCGCCTTCTAACAAAATAAAATCGTTTTCTTTTGTTAGGTGCACCATGGTATCGAAGCCTTCTAATTGTGCGCCAACCATAAAATCGACTTTTTTGTCGTGGTAATGCAACACATGTAAAATCATAGAAGTAATGGTGGTTTTACCATGCGAACCTCCGATAACTACCCGCGTTTTATATTTGGATTGTTCGTATATAAATTCTGGATAAGAGTAAATTTTCAATCCCAATTCTTGTGCTTTCAATAATTCGGGATTATCGGGTTTGGCATGCATACCTAAAATTACAGCATCTAAATTGGTAGTTATTTTTTCTGGAAACCAACCGAATTGTTCGGGCAGCAAATTATGTTTGGCTAGCCTAGATTTTGAGGGTTCAAAAATTTCATCGTCACTTCCTGTTATTTTGTAGGCTTTGTGATGTAAAGCAAGTGCTAAATTGTGCATTGCACTACCACCAATGGCTATAAAATGTATTTGCATGTGTTTTATTTTGAAGATTCAAATATACTTAGTTTTAAAATGAACACATAATAATAGTAAACTAAAGTCTTTGTTTTGGTTTATTCCATAACAAGTATGTGGAGAAGTTGAAGATTTCGCTGAAAACTGGATTTTCGTTGTAAAAACTGAACACAGCAACTTTGCCGAGCTAGCTAAACTGCTATTTTTGAAAAACAACTTACAGATTTAATTTTTCTAATTGAATTTTGAATGCATCTACCTGAGTAACTTTATAAGCTTCTTGAAGTGTTTTTTTGGCTTCTTGAAGTTTATTTTGTTTCAATTGTACTTCGATTAATTTTTGATAGCAAGTTTCTGATTTTCCTATGGCAACTGCTCTTTTATATTCCTGTTCTGCTGCTTTCCAATCTTCTTCATAAAAATAAATGTAGCCCAATGCCAATCGACCATCGACAGGACTTAACTTTAATAATTGTGCTGCGTAATCTTCGGCGGTAGATTTACTTCCGCCTACTATAAAAGGTAACTCCATATAAATTTGTACTAAGGCCCAGCGCGCATCAATGTGTTTGGAATTTAATTCTATAGCTTTTTTTAAATAGTATTTAATATCGCTAATGTAAGTAACCGATTTAACTGGATTTATACTCTTTGCATATAAACCCAAACTTCCGCCATAATAAAAATTGTAATCGGCATTATTGGGATTGGCTTCTACCAGTATTTTATAGGTTTCTGCGGCAGCTTTCCAATTTTCTGTTTTTGCATAGGAACGCGCTAGTTTAAAATTAACTTCTGAATTGTTTGGATTTTTATCGAAACAGTTTTTTAGGTAATTTTGAGCTAATTTATAATTTTCTTCTTTAAATGCGGCTTCACCTTTTACACAATCATCTTGAGCAAAAGAATAAAGGCTAATTAGAAGAAAAAAGTATTTACTGAATGTTTTCATAACATCAAATTGAAATTTGGATAAATTATTTTCCTGTCTCTTTTTGGGTAGTTGAATTTGACTTTTCTGAATTTGAAGCTCCATCATCAGTTTGATTTGTTTTTGACTTTGCTTCATCTAAATTTGCTTTCTCTTCAGGTTTTGGTGGATAGTTAGCTAAAGCAAGCTCAACAAAGTCTTGGTACAAAACTGTGAGCTCTTCGTCTGAGATGTATGGATTTATCTTTTTTTCTACCACTGCTTGCCAGAACAATTCGCTTGTTAACGCATCTGCAAAACTTATAGTCATAACCACATAGGTAGAAGAATTGTTTAAATCTGAATAGCTAGCGCCAATATTTCCAGCGTATTGTGCCCCAAACGAAAAGCTATTTTCTGTTTGCACAAATTCTACTAAAAAATCGATGCTAAATTTTGATATTACTTGTGATTCTAATCCTTTAGCTTGCAAATTTTCTTCAATCAAATCCATGATTAAGTTTTCTTCTTGCTCACTAATTGCGGTATTTGGGGCGTAAAAATTATAGGTAGGATATTTTTTAAAATCTACATCTTCATTATAATCGATATAAACCGAAGGTGGAAAACAAGAAAAACACAGACAAAAAACACATAGCAAGGAAAATTTTCTAAGATGCATGATCATAAGGTTATGGATTACCATCTAAAAGTACGACTTATAAATGATGAAAAGTAGGCTTTAAAATAATTTTGTGTTTTATTGGTTTAAGTTCACCCAAAGCATGTCTTTGAGTTCTTCTAGACCTTGTTGCGCTACAGAAGATATAAAAACAAACTTCATTCCTTTAAATTTTTGCTCTAGCTCTTGGTTGAGTTCTGTTTTTAATTCTTCGTCTAATAAATCTGATTTAGAAATAGCGATTAAACGATCTTTATCTAATAATTCTGGATTATAACGCCGCAACTCATCTAATAAAATATCGTATTCCTTTCGTAGATCTTTTGCATCGGCTGGAATTAAAAAGAGTAGGGTAGAATTGCGCTCAATATGTCGCAAAAATCGGTGTCCTAAACCTCGACCTTCAGCTGCACCTTCAATAATACCTGGAATATCGGCTACCACAAAGGTTTTCATATCGCGATACTTTACAATACCTAAATTAGGCTTTAAGGTTGTAAATTCATAGTCAGCTATTTTTGGTTTTGCAGCTGTAATTACTGATAGTAATGTTGATTTTCCTGAATTTGGAAATCCGACTAAACCTACATCGGCTAGAATTTTTAATTCTAAGGTTACGTCTACTTCCTGGCCATCGATACCCGGTTGTGCATAACGAGGTGTTTGGTTTGTAGATGTTTTAAAATGAGCGTTCCCTTTTCCACCTTTTCCGCCTTCAGCAGCGATAAAGGCTTCACCATCTTCGGTAATTTCTTTTAAAACTTTGTTGGTTTTTGTATCGCGAATTACGGTACCAAGTGGTACTTCAATAAATTGATCTTGACCATCGGCTCCCGTACTGGTTTGCTTCCCTCCGTCACCACCGTGTGTAGCTTTTATGTGGCGTTTAAATTTTAGATGAAATAAAGTCCAAAGGTTTTTATTGCCTTTAATAATAATGTGTCCACCTCGACCTCCATCGCCACCATCAGGACCACCTTTGGGAATATATTTTTCACGACGTAAATGCGTGGAACCTTTACCACCTTTACCCGATGCTAAATGAATTTTTATGTAATCTACAAAATTGCCTTCGGTCATTTTCGTTTACTAATTTAGTTTTATATACAAAAGACTTATTTGTCTTTTTGTTATTTCAAGCATAATAAGAAATCAAAGCAAAAATCTTTTCAGTAAAGAAAAAAACTTAATAATATGCTTTGGCGATTGTTTGTAAAGCTATAGTTTATTAATTACTTCGCTTATGCGAGAAGTAATCTCTTCAATGCTACCAACACCGTCAATTCTATAGAATTTATCTTGGGTTTGGTAGTAATTTTTTAAAATTGCAGTTTCTTCGTAATATACTTTTATGCGATTGCGAATTACATCTTCATCAGCGTCATCTGCTCTTCCAGAAGTTTTCCCACGCTCTAAAAGGCGTTCTACTAAAACTTCGTCGTCTACTTCTAAAGCAATCATTGCATTTACTTGTGTGTTTTTTTCGTGCAATAATGCATCTAAAGCATCCGCTTGCGCTTCCGTTCTTGGAAAACCATCAAAAATAAAACCACTAGCTTTACTTAAGTGTTTATCTACTTCTTTAGCTAACATATCGATGGTTACTTCGTCGGGAACTAATGCGCCTTTATCGATATATGATTTTGCTTTTTTGCCGAGTTCAGTTTCATTTTTAATATTGAAACGAAAAACATCTCCTGTTGAAATATGAATTAAGTTATACTTATCTTTTATAATATCTGCTTGAGTGCCTTTGCCTGCCCCAGGTGGGCCAAATAGAACAATATTTGTCATTTTTTAATCACTTTTTAGTTGATATATTTCTGGTAAATTTCTTCCTAATCCATTATAATCTAAGCCATACCCTACAATAAATTTATTGGGAATCGCCATACCTACATAATTTATTTCAAGATCTTTATCGTATACTTCTGGTTTCAAAAATAAAGAACAGTAGGCTAAAGATTTGAGTTTTTTCTGTTGAAGGAGTTCATTTATTTTCAGCAGCGTATTTCCAGTATCTACAATATCTTCAACTACAATTACATGTCGATTAGTTAAATCTGGAAAATCTAAGTCTATTTTAACTTCTCCGGTGGTAGAAGTTCCTTCGTAGGATTTCATTTTTGCAAATTCAACCTCACAATTATTCTCAAAATTCTTAAGTAAGTCCGATAAAAACATAAATGCTCCATTAAGCACACCAACAAAAATTGGATTTTTATCGGCGTAATCTTCAGCTAATTGCAAAGCCAAAGTACGCACTGTAATCTGAATTTCTTCGGGAGTTAAATAGGGCTGGAATTGTAAGTCGTGTAATTGAATCATTTGTAAATAAGTGCAAATATATGCAAATCAAGTAGTTTTTTAGCTGGAAGCGAGTTGCTATTTCAAAACTTCTTTAAAAATTTTAATAAAAACAAATGCGTATAAGTTAGAAGGCACATACACTCAAAAATACTTCATTAAAATAAGGCTAGTAAAATAAACTCATTAACTTTGTTTTCGTAAAAATTGAATAAAAGTATGAAAGCATATGTATTTCCTGGGCAAGGTGCTCAATTTTCTGGAATGGGTTTAGATTTATATGAAAAATCTCCACAAGCCCAAGAATTATTTGAAATTGCTAATAAAATTTTAGACTTCAACATTACCGATATTATGTTTGAAGGCAGTGCAGAAGACTTAAAACAAACCAAAGTTACTCAACCTGCAATTTTTCTGCATTCGGTAATTTTAACTAAAGTATTGGGTAAAAGTTTTCAACCAGACATGGTGGCTGGTCATTCATTAGGTGAATTTTCGGCCTTGGTGGCTAACCAAACCTTAGCCTTTGAAGATGGTTTGAAATTAGTTTACAAACGAGCACTTGCTATGCAAAAAGCTTGTGAAGCACAAGCTTCGACCATGGCAGCTGTTTTAGGTTTAGAAGACCAAGTGGTAGAACAGATTTGCGCGCAAATACCTGGCGTAGTGGTTCCTGCCAACTACAACTGTCCAGGACAATTGGTTATTTCTGGAGAAGTTACCGCAGTAGAAAAAGCTTGTGAATTATTAAAAGAACAAGGTGCAAAACGAGCTTTGCTACTTCCAGTTGGTGGTGCGTTTCACTCGCCTTTAATGGAACCTGCTAGAGAAGAATTAGCGCAAGCCATTGCCGCAACAGAATTTAAAAAACCCATCTGCCCGATTTACCAAAATGTTAGCACAACTGCAGTTGAAGACCCAGCAGTTATACAAGAAAATTTAATTGCTCAATTAACCGCTCCTGTAAAATGGACACAAACTATGCAGCAAATGCTAGCCGATGGTATGACCGAATACATCGAGGTCGGACCGGGTAAAGTTTTACAAGGTTTATTGAAAAAAATTGATAGAAAATTCGAAACACAAAGCGCAGAAATTCCGAGTTAATTCATGCTTTTGTATGTAAGTACTTTTTTAGAAAAAGCACCGAATATACGTTTTGGTTTTAATCTGTTATTCTTTACTAGAATTAGATTTTAGCATTGGGATGATTTCGTTATTGAAAGGTTTAAAAAAAGCGAAAAGCTAAAGCAAAAAGGCTAAGGCTTTCGCTTTAAACAAGTTTTATAATTATATTGCAAAAAACATTTTATGGCATTTGCTAAAGCAGTTATTCGTCAAGTTGGAAGAGATTTAGGGAAGGTAATTAGTAACCAAATTTTTAAAGATAGGCATTCCACTCCATACCGTAGAGTTGGCCGACAAAATAGAGTTAGTGCTCAACAAGCTACGCCAACTCACACACAAGTAAAAGAAACAAAACTTGAAGAGCTAACTTCAAAAGCATTCGATCAAGCTCTTGGTTTTTCTACCACTTACACAGCTCCAACCCTAGTTCGAAAATTAATGGGTGTGTATGAAGTAATAAAAAATGAAATATTTAAAGCTAAAAGAGATGGATTTATCGATAGCGATGAAGCCAGATTGATCTTTAATATGGAGCAAGAATTTCATCATAAAGCTGAAGTAATCAACGATTTGTTGGAATTAAATGAAGAAGAAAATGAAAAACAGTTAGAAAAACTTGAAAAAGTAGTACGATTAACTTCTGGCTTATTTCATGAAACTTTAGATTTGGCTATTGAAGGTGCCGAAATTGAAAAGCAACACTATACGCAGGAACAACAAAAAATACAGCCTATTAATTTTGTTAATTACATTTTCTTGCATTCAATTTTAATGGGAACCTATGCCAAAACAGGTAAAAAGCAACTGTGGAAGACCATTTTTGGCAATATATTTTCGCTTATTTTACTTATGATTATATATATTCCTTTACTTAATATTATTGGATTTATACAGGGTTTAGTAAGCTACAGCTCCGAAAAATCGAAAAGAGACCAACAAATAAGGCTTTATCAGCAAGAAATAAATTTAGCTGAAAAACAAAAACAACTCTATAGAGAAGTTCAACAACAAACTAAAAATTTAGCTCAAGAACTTGACACAAATAAATAAAATTTTTCATCACTTGATTAAATTGTTTTTAAAAAAGAACAACTGACTAAAATCCAGCATGATTTTATAAAAAACTAGTGTTCTGTAAATTTCAAAAACTCGAATTAAGCATATTGAACTAGAATATTTCATAAAACTGATTTTTCTAATTCGTAACAAAATATCTTTAGCAGTTATGTTACATCAAGTTACCCCATAATATGATAACCTCCATCGATATGGCGTATTTCTCCCGTAATTTTTCCGTTAGGTCTAAATAAATTGAGTACATCGTAGGCTAAATCTTCTGGCGATGCATTACCAAGTGGACTTATTTTAGCAGCAGTGTTTACATCTTGTTCTGTTAATGTTGCATTTCCAGCTTTGCTCCCCATATAAGGAGAGAAACGAACACAATTTACACGCGTTCCGTTTCTTCTACCTAATTCGTCTGCCAATTCTATAGTAATGCGTTCTAAAGCAGCTTTAGCTATACTAATATTACGATAAGGATGAAAAGTGACTTTAGCAGCGGCAATATAACTTATTGAGCAAATTGAAGATTTTGGCTGAAGTAAATTAAAATTATATAAAGCCTTAGTAAGTTTTATTAATGAAAAAGCAGAAACATCCATAGTTTCGCAAAATTCTTCTAAAGAAACATCTAAAAGTGGTTTTACTACTTTACCACGAATGGTTTTATCCATTGCTATAGCATGTAACCAACCATTAAATTCAATATTTGCAGCTTTCATGCTAGTACAAAAATCGTCGATGCTTTCGGGTAAGGTAACATCTAAGATTTCGGTTTTAGTTTCTTTTCCAAGTTCTTGATGTACACTTTTTTGAAAATCTGCGTGTGTAGCATTTAAAAATTGCTTGGCTTTATCTGATAAATTTTCGTGGTGCTTACTTACACCTAAGCCTGTGCAAACTACTTTCCCTCCATGATCAATAATAGCTTTTGCAACATACATGGCTAGCGATTTTTCGTCTGCAATTCCTGTAATTAAAAATGTTTTTCCTGTAAACATAAGTGGTGTATTTTAAACTTTATATAGTGCAGTTCCCCAAGTCATTCCAGCTCCAACAGCTGCAAAAAGAACATGTTTAGCATTATTAAAACGGCCTTGAGTTTTGGCTTCGTGCAATGCGATAGGAATAGTACCTCCAGAAGTATTGGCATATTTATCCATATTAGTCATTACTTTTTCAAAGGGTAAGCCTACTTGTTGAGCAATGGATTTTAAAATTCCTATACTGGGTTGATGCGGTATAAGCAAATCTATTTGATCGATATTAAAATTATTTTTTTTCAATAAAGCTTCAATTGATTTAGGAACTAAATCAGTAGCTCCATTATAAATCGCTCTGCCATCCATATAAAAATAGGCATGCGAATCAGGATTATCGGGTTCTTTATTTTCAATGGTAAAATGATTTGCCCCGCGACCATCAGAATATAAATTGAAATCGATAAAACCTTTATCTTCAGTTGTAGCACTAATTACTAAAGCTCCTGCTCCATCGCCAAAGAAAACAGAATCTCGTCGCGACCAATCTATAATGTGCGAAAATGTGTCGGCTCCAATCACCAATACATGCTGATAGGTGTTATTTTCTACAAATTGACAGGCTACTGAAACAGCAAACATCGCTCCAGAACAAACTGCTGACAAATCGAATGCGGCTGCACCATGAGCTTTTAATTTATCTTGCACATAACAGGCTGAAGATGGAGCCTGCTTATCGGGTGTAGAAGTTGCTACAATAATTAAATCGATATCTTCTACTCTTAAACTTGCATCTGCAATGGCATCCAATCCCGCTTTAGCAGCTAAATCGCTTGTTAACTCATCGGTTACAATTCGCCTTTCTTTTATTCCTAAAGTGTTGTAAATCCACTTGTCCGATGAACCTACTTTTTCAAAAAAGGAATTTGGAAGTGTTTTTTTAGGAACATACATTCCCGTTCCACTGATATAAGCATTCATTTATGAAATTATTTTAAGCAGCAATTTTATAGTTTATAAGCTACTTAAACAAACATAAACTTGTTTAAATTGTTAATTATTTGAATAATTATTATATATTCAGCTTATTTGATGAATTTTACTTATATCGTATTAATATTTAATTTTTCTGATGAATATTTAATTTTTTTTTAATTTTATTATTGTTATTCAATAATTTTATTACTTTTGTTATTGTTATGCAATAATTTATTATGAAGTTGGCTCTATCTTTTGCTTGGTATCTTATTCAATTTTTAAAGCTTGTGTTTAGTTCATTAATAATCATTTTAGGTTATTTGTTAATTTTCGATTCTACTTTTTGGGAAGCTACCCAACCTAATTCATGGAGCGAAAATTTACTTTGGATGAGCATTTTTGTATTTGGAATTTTAGCACTAATTGCTTGTAACAAATTAAATCGTTCTATTAAAAACATAAAAAACAAGCTTATTTTTACAATACAAAACAAAAAAGCTTTTCAATTTGCAGCGATAACTACAAGCTGTTATTTAGCTGGAAAGCATGTTTTGTTATTCTATTTACATTCAGTAGATGAGCAAAAAATTGTGTGGCAAGCTTTGTGGAACAATTCTAACACACAATTTTCTGAAGTTATAAGTCTAGGTTTACTAGCTAGTTTTTTCTGGATAATTGCACAACTAATTAGCGAAGGAATTACCTACAAAACTGAAAACGATTTAACTATATAATGTAAACTGAATTTTAAATTCTGTAAAATCTATACTTTATGAAAACCAAAGTAATTTTTAAAACTTTATTAGACATCTTGCTGTTTATTGCAGCTGCAACCTTTATTGAAGCCATAATAAGAATACTAGGTGTTTTCATTGAAGCATTTCCCAATTTTTTAATCAACAAAGAAACGTTTTTGAATAATCCACTAAAAATAAAAAGTTTGGTTGTTTTAAATTTTGTTAATCAGGCTTTGTTTTTAGTTAGCATTGTATTTCTTCGAAAGATTGCAAAAATATACCGTGATGAAAAAAGTGTTTATCAGCTAAAAATTCTTCATTATCTAAGAGTGTCAGGTTGGTGTTTATTGTTTTTTTCAGGTTTAGAAATAATTGTAAAAGGCTTAGAAATATTAATAGATACTGGTAATTTTAAACTAGCAGGAATTACCGCAACTCAAAAAAGTGCTTTACTTGCCGTTTTAGCTATATTAATGATTCGCATATCTAAAATATTTAAAAACACGGTAGAAGAAAAGAAAGAAAATGAATTTACAATTTAGGTATGTGCATTATAATTAATTTAGATGAAGTTTTAAAAGCCCGAGAAATGAAGTCTTACGAACTAGCAGAAGCCATTGGGATCACTACCGCAAATCTATCGATCTTAAAAACTGGAAAAGCAAAAGCTATTCGATTTTCGACTTTGGCTAAAATATGTAAAGCTTTAAATTGCCAGCCTGGTGACCTACTAGTGTTTGAAGAATAGCATAAAAAAAGCCGCTAAATAAATATTTAACGGCTTCCGAATTATATAAATTCAATTTTATTTATTGGCTTCATACAACTCAGCTACCTTATTCCAGTTAATTACATTAAAAAAAGCATCAATGTAATCTGGACGCTTGTTTTGGTAATTCAAGTAATAAGCATGTTCCCAAACATCAATTCCAAGAATTGGAGTACCAGCACAGCCTACATTTGGCATCAGCGGGTTATCTTGGTTTGGTGTTGAACAAACTTCTAATCCGCCACCTTGGTGCACACACAACCAGGCCCAACCTGAACCAAATTGAGTTGCTGCTGCGTTACTAAATTTTTCTTTAAACTTTTCAAAAGAACCGAAAGAATCGTCGATAGCTTTAGCTAATTCACCAGTAGGATTTCCGCCACCATCTGGGCTCATTACTTCCCAAAATAAGCGGTGATTATAAAATCCACCTCCGTTGTTTCTAACCGCTCCATTCGATAAATCTAGATTATGAAGAATGTCTTCAATCGATTTTCCTTCCAAATCAGTTCCTTCAACCGCAGCATTTAATTTACTAGTGTAACCTGCATGATGTTTACCATGATGGATTTCCATAGTTTTTGCGTCGATATGTGGCTCTAATGCATCGTGAGCGTAATTTAATTTTGGTAATTCAAATGCCATAATATATGTTGTTTAATTGATTTAATTTATAGCTTCAAATTTAAAGATTTAAAAAGCTTATTACAAACATAGCTTGTTATAAAATCCTTAAATCTAAAATATTAGTTACTCATCCATCATAAAACTTAAAATCTAAAAAGAGATTTTATAACTAATTAATGCTTTTAATTAATGCTTTCTTAAATCCTATTCGTTAGGATAATTCTCAATATGCATTGCAGAATTCTTATCCATCTATTTTTCGCAAACGAATTTCGAAAATTGAGCCCTTATTTAACTCGCTATAAATTATTTGAATTTTACCATTATGATAATCTTCAATAATTCGTTTTGCTAAGGATAAGCCCAAGCCCCAACCTCGTTTTTTGGTGCTGAAACCCGGCTGAAAAATTTTGTTGAAATTTTTTAAAGGTATTCCTTTACCTGAGTCCTTAACTAAGATTTTAACCCAATTACCACTGCGTGCTAATTCAATTTCTAATTTTCCTTTTCCCCTCATGGCATCGATTGCATTTTTGGTTAAATTTTCGATAGTCCAGGAAAACAAAGGCTCATTAAGCATAACAAAAACAGATTCTTCAGGTAAATCTAAGTGAAAATCGATTAGTTTAGAACTTCTAGATTTTAAGTATGCATACGAATTTTTAGTTGCCAGGTTAATGTTGGTTTTTTCTAACTTTAATTGGGATCCTACTTTAGAAAAGCGTTCGGTAATGGTTTTTAAACGGTCAATATCTTTTTCAATTTCGTCTATATATTCCTGATTTACACCTTCGGCTTTTAAGATTTCTAACCAACCAAAAAGAGAAGATAACGGAGTGCCTATTTGATGAGCAGTTTCTTTAGCCATGCCAGCCCAAAGTTTATTTTGCTCGCTACTACGAGATGTAATGTAAAAGAAATACAACAAACCACTAAAAAGCGCTACTATTAAAAACAAAATAAAAGGATAATACTTAAGTTTATTTAGTGTGGGTGAATTTCCGTAATACAAGGTTTGCTTGTATAAAGTTTGTTTATCTCCATCCTTCAAGTCAATTTCTATGGGAGTGTTTTCTGTTTTTATTTGATTTAAAAAAGCAGTAAATTTTTCAGGATTTTGCTTCGCTTCTTCTTTTGTAGTTGGCACACCTTGGGGCACATTTTCAATTAAAGTAGGCTCGCCATTTTCATGTATAATAATAACTGGTGTGCTACTTTCGTTATTCCTTAATATTTCAAATATTTCAAGCTCCAACCCCACATCATCATTTTTTAAATCGGCTTGTTCAATCGATTTTATTACAGTTGACCAAATCATCATTTTAGAGCGTTCATCATCTTTAATGCGATTATAAAAAACAGTAATGTTCCAAATCATTAATACAACAATAGTTGTAGAAGATAAAATGATAAACCAACGGGCAAATATTTTATTTTTTAAAAATTCCATGTTTCAATATTAAACTAAATAGATGAAATATTGTTAATTTTCAAATTTATTGAATTTATTCATTCATTTTTGAATAGCAACGAGAATATGTACATTTGCACAAATTCATAATTATGAAGAGTTTTCTACCTTCCGCATTAAAAACACCCCAACTGCATGCTTTATTGTTGGGCTCTATTGGTCCAAGACCTATTGCATTTGCAAGCACAATAGATGCTAGTGGAAAACCTAATTTATCACCCTATAGTTTTTTTAATGTATTTAGCGCGAATCCGCCCATTATGATTTTTTCACCAGCAAGACGCGTTCGCAACAATACCACAAAGCATACCTTAGAAAATGCTTTAGCTACCAAAGAAGTAGTTATAAATGTTGTAAACTATGCAATAGTACAGCAAATGTCGCTTTCTAGCACAGAATATGCAGCTGGCGTAAACGAATTTGAAAAAGCAGGTTTAACTATGCTAAAATCGGATTTAGTGAAACCTTTTCGTGTAAAAGAATCGCCAGTACAGTATGAATGTAAAGTAAATGAAGTGGTTGCACTTGGAAAAGAAGGTGGAGCTGGAAATTTAATTATCGCTGAAGTAGTGAAATTACATGTAAATGAAGCTATTTTAACCGATGATTTAAAAATTAACCAATACGAAATTGATTTGGTAGCCCGCATGGGTGGAAATTGGTACACGCGTGCAAATTTAGGTATGTTTGAAGTACCTAAGCCTTTAACGAGTTTAGGAATTGGAGTAGATTCGATTCCACAAGCAATTCGAAATTCTAAAATATTATCAGGTAACGATTTAGGACAATTAGGCAATATAGAAAAATTACCTAACACTGAAGAAATTCAACAATTTATTGAAACCGAAAAACTAGAAGAAAAAATCGATTTAAAAAGTGAAGCAGCGAAACATGAACAAGCCAAAAAATATATAAATAACGGCCAAATTGAAGCGGCCTGGATAACTTTATTAGCATAAAAAACAGACAAATGGAAGTAGAAGGAAAAATTAAATTAATAGGAGACACCAAAGAATTTGGTAGTAACGGTTTTAGAAAAAGAGAAGTTGTAGTAACTACAGAAGAGCAGTATCCACAACATATTTTAATTGAATTTGTACAAGATAAAACCGAAATATTAGATCCGTATAAAGTCGGACAACGCGTAAAAATAGGCATTAATCTACGTGGCCGAGAATGGGTAAGCCCGCAAGGAGAAACTAAATATTTTAATTCGTTACACGGTTGGCGAATTGACAACCTAGAAAGTGCTAATACATCTGCTGGTGCGCCACCCGCACCACCAATGGATCAATTTGAACCAGCTCAAGATTTAAATAATAACGACGAAGATGACGATTTACCCTTTTAAATTCTTACATCAATTTAACTATTAAATATGGCTACTTAGGTCATTCATTTAGCTTAATTCAAAATAAAAGTCCTGTAAATTTAAATTTACAGGATTTTTTGTTTAAACTAATTTCGGTTAGTGTTTAAAGCTTCAGTTCTTTTTTTTAGTTTCTTTAGGAAAAGCTTTTTTATTGAACACAATTAGCAATCCAAAACCAATACTAATGGCGGTATCGGCAATATTAAAAACAGGTTCAAAAAAGACGAAACGCTCACCACCCCAAACCGGAATCCACTCTGGTAAAATACTATCATATAATGGAAAATACAGCATATCGACTACTTTCCCTTTCAAAAAAGTACCGTAATTGTCTTCAGCGAAAATACTTGCTACATTTCCTAAGCTATCGTCAAAAATTAAACCATAAAACAAAGAATCTACAGTATTACCAATGGCTCCAGCTAGAATTAAAGTAACCGACCAAATTAAAACCTGTGGTGCTTTTTCTTTAATACTAGAATTTAACCAATACCCAATAGCAATAATAGCCACTACTCTAAAACTGGTTAAAATTTCTTTGCCATAAGCGCCTGGTATTTTTGCTCCCCAAGCCATTCCTTCATTTTCGATAAATAAAATCTTAAACCAAGAAAAAACATCTATCGCTTCACCCAGTTGAAAATTGGTTTTGATATATATTTTAGAAATCTGATCGATTAATAAAATTACAAAAACTACAATAGCTGCTTTTTTAATATTCATATTGAAAAATTTAAAGTGGCAAAAATAGTTTTTTTAATTCAATTGAATCACATGTATATCGCCTTCAATACTCTTTAATTCTATGATGTGTTTTTTATAGATTGCTTCTTCTACTTCTAGATTTCCATTTCTGGTTTCAGCATCAATTTGGGCAGCTTGAGTTTCGACATTTATATTACCACGATAGGTGTTTACTTTAGCATTGCCCTGAAAATTTTGAAGATAACAATTTCCACTTTTTAAGTTGGCATCAAAATAAGTAAGAGTTCCATTTAAATGTACCTCAGCAATATTAGATGAAATGGATAACTGAAGCTTTTCGGGTAGCTTTACTTTAAGTTGAATTGCAAATACTTTATGCGAACTCAATTTATCAAAACCACTAGATAAAATAGCATCAAACAAACTATTAACATACAAAGTTTCTTCAATTTGCTTAATTTCTAGTTGAAGCTCTTCTGCATACTCTCCTTCGGCTTCCGAAATAATTTCAATATTAGAAAAATTACCCGTTTGTATTTCTACGGCAAAAACTTCATCTAGATTCAATTGAAGATTTTTGATATCGCTAGCATCTATTGTGTTAGTTTGCGTAAATTGAGCATTCGCGTTTAAGCCTAATAACAAAAATGCAATGCAAAAAATTGGCTTACGCATAAAATGCTTTTACTTTATCTACAATGGTTTGTGCTAATTTTATTTTGCTTTCTTGCGTCCAGCCAGCAATATGTGGAGATAAAATTACATTTTTGGCGTTGGTGAGATAGGCAAAGGCTTCAGGTAGGTTTCCGCCTTCAAATAAATTTTCGAATGAAGATTTTTCGTATTCCAAAACATCTAAGGCAGCGCCTAAGATTTTCTCTTCTTTTAAAGCAACGACTAAATCTTCTGTAACCACAGAATTTCCTCTTGCTGTATTAATGAACCAAAATGGCTTTTTAAAAGCTTCAAAAAATTCTGCATTAAGCATATTTTTTGTCTCTGGAGTGATGGGTGTATGCAAGCTCAGCACATCGGTATGTTTTTGTAATTCGGCTAAACTTACTTGTTTAGCATTTTCATCACTTACGTCAGGTTTGGTGTCGTAACATAAAACTTTTACATCAAAACCACGCAATTTTTTGGCAAAAGCTTTGCCCATATTTCCATAACCAATAATTCCAATAGTTTTACCATCTAGTTCAAAACCCCTATTTTCTTCACGTTTCCAAACTCCTGCGCAAACTTCTTGGTGTGCTGTATGTAATTTATTGAGTAAACTCAGTAACATACCAAGTGCATGTTCTCCAACTGCATTTCGATTACCCTCTGGCGCATTGAATAATTGAATGTTTTTTTTAGCTGCAAAATCTGTATCAATATTTTCTAAACCCGCTCCTACTCTACCAATAAACTTCAGTTTTTTAGCTTTTTGAAGAAATTCTTTATCCAGTTTAAAGCGACTTCTTATAATGATGCCTTCATACTGATCAATTTGCTGCTCTAATTCTTCCTTAGGTGTTTGATAAGCTTCAACATTTTCAAAGCCAAGCTCGTGAAGTTGATTAACTAATAATGGATGATTTTCGTCTATATGGAGAATTTTAGGTTTCATGTAAGTTTATTCAAAGTAAGGTTCAACAATTTCTGGAGTTATTCTAGCGGGTTTTTGATGAATTAAATCAATTAAGCACCATAAAGTACTTGCTTCTAAGATTAATTTTCCTTGGGCATTGCGTATGGTAGTTTTTCGTTCAGATTTTACGCCCTTGCTCGATGCAATCCAGGTTTTTAAATAAATCTCTTCGTTCAATTTTGCTGGATGTTTGTAATAAATATGCTGCTCTAAAACCACCCAACCATAAGTATTACGAATTTTTTCTGATGTTTTTGTTTTCCAATGCAATTCAGATATTTCTAACACCCAATCTATATAACGTAAATTATTAACGTGGTTTAGGTCATCTAAATCTGCTTGAGACACTTCTTTTTTTATTTCGAAGGGAATAGGCTTCATCTTTTTGATGCGAAGGTAAGAAATTTGTAGATTGAACTTCTGCTTTGCTTTTATACTTCATTTTAGCAAGTTTATGGTTTGCTTCTGCTTTAGAGAATAATTTGTGTAGCTTTGTTACAAGACTTAGAAGAAAAACGGAATGAAAAAAACAATTGGACGAACCGATAAAGCTACGTTTCCTGAATTAGGGCTTAAGCATCTTCCTATAAAAATTGATACCGGTGCTTACACTTCATCAATTCATTGTACAAATTTTAAGGTAGAAAATGGTGTTTTATATGCTGATTTTATAGATGAAGCTTCACCAAAATCTAAACCTAAAACGGTTTCTTTTTCAAAATTTAATACAACAAAAGTAAAAAGTAGTAACGGCGAAGTACAAAACCGATTTGAAATTAAATCAAGTATAAAATTATTTGGTAAAGTTTATAAAATTGGACTTACTTTGGCAGACCGTAACAAAATGAAAAATCCCGTTTTAATTGGAAGAAAATTCCTGACTAAAAAATTTATAGTAGATACCGAACTAGAAGATCTTTCTTATAAAGCCGAACAGCATGAACATTAAAATTTTATCGCGAAACACTGATTTATATTCTACTAAACGATTAGTTGAAGCTGCCGAAAAACGCAAACATAATGTAGAAGTAATAGACCACTTAAAATGTGATTTAGTTATTGAAAGGAGAAAACCGAGTATAGTTTACAAAGGTGAAGTACTTTCTGATACCGATGCAATTATTCCCCGAATTGGCGCTTCTGTAACTTTTTATGGAACAGCAGTTGTTCGCCAATTTGAAATGATGGGTGCTTTTACCACGGTAGATTCTGAAGCTTTAGTAAGAAGCCGAGATAAATTAAGAAGCCTGCAAGTATTATCTCGAGCAAAGATTGGACTTCCTAAAACTGTTTTTACCAATTATTCTAGGGAAACAGAAAGTGTTATAAAACAAGTTGGTGGTACTCCTTTAGTGATAAAATTATTAGAAGGAACTCAGGGTCTAGGTGTGGTTTTAGCTGAAACTAAAAATGCAGCAAAATCTGTTATAGAAGCTTTTAATGGTTTAAAAGCTCGTGTAATTGTACAAGAGTTTATAAAAGAAGCCAAAGGTGCAGACATACGCGCATTTGTGGTAGATGGACATGTAGTTGGAGCTATGAAGCGACAAGGTAAAGAAGGTGAATTCCGTTCAAATTTACACCAAGGTGGAAGCGCTGAAGTTATCGAACTTAGCGATGAAGAAGAAATTGCAGCGGTTAAAGCAGCAAAAGCTATGCGCTTAGGCGTTGCTGGGGTAGATATGTTACAAAGTTCGCGCGGACCGTTAATTTTAGAAGTAAACTCATCTCCAGGACTAGAAGGAATTGAGCGTGCTACAGGAAAAGACATTGCCAAAACTATTATTCGGTTTATCGAAAAGCATGTTTAAAATATAACTGTATGGAAGTTTCACCATTTATTGATGAAAAAAATATACTACACCTTTTGGGTAAAAAAATTAAACCTGGAAAAAGCAAACGTATTAATTTTAATACGGCTAAACTACATACGCATACTTCGGTTGAAATTCCTGTAATTGTGGAACGTGCAAAAAAAAAAGGACCCGTTGTTTTAATTACTGCTGGAATTCATGGCGATGAGATCAACGGAATTGAAATTGTTCGTCGTGTGGTTGCCGAAAGTATTAATAAACCCGAAAAAGGAACTATAATTTGTATTCCTGTACTTAATATTTTTGGCTTCATTAACGGTGCAAGAGAGTTTCCCGATGGTCGTGATTTAAATCGTGTTTTTCCTGGAACTAAAAATGGAGCTTTGGCAAGCCGATTTGCCTATCATTTTAGTAATCAAATTTTACCCATTGCCGATCTATGTTTAGATTTTCATACAGGTGGTGCCAGTCGATTTAATGCGCCGCAAATTAGAATAGACAGAAGCCACAAAAAAAACACCTTGCTTTCTAAAATATTTTCGGCACCCTTTACGGTAATTTCACCAAACATAAAAAAATCATATCGCTATACCTGCGATCAATATAACATTCCTGTTTTGTTATACGAAGGCGGAAAATCGCTTGACAGCAATAATGAAATTACCCAAGTTGCAATAGAAGGTATTAAGCGGGTTTTGAGTCATTATGGTATGTTACGGATAGAAACACCTGTTGTTCCTTCTGAAACTGAAAGTATTTTGATTGAAAGTACATTTTGGATGCGCGCTAAATACAGCGGACTTTTGCACTTAAAAATTCCTGCTGGTAAACAAATTCGAAAAGGAGAAATATTGGCGCATATTACAGATCCGTATGGTAATTTTATTCATCGGGTAAAAGCAACATCAAACGGACATGTAATTAATGCTAACCAATCGCCAACCGTTTACCAAGGCGATGCAATATTTCATATTTCTAAAGAAAGCAATGGATAAAACAGCAGCACGATCTTTTTTTAAGAGTAAACGAAAAGCACTCACTAAACTGCAAATTGAAGATTTAAGCTTACAAATAGCAAATCGCATTGTAAAATTACCCATTTGGGAAAAAGAATTTTATCATTTATTTCTTCCCATCGAAAAGCAAAAAGAAGTGAATACTGAGTTCATCATGCATGTTTTACAAGGAAAAGATAAACATATTGTTATTTCGAAATCGAACTTTGTAGACTTTACAATGCAACATTTTTTACTTACCGATACTACTCAAATAGAAGTAAATAAGTTTGGTATTCCTGAGCCTAAAAATGGAATAGAGATAAAACCTGAACAATTAGATGTGATTTTTATTCCCTTATTAGCAAGCGATAGCAAAGGAAATCGTGTGGGTTATGGAAAAGGATTTTACGACCGATTTTTACATCGATGCAAACCTAGTGTGTTAAAAATTGGGCTTTCTTTTTTTGAACCAATAGATCATAAAATAGAAGGTTTTACTGAAAATGATATGCAATTGAATTATTTGGTAACGCCGAAAGATACTTTTCAATTTTAAAACTAAAAAAACCGTCTTCTTATAAAAAGAGACGGTTTTTTAATTCAATTTTACTTCCGTTTAGTGTTTTACATAACGCAACCCACTTTGTTCCAATTTATTTTCTAAAATGGCCATATTTACTTCATTTGAAGCATTAGGATCTATTTTAATACTTTCGCCTTCTGGCGTATGGATTAAATAAAAACCATCTTCCATAGAAGCTAATTTAGTCAATGCTCCATTTTCATCAACAGCATTCCAAGATTTATCTTCAGGTACAAAAAGTAAATTTACTTCTTTGCTTTCATTTTCACCGCTTAAAATAGCTATATCAAATTTATTTTTAGAAGCAGTCATGCGCACATCGGTTCCTTTAATGTTGGCATATTGTGTTTCTGTCTCTCCTTCTGCCATAGCAATTGGGTTGCTTCCTGTCCAGAATTCCAATAAATTGAAAAACAATACATCACCTGCAATAAATAATGAATAAACAGGCACAATATTTAAAGCCCAAAATACCAAGTTATCCATAAATTTATTGTTGGTTAAGCCATCATTCCAATCTCGTAAAGAATTAAATGCACTAAACGAGCCCAAGCATGATGTGGAGAGTATAGTAACACTTAAAAGTCCACAAATTAAAAATTTCTTATTCATAATTATCTGTTTTTAGGTTCTACATTTATTTTGTTAACGAATTGTTTTCACGTTGTATGTCTGCCATTAAACCAGATGGATCAATTTCTACTTTTTTAACACCAGAATTTGTTGGAACATTAAAAGTATATTCAGGATAAGCCCAAGCCCAATCGGATTGTACATTCTGTGTATTTGGTTTTGTCCAGCGCATCATGCGAAGTGGTATATAATAATTTACAAGCTTTCCATCTTCGTAAGTAACTGCAATATCTAATGGCATAGGCATCAAACCAATTCTTTTAAGTAAAATAGCCGTTTTTTCTTCGGAAGCTTCAATGGTTTTAACCGCATAATCGATTGTATTGGTTGTTTGTGTCCAATCGGTTAAATACCAATTTAATTGAGCTCCCGAAACTTTTTCAGCTACTCGAATAAAATCGTTTGGTGTAGGATGCTTCATTTTCCAAGTTAAAAAATATTGTTTTAAAGTTTCAGCAAGTAATTCTTCACCAATTAAATATTCCAACTGAGCTAAGAAAACTGAACCTTTAGAATAGGCTGAAGCGCCATAAGCCGCATTAAATTGCCATCTATCGGCATGAGTAGTTTGTGGTTGTTCGTAACCTGAATTTGCTAGATTTGAATAGCTAGCATAACTTCTAGCCAATGGATTTTCTTTATTTTGGTTCATTACTTCGTTCATGGCTAAACCAGCAATATAGGTGGTCATGCCTTCGTCCATCCACTCGTGTTTAGATTCGTTTGTTGCCAATACATGCTGAAACCAAGAATGCGCTAACTCATGTGCGGTTACACCTACTAAGCTTCCAAAAGAACGTTCACCTGTAATTAGCGTACACATGGCGTACTCCATTCCGCCATCGCCACCTTGAATAACTGAATATTGTTTATACGGATATTGCCCAACATGTGTATTAAAAAACAAAAGCAATTCTTCTGTTTTAGGTTGTAAATTTTTCCAGTTTTCTTGAATTTCTGGATTATCTTTATAGAAGAAATGAAGTTTGGTACCATCTTTTGCAACAAAAGAATCGTGTATAAAGTTTGGATCGGCACCCCATGCAAAGTCGTGCACCATCGGTGCTTTAAAATGCCAGGTTAATTTTTTCCCTTTTGTTTTTACTTTTACGCCTTCGTCTTGGTAACCGTGTCCTATTTTATTCGGATTTTGGAGATATCCTGTACCACCAATAACATAGTCTTTATCAATTTTGATTTTTACATCAAAATCTCCCCAAACACCTTGAAATTCTCGACCAATATATGGGTGTGCATGCCAACCTTCAAAATCAAATTCGGCCATTTTTGGGTACCATTGCGTCATAGAAAGCGCCACGTCTTCAGCATTATTTCTGCCCGATCTTCGAATTTGTAGTGGGACTTGGCCTTCAAAGTTTAAATTAAAAACACTTGTTTCGCCTGGTTTTATTGCTTCATTTAAGCTTACTTCTAAAACAGTTCCTACAACTTTACTTTCTACAGCTTGGTTGCGATGTGTTAAATTCATTACTTTTAAATACCCTATTTCGTCTGGATTTAAATTTCCAATTCGGTTACCCACGCGTGGATCTGGATCTTGAATAGTTTGCGAACGCACGTCCATTTCACTGCCAGGTTGAAAAGCATTAAAGTATAGATGTATAAATACTTGGTTTAATTGGTCTGGTGAGTTATTAGTATACTTTATAGTTTGCTTACCTGTGTACTGGTATGTTTCTACATTCATATCAACTTCCATTTGGTAGTCTACATGTTGCTGCCAATAGGAAGTATTATTTTGTGCAGTTAAAGAAACTGCACAAAACAAAACCGTAATTATTGTAAGAAATCTACTGCTCATCTGCTAAAATTAAGGCATTGTATAGATTTGCTATTTTACCTGAAACCGACAATTCTGAAAACGGCATAGTTTTATTTGGATCTCCACTTACAATCACTTCACCTTCAAAAGCTAAACCAGAATCCATAATAACTTGCTTAACTTGAGCTGCAGTTAATTTTGGGTAATACGAGCGAATTAAAGCTGCAACACCAGCAACTGCAGGAGAAGCCATAGATGTACCTTGTAAAAACTCATACGTATCTAAAGGAGTTGATGCATAAATTTGAGAACCAGGAGCAAAAATATCGACATTTAATTTTCCATAATTAGAAAATCCTGAAACCATAGCTTTACCATAAGCTGGAGTAATCGACCCTACATTTAAGAAATTATCTGCAATTTCAGTAGTATTTTTTGGGTTTTGGTCGTTAGGATACACTTGTTTTTCGTCTAAATCTAAGCCTTCGTTACCAGCTGCATTAACAATTAGCACATCGTGTTCTGCAGCATATTTAATAGCTTCCATAACTTTTTCAGGATGTGTAGAAAAGTATTTTCCAAAACTAGTATTAATTACTTTAGCGCCATTATCTACTGCATAACGAAATGCTAGCGCAATATCTTTATCGTACTCATCTCCATCGGGTACAGCACGAACCGATAAAATTTGAACATTTTGTGCTACGCCTTTTGCTCCTTTATCGTTAGTTCGATTAGCAGCAATTATTCCTGCTACATGAGTTCCATGTTTAGCATCTTCTTTTTTAGGATCTGGACCAGAAACTTGGTTATTTCCGTATATAGTAACACTAAAATCGTTTTCATCGTCGCCTAAATTGTTTGCTCTAGCATATAAGTCCTTTTTAAAATGCGAATCTAGCCTTGCTTGAAAATACTCCATGGCATTGTCTAATTGGCTATAAACTTCTTCTAAATTTTCGCCAGCATTAGTCATGATGTTTAACATGAAATTTTTATCGTTCATTAGCTGAGTTGAGTCAGTTTCAAACTCACGAACACGATCAATGCTAAGTTGATCTACACCAATAGCAGTTTTTAAATTTTTCTCACCACGTTGTAAGTTGGTAAGCAACATTAAATAGCGGTTGTAATTAGTTTGCGATTGTTTTCTTTCTTTTTCATACTCAGCTTTAGCATCTTCATACAAAGTTTTCTCTTCCTGACTAGCCTGAGAAGGGTCATCTCCATAAAGATCTTCAAAATCACGTACAATTCTTGTATACTCAAGATTTTCTTCAACTATATCGCCAAGAAAGTTCCATCCATACACATCGTCGACAAAACCATTTTTGTCGTCGTCAATTCCGTTTCCAGGAATTTCATTTGGATTAACCCACATAACAGAAGCTAAATCTTCATGTTCGTTATCAATTCCACTATCGATAACACCTACAATTACAGTTTCACCTTCTTGGTCGCGAATTAATTCTTCATAGGCACGGTTTACGCTCATTCCTGGAATGGTATCGGTTAGTAAGTCGGCATGACTCCAAGATTTAAGCTCTTCTTCAGACAATTCCTGGTTTTTCTCTGGTAAATCTCCTAATCTTAAAGGTTCTGCATTAAACTGCAAACCTTTTGGACCACAGCTTGCTAATACTGTTGAAGCTACAATGGCTCCAATAATGTTTCTATTTGTTTTTTTCATTTTAATTAAATAATTCGTTAAAAGTAAAAGTTTGATTAAGTCGGACTCCTTTTTCAGTTTGATTTAAATTAATAATTTCATTGTGTGCGTCATGCTCTAAAAATAAAAAGTAATTTTGATTTGCAGCTTCATCTAGAAATTTCTTTTTTTCTTTTAAGGTAAGTAGTGGTCGAGTATCGTAACCCATTACAAACGGTAATGGAATATGACCTGCTGTAGGTAGTAAATCGGCGGCAAAAACAAGTTTTTTATCTTGGTAAGTAATAATAGGTATCATTTGTTTATCGGTATGGCCATCAGCAAAAAAAACTTCAAAATTTAATTCGTTATAAAAGTGGCGTTGTTGGGTACGATCTAAAAAATGTAGCTGTCCAGACTCCTGCATAGGTATAAGAT
Source organism: Psychroflexus salis (assembly GCF_014640175.1). Lineage (GTDB taxonomy): Bacteria > Bacteroidota > Bacteroidia > Flavobacteriales > Flavobacteriaceae > Psychroflexus > Psychroflexus salis. Next base: position 61,958 of record NZ_BMGL01000004.1, on the reverse strand, counting down.
TTTCCTTTAAAAAGGAAGCTTTTTCCCTATCGTTTGGATTAATTGCCCATTCCCAATGTTCTTTGTTTGTCCAAAATTTTGCATTTTTAAAAGCAGGTTCGTATCCTGTTTTATCTTTGTTCCATTGTATGCTACCACCGCAATGGTCAAAATGAAGATGCGTCATAAACACATCGGTTATATCATCTCGATGAAAACCATGTTTAGCTAAAGATTTATCTAAGCTATGCTCACCCCACTGATAATAATAACTAAAAAATTTTTCGCTTTGCTTATTACCTAAACCTGTATCGATTAATATAAGTTTTTTTCCATCTTCAATAAGTAAACTCGTAGCGGCAATGTCTATCATGTTGTTTGCATCTGCTGGATTTGTACGTTGCCATAAAGATTTTGGCACTACTCCAAACATGGCTCCACCATCTAATTTAAAATGACCGGTTTCAATGCTGTATAATTTCATTTAGTTTTGTTTAATTGCAAAATAATAAACTTACGTGAAGACAAACTTTGTATTCCTTCTAATTGTAGTATTTTTAACAACTCAATAAAACACTTATGCTAGAACTTTCTGGAATTATAATTTTGGGTATTGCAGCGCAATGGGTTGCTTGGAAATTTAAAATACCAGCCATTTTACCACTAATTTTAATTGGTTTGGCTGTTGGTCCTTTAGCTACACTTTATACAGAAGATAGTTCTAAATTAATAGAACCTATTTGGAATGGCGAAAGGGGATTATTTCCTGGCGAAAGCCTATTTTATTTTGTGTCGCTAGCCATTAGCGTTATCCTTTTTGAAGGTGGACTTACGCTTCGCAGAAGTGAATTATTAAACGTGGGGCCGGTAATTGTAAAATTAATAACCGTTGCTGTAATTATTACATTTGTAGGAGCTGGAATGGCTGCTCACTGGATTTTAGGTTTGAGCTGGCAAATTTCATTGTTGTTTTCGGGTTTAATTATTGTAACTGGTCCAACTGTTATAGCACCTATTTTAAGAAATATCCCCTTAAAAAAAGATGTATCTGCAATTTTAAAATGGGAAGGTATTTTAATCGACCCAATTGGCGCGCTTGTAGCAGTTTTAGTATACGAATTTATCTCTGCTGGTGGTGGCGAAGCTTTTACAAAAACAGCTTTAATTGAATTTGGCAAAATTGTACTTTTTGGCTCAACCTTTGGCTTCACCTTTGCTCACAGTTTAACTTTCTTAATTAAGAAAAAAGTAATTCCAAATTATTTAATGAATGTCTTTACACTGGCCACAGTATTGGGTGTTTTTGTACTAGCCGATAGTTTCGCTCACGAAAGCGGATTACTAGCAGTGGTTGTTATGGGCATTATTATGGGAAATACCAATCTCCCTAATTTTAAAGAACTCTTGTACTTTAAAGAGTCGTTAAGCGTATTGTTAATTTCTATTCTTTTTATTTTACTTGCTGCTAATATTAATATGAACGAATTAGAACTTGTTTTTAATTGGGAAGCACTAATTTTATTTGCTACTGTAGTTTTTGTAGTTCGCCCACTAGGAGTATTTTTAAGCAGCATCAATTCTAGTTTAAATTTTAGAGAAAAATTATTTATAAGTTGGGTTGGACCACGTGGTATTGTTGCCGCAGGTATTGCTTCGTTATTTGGTATAAAATTAGCTAGCCAAGGTGTACATAATGCTGAATTAATTACGCCTTTAGTTTTTATGATTGTTTTAGGTACTGTCTTGTTAAATGCGACTACTGCTAGGGCATTTGCTAAGTTAGTGGGTGTTTTTCAAACTGACTCTGATGGAATTTTAATAATTGGTTCTTCTTCTTTTTCACGAGTAATTGCCAAATATTTAATCGAAAATGACCGCCACGTTATAATAGTAGATAACAACCAAAGCAATACAGAAGCAGCGAAAAAAATGGGAATAGAAGCCATTAATGCTAATGTATATTCTGATGATTTAGTAGATAATGTAGAACTTTCTGACATTGGATATATGATGGCACTTACCGGGAATACTGCTGTAAATAACAAAGCCATTGAAAATTTCTCGTCACATTTTGGAGGTAAAGGAGTTTATCGGGTCATTTCTCCAGAAGAAATGGAAGATGCAGAAAACAATCCAGAAGAAGGCTTGTTTTCTTATACAGACGACTACATTAAATTGGTTAATTTAACACGTAAGTTTCCCGAGATTCACGAAATTCCATTAGCATCTAAAGTACACTTTGAGAAACTAATTGAAACAACTAATCAAGAGCCTGATGCTATTCCTTTATTTGTGAAAAACAAAGAGAATGAACTTATGTTAATTCCATCTAATGCACAACAATTAACTATTGAAGAAGGTTTTAGATTGGTCTACCTCGGCAAAGAAATATCTAACGAATTTTCTGAACAAATTACCAAGGAAACTTCAGTTAAAAAAGAAACAGACGCCGACTAAATATTTAGCTTTATGTTATCTGAAACTGAATTACTTTACCGAATCGCACTCCAAAAACTACCAAATTTAGGTGATGCATCAGCTAAAAAACTGATAGACAGAATAGGGAGTGCAGAAGCAATTTTTAAACAGAAAGAGAATTCTTTGTTAAAAATCGATGGAATTGGATTACATAAAATTAAATACCTAAACGATTCTTCCTATTTAGATGAAGCAGAAAAAGAATTGCATTACATACAAACTAATAAAATAGATGTTTCTACTTTTGATGAAAAAGAAGGCTATCCTAGTCTTTTGAAGCATTGTTTAGATGGTCCTATTTTACTCTTTAAGCGTGGCAATATCGACATACAAAATAAGAAAATAATCAGTATTGTTGGAACACGAAAAATTACTTCTTATGGCATGCAATTTTGCAAGCAACTTATTGCTGATTTAGCCGTTTTAAACCCCGTTATTGTTTCGGGTTTTGCCTACGGAGTAGATATTACAGCACAAAAGGCAGCTATAGAACACAATTTACAAACCATAGGTTGCTTAGCGCATGGCTTAGACCAACTTTACCCTAAAGCTCATGCAAAATATGCACCTGATATTGAGAAAAATGGCGGTTTTATTACTGACTTTTGTAGTGATGATTCCTTTGACAGGAATAATTTTTTAAAAAGAAATCGAATTATTGCAGGAATTAGTGAAGCAACAATTGTTATAGAAAGTGCAGATAAAGGCGGCTCGTTAGTAACTGCAGATATCGCCAATTCTTACAACCGAGAAGTATTTGCTGTTCCTGGAAGAACTACCGACAAACTTAGTTTAGGCTGTAATAATCTAATTAAAAAACATCAAGCTAAATTAATTACAAGTGCTGCCGATTTAATATACCACCTTAACTGGGATATAGAAGCAAAACCTGTTCAACAAACTCAGTTATTTGTTGAATTAAATGAAACAGAGCAAAAAATTGCAGATAAATTACAAGAAGTCGGTAAATGTGAATTAGACCAATTATCTTTACATACGGAAATTCCAACTTATCAATTGGCTAGTTTATTGCTTAATTTGGAATTAAAAGGAGTTGTAAAACCCTTACCAGGAAAACAATTTGAACTAATAAATTAAATATTAAACATGAAGAAAATTGCCCTAAGTTTAAGTCTTATCTTATGCATTACACTAAGCTTTACAGCTTGTGAGAAAAAAAGTAAATCTGAAAAAAACAACACGAGTAATGTAGAACAAATGCAATCTAAATTTGACAGCATTATGAAAGAAACAATCGCTATACATGATGATGTTATGCCTGATATGATTTTAGTGAATGAAAAACTCACAAAATTTGAATTTATTAAAGGTAAAATTGACGATCAAGAATATGAAAAGATAATTGCTGATTTACAACAAGGAACTAAAAAAATGATGACTTGGATGAAAGAATTTAGCAATAATTTTGAACGAAATGAAATTAATTCAAAAATAGATATTCAAGACGAAGAGCAACTTGAATTAAAGCTTAATAGTTTAAAAGAGTTTAAGCAATCTGCAGAAAAAATGAGTGATCATATTTCTAAAAGTATTGTAAATGCAGACAAAATATTAGAGCGTTTTGAAGACAAAAGTAAAAAAGAACCTGAAGAGTTAAAAAAACAGTAAACGCATATTTGGAGTACAAAAAAAGCCTAGTCTTAAAAAACTAGGCTTTTTTTTGTGTCTGATTTTCAATTTTTACAATTGAAAAGCTAGTCCTACTCCAAGTACTTGTCTAACCTGAAAACCTTTTACTGCATTATCATCATAAATAGCTTGGAAAGTAAAATTAGTCGAAATGTATTCGTTTACCTTCATTACTAAGTTTAATGTATAATCTAAATCTATGTTTTGTGGGTCTTCTAAGTAGTTAGAAAATAAGTTGAAAATATTTTCCATTGTAATATTTTTCATCAACTTAAATTTACCATAAGCATTAAAAGAAGCACCAAATTCAGTTCGTAAGCTTTCACCTTCGTCTAAACCAAAAAAATCACCATCTACATAGCCTGGAGTTGTTGTAAATCGTGAGTTTGCAAAGATTAACCTTCCCGTGGCAGGAGAGATATTTACTCTAAAATCGTCATTCTCTTTCCATAAAGCACCTAAACCTAATTGTAAAAATGCTGGAGACATAAATTCAGTTTGTAAAGTTCGAATTTCGTTGCCTTGTTCATCTTGCTCAAATTCGTATCCGTTAGCAAATTGTGTTCTAAAGTTCAACATGGTAGAATAACTCCACTTCGAGTCACCAACTTGATAACCAGCAACAGAGTTTAATTCTAAACGGTCGTTGGTTTTTCTATTAAATTCTTGATCTTTAGTTTTAGTGATTCCGTAATCTCCTAAAAATTTGGTATCCCAAGTTATCTTTTTATTCTTGTAGTTAATGTCATAACTAACTAGAATGTTTCCAGAATAATTGGAAGTACCACCGCCAAGCCATTCGTCGTTAAAACTAGCTTGATTGATTAGAAAAGAGAAGTTCCCTCCCATTTTCCATTTTTTTTCTTCTTGTTTTTCGTCACTGTTATTATCTGCAGTATTGTCTTGGGCATTAATTAACATGTAACTAAATAAAAAAACTAATAAAAAATATTTTCGCATTGGTTAATGATTTTAAGCGGCAAATATAATAGAATCTGCAACTTACAACCAATTAATTTGATTTAGCTTTATTTATTTTTTTTTTAAAAAGTGGAACTGAAGAGCAAGCTTCTCCATACATAATTAATTTAGCAATGGGTTGAAGCTTTTCGAGCAAGAGTAAATAAGCCGTTTCTGGAACGGGTTTATTAGCACAGCCTTTAATAATTACAGGTAAGTCTGCATAAGGTGTGGTATCAAATCTTTGAATTTGTTCTGCGTAAAGTGCTAAATTAAGGTCTGTTAAACTTCCTTTAACCACTTTTTTAGCGAAATTATTTAGGTGTACGCTAACTAACATGAATGCCCAGGAAGGAACAATAGCATCTGTACTGCAATACAAAGCCACTAATTGGTTATTGTATTGGCTCCAGTCATGTGCTTTTAAATGCGCTCTAAATTCTTTTTCTCTGAGAAGTAAACCTTCATAAAGCCATTGTGAAATATCTAATTGCGTACGTTTACCATCTATATACAAATCTTCTAAATCGATGGTTTCTAATTTACTTTTTGCTATACGATTTATAATTTCTGACATAACAATTACAGCATTCCTAGTTCTAACTTTGCTTCTTCGCTCATGTTATCTTTAGACCAAGCCGGTTCAAAAGTCATTTCAACTTCACAGTCGGCAACCATATCTAAAGATTTTACCTTTTCTTGCACTTCTTGTGGTAAAGATTCTGCCACTGGACAGTTAGGAGAAGTTAAGGTCATAATAATTTTAACTTCGGCATTTTCGTTTACAAAAACATCGTAAATTAAACCTAATTCGTATATATCTACTGGAATTTCTGGGTCGTATATCGTTTTTAAAACACGAACAATTTTATCTCCTAATTCTTCTGTATTAATATTTTCTTCTGACATAATTTTTAATTTAATTCAATTTAGCTTGGTATGCTAAAGCGTAATTTTTTAATTGTTTAATCATACTTACTAATCCATTTGCCCGAGTAGGAGACAAATGTTCTTTTAAACCAATTTCGTCAATAAAAGCAGTGCTCGCTTCTAAAATTGCCTTAGGTTTTTGATTGGAAAATGTACGAATTAAAATTGCAATTATTCCTTTAGTTATAATAGCATCACTATCTGCTGTAAACACAATTTTATCTTCTTTTAAATCAGCATGAACCCAAACTCTACTTTGGCAACCTTTAATTATATTATCGTCGGTTTTATGATTTTCATTCATAGGCTCTAGTGTTTTGCCTAATTCAATCATATACTCGTAGCGTTGCATCCAATCTTCAAATAGACTAAACTCGTCTACAATTTCATTTTGAATTTCTTGAATTTCTGCCATTAGTCTTGTTCTTGTTTTTCTTTTGCTTTTAGTAATACTTCTCCTGTTTCATCTAACAAATATAGTTCACCTTCAACTTGAGAAAAATGACGAACTCGGCTAGCTGCAGAAAATAATGCGTTTTCAGTTTCCATATTGTCTTCACAATACATTTTTGTAGCAACCCCATAACCTAAATCTAAAACATTTTCTTTTAAGTTATAGTTAAATTGATAATTGTTACAACCCGATTCACCAGACATTATATTTTCTTCTGCATTAACTTTTAAAACTAAATCCATTGCTTCTACATCTAGCGATTCGATACGTATTAGCTGATACGATTTAGATTCAAACTCCGTTGAATATTCCATTTTTTGATTTGTTTTTACACTTTTACAAGCTGAAAAAACAATAATAAATAAAGATAAAACAAATAAATTTCTCATAATTATTGAAGCATTTGTTGCGCTTTTTTAAGTGCGTTAATAAAACTATCTATCTCTTGTTTGGTATTGTAAAATGCAAAAGATGCACGTATTGTACCTGGAATTTTATAATATTCCATAATAGGTTGAGCACAGTGATGACCTGTTCGAACTGCAATACCTAATTTATCTAAAATAGTACCAACATCGTAGGCATGTATACCTTCAAAATTAAATGAGAGCACTGCTGTTTTTTCTGATGGTTTTGTTCCGTAAATAATAATATTATCTAATGTATTCAATTCGTTAGTAGCATAAACTAAAAGCTCATTTTCGTATTGTGCAATTTGTTCGAATCCAATGTGGTGCATATAATCTAAAGCTGCACCAAAAGCAATTCCACCTGAAATATTAGGCGTTCCCGCTTCAAATTTATGTGGTAAACCTGCATAGGTAGTTTTCTCAAAACTAACTTGGTCTATCATTTCTCCTCCGCCTTGATATGGTGGTAAAAAAGTTAACAAACTTTCCTTTCCATATAAAATTCCAACTCCGGTTGGACCACAAATTTTATGAGCAGAAACCGTGTAAAAATCTACATCTAAAGCTTGTACATCAGCTTGGATGTGGGGAGCGGCTTGTGCGCCGTCAATAAGTACTTTTGCATTTACTTCGTGCGCTTTTTCAATAATAAACTCAATTGGATTAATGGTACCTAAAGCATTAGAAACATGATTTACAAAAACTAATTTAGTATTGGTATTTAGTAAATCTTGGTATTTATCCATATTTAATTTACCATCAAACTCCATCGGAATTACCTTTAAAGTTGCACCTGTTTTTTCGCAGAGCATTTGCCATGGAACAATGTTTGAGTGATGCTCCAACGCAGACACAATTATTTCGTCGCCAGCCTTTAAAATAGACGAATAACCACTAGCTACTAAATTAATAGCATGTGTAGTTCCTGATGTAAAAATAATTTCGTGTGCTTTATCTGCATTAAAGTGCGCTCTAATTTTTTCTCTAGCTTGCTCATAAGCATCGGTAGCTTCTTGCGATAGGGAATGCACACCACGGTGAATGTTAGCATTATAATTTTGGTAATAATCTACAATACAATCAATTACCTGTTGTGGAGTTTGTGAAGTAGCCGCATTATCAAAATACACCAAGTCTTTGCCATTCACCTTACGTTGTAAAATGGGAAAATCTTTCCTAATTTGTTCAACATCGAATTGCATTTGGGTACTTGACATTTTCATAAATTATATAATTAATAATTTTTTATAAATCGAATCCTAGATGTACACCAATTTTCAGTGCAATTTGCTCTGTGATTCGTTGTTTAATTTCAGGAATTCTAACACCTGTTAATACCTTATTCGCAAAAGCAAACATAAGTAGTGCCTTCGCTTCCTTTAAAGGAATTCCTCGAGAGCGTAAATAATATAAAGCTTCGTTATCTAACTGCCCAATTGTACAACCATGGCTACATTTTACATCGTCTGCAAAAATTTCTAACTGTGGTTTAGAGTTGATACTTGCCTTGTCGTCTAGTAAAATATTGTTGTTACTTTGGAAAGCATCTGTTTTTTGAGCTATTTTATCAACTAAAACTTTTCCATTAAAAACACCCGTAGAACGATCGGAAAAAACACCTTTATAATCTTGATGACTTTCGCAATTTGGTTGGGTGTGGTGTACTAAGGTATTGTGGTCTACATGTTGTTTACCTTCTAAAATAGTAACGCCGTTTAAGGTAGAATTGATATGTTCGCCGTGTTGGTAAAAGTTTAAATTATTACGTGTTAATTTTCCACCTAAAGAAAACGTATGTACAGAACAATGTGAATTTGAAGCTTGTTTTACATGCGTGTGATCTATTAAGGACGAACTAATTTTATCGTTCTGGATTTTATAATAATCCAATATGGCATTTTTTTCAACAAAAATTTCGGTAACCGAATTGGTTAATACAGCATTTGCAGTTAAGCTTTGATGACGTTCGATAATTTGTACCTGCGCATTTTCTTCAACAACAATTAAATTTCTTGGTTGCAACATCAACGCACTTTCATTACCTGTCGAAAAATGTAGTATTTGAACTGGTTTTTCTGCAGCAACGGATTTAGGTACACGTATAAAAGCACCTTCTTTAGAAAAAGCTGTATTTAGAGCGGTTAAACTTTCTTCTGGGGCAATTTTATTGAAATACCTATCGATAATCGATTTATATTTCGGATTGTTCAATGCAGAAGACATTAAACAAGCATCAAATTTATCATGTGTTGTGTTAGATAAATGCGAAGCATAAATACCGTCTACAAAGACAATTTGATAGGTATCGATTTCATGAATGCAATATTTTTTAATATCGCGGTAATCTATTGTTTCTTCTTTTTTAGGAAAAATACTGTAATCGTCCTTTAAAATTGATTTTAAGGAAGTGTATTTCCAGGCTTCTTCCTTTTTAGTAGGAAAGCCCTTGTCTTCAAAAAACTTAATTGCGTTGTTCCGAAGTTGATGTATATCGTTTTCCAAATCAATTTGCTCTTCAAAAGCAAAAAAAGATGAAATTAATTTTTCTTTTAAGTCCATAATTTTTGTTTCAGAAAGTAATTATACTCGAGCAACTTGCTCTTCTTTAATCCAATCGTAACCGCGTTCTTCTAACTCCTTAGCAAGTTGTTTATCGCCAGTTTTTACAATTTTACCATCCATTAAAACATGTACAACATCAGGAATAATATAATCTAACAAACGCTGATAGTGTGTTATTAGCAACACTGCATTATCTTTATTTTTTAATTTATTTACGCCGTTAGCTACTACTTTTAATGCGTCGATATCTAGGCCAGAATCGGTTTCATCTAAAATAGCTAACTTGGGTTCTAACATTGCCATTTGGAAGATTTCGTTACGTTTTTTCTCGCCACCCGAAAAACCTTCATTTAAAGAACGTGATAAAAATTTTCTATCCATTTCTAGCATGGCAGCTTTTTCTCTAATTTTTTTAAGCATTTCGTTGGCTGGCATATCTTTTAAACCCCGAGCTTTTCTAATTTGATTAATAGATGTTTTAATAAAATTAGTTACCGAAACTCCAGGTATTTCAACTGGATATTGAAAAGAAAGAAAAATACCTCGATGTGCACGTTCATCTGGAGATAATTCTGATATATTTGCACGCTCAAAAATAATATCTCCTTCTGTAACTTCAAAATCTTCATTTCCAGCAATTACAGAAGACAAGGTACTTTTACCCGATCCATTTGGCCCCATGATAGCATGAACTTCGCCAGGCTTAATTTCTAAATTTATTCCTTTTAGTATAGCTTCGCCTTCAACCGAAGCATGTAAATTTTTAATTTCTAACATAACTTTTAATTAATTGGTTTTTTAATTTCGATGGTTTCTTCCATCTTAGGTTCGGCAATTCGAATAATTTTTTTTACTTCGAGCAATTCTTCCCATCCATCTTTATTTGGATTGGAAATTAATTCGCCAGAAAGCACTACCGGTACCATATCGTATTCGTCGTATTTTAGAGTTTCAGCTTGTGTTGCTAATTCCATTCCCATAGAATCTAAGACTACACCATAAATAAAATTGTTGCCTTTTAAAATAGCGGCATTGTCTACTTTAATAAATTCACCTACATAGCTTTTAAACTTAGTAGACTGCTGTATTTCAGTTTTTGGTTTTGTAGCTTCATCTTTTTTATTTTTGGTTTCGTTACAAGACCAAAAAAACAAACAAACAAGTGCAATAATTAGGTTGATTTTCATAGCTTAATTTTTTATCCAACAGAACCTTCTAAGGAAATTTCTAATAGTTTTTGTGCTTCAACTGCAAACTCCATTGGAAGCTTGTTCAACACTTCTTTACTAAAACCATTTACAATTAGAGCAATTGCTTTCTCTTCGTCAATACCACGTTGGTTGCAGTAAAAAATTTGATCTTCTCCAATTTTACTTGTCGTAGCTTCGTGTTCTATTTGTGCTGTTTTATTTTTAGCTTCAATGTAAGGAAAAGTGTGTGCTCCACATTTGTTCCCCATTAATAAAGAATCGCATTGCGAGAAATTTCGGGCATTATCGGCTCGGCTGTTAATCTGCACCAATCCACGATATGAATTTTGTGAATTTCCAGCAGATATTCCTTTCGAAATAATCGTGCTTTTCGTGTTTTTCCCTAGGTGAATCATTTTAGTTCCTGTATCGGCTTGCTGAAAATTGTTAGTTAAAGCAATAGAGTAAAACTCACCTGTTGAGTTATCGCCTTTTAAGATACAACTTGGATATTTCCAAGTTACAGCAGAACCCGTTTCTACTTGCGTCCAACTTATTTTAGCATTTTTTTCGCAAATTCCGCGTTTAGTTACAAAATTAAAAACGCCACCTTTACCTTCTTTATCACCCGGGAACCAGTTTTGAACCGTAGAATATTTTATTTCTGCTCCATCTAAAGCAATCAATTCTACCACAGCAGCGTGCAATTGGTTTTCATCGCGCATTGGAGCTGTACAACCTTCTAAATAACTAACATAGCTATCTTCGTCGGCAATAAGTAAAGTCCGTTCAAATTGACCTGTTCCTGCTTGATTTATTCTAAAATAAGTAGATAATTCCATAGGACATCTAACTCCTTTAGGAATATAACAAAATGAACCATCACTAAAAACAGCTGAGTTAAGTGCTGCAAAAAAGTTATCGGACTTCGGCACAACCGAACCGATGTATTTTTTCACTAATTCAGGATGTTTTTGAATAGCTTCAGAAATGGAACAAAAAATAATTCCTTTTTTAGCCAATGTGCTTTTAAACGAAGTAGCAACCGAAACCGAATCGACAACTACATCCATAGCAACACCAGCAAGTTTTTTTTGCTCATCTAAAGAAATTCCTAATTTCTTAAATGTATCTAACAACTCAGGGTCAACTTCGTCTAAACTTTCGTATTTCGGTTTTTTATTCGGTGCCGAGTAATACGAAATATTTTGGTAATCTGGTTTCTTATAATGTACGTTTGCCCAATTGGGTTCTTCCATTTTTAACCAATTTCTAAAGGCTTCTAACCGCCAGTCAGTCATCCACTCAGGCTCTTCCTTTTTTTTAGAAATAGCTCTTACAATATCTTCGTTTAAACCAACTGGAAATGTATCCGATTCTATATCGGTATAAAACCCATACTCATATTCCTTGGTTTGTAAATCTTTTTCTAATTCTTCTTCGGTATATGCCATAATTTACTTTTTTATTAAAGCGAAAAACTTTCGCCACATCCGCAAGTACGCTGTGCATTTGGATTATTAAAAACAAAACCCTTACCGTTTAAACCACCAGAATATTCTAGTATAGTTCCTACTAAGTATAAAAAACTACTTTTATTTACAGCTATTTTTATACCGTTATCTTCAAAGACTTTGTCGTTATCTTGTTGTGTTTGATCAAAATTCAAATCGTAAGATAACCCAGAGCAGCCTCCACTTTTAACACCAACGCGTACAAAGTGCTTGGCAGCATCAAAACCTTCTTCCTGCATTAGGTTAGAAAGTTTAAGTTTGGCTTGTTCGCTTACTTTTATCATTACTTTTTATTTAATCTAAATTATTTACAAATATACAATTAAAGCAAAGAAACAAAACTTAGCTTAACATTATTATATATCATATCCATATAAAGATTTATTATGCATTTATAACCTATACTTATTTTAAGCTGCATCTTGCTTTCCGCTACAATCAGCACCTTAAAAAAACACAAAACTAAGCTTAAAAAGAGCTTCATAAAGTCGCTTTTTTAAGCTGTGATTTGCAAGTTTTTTTTGCGTACTGGATTTCCACTACAATCAAGGCTAGTCTAAAATTCAACTTTGCATTAGTATGCAGAAACTAATCGTGCGCATCCTTATATTTTTATCTATTTGTAATTGAAACTGAAATTAATTATTTAAAGTAAAATATTAATATAATATTCTCATTTTCATAAGTTTAATTTAACTTTTATAATATAAATTTAGTTTACTTTTAGAAAAAATCTGACTTATATGAAAACTATAAATTATTCAATTTTTAAAAAGAATTTACTAGAAGAAATTATAGACGAGTTAAGTCCAGAATTTAGACCTGCGCTTAGTTTTGAAGACTTGAAACAAAAAACCGAATCGAAGTTAAATGAAACTAAGTTATTAGAGTTATTTGGCATTAGAGCTACAGTAGAAAAAAGCTCGTAAAAATAGTTTTAATCTACACTTTAATAAAGCTTTTCATTAAATGTAACTTCTATTTAAATTAAAAACAACATTAACAAAGCCATTACGATCATTATGGTGTTTTCAATAAAAGTAGCTTCTGTCATTGGTAGATTTAGAGCTGTTCCTAAACAAGCACATTTAATTTTTCGTTTAGAAAATAAAGATTGACTAACACCCACAGTAGTAATTCCTAAAATTACTAAAGTTGCAATAAGTGCTACATCTACTTGAAATCTAAATAAAAAACACAATCCTAAAGCTGTTTCTAAAAACGGATAAATCCAAGCATAGGCAGGAATAAGTTTAGCTAGTGGATCGTACATTTTAAACGAAGCTGGAAAACCTGTGTAATCTAAAAACTTAAAAAAGCTAAATACAATATAAAACATTCCCATAAAATCGAACATCCAACTCCCTAACTTAAAATTAGAAAAATTTAATAAAAGCGAAGCTGTTGTTATATAGAAAAAAATTAAAAACAAGGGCTGTAACTGTTTTAGTTTAGATTGCTTTGCTTCAGATTGTATTGGGGTTGATACTGAATTATTAGTTTGTTTTTCTTCTCCTTTATCAACAGCATCTTTTGCTAAAATGTTATATTTTTCTCCAATTGCATGCTGTAAAGATGCTAAACTAATTTTTTGAGAAAAATCTATAGTTGCTTTTTCATTTTCTAAGTTTACTTCGGCTTTATTTACAGCTTCTATTTTTTGCAGAGCATCTTCAACATAAGCTCTACAGCCTTGGCAGGTCATTCCTTTTACTGTATATTCTTTTTCCATAATTTTAAAAAATTAGTCTTTATAAATTTGTCCTCGATGTGGTTTTAAAGCATCGCGAAGACTAATCATGTTCGATTTTTCAACTACCATAAAAGCAGTGTAATGAAAATCTGTTTGCTTTTCGCAGCCCGTAATTTGCAAATCTATTTTTTTCATTTGCAAGAAATCTTTTAAATGAATTTCGTGATGCTCAGCGGTTTTTTGTGCAGCTGGACCACGAAAATCCCAAATTAATTTTATTTTTTCTTCCATTGTAAATTATGTTTTGGGTTTTCCTTCAACCACCAAAACCAGTTCTCCTTTTGGCGGATTTTTTTCAAAATGCGCCATCACTTCTTTTAAACTACCACGCAGGTTTTCTTCATATAGCTTAGTCAATTCTCTAGAAACGGATATTTTCCGATTCTCTCCTAATTTTTCAGCTAGGTGCCGTAAAGTTTTCAAAAGTTTGTAGGGCGATTCGTACAACACCATAGTCCGTTCTTCTTCAACTAAAAAATCTAGTCGTTTTTGTCTTCCCTTTTTGGGTGGCAGAAAGCCTTCAAATACAAATTTATCGTTAGGTAATCCACTATTAACCAATGCTGGAACAAAAGCGGTGGCGCCTGGTAAGCAACTCACATCAACATCTTCTTCGATGCAAGCTCTAACCAACAAAAAACCAGGATCGGAAATGGCAGGTGTGCCAGCATCGGTAATTAAAGCCATGTTTTCGCCATTTTTAATTCGTTTGGCCAAAACATCAACTAATTTGTGTTCGTTGTGCATGTGGTGACTTTTTAGCGGAGTTTCTATCTGGTAATGTTTTAATAGCTTACCGCTAGTTCGGGTATCTTCAGCTAAAATTAAATCTACGCTTTTAAGTATTTCTACGGCTCTAAAGCTAATATCACCTAAGTTTCCAATAGGAGTTGGAACTACAAAAAGTTGGGCCATGTGCTTTTAATTTTATGCAAAAGTACAGAATTGATAACTTGTACTCGTGTAAAAAAGATACTTAAATCTGAAAGATGATTTTTGTTGTTTTTGCTAAAGTCTTATCGGTTTTTACAAAGCAAAATCGAATCATTTTTTTAGCATTGTTGGTCTTTATTGAATTCGGATATTTAGAAGATTTGGTAATTGTTAGAATCCCTAAAAACACTTTCTTATCGGATAGTTTTTTTATAAAACAAAACCCTTACTCAAAATGAATAAGGGTTGTAATATATGTTATTATAAATTTTTATCCTTTTAAGCTTGCAGCTAGGTATTCACGATTTAAGCGAGCTATATTTTCTAGAGAAATTCCTTTCGGGCATTCTATTTCGCAAGCTCCAGTATTGGTACAATTTCCAAAACCTTCTTTGTCCATTTGGGCTACCATGTTTAAAACGCGGTCGGTGGCTTCAACTTCTCCTTGGGGCAACAATGCGTATTGGGAAACTTTTGCTGATGTAAATAACATAGCACTTGCATTTTTACAAGCTGCTACACAAGCTCCACAACCAATACAAGTTGCAGCATTAAAAGACATGTCTGCTTTATCTTTTTCAATTGGAATGCTATTGGCATCTTGGGTATTTCCAGATGTATTTACCGAGATGTAACCGCCAGCCTGTTGGATACGATCAAATGCAGAACGATCTACCGCTAAATCTTTTACAATAGGAAATGCATTGGCTCTAAAAGGTTCGATTACAATAGTATCGCCATCTTTAAATTTTCGCATGTGCAACTGGCAGGTTGTTATGCCACGGTCGGGACCGTGTGGTTCGCCATTGATTTGTAGTGAACACATTCCACAAATTCCTTCGCGACAATCGTGGTCAAATTCTACAGGCTCAATGCCTTTTTCTACCAATTCGTTATTCAATACGTCTAGCATTTCTAAAAAAGACATATCGCCGTGAACTTCGTTTAATTGGTAATTTTTAAATTCTCCTTTGGCTTTGGCATCTTCTTGACGCCATATTTTTAAATTAAGTTTCATAGATCAACTTATTTGTAACTTCTAGTTTTCAATTCAATATTTTCGAAAATCAATTCTTCTTTATGTAAGACTGCATCTTTGGGTTTTCCTTTATATTCCCAAGCAGCCACATATTTATAGTTTTCATCATCACGCAAGGCTTCACCCTCTGGAGTTTGATATTCTTCTCTAAAGTGACCTCCACAAGATTCGTTTCTATCTAAAGCATCTTTGGCAAATAATTCGCCTAACTCTAAGAAATCAGCAACTCTTCCTGCTTTTTCTAGTTCAGAATTTCTACCTTCAGCTTTACCAGGAATACGTACATTATTATAAAATTCTTCACGTAACTGCGCAATTTCTTCAATCGCTTCTTTTAATTCTTTTTCATTACGAGACATCCCACATTTGTTCCACATGATTAATCCCAATTTTCTATGGAAATAATCTACAGGTTTTTCACCTTGAACTTTCAACAAGCTTTCAATTTGATTACGGACTTCATTTTCAGCTTCTTCAAATTCTTTAGTATCTGTAGGAATTGGACCAGTTCTAATATCGTTGGACAAATAATCTCCAATAGTGTAAGGCAGTACAAAATAACCATCGGCCAAACCTTGCATTAGAGCAGAAGCACCTAGTCGGTTAGCACCGTGATCAGAGAAATTAGCTTCGCCGGTTGCGTAACAGCCCGGAATGGTAGTCATTAAGTTGTAGTCTACCCAAAGACCGCCCATAGTGTAATGCACCGCTGGGAAAATCATCATTGGAGTTTCGTATGGATTTTGGTCGGTGATTTTTTCGTACATATCGAATAAATTACCGTATTTCGATTCCACTACTTCTTTACCAAGTTTAATAATTTCTTCTTTGGAAGCATCTTTTTTACCTGAACTAAAAGCTTTTTCCTTTCCATAACGTTCAATAGCGCTAGAAAAGTCCAAATATACTGCTTGTCCAGTTTTATTAACTCCGTAACCAGCATCGCAACGTTCTTTGGCAGCTCTAGAAGCTACATCTCGCGGCACTAAGTTTCCAAAAGCAGGATATCTTCTTTCTAAGTAGTAATCTCTATCTTCTTCTTTAATTTCAGTTGGCTTCAACTTACCAGCTTGTATTGCCTGTGCATCTTCTTTCTTAGCTGGTACCCAAATACGACCGTCGTTTCTTAGCGATTCTGACATTAACGTCAATTTTGCTTGTAAATCGCCAGACACTGGAATACAAGTTGGGTGAATTTGCGTGTAGCAAGGATTAGCAAAATATGCTCCTTTTTTGTGCGCCTTCCAAGCAGCAGTTACGTTACTTCCCATGGCATTAGTCGATAAGAAAAAGACATTTCCATAACCACCAGAAGCTAAAACTACAGCATGAGCAGAATGGCGTTCAATTTCTCCAGTTACTAGGTTTCTTGCAATAATGCCCCGTGCTTTACCATCTACTTTTACAACATCCATCATTTCATGACGAGTAAAAGACTGGATTTTTCCACGATTAATTTGGCGATTCATTGCAGAATATGCACCCAATAAAAGTTGCTGTCCTGTTTGTCCTTTAGCATAAAATGTTCTGGAAACCAATACGCCACCAAATGAACGGTTATCTAACAAACCACCATATTCTCTCGCAAAGGGAACACCTTGTGCAACACATTGGTCGATAATATTACCCGAAACTTCGGCAAGTCGATATACATTTGCTTCGCGAGAACGGTAATCGCCACCTTTTACCGTATCGTAAAATAAACGGTAATCTGAGTCGCCATCACCTTGATAATTTTTCGAAGCATTTATTCCACCTTGAGCAGCAATGGAGTGTGCTCGACGTGGAGAATCTTGAAAACAAAATGTTTTTACATTATAACCTAATTCAGCTAGAGTTGCTGAAGCAGATGCACCCGCTAAACCAGTACCGACAACAATAATATCAATATTTCGTTTATTAGCTGGATTTACTAAGTTTATTTCATTTTTATGTTTAGTCCACTTATCTGCAATTGGACCACTTGGTATTTTAGAATCTAATGTAGACATAATTATAAATTATTTAGATAGTGAAAGATAGCAATAAACACAAAGCCCATTGGTATCACAATTGCAAAAGCTTTGGTAAAAACTTTAATGCCTTTAGAGTATTTGTTGTTTACACCCATGGTTTGAAACGAAGAAGCAAAACCATGCAATAAATGTAACATTAACAAAACAAAAGAGAAAACATAAATGGCTACACGAACTGGTTGACCAGCAAATTTAGCAACGGTTTCTTCGTAATAACGAAATTCTCCAGCTTCATTTAGTCCACTCATATCACCTTGTATGTACTTTACTTGCATTTCGTGCACCCAAAAATCATAGAAATGTAATCCTAAAAAAGCTAACACTACAATTCCTGTAAGTAACATGTTCCTAGAAACCCAAGGCGAATTGGCCCCACCATTATATTTGGCGTAACTAACACTTCGAGCACTGTTGTTTTTAATTTCTAGAACAAATCCCATTACAAAGTGAAAGATCACTCCGAAGATTAAAATAGGCTGCAGTACAGCTTGCACTAAAAAATTAGTTCCCATAAATTGGGAAATTTCATTGAATGTATCGGGGCTAACCACCGAAGTAAAATTAATAGTAAAGTGTTGTGCTAAAAACAAAACTAAGAATAAACCAGATAGTGCCATGGCAACTTTTCTAGCAATAGAAGTCTTTATCCCTCCCATGAATATTTTTTTTAAATTTTTATCAAAAATACAGCGGATGAAAGTTACATACAAGCACAAAGCATCATTTTACACTTATTTAGAATTGATTTAAGTGATGACAGAAATTTTATTGTTGTTAAGCGCTCGAAAGCGGAAATAATTAAAGCCAATTAATTAGTCGATTTATAGATGATTTTGCAGAAAATGGGATGATAAATATTTTTACACTGTAAAAAATTGGTGTTATAACGGAGACTATTTTACTGTGTTCTTCTAATTCTCACTAAAAGAACAAAGTAAATATCTACATACAAATCTTATCAAGAATCTGAATGAAAAATAAGAAAGTATGTTAAAGACAAATTATTATACCTAACAAAAAATACTTCAACGAAATCTGTATATTTGATTTTAAAAGAGATAACTAAAAATGAACTATGCTGATTAGGAATTGTGGTTTTATTTTAAACTAATTCCTAACTATCTTTAATAAAAGCGTTATCATATATAAGTTTAATCCCTGACATGTATACTAATTAGCTTTAAAGGACATTGTCTCTAAAGCTTTCCTTACCTTTGAAAAAATTTAAAATTTATGCGATACGAACCGATATCAAAAGACTTATTTATTCATAACCGCAAAAACTTTATGGCACAAATGAAGCCAAATTCATTGGCGGTTTTCAATTCCAACGATATTTATCCCATTGGTGCCGATAGCACCATTCCTTTTCAGCAAGACCGAAACATTTACTATTTAAGTGGTGTAGACCAAGAAGAAAGCATTTTGGTTCTATTTCCAGATGCACCCAAACCCGAACACCGCGAAATTTTATTTTTAAAAGAAACAAATGACCATATTGCTGTTTGGGAAGGCAAAAAAATCGACGAAGAAAAAGCCCTAGAAATCGCAGGAATCAATACCGTATATTGGTTAAAAGATTTTCAAAAGATTTTTCACGAACTCATGTCGCAAAGCGAAGTGGTTTATGTAAACACCAACGAACATTACCGTGCAGCACATACAACCGAAACCCGCGAAGAACGCTTTAACAAATGGCTAAAAGAAAATTATCCAGCTCACCAAGTTGCTAAAAGCAATCCTATTTTACAGCGTTTGCGTTCGGCAAAACATCCATTGGAGTTAGAAATCATGCAGAAGGCTTGCTATATTACCGAAAAGGCTTTCCGAAGAATTTTAAAACACATCAAACCTGATATATGGGAATTTGAGTTAGAAGCTGAAATCATGCACGAATTCTTAAGAAACCGCTCTCGTGGATTTGCCTACACGCCCATCATCGCATCGGGAAAAAACGCTACCGTTTTGCATTACATCGAAAATAAAAACCAATGTAAAGATGGCGACTTAATTTTGTTTGATGTCGGCGCAGAATATGCCAATTACGCCAGTGATATGTCCAGAACAATACCAGTAAACGGAAAATTCACCACTCGCCAAAAGCAAATTTACAATGCGGTAAATAAAGTAAAAAAAGAAGCCACCAATTTACTTGTTCCAGGAACCGATTGGGTAGCTTACCATAAAGAGGTGGGTAAAATGATGACATCAGAATTACTCGATTTAAAACTTTTAGACAAAGCTGATGTACAAAATGAAGACCCCAAATGGCCAGCTTACAAAAAATATTTTATGCATGGCACTTCGCATCATATTGGTTTAGATACGCACGATTATGGCTTATTATACGAACCTATGCAAGCCAATCAAGTATTTACCGTTGAGCCTGGAATTTACATACCAGAAGAAAATATGGGAATTCGCCTAGAAGATGATGTAGTAATTCAAGAAAATGGTGAGCCATTCAATTTAATGCGCAATATTCCAATTGAAATCGAAGAAATTGAAGAAATAATGAATAGTTAAAATTTAATTATTTATATGTTTTAATTAGCATTTACACATATTTACTAACTATTTAAAGTCTTTTTTTAATAATTAGTTTATGAAAAGTCGAATATTTAACAAATTCTAATTAAATTAGCACAAACAAAAATATAATTATGAAAAAAGTATTATTAGTATTAGCTATTGCGTTAGTAAGTGTTCAATTTAGTAACGCACAAGAAAACATGTTTTCTGCAGAAGTACAAGCAGGAGTTCCAACTGGTGATTTTAGTGACTTTTACGATTTTGGTATCGGTGTAAACGCTACCTATTATTTTGTTGAACTTGCGGAAGGATTTTATCTTGGTGGTAGAGGTGGTTATTCAACATTTACCACATCAGAAGATGCTTTAGATAGCTTCGACTTTATTACCTTGGCTGCATCAGGACGATTCAATTTTTCTGAAAACATTTTTGCAAGAGCAGATTTAGGTTACGCTGTTGGTCTTTCTGACAATGCAGACGGAGCATTATTCTACGAACCAAGAGTAGGTTATGATACTGGAGCTTTTGAAGTATCAGTTTATTACCAAAGCATTACAGAAGATGCTATTGATTTAAATTCCTTCGGAGTAGCTTTAGGATACAAATTCTAAAAAATAAAATCAGTATCAAAAATATAAGCCGATTCTATGCGAATCGGCTTTTTCTTTTTCTAAAACTATTTATTTAATATTAGTATTAAATGTGTAATTTTAAACCGACTTTAAAAATATTAATATGAATAAAAAAAGATTTACTTCATGGAAGCTGTTTTTACTACTTCCCGCTTTTTTAGCTTGTGAAGAAAACAAAAAAGAAGATACTAAAACTGCTGAAGTTACTCCAGGTATCGAAACTCAATACATGGATAAAGATGTAAAACCACAAGATGATTTTTACAATTTTGTGAATGGAAATTGGATGAAAGATACCGAAATACCAGACGATCGTACCCGGTGGGGTGGTTTTCAGGTACTTCGTAAAAAAACAGACGACAATGTATTAGCACTCCTTAAAAATGCTAAATCTTCTGGTGTATATCCCGCAGAAACCGATCAGGGTAAAGCTATTGTTCTATTCGATCAAAAATTAGACACCATAGCTCGAAATGAAGCTGGAATAACTCCGCTATTACCGATTTTAAAAATGATAGACGAAGTGGAAAGCTTAACAGATGTACAAACTCTTCTTGCCAAACATTCTAGTTTAATTAGCACGCCATTTTTTGGTTTTTCGGCCTATGCAGATCCAGACGATAGCAAAATGAATGTTGCGTATTTAGGTACTGGCAGCTTGGGCTTACCAGAAAGAGATTACTACTTAAACGATGACGAAGAGTCAAAAGAAATTAGACAAAAATATGTAGCTCATATTGTAAAAATGCTACAATTTTTAGGCGATGATGAAGCTGATGCTAAACAACAAGCCGATCTTATTTTAGCCTACGAAACTCGTTTAGCCAAACCAAGATTAACTAAAGTTGAACGCAGAGATTTTAGAAATTACAACAACCGTTACACTATAGATAAGGTTAAAGAAGTTACTCCAAGTATAAATTGGGAACAATATGCAAGCGATTTAGGAGTGAAAGAACAATTAGAAGTGGTTTTAGTAATGCAGCCTAGATATATGAAAGAGCTTGAAAATGTTTTTGCTGAAAACAAAGTGAACGACTGGAAAGTTTTGATGCGTTGGGCAACTTTTAATTCTGCAGCTTCAAGTTTAAGCACAGAAATAGAAAAAACAGACTGGGAGTTTTACAGCAAAACTTTAAGCGGTGCTAAAAAGCAATTACCAATCGAAGAGCGCGCACTTTCTGTTGTAAATTCTTCGGTTGGAGAAGCAGTAGGAAAAATTTATGTAGATAAAATGTTTCCGCCAGAAGCTAAGGCAAAAGCTGAAGAAATGATAGATGATGTGATTTTGGCATTCCAGAACCGAATTGAAAAATTAGAATGGATGTCGGAAGAAACTAAAGCTCAAGCCATCGAAAAATTAGATAAATTTACAGTAAAAATTGGCTACCCAGACGAGTTTAAAGATTACAGCGATTTAGAAGTGAGCCCAGATAAAACTTATTTCGAAAACAGAATTGCAGTTGCTCAATGGAATGAAATAGAAAACTTAAAGGAAATTGGTCAACCTGTCGATAAGAAAAAATGGGGCATGTCTCCACAAACGGTAAATGCATATTTTAATCCATTAAATAACGAAATTGTTTTTCCTGCAGCTATTTTACAACCTCCTTTTTACAATTACAAAGCTGATGCAGCTGTAAATTACGGCGGAATTGGTTCGGTTATTGGTCATGAAATTTCTCATGCTTTCGACGATTCAGGATCGCGTTTTGATGGCGATGGAAATTTAAAAAACTGGTGGACAGAAGAAGATTTAGCAAAATTTACTGAACGTGGAAAGGAACTAGCCAATTTGTACAGTTCTATTGAAGTTTTAGAAGATACCTATATTAATGGAGACTTTACTTTAGGTGAAAACATCGGCGATTTAGGTGGAGTTTTAGGAGGTTACGACGGACTTCAACTTCATTTTGAAAAACATGGTAGACCTGAAAAAATTGATGGATTTACTGCAGAACAACGCTTCTTTATATCTTGGGCAACAGTTTGGCGTACCAAAATTAGAGACGAAGCTTTAAAAACACAAGTTAAAACGGACCCACATTCGCCTGGTCAGCAACGAGCAGTTGTGCCATTACAAAATATAGATGCTTTTTATGAAGCTTTCAACATTACTGAAGCTGATGCCATGTACATAGCTCCAGAAGAGCGAGTTCGTATCTGGTAAATTCAAAAAAATTAAATAATGTAAACCCCATTCATTTTTATGTTTGGGGTTTATTTTTAAGAAGACGAAAGCATATATGAATACACCTAAATCAAAACTATTTTTTAAAAATCTATAGCCTGTGGATTTTAACAAGAGTTAGCTTAAACACTATCCTATTCAAAATTTAACAAGGAAAAATCAATTACTTTCAGAATGAATTATTAAGATTAATCTGTATAAATCAAAAAATCAAATTACTTTTGAAATCTTAAGTAAAATACATGTACATTCATTTTTTAAAACCTGCTTTAGATTTTGTATTTGCTTTATTTACTTTGATTTTGCTTTCTCCAATTTTACTTATTTTACTTGCAGTTTTAGCTTTTATTCATAAAGGTAGTCCTATTTTTACTCAAAAACGCATAGGTCAAAATGCTCAAGCATTTATTATTTATAAACTCAAAACAATCAATAAAAAAGGGATTTCTACGCCTTTTTTACAGTTACTTCGTAATTTAAAAATAGACGAGCTTCCACAATTAATTAACATTTTAAAATTTGAAATGAGTTTTGTAGGTCCACGCCCAGATATTCCTGGGTATTACGACCAGCTTCAACCAAAGTACATTTCTATTTTAGATTTAAAACCTGGCATTACAGGATATGCTTCATTAGCCTATTCAAACGAAGAGGCCATTTTAAAAAAACAAATCAATCCGTTGAAATATAATGATGAAGTAATTTTTCCAAAAAAATTACAGTTAAACTTAGCCTATAGGAAAAGCATTTCTTTTCAACAAGATATAAAAATCATCTTGAAAACTTTACTTTTACCTTTTCAATAACCACTACATCTATGCAAGAAAAATCTAAAATTTGGCTTTCTTCTCCACATATGGGCGGAACAGAGCAAGACTTTGTTAACCAAGCTTTCGAAACCAATTGGGTAGCACCACTGGGTCCTAATGTAAACGGATTTGAAGAAGATTTGCAAAAATACATAGGCGAAGAGAAAAAAGTAGCTTGCTTAGTAAGCGGAACAGCTGCATTGCATTTAGGCTTAATACAATTAGGGGTTGGATATGGCGATGAAGTTTTATGCCAAAGTTTTACCTTTTCAGCTTCAGCAAATCCTATTCTTTATCAAGGAGCAACTCCTGTTTTTATAGATAGTGAAGCTTCAACTTGGAACATTTGCCCAATTGCTTTAGAAGAAGCTATAAAAGACAGAATTCAGAAAGGAAAAAAGCCCAAAGCTATTATTGCGGTTCATTTATACGGAATGCCATATTTAGTAGATGAAGTGCATGAAATTGCCAATACTTACAAAATTCCTATTTTGGAAGATGCGGCCGAAGCACTCGGCTCGACTTACAAAGGAAGAAACTGCGGAACTTTTGGAACTTTTGCTGCACTTTCCTTCAACGGAAACAAAATCATTACCACATCGGGTGGTGGAAGCCTAGTATGCCCAGACAAAAAAACAAAAGAAAAAACTGTTTTTTTAGCCACACAAGCTCGCGATGATGCTCCACATTACCAACATAGCCACGTTGGGTACAATTACAGAATGAGTAATATTGTTGCTGGAATTGGACGCGGACAAATGCAAATACTAAATAAGCATGTTGACTTAAGAAGAAAAATGCATGCTTTTTACACAGATGCTTTTCAAAATATAACGGGTGTTGAAGTACTTTCTGCACCTACTGAAGATTTTTATGCTAACCATTGGTTATCATCAATTACCGTAGACCCTAATCAAACAAAAGGATTAACACGTGAAGATTTACGAATTGCTTTTTTAGAAGAAAATATTGAAAGTAGGCCACTTTGGAAACCTATGCATTTACAACCTATTTTTGAAAAATATCCTTATTATGGAAAGCAAGTCTGTGAACAGCTTTTTAAAAATGGACTTTGTTTGCCATCTGGAAGTAATTTAACCGACAATGACCGCAATCGGATTTTAAGTGTAATTTATCGGTTTTTTAAAAAACAATAAGGCTATTAGCATGGATATCTTCGAACTTATTAAAAAAAGACGATCAGTTTTTCCTGTTCAATATAATCGGGAAGAAATAAAAAAAGCTACCATAAAAAAGGTGCTAGAAGCAGCCAATTGGGCACCAACACATCGTAAAACAGAACCTTGGCGATTTAAAGTAATTCGCGGTGAGCATAAACAAAAATTAGCAGAATTTGTAGTTGCTGAAATGCAAAAAGCAACGCCAGAACTTTCTGCATTTAAAAAGCGAAAAACGATGCATAAATTTGAAGCTTCATCAGCAGTTATTGTCATTTGCATGCAACGTGACCCAAAAGAAAGTTTACCCGAATGGGAAGAAGTTGCCGCAACGGCCATGGCTGTTCAAAATTTATGGTTAGCATGTGCTGCCGAAAAAATTGGCGCCTATTGGAGCTCACCACAAACCATAAAGCATTTTCATAAATTTTTCGACTTTAATGAAGGTGAAAAATGCTTGGGTTTATTTTATATGGGATATTACGATGGAGATTTACCAAAAGGAGAACGAAAATTGACTATTGAAGAAAAAACTGAGTGGATAGAATAAAAATGTTTGATATTTTAGAAAAAGTAGAACGAAGTTTGATACAAGACAAATTTAATAGTAAGCAATAAGCTATTTAATTTAAGCTTTTTCTGTTAAACTTAAATCGAAAACTTTATTTAAAAGTTCTACACTTGCATCGGTAGAACCATTTGCGTTTCTTAGGTGAGCGGCAAAGCTTCTTGTAATTTTATGGATTATTCTATCGCTGATAATTTCAGCCTGAGCTTCGTTAAAATTAAGCAACTTTTTACCTTGATAGTCGAGCTCTTCAACTTTCATTAACTCCAATTTTTGCTTCAAGGCTTTTATGGTTGGGGCAAACTTTCGCGTTGATAACCATTCGTAAAATTCAGTTTTTATTTCCTCTATAATGTCTTCAGCCTGGGGGATAAATGCTTTACGTTTTTCTAAAGTTTGGTCAGTAATTTTAGATAAATGATCCATGTGCATCAAATTTACATTGGCTAATTCAGTAACATTTTCATCGACATTTTTAGGTATAGATAAATCTAGTACTAAAAGCGGCTTTTTCGTAAAGATTAGCTCTTTCGTTATGGTAGGATGCTGCGCACCAGTTGCGACTATTAAAATATCAGCTTTGCGAATTTCAGTTTGTAACTCTGAAAAATCTTTCACACTTAAATTAAATTTACCTGCAATTTCTTCAGCCTTGTCTTTGGTGCGGTTAATTAATGTAATGTGCTTATTGTGCGTATGTTTTACTAAATTTTCGCAGGTGTTTCTTCCTATTTTGCCTGTACCAAATAATAAAATATTCTTACTCGACTTAAAGTCTATTTCTTGTAAAATGTACTGTACAGATGCAAAAGACACAGAAGTAGCTCCAGACGAAAGTTGTGTTTCGTTTTTAATTCTACGGCTTGTTTGTATTACAGCATTAAACAATCGTTCTAAAAATGCATTGGAAACATCGTGTTTTTTAGATAAAGTAAAAGCTGATTTTAACTGACTTATTATTTCAAAATCTCCTAAAATTTGGCTATCTAAACCACCACCTACTCTAAAAATATGATCGATTGCTTTAGCGTCTTCATACGTATAACCTACATGCTCAAATTGCGCAAAACTACCATTGCTATGCTTACAAAGTAAATCGATCAGGCTTTTTGCTTGATCAGCAAAACCATACAATTCAGTGCGATTACAGGTAGATATAATAGAAAGTGCATCTAAACCCAATTCTTTTGCTTCTTCTAATAAAGCATTACGCTGTGCAATACTTAAACTAAATTTACCACGCACTATAGCGTCTGCTTTTTCGTAGCTTAGTCCAATAGCAAAAAAATGTTGGTGTTTAGAAACCTTGTACGCTTGCATTCAAAATAATTTGACGCAAAAATAAAAAGGAAGTCTGCTTTAAAATAACGCTAAAAGTTCTTTTTGTGTTGTTTGAAGTCTTTTCGACTATAAAATGACAAATATCATGAAAAATACCTATTTTTGCAGTTATAACGGAGCTTTTAGTTTTGTTAATTAGATTAAGTCTAAATAAAAACGATTAAAAAAATGAGTATTAGTAAAAAAAATATCGCTATAAGTTCAGACAATTTTATTGAAATTGAAGATGGTTTTTTTATTCTTCAAGCACAAAATAATACATCTGATTACCAATGCATTACTCAAAATGTCAACAAAAATATAATTCAATTTCACTTTTGCGTAAAGGGTAAAATTAAATTTAATTTCAACCAAGGAAGTTATGATTTACAAACCGAAGAAGACCAATCTCTACTCTTATACAACCCAACAAAAGCACTTCCTATTAACTTAGAAATTTATCCAAATTCTTGGTTTGTTTCAGTGTTGGTTTCTGTAAAAAAATTACACACTATGTTTTCTTCACAAGCCAATTACATCGATTTATTAATGGAAGAAAACCGAAACAAAAAATACTATAAAGATGGCAAAATAACACCAGCAACAGCAGTAGTTTTAAGCCAAATGCTCAATTTTAACTTACATAGTTCTGTAAAAAACATTTACCTAAAAGGAAAAGCCTATGAGTTAATAGGACTTTATTTTAATCAACCTGAAGAAACCAATGTAGAGCAATGCCCATTTTTAGTAGATGAAGATAATGTGCGTAAAATTAAGCTTGCCAAAGAAATTATTATACAACGAATGGTAGACCCACCCAGCTTAAATGAATTGGCCGACGAAGTTGGTTTAAGTTTAAAAAAGCTTAAAGAAGGCTTTAAAGAAATTTATGGAGATACCGTATATTCTTTCTTATTGGATTATAAAATGAACTACGCGCGAAAATTACTCGAACGCGGACAAAAAAATGTTAATGAAATTGGCTTAAGTATTGGTTACAGTACGGCCAGTCATTTTATTGCTGCTTTTAAAAAGAAATTTGGTACAACTCCCAAAAAGTACGCTCAAAACCAGTAAAAAAAAGAAGAAAAAACAGCTAAATAATTTCATATATTAGCAAACCAACCACATCAAGCATGAGTATTTTAACATCAAAAGAAATGGCTAACGCAATTGGTCTTGACAAATTTGGGCTTTTTGGTAAAGGAATTGCAAAGCTAATTATGCAAATTACCAAAATTGACCAGGTCAATAAGTTGTACATCAAGTACCAAGATTTAAAAGGAATTGAATTTATCGATGCCATTTTGCTAGACTTGGGTGTTCAATTCGAAATTCCTGAAAAAGATTTAAAACGAATTCCTACAAAAGGTGCCTTTGTAACCGTATCTAACCATCCACTTGGTGGAGTTGATGGCTTAATTTTATTAAAAATTTTACTGCTTACCCGACCAGATTTTAAAGTAATTGCCAATTTTTTATTGCATCGTATTCAACCTCTAGAGCCGTATGTATTGCCCGTAAATCCTTTTGAAAACAAAAAAGAAATAAAAAGCAGCGTTTTAGGAATAAAAAAAGCAATTACTCACGTAAAAGATGAAAACGCTTTGGGAATTTTTCCAGCTGGTGAAGTCTCGACAAACAAAGAAAATAAAATCATAGTAGATAAAGCTTGGTCTGCAGAAGCCATGAAACTTATACAGCGTTTAGATGTACCTGTTTTACCCATTTATTTTCATGCAAAAAACTCCAATGCGTTTTACCAATTAGCCAAACTTTCAGAAAGCCTAAGAACTGCTCAATTACCGAGAGAAGTCTTTACACAAAAAAACAGAGCCATAAAAGTTAGGATAGGTAATATAATCCAACCCAAAGAACTCCAAGAACATTCAGAATTAGAAGATTTTACCCATTTTTTGAGAACAAAAACTTATATGCTTGCCAATGCTTACGAGAAAAAACGTCTGTTAGATGCATTGCCCAAACAAATAAAACTTCCTAAAGCTCCCAAAGAAATTATTAGAGAAGGAATTTTAGAAAATTTTTTAGAAGAAATAGAAACCTGTAGGGAAGCTGATAATCGGTTGTTAGAAAGCAATCAATATGAAGTGTTTTTAGCTAAAAAACAGTGGATACCAAATATCTTAGTCGAAATTGGTCGCTTACGCGAAATCACCTTCCGATCGGTTGGCGAAGGCACAAACTTAGCGGTAGATTTAGACAAATACGACGAATATTACCACCACATGTTTTTATGGGACAATCAAAATAAAAAAATTGCTGGTGCTTACAGAATGGGCTTAGGCATCGAAATATTTCAAAAACACGGTATTAATGGATTTTATTTAAACGAACTGTTCCGTTTTGACACAGAATCGCATAGCGTAATGAAAAAGTCTATTGAAATGGGACGCGCATTTATTACGGCCGAATATCAACTCAAACCCATGCCCTTATTTTTACTATGGAAAGGTATTGTGCATTGCACCATTCGGTTTCCAGAACATAAATATTTAATTGGTGGAGTCAGTATTAGTAATAAATTCTCGGATTTTTCAAAATCGATTATGATTGAATTTATGAAATCGAATTATTACGATCCTTATTTGGCCCAATTTATTCGTGCACGAAAAGAATTTAAGGTAAAATTGAAAGATGAAGACAAAGATTTTGTTTTCAATAAAACTGAAGCTGACTTAAATAAATTTGACAAGATCATAGATGAGATTGAACCCGATAACCTTCGCTTACCTGTTTTAATTAAAAGATACATCAAACAAAATGCACGCGTAGTCGCTTTTAATGTTGATCCATTATTTAACAACGCTGTAGATGGTTTGATGTACATTCGCGTAAAAGATTTGCCTGAAAGCACTGTAAAACCGGTTATGGAAGACCTACAAAAAGAATTAGAACAAAAAGCTAAACAGTAATTCCAATCCAGTTAAGACAAATAAAATGGTAGAGTTGTTTTTTTTAAAAAGTGTAGGATTTTTTTTAAGTGTAGTCTTATTTATCGGATTACAAGCAAAAGGGCAGTTTTTTTTAGGTCAAGTTGTAAATCACAAAAATGAAGCTTTAAAAAACGCAAATATATATTTTGATGCTACAAATATTGGTGTAGTAACCAATGCTAAGGGCAATTTAATAGCATTCTCATACTCGAAAACTGTTACTTTTTAAAAGATAGCAAAAATAAATTAGGCGGCATGCTGCCTTCAAACTATGAAAATTAAATTATGCAAAATTATTTTATTACGGGAATCGGAACTGACGTAGGCAAAACTTTAATTTCAGCTATTGTGGTTGAAGCTTTACAAGCAGACTACTGGAAACCTGTGCAAGCAGGCGATTTACAAAATAGCGATACCCACAAAGTGAAAAATTTAGTAAGCAATACTACTTCTCATTTTTTCGAAAATGCGTATGCTTTACAAACTCCTATGAGTCCACATGCAGCTGCTGAAATTGATGATATTCAAGTCGATTTAAGTCAAATTATTCGTCCAAAAACAACAAACAATTTGGTGATTGAAGGCGCTGGTGGTATATTGGTTCCTTTAAATGAAAAGGATTGCATTATCGATTTAATTCAACAAAAAGATAAAATTATTCTCGTTTCTAGGCATTATTTAGGAAGTATTAACCATACACTACTTTCTATTGAAGCTTTGCAAAATCGTGGTTTCAAACACATAGGAATTATATTTAGTGGCGATGAGCATCCTACTACAGAAAGCATTATTTTAAGTAAAACTAAAGTAACCTATTTAGGTCGGGTTTCGGAATTAAAAAATATTAACAAAAAAACTATTTTGATTGAAGCTGAAAAGGTAAGGGGAAATTTAAACGAATTTTAGTTTTGCTAAGTTAGCTCGGATTTGAAATCCGAGCTAACAAGCTTTTGCTCATAAGTAAAGCCTAAAATAGCTAAGCAGCAACTTTTCGTTTCAACTTAATCACGGTAATTTCTGGCCAAATACCTAAGCGCCCTGGATAGGCTAAGTAGCCAAATCCGCGGTTTACATTTATAAATTTTCCAGCTTCGCGGTAAATTCCTGCCCATTGTGGATATCGAAATTGCACTGGCGACCACTTGAACCAACCTGGAATATCAATACCAAACTGCATTCCGTGTGTATGACCACTGAGCGTTAATTGTATTTTTTTAGGGTGATTTTTTGAAACTGCATCCCAATGCGATGGGTCGTGACTCATCAATATTTTAAAATCGCTTGGCGATAAACTTTGTGTTGCTTTGTCTAAATCTCCTTTTTGTTTAAAACCGCCTTTCCCCCAGTTTTCTACACCAACTATGGCTATTTTTTCATTGGCTATTTTAATTTCGTGAGCTTCATCTAAAAGCAATTTCCAACCCATTTCCTTCTGAATGCTTTTTAATTCATCCAAATTTTCAACTTTTTTTCTGTCGGTTTCCCAATTGTAATAATCGCCGTAATCATGATTCCCCAAAATAGAAAACACACCATCTTTCGCTTTTAATTTAGCAAAGTCGTTTTTCCAATCATTCATTTCTGCAGCCGTATTGTTCACCAAATCACCTGTAAATAAAATGGCATCACTTTGCTGTTGATTAATTAAATCAATGCCATAATTTACTTTTACTCTGTTATCAAAACTACCACAATGCAAATCGCTAATTTGTGTAATTTGGTATCCATCGAAGGCTGCGGGCAAATCGTCAAACTCCAATTCGTAAGTAAGGACTTTGTAGTTGTACTTTCCTTTGTACATTCCGTAGAGCAAACCCAAAAAAGGCAAACTTCCAATGCCAATAGCTAAAGTGCTAATAAACTTCCTACGACTTGGAATTTCGAATGAAGCTGGAGTAAACAATTTTCTAAAAAGCGCTTCAAAAATACGGAAAACGTCTTCACCAAATAAAATTAGTATAGTAGCGAATTTAAAAGCAGCGACACCTAAAAATAAACCAATACTGTATGCTCGCAATCCTGTGAAGCTTCCGTTAGGATTGGGCGCGTTGAAACTATACATTAAAAAACCAATTAATAAAAGCGTAATTAGGACATAAATTGCTAAACTCCACTTCAATTTAAATAAAGTTTTAAAAGCCTGAAAAGCATAAACTTCTACTAGCAGTAAAATAAATACAGTAATGATCCAACGCATTTTTTTTTGAACAAATATAGCTTTATTCGAAACAGACAATCCAGATTTAAATATTCGTTAACCTTAGCACTGAAATACATCAGAAAAACATTTAAATTTTGTTTTTTTGTTTAAAATAAATTTCTTCAGTGAAATCGATTCAACATTCTTGTTTTCATACTTTTTCAAATTCCATTTCTGAAATTGAAATTCCTAAAAAATTTACCTTCCCATTTTTTTATGAAGCGCATCCCTTAGCCAAAATAGCGGCTAAAGAAATTCAAGAATACCTTAAAAAACAGACCGATTTTGAACACAATTTTGGTTTAGATGAACATAAAAAAGGCGCCATTGGGAAAATGTTTGGAGTTTTAGTAGTAAAAGATAAAAAAAATAAGCTTGGCTTTTTAGCAGCATTTTCTGGTAAGTTAGCCAATGCTAATCATCATCCTTATTTTGTTCCGCCAGTATTTGATTTATTAGAAGACCATGGTTTTTTTAAAGCTGAAGAAGAAGTTTTAAACGAAATAAATGCTGAAATAGAAAAGTTAGAAAAACAAGAAGAATTGCTTCAACTGAAACAAAAGCGTAAAAAATTAACTTCAGAAGCCGAAAAAGATATTCAGTTACAAAAAAACAGGATTGTTGAAGAAAAGCGAAAACGCGATGAAATTCGAAAGCAAAACCTACCTAAACTCGATGTAGATGCGAAAGAAAAATTAAATGTTGAATTGAGTGAAGCCAGTAAAAAAGAAAGCATTTTGCTTAAAAAGATGAAAAAATACTGGAAATTGAATGTAGAAAAAATCGATGAAGCCATTCAGTTAAAAGAAAAGCCAATTCAATTATTAAAGCAAAAACGAAAACAAAAGTCGGCAGCGCTTCAGCAAAAAATTTTTAAACATTATGCATTTTTAAATGCCAAGCAAGAACACTTAAGTTTAGGAGATATTTTCAATAACAATCCTCCAGCTGGAGCGGGCGAGTGCGCAGCTCCCAAGTTAATGCAATATGCTTATTTAAACCATTTTAAGCCAATTTGCATGGCAGAGTTTTGGTGGGGCGATTCGCCACCTTCGCAAGTAAGAAAACACCAGCAATTTTATCCTGCATGCCGTAGTAAATGCGAGCCCATTTTAGGGCATATGTTGCAAGGTTTAAGTGTAGAAGAAAACCCGTTATTGCAAAATCCTGCAGAAGGAAAACAACTTGCTATACTTTTTGAAGATGCCTATTTAGTAGCCATACATAAACCTGCAGAATTTCTCTCGGTACCAGGTAAAAACTTAGTTGATTCTGTCCTAACCAGAGCAAAAAAACTATTTCCTAATGCCAGTGGACCTTTATTGGTACATCGATTAGACATGAGTACATCGGGAATTTTATTAATTGCTAAAAGCGAAAAAATTCATAAAAAACTTCAAGCCTTATTTATTCAACGGAAAGTACGAAAACGCTATGTGGCTTTATTAAATGGAGTTCTAAAAGAAAAATCGGGAACAATTAATTTGCCTTTGCGTGTAGATTTAGACAATAGGCCGCATCAATTGGTGTGTTACGATTATGGAAAACCTGCAATTACCCAATGGAAACGCATTGAAGTTAAAAACAAACAAACCCGAGTTCATTTTTTTCCCATTAGTGGTAGAACGCATCAATTACGTGTGCACGCCGCACATCAACTAGGACTAAACTTGCCGATTGTTGGTGATGACTTGTATGGCAACAAAGCAGAACGTTTGTATTTACATGCAGAAGAAATTCAGTTTATACATCCCATCAGCAAAAAAGAAGTCAAGATTTATTCTCCTGCAGAATTTTGATGGTTCTCTGCTTTATTTTTTCGCATTAAATACGAAAACATAATTACATCGTATATAAAATGCGCTGCCATAGCTGTGTAAATGCTAATGTATTGGTAGGCATAACCAAATGCTGCCGCAACAATAATCAAATACAAGCCATAGATAGATTTCGACTTGTCTTTTAGGCTGATATAGCCGTGTAACAGGACAAATAATACGGCAGTTACCCAAATTCCTAAAAATGGCTGAATAGCACCGCGAAATAAAATTTCTTCTCCTACTCCAGCACAAAACGAATAAAACAATATGTCTGGCCAAGATAAATGTATGTTGGTGAAGATTTGCTGATAAAATTCGCCTACTTTTTTGAGCTTTGGAATTTGTAAAATCAATAAACCCAAACCAGCTAGAACAGCTCCACCAAACAATCCATAAACGATATCAAGATAAAGATTTTGAGCTTCAAAAATTTCGATATATGCAAATGCATCGCTAAAACTGAGAATAAAATAGGCAATACCACTGAATCCAAATAAGGTAAAAATCGATAGAAAAGTAAGCTGATTTTTATTTAGCATGCATAATTTTTAGCAAAGGTAAGCAATGAAAAAGGCTTAATTATAAATAATCGGCAGTCTTCTCGATTTTCGGTTGGTTGGCAACCAACCGAAGTAATATTTAGCAAAAAAACCATGTCCAAGCTTTGAAAATGTCAGGGCTAACGCCCATTTTTCAATTTGTTGTGAACATCAATCTATGAAGATATTGGGGCGCTGCTCCTATGATTTATGTAAAAAATCATACAGGAATTATATGTCTAAAACTCTTATTTAATAAATGCTTATAAAAAAATAAACACGTTTATTTTTTTTTGAAGGGCAGTGCCCAGAAAATCTTCGTAATTTAGAGCCGTCTTCGTAAAGGGGCAGCGCCCTGACATCTCTCAATCTGGTCATTCTTTGAGACATTAGTTTATTTTTTCTTTTTAAATATGCATAGAAATCAAACGCGGGATTATAAGCTTATTTCCGATGCTATTATTATTCAATTTTTGTATTTTCGAAATAAAATCGAAAACACTTATTTGTATGGCAGGACATAGTAAATGGGCGAATATTAAACATCGAAAAGGTGCCCAAGACAAAAAACGCGCTAAACAATTTACACGAGCTATAAAAGAAATTACGGTTGCTATTAAGGAAGGGAACAGTGCGGATCCTGAAACTAATCCTACTTTACGAAATGCTATTACCAATGCTAAAGGTGTGAATATGCCAAAAGATACAATTGAGCGTGCCATAAAAAAAGCTTCGGGAGCTGATGCAGATCAATATGAAGAAGTTAGTTTTGAAGGTTATGGCCCATACGGAATTGCAATTTTTGTTGAATGCACAACAGATAATACCAACCGAACAGTTGCTGCAGTTCGTTCTATTTTTAGTAAAAATGATGGAAGTTTAGGAACCAATGGTTCACTAGAATTTTTATTCGATAGAAAAGGTGTTTTCACTATTGAAGTTGGAAATTTAAATAAATCAATTGAAAAATTAGAACTGGAACTGATAGAAGCTGGTGCTACTGACTTTGAAAAAGAAGACGAACTACTCACCATATATTGCGATTTTGAAAGCTTTGGAAATCTATCTTCTCAATTGGAAGAATTTGAAGTGGAAGTAAAAAATGCAGAAATCCAACACATTCCATTAAATACGACAAGGCTTCCCTTGGAACAAGGAATACGGCTATTACACATCATTGAAAAATTTGAAGACAATGAAGATGTTCAAAATGTATATCATACCTTAAAAATCACAGATGAACTCATGCAAGCTTATGAGAATGAATAAAAGCAAACTAGTTAACTTTACACTTTGTTTTTTGCTTTCAACATTCTTTTGTAAGGCTATTGCTCAAAATCAAGCAGCCTTAACTCCTGAAGAAATCACCAAATTAGTAAATCCAGATGAAAAAAAATGGAGAAATATATTTATTAGTTTTGGGGGAGAGTTTGTTGAAAATTTCAATATCAATAATTCACTTATAAATCAAGAAATTGCAGTTTTACCCACCAACTTATTTTATGTTGGCATCGGTTTATCGTATCGGAATCAAGATTATTTGGACACATTTGAAGCAGAATTAGGCTTCAATTTTTCTAACAATGAAGCTGATAATTTAGATTTTGGAAGTGCTTATAATGAATTTCAATTACAACTTCGTTATGAACGTAAATTTGCAGAAATTGAATCGGCTTTTTTTTCGGCTGGATTACAAGCTAAAAGCATGTTTGCTGGTTTAGATATATTTCTTAAAGATGCTTTAGTTAACATAGACAATTTAAATAATGCTAGCAATAATTCATCATTACAGCATCAGGCATTGTTTTTAGGACCTTCTGTTTCGTTTAAATGGGTAAATCCAAATACGGAACGTTTGGTTTTACAAGTAATGATGAACTACGACTTTAATCTGTACGCTAATAAATGGAAATCTAATTATGGAAAAATATTAAATTCTTTTAAAGAAGATGCAACTCGCTTTAGCATTAAAATGCTAATTCCACTATATTTTTAAATTGAAAATCAATGGAAATAAAGCTTTTAAATAATTCTTTTATTTTACATCCTTATGGTGCAATGTATTGGACTGCAAAATCCTGTTTATTCATAGCCGATATACATTTGGGTAAATCAACTCATTTTCGAAAAAACGGAAGCGCTATACCTGATTTTACAGATGTTGAAAATTATCGAAAACTAGATATATTATTACAAGAGTTTGATGTAAAGCAAATTTTATTTTTAGGAGATTTATTTCACTCGGTTTATAATTCTTCTTGGAGTGCTTTTGAAGATTGGGTAAAAAGACAAAAATGTAAGTTTGATTTAGTAATAGGGAATCACGATGTTATTTCAACTCATCATTTTAACAAAATAGGAATTAAAACCTACAAAAATTTACAAATAGATGATTTTAGTTTTACACATCATCCACAAAAAAACCTAGAAACCTTCAACTTTTGTGGACATTTACATCCTGGATTTCGCTTACGCGGAAATGGGAAACAGCTACTAAACTTAGCTTGTTTTTATCTGCAACCAAAACAAATGGTTTTACCCGCTTTTGGAGAATTTACAGGGCATTATTATGTAAATCCAAAACACAAAGAACAAATATTTATAATTGCAGAAGATGAAGTATTAAAAGTGTAAAGGAATTCTTCTTGTTGTAACCAAGACAACTTACTAATATTAATTTATCAATTTAATGAATAAAAACACGAACTAAAGTGTAGAAAATTTTTATACTTAAGCTAGCTTAAAATCAGCTGTTAACAAAGAGAGAGCTTTAATTTAATTTGCCAATTTGAATAAGTGAATTTAGGCATTAAGAATATAATGTTATGTTTAGATTTTTATGCATCTACATTCAATTCAAATAAATATTTTTATCGAAAATTAAAAAATAAATTTAAGTTTCTTAGCATGAATAGGCGCATAAGTTAAATGCAAATTAGTTAACGACTGAAAACTATAATCTTGGTCTAAATAGTATACTTTTTTTCTCGATAAAACTAAGACAAAATTAATCTTATCTAAAAGTTTTACATTTAAGTTAATCCTAAATTGCTGAAACATATCTAAAAGACAATGAAGCTCTAATTCTGGGTAATAAATTATTACGCCTACGCAATGGGTGTAGTTTTTTTTATTTAATTTACTATGTACTTCTTCAGGCGTTTTAAATATTTTGCTCTGCATACCAGTTGTCTTTGTTATTAGTGCTCTTTGAGAATTAATAAAAAAGGTATCGTTACTAAGTAGAATAATGGTGTTTTTATTCGGCAGAGGTTTGTAGTGTTTTTTTTTCTTAACTACATTGTCTTCTATAATCATATTAAACAAGTTTATTATTTAATAATTAATTTTGTAGTAAAAGTCTGTTGCTCTTCATTTTCTATACTTATTAAGTAAACCCCTGCTTCAAGCATTCCTAAATTCATTGTGTAGTTAGCTAGGCTGTTTTTATTTTCTTGGAGCAATAATTTACCATCTAAACTGTAAACACTTATTTGCTTAATATTTATTGAACTCTTAATATGTATAATACCTTCGCTAGGATTCGGATAAACTTGAACTTGATTTTTATCGAAACTTATATTGCCAAGGTTATCTAAACCAAAACTTAAACTAAAACGATTATAAGCTATACTAGCATTGATGTTTGGGTCTATAGAAAAATTAATAGTAGTTATGCCTTCGTTTAATACGTGTGTTTCATTCAAATAGTGATCGATTAAGTATGCATTTGTGTTAGCTGGTATATTTTCAAGGATAGATTTAAATACATAATTAGTATTCTTATATTGATTGATAAATAAACCTAATTTCTCTCCATTTACGGGTAAATTTCGCTCTTCAATTGATAATAAAATTCCTTCGTGTATGCGAGCGAGATTCTCGTCTAAATTATTAGGTTTTGGAACATCATTTGCATCAACTTCATTATTAGCATTTGCTCTAAAACGAATTAAAAAAGCATCCCGAGAAGTGCTGTTCTGATTAAATGAGTTTTCATCGTACAAAAGCAAATTCAAATTAAAATCTGAATTAACACTAAATACCTGATTTAGATTATCGTTTGTTGATTTATCATTTTCGCTAAAAACGATGCTTGGTGCACCATTTCCATCAGCATAAAAAAATGCTGCTTGCTTAGGTTGTAAAAACTTAGTTATAGCCGATTCTACTGTATTGGTTTCGTTATTTAGAATATCTACCAACACATATGCACCACGACCTCCCGCTTGTCCTACAACAGGTGTGCCACCTAAAGCAGGTTCCCAAATAGCTACGAAAGGTTTGATGTTGCTTGAATTGTTGAATACCGTTTCTAAATCGACTACACTATGATATGGGTTACCAATAAAAATAAAATCATCTTCTTCATCTCCAAAGTTTGGATCGTTATATGTAACTGTACCACGAGTTAAAGTACCACTTTCTCTAATATTAGTATTGCTTGGAGGGGATATATTAAATTGAATATTAACATCCCGCGAACCACGAATCATTAGGCGTAAAGGATTACCTGCTTCTAAATTTTGTAAATTGGTATTCGGTATGGCAAACCAAACGCCACTAGTATTGTTGTATTCAAATAAGGATGGATTTCCTGATGGTTGCCAATCAAACCCATTTTGTCCATCATTGGTTCCAGCCACTGGATTTTCTTCTCCTATACCAGTAATATGTGTACCAAATCCTGGGCTTGGGTTATCGTTCCAAGCGCTGGCATCTTCTTGCCAATTGGCACGAATGCTACTTGACGTAGTTGCACTTGGAGAAATTAATCTAAAAGCTCTTCGAGCAGGGATAAAACGTTCAGTTTCTAAAATAGCTGTACCTCCTGTTGATCTTGTGGCTGTAGCAACATCTGTACTATTTCTGTTAAGTAATGTAACTCTTCTACCTGCAGTTAGAGTTCCGGCAGTAGACTCAAACCAATCGTTTATACCTAGATGTCCTTCCAATACATCAGTAGTTCCTCCTAATTTATTTAACACTACAAAACGAACTTGTTCTCCAATTTGTAATAATGAGTCACGGTCTTTAAAATAAAAATCATCATTACTTGAAGAAAGGGAAGTGCCAGAACCAATATGTAAGGTAACGTCGTTGTAATTTATAACTCCATTGCGATTATCTAAACCCGAATCTACATAAAAAGATGCATTCCCATTAAAAGTTACTTCACCTTCATTTAGAAAATCTTCATTGGTGTATAAGTCAAATAAATCACCTGAATAAACCGTTGTGTTATCATTTACAAAAAACTGTGAAAAGCCTATATTTACAAAAAAAGCTGTAAATACAATACTGATTATTTTATTCATACGAGTACATTTTTTCCTAATAAGAAAACAGTGTAAAGTAATTGTGTAAAATATTAAAACTGACGACTAAAAAGATATATTTTATATCATAAAGAAATTATTTGTATTTTAAAGGTTTTTTGTGTCTTTGAAAACACAATTAGAACTAAAAAGCCTTTTATATGGTTACACCAAAAAAAACAATATTCTAAGCTACATAAAGCTGTTTGTTTCTTAAACTAAATTGTAAGCCCAACTAATCTATAAAAAACAATTTACTAGATTTAACTATCTAAGTTTATGCCTAGTTATTTTTTTACTCTTAAAAAACAAAAACCTCATAGTGATTGATTGCAAAACACCAAGAGGCTTAGTTAATTATATCATAATTAAAAATTATTTTTCTGACTTCAATGCATGAATTTCAGATTTTAAAGCTTCTATTTGGGCTTGTTGCTCTTGTATTGCTTTTACTAATATTGGAGTGATAGATCCATAATCAACTTGCCAGGGATCATTGTTGGGGTCGTCACCACCTTTGTAAACAGCTTGAGGTAAAATTTCATGTAATTCCTGAGCTAAAAAACCTGTAACAACAGTATTCGTCTTATCTGACTTGTACACATAATCATAAATATCAATTTGATTAATTGTTTCTAAACCTAGTTCAGTTTCCTTTATATTGGTTTTTAGTCTCTTGTCTGATGTAGTATTGAATGATACACCGCCTGTTGTTAATCTTACACTACCACGTTCTGATCCATTTAAAAAGTAAGCTGATAGAGCATCTCCACTGCTTCCAGTTCTTTTGGTAACATGTAAACCAGGTTCTATACCATCTCTTTGAACAGAAATATATCCACCATCGGCTTCTCCAACAAGTTCTATACCTCCAAGGTTCGAATTCCCTTCAAATAAATTACCCGAAGTTGGTGTATTTCCAATTCTTACAGAATTTCTAACAAATACACTTCTCCATCTATCGGTGGTAGAACCCAAGTCTATTAAATTAGTACCGTTAGGCACAAACCTATCTGTATTTAATCTTGTTACAGGAAAATTGTCAACAATAAAATTTATAGGATTATTAGTAAATGAACCAACAAATGAGCCAGCACCAAAAGCAGAAGTAGAAGATGATGAACCTATTTGGCTGATTACTCCTCCTTGAGATTGAAATCTACTAAACACAAAATCTTCAGAATCATTGAACATGTTTAGGCTAGTTCCACCAAAAATGCTGCTCCAACGATCAACAGAAGAACCTAAACTGACTAAATTTGAACCATTTGGA
The DNA here is from genome assembly GCF_014640175.1 of Psychroflexus salis. Classification (GTDB taxonomy): domain Bacteria; phylum Bacteroidota; class Bacteroidia; order Flavobacteriales; family Flavobacteriaceae; genus Psychroflexus; species Psychroflexus salis. Next base: position 20,757 of record NZ_BMGL01000004.1, on the reverse strand, counting down.
ACAAAAAAATCTGAAGTTAATCTTGTAACAGGCGCATTATTTGCAATGAAGTTCAAGGGGTCATTTGATACTGTACCAATAAAAGCCCCTGCACCAAAAGCAGATGCTGAAGAAGAAGAACCTATCTGACTAGTAACTCCATCATTAGAAATATATCTTGAAAATGCAAAATCGCTTGCTGAATTATTGAATAAAGCATTACCAGAAACTTCTAATCTTTCTGCTGGATCAGTTTCACCTATACCAACCCTTCCATTATTTCTCAAAGTTAACAAGTCTGTAGTTGTACTTGTAAAAAATCGTTGAAAATAGAGCCCATCGATAGCATCTTGCGTAAATTGTTTTATTCTATATCCGATTTGAGAAAAGGGCTCTTGAAACTCTATTTTACCACCAGCAGTACCTCCATTAAGGTTGGATTGTATTAAAACTGATGGCTCGGGAACACCTAAAGTTTCGCTACCTTGGCTAATTCTTAAATTACCCCCATTTATATGTAATTTTTCAAAAGGATTATTTGTACCTATACCAACCCTATCATTCGCTGCATTTACGCTAAATGTTTGACCATCTACACTAAATGCGTCTGCTGCACTAGATGTAAAAGCAAGCGTATTACTGCCCTGTGTAACAGTTCTATTTTCTGTAAGGCTTCCATCATCTTCGTAAATATTAAATCGGTCTTGATTGGCCGCCCCAACGCGCACCCATACAGTACCGTCGTTGTAATAGAAGCCTGGGGTTACATTATTAGGAGTCGTACCAGCTGTAGCTGTGTTGTAAACAATCATACCAGCTACATTTTCTGAAAGCGGACTGGAACTTGTTAAAGATGTTAATTCAATTCTTGGAATAAGCACTCCCTTGTCTGTAGCATCAATATCTAGTAGTGCATCAGAATTTGGGGTTATAGTTCCAATACCTACTTGAGCAAAAGCTAGTGAACTAAGTAGGATTAAGCTTATGGTGTATAGTATTTTATTCATAATTTTTATTATATTTTAAAATGTAACTTTTGGTTAGCTATGGGTTCATTTATTCATTAATAATGGTTTAGACTTTTACTATATTTTAAAAAAATTAAAATTTAGTAAGTGTTTTTGTTAGCCTTGCATTTAAATTAAGTAAACATATGAAGAGTAATAATTAGTGGTGTTGTGTCAAACTTGATAAAAACAAAAAAACTAGTTTATGTAAATTTAGGAAAATGCTTAAAAGACATTAAAACCAAAAAAATGAACAAGTATATTTTAAATTCTGTGTAAAAGACTGCTTTCATCAATTAGGACAGTTGTATATTAGGTGGGGCTAATCCCGAATATCCAAATAAAAATGGAATAAGCGTATCATTTTGAAGGTTGATACGAGCTGTAGCTTTATTGAAGTTAGAAATTTCTAGTTCTTGAGCAATGGAAAGAATAAATTTTGAATAGCAAATCTTAGAAGAATTTGTTTGCTTTGGTAAATAATTCGATTTTATGAAGCTATTTGAAAGAACTGTTTTTTTTACATTTTCTAGAGGATAAGGTATTGGCAAATGCGGTAAACAAGGATATGTTTTTATTCCATTTACGAGCTTTAACGGCTGTTCTTGACTACTATGGCTCTTTTTTACTAAAATTTTCGGAAATTCTTCATGTTCAACACTTATTACCGATTTGATTTTTTCCTCTATAAAAGAAGAATTAAGAACAATTGTATTTAAATTTTTAAATCCGGAGACTGTAGTTCCTTTTGTTATAAAAATAATAGAAGCTGGACTGCCTTTTGTATTACTTATGTTGCTTAAAGCCTTAGTTAATTTGACTTCTGGCATATACAAATTATCTGTTAAAGGAAATTGTTCATGGTTTATCACAAATGTTGTTAATGTATTTTTTTGAACATGGATATTTTCAATTCCAAAAACAATAGGTTGTGATGCAAATGTTACAACTGCAAACAAACACATAGCGCTGTTTGCCAACAATTTAAAATTATTTGTACTGCCTCTTAAAACCATGTATTTCAGATTAATAAAACACAAACTTAGATGATGCAAACACTAACCACTTAACTATTGATACAAATTTTACCTTTTTATGGTGTGTTTTAGAATTAAAAGGAAAAAAATTAAAGATAAAGCTAAAAAAATTTTATTTGATTACTTTAAAACGTACTTTTGGTTTTAAAAACTAAAATTATTTATTAGATATGTTAGTAGAAAAAATACCCCGAAACATTAAAAAATTTAGAGAACTAAAAAATTATACTCGAGAAGAAATGGCTGCTTTTTTGGAGATGAGTTCTAGTGGCTATGCGAAAATTGAGCAAGGAAACGTTGATATTAGCATACGCAGACTTGAACAAATTGCAGAAATTTTACAAGTCGAAGTGAGGCAAATTTTGGAATTTGAAGTTAGCCAAATATTTAACATATCTGAGAACACAATTACCAATTCCAATGCAATTGTTGGAAAAAGTAAGACTCGTGATTTACTCAAAAAAGACTCAGAAAATACATACCTAGTAAAACTTGTAGAAACTTTAGAACGAGAAAATGCCTTATTAAGGAATCAATTAAAATCAGAAAAGTAAAGAATTTACAGGGATTTTTAATTTTAAAAGGCAATTTTATCTTTTAAAGGAAAATTACATATTTGTTTTATTAAAATCAATACAACAATTATTAAAAATATATATCCTAATTGCTTATACTTGATTATTGAGCTTATTTATGGAATAAAAAATCAGGACATAAAGAAACAAGAACAGGTCACGACTTTAAAATAAAGCAAACAACAGAACATTGAGTTTTATAGAAGGTTTTAGGAAATTATTAAAGCTTCAGTATAGTTATGAAGCTGCTTTTAATTTACTAATTCCAGATTTATCTAAACGCTGTTCTGCGTAGGTTTTAGTGACTCTAAATTCTTTTTCGCCTGTATCTGGCAAATCGAACATGGCATCAGTTAAAATTGCTTCACAAAGCGATCGTAAGCCACGAGCGCCTAATTGGTATTCCAAAGCTTGTTCTACAATATAATCTAAAGCACCATCAGTAATACTAAACTGAATATCATCCATTTCGAACAACTTTTCATATTGTTTAATAATAGCATTCTTAGGTACAGTAAGAATCATTTTCAAAGTATCCTTATCTAATGGATCCATATGTGTAAGTACAGGAAGTCTTCCAATAATTTCAGGAATTAAACCATAATCTTTTACATCTTTTGGTATAATATACTTCAACATATTTTCTTTATCTACACCTTCACCTTGTTTAGATGCGCCATAACCAACAGCCTGCATATTTAAACGTTTAGAGATATTTCGCTCAATACCATCGAAAGCCCCACCTGCTATAAAGAGAATGTTTTCGGTATTCACCTCAATAAATTTTTGATCAGGATGTTTTCTTCCTCCTTTTGGCGGAACGTTAACTGTGGTTCCTTCTAGTAATTTTAATAAAGCTTGTTGTACACCTTCTCCGCTTACATCTCGTGTAATAGACGGATTATCGCTCTTGCGTGCAATTTTATCAATCTCATCGATAAATACAATTCCTCGCTCAGCTTTTTCAACATTATAATCTGCAGCTGCTAATAATTTAGTTAAGATGGTTTCAACATCTTCACCAACATAGCCCGCTTCGGTTAAAACGGTAGCATCTACGATAGCTAAAGGAACATTCAACATTCTTGCAATGGTTTTAGCAACCAATGTTTTACCTGTTCCTGTTTGACCGACCATTAGGATATTGGATTTTTGAATTTCAATATCATGGTCACTTTTGGGTTGTAATAATCGTTTATAATGGTTATAAACTGCAACCGACATTACTTTTTTAGTTTGGTCTTGCCCAATAACATATTCGTCTAAAAATTGTTTAATGGATCGTGGTTTTCGCAAAACTAATTCTGAACTTAAATCGCTATTCGATTCTTGTTTGGCTTCTTCAAGCACAATACCATGTGCTTGCTCAATACAACGATCGCAGATGTGGGCATCTAAACCCGCAATTAACAAGTTGGTTTCCGCTTTTTTTCTTCCACAAAAGGAACATTGTAAATTATCTTTAGCCATGTTTATTCTCTTTTCAAAATTTCGTCAATCATACCGTAATTTAGCGCTTCATCAGCATTCATCCAGAAATCACGATCGCCATCTTTGTAAACATTATCGTACTCTTTTTTAGAATGCTTTGCAATAATTCGGTATAATTCTTCTTTTAACAAAACAATTTGTTTTGCTGTAATTTCAATATCGTCTGCTTGACCTTGAGCTCCACCCATAGGTTGGTGTATCATTACTCGAGAATGTGGCAGTCCGCTTCTTTTTCCATCAGCACCAGCACACAACAAAACTGCACCCATAGAAGCTGCCATACCTGTATTAATAGTAGCCACATCAGGTTTAATAAATTGCATGGTATCGTAAATACCTAATCCAGCATAAACGCTTCCACCAGGAGAGTTAATGTAAATTTGAATGTCTTTTGAAGCATCTGTACTTTCTAAAAACAATAATTGTGCTTGAATAATATTAGCAACTTGGTCGTTTATAGGTGTTCCTAGAAAAATAATTCGATCCATCATTAATCTAGAAAAAACGTCCATAGCCACCGCATTCATCTGTCGCTCTTCAATAATGTTGGGCGTCATAGCAGTTGGTGTTATGCTCGTAATTAGCTTATCGTAATAATTGCTATTGATTCCGTGGTGTTGAGTTGCGTATTTTTTGAATTCCTGATTTATTTTCATCAATCTTTTATTTAGTGAAACGAAGATAGGAAGATGCTTATTTTAAACTCAAAAACTTTTGCTAAACTTATGTATTGAAAACAAGCTTAACAAAAGTTAGTTCATTTTAATTTAATTACTTATAAACTTCGTCAGCAAACTTTTTAAAGCTCACTTCCTTTTCTTTTAAATTTAATTTTTCTTTCAGTAAAGCTAATATTTTATTACTCATTACTTGCTCAGAAACTTTTCGAGCTTCATCTTGGTTGCTAAGCATTTGGTTGGCAAATTGCTCCATCTGCTCGTCTGGAAAGTTAGCCCCACCGTATTGTGCCATTTGCATTCTAATACGGTCTTTCATCATTTCTTTAACTTCTTCGGGCTTCACCTGAATGTCGTTGTCTTTTATAATTTTAGCTTCGATGAGTTGGTAACGAATTCCTTTTTCACTTTTTTCGAATTCTTCTTTAGCTTCTTCTTCAGATAATTCTTTTTCGCCAGAAATTTGAATCCACTTTTGAAGAAATTCTACAGGTAAATCAAATTTGGTATTGGCTAATAAATGTTCTGTTACATCATTAAGTAGCTGTTGATCGCTATGTTGTACAAATTGTTCTGCTGCTTGTTCTTTAATGAAGTTTTTTAATTCTTTTTCTGAATTGATTTTCCCTTCTTTTCCTGCGTATTTATCGAATAATTCTTGGTTTAGTTCATGCGGAATTTCTTCATTAATTTCAACAACATCAACATTAAGCTGAATATCTAGATCCTTGGCTTTTTCAGCTTCAATACCTAGGTGTATAGCTAATTTATTATCTTCAGCAAATAGCTTTTTGCTAGAAACTTGTAAAGTATCACCAGTTTTTGCCCCCTTAAATAATTCTTTGTTTTTCTTTCCTTTTAAATCTTCTAATTTAAATGAAGATTCATTTTCGATACCTTCGTCTGTATTGATGAATTTTGCTAGAATGGTGTATCCTTCTTTAATTTCATTTTGTGAAACCATTTTACCATACTGACGTTGAATCAATTTTATTTGATCATCGATCATAGCATCATCTGCTGCAATTTTATAATGTGTTATAGCTTTTTTATTACTAAAATCAATATTGATTTCTGGCGCTAAACCCACTTCAAACTCAAATTCGTAATTATCGTTATCCCAGCTAAAATCGTCTTGCGCTTTTGGAATAGGATTACCTAGGATATCTAGTTTTTCTTCGGTAAGAAATTTATTGAGTGACTCTTGTATTAGCTTATTCACTTCGTCTGCTAAAACAGCTTGTCCGTATTGTCGCTTAATCATTCCCATCGGCACATGACCTTTTCTAAAACCAGGAATATTAGCGGTTTTGCGGTAGTCTTTTAAAATTTTCTCTACTTTATCGGTGTAGTCTTGCTTTTCTACGTTTACTTTAACAACTGCGTTTAAGTTATCTGTATTTTCCTTTGTAATCTGCATATGTTAGCTTCTATTTTTAAAAGTGCAAAAGTACAATAAAAATTATGGACAGCATAATTTTTCAAGAATATGCAAATCAGTCTTTTAAAATAACTTAATATGGTGGTTGCCGATCTGCTTTTTGCCCAAATTTACGTACAACAGATTGCGTAATAGAAAGCAGCAAACTAAAAAGTAGCGCAGACCAAAAGCCATTTACATCGAAACCTGAAATTAAGGAATCGCAAATAAGTATAATTATAGCGTTTACTACCAATAAAAACAAACCAAAAGTTAACAAGGTTATTGGCAATGTAAATAAGATTAGTATTGGTCGCACAAAAATATTAAGTAGTGCCAACAAAGCAGCTACAACTAAAGACGTAAGAAAACTATCTACAGCAACTCCTGGCAATATATTAGCTAACATTACTACAAAAATTGCAGTTACGGTAAGCTGTATTAAAATTTTCATAGGTATTGTTTTTCGTGTTTCAATTTGACAAAATTAAACATAAAAAAACAGCTGATGCGTTTTACCACATCAGCTGTTAATTAGTATAATTATAATTACGAGCTAAACTAGTCTACGTTATTACTCGGCATTATTGTTCTGTAGTAGCCTATATCTACTTGTGGAATATCCGCATTATAAGTTTGATTTATAGCTTGAATTGCTCGATTTGCAATTAAGGCGTAACCACGTGGAGTTAGATGTACACCATCTAAAGAAAACGCACCACCTGTTGCAAATTCTGTACTTAATACTCCACCATTATAAGAAACTCCTGAGTTAGAAGCTTCTGCTAAGATAGCATCTACATTAACAAAGGCCAAGTTGTTTTGATTTGCTAAACCTTCTATTGTAGAATTATACGCAATTTGTGCCTGTGTAATTTGCATTTGTTCTTGTGGTGTTAATACAAATTGATCTGCCAAAGGAACTGTAATTCCATTAATTAGTGGAATTTGATTTCCCATAAATTCAATTTGACCAATAGGAGAACCAATTACACTGCTAGCTGTAAGAGTAATTAAATCATTTTCAGTAGCTTGTCTAACTTGTCCAAATAAACTGGCTAACTCTGGCGGTAAATTGAAAGGAGGGTTTTGCAAGAATGGGGCAATATCTGTTAAGCTTTCGTCTCTTACCGTTACAAAATTTCCTTCACCAGCTTGAAAATTTACTTGTCTTGCAGCAACTTCATCTGCACTTAACAAGCCAAATCCCTGTAAACCAGGTAAGATTTGGTTGTTATATAAACCATAAAACTGAGCTAATCCACCAGCCGTTTGTGCATCTAAAGGAATTGGATTTACAGGAACAGTAGTAAAAAATGGAATATTAGTTACATTAGGTATATTAAATACAACACCTCCAGAAGTTGTTTCAGTGTTCATAGAATTTAAAGCTTGGCTATACACATTAGCAAACACATTAATGTCTGTTATATCGTTAGGACCATAAGTAGCTGGATTAAAATTTCCTTGTTGGTTTTCGCCAGAACCTCCTGAAGTAGCATAGCCTAAAATGTCGTTATTCCCAATCCAGAATGAAAAGAAGCTAGGTTGTTGAGCAGCAGCATCGCCAATTACAGTTGCTTCAGCAGAAGAAGCAAAACGAGCAAAATATGGATTTGCTGTACCTTGAGCAACTCCTGGTACACTTCCATAACCCGGTGCAACAAAATGAAAACTTTTAGCACCAGGAACTCCCATATTATTAAAACTTCCAGAAAGCTGATTACTTATATCAGTTTGTGGGTCTCCAGCTAAAGGTCTAGGAGATGGCATTCCGTTTTCATTGATAGCTAAAACTAAACGATTGCCTTGAATAAGGTTACCATTTAACTTTAAGCCCCCTAAATTATCTTCCATTAGTGGTTGTTTAAATTCGCCTCCACCAACTAATTCAAATTGACCTGCCATAATATTGGGAAAAGAATTTAATTGTCCTTCTACATAAAGTGCATTATCAGCATATCCCGCAGTGAGTGAATTACCAACACTTACAAAATTTGAGAAATCAGCATCGCCTGCACTATAAAAATCTCCTTCTTCAATAGAGCTATCGAATTCTGGCTCACAGCCTATTAAAGCTAAGGAAGCTAAAGCTGATAAGAATATATATTTTTTCATCGGTTTTAAATTTATAATTTATACGTAATTCCTAATCCTGGCAAAAATGCATTGGATTTGTAAGTTCCACCAAATGGTATTTCTTGTCCATCTTCTGAATAAAAATCATAAGAAGCATCTACTTCGTCGAATCGTAAATACAAGAAAGAAAAGTCTACTGCAAATTTTTCGCTTACATCAAATGAGAAACCACCTGTAAAACCCATGGCATCATTACGTGGTGTTTCGGGTGCAAAATAACCAGCTTGAACTGGAGATTCGTCTAAATAATATCCTCCTCGTAATGTAAATCGATTAGTTACTTCATATTGAGCACCAATTCTATAAATAGAAGCATCTTTATAATTTCTTGGATTAATAGATGATGGAGCACCGCTAGGGAAATTAATATCTAAAGATTCGTAAACATTCCAAAGCGTACGATTATATTCTATAGTTGCCATAAACTTATCTGAAAATTGATAAGATGCTCCTAAAGACCACTCTGCAGGCAAAGGAAGTGAAGCGTTAAAAGGAACTACTCCATTCTGAGCTGGCACAGCCGGCGAGTTTGGCACATTGGTAAAAGTAGCTTCTCCACCTTCTGCATTCATCATAATTTCTGAGCGATAATTAAAACCAATGGTTAACTTATCGGAAGGTGTAAACATAAAACTTGCACCCCAACCCCAGTTAGTAATACCAGAATCGTCTATCTCTACATTAGATCTTGCTCCTTCTTCATTGACTAAACTTCGTGTTAAATTTCTATTGAAATTAACTGAACCTGTAACAAAAATAGGTCCACCACCAACACTAAGGTAATCGTTTATTTTAATCGAAACTAAAGGCTGAACAAAAATTGCAGCTAATTCAATTTCATTTACTAAGTGAGATCCTGCCCAATCTCTGGGCCATTCTACTTGACTTCCATAAGGAGTTGAAACACTTATACCAGCCGCTAACCAATCATTAATTTTATATGATGCGTTAAGATAAAAAGGCGTGCTAATTGCAGAATCCGTTTCAGTAAACTGACCTGTATTTGAATTTTGATAACGCACATTTGAAAATACACCTGTTACTCCAGCTGAAATATTTAATCTATTTTCTAAATGAATTAATCCGGATGGGTTAAAAAAAGCAAGTTCTGCATTGCTAACCACAGCTACACCGGAGTGACCCATTGCTAAGGCTCTTTGCCCTTGAGCTCCTACACGGTATCCACCAGCATAAGCACTTGCAAAAGCTAAAAACAGCAATGAACTGAGTACTAATTTTTTCATATTGTTGTAATTTAATTAAGGTTATTTATATATTATTAATTATTTGACCAAAAATAAATTAAATCCCTAATAAAACAAGTAAAAATTTAACTTATTATGCATACATAGTAAACTAAGCTTCTAAAAAGTTAATGCTTTTTTTGTAAAAAGCTTCTCTTTGCTCAGCATGCAACCAATGTCCTGCATTTTGAATAACATCAATTTTTGCATTAGGAAAGTGTTGTTTTATTAAGCTTTTATCTTCATCTTTAATATAATCTGACTGGCTTCCTTTTAAAAACAATGTTTCTCCATTAAATTTTTTGTCTTCGGTAAGCGCCTTACCGACTTCTTCTATATTCAATTTTAACACATCTAAGTTTACACGTAATCCGTAATTATTTTTGTCTTTTCGGTATAAATTCTTCATCAAAAACAAACGTATTCCTTTTTCAGTAATAAAGGCAGATAATAATTCATCAGCCTGCTGACGAGAAGTTATTTCAGTTTCGTATAATTTTGTTAGTCCATTTAATATTTGCTGATGATGTGGCGCGTAATATTTAGGAGCTATATCTGCTATTAAAAGTTTTTCTATTAAGTCTGGATAGCTACAAGCGAGCTGCATAGCCGTTTTCCCTCCCATAGAGTGCCCAATAACCGAAAAATGATTTATGCTTGCATCTAATGCATATTCGCATATATCTTCTGCAAGTACTTCGTAATTAAACTCATTACTATGTGGGCTTCGACCGTGATTTCGCTGGTCGATTAAATGTACTTCAAAACCTTTTTCTGCATAAGCTTTTGCTAAGGTTTTCCAATTATCACCCATTCCTAAAAACCCGTGCAAAATTAACAATGGAAAACCGTTTCCTTCTATATTGACATGTAATTTCATGTACTTATTTCAAAAGATTTAAATAGTTTTTAATCACTGTTTCTAAGCCATCATAAAGTGACTCTGCTATTAAAGCATGACCAATAGAAACTTCATCTAAATAAGGCAACTGCTCTTTAAAAAATTGAATGTTTTCTAGCGATAAATCGTGGCCTGCATTTACACCTAAACCTAACTCGTGCGCTTTTTGAGCACAAACTACATAAGGTGCAATTGCTTTGTGTTTATCAATTGTATATCCCGTTGCAAAAGCTTCGGTATATAATTCAATTCGATCAGCTCCCGTTGCTTTTGCACCTTCAATCCATTTTAGTTCTGGATTTACAAAAATAGAAGTTCGAATGCCTTCAGCCTTAAACCTTGAAATTACACCTTGTAAATATTCTTTATATTTAATAGTATCCCAACCTGCATTAGAAGTTAGGGCATCTACAGCGTCGGGTACTAAGGTTACTTGCGCAGGTGTAGTTTGTAAAACCAAATCGATAAATTTAGTGTTTGGGTTACCTTCTACATTAAATTCAGTTTGCACAACTTTGGCTAAACCTCGGACATCTTGATATCGAATGTGTCGCTCGTCTGGTCTTGGATGTACTGTAATTCCTTGAGCACCAAATGCTTCTATATCTTGTGCTGCTTTAACCACGTTTGGAATGTCTCCACCCCTAGCATTTCTTAAAGTTGCAATTTTATTAATATTTACACTTAATCTTGTCATCTAACTATTTTTTAGCAAAAATACAATTGTGAATGTGGATTTAGAGATTTCTTAGAAAAATTTAGCTTTAACAAAAATGTATTAAAACAAGTTTAAATTGAAGCTAGGTAAATTAAATTAATGTAATTTGCATGATCTATGAAAGCACAAGAAATTTATCAATTCGTTGAACATGAATTTGCTAATACAACAACTAGTACTAGCATTAGGCGTTGTTTAAAACTTCTTGAGAAGGAGCAATTAAAATGTATTGCCGTACTAGATAATAATATTTATCTAGGTAGTATACATATTGAAGATTTAGAAGGCTTAGATATACAATCTAAAATTGAAAACTACCCTTACCTTCTAAGAAATTGCAGTTTACATAAGCAAACTGGTACCTTGGATTTTTTAAGAAAGTTTGCAGAACAAGAAACAGACCAAATACTTCTCGTAAATGAAAGTAATGAAGTTGAAGGAAGTTTATCTTTATTTGATTTTTTTGCATATTTAAGAGAAACTCCATTTCTAGCTTTCTCTGGAGAAGAAATTATGCTTCAAAAGAAAAGAGAAGATTTTACCTACGCTGAAATAGCTCAAATAATTGAATCTAATCAAGCAAAATTATTAGGTATTTTCACACAATTTGTAGACACCGAGTACATACAGGTATCAGTTAGAATTGACCATAATGGCATGAATGAAATTTTACAAAGCTTAAGAAGATACGGATACGACATTATTAGTTTACATAAAGAAGATAAGCTAACCGAAAAGCTAAAAGATTATTCGGATTATTTCAACAAATTTTTAAACATTTAAAAATATGAAGGTTGCTCTTTTTGGACAATTTTTCTATCCAGATTCTGGAAAATATATTAAACAGCTTGTTAGTGTTTTAAATGATCGTGGCGATGAGATTTGGTTCGAAAAGAAATATTTCTCGCTAATTGATGATGAACAGATTTTAGAAATTTCCAATCCAAATTTATTCGAAAATTTAAATAAAAGTTTCGACTTTTTTTTCTGTATTGGTGGTGATGGCACTATTTTATCCGCCATTCGGTTTGTAAAAGACTTAAACATACCTATGGTTGGTATTAATACAGGCAGATTAGGTTTTTTAGCTAGTATTCATAAAAATGAAATTAAAGAAACATTAAATTCAATATTATCAGGAAAACATGCTATTTCACAACGCAGCCTAATTCAAGTTGAAGCCATTCCAGAAAATTCTATTGAAGAAAAGTTTAGTTATGCCTTAAATGAAGTTGCAATTAGCAGGAAAGATTCTACTTCCATGATAACAATTGAAACTTGGTTAAATGAAGATTATTTAAACGCATACTGGGCAGATGGCATAATAATTTCTACACCAACAGGCTCCACAGGATACTCCTTAAGCTGTGGTGGCCCTATAGTTACCCCAGAAACTAAAGCTATGATAATTACACCAATTGCACCACATAATTTAAATGCAAGGCCTTTGGTTTTTCCAGACCACAAAAAACTTAGGTTTAAAATACATGGCAGAGAAGCTTTCTTCTTGGTCTCAATGGACTCTAGAACCTATACTTTACCAGCACAGACCGAAATTAAAATTCAAAAAGCCAACTTTAGCATACCACTTGTGCAATTACATGAATCTAGCTTTTTAATTACACTTCGAAAAAAACTACTTTGGGGTGAAGATCGTAGAAATTTAGAGCAATAAAATTCAACTTAAGTTGTTTTACTTACAAATCTTTTATAATAAGTTATTGGGTAAACATTATTATTATATTTGCAGACTTTTAAAATTTATGAGAGTTTTTCTTACAGTAAGCTTTTTAGTAGTATTCTTAAGTTCTTCTTTACATGCTCAAACTTACGAAGTTGGAGTTATGATAGGCGGAACTAATTTTACAGGAGACGTAGGTTCTACTTCATACGTTTTACCAGAAGACTATGCCAACCGATCAAATGGAAGTTTTGGTTTAATTTTTAAATGGAATAGAAGTGTAAGGCATTCTTTTCGTTTTTCAATTTTAAGGGCAAGAACTTATGGAGACGATAGAAGGTCTAGAATGAATAGAAGAATTGCTAGAAACTATCGTTTTAACCAAGACATGACTGAAATTTCAGCAGGAATAGAATATACCTTTTGGGATTGGGATCCACACGAAGCCAAAACACAAATAACACCTTATTTAGCTACAGGACCAACTTATTTTTTTGCTCATCACCATTTTGCAAGAAACAATAGGTTGGCTAAAGGAGAACAATTCGGTAGCTTTGCTATTCCAATGATTTTTGGAGTTAAAGTAAATATTGCAACACACTGGGTTTTAGCTGGCGAATTTGGTGCACGCTACACCTTTACCGATAATTTGGATGGAAGCAATCCTAGTGAAATCAATGGTGAAACAAATTTTACTAATTTTGGTAATCCAAATACAAATGATTGGTATATGTTTGCGGGATTTACACTAACCTATTCTTTTGGAAGAAAACCATGCTATTGTAATTTTTAATGGAACAAATCAAATCTAACATACTACCTAGACACATTGCCATAATTATGGATGGCAATGGTCGTTGGGCAAAGAAAAAAGGATTGATTCGTGCAGCTGGCCATGAAAGAGGAACTAAATCGGTTAGAGAAGCTGTAGAAGCATGCGCCGAAATCGGAATAAAACATTTAACTCTTTTTGCATTTTCTACTGAAAACTGGAATAGACCAAAATTGGAAGTGCAAACCCTAATGAAGCTTTTAGTTAGTTCTTTAAAAAAAGAATTAAAAACCTTAACGGAAAATAAAATTCGTTTGAATGTTGTTGGAAATGTTGACACTTTACCAAGCAAAGCTAAAAAAGAACTGCTAGAAGTAATCGACAAAACAAAAGATAACGATCGGATGACGCTATCGTTGGCTTTAAGCTATGGCTCGCGAGAAGAAATTAGAAATATGGTTAAAGTAATTAGCCAAAAAGTAGAGCAAAAAGAATTGAAGTCGGAAGAAATTACAGACGATGTAATAAATAATCATCTATATACGTTTGATTTACCTGATGTAGATTTATTAATAAGAACAAGTGGAGAACAACGCATAAGCAATTTTTTATTATGGCAAATTGCATATGCCGAATTATATTTTTGCGAAGTTTTATGGCCCGATTTTAGAAAAACCCATTTAATTGAAGCAATAACAAATTACCAAAAAAGAGAAAGAAGATTTGGAAAAACAAGTGAGCAACTTCATAAATAGATTGCAAAAAACAAAGTTTATATTAGGATGTGTGGTATTTCTACTTGGAATATTTAGCACACCAACTCTTGCACAAGATATAGGAATCGGTAATGCCAAAGAATATGTAATTGGCGAAATTAGCGTAACTGGCGTAACAACTTATAATGAAAGGACAGTAATTGCATTTACCGGCCTAAGAAAAGGAGAAAAACTTTTTTTACCTGGAGACAGATTAAGTCAGGTAATTAATAAACTATGGAATTTAGGATTGTTTAGTGACATCAATTTTTACCTAAAGGATGTTACAGAAGGAAACATAGCTCACCTAGAACTCGAAATTAATGAAGTGCCCAAGCTTAATGAAGTTAAAATTCGAGGAATAAAAAAGAAAAAACAAGAAGAATTTATAAAAGACTTAAAACTTGATAAAGGGACTAAGCTTACTGAAAACTTTATCGCTAACACAAAAAATCACATTAAAAACGAATACCGCAAAAAAGGTTATCTTAATGTAGACCCTAAAATAACTACTCAAGCCCAAAAAGATACTTTAGATGAAGTTGTAGGCGAAAACATGCTCATAAATATTGATTTAGGAGAAAAAATAAAAGTTTCAGAAATTGAAATAACAGGAAACGAAGATTTTTCAGACAAAAAAATCAGAAGGTTTATGAAAAACACAAAGCAAAAAAACTTTTTCAGAATCTTTAAACGTTCAAAGTTAATCCCAGCAGACTATGAAGAAGATAAAGAACGAATTGTAAATAAACTAAAAGAATCTGGTTACCGCGATGCAAGAATTATTTCGGATACTGTAATCAAGAACGAAGAAAGCACAGTAAAAATTGGCTTAAAAGTAAGAGAAGGTAATCAATATTATTTTGGAGATGTTTCTTTTCTAGGTAATAGTGTTTATTCCGATCGGGAACTTAAAAACTTAATGGGTATTCGAAAAGGCGATCCCTACAATGGGGTTTTATTAGAAGAGAAACTAACAGGCGGACCTAAACAAAAAGAAGGTAATTTAACGGACACTTATCAAGATAATGGGTACTTATTTTCTAGAATTACCCCTGTAGAAACCCGAGTATATCAAGACACAATAGATTTTGAAATTAGAATAACCGAAGGACCAATTGCTTATTTTAACAATGTGAATGTAAGAGGAAATGACAGAACACACGATCATGTTATTTATCGGAGTTTACGAACATTACCCGGCGAACAATACAGCAAAAAAGCTGTAATGAATACAGCACGAGAATTGAGTCAACTTGGTTTTTTTGATCCCGAATCAATTCGTCCTGATATTAAAAATCCAAATCCTGTAGATGGAACAGTAGATATGGAGTACAATGTTGCCGAACAAGGAGCCAGCCAAGTTCAGCTTCAAGGTGGTTATGGCGGTGGTGGTTTTATAGGCACCTTAGGTTTAAGTTTTAATAACTTTTCACTGCGTGGAATTGGAGACAAAGATGCTTGGAAACCATTACCAATGGGAGATGGTCAAACTTTATCGTTAAGAGCTCAAGCTAGTATTGCCTTTCAAAATTATAGCTTAACCTTTGTAGAACCTTGGCTGGGTGGTAAAAAACCAGTACAACTTTCAGTTTCACTTTCTCAAACCAAGCAGTTTTTATTCGATCCATTTACGAGAAGAGCAGATCGAGATCGTCAATTTTCAATTACAGGTTTAAACGTTGGTTTAGGAAAAAGACTTCGTGTACCAGATGAATATTTCTTTTTATCAACATCAGTCGGTTTTCAACACTTTGACCTACAAAATTATAATGTTGGGCTCTTTAGATTTCCTAACGGATATTCAAATAATTTATCTTTTACAGTAGGTTTACGAAGAGACAATACATACTCAAACCCAATTTTCCCAATGGGTGGTTCTCGATTTAACATAAACCTTAAATTCACACCACCTTACTCATTATTTAATGATATTGATTACAAACAATTAAGTTTAGAAAGAGAAGTTGCTTTAGCAGAAAACAACAATGATAGGCTTGCAGAAATTGATCAAGAGCGCTTCAATTGGTTAGAATTTTATAAAGTGAATTTTTCAGGAGAATGGTTTAATCGTTTATTCGATAAATTAGTTCTTAGAAAAAATATTGAATTTGGATTTATTGGAGCATATAACAGCGACCGAGGTATTCCGCCATTCGAACGCTTTTTTCTTGGTGGTGATGGTTTAGCTGGCTTTGCAATGGATGGAAGAGAAATAATTGCACTCCGTGGCTACCCTAACCAATCCATAATACCTCGCTCCCGTACAAATGTAACTCAAGAAAGTTTTAACGATGGTGCAACAATTTATAATAAATTTACGTTAGATCTAAGGTATCCAATTACCTTAAACCCAAGCGCATCGATCTACGGTTTAGCCTTTTTTGAAGCTGGGAGTACTTTCGATAGTTTTGAAGAATACTCTCCTTTCGATTTAAACCGTTCGGCTGGTGCTGGTATTCGTATATTCATGCCACAATTTGGACTACTTGGTATTGATTTTGGTTATGGTTTCGACCCTATTCCTGGAACAAATACTGGTGCAAATGGCTGGGAAACACACTTTATAATTGGACAACAATTTTAATTTGGCACGATTTTTAACGTATATAATATGAATTTAAAAAATTGCATTAAAATAGTTTTATTTGTACTAATTTGTACAAATCTACAAGCTCAACGTGGAATAAAAATAGGATATGTTGATATAGATTATATTTTAGAAAATGTTCCTGAATATCAGCAATCCTTAACACAGCTAGATAGTAAGGCAGAAAAATGGAGTAGAGAATTAGCCAATAAAAAAGCAGAAATAGATCAGTTAAAAAATGAATTAGAAAACGAAAGACCTTTATTAACTATCGAACTAATTGAAGAAAAAGAAGAAGAAATTGAGTATTTAACTGGAAAAATGTTCGAATTTCAAGATGAAAAATTTGGTGTTGGTGGAGAATTACTAGTGCAGAAAAGACAGCTCGTTCAACCTATTCAGGATCAAATTTTCAATGCTGTACAAGAAATTGCTGATAATCGAAATTATGATTATATCTTTGAAAGCTCGAGCGATGCTTTAATGCTTTACGCTGCGAAAAGACATGATTTAAGCGACATTATATTAAAGTTGATTAAACGTTCTGCAAAAGATGGTACATTTAACAATGACGAAGACCTATTTGGAGAAAAATACAAATCGGTTGAAGGTGCTATAGAAGATGAGAAAAAAGAAGCTGCTGAAGAGGCTAAAGCTGAAGCACGAGAAGCACAAAGAGAGGAAAGGATAGCAAATCAATTAAGTGCAAGAGATTCTATTCGTGCAGCTCGAAAAAAAGAATATGAAGACCGAAAGGCACAACTAATCAAAGATAGAGAAGAAGCTAAAAGAAAACGAGATTCAATTAGAGAAGCAAGAGAAAACAACTAAATATATTATTAACACTACTAAATTAAAAACGATGAAGAACCTAAAATTAATAAGTTTAAGCCTTTTATTATTTTTTGGATTATGCTTTAATAGCAACCTAATGGCGCAGTCTGAAATTGCACACATCAACTCTCAAGAGTTGATTGAAACCATGGACGCTTATAAAAATGCAATGTCTGAACTTGATAAAATTGACAAAACATACCGTACACAAATCGACGAGATGTTAAAAGAAGCTCAAAAAACTAATGAGCGTTACCAAGCTGAACAAAACACAAAAACAGAAGAAGAAAACCAGCGTAGAATGGCTAAGCTTGAAGAAATGCAAAACAATATAATGGCATTTAGTCAAGATGCTCAAGAGCAGCTTAAAAAGAAACAAGAGAGTATGCTTCGCCCAGTATTAGAAAAGGCAAGAGAAATCATTCAAAGAGTTGCAAGAGAAAAAGGATACAAATATGTTTTAGACTCTTCAACAGGCACTGGGGTTTTACTAGCCGACGGATACAATTTAATGGATGATGTAAAAGCTGAGCTAAATAAGTAATTAAAATTCATTTATAAATCATTTTAAAAAGCTACTTTCGAGTAGCTTTTTTTATTTAGTAATCTTTATGGAGCAACCTATTGGAATATTCGATTCAGGCATCGGCGGAATATCAATCGCTACTGAAATTAACCAAATGTTACCTAATGAAAATATCATTTACTTTGCTGATAGTAAAAACGCCCCTTATGGAAATAAAACAAAAAAACAAATTCAACAACTTGCTCATAAAAACACAGAAAAACTTATTTCGACCTACAATGCTAAATTAATTGTTGTTGCCTGTAATACAGCTACAACTAATGCCATTAAAGAATTGAGAAACAACTATAATATACCATTTATAGGAATTGAACCAGCAATTAAACCTGCTGCACTTAAAACCCGTAATAATAAAATTGGTATTTTAGCTACTAAGGGAACTTTAGCAAGCAAACTATTTGCTGAAACAACTAAAAAATTTATTAGTAAAGAAATTGAATTAGTTCAAGTAGAAGGAAAAAATATAGTTGAAGCAATTGAAGAAAATAAACATTTAGGCAAAGACTTTACAAATCATCTTTATAAACAATTAAAACCTTTTAAAGATAAAAATATTGACTCATTAGTGCTTGGTTGTACGCATTATCCTTTTATAAGAAACAATATACAAGAGCTCTTACCAAATACGCATATTATCGATTCTGGATTTGCAGTAGCTAGACAAACACGAAATGTAATTAAGAAAAATGAGCTGTTTAATTTTAATAAAACGTCATCAAAATACATTAAAATATACAGCAATAGTTGTAATCTAGAACCTATTCAAGCTTTAACTTTAAATCGGTTTTTAATTAAACCTACAATAGAATATTTAAACTTTTAATTGAAATTACCAATTAACAGCTGGACAATTACATTTGTAACGACCTCTGTTTTCTCCAAAGTTATAACCAAGTGTTATTTGGTGAAATCCTGAATTCGATATAGTAATTTCTTGTAAAGCACTGTTAGTGTAAGTATATGCAAACATAAAGTTTCCATAATTTACACCAACAAAAGGAGATAGAGTTTGGAGTTTTTGACTACGTGCTTGGCTATTACTTCCTAAAAATTCAGCACCATCTAAACTTCTTCTGTATGAAAGTCCACCCCAAAGCATGCCGTTATCAAATTCGTAATAGGCCTTACCATTAATATCGAAATTAGTCTCTTCTGTTGCTTCTCTATGATGAAACATAACCGAAGGTTCAAAGGAAAATGGAGAACCAAATGTATTGAAATTATACCCTAAAGTTGCTAAATATTGACGTTGATTAATAATTTGAAATTGATCTGTAAAAGTTTGATTTTCTTGATTAACAATGTTTTTTACAGTAACATGAGAAAACCAATCCATAAAGAAATAAGAAAAACCGAAATCTGCATTGAAAAATGCTTCGGATTGATCTACTCCAGAAATAATAGGATCAAATGCTCCAGCATCAACTAAATCGGTTTCATTTAAACCACTTTGTATAATACCAATATTTGTTCCAAATGAAAGCATATGTAAGTCTGCTGTACTTCGAGAAAACATTAAATGATAAGCAAAAGAAAGGTAACCACCTTGTTGAGAATATCTACCATTAGAGTCATTAAACAAAATAGCTCCTACCCCAACTTTATCATTTAACCTTCCGTTTACGCTCAGGGTTTGCAGACTAGGCGGATTATCAACATCAAACCATTGTTGTCTAGCGGTTAATCGGGCTTTATTTTGATTACTTGCACCAGCCATAGAAGGATGTATTAAATACAAATTATCGGTTAAATAATCTTGATAAACTGGAATTCCTCTTTCTTGTGCGAAGGATTTAGTACTACAAACAATAAATAATAGGACTAAAACAATTGTCTTTATTAACTTCATATGCGTTGAACTGGGGTAATGTATTTATTAATTTTAACTAAATAACTATCTTTTATTCGGCTATTACAATGCCTTTTATTAAAAGATTTAATTTATCCTAAACTGATTTTACTATCTTTTTAATGTAAAATTAGCCTTAAACTCTTGTCTCTTTCCGGTTGATGGTTCTTCGTATTCTACGCTAAACCAGTAATCGTTTGCTGGCATTACTTTACCGTTGTACGTGCCATCCCATCCCGGGCTACTTGGACTTAATTGCTTCAATAATTTTCCGTAGCGGTCAAATATATAAATTTTCGCGTTGTTTTGATTGGCTATACCAATAATATTCCATCTGTCGTTATAACCATCTTCGTTGGGGGTGAAGAATTGTGGATAATCGATTAAGGATACTTCTACAATAACTTCGCCACAACCCCCTACATCTCTCCCGCGTACTTGGCGAACCCCAGCTTCTAAATTACTGAAGATGATGCTTACTTCTCCTTCTGCTAAACTGCTC
>NZ_BMGL01000003.1:67069-241390 GCF_014640175.1 Psychroflexus salis | reverse complement strand
GTAAAATCCACTTAAATTTCCGCTTAGCTTTTCAAGTCGGTTCGATGGCGGAATTCTCAAATCAGCTATGTTTTGTGAATTATTCAACATTCTCAATTTTCGGCGTCCAATTTTTTGAATATCAATCGGAATTTTCTTTACTCGATTTCCATTCCAAATTTGTTCAGTCTCTTTCGAGCGAAAAGAAACAATCATATTTTTGTTTTACGTTACTAACGCCAAAGATAAGTAAAATGTTTGAATGTTTGCAAAATTTTTTTTCAAATGTTGCCTAACGTCTCGTGCATAACGAAAGTGGCGAGCTTAAAATGCGCAAGTTTTTCGGTTAAACTTATACTTTTCTAAAAATACACAAATCTATCGTTTAAGCAATAAATTCGCCATTTTTGTTATGCGCTGTTGTAGCACGTTATTTTTTTATCACAGTTCCAACAATGTCCGATTCGTTAATCAGTCCGATATATCTCGAATCTTCCGAATTGTGTCTGTTATCTCCAATCACAAAACACTTACCTTCTGGGATTTTTAATGGTCCGAAATTGTCCATATTCCAATTCTGATTATAAATCTCTTTTATTATTTGGTCGGCTTGATTTTTAGGTTCAATTATAATTTGTCCAGAAAGTCCATTTTTTTCTGCGACTTTGTCCAATAATGTCAATATCATTTTATCATTAATATCGAATACTTGGACTTCTTTTGTGATTATTTTATTTTTAAGTAGTTCTTGAAATTTTTCAGGATATAGTAGGTAAAAATGCTGTAAATCTATAGTTCGATCAAAATTCTGTCCGTTGATAAATAAAATTCCGTCTTTGATTTCTATGGTATCGTTGGCTTTTCCTAAAAGTCGATGAACTCTTATGTGTTTTCCCAACATTTCATTCTCGTATTCATAACAGATAAAGTCGCCATTTTCATAACTGGCTAAATTTGAGACAAATATTCTTGAATTCAGTTTTATTCCAGGTTCGTTCGCTGTTGACGGAATATTATACATTTTCAGCATATCAGTTTGCCCTAGTACTGTATAAATCCCAAATATAATTCCGATAACTATTAATGTTATTTTTAGCGGTCTTTTCATAATGTGCTACAACGGTCTCGTATAACCGTCAGTTACGGGTTAATATGCGTTAATTTTCGATTTATCACAGGCTTTAGCAATTCCGAGTGGATTCGGACGTAGTCGAATCCGCCGTAATTGCGGTTATACATTGTTGTACAACGTTTTTTATCTATCCCAACCATCAATCACATAATTTTTTTCAGTCAGTTTTTTTTCAATTCCAGAACTTTCGGATTTAAACCATAATTCAAATCGAGTTGGATAGTAGTTTTCAAAAGTTCCTTCGTCAATGACAGTATTTCCTTCGTACAGTTTATAGTTATCGCTTAATTCCGATATTTTGTTTTTTGTCCGAGTACTTAACTTCCATTCCGATAATTGTATGTTTTGAGTCAATTCGTACGCTTTAATATAAATTTCTCCTTTTTCGGTAGGTTTATGCCACATATAAAAGTCATAACCACTATATCCATCCCCAATTATTACAATTTTTTCATTGTCAACTTTTATTTTTTCCAGAGAATCTATTTGTTGATTTGTCAGAAATTCAATAGGTTTTTCAAAGTTTAATTTATCAGGAATTTCAATATTATAAAATTTTGTTTCTTCATAATCTTCTGCAAATAATCCAAAAATAATCCAGCCTATAAATAGTCCGATTAAGATTAAAATTCCGAATATTATTTTTTTTGCGATGGTCATTTTAAATGTTGTACAACGTCTCGCGCATAACGAAAGTGGCGAGCTAAAATACGCAAGTCTTTCGGTTAAACTTTAAATTTTATAAATATGAAAATACTATCAATTTTACACAAATTCAGCCATTTTTGTTATGCGCTGTTGTACCGCGTTTTTTCTAATCCGACCAACTTTTGGCGTTTAATGAGTCATTTAATTTTTTTTCTTGCTGTTCTGTTGTTTTTTCTTGGTGAGAAACAGATAAAGAATCAGCGTGATTATATTCATTATTTAGAGAATAAGAATCAGATTTATAAGAATTGTTGTCACCCCTTTGATAAATAGCTATGAAACCAAAAAAAACGACAAAAAACAAACTTATAGATTGGTATTTATTCAGCCAGTATTTTTTTTCGGATTTTAAATATTTTTTATGTCCACCTTTTTTCTTTGCTAATTTTCCTTTATCGGTTAATTCACAATGTCCGCTATCAAATTGGTTAAAATACCCTTCTTTTTTTCCAAATTCAATTATTTCTGATTTTAAGTTAATAAAATATTTTCTATTTTCATTTGTATCGACTTTAAGATGTTTTGAAACTAAAATATCATATAAATCAAAAAAACTATCGTCTTTATCTGACAACAAAACGATATTAAAATATTTATCTATAACTTTTTTATCCATTATAATTTTTAATGCGGTACAACTTGTTATATCAAGACAAATATACACTTTTATTTATTACTGTTACGGTATAACAGAGGGTTTGCTGCTTCGTTATCCAGTTTGTTAAACTTCTGTATCGCAGAATCCAACGGGTTAGTAATCTCATTAATCTTACGCTCGGTTACATGCGTATAAATCATCGTGGTTTCTGGCCTAGAATGCCCTAACAACTCCTGTATATAACGTATGTCTACCCCATTCTCTAACAAATGCGTAGCATAAGTATGCCGCAAAGTATGCGGGGTTACGTGCTTTTGTATATTTGCCGCAGCACAACTGCGCTTTAAAAATTGACGTATAGATGTAGCATTGTATGGAGTACCTTCTTGCTCTCCTTCAAATAAATATACCTTAGGTTGGTAAGTTTGCGAATAATTTAATAACATCGGCCGAATACGATGCCCTAATGTGCAATTCCGATCCTTCCTTCCTTTACTTTGTTTTACATAAATAGCATTGCGCTCTAAATCTAAATCGCCTAATTGTAACTTTAATAACTCCCCAATTCGTAATCCCGAAGAATACAATAAACCAATAATTGCACGATGCTTCAAATTTTTAGTTGCACGCAAAATCAAAACAATTTCAGTAGAAGATAAAACTACTGGCAGTTTTTTGTCTTTTTTGGGCATAAACAAATCATCAGGATCATAATTTAAACCCAACTCTAACTTACTAAAATGCTTTAAGCCACTTATACATTGCCTATGAGAACTTACACTGTAACCACGCTTGGCCATAACTTGCTCTAAAAATATCTCTACATCGCGAAAATCTAAACTTGATAACTCTCTAGATGAATAAAATTTTAAAAATAATTGAATAAAATTAGAGTAGGTATGTATGGTCGATGCACTCTTGCGCTGCCCTAATAAATAATCTTCAAAAGCTTGCAAGGCATCCGTGTGAGTTTTTGGCATTTCTATAACTGAATTAGAAACTTCATTTCTAGGTTTAACTTTAGCTATGGGTTTAGAGTAAATCTTAGATTGATTTTTTGGCATGGCCGAATAATCTACATAACAACCAATATCCCTTAAATTATAATAAATAGTTTGTTTGTTTTTAGAAGTGCTTTCTACATAAAAACATTTATGTGTTTTGGTCCATTTTGCACCTAACTTCATTATACATTGCTTAATCTTTAAGTCATATACAAACTGTATAGCTATATTATTTTTGTTTCGATGCTGCAGCGGAACTAATTTTACAGTTTTTTTCATAAATAAAGATTTTGAATATTTTTCTTTAAAAATAAAACTTTAAACACTAATAACCACGAAGATAGGCTTTTAAAATTAAGCAAAGAATAAACCATTTAAATAGCCTAGTGCCAATTGTATAAATTACAAATAAAAAAAACTTTTACCTCATAAAACAAAAACGAAACTTTAGCAAAATAGAATGCTACGCCATTGCCAGTCACAATACAATTGTGTGGATAAAGTAAATTGATTGCTTAAAACTAAAAAAAATCTTAACAATACAAAAGAAAAAATAGAAAATATTAATTATTAATCAATAATATTCATTAAAATACATGAGATTGTTACCACTATAGTAAAGAAAATTTGAGTTATTATTCTTTTTAACATAGCTAGCTTTAAGCATCTAAGTGCTTAAAACTAAAAACTTTCTTTATAAATTTATTAATCTAATTAGGTGTGCAGTCTTTTATTTTGTTGAAATAAAACATTAGGTGTAAATAACTTAATATGAAGTTAAAACATCTTTTAATAAAACTAACAAACCTATGGTAATATAGCAGTTTCAATTATAAGTAATAAACCAATTTATCTATCTGTTAAAATTGAAAATGCTGTACCTAAACTATCAACTATATCTGAAGCAGTTAAACTTGCTTCACTTTCATTTTTTAAAGCAAAATCGCCAGCTAAACCATGTAAAAAAACACCTAAAATTGCAGCATTTAAGGCTGTGTAATTTTGAGCAAGTAAAGATGTTATTATACCACTTAACACATCGCCGCTTCCGGCTTTAGCCATACCTGGGTTTCCTGTAGAGTTAAAATAAAAAGCCTTAGCACTGCAAATACAAGTATAGGCTTCTTTAGCTACAACAATTAAATTGTACTTTTGGACAAAAGATTTAATTTTAGTCAATTTTTCAAAATCATTTTGCCAACCCCCTATTAAACGCTTTAACTCGCCAGGATGCGGAGTTAAAATAGAATCTTTTGGTATGCTTTTTAATAAGTTTTTATGTTCAGAAATAATATTTAAAGCATCAGCATCTAATAAAATAGGTCTATTTGCTTCTACTAAAAATTTGGCTAAAGCAGCAACTACAGCTGCAGATTTTCCTATGCCTACGCCTATTCCAACGCTATCATAAATTGTTAACTCAGTAAACGAAATATAATTATTTTCAGTATGGTTTATAGCCATAGCTTCTGGCAAATACGTATGTAAATTGGTTTTGCCAGAATTAGGTAACATTACACTCAACTTCCCTACTCCACTTTTTATCGCTGCTTTACTAGCTAACAAAATACTACCAAGCATTCCTACTTGTCCGCCCACTAAAAGTGCATGTCCATAAGTTCCTTTATGAGAAAATTTAGCTCTTGGTTTATACAATACTTTTGCAAAATCTGCATCAACAAAATAATGTTGCGTTTCTTCATTTTTAATTGCTTCCTGAGCTAAACCAATCGGAATTATTTGAAATTGCTGAATGTATTTTCCATTTTCAGGAAGCAATAAAGGCAACTTAGGAAGCTGAAAAGTTAAACATACATCTGCTTTTACAAAGCTAGCTCCATGCGGAATAGCTTCATTTAAAAACAAACCACTTGGCAAATCTATGCTTATACAAAAAGCCTTAGATTTATTAAATTGAGCAACCAAAGCTTCAACAAAATCGGGCATTCTTCGGTTTAAGCCTACTCCAAAAATGGCATCGATTAAAATATCATTTTCTGCAATTATAACTTCATTAAAATTTGCTATAGTAATAGTGTGCAATAAAATTTCAGCTTCAGCTAAACGTTTTTCATTTTGTTGAAAATCAGAAGATGCACTTTTACTAAATTCAACTTTATACACTTTTACATTATATCCGTGTTTAATTAAATGAAAAGCAATAGCCAATCCATCGCCACCATTATTGCCTACTCCACAAAAAACATGAATGTTTTGCTGCTTGCTTTTTAAAAAAGGTAACGAAGCATGAAGCGCATTTTTTGCTGCACGCTCCATCAATTCCCAAGACGAAATATGCTGGCTGTGTAAAGTTAATTGGTCAAGCTTTGCTAATTGTTCTGCATCAAAAATCTTCATCATTCATTTTTAAGCAAAATAATAGAAATCAATAAAAAATGAAAAGCTTCTACTAATTATTTGTAAAAGAAATTGCTGAAACAAGAAAGCATCGTAAATTCACATAAAATTATAGAAATGAAAAAAACAACGCTTTTATTAATCCTTGTAGCACTCAATTTTGCTTGTAATAAAGCTGAAAAGAAAGAAAAAACCACAGAAAAGAGTTCAACAATTGAAGCAACTTCAATAAAAACAAAAGAAGTAAACACACCAAAAATAAATCCAATTAGTCATGCCAGTTTTGTAATGGAATGGGGCAACAAAGTTTGGTATAACGACCCTGTGGGCTCCATAGAAGATTATGCAGATTTTAAGAATCCTGATGTAATATTAATAAGCGATATTCATGGCGATCACTTTAGTATAGAAACCTTGTTGTCGCTTAAAGGCGAATTTAAAATCATCGTACCACAAACTGTGTTTGAAGAAATGCCAGAGAATCTTCAAAAAAAATCGATAGTTATAAAAAATGAAGAAAGCATAAAGTGGGAAGACTTTAAAATTCAGGCAATACCCATGTACAATATTACAGAAGAACGCCTAAAATTTCACACCAAAGGCAGAGGCAATGGCTACTTAATTGATAATGGCAGCTACAGAACTTACATTAGCGGCGATACCGAAAACATTCCTGAAATGGCTGAACTAAAAAACATAGATTTAGCTTTTATGTGTATGAATTTACCTTACACCATGTCGATAAAACAAGCTGTTGAAGCTACTTTATCTTTCGAACCAAAAACAGTAATTCCATATCATTATCGCGGAATGAAAGATGGTGAATATCATTTGTACAATACAGAAGTTTTTGAACGTTTAATAAGCGATGCCTCAGACCAAACAAAAGTAAAACGAATAAATTTTTATCCAGAAAAGCAAATGTAAAAGTAAAGTAAATTATGCTTTAAGAAGTTTGAAACTTATCACATTCAAAGTCAACCTTAATTAAACATAAAATTAATTATTAAAAAGCCGAAGCCTTCAAAAACCTTTTGCACCATTTAGGGCCAGGGCAACAAAAGAACTTCAAACAGAAATCAAAAACCTTCAAAAACCTTTTGCACCCTTTAGGGCCGGGCAACAAAAGGAATTCAAACAAAAATCAAAAACCTTTTGCACCCTTTAGAGCCGGGGCAACAAAAGGAATTCAAACGAAAATCAAAAACCTTCAAAAACCTTTTGCACCCTTTAGGACCGGGGCAACAAAAGAACTTCAAACAGAAATCAAAAACCTTCAAAAACCTTTTGCACCCTTTAGGGCCGGGGCAACAAAAGAACTTCAAACAGAAATCAAAAACCTTCAAAAACCTTTTGCACCCTTTAGGGCCTGGGCAACAAAAGGAATTCAAACAAAAATCAAAAACCTTTTGCACCCTTTAGAGCCGGGGCAACAAAAGGAATTCAAACAAAAATCAAAAACCTTCAAAAACCTTTTGCACCCTTTAGGACCGGGGCAACAAAAGGAATTCAAACGAAAATCAAAAACCTTCAAAACCTTTTGCACCCTTTAGGGCCGGGGCAACAAAAGGAATTCAAACAGAAATCAAAAACCTTCAAAAACCTTTTGCACCCTTTAGGGCCGGGGCAACAAAAGAACTTCAAACAGAAATCAAAAACCTTCAAAACCTTTTGCACCCTTTAGGACCGGGGCAACAAAAGAACTTCAAACAGAAATCAAAAACCTTCAAAAACCTTTTGCACCCTTTAGGGCCGGGGCAACAAAAGAACTTCAAACAGAAATCACAAACCTTCAAAACCTTTTGCACCCTTTAGGGCCGGGGCAACAAAAGGAATTCAAACAAAAATCAAAAACCTTCAAAAACCTTTTGCACCCTTTAGGGCCGGGGCAACAAAAGGAATGAGTTAGAAAGCGACATTTGCTGCTTAAAGTGGAATTAATCGCATTAAAATTCTATTTTTGTTTAAAATGCTTTTATGAAGTTATATTTCAACATTCTTGTGCTTAGTTTGCTTTTTTGCAGTTGTAAAAACGATACAAAAAAAACAGAAACATTAGTAGAAGAACAAATTGAATTAAAATATAGTACAACTTTTCAACTTTATGAAACCGAAAATTATAAACGCATTGTTGTAATAAAGCCTTGGCCAGATGCCGAAAAAGAATTGGTTTATGTTTGTGCAAAAGACAAGGCTAAAATCCCCAAAAATTTAAAATACGATGCTTTTGTACAGCTGCCTGTTCAAAAAATCGTGCTTACTTCTACCACGCATATTCCATCGCTCATTAGTTTAAACCAATTAGAAAAATGGGTGGGTTTTCCAGGTTTAGATTATGTTTCGTCGGAAGCTGCCAGAACAAAAATTGAAGCAGGACATGTTACCGAAATCGGACAAAATGAAGCTTTAAACACCGAAAAATTACTCGAATTACAACCCGATGTAGTAGTTGGTTTTGCTGTAAAAGGAAGCAATAAAAGCTTAAACACCGTAAGCAAAGCAGGAATTCCTGTATTGTACAATAGCGATTGGTTAGACGAGCATCCTTTAGGCAAAGCCGAATGGATTAAGTTTTTTGGAGTCTTAACCAACTCACTTCCAGAAGCCGAAAAGCAATTTAATAGCATTGAAAAAAATTACAACGACTTAAAAAAATTAGCAGCAACATCAGGATCGCGACCTAGCGTGCTGGCAGGAGCTATGTATAAAGATGTTTGGTATTTACCAGGTGGAAAATCTTGGCAAGCACAATTTCTAAAAGATGCAAACACCAACTATGTATACGCCGATAATTCTGAAACAGGAAGTTTATCAAAATCCTTCGAAGCGGTTTTAAATAAAGCGCAACAAACCGATTTTTGGGTTGCTCCAGCTCAATTTACAAGTTATCAGCAACTATTAAAAAGTAGTGTACACTACCAAAAATTTACAGCTTTTCAAGATAAAAAAACCTATACATTTGCTAAAACCAAAGGAAAAAAAGGTGGCGTTTTGTATTATGAATTAGCCCCTAACCGACCCGATTTGGTTTTACAGGATTTGGTGGGAATTTTTCATCCAGAACTATTACAAGTAAAAGAATTTTCATTTTTTGAAGCACTAGATGAATAAAATGAAACATCAACTCACATTTTTACTGCTTTTTATAATATTATTCATCTTTACGGTATTGAATTTAAGTTTGGGGTCTGTTAAAATTCCATTAAACGAACTAATTTCAATCTTATTAGGACAGGGAAGTGAAAATTCAAGTTGGGAATACATTATTTTACAATTTAGATTTCCAAAAGCCATAACTGCTATTTTAGTTGGTGCTGGCTTATCGGTTTGTGGTTTGCTAATGCAAACTCTGTTTAGAAATCCCTTGGCCGGTCCTTACGTACTGGGTTTAAGCAGTGGTGCAAGTTTAGGTGTTGCGCTTTTGTTTTTGGGTGGTAGTTTGTTTGGTGGTTTTTTCGCTAGTTTAATTTTTTCGAAATGGGCAGTTGTATTGGCTGCAACTCTCGGAAGTGGTTTAGTTATGCTAGCTGTAATATCGACAGCTATTCGAATAAAAGACACCATGGCTTTGCTAATTATAGGACTCATGTTTGCAAGTTTAACTGGTGCCGTGGTAAGTATTTTGGCTTACTTTAGTCCAGCAAACCAATTACAGCAATATGTATTTTGGTCGTTTGGCAGTTTGGGTAATTTAAATTGGAATGAAGTCTTTATTTTATCGATTTGTGTTACTTGTGGACTAATTTTAAGTTTGTTTTCTTTAAAAAACATGAATGCCTTGCTTCTGGGTGAAAGTTATGCGCAAAGTTTAGGGGTTTCTATTCATAAAAACCGAAACTTAGTAATTCTAGCCACGGGAATTATGGCGGGGAGTATTACTGCATTTGCCGGCCCTATTGCATTTGTTGGTTTAGCGGTTCCGCATTTAGTGAAACAAGTTGTAAAAACAAGCAATCACTTTATACTTTTCCCTTCCGTTTTGTTTTGTGGTGCAAGTATTATGCTGGTATGCGATAGTATTGCGCAATTACCAGGAAGCGACTTTACCTTACCCATCAATGCAGTTACTTCAATTTTTGGTGCACCCGTTGTAATATGGTTGCTTTTACGAAAAAAGAAAATGCTATTTTAAGTATGAAAACATCTAAAGCAATACTACACACAGAGAAGCTTCAAATAGGTTATGAAGCTAAAAATCCTATTGCTAGTGATATTTCAATAGCAATACCAGCGGCAAAATTAATAGCGATTATTGGTGTAAATGGAGCAGGAAAATCTACTTTATTAAAAAGTATTGCAGGAATTCAGCCAGCTTTAAAGGGTAGTTTGCACATCGAAAATAAACGCATAGAAAACTTACAAAAAAACGAATTAGCGGAATTAATTAGCTTGGTGTTAACGCAACAAAATCAATCTAAAAACTTGAGTGTAATTGAGTTGATCAGCTTGGGGCGACATCCTTATACCAATTGGTTAGGAGTAAACACAAGACAAGATAAAATACACATTGCAAAAGCTATACAGCAAGTAGGAATTGAAAAACTAAAAGCTAAAAAATGTAACGAATTAAGCGATGGACAATTACAAAAAGTAATGATTGCTCGCGCATTAGCACAAAATACGCCTGTTATTTTAATGGACGAGCCAACTTCTCACTTAGATATGTACCATAAAGCACAAGTGCTTCATTTATTAAAAAACATTAGCTTAAATACACAGAAAAGTATTGTTTTTGCTACCCACGAAATTAATTTAGCCTTGCAATTATGCGACGAAATTATTTTAATTAACGATGGAAAAGTTCAACAAAACAAACCAGAGGTTTTAATTGAAAAAGGGGTTTTATCTAATTTGTTTCCAAAGGATTTAATTCATTTTGATATACAAAGCAAAAGTTTTAAAATTAGTAATAACTAATTTTAAGTAGCTTAAATTTAGTATTTCACTTTAAGAAATAACGATTAAAATTGTAGAGTGATTAAACAAAAAAACAGGCTTATTTTTAAAAAATAAGCCTGTTTTCATAGTTTAAGTAAAAAAATTATTTAACTACTAATCTTTTTACCAAACTTGTATTGTTACTTGTAAAACGCAATAAATACATTCCGCTAGATACGTCTAAATGAATATGGGTTTCGTTGTTGATTTCAGATTTTTGAATGGATTTTCCCTGTAGTGTAAATACTTCTACTTCAGCATTGGCTAAACCCTTAACTGTAATTTTTCCTGAAGTTGGATTAGGATAAAAACTAAATTCGTTAAATTCTTCTTCAACCAGAGATAAAGGCTGGTTCCAAAAATCGCCTTGTTTGTCGCCCCAAATGTAATCTACCAATTCAGGATAATCGATAAATGGGTTTCGGTTTTGTTGCCAATTGTAAATTACATTGTTTCTATTCATTTCAAAATCGTCTGCAGGATCAAGTTCGTGCCAATCCAACAAGGTTTGCAAATCACCAAGTTCTCCAGCATTAGAAAGTGTTGGAAAACCATCTACAACCGATAAACCATTAAAACGAATAGCCATATAAAAAGCAGAACGTGCTACATCGCCATAAAAGCTTGCTTCGTTGCCAGTAGGTCCTACATAATCGCCAAAGTTTTTATTTCCACGAGAACTATTTTCATTGGCATCGGTTGCTCGCAAAGCGTGGGCATCAGAGTTTCCGTGGCGTAAAGAGTCGGCATTGGTATTCCACCATACATTAATTCCTGTGGCTATTCCATCATCTTCTATACTAAAGAACCCGCCGCGAGAACGTGGAAAAACATGTTCTCTATTCCAAAATCCCGTTCCATCAGAACCGGTTTGAAATAGGTATTTGGCTCTATTTTCTTCGCGATACATTAACCATACTTGATTAGAGTTGTCTGGACTTTGGTCTGCTTCTTTTAAAATATCGATAATATCACTATAGGTATGAATTCTAACTACGCCTTCTTCGGCAATTAAATCTTGCATAGCATCAATTAATTCTTCGCCTGCTTTTCCATCTAAATCATCGTAGTAACCATCTGGTGCAGTCGAATTTACCTGATCGAAAGTAGGATTTACCGGGCTTCCCCAGCTGGCAACTTGAAAATCGTTATCAATAACAATTACTTGAATTTCATTTTGCAATAAAACATAAGGTGGTGCTGGCTCAACAATATCAATAATGAAAGTTTCATCGCCTTCATCTAAATTATCATCGATTATACTTAAAGTTGTTGAAGCAGAATCTTCTCCACTTGGAATGCTAACCGTAGTGTTTCCTGTGAAATCATTTTGATCGAAATTTCCATTTTCTACGGAAAAATTCAATGTTAAATCTTCTGATAAAGTTGAAGAAGTAGTAAAGGTAATGGTATAATCTTCACCTTCATTTACAGTTGAAGCGGGTGTGTTTACATCGATAAAAATTGGAAGTACGCCACCACCTTCATTAGGAACGCGGGGAGTTGGCGTTGCAACAAACCACGAACCATCGTCTGCACGCTGAATAGATTCTACCAAACCTTGTCCGTTTATATTTTCATTGATAATTCCATTGAAATTTAGCAAAGTTGGTAAATCCTGACCATCAGACTGCCCGTGACTATACACCAAAGCATCGACAAGATTAGCCGTTGTTGCTAATGTACCATCAGGATAATTGAAGTCGTTACCAACATAAATTCCAACTGCATCAACACCATTTTGAAAGGTATTTTGCGAAACAATGAAATTTGGAGATGGCGAAACATCTGCACCACCAATAACAAACAACCCATTAAAGTCGGTTACAAAACCATCTAAATCTAAAGTGTAATAACTCGAATTTCCACCCGAACTCGAACCATTAAACAGAACCATAACATAACCATCCAACGGCGTATTAGGCGATTGGGTTTTTAGTTCGATAAATTCGGCTGTGTCTATACCTGGATTTCGAGAATCTAACTCATTAATAATTACATTTTGAGCTGTAATTAATTTACATAAAAAAATACTTAGTAAAGAAAAATACAATTTAAAATTCATAGGGTGATTTTTTACAAAACTACATAAAATAAAATGGTCTTACATTAAGCTAATAATAAGACCATTTTTATTTTTAATATAAACACAGTTAATTAGCGTGTCAACTTTTTGTATTTTATACGTTTAGGCATTAAATCGCCACCTAAGCGAGCTTTTTTGTTTTCTTCATAATCGCTAAAGCTGCCTTCAAAAAAGTAAACTTGTGAGTTTCCTTCGAAGGCTAAAATATGGGTGCAAATACGATCTAAAAACCAACGGTCGTGAGAAATAACCACAGCACAACCTGCAAAATTTTCTAAACCTTCTTCTAAGGCCCTCAGAGTGTTTACATCTAAATCGTTAGTTGGCTCATCTAACAATAAAACATTGCCTTCTTCTTTTAGCGTCATGGCTAAATGCAATCGGTTTCGTTCACCACCAGACAGCGTTTCAACATTTTTATTTTGTTCGCTTCCGTTGAAGTTAAAACGACTTAAATAAGCACGAGAATTTACTTTTCTGCCACCCATCATAACCAAATCTTGTCCGTCTGAAAAATTCTCCCAAATGGATTTATTAGCATCAATATTAGCATGTGCTTGGTCTACATAGGCAATTTTTGCAGTTTCTCCAACTAAAAACTCACCAGTATCGGGTTTCTCTTCTCCCATAATCATCTTAAAGATAGTAGTTTTACCAGCTCCATTAGGACCAATAACACCAACAATTCCAGCTTGCGGTAAATTAAAGTTTAAATCTTCATATAACAACTTATCTCCAAAGGCTTTGCTCACCGCTTTGGCTTCAATAACATTGGTTCCTAAACGTGGGCCATTCGGAATATAAATTTCTAATTTTTCATCGAGTTTTTCCTGATCTTGACTCATCAGTTTGTCATAATTTTTCAAACGCGCTTTTTGTTTAGATTGTCTTCCTTTTGGAGCCATTTTTACCCATTCTAATTCGCGTTCTAAAGTCTTTTGGCGTTTACTAGCTTGTTTTTGCTCTTGAGCTAAGCGCTTGGATTTTTGATCTAACCAAGAAGAATAATTTCCTTTCCACGGTATGCCTTCGCCACGGTCTAATTCTAGTATCCAACCTGCAACATTATCTAAAAAATAACGATCGTGGGTTACGGCAATTACCGTTCCTTTGTATTGTTGTAAGTGATGTTCCAACCAATGCACCGATTCGGCATCTAAATGGTTTGTAGGTTCATCTAAAAGCAACACATCGGGTTCTTGTAATAACAATCTACATAAAGCCACTCGCCTACGTTCTCCACCCGAAAGATTTTTAATAAGCTGGTCCGATGGTGGTGTACGCAAAGCATCCATTGCTACTTCTAATTTATTATCGAGTTCCCATGCATTTGTAGCATCAATTTTATCTTGTAAAACCGCTTGCCGATCCATGAGTTTTTGCATTTTATCTGGATTCTCGTAAACTTCTGGTAATCCAAAATCGTCATTAATCTTATTGTATTCATCTAAAATAGCAACTACATCTGCCACACCTTCTTTTACAATATCTAAAACGCTTTTGTCTTCGTCTAACTCTGGTTCTTGAGCTAAATATCCAACAGAATAATCTTGCGAAAAAACTACATCTCCACGGAAGTTCTTTTCTTTACCAGCTATAATTTTAAGCAAAGTAGATTTACCAGAACCGTTTAAGCCTAAAATTCCGATTTTGGCTCCATAAAAGAAACTTAGATAAATATTGTTTAAAACTGGTTTAGCCGCATTGGGAAAGGTTTTGGTAACTCCAGACATGGAGAAAATGATTTTTTTATCGTCTGCCATAATTTATTTATTTTTTATTAGGGTATTTATTTTGATCTATTTTTTGTTGCCATTTCCAAGCACTTTCTAGCGCTTCTGCTAAGCTTAGTTTAGCTTTCCAGCCCAATACTTGGTTTGCTTTATCTGTATTAGCATAAGCTTCAATTACATCGCCTTCTCTACGATTAGCTATTTGATAAGCTAATTTGGTTTGCGTCACTTTTTCAAAAGTTTCAATCACTTCTAAAACCGAATTTCCTTTTCCTGTACCTAAATTAAAAATTTCAAAATTAGATTGATTTTTACGATTTAGCAATCGTTCTATCGCTACTACATGCGCTTCAGCTAAATCCATTACATGAATGTAATCGCGAATGCAAGTACCATCTTCGGTTGGATAATCATTTCCAAAAACAGATAAAATTTCGCGGTGACCTGCTGCAGTTTGGGTTATAAAAGGAATTAAGTTTTGTGGTACGCCAATGGGTAATTCGCCAATTTCGGCACTTGGATGTGCGCCAATTGGGTTAAAATATCGCAAAGCAATGGCTTTTATGTTTGAATTGATGTAGGTTGTATCACGAATTATTTCTTCACCAATTTGTTTGGTGTTTCCATACGGAGATTCAGCTGGTTTTACTGGTGCGTTTTCAGTAATAGGTAGCTCATCGGCCTGACCATAAACCGTGCATGAAGAACTGAAAATAAAATTTGCATTTTCCATTTTACTCAATTCTTGCAGGATGTAGGTTAAAGTATTTAAATTGTTCTCGTAGTATAATAGCGGGTTTTGAACGCTCTCTCCAACCGCTTTTGAAGCGGCAAAATGAATTACACCATCTATATCGGAATGCACATTAAAGTAAGCAGAAACGGCTTCTTTATTGCGTAAGTCTAACTTTGTAAAATTGGGACTTGAAATTGTAATTTTTGTAATTCCTTCTAAAACTTGTAAACTCGAATTCGATAAATTGTCAATTATGTATACTTCGTGTCCTTTTTGTTGCAAAGCAACTGCAGTATGCGAGCCTATAAAACCTAAACCGCCTGTTACTAAAATTTTCATGTGATGTTAGTTATTTAATTTAAATTGAAAAGTTACACAATATTACAATTTATGAATAAATTTTTATGTTATTATTAAAAATAATATTACACCTAAAGCTTAACTTCGCGCTAAAAATGAAGAACCCTACTTTTATTAAATTGTTTAAAGTTTTAAGCTACTTAGAAGCCATTTCTTTTCTTCTGCTTTTGGGAATTGCTATGCCTTTAAAATACTTTTTTGATATGCCAGCATATGTTCGTGCTGTAGGAATGGCTCACGGCATTTTATTTGTCTTGTATATTTTTGGTGCCTATTATTTATACGAAAAATTAAATTGGAAGTTTAAAGTTTTTGGCGTTTTTGTAATTTGCTCTATCTTACCTTTTGGGCCATTTTATGCTGATAAGAAATACCTGCCGTCAACTTAACTTTTACTGGAGTTTAATCGGTCTTTAACAAATTCTATTTTTGTTTTTCCGTGTGGACTTGGCTTGCCATCTTCACCTAGGTTAACCATGATAATTTTATCGATTTTGATGATGGTTTTACGGGTCATTTTGTTTCTAACTTCGCAAGCTAAAGTAAGGGATGTTTTACCAAATTTTACTACTTCAATAC
Organism: Psychroflexus salis; assembly: GCF_014640175.1. Lineage (GTDB taxonomy): Bacteria > Bacteroidota > Bacteroidia > Flavobacteriales > Flavobacteriaceae > Psychroflexus > Psychroflexus salis. The sequence goes on along the minus strand of NZ_BMGL01000003.1, from coordinate 225,179 downwards.
CAATTTCAATAATATCTCCTTGCTCAGCTGAACTTACAAAATTAATTTCGTTCATGTATTTGGTAACCACACGTTTATTTTCTAGTTGAATGGTTACGTAAAGAGCTGCTTCTTCGTCGATCCAAGCTAAAAGCTTTCCGCCAAATAAAGTTTGATTGGGATTTAAATCTTCTGGTTTAATCCATTTTCGGGTATGAAATCGCATAATTTATTTTTTCTAAAAATACAATCGAATTAGATAAAGTACAACTTTTAATCATCGATTATCACAATAGGATTATTAGCAGCTTATTACCCCAAAAAAAGCCACCTTTAAAGGTGGCTTCTAAATTTTAATAGGTAATGTTTAGTTTATTTTTTGATAGGTAAGTGTTCTTTCTGAAGACTGATTTACATCAAAAAATTGTGCGTTATTTCTGAATGAAATAGTAAAACTCTCAGTGGTTTCAGCCCCTGTTCTTCTTAAAGTTAGCACCATATCGTCTTCAACATTTTCCCATGTACCATTAAAGGTAGCTGCTACTTCGCAGTTATCTGGATCTTGGCCTGCATAATCAATTTCAGAATAAGAAAAATCTTGGTTAAACGTAAATTCTCTTTGTTGATTACATGGAATACTTGCTACTGGAGTATTGTTTTCAATGATTTGAAACAATTCCCAAGTGCCACGTAAATCTCTAGATGCTTCAGAAATACTGGGTCCATCATCGTCGCTTGAACAGGATAAAGTAAATGCAATAAAAAATGCTGCTACAATAGTAAAAATCTTATTTTTCATGCTTATAATTTTTTACAAATCTAAATTATTTTAGTTTAAAATGACAATCTATAGGCAACAGATACAGATAGCATATTGTTTCCAAAAAAGTTTTAGTTAATGTAATATTCAGGTAAACTACATTTTAATAAACAAGAATACTTACCTAAATAAGAAATAAACAACTATTGCATAATTATAAATTAAACCTTAGTAAATAGTAAAATTAATATTGAATTGAAACTTTTTGTATTGATGATATTACCATTTATTCTTTCTATTGTTTTATTAATAACACCACTGAATTACGGACAAATTTCCGAAAGTAAAATTATACTTTCAGAAGCACAGATCCATCAGCTAGCTAATAAGCTATTTGAATTAAAAAAAGAACGAAAAATACCAACAAAACCAGGCACTAAAAAAGAATATAAAAACCTATTAACCAATTATTTAAATAAAAAAACTAATACTAATACTTTAAGTATTGAATTTACATACAAAATACTTGTAAAACAGAACTTAAATACAAGACTAAACTAAACAGAAAACCAAAAACAGGATGCAAAAGCAATGCAAAAGCAATTCAAATCCTATAACATATGCAACTACAATCGAAGATGCAATTCAACTAATTTTATAATACTTAGCAGCTATAAAAAAACAATTACAAACTTCAAAAAACACTCAATATCAACTTATTACAGTTAAAAAAGACGAAAATGCTTGCTAGCAACTTGCTATTATTGAAACACCTGTTTCTAACCAAACTAAAAGAGCTGCCGAAGAAACTGATTAAAACACAAGTAAACTAGATAGCATACCAAGCCTAAAAAGAAACAAGCTTACTCAAGATTCAACAGAAAACAACAGCAAATAAACACTTGAAGTAAACACTAATAAAAAATTATACATCAGTTATTTAAAAAATAAATTAATTTATTAAACACAAAAATAGATCGTCTTTTGGAAGATGAAATTGAACAAGAAGCCGAGCAAAAAGTGGAACGAATGAAGCAAGATACTGACACACTTGTGGTAGAAAAAACAAATGAAATAGACCACCTGCATGAAGCTTTTTTAGCTCGTAAAGAAAAATACGGAAGTTACTTTGAGTAAATTTATTTCGCTAACAATAGTGTTGAACTTGAAAATAAATACACTAGTATAATTGAAAATTTAGTGGTTCAGTTAAACGAAGAACCAAAAATTGATGTTTCAATTACAGGTTTTGCCAGTAAAACAGGAAATGAAGCTTACAATCTACAACTATATATGCAACGTGCTTAAACATTGAAAAAAGATTTGATGCGGAAAGGAATTTCATCTCAACGCATATTAACCGACTATAAAGGAATTGATTACAATGCTGAAAACTTAGCCGAAGCACGTAGATTAGATATTGAATTTGTAGTAAGAAGGTAATTTATAAATTAATTTGCTCCTTCATTTTCTCTACAATTCGGGAGGCCGCTGGACAAATCGCCACGTTTTTTAGCGTTAAATGACTTATTTGTTGAAACTTTTTTCGATCTGTGTGTGGAAATTCTGCACAAGCTTTGGGGCGTACTTCATAAATTAAGCATTTATTGTCTTCACCTAAAAACGTACATGGTAAATTTTGCAAAACTAAATCGTTTTCTTCATCGGTTTGCAAATACTTGCTCTCAAAATCTTTAGGCTTCATTTTCAAAAATTTAGCAATTCTGTCAACATCTTTTTGAGTAAATAACGGGCCTGTGGTTTTACAACAATTAGCGCAAGTAAGGCAATCGATTTCTTCGAAAGTTTCATTGTGCAAATCTTGCATAAGCACATCTAAATTTTTCGGTGGTTTCTTTCGTAACTTTGCAAAAAACTTTTTGTTGGCTTTATGGTTTTGCTTTGCTTTTTCTGGTAAACTTGAGAGTAATTCTTCCATAAAGCAAAGATACAACAAGCTTTAATTGTAATAAATGAAAAATGAAAATGATGTATTTGGAAATGCTATAGCCGACTATTACGTCTCTCCAAATTCAACAAAAATTATCGTAAAGTCGCCTGATTTTGAAGATGATGAAATTCCAGTTTCCTATTTATTTAGAAGTTTTAATGAAATGCTTGAAATCGAGCAAAGAGCGCTTCAATTGTGTAATGGAAAAACACTAGATGTAGGTTGTGGAGCTGGCGCTCATAGTTTGTATTTACAGCAGCAAAACATTCCTGTTAGCGCTATAGATACTTCACCTAAAGCCATTGAAACTTGTAAATTACAAGGTTTAAAAAATGCTGAAGTAAAGGATTTTTTTAAATTAAAAAAACAAAAATACAATACGCTTCTCTTTTTAATGAATGGTATTGGCATTGTTGGAAAGTTAGAAAACATGCATTCATTTTTCGATCAAATTAAGTTGCTTTTAAAACCTAAAGGTCAAGTTTTATTAGATTCTTCAGATTTAATTTATCTTTACGAAGGAACCGAAGAAGATGCTAAAAACAGTCCGTTTTATTATGGCGAAATACAATACCAAATTCAGTATAAACAGTTTAAATCTACCGAATTTGATTGGTTGTATATCGATTTCAATTCATTGGCATTTTTTGCAGAATTACATGGTTTTTCTGCCGAAAAAATATGGGATGGACCGCATTACGAATACCTTGCTAAATTAACTTTACAAGCATAAATTATGGAAATTGAGTATAGTTTAAATGAAATTGAAAAAGTGGCACAACATTGCATCGAAAATGCAAAGCATAAAAGCCTATTGTTTTATGCAGAAATGGGGGTTGGCAAAACTACTTTGATAAAAAAAATTGTAAAACTTTTAGGAAGTAAAGATGAAGTAAGCAGCCCAACATTTTCAATTGTAAACGAATATGAATCTACTGGTTTTTCGATTTATCATTTTGATTTTTACCGAATTAACCACGAAGAAGAAGTCTACGATATAGGCTTTGAAGATTATTTTTATCAGGCTAAAGATTGGCAGTTCATGGAATGGCCAGAGTTAATTCCTAATCTTCTCCCAGAAGCCTATACCAAAATAGAAATTGAATTATTAGCCAACGGAAACCGGAAGCTAAAACTCACAAATTCTAATTAAAGTTTGTAAAGCTTAAAATTTCCCTTAAATTTAGACTTTGTATTGAAAATTAATAAATGAATAAGCCTACTACTCCGTTTTCTAAAAGTGAATTGTTACCACAAGAAGAAACTTTAGAAATTGAGCGCATGAAAGGTGAACTTTTTATCGGTTTGCCTAAAGAAACAGCCTATCAAGAAAAGCGAGTTTGCTTAACACCTGATTCGGTTAGTGCCTTAACTGCCAATGGTCATCGTGTTTTAATTGAAAGTGGCGCAGGATTACATGCCAATTTTACCGATAAAGAATTTAGTGAAGCTGGAGCAGAAGTTACTAGAGAAACTGCAAAAGTATTTTCTTGCCCTATGATTTTAAAGGTTTCACCACCTACGGTTGAAGAAATAAAACTAATTAATCCAAGATCGATATTAATTTCAACCTTACAACTTAAAACCCGTTCTAAAAGTTACTTTCAGCTGTTAAGTGAAAAACGAATTACAGCTTTAGCTTTTGAATTTATAAAAGATCCCTTTGGAAGTTATCCAGCAGTTGAAGCCTTAAGCGAAATTGCAGGACAGTCTTCGGTTTTAATTGCATCGGAATTAATGGCGAATACATCTAATGGAAATGGTTTAATGTTTGGTAATATTAGCGGTGTTCCACCAACAGAAGTGGTTATTATTGGTGCTGGAACAGTGGGTTATTTTGCTGCAAAATCTGCTTTAGGATTAGGAGCAAATGTGAAGGTTTTTGATAGCTCCATTACCAAATTACGAAAAATACAACGCGATTTACAAGCCCATATTTACACCTCTACCCTACAACCTAAAAACTTAATTAAATCGCTTAAAAGAGCAGATGTATTAATCGGTGCTGTTCGTGGTAAAAATAGATCACCGATTATTATTACAGAAAATATGGTCGAAAAAATGAAAAACAATTCAGTTATTATTGATGTAAGTATCGATATGGGCGGTTGTGTTGAAACTTCAGAGATTACCACACACGATAATCCTACGCAAACTAAGCATGGTGTTATTCATTATGGTGTACCCAATATTCCTTCGCGGTATGCGCGTTCTGCTTCCATTTCTATAAGTAATATATTTACACCCTATTTGCTTCATATTGGCGAAGAAGGTGGTTTAGAAAACACATTGCGATTTGATTCTGGTTTGCGCAATGGTCTGTATTGCTACCACGGAGTAAGCAGCAATAAATCTGTTGCGGATTGGTTTGGTTTATCGTTTCGCGATCCTAATTTATTGATATTTTAAAGCCGTTTAGATTAACTTGTTAAGCGAATTCCTATTTTTACACAAAATTTACTATGAAATTTATTCAACGTTTTGCTTATTACTCCATCGGTTTAGGTATCGGTATTGTTTTTTTACTATTTTTCTTATCTGGAAAAAAAACATCTTGCGATTATGGACTAGATGCACGAGTTAAAAAAAATATACGCATAAAAAAACGTGAAATTACTAAAGAAGCTGAATTGCAATTTAAAGTGCTTCAAATTGATACGGCGAGTATATCTTCAATTTTAGCCAACGGTAATGTAGATTTCAAAAAAAGTGATACCAAATTAGACTCTTGTAAAATGTATTATATTCAAGGAAAATATGAGCATCAAGAATTGGCTATGCTTTTTGAAAATTGCGATTCCGTTGCCCGTGTACAAGAAGTTTCTTTAATAAATTAATAGCTTCCTCAATACATGTAAGCACTACTTCATTTATTGAAGCAATAGAAGTTACCAAATTAAATCAAGTTTATATTATTCTAAGCAAAATTCTAAGTAAAAAATGTGTTTACGATTTGTTTTTAGGCTTATACATTACAATAATCTGAATAATAATTGCCAAAAAAACAAGTACGTAAATTTCAATTTGAGTATACAATTCTATGGTATCTATAGCTCGTTTGCTTATAGACATTTGTCGGCTTCCTTCAATAAGTTGAATTTTAGATAAATTATTTAAGTTGGCTTTTATGCTCTGTAAGTAATGAAGCACAGTAGATTTATTTCTATCAAAAATTGAATGCTTTTCTTCAATAGTAATTAAAGATTGAAGGTTTTGTTTTAAATCATTGAAAATAATAACTTCTTCGGTAGTTAATTTAGTTTTTTCAAATTTTGATATTAATTCGTCTAAGTTTTCGTTTACTTTAAGATTCTCATTTTTAAAATAAATAGAATCTTTCGAAGTCATGGCTAGTTCTTTCTTGTGTATGTTTTTCAACATCTCAAAGACCATATCATCTGCAATGAGTCTATCTTCATAAATAGTAATCACAGAATCTCGAACACTTAGAAAATTGTTTTTATCAATAAGATTTGTAGTAATAATTAAGATAAAAATCATTAAAATCCCTAAAATCCATTTTAATTTATCGTAGAATGCCATAGCGGTCAATTTAAAGTATTTTCAAATATACGAAAACGGTGTACAAGACATCTTATTAAAACAACAACAGACCGTTAAAACAATATTTTCAAAAAAAAAGCAGAATTAGCTATGGCATTGTTTTAAAAACAAATTTATTTTACTGCTTTTCGAAAATTGTAATTTTAAAAAAGCTTAATTATTTAAAAAGCCAGTACTACACAAATGTAAATTCGTGTAGTACTGGCTGAATAATAGTAATAAGAAGAATGAACTACTTTAAAAACGGGTTCACTTTCTCTTTAATTTCATCTACAATACTAGGATCTAGTAAGGTAGAAACATCTCCAATCTGGCTTGATTCATTCGATGATATTTTACGCATAATTCTACGCATAATTTTTCCACTTCGTGTTTTAGGTAAACCCGATACAAAGTGAATTCGGTCTAATTTAGCAATAGGTCCAATTTTACTTGAAATTAAAGCGTTTATCTCTTTGCTTAAATTTTCTTGGTTACGATCGTCATTTTTTAAGATAATGAAGCCCGCTAAAGCATTTCCTTTTACATCGTGGGGAAATCCAATAATAGCTGATTCTGCCACCGCTGGATGTTCGTTGATGGCATCTTCAATTGGTGCGGTGCCTAAATTATGACCCGAAACAATAATTACATCGTCTACTCTACCAGTAATTCTATAATAACCTACTTCATCTCGTAGAGCGCCATCGCCAGTAAAATACATATTCTTAAAGGCAGAAAAATAGGTATCTTTGTAGCGTTGGTGGTTTCCATAAACTGTTCTTGCCATACTTGGCCAAGGGTATTTTATACACAATCTACCATCGCTGCTGTTTCCTTCAATTTCATTTCCTTTTTCGTCCATTAAAGCAGGTTGAATTCCTGGTAAAGGTAAGGTTGCATAAGTAGGTTTTGTAGGGGTTACAAACGGAATTGGCGAAATCATAATTCCACCCGTTTCGGTTTGCCACCATGTGTCTACAATGGGACACTTCTTTTTACCGATGTTTTCGTTGTACCAGTTCCAAGCTTCTTCGTTGATAGGTTCACCTACGCTTCCCAAAACTTTTAAAGAAGATAAATCGTATTTATTCACAAACTCAATATCTTGTTTAGCTAGCGCACGAATTGCTGTTGGAGCGGTGTAAAATTGGTTCACTTTGTACTTTTCTACCACTTCCCAAAAACGTCCAAAATCTGGATACGAAGGCACGCCTTCAAACATTAAAGTAGTTGCTCCATTTAACAATGGTCCGTAAACAATATAAGAATGACCAGTAATCCAGCCAATATCTGCCGTACACCAATACACGTCTTCTTCTTTGTATTGAAAAACATTTTTGAATGAAAATGCAGAATAAACCATATAACCAGCCGTGGTATGAACCATTCCTTTTGGTGTTCCTGTAGAACCAGAAGTATACAAAATAAACAACATATCTTCAGCATCCATTACCTCAGCTTCACATTGGTCGTCTACTTTTTTCAATTCGTCATGTAACCAAACATCTCTACCTTCTTGTATATTAATTTTAGCGAAAGTTCTTTTAACAACTAAAACACTTTCGATTGAAGGTGTTATCGTTAAAGCTTCATCCACAATAGCTTTTAAATCGATAGATTTAGCGCCACGATACGAACCATCTGAAGTGATTAACATTTTACAATCTGAATCGTTAATTCGTGAAGCTAGAGCTGTAGCTGAAAATCCAGCAAAAACTACAGAATGTACTGCTCCTATTCTAGCACATGCCAAAGTAGCAACCGCTAATTCAGGAATCATAGGTAAATAAATACAAACGCGATCGCCTTTTCCTACACCTTTGCTTTTTAAAACATTAGCCATTTTATTAACTCGCTTGGCTAGTTCGGCATAACTTATTTTCTGAGCTTCTTCTTCAGGATTATTAGGCTCCCAAATAATAGCTGTTTTGTTTGCTCTTGTTTTTAAATGCCGATCGATGGCATTTTCTGTAATATTTAATTTTGCACCTTCAAACCAAGTAAATTTGGCTTCTTCTGGATTCCAATCCATTACTTTATCCCATTTTTTCTTCCAAACAAAATTGCGCTCGGCTATAGTGTTCCAAAAGTTTTCAGGGTCGTTTTGCGATATACGATACACATCCATGTATTTGGCCAAAGAATCGATATTATAATAACTTTTAGTAAGCGCTTTTAGAGATTGAGAAACAATGTTTTTATCGTTTTTAAAAGCTCCTACTTGGGCTTCGTTAAAGCTCTCGATAATTTCACTAATTACCATGGGTTCTGCAATGGTAGATGGAATACTATAGGTTTTACCATCTACAATTTTGCGAAGTGTTCGACGAAGTGTTTTTCCACTTCTAGTTTTCGGCAGACGTTTAACCATTACAACCGTTTTTAAACTCGCAACAGCTCCAACAGAATCCCGAACTCTTTGTACAATTTCAGTTTCTAATTTATAGGTTTCGTATGCTTCTTCGCCAATTTTTGGAACCACAATGGCCATGGGAACCTGTCCTTTTAAGTCATCTTCCATTCCAATAACTGCACATTCGGCCACTGCAGGATGCAGGGCAACTACTTCTTCTAAAGCAGCAGTAGAAAGTCGATGACCTGAAACATTAATTACATCGTCGATTCTTCCTGTTATAAATACATAACCATCTTCATCTATATAACCACCATCACCCGAGAAATAATACCCTGGAAATTTACTAAGGTATCCATTTTTATAGCGTTCATGGTTTTGCCACAAAGTTTGCATAAATCCTGGTGGTAAAGGCAATTTAGAACACAAATAACCTTCTTGTCCAACTGGTAAAACTTCCCCATCTGCTGAGAGAATTTGTAAGTCGTATCCTGGAACGGGTTTACCAGAAGAACCTATTTTAACAGGTTGTGGATCTGTTCCCATAAAATTTGCTGCAATAGACCAACCTGATTCGGTTTGCCACCAATGGTCAATTACAGGAATGCCTAATTTTTCTTGTGCCCATTTCATAGTAGCTTCGTCGCAACGCTCGCCAGCTAAGAATTGATATTTTAGAGAAGAGATATCATGTTTCTTAATAAATTCGCCTTTAGGATCTTCTCTTTTAATAGCTCTAAAAGCAGTTGGAGCTGTAAACATTACATTAACTTTATGGTCTTCAATAACGCGCCAAAAAGCTCCTGCATCTGGAGTTTTTACAGGTTTTCCTTCATAAATTACTGTTGCATTTCTGTGAATTAGCGGTGCGTAAACGATATAGCTGTGCCCTACAACCCAACCCACATCAGATGCTGCCCAAAATGTATCGCCGGGTTTGGTTCCATAAATATGTTCCATAGAATATTTTAAGCCAACAGCATAACCGCCTGTATCGCGAACTACTCCTTTTGGTTTCCCTGTAGTTCCTGAAGTATATAAAATATAGGATGGGTCTGATGATTTTAAGGCAATTGCTTCAACAGGATTAGATTTTTCAAGTAGTTTTACATAATCTACATCGTAGGCTTTTTCTTCAAACTCTGCTCCTAGTTTTCGATTAAAAACAACTACATGTTCTACTTCATGATTCGATTTTTCAATTGCTTCATCGATCATGGGTTTGTAAGGAATTAGTCTATCGAGTTCAATTCCTGAAGTTGCAGTAATAATTACTTTGGGTTTAGCATCTTCAATTCGCATAGCCAATTCGTCTGGAGCAAAACCACCAAAAACAACCGAATGTATTGCTCCTATTCGCGTACAAGCCAACATGCTAAATAGTGCTTGCGATATCATTGGCATATAAATAATTACCCGATCGCCTTTTTCTACACCTAAATCGCGTAAACCACCGGCTAATTTGGCTACTTTTTCATGAACTTGCTTATACGTATATTTAATTTGTTTTTGACGAACAGCTGAGTCGTATATTACAGCAATTTCGTCGCCAAATCCATCTTCAATATGTTGATCGATGCACAAATAACTCAAGTTGGTTTCACCATCAGGAAACCAATGGTAAACTCCTTCATCAGTTTGAGATAAGGCCGTTTTTGGATCTTTAAACCACTTGATGTTTTTTGACTGACTTAACCAGAATTCTTCTGGGTGAGTTAAACTTTTTTCGTAGGCTTCTTTATACTTCATAATTATATGTTTTTAGTGTTTAGTTGTTAGTCAGTAGTTATTAGTTATTAGTTATTAGTTATTAGTTAGTAGTTAGTAGTTAGTAGTTGGTATTAATCTGTTATTCTCATATCTAAAATCTTAATTCTCAATTCTTAATTCTCACATCTTAATTCACCAAAATCTGATTTTCAATTTCTTGTATTAATTTTTTCATAGAAAAAGGTTTAGTTAAATAAGCGTTTGCGCCTTTATCTATTCCTTTTTGTATATCTTTTTCTTTGTTTTTTGCACTTAGAAATATCACTTTAGTTTCCTGTAAATCGGAATTAAATTTTACATATTCAAGTACTTCAAAACCATCTACTTTTGGCATCATAATATCTAAAACAAGAACATCTGGCTTTTTCTCTTTGGCAATATGTATGGCTTCTTCTCCATCGCGAGCTATGAATACTTCAAAATTGTTTTTTTTTAATGTATATTCCAAAGCCATTAAAATATTGGGCTCATCATCGACTATTAATATCTTCTTCATCGGCTTGTTTTTTTAGGAAATTCAATATGTATACTTGCTCCTTGTTTTAAATTCGCTTTTGCGGAAATGTTTCCGTTGTGCAATTCAATAATCTTTTTACAAATGGCTAAACCAAATCCACTGCCTTTTTGTTTCTTTAAATTCTGGTTTTTCGATTGATAGAATTTTTTGAAAATATGTGGTAAATCTTCATTTGGAATTCCCTTGCCATTATCGGAAACTTCACAAATTATATTTTCTTTTTTTGAAGTAATTTGAAGCTGGATTATACCTGTTTCACTATTTACAAACTTCAAGGCATTAGAAAGTAAATTAGTTAAAACCTGCATCATTTTATCATGATCATATTCAGCTTCAATTGAAGTATATTCAGTTTTTAATTGAAGAGAAACTTTCTTTTTATCGGCTATATTCTGAACACCTTGAATAGCTTTTGTAACTGTTTTAACAAAATTATTATTAGCCAGGTTTAAGTTATCTCTTCCTGAAGCCAACTTCTCTAAATCTAATATATCGTTGATTAATACAGCAAGGCGTTCCGTATCGTTTAAAATATTTTCTATAAACTGTTTACGTAATTGAAAAGGCATATCTTCTCCATCGGCTAAAACTTCGCTACTAGCTTGTATAGAAGTTACTGGCGTTTTCAGTTCGTGTGCTACGGTATCTAAAAAATCGTCTTTTAATTGGTCTTGTATCTTTAATTCTTCATTGGCTTGTTGAAGCTTCTGTGTTAACTGTATGAGTTTTTCAGATTGAGCTGCTAAAGATTTATTAGTAGAAATCGTTTCTTTATTTTCTTCTAAAATTTGAAGCACTTCAACTAAGGAAACAGGTTTCTCTTTGGCTACATTTCCAATTAAGATTTTAGCAGAAGCACTTCCCACCGCACCCGTAAGTAAACGTTCTGCAAAATTGATAAAACGGGCATCTGCTAACTTTTCGTCTGGTTTAACTGCGTAACGTTTTCTGAAAATACGCAAAGCTTTTTCAGCTCTTTGTTCGCCTATAAACCGAATAAGCAATTGCTGAATATCGGAAACATAGGCTTCTCCTTTCCATACAAAAGCTGTTTCTCGCATGGCTACTACTTGTTCGCTATTCACAAACATTTCACCATAATTGCGCTCACGGTAATTTCCTTTAAAAGAAACTGAAATTGAAGCATATAAAAAGGTATTTACCAATAAACTCCAAAACAATGCATGTGTTGTTGGGTTAAGCGCATCAAGACCAAATAATTGGTAAGGTCGTAGAAATTCAATTCCCCATGGTCCAAGATTTTCGAAACTGGGATTATTAAAAATAACACTTGCAAAAAATGGTAGCACGTAGGAATACAGACAAATAAAAAGTCCTGCTATAATTCCTGCTTTTGTTCCTAAGGATGAGCCCCGATTCCAATACATTCCTAAAAAGAAACTTGGAGCTAATTGAACTATTATTAAGAATGAAATTAAGCCAATAGAAAACAATGAAACATCAGGATCGAAAAACAAGTAAAGTAAATAGGCAATTAAAATTAAACTAAAAATGCTAAAACGACGTATGTTTTTAATGTACTTCTCGTTTTTAACCGATTGATTTTTATTGAATTTTTTTATAAATCCATACGGTATAATTAAGTTGTTACTCAACATAGTAGAAAGTGCTAAAGTTGAAACTACTACCATAGAAATTACAGCAGAAAATCCGCCAAGAAAGACTAAAACTGCTAACCAATTTTGCCCTGTATGCAAAGGAATTAATAAACTAAAATAATCTGGATTTACCGTTTTATTGCCTAATAATAGCATTCCGCCCCATGCAATAAAAATTACAAATACATTAAAAAGTAAAAGGTATAAAGGAAAAACCCATATGGCTTTTTTTAGTTGACTCCGATCTGAAAATTCAACAACACTCACTTGAAACTGTCTTGGTAATAAAAAAATGGCTAGAAAAGAAAGTACAATTGTAAAATACCAATTTAAGCCACCAGAAATTCCACCAACACTACTTAATGCTGCTAAATTAAATTCTTCATTAGCCTGATTATAAATATCCTGTGTGCCATCAAAAACAAAAAAACTAACGTAAACTCCTACTATTAAAAAGAAAACAAGTTTCAATATAGATTCGAATGCAACCGAAAAAAGCACTCCTTTTCTTCTTTTAGATGCATCTAAACTTAAAGTCCCGAAGAAGGATGCGAACACAGCAAGAATTACAGCAATATAAAATGTAGAATCTGAAAAAATAAATCCTTCTGAAAAACCAGTATCGTATAAGGTTATAATTTGAAAAGTTTCAGAAATAGCTTTTAGTTGCAATGAAATATATGGAATTACACTAATTGCACAAACTAAAGTAACTAAAGCTCCAACCGAACGATTATTTCCATACCTTAAAGAAATAAAATCAGCTATACTAGAAACATTATACAATTTAGAAAGTTGAATAATTTTTCGCATTACTACCACCCAAAGTGGCGCAGCAATTACAGGCCCCAAATAGATAGCTAGAAATTCTACTCCAGAGCGAGCTGCAATTCCTACACTTCCATAGTACGTCCAAGCCGAACAATACACTGCAAGCGATAAAGCATAAACATAAGGCGAATTGACCCATTTGTTTTGTTTATTGCGTTCTGCCCAATAAGCTATTAAAAACAAAAAGCTCAAGTATAAAAGGATAATTGTAAGTATAAACCAATTACTCATAAAAGCGTTTAATAATGATATAACTAAACAATACCGCCAATAGCCAGGTTATGAATACAAATGCGTAAAAGCTAGGAAAACCAAAAACGGAACTACTCCCATCAAAAATAAGAATGAATGGGATATTGAATAAAACCAATAAACCCAATGCAATAATTACCAATTTTTGTTGATGCCTTTTCTTCATATAAAGTTAATTCCTAAATATACTGATTTATCTTTTAATAAAGAATTCTGTTTCTCTAGATGAAAAACAGAATTCTATGATTAATAAATTAGTTAGTGTCCTGTGGCTTCTCCAGCTCCACTTGGAATTCGGATATTTTCTACCACATCTTGAACATCTTCTGGTGGTGCGGGTGTAAACTTACTTACAACAACAGAAACAATAAAATTAATTACCATGGCTACGGCTCCAAAACCTTCTGGAGATATTCCAAACCACCAATCTGCTTCGGTACCACCACCAAATAAATCGAATTTAAATTTCAGCATGTAAAACAACATCAAAACAATACCAACCACCATTCCTGCGATTGCTCCTTGTTTGTTCATTCGTTTATTAAAAATTCCTAATACAATAGCTGGAAAAAATGAAGCTGCTGCTAAACCAAAGGCCAATGCGACGACTGCTGCAACAAACCCTGGTGGATTAATACCAAAATATCCAGCAACTACAACCGCTACAGTTGCAGATAAACGCGCTGCAATTAATTCGCCTTTATCACTTATTTTAGGATTGATTATTTTTTTAATTAAATCGTGTGAAACCGACGAAGAAATTACCAATAATAATCCTGCAGCTGTAGAAAGTGCTGCTGCCAAACAACCTGCAGCTACTAAAGCAATTACCCAATTAGGCAGTTTTGCAATTTCAGGATTAGCCATCACCATGATGTCTCTATCTACATACAATTCGTTTAAGTTATCTGAAGGGTTTGAAGTAAGACGTTGTCCTACTTGACCACGTTCTTTTTCAATAAACATTGGTGCATTTTTGTTTCCTTCAAAAGCTTTTCCACCACCTTTGTTTGGTCCTAAATATTGTATTTTACCATCGTTATTTTTATCTGTCCAGCCAATTAAACCGAGTTCTTCCCAATTGTGAAACCATTCTGGCATCTCTTCGTAATTTGCCTGATTTACTGTTTCCATTAAATTTACTTTTGCAAATACAGAAACTGCAGGAGCAGTAATGTAAAGTAAAGCTATAAACAACAAAGCATAACCAGCAGATTTACGAGCATCTTTTACTTTTTTTACAGTAAAAAAGCGAACAATTACGTGTGGTAATCCAGCTGTTCCTACCATTAAAGCTAAAGTAATAGCAATAACATCTTGCATGCTCTTAGAACCATCAGTATATTTTGCAAAGCCTAATTCCTGACTTAAACCATCTAGACGATCCATTAAATATACATCTGGATTGCTTGCCAGTGTATCTCCCATTCCTAACATGGGGATTGGATTATTCGTCATTTGAATTGAAATGAAAATCGCAGGTACCATAAAGGCAAATATCAATACACAATATTGAGCAACTTGTGTATATGTAATTCCCTTCATTCCGCCTAAAACCGCATAAAATAGAACAATGAACATTCCTATATACACGCCTGTATTTATTTCTACTTCCAAAAAGCGGGAAAAAACCACTCCCACTCCACGCATTTGTCCTGCGATGTATGTAAATGAAATAATTAAAGCACAGAAAACAGCAACAATACGTGCAGTTTTAGAATAATACCGATCTCCAATAAAATCGGGTACTGTAAATTTTCCAAATTTACGCAGATAAGGCGCTAACATTAAAGCTAGAAGTACGTATCCACCTGTCCAACCCATTAAATAAACCGAACCATCATATCCCATAAATGAAATGATACCTGCCATAGAGATAAAAGATGCGGCAGACATCCAGTCAGCTGCTGTTGCCATTCCGTTTGCTATTGGGCCAACTCCTCCTCCAGCTACGTAAAAATCTTTAGTAGATCCCGCTCTACTCCAAATGGCAATACCGATGTAAAGAGCAAATGTAGCTCCTACTATAATATATGTTAATACTTGTGCACTCATTTTAATTTGTTTTTAGTGAAGATTACTCGTCGTAACCATATTTTTTATCTAATTTGTTCATTAATCTTACGTATACAAAAATGAGTATCACGAAGGTGTAAATCGCTCCTTGTTGAGCAAACCAAAATCCGAGTCTAAAGCCACCAAGGCGAATTTCATTTAAAGCATCTTTAAATAGAATTCCTGCTCCATAAGAAACTAAAAACCATATACTTAATAAAATCACTAAGTATTTTACATTTTCACGCCAATAGGCTTTTGCGTTTTCGTCTGTTTTTTTCATTGTTTAATTATTTAGTGTTTAATGATTGATTATAGGAATATCATAGCTTGAACGGTTAGTAAACCTCTTGCATCGGCATTCCCGATTTTTTCATTAGAATATTCTATGGTAAATTTTGAATGGTGACCTGTAAGAAATATATTCCCTCCCACACCTATTCTAGATGCATTATCATTAATAGCATCTATACTTCTGTTGTTGTAAGATAAATAAGGTTGAAATCTGGTTTTAGTTTTATCGCCTGGTAAAAGATAACCTACATGTGTGTAGACCATATTTCCTGTGGCATAAGGTCCAAAATCATAATTCTCACCATAGTCGTTAGTTTGGTATTGAGCATAAGCAGTTATTGCATCATTATTACCACTTAAAGGAGCATCATAAAACGCATCTACAGAAAAGATACTCACATTTGCACCTTTTCCACTTGTTTCAACAACACCATCTGGATGCAAGAAGAATCCAGCACCAACATTAAACACTTTTTTACTACCTAAGTAAGTACCCACTTTGTAAGGTAAAAAATTAGATTCTTGATCAAAAAAATTGAAATCAAAATAGCCTTGATATACTTTGCCTGCATCAGCAGAACCAAGCAATCTTCTTCCACCATAAACACTAACTCCATCTTCCAACGGGTTACGATTATCTAAGGTACTTGAGTTTGCTTCATTTACCGCTACACGATATTGAAGCTTGCCAAATTTTCCTTTTAAATACAATCCAATATGTCTGGCAAACTGATCTGAAAGTCCAATCGTCGACCAAGATTGACGATTGTTGTCTAGAGTTAGCATATTTAATGTACTTTGATTATTGGCTCGGGAAATACCATTCCAATAATGCAATCCGATTCCAGCTGAATGCAAATCATTCAACTGCCATTCTCCCCAAAAGTCATGAAAAAATAATTGTGAGCTCTCTCCTTTACCGGTTGGAGAAATATTATCTGCATTCAAACTATTTAGACCAAAGTGAGTAAGGATAAGAAACTTCTTATTTAATTGAACGTAGGTAAGTAATCTGGCACGTCGAACACTAAAATCAAGATTACTATCCATTTCAGGAGCATTTTCGTCATACTGAGCCCAAAACTGTCCCCATGCAATTGTTCGAAAATACTTGGTACCATCTTCGTTTAATTTTATCTTGTAACCGCCTGTATATTCTGTAATACCTTGAGCATAATTTTGGCTTGAACATACAAAAGCCAAAATAAAAATTAATAAAGAAAATTGTTTCATGTGATATTTGATTTATAACGAAAACGTTTGAATTATCGAAATCAAATATCTAGTGAGAATATTGTTAAATAAAATAGAATATATATATTCGTTAATTTAATATATATCATTCTTTGAATCGTTCCCATTTAATAACCATATATTTATCACCCAACTCAGTAACAATCATACCTGCTCCTTTTGTATTTTCTGGTTTAGAAAAATAGATAGACAATTCAGATTGGTTCAAAATTTTATATGTAGGATGGTAATCGGTGTTTTGCACTTTATGAATATTATATTTCCGTACCCAATTCATAACACTTACATGAGAAACCCCAATAATCCGTTCAATTTCTCGATAGGTTAAACCTTCTAAATACAATTGAAGCGCTTTAGTAACATAATACTGATCAATTTTTTTACCAATTTTATTTACGGTAAAATTATAGTTGCAGTTTTTACATTTATAGCGTTGACGCTTATTGATAATACCACTTTTTACGAGTTGAGAAGATTGACATTGTGGGCAATAATTCATATATATTATTTTAGCATAACTATATTAATTTAGCAAATATAGTTAAAAAAATAAATAGTATTGAATCGAAAGTCAAAGTAAGCAATGAATCGAATAGCCATTATTACTGTTACTTCATATTACTTTGCCTAATTATGTTTAAATAAAGTATCTATTTAATTATCTTTAAATTTAAAATATAAAACATGAAAACTATTCGCATAGCTTTAGATTGGACTCCAAATATCAATCACATTGGAATTATTATGGCTAAAGAGCTAGGATTTTACACCGATTTAGGCATTGACCTTGAAATCTTGAATCCTATCACTGATGATTATAAAGTAACTCCAGGTAAAAAATTAGAGTTGGATATAGCTGATTTTGCCATCGCTCCATTTGAAACGGTAATTAGTTTAAACAATAAGAAAAATAAGGTAGACGCCATTGCAGTTTATGCTATTTTACAAGAAGACATTAGTAGTATAGCTTCGCTAAAAACTTCTAATATTAAAAGCCCACAGTTCTTAGATGGCAAAACTTACGCATCTTATAAAGCTAGATATGAAGATCATATTGTCAAAAAAATGATAATGAATGATGGTGGCAATGGCGATATGAAAATTGTTTATCCTAAAAAATTAGGAATATGGAATACACTTTTAGAAGGGAAAGCTGATGCTACTTGGATTTTTAATAATTGGGAAGGTATTGAAGCAAAAAGTAAAGGAATAGATCTCACTACATTTTCTATGGATAACTATGGTATTCCTTATGGTTATTCGCCCATAATTCTTTCAAAAAAATCACGTATTCAAAGTAATGAAAATGAATATAAGAATTTTATAAAAGCAACTAAAAAGGCTTATTTACATGCAATAGAACATCAACTAGATGCGGTTACAATTTTAAACAAATATCTTACCGACTATGACAAAACTAATATAGATGTTTTAGCAGCTTTAAATGCAACAACAAAATATTTTGGGGATAAACAATCCTGTGGTTATATGAAAGATGAAAGAGTTAATTTATTTTTACAATGGTTAGTTGATAATAAATTAGAAAACAGTGAAATTTTAAAACAAGAATTGTTTACAAATAAATTGATTTAGCAATTTCATTATTTATAAGTCAAGTAATTCTGATGAATTGTATTTCCTATAAAGAAGCTATTTAATTTTACTTAAAGCTTTTCGTAATTTGAATTTAAAATACTGCATTAAAAAAGGTTTTGATATGCAGTTTTAAAGCCTACTTTTGCAAGCTGAAATTTTATGCATTTACGAACTTCAACTTATGAAGAAATACATTAAACTATTTGATTTTAAGCAGAAAGTAGATTACAAAATTGAAATTCTTTCTGGTCTCACCGTAGCTTTAGCTTTAGTTCCTGAAGCCATGGCTTTTGCCCTTATTGCTGGATTAAGCCCTTTAACTGGTCTTTACGCTGCTTTTGTAATGGCTTTTGTTACTTCCATTTTTGGCGGCAGACCAGGAATGATTTCTGGCGCTACAGGAGCAATTGCGGTTGTGGTAGTGACGCTTGCTAAAGATTATGGAGTTGAATATGTTTTTGCTGCTGTTGTGCTTTCAGGAATAATTCAATTTTTAGCGGGTGCCTTAAAATTAGGAAAGTTAATGCGTCTCGTTCCACATCCCGTAATTTTTGGATTTGTAAACGGTCTGGCTGTAATTATTTTTATGTCCCAATTGGAACAATTTAAAGATGCAGATGGAAATTGGCTTTCAGGTACCAATTTATATATTTTACTTGCCCTAGTATTAACTACTATGCTCATTATTTGGGGATTACCAAAATTAACTCGCGCAGTTCCAGCTTCTTTAGTTTCTATTTTAGTTATTTTTGCCATTACATATTTCCTTGGAATTGATACTAAAACTGTTGGCGATATTTCTTCCATTAGTGGTGGTTTTCCTCCTTTTCATATTCCTGCTATTCCTATAAACTGGGAAACTTTCATGGTTATTCTGCCTTATGCTGGCATCATGGCAGGTGTAGGTTTAATTGAAAGTTTGTTAACCTTAAATATTGTTGATGAAATAACCGAAACACGTGGTAAAAGTAATAAAGAAGCCATGGCGCAAGGAGCTGCAAACTTATTATCTGGTTTTTTTAGTGGCATGGGTGGTTGTGCTATGATTGGTCAAAGTTTAATCAATGTTTCTAACGGTGCTCGTGCAAGACTTTCTGGAATTATAGCTTCATCGGCTTTGCTCGCTTTTGTAATGTTTGGTGCACCTGTTATTGAGTTGCTTCCAATGGCTGCACTCACAGGATTAATGATTATGGTTTCTATCGGCACATTCGAGTGGGCAAGTTTTAAAACTATTAAACGCATGCCTAAATCAGATGTTTTGGTAATGGTACTAGTTACTTTGGTTACTGTATTTCTTCACAACTTAGCACTTGCTGTTTTAGTAGGTGTAATTATCGCTGCTTTAGTTTTTGCTTGGGATAATGCCAAACGAATTCGCGCCCGCAAAAGCATCGATGAAAATGGTGTAAAACATTATGAAATATACGGACCGCTATTTTTTGGCTCTACTGCTCTATTTAATGACAAATTTGATGTAGCCAATGATCCAGATGAAATAGTAATTGATTTTTATGAAAGTCGTGTAGTAGATATGTCTGCTATTGAAGCGCTAAATAAAATTACTGAACGATATCAAAAAGTTGATAAAAAGGTTCATTTGAAGCATTTAAGTCCAGATTGTAGAAGGTTGCTTCAAAATGCAGATGAAATTATTGATGTAAATATTATTGAAGACCCTACCTATAAGGTATTAGCAAACGAATAAATTCAAGATACTCAAGGATTGGTCACCCGAATTTACCACTGATGATTTTTACAACCTATGCTGATGGTGATTCTCCTAGCAACTTTCCTGTTGGGTTTACATTGCCTTGATTAGTGGTTTGGCCTTACCAATGGTTTCGGTTCAATCGTTAAAAATTTAGCCTTAGCTGAAATTTATGGTGAACGCATTATCGATTCAGTAAATAGTTTATATACCATGATGATGTTTTTCCCTACTGCGCTTGGTCCTTTGTTATTTGGTTTTATGTTGGACTTAGGCTGTCAATTTGAGAACATAGCTGTCATTTCCATCGCAATTCACTTGCTTTTCACTTTGAATGCATTGCGAATTTTACATGTATAGTAATTTAAACCGATTACAAATAATAAAAGACTAAAATCACAATTCAACTATTTTTTGTCAATTTAAAAAATTAAAGAGCAAATATTAATAAATTGAAAATATAAAAGCTTCATAATATCAAAATCATAATTATAGATTTAATTTTTCTTATCTAAAAATTGATTTTAAAAAAATATCTTTAATAATTTAAGATATTTTAGTAAATATTAATTGAATTGAGTGCTGTTTTGCTGTATATTTCGAATTCTCATTTAATAGAATTATTCATATATGCAAGATTTAATTCATGGATTTAAAGACAGTTGTGGTTGTGGAATTATTGCTAACATAGATGGCAAACCCGATGCGCAAATAAAAGATGACGCGCTTACGGCATTAGGAAGAATGATGCACCGTGGTGCCATAGCAGCTGATGGAAAAAGTGGCGATGGATGCGGAATTTTAACTGCCATGCCACACGAGTTTATGAAAAACATAGCTTTAGCTAATGGCTTTTCTCTACCAAAGAAATATGCAGTGGGAAGTATATTCTTCACTAATCAAAATCAAAAAACAGTATTTGAAAATGCGCTTGGAAAATACGATTTAAAATTACTCTTCTATCGTGATGTTCCTATCGATAAATCTTTTTTAGGCGACCAAGCCCTGAAATGCATTCCAGATCTTAAACATGCCTTCATCATCCCAAACGCTCCAGTTGCCGAACAACGCTTTGAAGAGTTTTTGTATTTGTGTAGAAAACAAACTGAAAACAACTTACCCAAAGATAAAGATTTTTACATCGCTTCACTTTCGCCTTACGTAATTAGTTATAAAGGATTGGTAAAACCAGACTTGTTGAAAGATTTTTATTTGGATTTACAAGGAGATGAATTTAAAACAGGTTTTGCTTTATTTCATCAGCGTTTTTCTACCAACACCTTACCACGTTGGTCGCTTGCTCAACCATTTCGAACTTTAGCTCACAATGGTGAAATCAATGCCATAAATGGTAATCGTTTTAATGTAAAAATCAATACTGAAAAAGTAGAAAGTAATGTTTACTCTGCTAAAGAATTAAAAGAAATCGGTGAAATACTAGATCAAGATGCTAGCGATAGCGGAAGTGTAGATAATATGTTTGAATACCTGTTGGCTAACGGAGTTAATTTTTTTAAAGCCATGAGCAGCATGTTTCCACCTGCTTGGCAAAATTTACCCAAGCAAGATGCTAAAATTCGCGCTTATTACGAATATTTAACGGCTAATTTTGAAGCTTGGGATGGTCCGGCTGCACTAAACTTTACGGATGGCAGATATTTAGCCACCGCAATGGATAGGAATGGTTTGCGCCCAGCTAAATACATTATTACAAAAGATAATCGATTTCTTATCGCAAGTGAATTAGGCGTAATTGATATTGATGAAGAAAATGTTAAATACCAAGGTAAACTTCATGGTGGCGAAGCTATTGCAGTCGATACAAAACATGGCAAGGTTTTAATGAATGAAGAAATTCGCGATTACTTAAAAAATTCTCAGCCTTATGGCGAATGGCTTGCAAAACATCAGCATTACTTGGCTGAACATTACGATGAAAATTTTGTAGATTTTTCAGATTACCAATTAAATGATGCTTTGGTTTATCAGCGTTATTTTAATTATACGCATGAAACGGTAGAGCAAATTATCGCTCCTATGCTTCAAAATGGGAAAGAAGAAATCGGTTCGATGGGAGACGATACGCCCCTAGCTTGTTTTAGCCAAGTGCAACGTAATTTTACCGACTTTTTTAGACAAAAGTTTGCTCAGGTTACCAACCCAGCTGTAGATCCGCTTCGCGAAAAACTTATTATGTCTTTAAGTGTTACCTTAGGACCACGCGGAAATATTTTAAAAGAAGTGCCCGAAAATGCAACGGGTCTTCGCTTAAATAGTCCTGTGCTATCTAAAGAAAAACTAGATATCATTAAAAACTTCGGAAACCCAAATCATTCCAATTATAAATCTGCTTACAAATACAAAAGCTTCTCCACTTCATTTGAGCAAAATTTACATCAATCTTTATTTAATATCGCTTTTCAAATAAAAAAAGCTATTGAAGAAGATAACATTAGCATGGTTATTTTAGATGATCGTTGTTTATCTAATTCACAAAAAATAATTCCCATTCCATTAATGGTTGGGTTTGTAAATAATTATTTGTCTAAACATCAACTTCGCAGCAAAGTCTCTATTATAGTTTGCTCTGGCGAATTATACGATTCGCATTCATGTGCAGTTGTAATTGGTTTTGGTGCCACAGCGGTTTATCCCTATTTATTATATGGTACTGCTTTAACTATTGCCGAGCGTAACAAAAAAGCTAAAAACCATAACTTAAAACTCGTGCAAAAAAAGGCATTGCAAAATATACATCATGCCTTAAATGCAGGATTGTTAAAAATTATGTCAAAAATGGGAATTTGCGCCATAGATAGTTACCAGCATAGCGGTTTGTTCGATATTATAGGTTTAAGCAAAGAAATTACAGACGAATGTTTTAGTAATGCTCATACGTTTTTAGCAGGATTGACTTATAAAGACATCGAAATGCGAATTGATCAAGACCATGCTAAAACATTTCAATTAAATGAATTTTCAAATCAATATGAATTAGAAGTAGGTAGTTTTTATAAATATATGCCTAAAGGCGAATACCACGATTATGCACCTGCGGTTTCTATGGGTATTCGGCGTTTTGCAGCTAGCTTAAATAAAGATGAATACGATGCTGTTCAAAACAGAATTAACCAACGGGGTTTTCGGATGATTCGGGATTTTTATAATTTAAATTCAACTAAAAAATCTATTTCAGTTGAAGAAGTAGAGCCCATCGAAGATATTACATGGCGGTTTAATTCGGCTGCCATGAGTTTGGGCGCCATTTCACCTGAAGCCCACGAAGCTCTGGCAGAAGCTATGAATCAAATTGGTGCCATGAGCAATTCTGGCGAAGGCGGAGAAGACCGTAAACGATTCAACACTATAAAAAATAGTAAAATAAAACAAGTAGCTTCTGGTCGATTTGGGGTAACTCCGCAATATTTACGCAGTGCAGAAGAAATTCAAATTAAACTCGCACAAGGGGCAAAACCAGGTGAAGGTGGTCAATTACCCGGAAAAAAAGTAACCCCTTTAATCGCCAATTTACGCCATACCATGCCTGGTGTAACTTTAATTTCGCCACCGCCACATCACGATATTTATTCTATTGAAGATTTAGCACAACTTATTTACGATTTAAAGCAAATTAATCCAAAAGCGCGCGTAAGTGTAAAGTTAGTTTCATCTTCAGGTGTAGGAACTATTGCAGTGGGTGTAGCTAAAGCCTATGCCGATAAAATTATTATTTCAGGATGCGATGGTGGAACGGGTGCTGCACAATTGGCATCTATTAAATTTGCAGGAAATCCATGGGAATTAGGATTAATTGAAGCACATAATGCACTTAAAGTAAACGATTTACGAAAAAGTATTGAGTTGCAAACTGATGGGGGATTAAAAACAGGTTTAGATGTAGTTAAAGCTGCTATTATGGGTGCTGAAACCTTTGGTTTTGGTACCGTATTATTGAATACCGTTGGATGTAAAATTTTACGGGTTTGCCATTTAAATAAATGCAGCGTGGGAATTGCTACTCAAAATGAAACGCTTCGCGAACATTATACGGGAACTGTAGAAGCCATTGTTCAATATTTACAACATATTGCACAGGATATTCGGGAAATTTTAGCAAAATTAGGTTACACTAGTCTAGATGATGTAATTGGAAAAACGGAATTGCTTGATGTAGTTGAAAACGAAATAGCAGATAAATTCGATTTTAAATCTATCTTATTTGATTATAAAGGCGAAAACATTCAGCGTATCAAACACAATGATCCTTTCGATAAAAATACTTTTGAAAAAGAAATTTTTAAAGAAGTAAAATTCTTTATAGAAAAACCCAAGAATTCGAAAAGTTTAAGCCTTGAAATCAATAATACTAACCGAAGTTTTGGAACATACACCAGCGGATTTATAGCAGAAAAATATGGCGATGTTGGCTTACCCAAAGACAGTTTAATTTATTATATCAAAGGAAATGCAGGTCAGTCGTTTGGCGCATTTTTAAGTCAAGGCATGTCCTTATATTTAACTGGAAATGCCAATGATTATGTTGGTAAAGGTATGCGTGGCGGACGTATTGTAATTCGTCCAAAAGACACAAATAAACAAATGAGCATCGCCGGCAATACGTGTTTATACGGTGCAACAGGTGGAAAACTATTTATTACAGGAAGTGTAGGCGAGCGTTTTGCAGTGCGTAATTCTGGTGCCTTAGCAGTTGTAGAAGGAACTGGCGACCATGCTTGCGAATATATGACTGGTGGCACTGTGGTAATTCTCGGAAAAACTGGCTACAACTTTGGTGCAGGAATGACGGGTGGCGCTGCTTTTGTGTACGATAAAGATTTGAGCTTTTTCGATAAAGTAAATATGGAGTTAGTAAAATTAGAGCGTATCGACACCGAAGAAACTGAAGAAGCTCGACACTACTTAAAGAAAATTTTACGCAGTTATATTTACCGAACTCAAAGTGAAACGGCTAAAAAACTTCTTACCCACTTTTTAGCAGAATTGCGTTTCTTTTGGCTTGTAACACCAAAAGATATGAAAGCACCACTAAACCCATTTGAAGGAAACTAAAAACAAAACTAATGTACGATTACACCAAAATAGAACGCTTAGAACGAAAAAAAATAAATGCCAAAGAGCGTTTAGCAAATTATAACGAAATTTACGAAGCTTACTCTGATACTACTGCTAAAGGACAATCTAGCCGTTGTATTCAATGTGGAATTCCGTATTGCGCATCATCGGGTTGCCCGTTAAACAACAACATTCCGCATTGGTTAAAATTCAATGCAGAAGGCAACGATGAAAAAGCTTTCCAAATTTCGAATGAAACATCTCCGTTTCCCGAAATTCTTGGTAAGATTTGTCCACACAATCGACTTTGCGAAGGTGCTTGCACACTAAACGATGGTCATGGCGCTGTAACTATCGGTTCTATTGAAGTACACATTAACGAAAAAGGCTTTGAAAATGGACTAAAACCTAGTTTTCCTAAGCAACTTTCTGATAAAAAAGTAGCCATTATTGGTTCAGGTCCCGCTGGTATCTCTTGTGCCAATTTTTTGCTGAGAGCAGGAATTAAACCCGTTATATTTGAAAAAGCAGATGAACCAGGCGGATTATTACTGTACGGAATTCCTGAATTTAAACTAGAAAAGAAAGATGTCTTCAGAAGAATACAACTATTATTAGAAGCCGGAATGGAACTTAAATTAAATACCGAAGTTGGTAAAGACATTAGTTTTGAAGAGCTACGAAATGAGCACGATGCGGTTTTTATGGGTTTTGGAGCAACTGAAGGCAGAGTGCTCAATCATGAAGGTTACAATAGTGAACATGTGTATATGGCAGTCCCATTTTTAACCAATATTCAAAAGAAGCGTTTGGGTAAAGATTTTGATTTAAAATACAATGTGCATGGTAAAAATGTAGTGGTGATTGGTGGTGGCGATACGGCAATGGACTGTGTACGCACTAGTATTCGTTCTGGAGCCAAAAGCGTAAAGTGCGTGTACCGACGTGACGAAGAAAATATGCCTGGAAGTGACAAAGAAGTAAAAGCAGCCAAAGAAGAAGGCATCGAATTTATTTTTACCACTGCTCCAAAACATTTTGTAGCCGATGAGAAAGGTAAAATCATAGGAATGAAATTTGTAAAAACCAAAATAGCTTCAGATGAAAAATCCCCACGTGGTAAGGTAGTTGAAGTAGAAAACTCTGAATTTATTATAGAAGCTGACATCATTATTTTAGCTTTAGGATTCAATCATCAACAAATTAAATTTTTAAATAAAGCGGGGATTAAAGCTAACACCTACGGTGGCATTGAAGTAGACGAAAATTACCAAACCAGTTTAACTGGTGTTTATGCTGGTGGCGATATGGTGCGCGGAGCAGATTTAGCCGTAAATGCAGCATTGGATGGTCGTGAAGCAGCTTTTAAAATTTCGGCACAAATTAAAAATAAGATTGCGGTGTAATGTAGTTTGTTTAAATTATCCTACTTCCTTTTCTAAAGCGATGTAATGCAAATTATTGTTGGCTCCAAATAAGGGAACAATTTTTACTTCACATTTATACAAGCTGTTGTCATTTTTGTAATTATAAATTACATCTTTAAACACTTTGTGCTCTTTTAAATGTAAGCGAATTTGCTGTTTTGATTGTACATCGGTTTTTTCTCCTTGAAGAAAACGTGGAGTTTTATCTATAGCATATTTTTTAGAATAACCCGTCATTTTTGAAAATCCATCATTTACCCACAAAATCTTTTGATCAGCATCTGTAATAATCAAAGCATCGTAATCTGCTTTTTTGAATAAATCTTTCATATTTACATCCCAACTAAATTTTTCAGCAAATACGGAAACTTGATGTACATCGGCTTCAATTTTAGACAAATGTATCAATTCATGAAAGTGTGAAATATAAACATCCCAAGATTGTAAAGGCATAAATCGAATGGCATTTGAGCCAATTTTCATCTTAATTTTTTGGTATTCTTTAGTCGAGAGCGAAGACAAATAAACATCTAAGCAACTCATTTTTGCAAATTTATGTTTCATATTATTAAATTTTAATCATTCACTAACCAAGCCATTGGCTTTAAGATTGTTAATAATTGGAATTATTATACAGTCAGCTAAAACTAAATATTGTGTGCTAAAACTTTTAGTTAAAATAAAATCCGTTAGGTCCTAAGCCAGCTTCAGTTTCAAAAAGCAATTGTCCAGATTCATTGTATACCAAAATAGTTCCGTTGGATGCAAAATCACTTCCGTCAGCTATATAAATTTGATTATTCTGAACCGCAAAACCATAAAACATTCCAAAAGCAGAATCAGTTTCATAAGAAAACAAGGCTTCTTCTTCAAAATTTAGATCTGTTAAATTTGTGAAGTAAACAGCATTCCCAGAAGTGTAGTAAACTTTTCCGTTGGCTACTTGTAGATTTTGAAAATTGCCTTGTTCTTCATTAAAATCAACACTTGCATCAATTGAAAATGAATTGGTATTTATTCTAGAAAATTGTGTTGCGCTTAACGTAAAAATTTCATTATTTAATAAAACCATCGAGTTTAGGCCTGCTCCTACTTCAACCAGAGATTCTATTTCTTGTGAAGCGGCATCAATTACAGTTAAACTGTTTCCATCAGAAAAAGCTGAATTTTCAACAATGAGTTTTCCGTTAACTGCTTCAATTTGGTTGGCAATGTTATTCACAGGGATGGTGTTTTCAACTTGGTAGGTTTCCAAATTAATTACTGAAACAAAATCGTCTGTAGTACTTCCAAAACTAGCTAAATTAGTTACATAAGCTTTGTTATTTAAAATTGTTCCGTAACGCGGAACTTCAAATCCTGCATCGATTAAAGCAATAAATTCTAAGGTATACCGATTTACCACATTAATTAAATTACTTCCGTTAGATATAATAAACATACGTTCTTCATCAAAAAACACAGATTGAATGAAACTTCCCAAATCTTCATTTGGATTTTCGGCTACAAATGCATTTTGAGTTACTTCAGAAAAATCATTTTTTATAAAACTTAACGAGCCTGTTCCACCAAAAGGACCTTCGTTCACCACAAAAAAACCATCGGCATAATCGCCTGTTGGTATTGGAGTTTGCGAATTAAAATCATCGTCGTCGCTACAAGCGGTTAATAAAATACTAGTAAATAATAAAAAAGATAAATACTTAAAATACTTCATAATTAGGATTTATAAAATTAAATTGAATTGAATTTGATAATATCTTCCCGGCATGGGTCGGTTTTCAATTCCTTGAAATTCTTTGTTCCAAAGATTAAAGACACGAACACCTACATCGATTTTTGGGGAATGGGATAGCAATTGATAGCGTAAACCAAGATGTTGCAATGCATAACCTTGAACTACCGCGTTAGCTTGATTATTAGAACGTGTAAAAACTTCACCTACATAGATGAATTGTGTATCTGCTGTGAATTTTTTAAAATGATAGGCTAAAGAAGTAGTAGCTTTATGAAATGGAACATAACGCAACTGAAACCCTGTTGCTCTATTTTCGGAAACGGTATAGGCATAATTCGCCTTCCATTGCAGTTGATGCTGATTCCATTTTTGAGAAAAACTCGTTTCAATTTCGGCACCATAGGTTCTAACTTGATCTGTATTAACAGGCTGCCAAACAGCATTTTCGTTGGGAATCCACCGAATCATATTATCGATGTAATTGTAGAAACCGGTTGCTGAAAACTGAATATTTTTCCAACTTAAATGATGTCCCCACTCCACTTGGTAAGCGGTTTCTGGTTTTAAATTGGCATTTCCACTCCTGCCCCAAAACAAATCATTAAAGGTTGGAATTCGGAAATTTTTAGAAGTATTTAGCTTCATTAAATAGTGCTCAGAAAAACGAAAATCGCTTCCCAAAGTGTATAAAACTGTGCTATCATACAAATTCGAAATCTCTTGCCGTAAACTGCCTTCAACAATCCATTTTTGGTTTATTTTTCGCTTGGCTAACAAAGCAAAGGCTGCCGTATTTCTACGGTCTTCTAATAAATCGTCGCCAGATGCGTTGGCTAAATTGGCATCGATTAAAGCAGAAAACACCCAATTGTCTTTTTCCAATTGCAAATTGTACTGCGTTAAAAAAGTTTCAGCTAAATTAGAAGTCGATTCATTTGCCCGATTAATATTCTGAATAAAGGTAAATGCTTCATTAAAATAACCCATTTTTAAAGTAGAACGCCATTTTTCATCTTGAAATTCCCATTCCAATAAACTCCGTAAATCTTCATTTTTGTAAGCAGATTTAATATCGCTGGGGCGAATAACAGAGAGATTTCTATCGCCTAAAAACAACCAATAAAAAAACTTGAATTGATGCTTTTCATTGAGTTTATAAGCAATGTCTAATCCTAATGAATTGTTATTGAATTTTCCATTAATATTCTTTCGGTTGTCATTATGTATCGGAAAATCATTATCGGATGAATTGTGTTGAAGTCCAAAATTAAAACTCCATTTTTCAGTAGCTTTTTGAAATTGGTAACGCGAATCTAAGCTGTTGAAGCTTCCATACCTTGTTTGAAAAAAATGCTTGCTTTTGTTGTTAAATTTCAATTTACTTTCTAAATGAATGCTACCACCAATAGCCGAAGTTCCATAAATCACACTTCCGCCACCTGGTTGAATCTTAATTTGTTGCATAGTTGGATTCAACAAAGTATTAAAATCGGCTTGCCCGTTTAATTGTGAGCTAATGTTAATTCCATTCCAAACCACAGCAGTTTGCTGGGCAGTTGTACCCCGAAAAGCAGGAGAAGCAACCATTCCGTAACCATTTTGATTGAAATGAATGCTGGTATTAAAATTGAGTAAATCGGTTAAATTTGCTGGATTTTGCTGCAAAATAGAATCCTTCAACCGAAGCGTTTTTTGCCCAGTTGAAAAAGTAGATAGCAATTTGTTGCTAACAATTACTTCGTCAAGTTGTTGAATAGAGTCCAAGTGAACTTGCGCATAAATTGTATGGCAACATAACGCTATAAGCGAAATGTAAAAAAATACATGTTTCATAACCAACTCAATCCTTATCCCGAGAATTTTTGTTTTTAATTTAGAATTAGGCAGGTCTCCTGGCTGGCGTCTTTGTTTTAACCTTCCCATCGAATTTTGACAGTGGCATATTGCAGTTTGCAAAACAAAGCATCTCGTAAAACGAGACTAAGCTTACAGTTGCGGGAACAGCTTCCGATTTTAACGGAATTCCCTTTTAATGAAAACGCTTGTAAAAGTCATTTTCAACCATAATTCAGCGCAAAGATAGAATTAATATTGAAACATTTGTTAAAAAATACTCCTAAAAGCAAGTGCAAACTCCTTCAATAATTTTGTATTTTTGAAAGATGAAGTGGAGTGAACTCAAAACAAAAACCTGGTTTAAAATTGCAAGCAACAAGTACTTTTTAGTAAGTATGGTTTTTGTTATTTGGATGCTTTTTTTAGACACTAATTCGTGGTTAATTCAACGTGAATTAAACCAAGAAAAAGAAGAATTACTTAATAACAGAGCCTATTATTTAAAGGAAATTGAAAAAGATAAGCAAACGCTAAAACGCTTAAACGACTCGGTTGAAATTGAAAAATTTGCTCGTGAAAACTATTATATGAAACGCCCTAATGAAGAAATTTTTATTATTGAATATCAAGATAGTTTGCAATAAAAATAAACATGAATAAATCTTTATTTAGTCAATTTGAAGCTGTTTCTGCTAAAGAATGGAAGCAACAGATACAAGTAGAATTAAAGGGAGCTGATTTTAATGAAAAATTAGTTACCAAAACAGAAGATGGCATCGACATTAAGCCTTTTTATCATGCCGATGATGTCGAAAAATTTACGCATCTTCAAACTTCATCTTGGAAAATTTGCCAAGCTTTTGAAGTAACTTCTGAAACTAAAACCCATACCATAGTAGATGCTACACAACGGGGAGCCGAACAAATTAAATTAGAAGTCGACTCTACTTCTACTCCTATCGAAAAATTGGTGTTGACTTTACACGAAAAACAAATCCAGGTTTATGTTACCTATAAAAGAGTTCATTTTAATGAATTAGAAGCAACTATTTCAAAACTTTCTGGAAAAGCCATTTTTGTAATCGATCCTATTGCAAAATTAGCTAGAACAGGAAATTGGTATACCAATCAAAAAACAGATTTTGCATTTATAAAAGATGCTTCAGCCGATGCAAATTTTAATATTACACTTCAGTTGAAGCATTTTCAGCAAGCTGGAGCAACACATGTTCAGCAACTAGCTTACGCCTTAGCCCAAGCTAATGAATATTTAAACTTAGCCGAAGACAAGGAATTTTTAAATAAAATTAAAGCCTTTTATGTAGAAGTTGCAGTTGGTGGAAATTACTTTTTCGAAATTGCCAAACTACGTTCTTTACGGGTTTTACTGTATAGTTTGTTAAGTGAATATCATCTAGAAATTCCTATTTATATTTTTACAGAACCCAGCAACCGCAACAAAACTTTATACGATTACAATGTAAATATGCTGCGTACTACTACAGAATGTATGAGTGCAATTTTAGGTGGTGCCGATGTAGTTTGCAATCAAAACTACGATGCGATTTATCAAAATGAAAACGAATTTGCTAATCGTATAAGTCGTAACCAATTGTTAATTTTAAAAAATGAAAGTTATTTTGATAAAGTCCACAATCCAGCAGATGGTAGTTATTATATTGAAAAAATAACGCAACAATTACAAGATAAAGCCTTGGCCATTTTTAAAGACATTGAACAAGGTGGCGGATTGATAAAACAACTTTTTGAAGGAAAAATTCAGAAAAAAATAAAAGAACAAGAGACTAAAGAACAAGAAGAGTTTAGTGTTGGCGATAGAAAATTGGTAGGTACAAATGCTTACGAAAACAAAGATGAAAAACTCAGCGAAAATTTCGAAAGAAATCCTTTTATGGAAACCGAAACAAGGAAAACATTAATCGAGCCTATTGTAGAAAAACGATTAGCTGAAGAAGTCGAAAAACAACGAATAAACCAAACTACCAGAGCTTAAATAATTAACTTATGAAAAGAAAAGATTTAAGCCAGTTAGAAATTAAAAAACTTCCTAAGAGTTTAAATTCGAGCCAGAAAAAATTTCCAACGGCAGAAAAAATAAAATTGAAGCCTGCGTATACTTCAGCAGATATTGAAGATGTAGACCACTTGAATTATGTGGCTGGAAAACCACCCTATTTACGCGGACCATATTCAACCATGTATGTTACTCGACCATGGACAATTCGGCAATATGCGGGATTCTCAACTGCAGAAGAAAGCAATGCATTTTACCGAAGAAATTTAGCCGCTGGCCAAAAAGGTTTATCGGTTGCTTTCGATTTACCTACACATCGTGGTTACGACTCGGATCATGAACGTGTTGTTGGCGATGTGGGTAAAGCTGGTGTTGCCATCGATTCGGTTGAAGATATGAAAGTGCTTTTTGACCAAATTCCATTAGATAAAATGTCGGTTTCTATGACTATGAATGGTGCAGTCTTACCCATTTTAGCTTTTCATATAGTAGCTGCTGAAGAAACTGGGGTTAAACCTGAACAACTTTCAGGAACCATTCAAAATGATATTCTTAAAGAATTCATGGTTCGGAACACCTACATTTATCCACCAACACCTTCCATGAAAATTATTTCAGATATTTTTGAATTTACGTCTAAAAACATGCCGAAATTCAATAGCATTAGTATTTCTGGTTACCACATGCAAGAAGCTGGAGCCACCGCCGATATTGAATTGGCATACACTTTAGCAGATGGAATAGAATACATTAAAAAAGGAATTGAAGCTGGAATGGACATCGATACCTTTGCGCCACGACTATCGTTTTTCTGGGGCATTGGTATGAATCATTTTATGGAAATTGCAAAAATGCGAGCCGCCAGAATGTTATGGGCCAAATTGGTAAAGCAATTTAATCCGAAAAATCCGAAATCGCTTTCTTTACGAACTCATTGCCAAACTAGTGGTTATAGTTTAACCGAACAAGACCCATTTAACAATGTAGCTAGAACTTGTATTGAAGCTGCCGCTGCTGCTTTTGGTGGCACACAGTCTTTACATACCAATGCTTTAGATGAAGCCATTGCCTTACCTACCGATTTTTCTGCACGAATTGCACGAAACACACAATTATACTTGCAAGATGAAACTTTAATTACCAAAACGGTAGATCCTTGGGCAGGTAGTTATTATGTAGAAAAGCTTACACAAGAAATTGCCCAAAGTGCTTGGAAACATATTCAAGAAGTTGAAGAATTAGGTGGAATGACCAAAGCGATTGAAGAAGGCATTCCCAAACTTAGAATTGAACAAGCAGCCGCTAAAAAACAAGCTAGAATCGATAGCGAAATGGATACTATAGTTGGTGTAAATAAATACCGATTAAAACAAGAAGATCCTATTGTAACGCTAGAAGTAGACAACCAAACGGTAAGAAAACAACAGCTAGAAAAATTAGCTAAAATTAAAGCTGAGCGTAACACAAAAGCAGTTCAAGAAAAACTAAATGCTTTAACGCAAGCAGCAAAAACCAACAACCAGAACTTACTGGCACTCGCCGTAGAAGCTGCACGTGAGCGAGCTACATTGGGCGAAATTAGCGATGCCTTAGAAGAAGTTTTTGGTAGACATAAAGCCAAAATTCAATCCTTTAGTGGAGTTTATAGTCACGAAATGAAAACAGATCAATCTTTTACAAAAGCCAAGGAGTTAGCCGATAAATTTGCCGAATTAGAAGGTAGAAGACCTCGAATTATGATTGCCAAAATGGGACAAGATGGACACGATCGTGGCGCCAAAGTTGTTGCTACTGGTTATGCCGATGTAGGTTTTGATGTAGACATTGGTCCGTTGTTCCAAACTCCTAAAGAAGCTGCTAAACAAGCCGTAGAAAACGATGTTCACATTTTAGGCGTATCTTCGTTAGCTGCCGGACACAAAACCCTAGTACCACAAGTTATTGAAGAATTAAAAAAATTAGGCAGAGAAGATATTATGGTTATTGTTGGTGGTGTAATTCCTTCAGCCGATTACGAGTTTTTATTCAATGCGGGTGCAGTAGCTGTATTTGGCCCTGGTACTAAAGTTAGTCAAGCTGCTATTGAATTACTCGAAATTTTAATTGATGAGTAGTTTTTAGTTGGTAGATGGTTGATGAAAAGGACTGAATAGAAAAAAAGACTGAAAAGAGAAAAGGATTTGAATTAATTGAAAAACTTCAGATCTGAATATTTTAGATTGATAAAATAAGCCTAAAAGCTATACAAATCTTAGTTGTTATTTTTAGGTTTGATCCAAAATTATACATTTGTTTAAGAAATCGAATTTCTTTTTAATTTGTACATGCATTGTTTTGCTTTCTTCTTGCAACACAAGAAAAGGTTTAGATGCATTTTTTGATATTCCTTTTCAAAAAACACTGAATGTTTCCAAAGCCAATTTGCAACAAAATTCTTGTTCTGAATTAGAATGGAATCAACTAACACAAAACAATATTGAAACATTTGATGATGAATCCACATCTGTTGATTTATCAGGTAATGAAATTCATTTTAAAAATGAACTAACTCATGCAAAGCTTTCATCATGCTTACCTAATGAAGAAAAAACTCATTCATTAAAAATTCCTTTATACCTACTCTACCTTCAACTAAAAACCGATTTAGTTTAAAATTTTAAGAT
Organism: Psychroflexus salis; assembly: GCF_014640175.1. Classification (GTDB taxonomy): domain Bacteria; phylum Bacteroidota; class Bacteroidia; order Flavobacteriales; family Flavobacteriaceae; genus Psychroflexus; species Psychroflexus salis. Next base: position 189,919 of record NZ_BMGL01000003.1, on the reverse strand, counting down.
CAGACTATTTGGGTTTTCAATAAATAAGATTGGAAACCGTACCATTTTATTAAATTTTAAATTATTTCAGATGACTTCAAAAACAACAACAGCGTTTAGTTATGCTGGACTTTTTACATTATCACTGCGCTTAGTAGCTGGTTGGACATACTTTTCTGCCCTATGGCGAAGAATAGTATTAAAAAATAAACTCGATCCCGAATTACCAGGTTACATTGGTGAGAAATTCAATCATTTTTTACCAAATGCTTTGGGCATTGGTCCAATGATAGAATATTTATTAGAAAACCCTGATTTATTGTATATAAATATGGTAGCTTTTACTATAATAGAAGGTGTCGTAGGCTTATTTTTTATGTTTGGTTTTTTTACACGCCTAAGCAGTATTGGCGTTATTGGGCTTGCATTGGGTATTTTACTCGGTGCCGGTTGGATTGGCACGACATGTTTAGATGAATGGCAAATTGGTGTGTTAGGAATTGCAGCCGGATTTACAACCTATTTTTCAGGCGGTGGTCATTTTTCTATAGACCATTATTTAACAAAGAAAAAAGCTTGGTTTACATCGAAAACTGCAACTTATTTTACTTCAGGAAAACTTTCACTTTCGGAATACAAATTAAAAAAATTGAATATAATTGTTGCATTTACTATTTTAGGTTTAACCCTATTGACCAATCAAATTTTTCATGGTGGACTTTGGGGCGATTTGCACAATAAATCAGTTAGTCCCGAATTGGAAGTTAGCCGTGTAAAATTAGAAGATAATTGGCTTCAATTTGAAGTATATCGTGTAGAAGGTGTAGATGTTTACGGTTCATTTTTAATACAAATAGAAGTATTCAATGAATCGAATAAAGTAATACATACGTTAGATTCGGAAGATTTAGCCAATTTTAATTCTTCACATATTAAAAATCAATACATCGCTAAAGTAAAACCTGGCAAACATGCAATGATTATTCCACTGGGTGCAAAAGCTGAAATAAAACTTCAACTCAGTGAAAATCAAATAAAAGATGCGAAATACGTTAAATTAACCGATATAAGTGGTAAATCTTGGGACTCGAAAATCGAAAATCCTAAGCTTCAATAATTGGTTAAAAGCGCTTTAATAAAAACGAAATTCACTATTTTTAGAAAAAATTGAAATTTATGAGTTATACAGATAAAATGTTGCGGGATAACGCACTTCAAGGCAAAACAATTTTAGTAACTGGTGGTGGCAGTGGATTGGGAAAATCTATGACCAAATATTTTATGGAATTAGGTGCCAACGCTGTTATTACTTCTAGAAATTTAGATAAACTAGAAACTACAGCTAAAGAATTAGAAACTGAAACTGGAGCCAAATGCTTACCGCTCCAATGCGATGTTCGGCACTATGACCAAGTTGAAAATATGCTTAAAAAAGCGCACGAAACTTTTGGTGAAGTTGATGTTTTACTCAATAATGCCGCTGGAAACTTTATTTCGCCTACTGAACGTTTATCTGCCAATGCCTTCGATACCATTATAGATATTGTATTAAAAGGCAGCAAAAACTGTACTTTAGCTTTAGGTAAATATTGGATTGATAAAAAACAAACCAATAAAACCGTGCTAAATATTGTAACTACCTATGCTTGGACCGGTTCGGCTTATGTAGTTCCAAGTGCAACAGCTAAAGCAGGTGTTTTAGCGATGACGCGTTCATTAGCTGTTGAATGGGCTAAATACGGTATTCGTTTTAATGCTATTGCACCTGGACCCTTCCCTACCAAAGGTGCTTGGGATCGATTGCTGCCAGGCGAATTAAAAGACAAATTCGATTTAGCTAAAAAAGTGCCTTTAAAACGCGTTGGCGACCACCAAGAATTAGCCAATTTAGCAGCCTATTTAGTATCTGACTTTTCTCATTATTTAAATGGAGAAGTGATTACAATTGATGGTGGCGAATGGCTAAAAGGCGCTGGGCAATTCAATTTATTAGAGCAAATTCCTGATGAAATGTGGGATATGCTAGAAGCGATGATAAAGCAGAAAAAAGGTTCGTAGAACGCTTCGTGCATATGGTTTGTGGGTGGCAAAAATGCTTGGTTTTTTTAGCCTGCCTGTCGGCAAAGGCAGATTAAGCTTTTAGGTTTTTAAAATACAAAAAAATTAGATTTAGCACTAATTCCGCTATAAACTATATGCGCTTTTAGCCACTAGCTTTTCCTTTCAAATATGTTTCTGGGGTCAATACTGCTAAACCGCTTTTTTTAAAATTTTTTATATTTCTGGTTAGGATAATGTTGATTTTTCTATTTTGAATAGCAGAAAAATTTTGCAATGCATCTTCAAAATCTTTAAACTTTGAATTAAGAGCATCCAAGACAACTTCTTTGTTCATTTCTGTAATTTCAATTATGCTTAAAAGCTGTTTTAGTTTTTCTATAATCAATTGATGATTTGCCGTCTTTCTTAATAGATAATAAACATTACAGATTATAACTGGTGTTGTAAATCCGTTTATTCTTCTATCTTCACATTGATTTAAAATTTCTGTGGCAAATTCTACAAAAGGTTCACGGTCAAAGAAAAAATCCAATATTACATCGGTGTCGATTAACACGTTATCCATTATAAATACTTTTATTCTACTCGGTTTCTGAGTTCTTTTTTATAATCCATATTTTTAGGCATTTTAAAAGAACCTTTTAAAGATTTTACGACAGGATTTAATTTTTTTTAGTTCCTTAGCTTTTTCTGCATTTGTTAGAATTTTTAAATAGTTTTCTATAATATCAGATAAACTCCTATTTTTATCTTTAGCGTATTCTTTAGCCTTTTGAATGATTTCTTGCTCTATCGTTAAAGTGAGTTTTATGTTCATTTTTTTATGACTTCAAACAATTAATATAAAAAATATAAGATTTTTTTCTACACGTGTTATTTTTTATCTATTCACACGTATCGTCATCTTGTGGCTAACAATTAATTCTGCTTCAATAATTTATATAATGTTAAAATAACAAAAAAAGCCCGCTAAAATTAGTGGTGCTTTGTTTTTAGAGAATTATTTATTGTTGTTTTTAAAAAATGGAAAAAAATATTGTTTTACAGCTAAATTGCATTTGAGACTTGAATTCAGCTTTTGTAAGCATAAATTATTTCTTAACTCTAGCAAGGTTTTCATATACAATTTAGTTTGTATTTGCTATTTGTGCCTGCTATAAATTCTATTTAACTAAAAACCAGGCAGCCGGCAGGCAGTGACACAGAATACACAAAGCTTATCGTATTCAGTTTGTTTTATATCAATGATAAGCTTGAATGAAATTAATAGTCGGGATTTAATAAATTTTCGCGAGTAATAATTTCTTCTAAAGTTGCACGTTTTAAAATTTCAACTGTTTTGTTACGGACTTCAAAAAATATGTCTCGAATACCACAAATCGACTCGTTGGTACATTCTTCACAAGCTTCATAATAATGATGTGTTACGCATGGTATAAAAGCTATAGGTCCATCGAACAAACGCATAACTTCTGCTAAATTAACATCTTCTGGTTTTTTCAACAAATAATAACCACCGCCTTTTCCTCGTTTGCTGGCTAAGACTCCGTCACGTTTTAGATTTAATAAAATAGCTTCTAAAAACTTTTGGGGTATATTTTGTTTTTCAGCAATTTCTGAAATTAAAGTAGGTGTTTTATCTTTTTTTTTGGCTAAATATACCAAGGCATTTATGGCATATTTTGTCTTTTTAGATAACATAAATTAATAATATATATGAATACTACAAAAATAACTTTTAATTCATCTTAATTTTTAAAAATACAGATTTCTTGCTTAAACTTGTCAAAAAAACATTCTATTGATGAAAATAAATATCCTTTTAAGCACTTTCGTACTTTTATGTACGAGTTTAGCCTATGGTCAGTTTGAAATTAGTGGAAAAGTAATTGATGCTAAAACTTCAGAAAGTCTTGCCTTTGCAAATATTACTTTTAATGCTATTTCAAATCGAGGCGTAATTACAGATATTGATGGCAATTTTTATTACCAAAGCAAAGACAGCCTTAAAACTTTAAAGGTTTCGTATTTGGGATACAAGGATTTACAAATTGAAGTAAAGCAATACAAAGATGTAATTTTACAACTTGAAACCAGTGAAGAAAGCTTAAATGAAGTAATTATAACTAATGGAGAAAATCCAGCTTTGCGAATTATTAGAAAAGTAATTGCTAATCGAGATTTAAATAATCCTTTGAAAAAAGGCGGGTTTAAATATACGGCTTACAATCGAAGTATAATTGACAGAGAAGGAAGACAAAAAACTGCCGATTCTTTAAGGAATGCATTTTTAAATCAAATTGAAAAAGGTGAATTAGACCCAAAAAGTGATTCAATTAGCGATTATGAAAAGATATTAATTCAAGAAAGAAATTTTAATATAATGCTGTTCGAGTCGGTTAGTCAACGAAAATTTTTACCTCCCGATTTAAGCGAAGAAAAAGTTATTGCTACTCGGGTATCTGGTTTTAAAAACCCTTATTTTGCCATGCTAGCTACAGAATTACAACCTTTTGGTTTTTACGAAGATAATATAGACTTACTTGACTTACATTTTTTAAATCCAATTGCTAGTGGAAGCATAAAACGCTATGATTACCAACTTGAAGAACAAATTTTTAGAGCAAAAGACACTATTTTTAATATTTCATTTCAGCCTAAAAAATCTTCTAATATAGATGGTTTAAAAGGATTTATGTACGTAAACTCAAATGGATACGCCTTACAAAATATTGTTGCTGAACCCTTCGATGAGATGATGATTAATTTGAAAATTCAGCAGAAATATCAATACTTAAATAATGAAGATTGGTTTCCAGAACAACTCAATTTCGAAATTATGGAGAATAATGGAGTTTTTATAAATGGCAAGTCATATTTAAGTGAAATTGAACTACTAGATAGTTTAAAGAAAAAAGATTTTAGTGAAGTAGCCCTTACTTATGCTAAAGATGCACCAAACAAACCTGAAGCATTTTGGGATGCCTACAGAATTGACAGTTTAAGCCAAAAAGACAAAGCTACTTATCGCGTAGTAGACAGTATTGGTGAGCGTTTAAAGCTAGATAAGATTGTTGAAGTTGGAACAGAAATTGGTAATGGCTATATTCCATGGGGAAAATTCAACATTCCTATTAATCGTTTTTTTGGGTATAATAAACACGAAGGTTTTAGGCTTGGTGCAGGTTTAGAAACCAACAAAAAACTTTTTAAAAATATTGTGTTTGGTGGTTATGTAGCTTATGGGCATAGAGACAATGATTGGAAATACGGTGTAAAAATACGTTTTGATATAGATCCTACAAAAGATATGTTTTTGCAGTTGAATTATCAAAACGATGTGCGAGAAATAGGAACAGCATCGATGAACAGAAGTAGTGGATTTTCTTTGAATGGAGATTTACGTTCTTTTATTGCTTCACATATGGATTTTGTAGAATCTTTCGAACTTAAATTTGGTCGAAGAGATTTAAAGTATCTAACTTGGAGTGCCAGCCTTAAAAATGAAAATATAAAGCCACAATACGATTATTTCTTTATTGAAAATCAAAATTTAATTAGCAACTACTCCAATACGCAAGCTGAGTTTAAGCTTCGGTATGCACATCGAGAACGCATTGTTGAAACTCCATTAAAGCGCGTAAGTTTAGGTACAAATTATCCTGTTTTTAATGCTATCTATACGCAAGGATTCGATAATTTGTTAGGTGGCGACTTTTCTTACCAAAAAATTGAAGCTAGTGTACACCAAAGCTTCTTTTTACGCAATTTTGGTAAAACTAGATATCGATTTCAGACTGGATATTTAGATGGAAATGTACCTTTAGGCTTATTGTTTACTGGTGAAGGCAGTAAAGATAACGACATTCCAGTTGTTATGTACGATACCTTTCAAACCATGTTACCCTACGAATTTTTATCAGATCGATATGCACATTTATTCTTAACACACGATTTAGGAAGTTTGCTTTTTAAAACCAAAAAGTTTAGTCCTGGCTTAGTAATTCACCACAACATGGGTTGGGGAAGTTTGAATACTGTTTTTTCGCATGCATGGACATACAAAACAAAAGATGATGTTTTTATAGAATCTGGACTAGAACTTACTAAATTAATACAAATGAACTATTTAAACACCATGTACTTTAACTTTGGCATCGGTGGCTTTTATCGTTATGGCGATTATAGTTTAGATAATTCTAGTGATAATTTTGCTTTAAAAATAAATACAACCTTCAGTTTTAATTAATCTTTATTGAAAAAAAACACCTAAAATTGATGTTTCAATTTTAGGTGTTTTTATGTTGTATAATTTATTGTATAAATTTAAGTGTTAGGCTAAAAATAGCACTATTTTTAGAATTAGCCTTTTAAGTTGCTTCCGTAAGAATCATCGTCTAAACCACGTTTTTTCAATAAGGGTTCAATGCTAGGTTCAGAGCCACGAAACTTTTTATACAATTCCATCGGTTCTTGCGTACCCCCTGTTTCTAATACATTTTTCCTGAAGGAATTCGCTTTTTCTTGATTAAACAAATCCGTTTGCTTAAACTGATTGAATGCATCACTATCTAAAACACCCGACCATATATAAGAATAGTAGCCAGCTGAATAACCACCAGCAAAAATATGCGAAAAATGAGTACTACTATGCCTTGCGGTAATTGCTTCGGGCATTCCTAAATTGGTTAAAGTTTCTACTTCAAAACTTGCTGTATCTGTATTCAATTTATCTGTAATGCTATGAAATTTCATGTCTAACAAGGCAGAAGCAAGGTATTCGGTAGTTGCAAAACCTTGACCAAAAGTTCCTAAATCTTCTAGTTTCTGTATTAAATTGTCTGGAATAAGCTCTCCAGTTTCATAATGAAAAGCATACATTTTTAATACTTCTGGATCGGTTGCCCAATTTTCCATAATTTGCGATGGCAGTTCAACAAAATCTCTTGGCACATTTGTTCCAGCTAAACTTTGGTATTCTACATCAGACAGTAGTCCGTGTAGCGCATGTCCAAATTCATGAAAAAATGTAGTAACCTCGTCTAGGCTAAGCAAAGTAGGATGATTCTCTACTTTTTCAGAGAAATTACAATTTATAGAAATTATGGGTCCGTAGCGTTTACCATCCTTTTTGCTTTGTGGTCTAAAACTAGTCATCCAAGCTCCACCGCGTTTAGAACTTCGTTGATGTAAATCCATATACAAAATACCTACATGAGTTCCGTTAGCTTCAGACACTTTCCAAGCAGTAACATCTTCTTGATAAACAGGTACATCTGTTAACTCTTCAAATTGAAGACCATATAATTTTTCAGTAACCCTAAAAATACCATTTTGTACCTGCTCTAAACTAAAGTACTCTGCCAATTCTTGATTATCGATTTGAAATTGTTCTTCTTTAATTTTTTCTAGGTAATATTTATAATCCCAAGGTTCAACTTCACCTTCTATTCCCTCTTCCTTCATCATAGAAGCAATTTGATCGATTTCGCGTTGAGCTACTTTTAAACTTGGTCTCCATAGTTTTTCAAGAAAAGTATTTACACTTTCTCGATCCTTAGCCATTGTGTTTTCTAATGCATAATCTGCATAGGAATCGTAACCTAATAAATTTGCTTTTTGCAAACATAAATTAGCTAATTGAATAGCTATTTTAGAGTTATTAAATTCATTATTATTATTTCCTCGATTTTTGTAGGCTTTATAAATTTTTTCGCGAAGTGAACGGTTTTCAGCATAAGCTAAAACTGGCATTACAATAGAATTTTGAAGTCCGAAAACCCAAGCTGTATTCTCCTTATCAGGAGATTTTTCAGCTGTCGCTTCAATAACAGCTTCAGGAATTCCTATTAAATCCTGTTCATTTTCAACTCGTAAGGAAAACGCATTGCTATCTTCTAAAATATTTTGACCAAAATTAGTGGTAAGTTCAGCTATATCAGCATTGATTTTAGCTAACTTTTGCTGTTGATTTTTATTCAGGTTTGCACCACTTCTAACAAAACGTTTGTAGGTATTTTCTAAAACCTTAAGTTGTTGAGCATTTAAATTTTCTTTTTCTCTATGTTCCCAAACTTTAGCTACACGTTGGTACAAATCTGCATTCATATAAATAAAATCCGTATGCGCGGCTGCTTTGCTAGAAATTCGTTGTGCAATAGCTTTTAATTCGCCGTTGGTATGTGCTGAATTTAGATTATTAAAAATCCGGCTAGCGCGGCTATATATTTTTCCCGAATTTTCTATAGCCAATAGGTTATTTTTCCAAGTTGGAGCATCAGTTTGTTTAACGATATCTAAAATTTCAGATTTTTGTTCTTTTATTCCTTCTAACATAGCTTCTTCTATAGCTGAAGGAGTTAAATCTGAAAATGCGGGTACTTCGTAAGGAGTTTCAAAATTTTTCGAAAGTAAAGGGTTTTTATTCAAACTGTTATCTTCTTTTGGTGTGTTACAAGCTAGCAATATACTTGCTAAACCTAGACTTAAAAATTTTTTTTTCATGTATACAAAATCGAATTCGATTTAAAAATACGAAAAACCTTCATTATAGTTGAATAAATAAACACATGAAAACAAAGAAAAATTGACTAAAATCAGTTTTAAAGCATCTCCAATGTAAATTTAATGTTAAGTAAAAGTAACATAATTGTAAATTTATTTGTATATTAGCATAAAATATGATGGATATGAAAAATGTAGCAGCTTTTATGATTTTCTTTTTTATGGGTGTTATCCTTTACGCTCAAGAGAATAACGACAAAGCAAAATTTGAAAAAAAAGGAGATTTAGTTGAAGCCACTTATTTTCATGAAAATGGAACTATAAGCCAGGTAGGTTTTTTTAAAGACAATAAACCAACAGGAATATGGAAAGTTTATGATGAAAATGGCAATAAAATTACACAAGCTCAATACGATAATGGAGTAAAAAACGGAAGATGGTTTTTTTGGAAAGAAAATAAACTAACAGAAGTTGAATACGACTCTAACCATATCGTAAAGGTTAACGATTATCAAAAAACAGATTCTTATATTGTTAACAGGTAACGCATTAGCAACATAAACAGTTTAAAATAAGGTTTATCAGGTATTATTTTAGAAGCAAATTTTACTTTTTAAGTATAATATCATAGGTATTCAAACAAAAAGCAGATTAATTATTTAATCTGCTTTTTGTTTTGCCCAATTCTGCATAAAAACTAATTATACCTATAATTTAGTTACCTACTTGCATTAAAATGGCTACTAGAGTTTTACATTAAAGATCCTCTTAAATCGGCTTACTGCATTATGAACTAAATCAAGATTTACTATAAACTTAAAACAAATACATCTATTTTTAATCTTATAATCAATCCTTAAAAAGCATATAATGCATTAAATTGTTAACGAATTAAACTGATATTTCCAGTCTTAATTTCTCCATTAATGTTGATTTTATACCAATAATCTTGAGATGGTAAAATTTTTCCGTTGTAGGTGCCATCCCAAATAAAAGGAGCTCGATTACCAGAGATGAGTAATTTACCAAATCGATTGAAGATTTGAATATTAAATTCACTAAAATAAGTATCTCCAGCAATTCTAAACACATCGTTAAAACCATCTCCATTTGGTGTAAAGTAACTCGGTATTACAATATGAAGAAAAGTAAAAGCTTGGGTTCCACATTTACTACTTTTAATAAAAATTTGATACTGACCTCCTGCTACATTTTCGAAAATGGGAGAAGCTTGAAAAGCTGCACCACCTAATGAAAATAAAAAATCACCTTGGTTAGCTAAATCAATTACAATATCATTTTCGTCTGTACTAATATTTTGAACAAGAGCTTGTTCTAATACATCAACTTCGAAAAATTTTGTTGTTGAACATCCATTTATGGTTGTTTGCTCTACCGAATAGGTTCCTTCATTTGAAACTTCTATTTGCGAAGTAGTTTCTCCAGTAGACCATAAATAACTAACTTCTTCAGTTTCTGATGCAAGAATTACTGTTTCTCCTGGGCAAATTTCATAAAAAACAGGTTCATTTTCTGGCCTTTCATTTATACTTAAACTAACTGCTACACGATTAGGGTTTATGCAATTGCCGTTTATGGTAATGCTTTCTGCATAGTAAGTACCTTCACTCTGTGGTTCGAAATCAAAGCTGTTTTCTAAAAGTAAGTTTCCGCCTGTTGGCGAATCGTACCAATCTATTTGTATGTTGTTATTATTTTGAATGAGAAGTATGGCTTCTTCTCCTTCGCAAACTTCTACATTACCTAAACTTTCTGCATCTATAAAATCTTGTTGAATTATTTCAAATACATTTGAAACACTGTTGCATAAAGTATTGTTTACGTTAATTAAATCTTCTGCAACCAAAACACGAAAAAACTGTGTTTCTTCAATATTGTTTAGTGCTAAAGTACCCGATGTTTCTCCTGAAATATTTTCCCAATTTTCATTATCGGCACTTTGCTGCCACTGATAAAAATGTTCATCATACACCGAAAAATCGGGTACTGCATTTAAGGTTAAATTATCTAAAGTTTCATTTTCGCAAAAGCTAATATTGCTGTCTTCATCATCATCAAAAATTTCGGTTAAATCACCACAAGAACGAAAAACAATATCATCTATAGCTAAATCGTTTCCACAGCCACCATCACCATTGTTCAACATCTTTAAAATAACCGAAGTTTGGCCAGGTAGTGTTTCGAAAGTTACGGCATATTGCTGCCATGTTGGACTATTAAAACTACCTTCAATATTACCAGAATCGCCTTCAGCTAAGAGCTCAGTATCTGTTTCATCCCATATTTGGAAACGAACATTTACTGGAATTCCAGTTCCAGGACAAAAATTAGTTGAAGCGTTGTAAAGGTTCACTAAAAATGCCGAAAATTCGTAAGAATTATTTTCACATAATCCATCTATCGGAATTTGAAAAAATAAACCAGCATCGAAATCTGCATTTACAATTAATGCTTTGCCATTGGTGTTTCCTGTATGGTCAGATATATTATGAAAACCATCCAACTGCATTAAATTAGATGAAATGGTATATTGTCCATCGTTTGGTGCTTGATTTACATATGTATAAGAAGTAATGTCGTTACCTAGTGAAGGGCCATTGCTTGCGCCTTGTCCAAAATCTTCTTCAAAAATAGGGTCTCCTGTATTCCCTGGACAAAAATTAATTTGTGCTTGAATGTTTTTGCTTGCAGCAAAACAAAATAAAACCGTAACAAATACGGTTTTAAAAAATTGATTAAGCATATTTATACTTATAAATGTTTAACAAATGTGTGGGACAATGTAATTAATTTGTATCTTTTTTTACACTATTTTTTACATATTTTTCTAACCATTGATCTTGCTCCCAAAGCATGTGCATTATACTTTCTCGTGCGGCATAACCATGACTTTCTTTAGGTAACATTACTAATCTAGCTGGAGCACCAAGCCCTTTTAAGGCATTAAAATAACGTTCACTCTGCATGGGATAAGTTCCTGAATTATTATCTTCTTCGCCATGGATTAACAACAAAGGTGTTTTCATTTTATGCGCGTTCATAAATGGAGACATAGTGTTGTATACTTCTGGTGCTTCCCAATAGTTCCGCTCTTCAGATTGAAATCCGAAAGGAGTCAAAGTTCTATTATAAGCGCCGCTTCTCGCAATTCCAGCAGCAAATAAATTAGAATGAGATAATAAATTAGCCGTCATAAAAGCACCATAACTATGGCCACCAACAGCAACTTTATTGCGATCGATATAACCCAGTTTGTCTACTGCATCTATTGCTGCTTTAGCATTAGCAACTAATTGTTCTTTAAACGTATCGTTAGGTTGGTCTTCTTCTTCTCCAATTATAGGAAATGCAGCATCATCTAAAACCACATAACCACGATTTACCCAATAAATGGGTGAACCATAGTACGGATACGTAAATTCTTTACTACTCGAAGTTACCTGAGATGCGCTTTGCTTGTCTTTATATTCTCGTGGATAAGCCCACATAATCATAGGCATTTTTTCTTTTTCATCTATATCATAACCAACAGGTAAGTATAAAGTTGCAGACAATTCTAATCCATCTTCACGTTGATAAGTAATCACTTCTTTATGAACATCTTGTATAGCCTTAAATGGATTTTGAAAATTAGATATTTGTTTTAATTTACTTTTGTAAATGTTGCGTAGGTAGTAATTTGGGTAATCTGTGCTGCTTTCTCTCCTAACTAATACATCTCCTTTTTTAGCATCAATCATATTTACAAAAGATTCGATATAATCGCTTTCTTCTACTTGAAAAATTCGGTTGGTTTCTTTTGAAGCTAAATTATACTCATCTACAAAAGGAAATTTACCTTCTGGGGAATACCCATCGCCTGTTAAAATTAATTTTCCATCTATTTTTTGAAGCACTGCTTTATTAAAATTATTTCTATGAGTTACAAAACTCCCTGGGTCTTCATATTGATTTTGATAGTTACGTTGATTAAAAACCACTGCTTCTTGTGAAGCATCACTCGGGTTAAAAATACTGGTTTTTACCATCCTATCATTCCACCAATATTCATAAACTACAGCAGTGTTTTCATCGCCCCAAGTAATATTAGAAAAACGCAATTCAGTTTTTAGTACGGTTTTTTTTGAAGCTGTAAAAGGTGCTGAAAGTTGAAAAACTTCATCTCTAAAATCAGCTTCTTTATTGGCATCTCCTTCATCTAAAGCTTCAACCCAAACTAAAGTTGCAGGATGGTCGTTTCGCCATGAAATATTCCTTGGGCCAGTACGGGTAGACATAAAACCTTTAGGCATTTCTTCAACTAAAGGAATTTCTGCCAACGTGTAAATCAATTTTCCATCTCGTGCATAAACTTTATAATCGGTTGGAAATCTTCCATAAGTAACCAAATAAGAAAATGGCTTTTGTATTTCAGAAACCATGACATTTTCTCCGTCGGGTGATATCGAAATATTTCGATACATTCCCGCAGGTTTCCATATTTGGGTGTTTCCGTCTAAGTCTGCAAAATAAATACTAGAGGTTGCTAAAACTTCGAAATTAAACTCGTCATCGTTGTTTTTCAATAAATCTTGATAAGTTCTATTTTGTGCTTCAACTCCAGCTTCATTTACAGAAATTGTAGGACCAGTTGGAACTTTATTACTGTTATCGATTAATTGTGGTCTATTTTCTGGTAGCATTTTTACCAACAAGCCAGTCTCATCTGGTAGCCACACAAAAGTGCTTCCTATATTAGCATTTATATTTGCTTCTGTAATTTTCTTCGCTTTTTGTTTTTCATAATTAACAATCCAAAGCTCATTTCCTTTAGGAGTGGTATGCGTAAATGAAATATAATTTTGTAAAGGAGACCAACTAATGTTTGCAATTTTCAACGAATCGGGTAATCCTTTTATTAGCATTTCTTTTTTCTTTTTAGGATCGAAGAGTTTAATGCTTTCAAAAAAACGAGTTCGGCTAGAAATATTTGTTTTTGGATTTATGCGTAAGCCAGCTAAGCGCAACTCATCTTCTGCCAAACCTTGTATACTTTGGTAGGGACTTCTAGCCAGCAAAATGGCTTTTGTACCATCAGAATTAATGCTCATTCCTGGTGGCATTTGCACATCTGCTAATTCCAGTATATTTTTGTGTGGTTCTTGATAATCTAAATCTAGTTGTGCAAAAGTGAGCATAGGCAATAAAAAGATTAAGATGTTCGAAAAAAAATTAGAAAGTTTCATCGTGGAAAAATTTGATTAAGGCAATATAAGTTATTTTAGAGAAGAAATACAGCTAAAATGACTCTAAACTTTTGTGAAAATTGCTTATATAAAGTTATTTTAGCAAAAATTGAAAACTAAACATGCCTAACGAGCTAAAGCCTAAATTTATACAATCTTCAAAATTAATTTTTACTGAATTAATTGCAGAAGCGAAAAAAGCTAAACGGAAAAGACATTTACTGAAGTTACACCCTAATCATGAAGCGGAGTTGCACAGCATGATTAATGTGTTTTGCCAAGGAAGTTATGTACAACCACATCGGCATTTAGTTAATGTTGAAGCTCACGAAAAAACTACTAAAGGAGAATCGTTTTTGGCTTTACAAGGAAAAGGAAGAGTTATTCAGTTTGATGATGAAGCAAATATTACAGATGTGTTTAACTTAGATGCAACAGAACAAAGCATGTTGTGGATTCCACCAAATTGTTGGCATACAGTACTTGCGCTGAGTCCGATTTTTATTGTTTTTGAAAATAAAACTGGTCCATGGAAGGCAGAAACAGACAAGGCTTTTCACCCGTATTTTCCAAATGAAGACGATCCAAAAGCTAAATCTTTTTTGAAGAATTGGGAATGCTTATAAAATTTTCACTGTTTGTCGAATTAGCAAAAAAATTCTGAATTTGGGGCTAACTATTATTGAGTATTTTAAATCTTAAATCTCACCTTCTAACAAATCTGGTCTTCTATTTTTAGTATGTGCCAAGGCTTTTTCTTCACGCCAAGTTTCAATTTTCCCAAAATTTCCAGAAGTAAGTACTTCGGGTACTTTCCAGCCTTTGTATTTAGCTGGTCGTGTGTAAATAGGTGGTGCTAACAAATTGTCTTGAAATGAGTCGGTTAAAGCCGAAGTTTCATTTCCTAAAACTCCTGGTATTAATCGTATAATGGCATCACAAAAAACCAAAGCTCCCATTTCTCCGCCAGAAAGCACATAATCTCCAATGGATATTTCTCTAGTTATAAAATGATCGCGAACTCGTTGGTCTACCCCTTTATAATGTCCACATAAAATTATCATATTTTCTTTTAAAGAAAATTCGTTAGCGATAGACTGATTTAAAGTTTCACCGTCTGGGGTCATGTATATAATTTCGTCATAATCCCGTTCTGACTTCAATTTGGATATGCATTTGTCAATGGGTTCAATCATCATCACCATTCCTGCACCACCACCATATTGGTAATCATCAACTTGTTTGTATTTGGTTGTGGTGTAATCTCGTAAATTATGGGTATAAACTTCAACTAAACCTTTTTCGATAGAACGTTTTAAAATAGAAGCTTCAAATGGGCTTTTTAGTAAGTCGGGAACTACCGTTAAAATATCAATTCGCATACAGCTGCTATTACTTGGTTCCACCAGATTTTAATTTACTCAATTTATTCTTTTCATCTTGGAGTTGTCTACCAAGCTTTTGTTGCATTTCTAAAGCATTGCGTTTGTATTCTTCAAATTTTTTCTCTGTGCGATCTAAAGATTCGACAGCATCTTTTGTAGCTGCAGAATTAGCTCTAAATTTTATTAAAACAATTAGTAAGGTTAAAATTAACACTCCAATAATTCCAAACACAATGGTTTGGAATACTATTTTATCAAGGTTATTACCGAAAAATTGCATGCTATTTTTCTGTGATTCAACTTCTGCAAGTTTATTTTTAGTTGAATCAAGTTGGGCTCTTAGGGCTTTAATTTCGGCAGTTTGTTTTTTTATTTCACTTGTTAACAAAGAAATTTCTTTTTCAAAAGCTTCCTTGCTGTTAGTCAACTCTAGCCTAAAATTAGATAAAGTTGTTTTTTTGATTACTTTATATTCTTGGTAGCTTCCACTTTCGTTGATTATTTCGTTGTACTGATCAACAATAGTTTGAGATTGATTTGGTATACTATCATTGTCGACTTCTTGAGCAAAAGCAACTGAAATAGAATAAATTAAAATTAGATAAAAAAAGTGAGATTTCATTTTGTGTCGGTTTATAGTCATTTTCAAAAGTAGGTTTTTTAGAAATAAAAAATACTTCATTTAAAACAAAAATATAATTTATCGGTTTCGCCAGAAATAAGGAGAAAAAATAATGAGTACGGTAAACAATTCTAACCTTCCAAGAAGCATTAAAAAAGAACACCAAATTTTGCCAAAGTTGGAAAGACTGCTAAAATTATCTACAGGGCTTAACTTTCCAAAAGCTGGGCCCACGTTACCAAGAGATGAAGCAGCGCCACCGATTGCGGTTTCAAAATCTAAACCAGTTGCAGCTAAAACAACTGCGCCAATAATAAAAGACAAGGCATATAAAATAAAAAAGCCTTGAATTGTAAATACAATTTTCTGATCTACAGATTTTCCTTTATACCGAACAGGAAGAATAGCATTGGGATGCAAAACTCTCCTAAATTCTTGAAATCCATTTTTAATTAAAATTAAATGTCGAACTACTTTAACACCTCCCGAAGTAGAACCTGCGGAACCTCCTAAGAAAAATAAACCAAAAAACAAAATAGTTAAAAAAGGAGTCCACAGCGTAAAATCTGAAGTTACAAATCCTGTAGTGGTAACCACGGCTAAAACTTGAAACAAACTATGGCGAATAGAACTCTCCAGCGCTCCATAAACTAACGGATGCATTATTGGGTTTGTACTTAAATCGGCTTGAAAAAAAACAAGTACAGCAGTAATGGTAGAAAAACCAACTACAAAAAATAAAAACCATCTAAATTCTTCATTTTTCCATATTTTTTTAAAGTCAAGTTTAAAAGCAAAGTAACTCATTACAAAGTTTGTGCCAGCTAAAAACATAAATACAATAATAATATATTGTATCATTGGTGAATCGTTCCAAAACGCAAGGCTTTCATTTTTAGTTGAAAAGCCACCCGTAGAAAGTGTACTTAACGCGTGGTTAACCGCATCGAAATATCCCATTCCTGCGAGTTTAAGTAAAATTGTTTCGGCTAATGTGTAAACAAAATAAATTAACCAAAGGCGTTTAGCTGTATCTGCTATTCTAGGTTTTAATTTATCAGCTCCTGGGCCAGGTGCTTCTGCGTTAAATAACTGCATTCCCCCAATTCCAAACAAAGGCAAAATTGCTACAGTAAGTACGATAATTCCCATTCCGCCAATCCAATGTGTTAAGCTTCGCCACAATAAAATACTTTTAGGCATTGCTTCAATATCGTTCAAAATACTTGCTCCTGTTGTAGTATAACCCGACATAGTTTCGAAAAAAGCATTGCTAAATTCAGGAATCATTTTTGTGAAAAAATAAGGAAACATTCCCGTTAAAGCCATAAAAATCCAACCTAAGGTAACTATTAAATAACCTTCTCGCTGGGCAATATTTTTATCATGGTTTTGGGTTGAAAACATGATAATTAATCCTAAAAAAATGGTAACAATAAAGGAGAGTGTTAACTCTAAGGTTATGCTTTCATTGTAATAGTAACTTGCAAAAATTGGAAGTAACATAAATGCTCCGTTAAACAGAAGAAGCATTCCTAAAGTATAAAGTACAATTTTAAAGTTGATGCTAGACATTAGCTAAATAATTTTTCTACTTTTTTTATAGACTTAGGAATACAGCAAACTACAATACGGTCTCCTTTTTTTACTAAAAAGTCTCCCATGGCAATAATTCCTTCGTTATCGCGTATTATTCCGCCAATAATAGCTCCTCTCGGAAAATCTATGTCTACGATGCGTTTATCGCAAATATTAGATTCTTCTTTTACAATAAACTCTAGTAATTCAGCATTCATATTGTTTAATTTGGTCATGGCAACCACATCACCTTTACGAATGTATCTAAAAATATTATTTGCTGCAATTAGTTTTTTATTAATTAAACTATGAATTCCTATGGAATGCGATAGTTGAAAGTAATCCATATTCTCGACCAAAGCTATGGTTTTTTTAACCCCTTTACTATTGGCTACTAGACAAGACATAATATTTGTTTCAGAATTTTCTGTAACTGCTATAAAAGCATCCATTTGGGTAATGTTTTCTTCATCTAGTAATTCCACATTGGTTCCGTCTCCACGAATTACCAAGGTATCTGGAATTAAGTCGGCTATATCTAGAGCTTTCTCATAGTCACGTTCTAGTAATTTTACACGATACTTTTGTTGACAAAGGTCTTCGGCTAAATTTCTACCAATATTACTTCCGCCAAGAATCATTATATTTTTAATTCGTTTTTTTCGTGTCCCAGCTAATTTGTATAGTTCTTCGACACCTTCTTTATCGGTTATAAAATAGGCTCGATCTTGCGCTTTAAAACACGTACTACCATTAGGTATTATGGTATATTGAGTTGCATAACGCCGAATAGCAATGGTTACAAAATGTAATCCTGGAAAAAACTCAGATGCTTCTTGTACAGACTTACCTACAAAAGGTGCATCGGGCGAAAGTGTAAGACCAATCATAGTTAATGCACCATTGTCGAATTCGAATGTGTCGGTAAAAGCGGACTGATTTAGCAGCAGGTTTACTTCTTCTGCTGCAAGTGCTTCAGGGGAAATTAATTCGTCTACTCCCATATCTTGAAAACTAACTTTTGCATTTTCGTCGATATATTCTTGATTAGTAACTCGTGCAATAGTTCGTTTAGCCCCTAATTGCTTACCTAAACTGCAAACTGTAATATTAATGGATTGTAAGGATGTAACCGAAATAAGCAAATCGGTTTCAGCAATATTAGCCGATTCTAAAATTGCTATAGAAGTAGCATCGCCTTCTACCGTTCTAATATCTAAATGCTTATCGGAATAAGAAAGTCGTTCTTTATCGGTGTCTAAAAGTGAAATATCGTGTGCTTCGTAAGATAATAATTTTGCTAAATGAAATCCGACTTCTCCAGCTCCAGCAATTAATATTTTCATATTGATTTATTTCTAGTGCAAAAGTAAATTAAAAATTATAGTATTGTCTAGCTTCATTTTATTTATATACATTAACTTTTGTTTTTTGATAGATTTAGATAGAATTGGCTTTTGCCCAAAGGCTTAAGTTATTTTCAAAATGTATCTTTGCAAAAAAATTATTTTGAACAAAAAAGTTACACCTTATAAAGACTCCCAGCTTAACAAGAAAAAGCAAGTTGAGCAGATGTTCGATACCATTTCTGAAAATTATGATCAATTAAATCGAGTAATTTCATTAGGTACCGATCAATCTTGGAGACGTAAATTAATTGATATTGTAAAATCTACCCAACCCAAAAACATTTTAGATATTGCAACCGGAACGGGAGATTTAGCTATTGCTTTAGCCGATTCTTCAGCTGAAAAAATTGTGGGTTTAGATATTTCTGCTGGAATGCTGAGTGTTGGCCAAAAAAAAATTGATGCCAAAGAATTAGGCGATAAAATAGAAATGGTACAAGCAGATTCTGAAGATTTACCATACGATGATAACTTTTTTGATGCAGTAACGGTAGCTTTTGGTGTACGAAATTTTGAAAATCTAGACCAAGGATTATCCGAAATTAATCGCGTTTTAAAACCTGGTGGAATATTTGTTGTTTTAGAAACTTCTGTGCCTACTAAATTTCCTTTTAAACAAGGTTACAGCGTTTATTCTAAAGGAATTTTGCCTAGCATTGGAAAATTATTTTCAAAAGATAAAAGTGCTTATACCTATTTATCTGAAAGTGCTTCAAAATTTCCATTTGGAGAAGCCTTCAACAATATTTTAAAGAAAAATGGGTTTAGTAATGTGAAAGATTTACCGCAAACCTTTGGAGTAGCTACCATTTATGTGGCAAGTAAAGCTTAAGTTTGCGTTTTATTAATTTGCATCTATGAAAAAAATTTGTTTTGTGCTTTTCTTTTTTGTGAGCTTTGCGAATATACAAGCGCAAGGTTTTTTAAATTTATTCAATAAAGATAAGGTAATTAACTTAGAAAATTTTGACAAAAAAACTTGGTCTTGGGGTTACTTTTTAGGAATGAACTCTTACGATTTTAGATTTGATTATGAGCTGGAGCGGAGTGATATTTTGGTTCAAAAAAATGTGGGTTTTAATATTGGTTTAATCGGAAATGTAAGGTTAAATGATTATATCGATTTTAGATTAGAGCCTGGTGTTATTTTCACCAATCGAATATTAGAATTTCCACAATTTGAAGAAAATCGTGACCGGATAAGAGAAGTAGAATCCAATTATGTGCATATTCCGTTTTTAGTGAAATTTTCGACTAAACGAATTAATAATTTCAAACCCTTTATTGTAATGGGTGGTTCGGTTGCACACAATTTATCGAGCAACGAAGATAATCGAAGCGATAACACTTCTGGACAGTTTCGGTCTAAAGATTGGAGCACCTATATAGAAGTTGGTTTTGGTATTGATTTTTATACTGAGTACTTTAAATTTAGTCCGTCAATTCGTGGAGTTTTTGGTCAATCTGACGAAATTGTCCCTGATAATGAGCCTAGCAGTCCTTGGACTCGTAATATAAATGAAATGACTACACGAGGTGTGTTTATTAATTTTACGTTTCAATAAATTTACAACTCTCTCCGTCTTAGCTCACTCAATAAAATTGCTCCAGCCATAGCTACATTTAAGCTTTCAGTTTCTCGTAATTCACCAAATCTTGGAATGGTAATCCGATGGTTAACTAAAGCTTCAATTTCTGTACTAATACCATTTGCTTCATTTCCTAAAATTAAAAAACAGTTATTATTACTTGGCAAACTTGTGGTATAGATATTTTCACCATCTAAAAAAGCTCCTAAAATTGCATCTTTTTGCTTAGATAAAAAACGATGTAAGTCTACATATTGAACATTAATTCTAGCCAAAGAACCCATTGAAGCTTGAACTACTTTAGGATTATAACAATCTACCGTATCTAAAGAGCAAACTATATTTTTAACACCAAACCAATCGCATTCTCTTACAATTGTACCCATGTTTCCAGGGTCTCTTACTCCATCTAAAACCAAGGTTATATTTTGAAAATTGACATCCTTAAAATCAGGTATTTTAAATGTAGCTAAAGCAATTTGTGGAGTGGATAAAAAACTGATTTTTTTAAGCTCAGAGACTGAAATAAAATGGATTGATTTTTCGTTGTCTATAAACTGATTTGAAAAAATATCAGCAGTAGTTAGCAATGTGTCTAGTTTGTAGTTACTTTTTAAAAATTCTTTGATTACTTTTACACCCTCAGCAACAAAAATGCCCTGTTTTTGTCTACTTTTTTTTCGGCTTAAACTGGTAATTATTTTTTGTTGTGCTTTACTGAGCATAAAATTTATATTTATTAAACTAGCTTTATTGAAAACGGTTTCGGCAAAAATATCATTAATTATTTTAATGAGCACTTTCCTTTTTTCATGTAATGCATTGAAGCGGGTAAAAAAAGATGAACAGCTATTAGTTGAAAGCCTTGTTATAGAAAATAACGAACCAACCCGAAAAAAAAATTTATTAAATTTACTGAAACAAGAACCTAATGGAAAGTTATTAGGGATTCCTGTAAAACTTCATATTTTTAATTTAGCTAAACCCGAGCCAAAAGAAACTTTTACAAATTGGATGTTAAAGAAGCCAAACCGTAAAAAAAGAATGTATGATTTTTTCTCAAAAAAGCAAGTCGCCAATATTCAAACTGCTTACGTTGGTATTCAAAATTCTATAAAAAAAGTTGGAGAAAAACCTGCTATTTATAATGAAGAAAGTAGTCAGGAGTCGGCTAATCGACTTCAATCTTGGTTTTGGAACCACGGATGGTTTAATGCAAAAGTAGATTATACCAAGACCGATACCTCAAACCCTAAAAAAACAAAAATCGAATACCAGATTTCAACAGGTAAACCTTATGCAATCGGAAAAATTGAAAGCGAAATACAATCACCAGCAATCGATTCTATTTATCAATCTCATCTGCATGAAACCTACTTAAAAAAGGATAAGCAATACAATACAGATGATTTTAATGCGGAACGCGATCGGATTACCAACTTACTTAGAAACAATGGAGTATATTATTTTGATAGAGAAAAAATTGAATTTGAAGCAGATACATTAAATACCAACCAGCATGTAAATCTGAATTTAAAAATTGGAAATAGAATAATCCGAAATAGAGAAAATGACAGCTTAACAACTGAAGCCTTTAAGATAAACAGGATTAGTGAAGTTAATATTTTCACCAATTACGATGCCTTAAATCGAGATGCAATTGTAACTGATAGTATACACTTTAAAAAAATAAAAGTCTTTTCTTTTGGTCAACTTAAATACAAACCTAAAGTATTAGCTGATGCTATATTTATAGAGCAAGGCAAAGTATTTAGAGAAATAGATAGAAACCGTACGTTTAATCGTATATCAGATTTACGGGTTTTTAAATATCCAAATATTCAGTACCAAGTAGATCCAAGAGATCCAAAAAAAGAAGATTTAATTGCAAATGTATTTTTAACACCACGAGATAAGTTTGGATATACAATAAGTACGGATGTTTCACAAAGTAACATAATGGATATTGGTATTGGTTTTAATACATCTCTATTAGTAA
This sequence comes from Psychroflexus salis, assembly GCF_014640175.1. GTDB lineage: Bacteria > Bacteroidota > Bacteroidia > Flavobacteriales > Flavobacteriaceae > Psychroflexus > Psychroflexus salis. Next base: position 167,547 of record NZ_BMGL01000003.1, on the reverse strand, counting down.
GAAATGTTTTTCGGGGTGCAGAAGTCCTAGAAATTTCAGGAAGGGGAATTATAGGTTCATCTAAAGATGCTGCAAGTGCAAGTAGCCAATTTTTCAACATCAATGAGATAGGTGCAAATGTTCGTTTAAGTTGGCCTAAAATTGCATTCCCTATTCAAACAAGCTCCATTATTAATAAAACAATGTCGCCATTCACATCCTTAGGCTTTGGATTCAGCTCTCAGCGTAATATTGGTTTAGATAGAAGAAATTTCACAGGAAGTTTTAATTACCGATGGAAACCCAGAAAGCAAGTTACCAATCAATTAGACTTAATAAATGTGCAATTTGTTAATAATTTAAACGTAGAAAATTATTTTAGAGTATTCGGAAATTCATTTTTACAAATCAATAACCTTGCATTAGCCAATCGAAATCAATTAAACAATGATTTTTTTGAAACCAATACAGCAGGCGAAGAACAATTACGCATACCAACTGGCACCGACGGATTTATTAATGCAATTCAAAACGATCAAAACCTTGTACTCGATGCAGAAGAACAAAAGCAAGCATCGTCAATTATAGAACGTAAAGACCGTTTAACCGAAAATAACTTAATAATAGCCACAAATTATGCCTACGATTACTCTAACAGAACTGGAATAAACGACCATAATTTCTACCAAATACGAACTCGTCTAGAATTAGCTGGAAACATTTTATCTAGCTTAGGAAAGGCTCTTAATTTAGAACGTAATACTAACGATAAATTCAATTTGTTTGGCGTTCAGTTTTCGCAATACGTAAAAACTGAAGTAAATTATATAAAACATTGGGATTTGGGCAAAAAGAAAGTAATTGCAACCCGTTCTTATATTGGTGCAGCTATTCCTTATGGAAATGCCAATTCTATTCCATTTATACGAAGTTTTTTTGCTGGTGGTCCAAACGATAATCGCGGCTGGCAACCTTACGATTTAGGACCCGGTAGAACAGGCGGAGCAAACGATTTTAATGAAGCAAACTTTAAACTAGCATTTAATGCGGAGTATAGATTTAATCTTTTTGGATCTTTAAACAGTGTATTTTTTGTAGACGCAGGAAATATTTGGAATTTATGGGATAATGTAAGCGATACTGATGCTACTTTTAACGGATTAGAAAGTTTAAAAGACCTTTCTATTGGTTCAGGATTTGGTTTACGATACGATTTAAGTTTCTTTGTAATTCGTTTAGATTTAGGCTTCAAAACCTACGAACCAGGGATAACTGGAAATCAATGGTTTCAAAATTACAACTTTGCCAACGTAGTTTATAACTTTGGTATTAACTATCCGTTTTAAGCAATTCATAAACGCTTAAAATTTATTACTTTTACAAACTCAATAAAATAAACTAAACTCATGAGTCACACAATCAAACCTGGAGTAGCTACTGGAAAAGAAGTTCAAGATATTTTTAATCATGCTAAAAAACATGGCTATGCTTTACCTGCAGTTAATGTTGTAGGTAGTAATACCATCAATACAGTATTGGAAACTGCTGCCGAATTAAAATCGCCAGTAATTTTACAATTTTCGAATGGTGGTGCACAATTTAATGCAGGAAAGGGCTTATCTAACGACAACGAAAAAGCAGCTATTGCGGGTGCAGTTGCGGGTGCAAAACATGTTCACGAATTAGCAGAGTTATACGGTGCAACTGTAATTTTACATACGGACCATTGTGCTAAAAAATTATTACCATGGATGGATGGAATGTTAACCGCTGGAGAAGCTTTTTACAAAGAACATGGAAAATCATTATATAGTTCGCATATGATTGATTTATCTGAAGAGCCTCTTGAAGAAAACATCGAAATTTGTAAAAATTATCTAGCCAGAATGGCAAAAATGGACATGACTTTAGAAATTGAATTAGGTGTTACTGGAGGTGAAGAAGATGGTGTTGATAATACAGATATTGATGTTTCTAAATTGTATACCCAACCAGAAGAAGTGGCCTACGCTTATGAAGAATTAAGTAAAGTTAGCGATCGGTTTACAATCGCTGCTGCTTTTGGAAATGTACATGGTGTGTATAAACCTGGTAATGTAAAATTAACTCCAACTATTTTAAAAGATTCGCAAGAATTTATAACTAAAAAATACGGTGTAGAAAACAACCATATAGATTTTGTATTTCATGGAGGAAGCGGATCAAGCTTAGCACAAATTAGAGAAGCTATTGGATACGGTGTTGTTAAAATGAATATTGACACCGATTTACAATTTGCATTTACAGAAGGAATTAGAGACTATATGACAGGCAAAATAGATTATCTTTCTACTCAAATTGGTAACCCAGATGGAGACGATGTGCCAAACAAAAAATATTATGATCCAAGAAAATGGTTACGCGAAGGCGAACAAACTTTCAAAAAACGCTTAATACAAGCTTTTGAAGATTTAAATAATGTAAATACCCTATAAAATAGACGCTTAATATGGCTTGGTTTAAAAGAAAACAAAAAGGCATACAAACTACAACAGAAGAGAAAAAAGATACACCAAAAGGTCTTTGGTATAAATCCCCTACTGGAAAAATTGTAGATGCTGAACAACTTGCAAAAAACTATTATGTTAGCCCAGAAGATGGCTATCATGTAAGAATTGGAAGTAAAGAATATTTCGAAATTTTATTTGATGACAATACATTTACTGAATTAGAGAAAGACTTAAAATCTAAAGACCCACTAAAGTTTGAAGATACTAAAAAGTATAAAGATCGATTAAAGCAAGTACAGAAAAAAACCAACTTAAACGATGCTATTCGTGTAGCCGTAGGAAAGTCTAAAGGCAAAAAAATTGTTGTTGCAGCAATGGATTTTGCATTTATAGGAGGTTCGATGGGTGCAGTTGTAGGTGAAAAAATTGTACGTGCTGCTAATTACAGCATGAAGCATAACTTGCCACTTATTATTATTTCGAAATCCGGTGGTGCAAGAATGATGGAAGCTGCCCAATCTTTAATGCAACTTGCAAAGACATCGGCTAAATTAGAACAATTGGCTAAAGCAAAAATTCCTTATATTTCGCTTTGTACAGATCCAACAACTGGTGGCACAACGGCATCATTTGCTATGCTAGGCGACGTAAACATTGCAGAACCTGGCGCACTGATAGGCTTTGCTGGCCCAAGGGTTGTTAAAGACACAACTGGAAAAGATTTACCAGAAGGCTTTCAGTCAGCCGAATTTTTAAAAGAACACGGTTTTTTAGATTTTATAACGCACCGTAAAGAGTTAAAAGATAATATTAATAAATACCTAGATTTAATATTAAATAGACCTTTACGAGCATAAAAACATTTTAAAACATTGTAAATTAAAATTTTATTGTAATTTTGCAAGCTGATAGAAAATCTATCTGTACATAATAATCATTGAACCAATATTGGCATGTATTTATCAAAAGAAGTAAAGAAAGAGCTTTTTGCTAAGCACGGCAAAAACGAGCAGGATACAGGTTCTGCAGAGGGACAAATCGCATTAATGACAAAGCGAATTGAACACATCTCTCAACACATGAAAGAAAACAAAAAAGATTTTAATTCAAAAAAGTCGCTTGTAAGTCTTGTAGGTAAACGAAGAAATTTGTTAAACTATTTAATGAAAAAAGACATTTTGCGCTATCGAGCAATAATCAAAGAACTTGGATTAAGAAAGTAAGATTTTAAAGGGGCATTTGCCCCTTTTTTTATATATTTACTACATAATTGAAAGCCTAAGTTTCTCAATTGGACAAACAACTTCAACAACAACACAACTCGGACAGACCGAAAATTCTGAGATTAGATTTTTAATTTATTTTTTATTTTATGATTCCAAAAACATTTAAAGAAACCATTACACTAGCAGATGGTCGCGAAATTTCTATTGAAACAGGAAAATTAGCAAAACAAGCACACGGTTCGGTTGTAGTAAGAATGGGAGACACGATGTTGTTATGTACAGTTGTTTCTTCATTTAAACCGAGTACAATGGGTTTTTTCCCGTTAACCTTAGATTATAGAGAAAAATTTGCTGCAGCTGGAAGATATCCAGGTGGTTTTATGAAAAGAGAAGCTAGACCAAGCAATGAAGAGATTTTAGTAATGCGTCTAGTAGATCGTGTTTTAAGACCCCTTTTTCCAAAAGATTATATGTACGAAACACAAGTTATGATTCAATTAATGTCTCATGACGATACGGTAATCCCTGATGCGCTTGCAGGATTAGCTGCTTCTACCGCAATTCAATTATCCGATATTCCGTTTGAATGCCCAATTTCTGAAGTTCGTGTAGCTCGTGTCGATGGAGAATTTATTATTAATCCTAGTTACGAACAACTTGAAAAAGCAGATATGGATATGATGGTAGGCGCTTCAGAAAATAGCGTCTCTATGGTTGAAGGTGAAATGGACGAATGTTCTGAAGAAGAAATGGCAGAAGCAATAAAATTTGCTCATGAAGCTATTAAAGAGCAATGTCAAGCTCAATTAAGATTAGTAGAGCAAGTAGGTAAAAAAGAAACCCGTGAATACGAAGTTGCTGAAGAAAAAGAAGAAATTAAGCAACTAGTAAACGATAAAGCATATCAAAAATGTTACGACATTGCTAAGCAAGCTCTAGGCAAAAAAGAACGTGGAGAAGCATTTTCTGAAGTTAAAGAAGAGATAAAAGCACAATTTTCTGAAGAAGAACTTGAAGAAGTAGAAAGCTTCATCAACAAATATTTTGCTGAAACTCATAAAGAAGCAGTAAGAAATTTAACCTTAGATGAAAAAGTTAGACTCGACGGGAGAAAGTTAGATGAAATTAGACCTATTTGGTGTGAAGTAGACTACTTACCTTCCACACATGGTTCAGCTGTATTTACACGTGGCGAAACTCAAGCATTAGCTACAGTAACTTTAGGAACATCTCGCGAAGCCAATATGGTAGATAACCCTACACTTCAAGGTGAAGAAACTTTTTATTTACATTATAACTTCCCTCCTTTTTGTACTGGTGAAGCCTACCCTATTCGTGGAACATCTCGTAGAGAAATAGGTCATGGAAATTTAGCTCAACGCGCTTTAAAAGGAATGATTCCTGCAGATTGCCCATATACCGTAAGAGTAGTTTCTGAAGTATTAGAATCAAACGGATCTTCTTCTATGGCTACAGTTTGTGCAGGAACAATGTCGCTAATGGATGCGGGAGTTCAGCTAAAAAAACCAGTATCTGGTATTGCAATGGGATTAATTTCAAGTGGCGAAAAATATGCTGTACTTTCCGACATTTTAGGAGATGAAGACCATTTAGGCGATATGGATTTTAAAGTTACGGGTACCGAAGACGGAATTACCGCTTGCCAAATGGACATTAAAGTAAAAGGTCTTTCTTACGAAATTTTAGTAAATGCGCTAAAACAAGCAAGAGAAGGAAGGCTTCATATCCTTGGTAAACTTACCGAAACAATCGCTACTCCAAATGAAAACGTAAAAGCACATGCACCTAAGATAATTACAAGAACTATCCCTGGTGAATATATTGGAAGCTTTATTGGACCTGGAGGTAAAAATATACAAGAACTTCAAAAATCAACTGAAACTACCATTGTTATAAATGAAGTTGATGAACAAGGTGTTGTTGAAATTTTGGGTACAAACCAAGAAGGAATCGATAAAGTTTTAACTCGTATTGAATCCATGTTATTTAAACCACAAGTGGGTAGTGTTTACGAAGTTAAAGTAATTAAATTACTCGATTTTGGAGCAGTTGTAGAATATGTTGAAGCACCAGGAAACGAAGTTTTACTTCATATTTCTGAATTAGCATGGGAAAGAACCGATAATGTTAGCGATGTGCTTAGCCTAGGCGATGTAATTGATGTAAAATACTTCGGTGTTGACTCTAGAACTCGAAAAGAAAAAGTATCTAGAAAAGCTTTAATGCAAAAACCTGAAGGTTACCAAGATCGTCCAAAACCTAGTAACAACAGACGTAACGACAGAAATGATAACCGTAGAGATTCTAATAATCGAAACAATTAGATTTATTATTTCTTAATCAACAAAAAGCCCGATAGGTAAACATATCGGGCTTTTTTTATGTTTAAAACTGAAGTCGGAAACTAAAATTAGGAGTAAAATTTAAACCTTGTTGAAAAGTTTCATCTAAGGCAGTGTAATCTCTACTCTGGTAAAATGAATTATAAAAATTACGTCTTCCTAACAAGTTCCAAAAAGAAATTCCCGAATAAAGTTTTACTTGACCATTAATGGTCCAACGGTAATTTGCAGAAAAATCTATTCTGAAAAAATTCCTTAATCTATTTTGATTCGGTGATCCAAAATTAAACTCATTATTGTTAGAAATTACAACCGATGTAGTTGGCAATCCTGAATGCCAATAAACACCGCTAGCCAAATTTAATCCTTTATATTTATAATTTAACCCATAATGTATAACATGCCTAATATCAATATTATTTACAAATCTTTGTGGTTCAAAATCTTCAAAATAATACACGTTTTCAGAAACGGTGTAACTTAACCAAGTCGAAAAACGATTCCATTTTTTATTGATTAGAAACTCACCTCCAAAAACTTCATAATTGCCATGAACTAATTCAAATTGAAATTGGTTTTGAAAACCTTGACTTTGCGATGTAATTTCTAAAATACGCTTGTAAAAAAAATCGGTGGTAACTAACCAATCTTTATTTTTAAAATGAAAACCAACCGAAGCTTGTTCACTTGTAATTATGGGAATTTCACCAGGCTTGGCTAAAATCCATCGTCTATTTTCTACTCCTAAAAAATCTGATTGTTGATCGATTACTTGCGAAGTAGTTTGACTCTTTTTTTCGGCTTGGAATTCAACAATAAAATTTTCTAAAAAACGATGACTAAAGTTAATTCTCGGTTCGAATAGAATACTATTAAACTTTGTAATATGATTAACTCTTGCGCCTAAGTTAACATAGGTTTTCTGCGAAGGCTGAAACTCTAGACCTGCAAATAAGCTATTGGTAATAATTGCTTCTCGAACGCTACGTGTAAAAATAGGGAAATTTAAGTTTTCGAAATTTAAAATGCCTGTCTCATTTAATTGATAACCCGCATAAAAATTAAGTTGATCGCTAAAATTTAACTTGTTTTTTAATTTAATTCCCCATTCTTCAACTTGGTTTTCTTGTGTTAAAGACTGGTTAAAGCTTAAATCTGTATTGATGCTTTTAAGTTGATAATTAGAAGTATAAAACTGTATGCTTGATGTAAAACCAGGCTTCCATTTACGTTCATAAAAAGCCCCTAAAGCAAATGTTTGTTGATCTAAAGAACTTTCTCTTGTAGCTACTTGCTGGCTCTGAATTTGTTGTCGATTTAAAGAAAATTGATTGTAGGTAAAGAGTCCATTTATACGTAAAAAATCTTTCTCTGTAATCTGATAGAGCCATCTAAATGAAAAATCGTAGAAAGAAAATTCATCATTTTGAATTGTATAATCAGTATTAGATGGCAACACAGATGTATTTTGAAAAACTTTATCAAAAAATTGATTGTAGGTTGGCGTTTCAGCAATTTGATTTATAGACTGCCTTCCAGTAACTTGTAGTGAAGAATTTTCTTGTAAAGGTGCATCAATAAAAAAATCAGCATGAATCATGTTTACTCCAGCTTCAGCCTTTAATTTTGAATTAATTTGGTCGCTAGATTTCATGTTAATTACACTAGAAACACCATCGCCAAACTCAGGGCTACTTGCATTTTTTATAATATCAGTAGATTGAGTTATGTATGGATTTAACGAAGTAATCATTCCAAAAAAATGAGAAGTTTGATACATTTTTATACCATCCCATAAAAATAAATTTTGATCGTGTGTACCTCCCCTAATGTTTAAATAGGAAACACTCTCTTCTGTACTCATAACACCTGGAAGTGTTTGTATACTTTGCAACACATCGGGTTCAATTAAACCTGGTAAAGCCCCAAAGTGCATTGGATTAAATCGAATTTGACCAGCCTTCATTTTATCAATTCCTTTGGTTAGGTAGTTGGTAATTATAACTTCATCCAAATCAATAGTTTCAGCAAACAAATACAATTCAAAACACTTTCCAGTTTTTAAATTCTTAGTATTAAGCCTTACCTTATCAAAACCAACTGCATTTACTGAAATTTCAGCATTGGCATTTCTATTTACAGGAATTGTAACTTGGTTAGTTTCCTTAGCATTTATTTTATAAGTACTAAAAAAAAAATCTAAATTGAAGCTTTTAAATTCATTTTGAAAATCCATTGGCTGTACACAAAAGTATTCGAAACTAGGATTTAAAATGACAGCAATAATTTGCTTATCAATTTTTTTAAATTGAAATGGAGTTAAATTAAGTAATTGATTTAAATTATCTTGAAGTGTTGACTTTGGTTTGTAATTATACAACTCAAGGTTTTCGATTTGATTATTTGCATACGAAAATGTAACCTTATACTTACGCTCTAAATCCTGAAGTATCTTTTCGAAAGAATTGTAATTACTCGTATCCTGAGCAGCTAATGAACAATTTGCTCCTAAAAGAAGTATTAAAATTAATCGAAAAAGTTTCAAGCTTAGTCTTTTTGTAAAGTTACTTGATTTTCTTGAATTGTATAATCTAATTGAAATGGAAGTGTAATAGATTGTAAAGCTTCTTCTAAATTATCATGTACAAAACTACCCGTATAAAAAAGTGAAGTATTTATATTTCGTGAATCAACTTCTAATTGATATTGGGCAGATAATTCTTCTAATACTACTTTTAATTGAGTTTTGTAAAAAATAGAGGTATGCTTGCCTATCCAACCAGGTTCTTTATTTCCAAAACTACTAAGCTTATATTCTCCATTATAAGTGTAAAAACGCTGTAAAGGAGTTAATATAGCTTGATTATCTTGTAAATCGGTTACCTTAACTTTACCCGTGTAACAATCTACTTCTGCAAATTTATTCCTAGATTTAATGTTAAACGATGTGCCTAAAACTTCAACTAAAGAGTTGGGAGTTTGTACCGAAAAAGTAGAACCTTCCTTAACTTTAAAAAAAGCTTCACCAGCTAATGTTAAATTTCTATTCTCTAAAAATTTATCTTTATTGTAAGTAATCGATGAGTTGGCATTTAAAAAAACGGTTGAACTATCGGGCAAAATTATACTTTCTTGTTGATTAGTAGCTGTAGTAATGTTAACGGCCGAACTATTCATCCAATTAAATGCAATAAAAAGTCCAGCCACTAACAATGCCGCAATAGCAGAAAACTTTACATAAAAAGATTTCTTGGTCTGAAACTGTTTTTGTGATTTAGTTGAGTTGATGTTTGCCAAAGATTCAGCTTCATTAAAACTAGGTGCTTTAAAATAACTCGCTGCATCATCTATCTTCATTAAAGCAGAATATGTTTTAGATGATTTAAAGTCTGCTAATTCTTCAGCAGACATCGAACCACTCAACCAATCTTTAATTTGTTTTTCTTCTTTCATAACAATTTCATTCCCAAATATTAGACAACTTTAACTAAAAAATTCCTACTTTAATAGTGTTAAAATTCGCCAAGTTCGTTTTTAAGCTGAACTAGAGCGGTGTAAATTCGTTTTTCAATTGCTTTTTTAGATACTCCTAATACATCTGCAATTTCTTGGTGCGTTTTCCCTTCTACTCGATTCATCATAAAAGCAGCTCTTTTTTTTGGACTTAAATTAGAAAGTGCTTTTTGAAATTTTTCAAGATATTCTTTTTCTTCTAATACGTGTTGTGGGTCTATTTGGGTTGAAGTTTTTTGGGGAATTTTTTGATACTTCAACACAACCTTTTTATGTTTTATAACATTTAAAGTTGCATTATTAGCTACCGAAAACAAAAAACTTTTAGCTTTGTCTGGAGTTATATCTTTACAATTTTCCCAAAGTTTTAAAAAAGCATGTTGTACTTTATCTGAAGCATCGGCTTCATTACCAAATTTATAATAAATGAAGTCGTGTAAATTTGAAGCATACTTTTTATGTAACTTTGAAAATAAATGTTCTTCGCAAACATTAGTGAAAATTGGTTTTTGCATACGACAAATTTAGGGTAAATGTAAAAAAATATAACAGATGGTAGGATATTTTAATTTTGAATTGTTTTATTGTAAATGAAAATAGCATTGAAATGAAGTTCAATATACAACAACTTACTTTGTTGATTTTTACGCCTCTTTTTTTAACTTCTTGTTTTGAAAATGAAACGGTACTAATTAATGAAGAAAATGAAGAAAATTTATACATCGATGATGATTTAACTTCGCTAATGAAGTCTGTAACATCGCATAAAGCTTACTACGATGATTTTATTGATGATTCGCATTGTTTTAGTATCAATTTCCCTTACGAAATTATTATCAATAATGAAGCGCATGAAATTAACACCTATGATGACTTGGACGAGTATAGCGATGTAGATTATGAAATTGAACTTGTTTATCCGTTAAGCATAAGCCTTACAAATTTCGAAATACATAACATTAATAATGAAACTGAATTAAACAGTTTAAAACTTCAATGTAATGAAGGTATACTATACGATGAACATATTGAATGTGCTGAATTTGTTTATCCAATTAAGTTAACCACCTACAATACACAATCTAGAAGGTTCGATTTAATTGAAATAAATAATGATAAGGATACCTTTAGTTTTTTAAACGAATTGGATAATTATTCAATTTTTAGACTGGTGTATCCAGCAAACATATATATGTTTCAACAAGAATATTTTAGCATAGAAAATAATTTTAGTTTAGAAACCCATTTTAAAATTGCACACAATACTTGTGGAATTCGCGATGAATAATAAAAATCACTTCTTATTCTATTAACATTATTAGCAATAATGATCATTAAATTATTGGATAAATACAATAAATTTTAAAGCCATTTTACAATTGTAAAATGGCTTTAAAATTTATAAAATCCTTACGTTTTTATGGACTTACAAAATTTAGTCCTACATTAAAAAACAAAGGATTTTCTAAACTATTAACCATACCAAATTCTTGATTTCCAAAAAATCCACGGAAAAAATCTTGATTAGCATCTAATTCGTCCGCATCATAAGACCAATCCCAACGGTATCCAGCTTGTACACTGGCCCAAATATAGCCCGTTATTTTAGCTTGAAACTCTAATTTAGGTCGTACTTCGCCACGTCTTATTTCGTAAGAATTTCCATTAATGGAGTAATCGTCTATTCGGTAGCTTTGTCCTTCTAAATCAAAACCAGCCAATAGTAAGGCATTTTTGCTGAAATTATATCGTACATAAGCTCGAGCGGGAAATAAAATTTCTGTACCCCATTTTCTATTTTCAGAGGTCCAATCGAACATAATTACAGGTACATAATTTAAGTTACCAACACGATATGTTCTAGCCACACCTACTCCCCATCGGTAATAATCGTTTACTCTTCGTCCATAAACTGCTGCGGCACTGTAACGAAGAGTGTTTAAAGATTGAAAAGTATCTAAATCGTAATTTCCACTTAGATCCATTTGAGATTGAAAAACAATAAATTCTGTCTCATTCAAAGGAAAAAAGAAGGTGTTTGTCCAATTAATGTTTCTTAGTCCATCTTCATTTAAAATTTGACCTAAACTTCTTGCTTGCGTTCCATCAGGAAGTAAAACGGGTTGTCTTGGAGCGTTTGGTGCTTCTGCAATGGTATAACGAGTGTCCATAAAATTTATTCCAGACTGCCAAACAAAACTACTCTTAGAAATAATAGGGATGTTGGTATTGAATCGTAGACCACCTGTAAATTTTGCAGTTCCCTGTTCGTTAATGTTAGGGTTTTCTTCGTCTACATCAAATCCATTTCCTGCTGATTCTGGAAAAGTTACATTCGAAAATTCGTAACGATACGGCATTTGAGCATCAAAACTAATTCCTATAAACTTTTGCGGACTCATTCCTGAAATAGTTGGTTTTGCATAGCGTTTAATAGGCGTATCATTTTCCAACTCAAAATCGTCGTAAATACTATAATCTTCTTCATCTTCCTGCGCATTAACGCATAAAAAACCGATGATAAAAAAGCTAAGAAAAAAAATGTAAAAGGAATTATGTTTCATGTTTTCTTGTGTTTAAAACAAAACTGCTGAGATTGCTAAATCTCAGCAGTTTTATAAGTTAAAAGACGTTTATTTCTTTTTTAATATTAATCTTCTCCAAGTGTCGGTTCTTCCAAAAGTCTTTACACCAACATAACCACGAATATCAAGTTCATTCTCGTCTTTCATGGTAATTACACAGCTGTAAGTAGTTCCATTTTCAGGATCATAAATAGTACCTTCTTCCCAAACACCATCGCCTTGATAAACAAAATCTTTTAAAATTCTGTAACCACGTAAAGGCACATTTCGCATACTTTCATCTGGGTTATTTTTATCTACTTTCGGTTCTCCTGTTGCAGGGTCTTTGGCTTCTTTTAGCCAAACAATTTTACCATAGTATTTACCATCAATTTTATCGATTTTAACTTTAGCCTTGCCGTGTCCAGGTTCCCAAACACCAACAATATCGTCTGCATCTTGCGCATTACCTATAAAACTAAATAAAAAAATGGCAAGTAAAAAAAATGTATTCTTCATAGTATTCAAATTTATTTTCGGGTTTCTATTTCAAAGCTAACTTGCAAATCGAAAATTACATCTTCGTAAAAATCTTCGTCAAGCATATCAAAATCACCTACAAAAGTAATCCGTTCATCCGTAATAGCAACATCTACTTCTTCTTGTTCGTCGGCAATTTGTAAATCGTAAGTTTTGTCTTGTTGTATATTGCTTTCTAGGAGTCCAATCCTATTCATTTTAGTGTACTTAGATTTCATTTCCATAACCATTTTACTGATTTTTGGTAAATCTAAATTGGATTTTGGCTTTACCTGAATTGCTGTAATTCTGGCTTTTTCTATAATTACTTCACCTTCAATTGTTGGAAACAACTCTTCTAATGTAAATTCCCAAGTTGCTGTTGATGTGTTGGATCCTTCAAAAAGCGGTCCAACAGCCTTTAATTCTAATACAGGAGTTACTATTTCATGTTTTTCTGTTTCTACTGAACACGAAGTGCTCAATAAACTTACAAAAAGGATTAAGCAAATTAAAAAATTAAAATTTCGTTTCATTGGAATTGATTTTAAACAAATCTATATAAAAATATTGTATTTTTCATAATCTGTGAAAAAATTACCTAATATTTTTAGAAAGATATAATTTTCAAGCATTTAAGTTAATGTAAAAAAACCAACTTACCGTCTATATAAGTTTCCTTCACCACCAAATTAGGTACTTTTTGAATATGAATATGCAACAAATCTTCATCTAACACAATAAAATCAGCCCATTTTCCTTTTTCTAAACTTCCTTTTTCATGATCTTCAAAATTAGCGTATGCAGCCCAAATGGTCATTCCTTTTAAAGCTTCTTTTCTACTCAATGCATTTTGTTTTTGAAAACCACCTGCGGGAAATCCGTCGGTGTCTTGTCTACTTACTGCGGCATAAAAGGTTAACATGGGATTTACTTGCTCTACTGGAAAATCTGTTCCAAGAGGTAAAATTCCAACTTGATTTAAAAGTTGTTTGTATGCATAGGCATGTTGAATGCGTTTGCTACCAATACGGTCTTCAGCCCAATACATATCGCTAGTTGCGTGTGTTGGTTGAACTGAAGGAAGTATATTTTTATTGAAATATTGAAAATCTGTTTCATCTAAAATTTGGGCATGTTCAACTCGCCAACGTTTATCTTTCTTACCTGATAGAATATTTTGATAGGTTTTTAAAACAGAAACATTTGCTGAATCTCCGATAGCATGCGTATTCATTTGAAATTCTGTTTTAGCAATTCGGTTGGCTAATTGTAAAAATTCATCATGCCCTATAACCATACTTCCAAAATGGCCTTCGTGGTCTGAGTATTCTTCTTTTAAAGCTGCTCCCCGAGAACCAAGCGCACCATCTGCATAAACTTTTACGGATCTAACATTAAGCTTATTGGTTTTGTAAGGTGGCTTAGATAAATAATAGTCTAAATCTTCTTCATTATTACTCACCATTGCATAGATGCGCATTTTTAAAATATCGGCTTTTTGTAAACTATCAATGCTTTCTATTACTTTTTTGGAAAGTCCTGCGTCAGAAAGACTTGTTAATCCATAAGATAAACAAACTTGTTCTGCATCTCTTAAAGCTTTTGAAATTTCGTTTATACTAACTTCTGGAAAGCTATTAAAAACCATTTGCATAGGATTATCGATAAGAACGCCAGTTAAGTATCCGTTTTCATCTTTTAAAATGGCTCCACCTTTAGTTTGTGTTTGTTCATCAATTTTAGCTAATTCTAGTGCTTTAGCATTACACAACATAGCATGGCCATCGATTCTTGATAATGCGATTGGTGTGTTAGGAAACAGAACATCTAAAGTATCTTTGGTTGGAAAATTTTTGCCATCCCATAAATTTTGATCCCAACCCCGACCAATTATATATTTTTTTTGATTTTTCTTTTGAAATTCTTCTATTCTTGAAACCACTTCATCAAAACTTGTTGCACCTGTCAAGTTAACTTGCTGCATTTGCATTCCTAAGTTATAAAGATGAGCATGTGCATCAATAAAACCTGGATATATTATTTTACCTTCTTTTGATTCAATTTTACTCGAAGTGTATTCTCTGAGTATTTGTTCGGTACTTCCTATGCCTAAAATTTTAGCATCTTTAATAGCCATTGCTTGGTATATACTAAATGATGAATCTACCGTATAAATTTTAGCATCGGTAATAATTAAATCGACTTCCATTTTTGATGAACATGAAAGTAAACTTAAAAGTGCTAAGGATAAGTAAATAGGTTTAAAATAACGCGTCATATGTTTTTGGCTAAATATAACTAGAATTGCCGAGTTTCAAAAAAGAGAAATACTGAAACTTAAATTTAACACCTAGGCCTAAGGTTTTTCTATGAACTAATATTAAGATTTTTATTTTCTTTTATTTTTAAAAAACGAAGACTTTATTGTAAATAATTCACTACAGATATGTATGCTAAGCTAATAAATTCTGAAAAAATACTGTGTAGAAGGCTTCAAAAAAAAGCAAAGTGAAAATGAAGCTAAGCAAAGAGCTATATTTAAAATGCCTTATCTAAATCATTTTAATTAATTGAAGATATTCAAAATTGTATTGAAAATATCTTCACGAATTCCCTTATTAGCTGCAGCTGCAAGAGCAACTGAAATAAGTAATCCTGTAAAAGCATTTCCAAAATCTCTAAGAATAAGGTTGCGTGCTTTCTTTTTGTGTTTTTTACCCTTTTTGTTTCTAGACAAACTAATAGCAATTTCTCTACCGCCAATAATTCCAAGGAAAACCCAGGTTGTACTTAAAGGAACGGTACTGATAAACAGCTTATAAATTAACAAGATTACGTAAGAAAAGTCAACTAATGTGGCCGCTCGAATATCTGAAATACGAGATTTTTTACTTACAACTTCTTGTATTTTATCACCACGTAAATAGAATAAAACACCTAAACCAGCAAAAATAGTTAATGTAAAAATTAAAAATTGAGTAATAGTTAATTGTCGCGGCAAATAAACAGCAATATTTGCTCCATCTTGCATAACCCAAACTGCCCAAAGCGAACCGCTTATTACCCACTGCACAACAGACCATGCTTTATGGTGTTTTCTACTTTTAAAATGTTTGCGAATAGTATTGTAAGACAAATACCAAATAGCAAAAGAAATTATAAAAGCCATTGCATAACCCGACAAACTTTTTGAAACTACAGACGTAATTCCTGAAGATGTTGCACTAAAGACCGATAACAACAAAAAAGTTGTTGAAACTGGCATTTTTAAACGGGTAAGTATCAATAATACTAAGGGAGCTATTACTTGGAAAAAACTAAAGTTTTTCCCTAGGTCTTCGGTTGGATGCGGAAAAGCTTTAGTTCCATCAGCGTTTAAAGTCATTAAACGTTGGTATGTTACATCGCCGTCGTAAATTACATAACTAAAGGTAACAGTAACCACAAAAATACCACCAATGTAGAGCCATAAAATCCACCATTGCCGAGCACGATTACTTTCTATAAAAGTACCTAAAGATTGAATACTGTCGTTAGCAACTGCTGCATAAGCAGCAAAAAAGAAACCTAGCCACATAGCTGCATTGGCATTAAAAGTAACAGCTGCAGCTAATATTAAACCAACTAAAACAATAGATAAAAACGTTTTTTCTTCAGCTAAAAAGTCCAATACATTTAAGTACGGTCTGCTGCGATCTGAGCGTTTAAACTTAGCAGGTTTTTTAGGTTTCTTACCCATTAAAGCATATTTGTTTGAATTGCAAAATTAACTCAAAACTTAATTTCAATGTTTCTAAATTGTTAAGAATTACCAATCAAACTGAAAACTTATTCCACCTAAAATCTGAAAATCTTGTACTGGATAAGCTAGCCAACGTTCGTAGTTACCACCAAACAAATTTTTAGCTTCAACAAAAGCATGTAATTGGCTATTTATTTTATACTGTGCGGTAAAGTTTGCATCAACAAAACTATCTAATGTAATCACCTCTGGAGTTCCAAAAGCTTGTAAAGAGCGATCAACTTGTAAGTCATCACGCTCGCCTACATAAAATACCGATGCGCCAAACTTCCATTGGTCGTTCATTTTATAATTAGCAAACACAGAAGCGCGTGTATTAGGTAAGTTAAAAGCAGATGCTAAGACTTCGGTATCGTAGGCCGAATAGTTAGCTTCCACACCAACATTTATTTTATTATTAATGCTATAATCTATTTCAACATCAATAGCTGTGGTAGTTAAAGCATCGTAAATTATTTGAAAAGAATTGTCATGCGTAAAAACTTCATTAGGTACAAATTGTGGATTTAAACGACTAAAAAACGGATTGTTCTCCTGCGATGTAAAACTAACTTTAGCATTGTAACTCCAAGCATAACTTCCACCCTTTAAACCTAAATAAGCATCGTATTGACGATTGGTTGGAGCAATTGGAAATGTTGGTGATACAAATGGATTACTTGTTGAAAAACTTTGATACGAATTTTGGTCTAAACCACCATCTACCCCACCAAAAGCAATTAAGTTATCTTGGTTAATTTGGTAATTCCCTTCAACTTTAGGATATACATAAAACTCGGTTTCACTGTTTTCAATATCAGATAAAAAAGCAACTTCTGCTCCTAACTTTAAGCTGAATCGGTCTTCGTTAATTTGAAGATTAGGATTATAAGAAGTAATTGCCCAAGCGTAATTGTAAGCTGGAAATACTAAATTAGAAAAATCACCAGCTAAATAATCAAACTTTACAAAATTTTCGATACGTTGGTCACCAATAAAGAAATCGATTTGTGGTTGAATTTTAAATCTATTTTCTTGGCTATCAAAGTTGTCTGAAAAATTAGAATAATCAAAAGTTATTTTTTTAAAAACACCTTTATAAAACTCAAGATCTCCACCCAAATTGAAGCCTAAATAGTTTTGCGAAATATCATTATGATTGGTTTCCAAAGCAAAAATTAAATCTTCATTAACGCCATAATAATTAAATCGATTATATGTTAATCCACCGCTTAATTTCCAAACTAAACTTTTTTCTTCAGAAGTAAAATTTAAATTCAATTCATTCGTCATAAAATCATCATCTAAAACTACTTCATCTATTCCACCTTGTGAAGAAAAATGAGATAGACCTAAATCAATTTTTTGATTTGCATTTAATGCAACTTGCGAATAGAATTCTGCTAAAACGCTAGTAAAATTACCAGCTCCAATTCGTGCGTAGTTGGTGTAAGCATCTATATTATCGGGTTGTAGGCGTAAACCTCCAGCCCTCCCCTTAGCTGGAGTAAACGTAGAAGCTACAGGCACATCTAAAATAGAATAAGTTAAGGTTTTTGGTTTAGGTAAGATACTATCGCTTAATCTAGGTTGCTTTTTAATTTTAAAAGCATCATTAACGCTAGGATTGTATTGCTTAGTAATAATTAATTTTTCGGGCTTTATAGTATCTCTTTCTCGTTGAGCTAACCCATTTAGGTAACACACAAAAAATAGACTCATCCATAAAACATATTTTATATTTGGCATAGTCTTGTTTTTACAACATATTTATTCCTACAAATAAACTAAACTTTAACGAATTCAATAACCCAAAAATAGCTTAATTATTGCATAAATCTCTAAGTATTTAAAAGTGAAGTTAAAAAATAAGTTTTACAAAAGTTGACAGTAAGATTTATCAATTTCACGAAAAAATAAGTACTTTGCATGCATTATTTAACAAATATAGCTTTTGGAAATTCTTAATTACATAAATGGTAAACTTACCAAATCAAAATCTTCAAATTATCTGGATTTAATTGAACCTGCATCTGCAATTACCTATGGCAGCATACCAAAAAGCAATGCCGACGATGTTGATGAAGCTGTGCAAGCTGCCGAACAGGCTTTTGTAGAATGGAAGAATTCAACTGTAGCTGACCGCAGTAAAATTTTACAAAAAATTGCAGATTTAATTGAAGCTAATGCCGAAGATTTAGCCAAAGCAGAATCGAAGGATAATGGGAAACCCATACACTTAGCTTCAAAAATTGATATTCCAAGAGCTGCCGATAATTTTAGCTTTTTTGCAAAAGCTATTACACAATTTTCGACAGAAACACACGAGAGTATTGGTTTGCAGACTATAAATTTTACACTACGTAAACCCCTTGGCGTGGTCGGTTGTATTTCTCCATGGAATTTGCCTTTATATTTACTTACTTGGAAAATTGCTCCGGCTCTAGCAGCAGGAAACTGTGTAATTGCCAAACCCAGCGAAGTAACTCCTTTAACTGCATATTTATTAAGCGAAATTTGTATAGAAGCTGGTTTACCCAAAGGCGTTTTAAACATTGTACACGGATTGGGTAACGAAGTAGGCAATGCTTTAGTTACGCATCCCAAAGTAAAAGCTATTTCTTTTACAGGAGGTACTTCTACAGGAAAACACATAGCGAAAGCTGCTGCTTCACAATTTAAAAAATTATCTCTAGAATTAGGTGGTAAAAACCCTAACTTAATTTTTGCAGATTGCGATTACGAAAAAATGTTAGCGAATACTGTAAAATCTTCGTTTACCAATCAAGGTCAAATTTGTTTGTGTGGTTCGCGAATTTTTGTTGAAGAACGTATATATGAAAAATTCAAAACTGATTTTGTTGCAAAAGTGAAAAAATTAAACCTAGGCCATCCATCTGAAGCATCGTCCGACTTAGGCGCAATAGTTTCTAAATCTCATCTAGAAAAAATTGAAAGTTATGTAAAGCAAATCAATACCGATGAAGCCAAGCTATTGTGTGGAGGAAAGCGCGTAGTACTTAAAAATTTCGAAAATGGATATTATTTTGAACCTACTGTAATAGAAGTAAAAACCAACAAGTGTTCACTAAACCAGGAAGAAATTTTTGGCCCTGTAGTTACCTTAATGCCATTTAAAGATGAAGCCGAAGCTCTTGCCCTTGCTAACGATAGTCGATACGGTTTGTCGGCTACACTTTGGACAAAAAATATAGATCGTGCCATGCGGCTTAGCCAAGAACTAGAAAGTGGAATTGTTTGGATTAATACATGGCTAAATCGCGATTTAAGAACTCCATTTGGTGGCACTAAGCAAAGTGGAATGGGCCGAGAAGGTGGTTTAGAAGCACTTCGCTTTTTTACCGAACCAAAAAATATTTGTATCGCTTATAACGAACTTCCTTAAATTAAATTCATGCAAAAAAAATTACGAATTAACGGACACTCGCATTTGCTTCCTTATCCAGAAGAAATACCCGATTTTATGCGGGAAAAAGAAATTTTTTGGGTAGATGATGATAAAAAATTCATGCTTCAAAAAGGTTGGAAACGCCCGGTAACCGATTCTAGTTTTTTTTTAAAAGAAAAACTGGAGTGGATGGAACGTTTTAATATTGACCATGCAGTAATTTTAAATTTATCGCAATTGTATGGAAATGGTTTGCGTGTAGAAGAAATGAAAAAGGCCTTACGCTTCCAAAACGATTTTAATGCTCGCGTTCAACATGACCATCCTAAAAAGTTTTCCTGTGGTTTTGTCGTACATCCTGGATTTGTTCGCGGTGCACTTTGGGAAATTGAACGCTGTGTTGAAGATTTAGGCTTGCGTTTGCTTTGTTTACCTACGCACTATATGGACAGTATTGGCACATGGCGTTGTATTTTTGATGAAGAAAACGAGCCCATTTTCGAAATGGCTAGCAAATATAACTTAGCAGTTGAAGTGCATCCGTACGATGGTGAAAAATTTATAAAATTAGAAAATACTTCTTGGCGATTCCATTTAATTTGGATGCTTGCTCAATGCGCAGATGCTTACCATTTTTTTACTTTAAATGGATATGCAGATAAATTCCCAAATATGAGAGTTTGTTTTGCTCACGGAGGCCAACTGGCGCAAATAAACTTAGGAAGAAGAATACAAGGTTTTGATGGTAGACCAGATTTATTTGAAGGAAAAACACATCCAAGAAAATCAGTTGGACACAAAAACATATTTTTCGATACGTTGGTACACGATACGAAATCTTTTAAATTATTAGTTGATAATCAACATCCAAAACAAATTATTACAGGTTTAGACGATCCTTATCCTTTAGGTGAAATGGAAAGCGAAAAACAATCTTCTTATCCAGGAAAAATTCTTGATTTGGCGGTCGATCAAAAAGTAATTACAGAAAAAGATCGAGACGAAATCTGGTCTGATAATGTGTTGCAGTGGTTGTATGGCGAGGATGAAAAAGGGAAAAAAGACTTGGTTAATAAAATATTAA
This sequence comes from Psychroflexus salis, assembly GCF_014640175.1. GTDB lineage: Bacteria > Bacteroidota > Bacteroidia > Flavobacteriales > Flavobacteriaceae > Psychroflexus > Psychroflexus salis. The sequence continues at coordinate 146,617 of NZ_BMGL01000003.1, read as the reverse complement.
GATGATGCATTTTTTACCAGAAAAAATTGAAAATTATGCTGAAATGCACAGCATGAAAGAGCCCAAATTACTTGAAAATTTACAACGCGAAACTTGGCAAAAAGTTTTACAACCACGCATGTTAAGCGGACATTTCCAGGGAAGATTATTAAGTATGATTTCTAAATTAAAAGCTCCAAAATATATTTTAGAAATTGGAACTTATACAGGTTATTCAGCCCTCTCTCTTGTTGAAGGTTTACAAGCAGATGGAGAATTACACACCATCGATAAAAATGAAGAATTAGAAGATTTGCAACGTAAGTATTTTGATGAATCTGATTATGGTTTACAAATAATTCAACATGTTGGCAATGCGTTAAACATCATTACAAAACTTGATAAAAAGTTCGATTTAGTTTTTATTGATGCAGATAAAATTAATTACAAAAATTATTTCGATTTAATTCTACCCATGTGTAATCCAGGTGCTTTAATACTTTCAGATAATGTACTTTGGAGTGGTAAAGTGGTAGAAGAATTAAACCCTAAAGACTTAGATACTGCGGCACTGTTAAGCTATAATGCATATATTAATGAACATGAAGCTGTAGAGTCTATTTTACTTCCTATTCGAGATGGTTTAACATTAACTAGAGTAAAATAAATACTCTAATTATGATTTAGGATCGAATTTACAAGAATTAAATCTGAAAATACGGTACAACGGACAAAAGTTTAATAAGCTAGTAATTAATAAAACGATGGCAAAAAGCATTAAACTAATGCCTAGTTTGCCCGTAATTATATCAAATAAATATAACAAAGCAATACCGATAGCAAGCAGGGTTCGTAAAGCACGGTCTAACTTACCTATGTTATGTTTTAATTTCATTTAAAATCGGCGTTTTATAGGACCTGTTATTTCGTCGATATCTTCTTTAACTTTTGTAGCTTCTTGGTCGATTTGTTTGGTAATATCAACTTTATTCATCTCCTTAGTAGTCTGTTCAGAAGATTTAGTAATTTCATATTTAATGTCGTCTGTAGCGTTTTTAACAGATTTTGCAGCTTTACCTAAATTCCTAGCAATATCTGGAATTTTATCTGCTCCAAACACCATAACCACTATTAATAAAATAATAGCAATTTCGCCACCACTTATAAAGTATACTATATTCATGTGGCAAATATACAAAATACTACAGCGCAAGATTAGGGCTTTATTTATAAATTATTACTGTATTGTATGTTTCAATTATAATCTATTCATATGTTATTCAGAAAAAAAAATAAATAACACTTCACCTCTGCTTAGATTCTTACTATTGCTAACAATAACACCTTCAGTTTTAAAGTCACTAAAAGCTAACCAAAAAATGATAAAAAGGCATTATTAGCCATATTTATAATACTTTCAACAAGCAAAATAATTAATATTACTTTTCTCGCAATTTAAGTATGCGTTCTACATCCTTTAATTTAAAAGCTTTTGCTTGTAGTAAAATTAAATAGTGAAATAGTAAATCAGCACTTTCATTTAAAAATAAATCATCCTGATTATCTTTGGCTTCAATAACCACTTCAACTGCTTCTTCGCCTACTTTTTGAGCAATTTTATTAATTCCTTTTTCAAATAAATCAGCTACATAGCTTTCTTTCGATGCCGAATTTCTTCGTTGTTCAATTGTATTTTCAAGCTTACTTAAAAACCCGAAATTAGTTTCGTTCTTTTCGCCCCAGCAAGTATCTGTCCCCTTGTGACAGGTTGGCCCTATCGGTTTCACTTGAACCAAAAAAGTATCTTGGTCGCAATCTAATTGAATATCTTTAAGCTCCAGGGTATTTCCACTTTCTTCACCTTTGGTCCACAATCTATTTTTACTTCGGCTAAAAAAAGTAACTACTTTAGTTGCTAAGGTCTTTTTTAAAGCATCATGATTCATGTATCCTAACATTAATACATTTTTAGTTTCAGAATCTTGAATTATAGCTGGCAATAATCCATTTTCATTTTTTTTGAAATCAGCTTGATTTAGTATGTTCATATTCTAACTTGTATGGTATTAGTAGATAAGTATTGTTTTAATTCAGGAATTTCAATTTCTTTAAAATGAAAAACGCTTGCCGCTAGGGCTGCATCTGCATTACCTTGTTGAAAAGCTTCTAAAAAATGCTTTTTGTTTCCAGCTCCACCTGAAGCAATTACGGGAATATTAACCAAAGTAGAAAGCTTGGCTAAAGCTTGGTTAGCAAAACCGGCTTTGGTCCCATCGTTATTCATTGATGTAAAAAGTATTTCTCCAGCACCTAATTTTTCAACTTTTATGGCCCAATCAAACAAATCGATTTCGGTGGCTTGCTTTCCTCCTACCAAATGCACTTTCCATTGTTCGTTTACTTCTTTTGCATCGATGGCCACTACGACACATTGATTTCCGAACCGGTTAGAAATCTGGGTAATTAAATCTGGATTTTTTACAGCAGCAGAATTGATAGAAACTTTGTCTGCACCCGAATTTAGCAAGATACTTACATCTTCAATAGTCGAAATTCCACCTCCAACGGTAAATGGAATGTTAATTCGTTCAGCAACGCGCTCGACCAATTTAGCGAGCGTTTTTCTTCTTTCTTCGGTTGCAGAAATATCTAAAAAAACCAATTCGTCTGCACCTTGTTCTGAATAAATTTCTGCTAAATCTACAGGATCTCCAGCATCACGAAGATCTTCAAAGTTAATTCCTTTTACAGTTCTTCCGTTTTTAATATCTAAACAAGGTATAATTCGTTTGGTTTGCATTTTTAAAAGTTTGCGGTTTTAGCTATTAGTCTTTAGTTGGTAGTTTTGGTAAATATTTCTAGATTGTTTTCTCACTTCTAATTTCTCATTTCCCAACAATAAATGCTTCAATTTGTTTTAAACTAATTCTATTTTCATAAATAGCTTTACCAAGAATTACTCCTTCACAACCCATTTCTTGAAGTTTTGGAAATTCATCTATCGTTGAAATTCCACCAGATGCAATTAATTTTATATTTGGTAAATGCAGAAGTATTTTCTGATACAATTCAACTGATGGTCCTTTAAGCATTCCGTCTTTCGAAATATCGGTACAAATTACGTAAGCTGCTCCTTTTTGATGATATTCTTCAATAAAAGGAATTACATCTAATTCACTTTCTTCTTGCCAACCGCTCACGGCAATTTTTTCGTCTTTGCAATCGGCACCAAGAATTATTTTATCACTTCCATATTGCTTTAACCAACTTTCGAAAACAGATGGTTTTTTTACAGCAATGCTACCACCAGTAATTTGATTTGCACCCGAATTAAATGCAATTTGTAAGTCTTTATCTGTTTTTAAACCTCCACCAAAATCAATACTTAAATTAGTTTTTGATGCAATTTTTTCTAAAATTTTATAGTTAACAATGTGGTTTGATTTCGCTCCATCTAAATCGACTAGATGTAGATATTCAATTCCAGCAGCTTCAAATGATTTAGCCACTTCAATCGGATCTTCATTATAAATTTTTTTGGTATTGTAGTCGCCTTTAGTTAAACGAACACATTTACCTTCAATAATATCTATAGCGGGAATGATTCTCATTAAGTATAATATTCAGTTATTAAAATGTCAAAATTATTGATTATAATTGGTAAGCCTGCTCATGTGTACAGGAATTAAGCATCAATTTAACACATTCATTTTTGTTCAGTACTAAATAAAAAAGCCACTTCAAAAATGAAGCGGCTTTAATAAACTTTTAAAAAGGTTTTACTTATTCATTTTTTTAATCATATTTAAAGCAGATCCTTCTTTAAACCAACCAATTTGTGTTTCGTTGTAAGTATGGTTTGCTTTAATAGTGTCTTTAGAACCGTCTTTGTGTTCAATTTCGATGGTTAAAGGCTTATCTTCTGCGAAATTTTCTAAATCAATAAAGTTGAATGTATCATCTTCTTGAATTAAATCATAATCGTTTTCATTTTGAAAAGTAATTCCTAACATACCTTGTTTCTTCAAGTTTGTTTCGTGAATTCTTGCAAAAGATTTTACTAAAACCACGCGAACACCAAGGTGTCTAGGTTCCATTGCTGCATGCTCACGAGATGAACCTTCTCCATAATTATGATCGCCAACTACTACAGTAGGAATTCCTTCAGCTTTATATTGACGTTGTGTTTTAGGCACGGCATCATATTCGCCTGTAATTTGGCTTTTCACAAAATTAGTTTGTTTATTAAAAGCATTAACAGCCCCAATTAAACAGTTATCTGAAATATTATCTAAGTGACCACGGTATTTTAACCAAGGTCCAGCCATAGAGATATGATCTGTAGTACATTTTCCGTGCGCTTTTATCAAGAGTTTGGCACCCATTAAGTTTTTACCATCCCAAGGATCGAATGGCTCAAGAAGTTGTAAACGATTAGAATCTTCTGCAACTTTAATATTTACTTTACTACCATCTTTTACAGGCTCAACATATCCATTATCTTTTACATCGAAACCTAGTGGTGGTAATTCAATACCCTTTGGTGGGTCTAACTTTACTTCTTCGCCATCTTCATTAATTAAAGTATCGTTCATTGGGTCGAAATCCAATCTACCAGAGATTGCAATAGCAGCAACCATTTCTGGTGAACCTACAAAAGCGTGTGTATTTGGATTTCCATCGGCACGTTTAGAAAAATTTCGGTTGAATGAATGTACAATGGTATTTTTCTCATCTCCTTTTCGGTCGCTTCTGTCCCACTGTCCAATACATGGCCCGCATGCGTTGGTAAACAATGTAGCACCTAAATCTTCGAATACTTTTAATAAACCATCGCGTTCTGCCGTAAAACGAATTTGTTCTGAACCAGGGTTAATTCCAAAATCTGATTTAGGCTTTAATTTTTTATCGACAGCTTGTTGAGCAATTGAAGCTGCTCTGGTTAAATCTTCGTAAGAAGAATTGGTACACGAACCGATTAAACCCCAATCTACTTTAATTGGCCAATCGTTTTTCTTTGCTTTCTCGCCTAGTTCTCCAACAGGAGTTGCTAAATCTGGCGTAAAGGGTCCATTTAAGTGGGGACGCAATGTAGACAAATCAATTTCGATTACTTGGTCAAAATATTTGTGGGGTTCGTTGTATACTTCAGGATCTCCAGTTAGGTGTTCTCTAATTTTATTAGCTTCATCAGCAATGTCATTTCGATCAGTTGCTCTTAAAAAACGCTCCATAGAATCGTCGTAACCAAAAGTTGAAGTAGTTGCTCCAATTTCAGCACCCATATTACAGATTGTACCTTTTCCAGTACAAGACAAATTTTTAGCACCTTCACCAAAATATTCTACTATACAACCAGTTCCACCTTTAACAGTAAGAATTTGGGCCACTTTTAAAATAACATCTTTTGCAGCAGTCCAACCTTGTGGATCTCCTGTTAGTTTTACACCTATTAGTTTTGGGAATTTTAATTCCCATGGCATACCAGCCATTACGTCTACCGCATCAGCTCCACCGACACCAACAGCAACCATACCTAATCCACCTGCATTAACCGTGTGAGAATCGGTACCTATCATCATTCCACCAGGAAATGCATAATTTTCTAATACTACTTGGTGAATGATTCCTGCTCCTGGTTTCCAAAAACCAATACCGTATTTATTTGAAACCGATTCTAAAAAGTCAAAAACTTCGTTTGATGTTTCGTTAGCACGTTGTAAATCTTTTGCAGCACCTTGTTTTGCTTGAATTAAGTGATCGCAGTGAACAGTTGTAGGAACAGCCACTTTATCTTTACCAGCTTGCATAAATTGCAAAAGAGCCATTTGAGCAGTGGCGTCTTGACAAGCGATACGATCTGGGGCAAAGTTTACATAGTCTTTTCCTCTTTCAAGTATTTTGGAAGGATTTCCATCCCACAAATGAGAGTAAAGAATTTTTTCAGAAAGTGTAAGTGGTGTTCCGACAATTTCTCGTGCTTTATTAACACGCTCATCCATGTCTTGATACACCTTTTTAATCATATCAATATCAAATGCCATATTATTTTGTTTTTATCGTAATTGCTCACAAAAATACAAAATAAGTAGCATTTTTAAAACATCTCTAAAATTATCATAAAAACTAGGAAATAATAAATAAGAAGCTTTATTTTTTTAAATAAATTAATGAATCATCATTTTAAATTCTATATTTTGCGAAATTGATATTTTATTAGACTAGACTGAAGTATCGCTCATAAAAAGAAATGTAATTTAGAGTGGTTTTATATAATTTGCTTAAAACTTTGAATGTTAAAGTAATTTATCGAGTATGTTTTCTATACTCAATCCTTCGGCTTCGGCTTTATAATTTTTTAAAACGCGGTGTCTTAAAATTCCAATTGCCACTGCTTTTACATCTTCTATATCTGGTGAATATTTTCCATTTAAAGCCGCATGTGTTTTTGCTCCAATTATAAGGTTTTGAGAAGCTCTTGGCCCTGCTCCCCAGTCTACAAATTCCTTTACAATTTCAGTTGCGCTAGATTCATTTGGACGGGTTTTTGCAACTAAACCTACTGCATACTCTATTACATTATCGGCTACTGGGATTCTTCGAATTAGTTTTTGATAGTCTATAATTTCTTGAGCTTTAAACAAGGCATCTATCTGGTAGTCCTTATCTTGTGTTGTTGCTTTTACCACATTAACTTCTTCTTGAAAACTCGGATAAGTGAGTTGTACAGCAAACATAAAGCGGTCTAATTGTGCTTCGGGCAATGGATAAGTTCCTTCTTGCTCTATTGGATTTTGAGTTGCTAAAACAAAATAAGGTTTTTGTAAGGTATAATTATTTCCACCAACAGTAACCGATTTTTCTTGCATGGCTTCTAAAAGAGCTGCCTGCGTTTTGGGTGGTGTACGGTTAATTTCGTCTGCCAAAACAATGTTGGCAAATATAGGTCCTTTTAAAAATTTAAAGTTTCTGTTTTCGTCTAATATTTCTGAACCAACAATATCGCTGGGCATTAAATCTGGTGTAAATTGAATTCGCTTAAAGTCTAAACCCAAAGCTTTTGACAAGGTGTTTACCAATAAGGTTTTAGCTAAACCAGGAACGCCAATTAGTAAGGCGTGACCACCTGAAAAAATTGCGTTTAAAACTTGGTCTATCACCAATTCTTGACCTACTATAACTTTGGCAATTTCAGTTTTTAAGGCTTTATTTTTTTGGACTAACTCATCTATTTTGGCAACGTCTTCCATATCTTATTTTATAAGTTTTGCATCCACTCTTTAACAAACTCGCAATTTTTGTAGTCGGCATTAATTTTAATATACGTGTCTTTTACCTTTATTCTTTTCCAACGTTCAATTTCTTTAACTTGCTTTTGCTTTAGTGCAAGTTCCTTTATTCTAGGGTAATCTTTAGTAAAATCTGCTTTATGCTCGTCAATTTTTTTAGTAACTGTTAATATTTTAAAACTAACTTTACCCGTTCGGTCTTCGTCTTGAATTACTCTAGAAGTCTCACCTTCATTTAAATTGTATATTCTAGAATACAATTCAGTATCCATTTTAGCGAGTTCAAAACGTTTGTCGCCTGTAGCATTATTTATTAACTGACCGCCATTTTGCTTAGTTTCCTTTTCGTTGGAGAATGATCTAGCGGCATCAGCAAAACTTAGTTCATCATTATCTAAAGATTTCTTTATTTTTTCTGCTTTAGTTTTTGCTTCTTCAATAGCTTCTCTAGTAACTTCTGGGTACAATAATATATGACGAACATCGACCTGTTGACCTCTAATTTTTTCGACCATTAATATATGGTAGCCAAATTCTGTTTTAAATGGTTTACTTATTTCACCTTCATTTAAGCTAAAAGCGGCATCTTTAAATTCTTTTACAAATTGATCTTTGCGCGTAAGCGTGTATTTACCACCGCTTTTACTAGAACCTTCGTCTTGAGAATAAATTACAGCCTTGGCGGTAAACGATGCTCCTTCTTCTAAAATTTCAGTACGCATTTCGTTAAGTCTAGCTACTACTTCTTCAATCTGCTTTTCTCCAATTTGGGGCTCGATTACAATTTGAGCAACTTCTACTTCATCTCCAAAAAAAGGAATTTCATCTTCAGGAATCGATTCAAAAAAATTACGGGTTTCTTCGGGAGTTACTTCAATTCCATCGACCACACTGCCTTGCATTTCTTCAGCTAAAGCTCTTTCTAAATTCCGTTCAAAAAGTTCTTGCTGTATTTCGTCCATATCGTCTTTTCCATAAAACTCTAACAAGCGTTCTTCGCTTCCTACTTGTTCTACAATTCCTGCAATTTGTTGTTGAGTTCTAGACATGATCATTTCTTCAGAAACAATTATACTATCTTGTAAGGCATGGTGAGCAAATAGTTTGTTTTCCATAAGTCGCTCTAACATTTTACAAGAAGTAATTTCCGAAGCTGGCAAATTTTGCTGTTTAGCATCAATTTGTAATTTTTGTATATCACTTTCAATGATTAAATATTCACCAACAACTGCAGCAACTCCATCTATTTTTAATCGAACCTTATTGCTTTTTGCTTCAACTTTTAATTCAATTTGTTCAATTGAGTCTTGGTCTTTTATTAAGTTATCTTTCTCGTCTACAATAACCTGCGAAACAACATTTATACTGGAAAGTAGTAAAATAAAACAGGTTAATACTTTAGTAAATTTTGTATTCATTATTTTGAATGGCATCATTAATTATATCTTTTTCTATTTGTTTATTAAGTTCTAGTTTTTTCTTATTCTCTAAAATCTGTTGAATGGTAGGGGCTAAATAAGACATGGGTGGCACTTGGTTTTGCTTTTTAATGTCTTTAATAAAAAGCATATAAGTATGTAACGAATCAGTAAATATTTCGATTTTTTGTTTTGTACTTATGTTTGCTAAATCTGCCAAACTACTTTTAATTGAAGGAAGTTTTTTTTGAATATCTACTAGCCTAACCCAGACGCTATCGTTTAAATTGAAATTTTTAAACTCAAGACGCTTATCTTCTAAAAACTCTTGATCTTTAGTTGTAAAACTTTCAAATTTAGTTTTTATTACATTTTTGTCCTTTAAATCAGATTGAAATGCTAAATATCTTATTTGAAGTAATGTTTCTTTTAATTTAAAATTTTCTTTTTTGGCTTTGTAGTAGGCTTCAATTTTAGCTGTATCATAATTTAATTCGTAATTTTTTTCAATTAAAGCATCTTTATAAGCATTTATATATAACTGTTGCCTATATTCTTTTGCCATTTCATCATACTTCGCTTGTTGTTCTTTCGGCAAGTTAAATTTAGCTTTTTCTAGCATGATTTGTGTTAATGCCCATTCATTTAAATATCGTTTTACGGCTGCTAAACTATCTTCTTTAGTGCTTAAATCTGAAGAAAACTTTGGTAAATCTTCTTCAAATAAATACTTATTACCCACTTTAGCTACCGCTGTTTGGGTATTTTCACTTTCAAAATAATCGCATGAAGCAACTACCAAAATTGAAAAGATAAATAAGATGTATGAAGGGGTTTTATTCAAATTCTTTTCTTAATCTATTTAATTCTTTTTGATTAACTTCTAACTCAAATTTAGTTAACAAACCTTCTAACCATTGGGCTTCGAGCTGATTTTGATAACTTGAAATTACTCTTCCTTTTACTTCATCGTAATCTAGTTGTCGAACAGGATTTACAGAAAAAATATTGTAAATCACAAATTGACCGTTGTGTTTATAGATTTTTGAAACACCATTGTTCAATTTTAATTTATCTGAAATAGCAGGTGAATGTACAGCCTTTACATCTTTTTCTTGAAAAATTACATCTTCAATTTCGTTTGCTTTTAATGAAAAATCTTCCGTATCACTTACTTTTTTGAGAAATTTCCTTGCTTCTTTCTTTTTTGAAAAACTTGCAATTTCTAATTCGATTGTTTCCTTGCTTTTAAATTCATCTTTGTTTGCCTTATAATATTCTTTTAAAGCAATACTATCATTTTTGGCTGGGTTCCAAATTGTTCTTTCCATTACTTCATAAAGCAACAAACCATTTTTATACTCTTGTATGGTTAAAGCAAATTCTTGGTCAATTTCGGGTAATCGCTTTTTATGGTATTCTACTAATTTACCATATACAAATTGATTGGCTAAATCTTGAACAATGGCTTTTTTACTTGCATTGGTTTTGGCTGCACGTTGCTGCTTTTCTACATATTTAGCTAGGTCTAGCCAAGAATGAGATTCATCTTCGATTTGTAAAAAGATATTATTTGGAATCTGTTCATCTTCAGGTAATTGCCACTGACTTTTTAAGATATCTTCTGTTGCAATGTAAACGATATAAGAAACCGCTTCGTTATTTTTTGAAACTGAATAAAGCTGTTCTATATTTTCTTGTATTCGATTGTTTAAAAGCTTGGAACGTTCACTTGTTTTAATACGTTTTTTTAAAAACTCACGTTGCTCTTCAAAAGAATCTAAAGCTTCTGTGCTAATGCGTTTAACAATGTGCCATCCAAATCGAGTTTGAAAGGGTTCGGATACTGCTCCATCTTGTTGTAAAGCAAAAGCTTTTTCTTCAAAAACAGGAGAGTTTAAGTTTCCTAACTCAAATACTGGCATTATTCCACCATTCTCTGCTGTGTTTTCGTCTTGACTAAATTGTTTGGCTAAATCTTTAAAGTCGCTTCCATTATTGAGTTTTTTATATATTTCATTAATGTGTTGTTCTGGTGTTTTAAGGGTATCGCTTTGCTGCATTCTTACCATAATATGTGCAACTTGAAGCTTTCCTGTAGATTTACGCTCATCTGTTTTTTGAATTATATGATACCCAAATCTTGTTTTTACCGGATCTGATATTTCACCTACATTTAAATTATATGCAGCATTTTCGAATGGATATACCATTTTAAAAGCTTTAAACCATCCAATGTTGCCTCCGTTGGTTTTAGCAGAAGGATCGTCGGAATATTCTTGAGCTAATGCTTCAAAGTCAGCTCCATTTTGTAATTTTAGTTTAATTTCTTTAGCAGTTTCTAGTGCTTTTGCTTTTTCTTCATCGGTAGCATTATCACTAGCGTTTATTAAGATATGCCTGGCTTTTACTTCGTTTACCAAACGCTGATAAGTTTCTTCTATCATTTGTTCGGTAACTTTACCATTGGCAATATAATTGTCTGCTAATTGCTTGTAATATTTTTTATATTCTTTTAGAAAAATAGAATCTTGATCTAATTTTTGATCTAAGGCAGCTTCGAGCTTAAGTTGGTAATTTTTAAACAATTCAAAATAATCGTCAACAGTCATTTTATCTTCTTCATCTAAAATAGATGCATTTTTGGTATACACATTTTTAAATTCGGAAGAATAAACTTTACGATTGTTTACTTTCATAACAACGCCTTCTTCAAAGCTATCTTGAGCAAATAGGCTTAATGAAAAAATTAATAATGCGAACGAAAAAAACGATTTCATCTTAAATATTTTTTAGAACCCCAAAAGTAACAAAAATGAAGACGTATACAATGTTTAAGTTTTTATAAAAAAGAAGATTAGAAAAGCTTAGTGTTTAATTTTATTTTTCTTTGTAAGCTAAATTCTGTTATGAAATATACTACGCAAATAGACATTGACCTTCCTTTAAAAAAAGTAATTGCAATTTTTGAAGACAGTAGCAAATTAAGCTGTTGGCAGCGAGGTTTACAAAGTACTAAACTCATATATGGAAAAAATGGTGAAGTTGGAGCTAAACGAAAATTAAAAATAAATCTAGAAGGTCAACGCATTACCATGTTTGAAACCATCGTCGATAAAAAATTGCCACATTATTGGCATGGTTTATACACAGGTAAAGGCTTTACAAGCATTCAAAAAAACTATTTTAATGAAATTGAACAAGGAAAAACCCATTGGAAATGCGAAAGCGAATTTAAGTTTACAGGATTTATGGTGCTAATTAGCAAAATTTTACCTGAAATTTTTAAGAAAAGATCTAACGCAGTAATGAAAGATTTTAAAGCTTTCGCTGAACAAATATAAAGGTGAAAAAGGTCTTGTTTATAAACGGTTTTAGATTAATTAGTAAGGAGATAGCGGTTTTAAATGATAAAATGTTTCATCATACCATTTAAAATCTTTTAATTTGCAAAAAATTATAATAATGAAGAATATATTTTTAGGCTTTTTTGTGTTGTTATTTTCAATAAGCTTTGCACAATCTAAAGTAGGAACAATCAATACCGATGTAATTTTATCGCAAATGCCAGAATTGGAAAGTGTTGATGCTGAAATGAAAAAATACGGAGCTGAATTAGACCAAAAGTTGCGTGATAAATATGCAGAGTACCAAAAGTTAGTTACTGAGTTCAATGAAAAAGAAGAAGAGATGAACGATGTAATTAAAAAATTTAAAACTAACGAGCTTGCAGATTTAGAAGAAGAAATCCAAAATATGCAACAGGGTTCTCAACAAAAATTGCGTACAAAACAAGATGAATTGCTTAGACCATTGTATACTAAAATTGGTAATGCCTTAGAAGTAATTGTTGAAGATGAAAGCTTTACGCAAATTTTTAATGAAGGAAATAATTTAATTTATATTTCTCCTGAATACGATGTTACCAAAAAAGTAATGAAATTACTCGGATTAGATACTTCCAAATTAGAGCAGGATGCTGCTGCAAACGAAGGTGATAATTAAAAAATAATCAAACAAAATATCAAAAAAGCTGTACTTTATAAGTGCAGCTTTTTTTGTTGATATGCTTCAATTAATGTTTGGGTGTAAGTACGTAATTCTTCAAAAAAATCTACAAAGTACTTTTTTAAATCGGTGTAGTTATGTTTGAGTGTAAGAATGCTGTTTTCCAAACCTGGCTTAGCAGCTGTACGCTTATTCATTTGATACAAAATATGCTGAATACCATCTAAATTTTGGTAATTGTTAAGCCAATTATGCCTTACCATGATAGGAAATATTTTTTGAACAGCTAATGGAAGTTCGCTTAATTTAGACTTTAAAATCTTATAGAAATCTTCTACAAAAATAGTAAGGTTTTGTTGGTGGTAGGAAGACCAATGATGTGCTAAAAAATAATCGAAAAGCACATCGGTAATAACGCCACTGTAATGGCTAAATTCACTAAAAAAAAAGCTCCTAGACTTTCTAACCAGTGTATGTGTATCTGTAAAACGATCTATTTTACGATGCAAAAAAACACCAAAGGCAATATCATCAGAAAATTGTTCATTGGGATTGCCTTTCACAAAATCGCCAATAAAGTTTCCTACTTTAAAATCGGGATTATTTCCTGATAAATAGATATGTGCCAAGTAATTCATAGCTTACAAACTTAAATTATAAAAAGTGAATTCAATAATGTTTTATACTAATTATTAGAAAGCTTATCTTAGCTAAAAATTAACCAAATATGACACTAATAAAATCTATTTCTGGAATCCGTGGAACCATAGGCGGTAAACCAAGCGAAAACCTGACTCCATTAGATGCCGTAAAATTTGCAGCAGCATATGGAACTTGGCTAAAAAGTGAATATCAACAAGACAATACCTTGAAAGTTGTTGTAGGAAGAGATGCAAGAATTTCTGGCGAAATGATTCAAAATTTAGTAACCTACACCTTAGTCGGCATGGGTATTCATGTAATCGATTTAGGCTTATCTACTACTCCAACTGTAGAAATGGCTGTTCCTAATGAAGCAGCGCAGGGTGGTATTATTTTAACAGCAAGCCATAATCCAAAAGAATGGAATGCTTTAAAACTCCTTAACCATAAAGGTGAATTTTTGAACGCTGAACAAGGAAAAACAATTTTAAAATATGTTGAAAGTGATAACTTTACGTTTACAGATATAGATAACCTAGGTAAAATATTTACAAACACTGCTTACATTGATTTTCACATTGAAAAAGTTTTAGCTCATCCATTGGTTGAAGTAGAACTAATTAAAAAAGCGAAATTGAAAGTTGTTTTTGATGGTGTAAATTCTACTGGTGGAATTAGCATACCACCCCTATTAAAAGCATTGGGTGTTGAAACTGTAAAATTATATTGTGAACCTACAGGGATTTTTCCGCATAATCCTGAGCCATTAGAAAAACACTTAACTGAACTTTCTAAACAGGTTGTAAGTCACCAAGCAGATTTAGGAGTTACCGTAGATCCAGATGTTGATCGTTTGGCTTTTATGGATGAAAATGGTAAAATGTTTGGAGAAGAATATACTTTGGTAAGCGTTGCAGATTATGTATTAAGTAAAGAAAAAGGAAATACTGTAAGTAACTTATCAAGTTCTAGAGCTTTAAAAGATGTAACCGAAAAACATGGTGGCACTTACTATGCAAGCGCCGTTGGCGAAGTAAATGTAGTGGCTAAAATGAAAGAAGTGAATGCTGTTATTGGTGGTGAAGGAAACGGAGGAATTATAGATCCTAAATTGCATTATGGTCGAGATAGTTTAGTTGGTTTAGCTTTGTTTTTAAGCTTATTAGCCGAAAAAAAGCTTAAAGTATCTGAATTGAGAGCAAGCTACCCAGCTTATTTTATGGCTAAAGAAAAAATAGAATTAACTTCCGAAATAAACGTTGATGGAATTTTAGAGAAAATGGCCAAAAAATACAGTCAGGAAGAAGTAACAACAATCGATGGAGTTAAAATTGATTTTGCTACTAGTTGGGTGCATTTACGAAAATCGAATACAGAACCAATTATTCGTGTATATACCGAAGCACAATCTCAGCGTGAAGCTTCCGATTTAGCACAAAAAATAATTTCAGAAATTCATTCACTTTAATTTTTTGTTTCAATTGAAATATCCTGATAAACTTAAATGATGATTCGTGGTGCTTTATTTAAAAAACTGTCGTTTACAGCTTTTTTTGAGAGATGTATTAAGAAGAGTTTTTATCAATATTTCTAGCTCATGAAAACGATTTATCTAAGTTATTGGTTTAAAAATATTAAAGAATAAACTTATAAAAAAACCGTTTCAAAAAATTTGAAACGGTTTTTTTATAACTCAATTAAGTTTGATTGCTATTCTTTAAAAGTGTTATTAGTCTATTAAATCGACATATACTTTTATAGCATTTTTAATTTCTGAAGCTAAGGCATTATTTCCATCAGGATCTATCGGGCTTATTTCGATCACACCATCTCCATTAGCATCGGTAGCTGCATCGAAATTAACCGCATTAACTACACTAATTAAATCGAACTGAAAAGTAATTTCATTATTGTTTTCGTTCGTAATAACAAGGTTCTGCCCTGCATCTTCATAATCTACTTCAAAATCTTCACTAAAGGTATGATAAAATTCGAACGGCAAACCGTTTAGTGTACCAGTCATTAACATAGATTTTTGGAATAAAGGGCTGCTAGGATTGTTATTTCGCTCCATTTCGAATTCTACTTCTTCGTATTCTGCTACTGGAATATCAACTTCGGTTATACTAGTTTGATTAGATGACACGTTAATTTCGAAGGGTCCAAAAATTTTATAATCATCATCGTCATCTCCACTATCATCTCCGTCATCATCGTTTAAATCACAACCGTCGTCATCAAAATCTACAGCAAATAACTCAAAGTTTTCGGTAAAATATAGCTCTGTACCACTTTGCAATTCTACTTCGTACAAATAAGGATCTTCGTCGTCATCTTCCATTTCTGCTTTACAAAAAGCATCGTTTGGGTAATTTTCAGTTACATAATTTTGTATTTCTTGGGGTAGAGCATTAAATGCAATATGGTCATCGTCTATATTTGGTGAAGATATTCCTTGTCCAAATCCATCTGCAAATTCAAATTCAATTCTAGAAATATTCACCCAAAATTCATCGATTTGTAAATTAGCATTTTTGGCTTGTGGTCTATCTGATGTGTTTGAATTGGTAATCGCAGAAACCTTAATTGCTATTTCAGATGTATCGTAATTAACATTGTTCTGAGATGCATCATCGTTCGATGAACATGAAAATAAACTTGCGACGATTAAAATTCCAGTAATCTTTTTTAAAAATTTCATTTTTAGTTGTTTTTAAATTTATTAGTAAAACATTTTAAAGTTAGGCTACCCTACTTTTTTATTCAAGTTTTTCAAAAATTAATTGATCTTGGTCATCGCTAAGGCTAATTTGGTTGTTATTACCAAACTCTTCTACTACCCAATCTTCGATTAATTCTTCAAGTGCAGCATCTTCAAAACTTAAAACGAGCTTAATTTGGTTAGTGTGTTCTTCTATTTGCCAAGTTCCATTTGAGTTAGTTTGATTTTCCGTATTTAGAACCAAGATTGTAGCATCTGCATTAAAAGTAAACCTAAATTGGTCTACTTCGTCTGTTTCGTCTTCACCGTCTTCAAATAAATTGAAAACAAAAAAACTTTCATCCATTAAAAATTCATCAAGTTGACTAACAGGTGTAGATGGAACATATAGATTTGGTTCAAAACATTGGTTTGCTAATGCATTAAAGGTATTTTCTAAATCGGCAACAGAATTAATTTCGGTATTTTGTCCATTTATATTTAATTTTAAAGGATATGTAAATTGAAAAAAACCATTTTGTTCTCTTAAAAATTGCAAGAAATTATAAAATTGTGCTTGATTATTAACAATACGGGTTGTGCTGTTTTCATCGGAAGAACTAAATGAATTTAGTTCAATAGGATATGTAAAATGTATGCAATTAATTTCTGAACTTTCAGTAGAATTAGCTATTAAGGCTTCAAATTCATTGAAATTTTGAAGAGTGATTTTTTCGAAATTTACCAGAGAAACTTCCAACGGAAATGAAAAATCTACCCCATAAAAAGTCAAGTTTTCATTTTCTAAATAATTAATAACAGACTGATAATCATCTTCTTCAATCAAGTTAAAACTTTGGTTATTAATTTGAATAGTGTATGGAAATTCGATTTTTACAGCACTACTAGCATCAATGAAGTTATCTTTTGTTGTTTCATTTTGTAAACTTCGCTGTAAAAAAGAACCTAATAAACTAGATGAAGATATAGTTGTCGTACTATCATAATCAAATTCAAAATCATCATTTTGGCATCCTAAAATTAAAAAGATGATAAAAGCTGAAAAAATCAAGTATTTTTGTTTCATAAGTACAATTGTATATTCATTTTACATGAAAAACATCTTAGAAAGCTAATTGGTAGCAAAGGTAGATAATTTTCAAAGGTTTTAATAAGTAATTATTTTACATATAACAGTTGAAAAAGCAATAACCCTAAAAGTAGGGTAAAATATAGTTCAACTGTTTTACAAATAAGCTAGCAGAATATGAATCGAGATTTAGTTACAGAAGTTTGCGAAGAACGTATTTACAATAAAGTGTATGAAGAATATGCAGAACCGATATTTCATCATTTTTATTACAAATTTGGCAATGTGGAATGGGCAGAAGAAGTGGTACAAGAAAGTTTTATTAAATTATGGAAAAAGTGCAAAGATGTACCTTATGCAAAGGCCAAGTCTTTTTTATACACCGTTTCTAACAATTGGTTAATTAACAAGCATCACCACCAAAAAGTGAAATTAAAGTATAAAAATCAGTACAGTAAAACTAACGAAAATAACCAATCTCCAGAATTTTTATTAGAAGAGAAAGAATTTAAAAAGCGATTATTAAGCGCCATCGAAAATCTAAATCCGAAGCAACGAAGTGTTTTTTTGCTGCATAGAATTAATGGGAAAAGCTATAAAGAGATTGCACAAATTGAAAACATTGGCCTTAAGGCTGTTGAAAAAAGAATGAGTTTAGCATTACAACATTTACGAAAACACATTAAAGAAATTTAGACACCAACTCATTTGAAGTTCTTAAATTAAAAAATATTGAATGATGAAAGAAAAATTACAATTATCAAAATGGATAAACGGGCAATTAAGTGAAGATGAAGCGAAAAACATACCCGACCTTGCTTTGTTTAAAAAAATAAAAGATTATAGTGCAGATTTGCAAACTCCTAGCTACAATAAAGAAAAAGTTAAGCAACGCATTAATTCAGCTAAAAAAAATAAAAGCAATTTATCGATATACATAAAGGTTGCAGCTAGTATTGCTTTAATTCTAGGTATTGGCTCCAGCCTTTTTTTTATGGGTAATTCTTCCATCAATACTAAAAATAGTCTTAGTAATATAATTTTACCCGATCAATCTAACGTACATATACAGGGCAAAGCAAGCCTAAGTTATAATTCTTACTTTTGGTTTTTAAATCGTGTAGTCGAACTCCGTGGTAAAGCTTTTTTTGAAGTTGAAAAAGGCAAAAAATTTACTGTAAACACACAACACGGAAAAATAGAAGTACTTGGTACTAAGTTTAGTGTAGAAAGTGACTCGACAAATTTTAAGGTAATGTGTTTTGAAGGTGAAGTTGCTGTGTATTTCGATAATCAAAAAAAAGTGTTACAACCCAATAAATCGGTTGAGATTGATTTGGTAAATAAGAAAATTAATCAAAAAAACTTTAATTACAATCAACCCATATGGATAAATGATGAAGTTAAGTTTAATGCTATAGCTTTACAGGATTTAATAAGCTTAATTTCAGAACAGTTTTCTATAGAAGTTGATTATTCTACTTTGCAAAATCCTTCTGCATTTACGGGAACTTTAGTTTTTAATAATTTACAAGAAAGTCTTTCTGTAATTGCTTCAACTTATTCTATAGATATCAAACAAATCAACAAGAATAATTATATTTTTGTTGATAATGAAATGCAATAAATTAAACATCTTTTTAGCTTTAAGTTTGTTTAGCTTACTGAGCTTTTCGCAAACTCAATTTAAAAATGGAATTGAGCTACTGCAGTATGTGGAAAGCAAATACAAGGTAAATTTTAATTATTTACCCGAAGAAGTTAAGCAAATTCAAGTTTCATTTACGTTGAATGAAAAAGATGATCTTTCGTCCATTTTGCATCAAATTTATTTGCATACTAATTTAAAATACGAAAATTACAGAGCTAATTATTACAACCTAAGTTTACAAAAGTATAGTTACTGTTTAGAATTTATCGATTTTAGCTCAAACCAATCACTTCCCCAACTTCAATTTTTAGTCAACCATCAGGAAAGCTACCAAAGCAATCAATATGGCAAAGTATTTATAACAGATAATGCAAAAATTACCCATTTAAGTTTGCAAGATTTTAAGTACACCCTAGTTGAAGACTTTTCTCCTTTACCAAAAAGTGCTACCTGCCAAAAAGTACTTATAATGCCAGTTGAAAAACTAAAAGAAGTAATTATAACCGATTACTTAACAACTGGAATACGTATAGAAAACGACTTGGCCATTAGCATTAAACCAAACCAAATGGAAAGCCTTCCTGGACTTGTACAACCTGATGCTTTTCATAGTTTACAATACATCCCTGGAATTTTAAGCACAACCGAAAGCATAGCCGAAATTAATACGCGTGGGGGCACGCACGATCAAAACTTAATCTTATGGAATGGCGTTAGAATGTATCAAACAGGACATTTTTTTGGAATGATTTCTGCTTTAAATTCGTTTGCTCCTAACGAAATTAAGGTTTATAAAAATGGAAGTTCTGCCAAGTACAATGAAGGTCTATCTTCTGTTATGGATATTAAAACTTTTAGTGAATTTGATGCAAAAAATTCAAATACAATTCATGCAAATATGTTAGGCACTAGCATAGCAACAAGCCAACAAATAAATAACAAATGGAAGATTGATGCAGCAATGCGAGTTTCTTTTACTAACGAACTTACATCACCTACTTACCTTCAGTTTTCTGAACGGGTTTTTCAGAATACTGATGTTGTAAATACAATTCAAGAAGACATTAAAACAAGCGATGTAGATTTCTTTTTTCAAGACTTATCGGTAAATGTACAGTACAAAGCAACAGAAAAAGATGTATTAAGGGCTGGATTGTTAGGTTTTCAAAACCAATTGGATTTTGATGAAGTAAATCGAACTACCAACGAGCGAGCAGCAAACTTATTAAGTCAAGAAAGTTATTTAGCCATGCTTAATTGGGAAAGAAATTGGAATAAGAAAAACAAAAGTGAAATACAAATTTCAGGATCATTTTATAACCTAGAAGGCTTTAATTCTTCAATAATTTCAAGTCAATCTATAGAGCAAAAGAATGAAATTATCGATTTTAAAATAAGTTACCTACACCAATTACAATTTTCAGAAAAACAAAGTTTATTAATTGGTTATGATTTTCAAGAGATTGGGGTAACTAACCAAAATCGAGTAGTATTTCCTTCTATTTTTCAATTGGATAAAAAAGTAGTACAAATCCATTCTTTATTTGCTGAATGGAAGCAAAAAAGCTTTGGTAATAAGCTCCAGAACCAAATTGGCTTACGTACAAATTATTACAGTAGAATAGATGAAGTGGTTTTTGAACCGAGATTAAATATAATATATCAACTCAATAACCAACACCAACTTTTGTTGCTTGGAGAGCAAAAACACCAAAGTATAAGCCAATTAATCGAACAACAGCAAGATTTTTTTGGAGTAGATCAACGAAGATGGTCTTTAAATAACAAGGATGATTTTCAGTTGGCTAAAAGCCAACAAATAGAATTAGGTTGGCAGTATTCAGATCGAGGTTGGCTGCTACAGTCGCAAGTATATTACAAAATGGTAGAAGGATTTAATTCTAAAAGTCAAGGATTTCAAAATCAATTAGAATTCGCAAATATTTTAGGATCCTATACTACGTATGGATGGGAAAGTTTACTTCAAAAAAAATGGAAACAAATTCGGTTATGGACCAATTTTTCTTTGAGTAAAAACGATTATAATTTTAGAAATTTTTCACCCTCAGTTTTTCCGAATAATTTTGAATTAAGTTTCGCTAATGCAACAGGAATTAGCTACCAATACAAGCAATTTTCGATTTCTATGGCAGGCCGTTTTCATACTGGCAGACCTTTTACAACTGTAAATGAAAACAACCCAATTGTAAATATAGATGTAAACCCGCAAATTCAGTATAATATGCCAAATCAAGAAAATTTACCCACTTATTTTCAGGTAAATGCTTCGGTTGATTATAATATGAATTTAAAAAAATCAAATTTAAAATTTGGGGCAAGTGTAATGAATGTTTTTAATAGAAGAACTGCTTTAAATGAATTTTATGAATTAGACAATACATCCACAATCATATTGACTAGAAGGTTAACCAATTTAGGTTTTACTCCTAATTTTTTTGCTACTTTTTATTTTTAATTATGAGTAATAAACTTATATAAAACCGATTGATTCGATTCTTCTATTTTTTGAAAATTTGAAAGATCTAAGTTCTTTTGTCTCTTCAATATTTTTTTTCTAACCAACAATAAAAAGTCTTCATCTGGATAATTTTTAGTTTTAAAGTCATTAGCAGAAATGACGTTAATATTTCCTTGGCTATAAAATTGGCTAGAGTAAGTTTTCTCTTGTAAATAAAAGAGCTTTTTATCTATATTATTTTTAACCAAGTACTTATCAGAATTTGCATAAGTTTTAAATAAACTGAAGTTTAATGCCACTATACCTAATAAAAATGCTAACAAAGGAAGTGAAAAGGCTATACTGATATTTGTTTTGGATTTTGAAAAGTATTTCCAGAAGTGAACAACTAGAAGAGCTAAAGGTAATGTGCAAGGCAACATATATGTATGAATCAAGCTTTTTGAAGAAGTAAAGAACAAAGGTGTCCACACCAACCAAAGTACTAAATACAACACATATTTTTTAGAAGAAACACGTTTTATAATTGTTTTTAATTTAAACCTTTTCAAACTTCTGAACAACAAAAAAGCTATCCAAGGTAGACTAAATAAAATTAAAAATAACCAAATAATGCCCATAGGTTGTTGTTTTGCAAAACCATATTTATCTCCGTCCCAACTAGCGTCTACAAATCGCTTTAAATGTTCACCTACAATAAAGTAATCTATAAAGCCTGGAGTAGCTTTTTCAGCTAAATAATACCAAGGAACTGCTATCAAAAATGTAATTAAAATACCACTTAAAATTGGTATTTTTTTCCAAAGTGATTTCCATTGGTTGAACCACAACACCCAGAGAAATAAAACTGGTAATGTGAGTACAAAAACAATGGGACCTTTTGCTAACAAACCTAAGCCAAAACCTATAAAAATTAAAAAACCCCAATATGTTTTTTTAGAAAAGGTAATTTGTTTATAAAACCCAACCATTACTAAACATATAGAAAATAATAAGGTCATATCTGTTGAAACTACACCTGCGTGTAACAAAAATTGAGGTAAAGTAAACAAAACTAATCCTAAAATTAGTTTTTCGTTTTTTGAATAAATTAGTTTTGAGAGCACTAGCCATATCAATAAACTCAACAAAAATGAAGGAAAACGAACAGCAAATTCGTTAACACCAAATACATGAAAACTAAGTGCATTTAGCCATATAGATAAAGGTGGCTTAGCCCAAAATGGAACACCATAATCAATCTGTGGAATTATCCAATTACCTGTTTCAAACATAATTCTTGCAATTTCTGCATAGCGTGCTTCAGTTTTATCCATTAATGGAAGTATGGCATTTAAAAATAATCGTATAACTATAATAATAATTATGGTTATGGAGTATTGATTTTTTTTCAAGAATTTATTCATTTTGCATACTGTTTTTTTATTTTGTGTAAATCATACCAAACTTTTAAAGAGTAAGTAATACTTATTTTTGAGCCACTACAGTCTGCCCATCGTTTTAAAGGAATTTCTTTAATATTCTTCTTTATAAGAGCTATTGAATATTTTTCTTTAAGTTTAAAAAATATCTCTACATCAAATAACCATTTAGATATAAAAGTATCTTTAAAAACGATTTGAGCAGTAGCCTTTGAAAAAACCTTACAACCGCATTGCGTATCGTAAACGCTCAGCTCTAAAGAATGAGAAATAGCAGTAGCAATAACTCTTCCAAGCAAATGCCTGTATAGTTTTCTATTAATTTCATTATCTAATTTCTTAATTCTTGAGCCAAATACTAATAATATATCATTCTTAACTTTTTTACTTAGTTCTAAACATTCATCTAATGATGTTGCTAAATCAGCATCTAAAAAAGCAATTTTATTAACTTTATCTTTTGTGTGTAAAACATGTAAAACTCCTGCTCTTACGGCATTGCCTTTTCCTTGGTTTGTAGGTAAATTAATAAGTTCAACTTGTTTTGCAAATTGGCTTTGTAAATTTTTTAATATTTTAAAAGTTCTATCTTTTGAACCATCATTTACAAATACTAGTAAAGCTTCTTTTAATGCATCTTTTATTAAAAAATCTTTATATAAACTAAAAGGAAAACGATCAGCTTCATTATAACAAGGAATTACAATTGCCAAATGCATATTTAAAATAGTTTTAGTTACTTTTTTATAACAATTTTTAAAAGAACTACCCTACCTTATTTTTAATATTTTATTTAGAAAACTGTTTGTAATTAATAACATAACTACAACTTAATAAAATCTAATATTGTTTTGAATACAATTACGAATTCTGCTTAGATTGCTATAAAAAGAAAAAAGATTATAATTTTAAATCTTTTTTTGATTATCAATATTTTTAAAACTTAAACTTATAATTAAAGTTAATTTTATGTAATTCTTACAATAAAAAGATTTGGATAAAGAAAGTATTTAATCCAAATTGTAAAGAAAATATTGGATTTATAGATGATTATTTTTTTTAATAAACTCAAGTTGATTGTTTACCCATTTCCCAATGGCAACACCTTGAATCTTCCCTTCATAAACTGCAGATTGATAATGAATTCCGCCATACATTCGGCTAATCGCTGCTTCGCTTGCAGCATGTTCAAAAGATTCAAATTCTCTTACGGGTAAACCATAAGGCAATTCTGTATTATCTAGAAAAGTGAATTTATCGCCAAAAATATCTGTTAAAACTTCTGCTGCAGCCGAAGATACAACTGAATGACCACTAGTATATTCAGGAAAAGGTGGTGTTTGTAAAATCGGTGTCCAATCCGGATCTATAAATTCTACTATTAAAGTTTCTGGTCGCACTAAATTACTTCTATATTTTTCGTCCCAACAGCTAATAAAAGCATCGGCAATTGCTATGCTAGTTTTGGTATGTGCAAATACAGTTTTTCGCAAATCAGCTTCTGTTAAGTTTGCAGCAATTTTACAGATGCCAACCCAATGTGCCCCTGGTGTTATTTTTTTTTCAGCAAACATAAAATGACCTTTATTAACACTTACAAATGGGTTACAATCCCAAAAGCGGGCAATAGCAATTTCTTCACTTTCATTGCCATGTTCTCTTATTCTATTTACTTCGTTGTAAACTGATATTAATTCTTTATAAAATAAGCTTTCAAGTTTCATTGAAAATTCGGGATGGGCTTGCGGTTGAAATTGACTAGCCGAATCTAAAGTAAATGGTCTAAGTTTATTCCAATTAGGCTCAATGCCTTTCATATAAGCTGGCGGTGTAGGTTTCCATGCACTTGGTGTATTATTAAAGATATTGTAATCCTGCATAGTTCGGGTTTCAGCATAAGCATCTTTTTGCATCCAATCGATTACCTGTTTAGAAACTTCTAATCCATAGTCCTTTGAATATTCAAATTCGCTCTTATTTATTTTTTCCCAATTTGTGTAAAGGCTGTCTCTGTAGTGTAAAATCATTTCACCCGAAAAAACCAACTCTTTTGCAACATCTAAATAGGCAATTAAAGCGGCTAAATTATAATTTACTTCGCTTGAGTTAGGGACAAGATGCAAAGCTTCAAAATTAGTAAGCTGTCCTGTTAAAGAATGGTAAGTTGAATTTTTAGGGTTTGAATTTAAAGTTTCGTAAGCTGCAATATTTGGATAAACATATATTCGACTAGCTACAGGAGGAGAGAAAATATCATGAATCATAACTTCCGTTAAAACATCCATCGCAGCATGATAATCAGACCTTTCAACTGAAATAGGTTGTTTTTCTTTGTTACAAGCCAACAAACACAAAGTGAATAAGAAATATGTAATTCTATGCAATTTCATTATTTAAAAGAATACGTTTTTAATGCTTGATTGTTACTTAATATCAATAAAATGTTTTCATTTTTCATGGGTATAACCTGTAAGTGTTTTACTTGTTCATGAAGTGGCTTAAGGCCAAACTCAGATAGCAAATCAAATTCTTTATCATTTTTTAACAACAAACCTTTCAACGAATTGTAAGCACCATGATAGGTATTCATTTTGTAAGAATTTCCACCAAAAAGGAGTTGATTAGTAGAGTTTAACTTAATTTCTGAAATAGTATTTATAGGTGCTAATTGAAATTCTTTATCCAAAGGAATAAAACTGCTAAAAGTGCCATTATTATTTTTTAAGTAACCAGAAGCTAAGACATCAACTCGGTAAACTTTAGCTTTTTGTATAGCTTCTTTGGTAAGCACATCTTCTACCAATTGACCTGCCATGCTGTTGTGGTCTTTAAATCGTTTACTAATAACATTCATTTGTCCAGCTAATTCGTCTTTGGTGTTTAAAGGATAATAACTTCCATTGTGGTTATAAGCCAATACCGTTTCTTCAACTCCGTTATTATCAAAATCTGAATGATACATAAGTAAAGAATCATCAAAATTTAAATTAAACTTAGTGTTTAAGCCATAATTACCAAGAACTATATCTTTTTGACCATCTGTATCTACATCAAAAAAAGCTAATGTTTGCCATAAACCATTTAATTGCTCTGGTATTTCGACAGCTGTTAATTGCCCTTGGTTATTCAAAAACAAATAAGGCCGATCCCATTCGGTAGTAACAACTAAATCTTTAATTCCATCAGAATTTAAATCTATCCATTTAGCATCAGTTACTCTAGATTGCAATTTAAAATTGGGATCTTTTGAAAAACTTCCATCTCCATGGTTTATTAAGATGTAAGATATTGGAGTTTCACCAAAGTTTCCTTGAGTAGCATAATTGCCAACAAACAAATCATCATCTCCATCCTGGTCATAATCATAAGCAATAAGGCTTGATGTAATGGCTGAGTTTTCGGGTATTAAGTTTTCAGTTTTATCGAAAACACCTTGATGGTTTATATATAAGCGATCGGCTAAATACCTTGCATTTTTATTTGCTCCAGAAGCAAGATATAAATCTAAATCTCCATCTTGATCAATATCTATAAATACAGCCGCATTATCTTCAAAATGTGAATCTTCAGTAAAAACATACTGATTCGATTTGGTAAACTTGGTCCCTGAATTTAAATACAACTCGGCAGGTTTACCTGCTGCATTCCCAATTAACACATCAACAAAACCATTTGCTGTAATATCGCCAATTGCTAAAGCTGGCCCTAAAGTAGAAACTTTATAAGGAATTAATTTTTCTTCAGCAAAATCGTTGTAATCATCTTCTTGATGAGTATATGCAATTGCATTGGTTTCTTTGAAGATTAAATTAGTATCTCTTTTTTCATCAGTAGATGCATACATTTCTCCAGTTGATTTGTAATCAATTTCTAAAGTGGTATTTAGCTCTGGATTAAGTACAACCTGCCTTTCGTTATTAGGCCAAATAATTTGTAAAGAATCTGCCGTTGTATTGCCCAATCCAAAATGTAATTTTGCTTCAACCGATGATAAAAAGCCTCTAGCAGTGAACAATTGTTTTAACTGAGTTTTTTCTTGGCTATAAACCATAGCTTTTGCACCAATTGCATTTCGATTTGAAGAAAGGTAATTCAGTTTTAAATCTAAATAATTACCACTTTCAGTTGAAGTATTTTCATAAACTGAAGCTGTTTCATTAAAGTTATTAGTTACCAAATCTAAATCGCCATCCAAATCTAAATCTACATAAACAGCTCCGTTAGAAAGTTTGGGTTGATTGCTAATCCAGTTTCCTGTTTTATCTAAAAAATTAACCGAATTACCTTTATATATTTTATTAGCCACGTTTCCACTTGGCATTTTATCAATGGAATTATATAACCATTTTAAACCTTCAGCTTCAGATTTTCCTCTAAATGCGCTAGAAACGTATTTTTTAAAATCTAAGCTATTGGGTCTTCTGTAAATTCCATTTGAAATAAATAAATCTTGGTGCATATCATTATTAAAATCCGCAAATAATGCAGCCCAACTCCAATCGGTATCAGCTATTTCTTGTAAAAGTGCTTCTTCGGTAAAAAATTCACCATTTCTGTTAATTTGAAGCATATTTCTAGAATATTGGTCTTTATACCCCATTTTTTTTAAATGCGCTTGCATATTAAACATTGCGTCATCACCTTCGGTAGATTTTAATAAGTATTCTTCTTCTGGTAACATATCTAAGCTTATTAAATCTTGAAAGCCATCGCCATTAATATCGGCAGCATCGCTTCCCATAGAAAACCTACTTATGGTAGAAAAAGATTCATTTAAGCTTTCGGTAAAAGTTCCATCTTGATTGTTGATGTAGTAATAATCGTCTTCATGAAAATCGTTACAAACATAAATATCGTCCCAGCCATCATTATTAAAATCAGCTAAAGTTGCGCTAAGTCCATAGCCATTTATTCCACCGTAAATATTGGCTTCTTCAGATACATCATTAAAATAACCATCGTCGTTTCTTAAAAGCATATCGCCTACAAAGTCAACACGTTTTTCTCTTAGGCTTGCTTTACCATGCGATAAATTGGTGTGTACTGCATGATTAACAATATACACATCTAAATCGCCATCCTTATCATAATCGAAAAAATAAGCTTGTGTAGAATAAGCTTCAATGGCTAAGCCATAGGCTTTTGCACTTTCTGTGAATGTACCATCGCCGTTATTGATGTATAATTCATTGTGCCCTTTAAAATCTAATAAGCCTGAAACCGCACAAACATAAATATCCAACAATCCGTCTTGATTAATATCTACCATACTAACTCCAGTTTGCCAACTCGAATTGCCTGTTATTTGAGCTTGTTCTGAAACATCCTTAAATTTAAAATTCCCTTCATTTACATATAACTTATTTTCTCCCGAATTGGCTACAAAAAACAAATCGGGTAAGCCATCTCCATTTATATCTCCTGTGGCAACTCCTGCCCCATTGTAATAATAAATGTAATTGATAATGCTGTGTTCTTCATCTTCAAATACTAAATTTTGAAAATCTATTCCTGTTTGTTCTGTTTGAAGCTCGTTCAATAAAAAATATGGTTTTTCTTTCTTAATAGCATCTGGAGTGCATCCGATTAGAATTAAAAAAGCAAATGTTGTGTTAATAAAACGCATAAATAAACTATAAGTTAACACAAACTTACAAAAACACAAGTATTAAAGCTAAATTTGGTTAAAGTTTATTACTTCATACAATAATTAAAATACCCTATAAAAAGTTGACATTAAACTACATTTAAAGCAAAATAAATTGATTTATACCTTAAGCTATTTAGCAAGTTGTTAATTTACATAAACTCTTACAGATATTTTTTTTAAAAAAACTATTATTCATTAAAAGTTCAAAGCCATTTTACTACAAATTGAATAATAAAACTTTCAAATATGTAGTACAAACATGGAAGTGATTATTCGATATAAGCATTTACAAAAAATTGATAAAAATCAATTTTTTTAACATTTCAAAAAGGGTAGTAACAAATGTTACCTATAAGTCTGTTCTATCATTTTAAATTTGCATTATAAATTAACGTGATATGAAACATTATTTAATAAAAACAATCTTGTTCTTGCTGTTTACCACTTTGGGCTTTTCACAAAAAACAATTGGTTTAGATGAGTTTAAAAGTAAGGTAGAGCAAAACAACAGAAAATTACAAGCCAACGAACAAGAATATTTGCAAATGAAGGCAGAATACCGTGAAACCAACGCGGCATTTCTTCCGCAGTTAAGTGCATCGCATACCGCCTACCGAACAGATAATCCTGTTATGGCGTTTGGTACTTTATTAAACCAAGGTATATTTTCAGAAAGTGACTTTGCCATAGATAACCTAAATAATCCTTCGGCCATTACAAACTTTGTAAGCACTTTTCAAGTAGAACAACCCTTGATTAATTTAGATAAGTTAGTTATGCGTTCAGCTTTAAAAGATAGAGCCGATGCTCAATTAGAACAAAATACCTTTAAAAAAGATGCTTTGTTTTTGCAAGCCGAGCGTTTGTACATGCAATTACAACTGGCATATAAAAGCCTTGTAGTTTTAGAAAAATCTAAACTCACCGCTGAAGAGAATTTAAAAAGTATAGAAGATTTTTATACGGAAGGTTTACTAGTAAAATCTGATGTGCTGAGTGCAAAAGTTAGACTTAATGAAGTAGAAAATGCACTAAGTATAGCTAAAAACGAACTTCAATCTATTTCAGATTATATGTATTATATGATGAATGATGAAGGAAGCTTACTAGCACCTGCAGACAAACTACAGGTACATTTAAAGCTTAATGATCTAACAGAAAAACTGGAAGAAAGAAAGGATATACTAGCTATGGATTTAAGTGTAGATGCATACAAAAAAATGAAGCAGTCAGCTGGAAAGATGTACTTGCCAACGCTAAATGCTTTTGGGAATGTACAGTATTTTGATGAAGATTTATTAGGTACAGGAGCTGATAATTTTTTTGTTGGAGCCTCATTAAATTGGAATTTATTTGAAGGTGGAAGCCGAGTAGCTAAGAACCAAAAAATGAAAGCTCAACTTCAACAAGCTAAAATAGAAGCCGAAGACTACAAAGCTTCAGCTAAAGTTGAATTACAAAAAGCAAAGCGTAAACTCGAAGAAGCAGAAAATTTAATGAATAGAAATCAACTTTCATTAGAGCAAGCACTAGAAGCATTTCAAATTAGAAAAAACAGATTTGACGAAGGACTTGAAAGAGCAACCGATTTACTTAACGCAGAAGTTCGGTTAGCTAACCAAGAGTTACTTTACAATCAATCTATTTTTCAATTTAATTTAGCACAATTACAAGTTCAATTTTTAGGAAATACCAACTAAAGTAGCTTTGTTTCGTTTGCCTATTGCGGTTAAAATATGAATTACAAAGTAACAAGGAGCAGTAAGCAAGGATGCTCAAAAAATATTAATAAAATAAATTGCCTTATACTCAATACTTAATACCATTTAAAATGAATAAAATAATCTATACATTCGGAATACTAATTTTTACTTCTGGTCTGCTCATAAGCTGTGGAAGCAAAGAAGAACAACAAGTTAATGAAGTACCTAGTGTTCAAGTAAAACTTAGCAAACCTAGCACACAAGTTGCTAAAACCTTAAGTTTTAAAGGAAAAATTAAAGCTGCAGAATCTACGAGTATACGCACACGCGGTTCGAGTTTTGTTGAAGAAGTATATGTAAAAACAGGCGACCAAGTACGACAAGGCGATTTACTTATTCGCTTAAATAATACTGATTTACAAGCTAAAAAAGCACAAGTTGAAGCACAAATTCAGCAAATTAATGCGCAACTAAACAATACACAACGCGATGTAAAACGTTATCAAAATTTATACGAAAAGCAAAGTATTTCTGCAAAAGAATTAGAAAACATAGAACTCCAATTGGTCTCTGTTAAAGCGCAAAAACAAGCGGCATTACAACAATTGCAAGAAGTAAATTCTGAAATGAAATATTACCAAATTAAAGCTCCTTTTAATGGGGTAATTACAGCTAAAAATGTTCAAAAAGGAGATTTAGCTAACCCACAACAAGCTATGCTTCAATTGGAAGGAAAGTCTGGTTTTGAAATAGAAGTTTTAGTTTCAGAACGCGATATTGATAATTTTCAACAGGGAGATTCGGCTGTAGTGCGTTTAGATGATGCGGATAGAAAATTAACTGCACTTATAAGTGAAGTAAGCTCTTCTTCTACCTCAACAGGAGGACAATATAAAGTGAAAGCAAGCATAACTAATACAAACAATGAAACTTTGTTTGCTGGTATGAATGCTAGTTTATCGCTAAAAACAGACCAACTTCGTAAAGGAATTTTTGTACCTAAAAACAGTATAATTAGAAGAGGAGAATTAAAAGGATTATATGTAGTAAGTCAACAGAACACAGCCCTATTGCGTTGGGTACGAGTAGGTGGTGTAGTTAATGAACACATTGAGATTTTAAGTGGATTAGCAGCCGACGAACAAATTATTATTTTGGGAGAATCTAAATTATATAATGGAATAAATATTTCGTACTAAATAATGAAGCTGCAGTGATCAAGTTTAAGGTTGAAGGAATTTTAAGTTTTAAAGACAAAATTGATAAGACTGAAATAATTTATTTAAACACTTTTTTCAGTTGTAAAGAATGTACTTGGTAAAAACAATTCACAAAAAGATATTTAATTCTTAGTACTTAGAACTATTAAAAAATGAAAAAAATGAAAAACGGTATAGCAGGAAAATTAGCTAATGCTTTTTTAACTTCAAAAATCACAGTTTTATTAATGGTGGTTTTTATGGGAGTAGGAATATATGCTACTTTATTAATTCCTAGAGAAGAAGAACCACAAATTGATGTGCCCATGGCAGATATCTTTGTTGGTTATCCGGGAGCCAGCCCAAAAGAAGTAGAAAACAGAGTTATCGTTCCATTAGAGCGAATAATTTCAAATATTCAAGGTGTAGAATATGTGTATTCTACTTCTATGAAAGAACAAGGAATGGTAATCGTACAATTTTATGTAGGCGAAGACATAGAGCGTTCGTATGTAAAGCTTCATAACGAAATTATGAAGCACATGGACATGATGCCCAAAGGAGTTACACAACCACTTATAAAAACACGTTCTATAGACGATGTGCCTGTTTTGGGTATTACACTTTTTAGCGAAAATTACGACGATTACCAACTGCATCAAATGGCCAACGAACTAATTGTTGAAATTGAAAAAGTAGAAAATGTTTCAACCACAAAAAATATAGGTGGAAGAAGTAAAGCGCTTCAAATTGAATTGGACCATCAGGAAATGGCTAATTATGGGTTAGATATATTAAAAGTAACTGAAATGATTCAGGCCAACCACATGCAATCTTCCAGTGGAAATATTCAAAAAAGTGACGAAGAGATTAAAATATCTACAGGTAATTACATTTCTAGACCAACAGATTTAAATGAATTAATTGTTGGAACACATCAACAACAACCCATTTATTTACATCAAATAGCTCATGTTTCAGAAGGACCTGAATCTGCCAAAAATTATGTAAGCTTTGGATATGGTGCTGCATCCAAATTAAAAAATGAAATACCATCAACTTATTCAGCTGTTACTATTTCTGTAGCCAAAAGAAAAGGCGCTGATGCTATGCAAGTGGCAGAAGCAGTTGTAAATCAAAAAGAACGCTGGGAAAAATACATTATTCCAGAAGATGTGCAAATGGAAGTTACCCGAAATTATGGAGAAACGGCATCCGATAAAGTGTCCGACTTATTATTCAACTTACTTAGTGCTATACTAGCTGTTACCATAGTTGTTATGCTTTCTATGGGTTGGCGTGGTGGTTTGGTGGTATTTATTTCAGTGCCAATTACTTTTGCATTAACCATGTTGAGTTATTATTTATTCGATTATACCTTAAACCGAATTACGCTTTTTGCTTTAATTTTTATTACCGGTATTGTTGTAGACGACTCCATTATTATTACCGAAAATATGCATCGGCATTTTAAAATGAAGAAAATGAGTTTGCGAAAAGCAGCAATCTATGCCATTAATGAAGTAGGTAACCCCACTATTTTAGCTGCTTTTATTGTTATAGCTTCAGTGCTTCCAATGGCATTTGTAAGCGGTTTAATGGGGCCTTACATGAGTCCTATGCCAATTGGTGCTTCTATTACTATGATTTTATCGTTATTTATAGCATTAACTATTGTACCTTACCTAGCTTACTATTTTTTAAAAGCCGATGGTAAACAATTAGTTGAAGGCGAAGATGAAAATACCGATGATTTTGAAGAAATAGAAAACGAGTCTGCAGCAGAAGAAGATAAAGATTTACAACAAACTAAAATCTATAAGCTGTATAATAAAATCCAACGTCCGATGCTAGAAAGCAGAACAAAACGCTGGGGTTTTATTGGAGGAATAACCTTGTTATTACTAGCATCTATAGTCTTGTTTTTAAACCAGTCTGTTTTAGTAAAAATGCTGCCATTTGATAATAAAAATGAGTTTCAAATTGTTATCGACCTGCCTGAAGGAACAACCTTAGAACGTACCAATGCAGTAACTCAAGAAATTATTGAGTATGTAAAAAGTAGACCAGAAGTTGTAAATTACCAAAGCTATGTAGGTACAGCTTCTCCAATAACATTTAATGGCTTAGTAAGGCATTACGATTTACGTAATGAGCCACGAATGGCCGATATACAGGTTAATATTACGCATAAAGACGAGCGAAGCGAGCAGAGTCATGATATTGCCAAATCGTTTAGAGAAGATGTCCAAAAAATTGGCAATCCATATGGAGCAAATATAAAAATTGTTGAAGTACCGCCTGGACCACCAGTTTTATCTACAATTGTAGCTGAAGTTTACGGCCCAAATTATAACGAACAAATTAATATTGCTAGAAATATTAAAAAAATTCTTAGCGAAACTCAAGATGTAGTAGATATTGATTGGAGAGTTGAAGCTGAACAAAAAGAATTACATTTTCAAGTTGATAGAGAACGAGCTAGCTTAGAAGGCATCGTTCCAGCACAGTTGGTTAAAGCTATGCAATTAAGCCTAGGTGAACACGCCATAGCACAAGCTTACAGAGAAAACGCTAACCAAACTGTAAACATTATATATAAAACTAAAAATAAAGACAAAGCTAATTTAGATGAGTTATTGAAATTTAAAGTAATTTCAGCTAAGGGCAACCCAGTAGAAATTGGCGATTTGGTAAAAGTTGTTGAACAACCTATAGAGAAAAGTATTTTCAGAAAAAACAAACGACCTGTAGTATATGTAACTGCAGAAATGGCTGGAGATTTAGAAAGTCCTGTTTATGCTATTTTAGGTATGGAAAAATACTTAAAAGATATTTATTTACCCGAAGGCTACTCTATAGAAGAGTTATATACAGAAATTCCAGTAGATACGGATAATTACAAAGTAAAATGGGATGGCGAATGGCAAATTACTTTAGAAGTATTTCGCGATTTAGGGATAGCATTTATCGGTGTAATCTTTATTATTTATATGCTAATTGTAGGTTGGTTCCAAAGCTTCCGCTCTCCTATTGTAATGATGATTGCCATTCCACTTTCGTTAGTTGGAATTATTTTAGCACATTGGATTTTTGACGCCTTTTTTACCGCTACATCTTTTATAGGTATGATTGCTCTAGCAGGAATTATGGTACGAAACTCGGTTTTGCTCATCGACTTTATTGAAATACGACTGAACGATGGCATTGCTTTTAAGCAAGCTATTATTGAAGCTGGAGCAGTACGAACAACTCCTATATTACTTACAGCAGGAACAGTAGTAATTGGAGCTGTTGCAATTTTATTCGATCCAATTTTTCAAGGCCTAGCGCTTTCACTTATGGGAGGAACCATTGTTTCTACTTTTTTAACATTATTGGTTGTTCCTTTGGTCTATTATGTGGTAATGAAAAAAAAATATGCTAAAAATGGCTAAATAAATTGATAAGAAAATTGTTTAAAGCCTGTTGTTAAAAAAACAACAGGCTTTTTTGTTAATAATAATATTGTACCCGAGACAAAATTATTAGATATCGATACAAGTTTACTATTGCTGTTAGTTTGCCTAGTAATTTACTTTTAAGAAGACCAGATGTTCTGGCAGCTGAAAAAAACTTAATTGCACAAAATGCCCTAACTGGATCTGCGTTGGTAAATATGTTTCCAAATATTAGTTTAACAGGCTTATTGGGTGGAGCTTCTAATGAATTATCAACACTTACTGATGGACCGTTGGCTTGGAATGTAGGTGGCTCTGTTTTAGGCCCATTGTTCAATTTTGGCCGTTTACAAAGGCAACTTAATATTGAAGAAAGTAAAACTAAACAGGCTCTCCTCTCCTACGAACGAACTGTCTTAAATGCATTTAGATCGGTTGAAGATGCCTTAATCGAAATTAAAACCTTAAAAGCACAAATGAATGCTAGACAAGACCGTTTGGAAGCTTCATTAAATGCGCAGTATTTATCTACCGAACGTTATGATAAAGGAGTAACTAGTTACTTAGAATTACTCGAATCGCAGCGTCAGGCTTTTGAATCTGAACTCAATTATACAGAAATACGAAGAGCACTACTTAATGCTTATGTAAATTTATACCGTGTTTTAGGTGGAGATTGGGATTAATACTTTCTAAAAATCATGAATGCAAATCTTGTTTAGTACCAAACTAAGTTTCTATTAGTATAAATTTATACAATAAATCAGAAAGAATAAGGGCGGAATAATGTGCTAATACCAATAGACTAAAAGTTAGTTTTTAATTGAAAGTCTATAAAGATACCTTAGGTTGAATTTGCTTTATTTTAAGTTAGTAAGTTATAGTGACCAAGGTTTAATCTGAAAAAGTCTGCCCCTGTCCCCGATAGAATGAAAAACCCGCAAAGCTAATAAGCTTAAAAAAGCCTTTACAAAAGAGCGAGCAGGCAAGCTCCTTTTGTAATTAGCTTTTTTTGCTTATGAGCTGCGTATTTGGAATGATAGCGGGAAAAAGACCCACAACAAAAATTCAATTAGTACTGCTTTTTAAATGAATTAAAGTACGAATTTTAAACGTTTTCTCCACGCATCATTTTATTCCAATATAAATAAGGAAGTCCGTATTTTTTTAGCATCCACAATCTCCAATGTTCTTTAGCAGAATTAAAAACAAGCATTTGCTTTAATTTAGGGTCTGGTGTAAAATTACCTTCATAATCGAATTCGGCTAAAGCCATTTTTCCATATCCAGTTACCAATGGACAAGACGAGTAGCCTTTGTAGCTTTTATTGGTTGCAGGTTTATTATTTATCATAAAAAATAAATTTTCTACAACAACAGGAACTTGTTTTCTTATGGCAGCACCTGTTTTTGCTGTTGGTAGTGCAGCAACGTCTCCTAAACCAAAAATATTAGGGTATGTATTGTGTTGTAAAGAGTTTATATTTACATCTAACCAACCTTCTTCGTTCACTAAATTAGATTCTTTTATAAACTTAGGTGCAGCTTGCGGCGGTGCTAAATGCAACATATCGAAAGGAACTTCTATATTGGTAATACCAGAAATTTTTTCTCCAATTTCTTTACTTTCGTTGGTTACACATTGGTTTTCGTCGTCTCCAACGTAATTAAAAGTTATAATTTTATTTTTAGTATCAATTTTTTGTGGTGCATAAAAAGGCTTAAAATGCATTCCGTATCGTTCTACTACTTTGGTTAATGTGTCTCTAATTTCTCTTACGCCAAATAATACAGACCCAGGTGTGGCAAAAACTACACGTGCATCGATATTGTTTTTCTTGAAATAATCTGCTGCCAAATAAGCAATTTTTTGGGGCGCACCACCGCATTTTATAGGAGTTGTAGGTTGGGTAAATATGGCGTTCCCACTTTTAAAGTTTTTGATAACTTCCCAAGTGTGTTTAGGATCTGTATAATTACTACAAACAACACCTTTATCTAAAGCTTCGGGTAAACCTTCAATTAATTCTGGTGCCATAACTAAACCTGGTGCTACTACTAAATATTCGTAGGTATAATCTCCATTAGATTTTGTAGACACTGTGTTCTGCTCTGCATTTATGCTTTGTGCGTAATCTTGTATCCAATCTGCACCTTTCGGAATTAATTCTTTTATAGGCTTTCCTGTGCTATCGTAATCGTAAGTTCCTGCTCCAACTAATGTCCAAGCTGGTTGATAGTAATGTGTATCTTTTGGGTCAATAATACCTACACTTAATTTAGGGTCTTTTTTTAGCAACTGAGCGGCAGTCATAATTCCTGCTGTACCAGCTCCAATAATGAGCACTTGATAATTCGATTTCATTTCAATAAATTTTTGAATGTTTCCAAATATATATTAAGATTTGCTTAACTTTTGTAACTATTGTTACATTGAGCTATAAAAACTACTGAATTTATAATTTGTTGAAGCTATTTATGCGAACTAATAAAAATTATAGCCATTATTATGCTAATTATACAATCTATTCACTTAAAATAAAATCTACTGCTTTCTGAATATGCAAATCTGTAGTATGTAGCATTGGGAGTTCTGTATCTTCATCTTTTAAAAGAATTGGAAGCTCAGTACAGCCTAAAATAACAGCATCGACATTTTGAGATTTAAAATCTTGTATTTGTTGTTTGTAAAAATCTCTTGCTTCTTCTGTAAATTTTCCTTGTGTTAGTTGAGTTGACACAAAATGATGCGATTGTTGTATGGCATCTTCTGTTGGAATTATGATTTTTAAATTGTGTTTTTGGGCTAATCTATCTTTTAAAAAAGATTTAGTTATTGTGGGTTTATTACCTAATAGAGCTAATTTATTATATCCCATTTTTTTTGCTTCTTCTGCAGTGGCATCTGCTATATGTAAAAAAGGAATAGCTATTTTAGGCTGAACATATGCTACAGCCATATGTGGTGTATTTGCGCAAATTAAAATAGCTTCTGCTCCAGCTTGTTGAAGTTTAGTAGCTACTTCTAAGTATTTTTGATGAATATCTTTGAGCACTTGCTTGCGCATTACATCGATATTTATTGAATAGAGAATTAATTCTGGATTTGAAGAAAGTCCTATCTTTTCGCTTATTTTTTGGTTTATATTTTTATAATATTCTACTGTAGAGTGCCAAGATGTGCCACCAATTAAACCTAGTTTTTTCATATATAATGTGTTATAAAATTAAAAACTGATGAATGTAATTATTTAGCTTTAACTTAATGAATTATTGAGATTAAAAAGCAGTTTGCAATATAGCTCTGCCATGATGCGGTTGCTCTTCTCGATAATTATTGATAGGCATTAAATATTTTAAAAGTTCAACTTGCTCTAAAGATATGCTAATTGATTCCTTAAAAATAATCCATCGTACTCCTTCAGTACAAGGTGGAGTAGTTAAAGAACCAACATAAGTATAGTAAGCTTTGTTTTGGGGCAAATTTAAATTCATATCAAATGCTTCATTAACAAGTTTTGTTTCGCCTTTTGCAATAGGTAAAAAACTTTCTAAAAAATCGAATGTTTTACTTGCTTTTCCTTCTTTTACTAGTATTTCAATTACCAAAAAATTCCCATTATTATTTTGATGAACAAGATGTATTGCTAATGGAAACCGAACTCCATCAATTGTGTGTTCTGCAGGTTCGTGAAAGTGAAATTGTTTAAGATGAAAGTTTTGGTTTTTAAAAACTAAATAATCTCCCGCTTCGAAATCGTATTGTATGGTATGGCCATTATTAACCACATCATGTAAAATTGTTTCTTTGGCATAATAAAAATCGATTGGTTTTAAACTAGTATCTGTTTTGTACTTTACAATGTTTACAGGCGATTGAAAATTTCCTGAACAAACCGAATTTTCTTCTAATTCTGCCCAGTGTTCAGGACCAGTCTCGCCTGTATACGACCAATCGGTGTGTTTTTGTATGTTTTCGGGCTGTAGATCATTGTCTTCTCTTTCAACAATGCCTTGTTCTGTTCGTTTGTTTTGGTTAGAATTACAACTCAAAATTAAAACAATACTAAAACTTAAAAATACGTACTTACTATTTTTCATTTTTTTCAAATTCAATACTCCAAATACCGCGAACTTCATTTATATCATATCCAATAGCTTTATCATTTGGATAGAGTTTTAATATCTTATTGTAGTTTTTTTGTGCAATATCTTCATTTGGTTTTCCATGGCATTTTAAACACATATCGTTTGTAAGAATCGGATAATAGAAATTAATCGAACTCGAATTCTCTTCTATAATAGGTTTTGGTTCTTTAGCTTCAGCAATTTGACTTTTAAAAAATTTAATGTGTTTTAATTCTGAAGAATTTGCAGCATTTAATGGGTTTCTATTTTTATCTGAAACTCGTTTAATTTGTGCCTGATGTACCTGAGCCATTGAATCGGTTATAGGCATGGCTTGAACATTGCAGAACTCTAATGCATGCAAAACTCCATTATTTTGTATTGCTCCCATTAAATTTTTACCAAGTTGGGCTTTGGTAGTTTTAGCATACTTCATGCCTATTGCTGTATAATCTTTGTCGTTAATTGCTTGGTTAGAAAGTTTTTTGCCCTTTTGGCTAAATTTTTCTCCGTGCTTTTCTTTCCAATGCGCTTTGAACCAATCGGGTTCCTCGATGTTATAACTAAAAATATAGGCTGCAATAGCTTCTATTTCTTCTTGGTTGTATTTTTGATAAGGCATTACTCCAAAACGTTTAACCGCTCCTTTAAGTTTAGCTTTTTGCTTAGTGGGCTGTTCTACAAAGTTCCAAATAGCTTGAATAAAGTGTTCTTTACTGGAAGCATCTTTAAGATACCTTGCCTTTATAGCAGCCATTGGCGGTCCAATTCTATTTTGTTCTGAAGATGTTGGGTTATGGCACAGGTAACATTTGTTTTCCATGTTTAGCTTTGCTGCTTTAGCCAATTCAACTTGAGGGTCTTCCGAATCTATTTTAGTATAATTGTTTTTCTTTTTGTCTGAATTGCAAGCCAACATACTAATCACCAGAGTAAATAAATAAACGTATTTCATCAAAAATATTTTGCATAAAATTATGAAAACTAAAACGGTATATAGGTAACATAAGTTACCTAAAGTAAAAAACCGTTTCATTTTACAGAAACGGTTTTTTTTACAAATATGATTAAATTTAGAATTAGTCAATTTGTTTTTTGGCTAAGTACCATGTAGTTTTTTCTACAGTATCATCTTTAATTCTAGCTTCGTAATCTTTCAAATTTTTTGGTGGTGGTACAATAGCTTTATCTCCTTTTTTCCAATCTAATGGACAAGCAACGCCATTTTTATCTGAAAACTGTAAAGCCTCTAAGGCTCTTAAAATTTCATCCATGTTTCTACCTATATTTAAGGGGTAGTACATGATTAATCTTATTTTTTTATTCGGGTCAATAAAGAAAACCGCTCTAACTGCAGCTGTTTCACTTTCGTTAGGTTGAAGCATTCCGTATAACTTAGATACTTTCATATCGATATCGGCAATAATTGGGAAATCCATATAAACCCCCGTGTTTTGCTTTACACTATCTACCCAACCAATATGAGAATGAATAGAATCGATACTTAAACCAAGTAACTCTGTATTTAGTGCTTCAAACTCAGCTTTTCTTTCAGCAAAACCACTCATTTCTGTCGTACAAACCGGTGTAAAATCTGCTGGGTGAGAAAACATAACAATCCATTTATCTTTTGCAAAATCTGATAATTGAATGTTTCCTTGTGTGGTTACTGCATTAAAATCTGGTGCTTTATCTCCAATTTTTGGCATTGTAAACACTTCTTTTTCTTGTAAACTTACATTATTTTCCATAATTAAAAACTTTTATTATTTCAAACAAAGATAAGTTTTTATTATAGTTACTTATGTAACTATAGTTACTTTTGACACAATTTTATAAAAAAAAAGAAGCCATCTTATTAGACAGCTTCTTACAAACTTAAACTACAATCAACAATTTATAAAGTAGACGGACAAACGTAATCGGTTACCTGCATACCTAATTCTTTTATTTTATCGAAACCACCTTCAATATTCGTTAAATTATGTATTCCCCTTTTTTTGAGCATTGAAGCAGCAATCATAGAACGATAACCGCCTGCACAATGCAAATAAAAATTTTTGGTTTTAGGAAATTCAGCCAAATGTTCGTTTAAAAAATCGAGTGGAGTATTTTCTGCATTTAGGAGACGTTCGGATAAATATTCTGTTTCCTTTCGTACATCAAATACGGGGATTTCGTTAGTTTCATAAATGTTTTTAAATTTTTCTGAAGTTATAGAATTTACACGATCATATTCTTTTGATGCTTTTTTCCAAGCTTCAAAACTTCCTTTTAAAACACCTAATGTTTGATCAAACCCAACTCGCGATAATCGTGTTACTGTTTCTTCTTCTCTTCCTTCTGGCGCAACAACAAGAATTGGCTGTTTTACATCAGCAATTAAAGTACCTACCCAGGGTGCAAAATTACCATCTAATCCTATAAAAACAGAACTAGGAATATGGCCTTTTGCAAAATCTGTTTCATTTCTTACGTCTAAAACCAAAGCACCAGTTTCATTAGCAGCAGCTTCAAATTCTGATGGATTTAACGCTTTTAAACCTCGATTTAAGACGGTATCGATGGATTCATAACCTTCTTTATTCATTTTTACATTAAGCGGAAAATACTGTGGTGGTGGTAATAAACCATCAGTAACTTCTTTAATGAATTCATCTTTAGTCATATCTTCTCTTAAGGCGTAATTCATTTGTTTTTGGTTACCTAGCGTATCTACGGTTTCCTTCATCATGTTTTTACCGCAAGCAGAACCAGCTCCGTGTCCAGGATAAATGGTTATACTATTAGGCAGAGGCATTATTTTGTTACGCAAACTATCGTATAAAGTTCCAGCTAGTTGCTCTTGCGTCATGTCTGCAGCTTTTTGCGCTAAATCTGGTCTTCCTACATCTCCTAAAAACAAGGTATCGCCAGTAAATAAGGCATGTTCTTTACCTTGTTCATCAAGCAATAAATAACTTGTACTTTCCATGGTATGACCTGGAGTATGCAGTACTTTAATTTGTAGATTACCTAATTTAAAAATTTCTTCATCTTTAGCTATATAAGCATCAAATGCAGTTTTTGCGTTAGGACCGTAAATTATTTTTGCTCCAGTTTTTTCAGCAAGTGTAATATGCCCACTTACAAAATCAGCGTGAAAATGTGTTTCAAATATATATTTAATAGTTGCGTTTTCTTTGTTAGCTTGATCTATATAAGATTGCACTTCTCTTAAGGGATCAATAATGGCAACTTCTCCATTACTTTCTATAAAATAAGCTCCTTGAGCTAAACATCCTGTATAAATTTGTTCAATTTTCATAATTTTATTTTTTAATATTAATGTATAGGTTTTTGTTGCTTGGTATCTTTAATTAGATTATTCATTTAACAAGTTATAGAAAATGAAAATACCCATGACTACCAAAAACCAACCAAATCCTTTTTTCAACTTTTCTCCGTCGATATATTTGTTTAACCAAATTCCTAAAAATATTCCAACTGCTGCTAATGCGGTAAAGATGCCTAAGAAAAACCAATCTATCTCGTAATTTTGTACATCCCCAAGAAAGCCGATTAATGATTTCACAGAAATTATTAATAAAGATGTGGCTACTGCTTTTTTCATAGGCAATTTAGCTAACAGAACTAAGGCTGGAATAATTAAAAATCCACCACCTGCTCCAACTA
Organism: Psychroflexus salis; assembly: GCF_014640175.1. Lineage (GTDB taxonomy): Bacteria > Bacteroidota > Bacteroidia > Flavobacteriales > Flavobacteriaceae > Psychroflexus > Psychroflexus salis. The sequence goes on along the minus strand of NZ_BMGL01000003.1, from coordinate 104,144 downwards.
TTCCAGTGATTACTCCTACTACAACACCTTCTACTATAATTAGCGGAAAGTTGTAGCTAATTTTTTCTTCAGGTTTTTCTTGTGTTTTCTTCTTATCACGTATCATCGAAACAGAAGCAAGCAACATAATAAGAGCAAAAAATGCCATGATTGCAATGTTTTTTGTCACTTCGAAGTCTCCTATAAAAAATAAACTTTCTGGTATTGCAGGAACTAAATACATTCGGGTAGAATACACTGCAATAAAAGCAGGGATAGCGAATACAATAGCCGTTTTAAAATCGACTAATTTTTTTTGAATATTTCTTATAGCGCCAAAAAGAGCAGATAAACCAACAATAAACAAAGAATATGCTGTTGCCAATACAGGATTAACTCCAAACATATAGACTAAAATAGGCACTGTAAGAATGGAACCGCCGCCACCTATTAATCCTAAAACAACGCCTATAATTAAAGCGCCAACGTATCCTAGTATTTCTATAATCTCCATAAATTGCATTTAGTTTTGGCAAAACTAAGCTCATTATAGATTATTGAAAGTAACTTGGGTTACAATTACTTAAATTTATTGAATAAAAATTAAATGTTAAATAAAGAGCTACTTACTAAGCATAGATATTTTTATAAATTCCTATAAATCAAAAACCTATATAACAAAAGAAAGGCTATAAATTTTTACGTTTACGGTGCAATTCTCTTGCCAACAATGTATTTTTTAGAAGCATTGAAATGGTCATCGGTCCTACTCCACCAGGTACAGGTGTAATATACGAAGCCTTTTCTTTAACTTTTTCAAAATCTACATCTCCAGTTATTCGGTAACCTTTTGGACTATCTTCGTCTGGAACGCGTGTTATACCTACATCAATAATTACAACATCGTCTTTTACCATTTCTGCTTTTAAATAGTTGGGAACACCTAAGGCAGTAATAATAATATCTGCTTGACTGGTAATTTGAGTAATATTTTTAGTATGGCTATGCGTTAAAGTTACTGTTGAATTTCCAGGAAAACCTTTTCTCCCCATTAAAATACTCATGGGTCTTCCTACAATATGACTCCGACCAATAACTACCGTATGTTTTCCTTTGGTTTGTACATCGTAGCGTTCTAACAATTCTAAAATTCCAAAAGGTGTTGCTGGAATAAAAGTAGTCATATCTAGAGCCATCTTACCAAAATTAGTAGGGTGGAAACCATCTACGTCTTTATCAGGGTCAATACGCATAATTACTTTTTGCGTATCAATCTGCTTAGGTAATGGCAATTGAACAATAAAGCCATCGATGTCTTGATTGCTATTTAGCTCATCAATTTTATCTAGTAATTCTAATTCGCTTATTGTAGAAGGTAACCTTAGTAAAGTTGATTCGAATCCAACTCGTTCACACGATCGAACTTTGCTATTCACATAAGTTAAGCTAGCACCATCATTACCGACTAAAACAGCTGCTAAATGAGGAACTTTTTCCCCTTTTTGCTTCATTTTATCAACTTCAGCTTTAATTTCATCTTTAATGGTGTTGCTGAGTTTTTTACCGTCTAAAATTGTCATTTGTTGTGTGTTTAAGTTGAGTTATTTAGTGTTAACGCATATTCTTCATCATTTGCATCATCTGTTTACCACCTCCGCCTTGCATCATTTTCATCATTTTGCTCATTTGAGTAAACTGCTTCAATAATTGATTTACTTCTTGAACTGAAGTACCCGAACCTTTACCGATTCTTCGTTTTCTTGAAGAATTAATTAATGTAGGATTTTCACGTTCTTTTGGCGTCATGGAATAAATAATTGCTTCAATATGCTTGAAAGCATCATCGTCAATATCTACATTTTTCATCATCTTACCTGCTCCAGGAATCATGCCCATCAAATCTTTCATATTTCCCATTTTTTTAACTTGTTGAATTTGCTTCAAAAAGTCATCAAAACCGAATTTATTTTTGGCAATCTTTTTTTGTAAGCGTCTAGCTTCTTCCTCGTCGTATTGCTCCTGTGCGCGTTCTACTAAAGAAACCACGTCTCCCATTCCTAAGATACGGTCTGCCATACGGTTAGGATAGAATACATCTATCGCTTCCATTTTTTCTCCAGTACCAATAAACTTAATAGGTTTGTTTACAACCGATTTTATAGAAATTGCTGCACCACCACGCGTATCTCCATCTAATTTAGTTAAGATAACTCCGTCGAAATTTAAGCGATCGTTAAAAGCTTTTGCTGTATTTACGGCATCTTGACCCGTCATAGCATCAACTACAAACAAGGTTTCTTGTGGTTCGATTGCTTGATGAATATCTGATATTTCATTCATCATCTGTTCATCTACTGCTAATCGACCAGCGGTATCAATAATAACTACGTTAAGTCCATTTGCTTTAGCATGAGCAATGGCTGATTCTGCAATTTTTACAGGATTTTTTTCTTCTTTATTTGAAAAAACTTCAACTCCAATTTGTTCACCAACCACATGCAATTGATCTATTGCAGCTGGTCGATACACATCACAGGCAACCAACAAAGGTTTTTTAGTTTTTTTATTTTTTAAAAAATTTGCAAGTTTACCCGAAAATGTAGTTTTACCACTACCTTGTAAACCTGACATTAAAATTATACTCGGATTACCAGATAAATTTACTCCTTCGGCATCGCCACCCATTAAATCGGTTAATTCATCTTTTACAATTTTTACCATTAACTGACTTGGCTTCAGACTTTTTAAAACATCTTGGCCCAGTGCTTTTTCTTTTACGGTATTGGTAAAATCTTTAGCAATTTTAAAATTGACATCGGCATCAACCAAAGCACGTCTTACTTCTTTTAATGTTTCGGCAACGTTTACTTCTGTTATTTGGCCGTGACCTTTTAATATGTGTAAGGCTTTATCTAATTTATCGCTTAAACTATCGAACATAATCTTTCTAAATTTATTGCAAAAGTAAGCATTTGATAGCTAAATGAGAAGTTTTTATTTTGATGATTTAGCCGAAAATACCTTGTTGCTTTTTTTCGACAATTTGGGTTTAATGTTCTTTATAAACAAGAAACAATAGCTAAAATTACCATATTTTAAGCGAAGTTCTTTTCCATTATTATAAGTCGAAAGAAAAAATCTTATAGATACTTAGTAAATAATTTTGAAGCTTGGTTGTATGCAGATTCAAAACTGCCCATTTTAATCAGCGTTTCGGCTTTATGTTGATTAAAATAAGAAACTAATTTTTCAGTAGGCATATTTCCAGTTAGTTCATCTTTGGCCATTGGGCAACCACCAAATCCTTGTATAGCTCCATCGAATCTACGGCATCCGTTTTGAAAAGCAGCATCTACTTTTTCGTGCCAATTCTTAGGAGTCGTATGCAAATGAGCTCCAAATTCTATGTTAGGAAAAGCTGGAATTAAATTTTGAAATAAATAGGAAATGCTTTCTGCTTTAGATGTGCCAACGGTATCGGATAAAGATAAAATTTCAACTCCCAATTTAGCTAATCTCTCAGTCCATTGAGAAACTATTTCTACATTCCAAGGATCGCCATACGGATTTCCAAAACCCATAGAAAGATAGGCCACTACCTTTTTATTATGCTTGTTTGCTAAGTTTAAAATAGATTTTAAAACTTCAATAGATTCTGCAATAGTTTTATGCGTATTACGCATTTGAAAGTTTTCTGAGATTGAAAATGGATACCCCAAATAATCAATTTCGTTAAACTGGCAAGCATCTTCTGCACCGCGTATATTTGCAACAATAGCCAATAATTTAGTGTTGGTTTTAGACAAGTCTAATTGAGCTAAAACATGAGCTGTGTCTTGCATTTGTGGAATAGCTTTGGGAGAAACAAAGCTACCAAAATCTAAAGTTTCGAACCCACAATTAAGCAAAGCTTGTAAATAGCTTAATTTTTCGTGACTAGGTATAAAAGTCTTAATGCCTTGCATGGCATCTCTAGGACATTCAATTATTTTCACTTTCTCCATGCTTCAAATATACAATTTTATCATTTTCGCAAAAGAATGTCTTTTATTTTAAATTTAAACGAAAATTAAAATCGCAATTCCAATGAAAACAAAAATCTGTACATATGTAAAAAACAATTGAGTTTGCTTATTTTTATTTAAAAAACGAGTTATTTTTTCGGCTAAAAAAGCAACAATTCCAAAAATAATGAAGGCTTGTAGCATAAATAATAATCCTAATGCATAAAATTGAAAAATTAAATCTTTGTCAGGATTCCAAATAAAACTTGGGAAAAATGCTAGGAAGAAAATTGTTACTTTAGGGTTAAGTACATTCATAAAGAACCCACGAGAAAACATTTTTTTAAAGCCACTTACATTAGATTTCTGTGATAAATTAAATTCTTGTTTAGCCGACCAGAGTTTGAAGGCTAAGTACAACAAGTATGTAGCTCCGCCTACTTTAATAATTAAAAATAAATTTTCATTAGTTTTAATAATGGCAGAAACACCAAAAGCAACCAAACTGGTATGTACTATAATTCCGCTTACCAAGCCCAAACTAACCGCTATACCATCTTTTTTGTTAGTCGACATGCTTTGCACCAAAACATAAATAATATCTGGACCTGGCGAGATTGTCAGTGCAATAGATGCAATTAAAAACGAAATGATTTCAGCTGGCATCAATGCATTTCTTTAAGAATAGCCCGATTTATTTTTTTAATTAAACTCGGGCCTTCGTAAACAAAGCCTGTGTATAGTTGAATTAAACTTGCACCAGCTTTTAATTTTTCGATGGCATCTTCAGGCGAAAGAATTCCACCTACTCCAATAATCGGAAATTTTGCTTTTCCTTTTTCATGCAAATAGGCGATCACTTCGGTTGAGCGTTTTGTTAAGGGTTTACCACTTAATCCGCCGGTTTCTGTTTTATGTTCAGATTCTAAATTTTCTCTTTCAATTGTAGTGTTCGTTGCAATTACGCCTGCAATATTTGTTGTTTCAACAATCTCAATAATATCATCTAACTGAGCATTGCTTAAATCTGGTGCAATTTTTAATAGTATCGGTTTTTGTTTTGGTTTTTCGTTATTTAATTTTTGAAGCTTCAATAGCAAATTGGTTAAAGGTTCTTTTTCCTGTAAATCTCGTAAGTTGGGAGTGTTTGGAGAACTTACATTTACCACAAAATAATCTACCACAGGAAACAATTTTTCAAAACAAATTTGGTAATCATCGAAGGCATTTTCGTTCGGAGTAATCTTGTTTTTACCAATATTGCCACCAATTAACACATTTGGATTAGACTGAAGGCGTTGTACTGCTGCGTCTACTCCTTCATTATTAAAACCCATTCGGTTAATAATGGCTTGGTCTTCTTTTAATCGAAAAAGTCTCTTTTTAGGATTACCATCTTGTGGTTTTGGTGTTAAAGTACCTATTTCAATAAAACCGAAACCAAGTAGAGAAAGTTCTTTGAATAATTTGGCATCTTTATCGAAACCTGCTGCTAAACCAACAGGATTTTTGAATTTTAAACCGAAAACTTCACGCTCTAATTTTGCATTGTTTAATTGAAAATTAGCTTTTGCAAAACTTTTATAACCAGGGATTTTAGAAGCTTTTTGTAAACTTGAAAAGCTAAAGTGATGCACTTTTTCAGGATCAAATTTAAATAATAGAGGTCGTAAAAATGTTTTGTACATGCCTGAAGGTTTCAGCAAAAATAAAGCATATAAAAGGATGTATATAAAAAAAGATGAAGAAATTCAGAAAAACTTAATGACACTCCATCGATGAAGAAACTTCTTCTACAGCTGGCTTAGGAGAAACATACGGAATACCTAATCCCATACCGCGTAATATGAATAAAATTCCTATAATAACAACCGCATAAGGAATTACTTTTTTAAAATTAAACCGAGTTGCTTGCTGAATAAAACCTTTAAAGTAAATTACACCCGTCATCATAGGAACTGTTCCGAGTCCAAAAAGCAGCATATAAAAAATGCTATTGGATAAATTAGCTGTTGCTACTGAAGCAAAAACAGCCATATATACCAAACCACAAGGCAATAATCCGTTTAAAAAACCAAGTTGAAAAAAGTTGAAATAAGATTTTTTTTTAAATGCTAAACCTAATTCTGTTTTTACTTTACCGACTAATCGATAAATAGGTTGTGTAATTTTGAAAGGTTGTAACTGTTTTTGAGGCAAAACCACTAGCAAAATCATTAGTATGCCAATGGCAATAGAAAGCTGTTGTTGCACTCCAAAAGTAGCAAAACTATGCCCGATTATACCAAATACCAAACCAATCGATACATATGCTAGCAACCTACCTGTATGATATAAGCTAACTTGAAAAAATTTTTGAAGCGAGTTACTTTTACCAACGGGCAGCATAAATGCAATAGGACCACACATGCCTACGCAGTGCAAACTACCTAGTAAACCCAATATAAAAGCAGACCACAACATTACCAAGTCATTTCTTTTTTATATGCAAAAGATTGTTCATCTACCTTAAAATCTATCATTACATTCCATCTGCCTTGTTCTAAAAATTGAATTGGAATTAAGAGTTGATGATTTTTTAATTGAATTGGAAAACGAAAATCCTTTTGCTTATCTGATGGTCGATACATTAAAACTTCTCCTTCAACTTTATCGGCTTCAATTGAAGATGGAAAATAAATTAATAGCCCATCTTTTGTTTTTTCAAGCTTAAAATCGCCAATTAAATGAGCACTGTTATTTACTTTATCAATTTCATCTTGAACCAATAATTCTTTATGGTAATAATTTTCCGTTACTAAATCTTGTTCGTTACTTGATGATAGCATCTGTACTACAAAAAACATAATAAAGCCAATAAAACAACACATGGCCAAAACAATAGAAGTACCCCAATTTAATTTCATATCAATTTAGTTTTATCGAACAAAAATAGGTTTTACATAAAATGAAAACTATGATGAAAATCAGTTATAAAACAAAACAAACTGCTGTGAGAAAAAATTAAGTCAGGATGAATTTCTAAATTTTAAGGTAAAAACCAAGAAACTAAGCTTAATTATCCGATTTTTGTAAAAAATATTACTTTGCTTAGTTATCAAACCTACATTCATTCATCTTCAAAAACCTGGGTTACTTTTGTGCACGGTGCTGGTGGAAGTTCTAGTATATGGTACAAGCAAATTCGTGCTTATAAAAAAGAATTTAATGTTTTATTGCTAGATTTACGAGGTCATGGTAACTCCAAACCAAAATTAGCAGATAGTTTTAAAGATGATTATACCTTTGATATAATTACGAACGATATTTTAGAAGTTTTGGATGTTGAAAAAATCGAAAAATCTCATTTTGTGGGTATTTCTTTAGGCACAATTTTAATTCGAAATTTAGCAGAAAAACACCCAGAGCGAGTAAAAAGTATGATTATGGGTGGAGCCATTATGAAAATGAATATTCGTTCTCGATTTTTAATGCGCGTAGGCAATATTTTTAAATCGGTAATTCCTTACATGATGCTTTATAAATTATTTGCATTTATTATAATGCCGAGAAAAAATCATAAAAAATCGAGATTACTATTTGTAAATGAAGCTAAAAAATTATACCAAAAGGAATTTATTAAGTGGTTTAAATTAACTTCAGAAATTAAACCTTTACTTAAGTTATTTAGGCAAAAAGATATAAATATTCCTTCTTTATATGTAATGGGAGAACAAGATCATTTGTTTTTGCCTTCTATAAAAAAAATTGTGGAAGACCATAAAAAAGCAAGCTTACAAATTATTAAAAATTGCGGTCACGTTGTTAATGTTGAACGCCCAATCGACTTCAACAAGATGAGTATACAGTTTATTAAATCTGTAGTTTAGCTTTAATCTTGTAAAGCAAATACTTTTTTCATCAGTTCTGTTTTTCGCATACCGATACGTTCTCTAATTTGTTTTTCTTCGATTTCTACCATTACAAAAACACCTTTTAGCGCTTCTTGAGTAACATAATCGGTTAAATTTGGATTTACATTTTGTGTTAAAGGAATTTGATTATAGCGATTAATAAGATTTGCCCAAACTTGATCTGCTCCAACTTCGGTAAAACTGTTTTCAATAATGGGTTGGAAACGTTGGTATAATTCGTTTTGGGTTTGTGCTTTTAGGTAATTGGTAGCAGCCACATCAGTTCCCATTAAAATATTTTTAGCATCGTTTATAGTTAAATTTTGAATAGCATTTAAAAATACTGGAGTAGCTTCGGCTACAGCGTCTTCTGCTGCCCTATTTAACATTTTTACACCTTCGTCTGCTAAGCTACCTAAACCAACGCGTCTTAAAGTGTTTTCGAGTTTTGTTAACTCTTCAGGAAGCATTATTTTTACTAAATCGTTAGCTAAAAAGCCATTTTCTTTTGCAAGATTTTGAACTCCATCTTCTACACCTTGACTTAAAGCTTGCTTTAATCCAGTTGATATATCGGCATTAGATAGTACATTTTGATTTTGCATAGCCTCATCGGCTATTTGCTGCAATTCTGCACAAGAACTGGCAAAAAGCACAGCCATTATAAATACAATTCTTTTCATTAGTTATTTATTTTTAGTTGAATATTCTCTACAATTTGATTAAAACTAAGCTTAGAAACATCGATAACATGTTGTGCTTTTAAATAATAAAACTGACGTTCGAACAAATGTTTTCTAATAAACTCTTCTAAACCTTCTTTGTCTTTATAATGTGCAATTAATGGTCTGTGTTCTTTTTCTTTCCAGAGTCTTTGCAATAAAGTTTCTATGTTAACTTTTAAATAAACAGAATTAATACCTGTTTGCTCAAGAATTAAACGCATGTTATTATAGTAGCATGGGGTTCCTCCACCTAAGGATAAAACTAAATTAGTTGTAGTAGAAGATCGTAAAATTTTTTCTAAGTATTCTTTTTCCTTTTTTCTAAAGTATAATTCGCCTTTTAAATTAAATATTTCAGAAATGGGCATTCCTTCGTTTTCAGAAATATAGTGATCAAGGTCGATAAAATCATATTGCATTTGTTTGGCAAGTAATTTACCAACACTTGATTTTCCTGACGACATATAGCCTAAAAGAACAGTTTTCAAGACTTTATTTTTTAAAATTAGAACAAGTTATAAAAACTTCAAATTTAAAGCATTTTTTACTTGATTAAACAAAAATACATACTATATTTGCACCCGCAAAAAGTGGATACTTTTTCCGATCTGGTAGCTCAGTTGGTAGAGCATCTCCCTTTTAAGGAGAGGGTCCTGGGTTCGAGCCCCAGCCAGATCACTAATTTAAGTTCTGATTTAACTGGGCGAGAAGTTCATACTGAGCGAAACCGGTAGGTGAAGTCGAAGTAAGCCCCAGCCAGATCACTAATTTAAGTTCTGATTTAACTGGGCGAGAAGTTCATACTGAGCGAAACCGATAGGTAAAGTCGAAGTAAGCCCCAGCCAGATCACTAATTTAAGTTCTGATTTTAATGGGTTTTTTAAAAGTATCGGGATTATCTAAATAAAAACCGATTGTTTATTTTAAAAACGCCTTGATAAAATTAAAAACAAGTTCTAAAGTTGATTATCAACTTTTTTTATTTACAAGATCTGGTAGCTCAGTTGGTAGAGCATCTCCCTTTTAAGGAGAGGGTCCTGGGTTCGAGCCCCAGCCAGATCACAAACCCCCGTTAATAATTGGGGGTTTTTAGTTATAAGTCCCCAGTGTATCTGGGAAATATATGCCCAGGTGCTGGAATTGGTAGACAGGCATGGTTGAGGGCCATGTGTCCATTAGGGCGTGCGGGTTCAAGTCCCGCTCTGGGCACTTTATTCACAAAATAGTTTATATTTGAGTTTTAAAATTTTATGAAACTCTTTAAACTTCTCACTTTTTTCTTTTTAATTATCTTTAGCCTAGCTTCTTGCGGAAAGCTTCCTACTCCAAGCCAAGCGGTTCCATTATACAAAGACCAATTGCATTTAATGAATGGATATTACGAAATTAATCCATATGAAAGTGCATATAGCTTTGAAGGAATTCCGTTGGATGAAGTTTTTGAAATGAATATACCTCAGCGAGTTAATTTCATTCAATTGGAATTTATCGACAAAAAAACACTGCAAATAAGCTTTAAACATGCAGGAGAAACCTACATCAAGCAAGTTAAAGGAAAGCACAAACAAGGTGGTTTCTATTTACATAAAACTTGGGGAGCTTTAGGTGTGCCACCATTAGTTTGGTTGCAATGGAACAATGGCAAACGTATTTTTATGGGAAACGACGATAACTTAATATTTGACATCAGTAAAAACGAAAGTGCTCTTATTTTTGGCTTCAACAACCAAACAATAGAGCGAGAAATTATTTTTTACGATCGTCTTTATGAGAAGTTTTATACTGGAAAGCCAAAAACAAATTTAACTGACTAACTCGAATTTTTTATTTCAATTCGTGAGCTAAATCTTCTAAAGCTGAAACCGTAAAGTCAATATCTTCGTAACTCAAAGCATTATTCAAAAAATAACTTTCAAAAGCACTAGGTGGTAAATAAACACCACGTTTCAACATGCCATGAAAATATTTTTTAAAGGTTTCATTATTAGCCTTAGCTGCGCTTTTAAAATCGACAACTGGTTCTTCTTCAAAATGAACTGAAAGCATCGAACCTATTCGATTAATGCTATGTGGAATTTCGTGTTTTTGAAGCACATTTGTTAAGCCTTTATGTAAATAGATACATTTTTTTTCAAGTTCTTCAAAAATTTCTGGATGTTTATTTAATTCATCTAGCATAGCGAAACCTGCGGCCATGGCTAAAGGGTTTCCACTTAAAGTTCCAGCCTGATAAACCGGTCCTTCAGGAGCTAAATGCGACATAATTTCTTTTCGAGCTGCAAAAGCGCCAACGGGTAAACCGCCACCCACAACTTTTCCAAAAGTTACAATATCTGCCAAGACACCTAATCGTTCCTGAACACCACCTTGGGCTAATCGAAAACCCGTCATTACTTCATCGAAAACCAATAAAATTTCGTGTTCGTTACATAATTTTCGCAAGCCTTCTAAAAATCCTTTATTAGGAATTATACAGCCCATATTTCCAGGTACGGGTTCTACGATAATACAGGCTAATTCGCCTTTATTGGCTTCAATTAATTTTTTTACTCCAGCTAAATCATTGTAATTGGCTAGTAAGGTATCTTTTGCAGTTCCTTTGGTTACGCCAGGACTATTGGGAGCTCCAAAAGTAACCGCTCCACTACCTGCTTGTATTAAAAATGAATCAGAATGACCATGGTAACAACCAGCAAATTTGATAATTTTATCTTTTCCTGTAAAGCCACGCGCTAATCGAACGGCACTCATACAAGCCTCTGTCCCGCTATTTACAAAACGAATTTTATCGATACCAGGAACCATTTCTACCGCTAATTTGGCTATTTTGGTTTCTAATTCTGTAGGAATTCCAAAAGAAGTACCGTCTTTGGCTTTTTCGGTTACGGCTTCTATTACAGGTTGGTGCGCATGTCCTAAAATCATCGGACCCCAAGAAGAAATATAATCAATTAAACGGTTTCCATCTTCGTCATACAAATAGGCGCCTTTGGCTTTTTTTACAAAAATAGGCTCTCCTCCTACCGAATTAAATGCTCGAACAGGCGAGTTTACACCTCCTGGAATATATTTTTTAGCTTCGTTGAATAACGCACTGCTTCTTTTGTAAATCATTTTTTGTTTAAGGGTTTTAAATACAATTTCTGACCAATAGTTAAATTATTGCTTTTTAATTGATTAAGCTGTTTTAACTCTTCTACCGTAAGGTTAAATTGTGTGGAAATTTTATATAAGGTATCTCCAGCTTTTACATAGTAAACACTGGTTGTATAATCTACTTTGCTTTTAGGTTTTGGAAAATGTGGTGGTGGTGTTCCATTGATAACTTCTGCATCTAATTCGTCTAAATGAAAACGTTCAATTAAACTGATTAACTTATCTGGATATTTTCTGTCGGTTGCATAACCTGCTCTTCGAAGTCCCTTTGCCCAAGCTTTATAATCTGATATTTTATAATTGAATAAAAAAGCATATCGTGGTCGTTCATATAAAAAAAGCGAATGGTCTCTAAACGAATATTTAGGATCTTTATATTTTCTGAAACATTCTTGCAATTCATCATCATCATGATAAACTTTTTCACCCTGCCAACCATTACATTTAATACCAAAATGATTGTTGGAACGTTTGGTTAAATTTCCATTTCCAGATCCTGATTCTAAAATTCCTTGTGCAATGGTTATACTTGCAGGAATTCCATACAAACGCATTTCTTCTTGTGCAATATCCGAATATTGCCAAATATAGGCTTCAACTGGATTTTTAAATACAGGTTCTTTATCAACGGTTTTGGGACTTACTTTAGTTGGAGTTTCAACTTCAACTTTGCTAACTGTTGTTGAAGGTGTTGATTTTTTTATCTCCTGTGTTGATGTAGATTTCGGTTTTGATGAATTCGTTGTGCTTACTTTTCGTTTTGTTCCACATGATGCTAACAAAAATAAAAGCACTAATGCAATTAAAGTAGCTTTTGAAAATTGAAAAATGGTGTTGATTTTCACTTGAATGTTATAATTTCTTTATTTTGACTTTGTAACTTTTTATTCATACTTTCTACTCCTTGTAGTCCGCCTGTATGAATCGCTAAAATACGAGTATTTTCTGAAAAATAGCCCGATTTTATAAGTTGAAACAAACCAAACAACATTTTACCCGTATAAATTGGATCTAATGGAATTTGATATGTTGTATAAAACGAATTGATAAACTGAATTAATTCTTCTGAAACTTTTGCATAACCTCCCAAATGAAAGTCTGTATTTAACTGCCAATTGGTTTTTGAAGTCCATTTCTTGATTTCATCTTTCAGAAAATTTCCTTTTAAAGCAGAAAAAGCAATTACTTCTTGATGATTTGAAGCCGCTTCAATTAATCCAGCAACTGTACCACCAGTTCCAGCTGAGCTACAAATTACATCGAATTTTGAATCTTCATTAGAAAGAATTTCTTTACAACCTTGAATGGCTAAGGCATTGGTTCCACCTTCAGGAATTACAAAAACTTCACCAAATAAATTTTTATATTTTTCCAGCTGAGATGAAGCATATTTATTTTGGTAGTTTTCTCGTGTTTCAAAATAAAACTGCATTCCGTTTAGATGAGCAAACTTCAAAGTTGAATTTTCTTGTAAAACAGTAGAAAAATTCTTTGCCAATTCGTCTCCCCGAATTATACCAATGCTTTGTAACCCACTTAAACGAGCAGCTTTTGCTGTTGCTGCTATATGGTTAGAATAAGCACCACCAAAAGTGAGCAGTTTGGTTTTTCCTTCCTTTTGAGCTTGAAGCAGATTGTATTTGAGTTTTCTGAATTTATTACCCGAAACTACTGGGTGAATTTCGTCTTCGCGCTTTATCCATAATTCTATTCCAGTTGAAGCATCTTTGCATACCAACTGATGGCGAGTACGAATCTTTGTATGGAAAAAATCAAGTTCTTGCACTAGTCCAAGTTTTGTTTTTCACCTAAAATATAAGTCGCTTCCACTACTCGATCATCTCCTATGATTTGTAAAGCAAATAATTTCTCTTCAAAAGTAGAGCTGTTTTCTATTCTGAATTTTAGTAAGTCAGTAGCTTTCCAATCAATAACCACAAAATCTGCTTCTTTTCCCTCTTCAAAATTACCGATTACATGATCTAAATGAAGCGCTTTAGCTCCACCCAAAGTGGCCAAGTAAAAAGACTTTAACGCAGATAGTGGTTTTATAGTTGATGGATTTTCAGCGTAAGCTTTTCTCAATTGAGTAACTTTATAAGCTTCATTTAAAGTTTGTAGAATACTAAAACTAGTTCCTGCTCCAACATCGGTTCCTAAACCTACTTTTATGTTGAGTTCTTCGGCTTTTTGTAAGTTGAACAAACCACTACCCAAAAATAAATTGGAAGTTGGACAGAAGGCTAGACTGCAGTCGTGTTGTTGCAGTTGTTTCCATTCGTTTTCTTCTAAATGAATTCCGTGTGCAAAGACTGAACGTTTTTGTAGCAAATTAGCTTGCTGAAAGACATCTAAGTAGTTTTTACATTCGGGAAATAAGGATTTGGTAAATTCAATTTCAGACTTGTTCTCAGACAAATGCGTGTGCAAATACACGTCGGAGAATTCCTTTAGTAATTTGCCTGCTTTTTGAAGCTGTTCTGGACTCGAAGTAATAGCAAAACGCGGAGTTACAGCATAGAGCAAACGCTCTTTTTTATGCCATTTTTCAATCAATTTTTTAGATTCTTCATAGCTAGATTCTGCCGTATCTAATAATTCTTCTGGTGCATTGCGATCCATCATTACTTTTCCGCAAATCATGCGTAAATTCATTTTTTCGGCAGCTTCAAAAAAAGCTTCAACCGATTGTGGGTGGACTGTACCAAAAACCAATGCAGTTGTGGTTCCATTTTTTAATAATTGCTTCAAAAAGAAATCAGCTATTTTACGAGCATGCTTTTTGTCTTTAAATTTAGTTTCAGTAGGAAAAGTATAAGTGTTTAACCACTGCAATAATTCTTCACCGTGAGCAGCAATCATTTCGGTTTGTGGGTAATGAATGTGCATATCTACAAATCCGGGCATAATTAATTTACCTGAGTAATCTTCGAAAATGGCATCAGGATTTTCAATTTGAAAAGCTTCAAATGGAACTAGTGATTCTACTTTTCCATTTTCAACAGATAAAATTCCATCTTCAATAAATTGATGAGCTTCAGACTCAAGGTTTGGATCCTCAAAAAAATGAAAAAAGGATGCGCGAATGTGTTTTGCTTTAGAAGAAGTATTTGTCATGAATGATATAAAGAATTTGAAATATTTATTTGGCTATACAAAAGTAACAAACTTATTATGTTAATATAAAACCCTGCAAGCGTTTAGAACGCTTGCAGGGTTTTAATTTAGATAAAAATAATTTACTAGTTTTTTATCAACGTCTTAGATGCACTTCCTTCTTCTGTTTTAACTTTTACCAAATACATGCCTTTAGCTAAATTGCTTACATCAATCACCGTTTCATTCTTATATGCGATATTATTATTATTTCTAGTATTTAATGCAGCATTGTTTCCTTCTGGCGTAGTCATTAAATCATCACTACTTACAATTCTACTTAAAAAACAAAACATCCATGTATAAATGCCCATCTGGTTGATTTCGTACCCAAATATCTGGACTATTCCAAATTACATCGGTTTCTGTATTAGGTTCTACACCAAAATCATCTTTAGAATTTTGCATCATTAAATCTAAATCAGGGTTAGGATTGTCTTCGTATATACATTTAGCAGTTAAAACAGCTGCATAAGCATTAAGTCTTCCTGCTCCTAGCTCACCTATATATGGTTGATTTTCTGGTATATGATAAATGTCATCTGCTGTACTTTGTAAAATTTGTTTTACTTCATCTGGTGTAATACCTGGATAAACTTCATACATTAAAGCTACTGTTCCAGCAACCATAGGAGAAGCAAATGAAGTACCATAAGAAAGTCTATATCCATTATGCCCAGTAGTTGTTGCTACAGAATATCCAGGAGCAACTAAATCTACCTTATCATTATGTTGGTGTGTATAATTAGGATTGTTTACATGCAGTTGGTGCACGTCTTTCCAATCATAACTTCTATTATTTTCATCAACAGTTCCATATTTGTTTTGACTTCCGACACTACTTACTGATATCACATGTTCAAAAGATGCAGGGTAATAATACGCTTCTCCATCTGAATTAGATTGCCAGCCATTACCAGCTGCGGCGACAATTGTAACACCTTCATCTTCCCAAACTGTTTTAAATACTAACCCTGCAACATATGAAGAAGTACCTGACATACTAATGTTAACAACCTTAATTTCATCATAATTTTCAGCAAGATAAAGTGCGGCCGTATGATGAAAAAAATTAGTATTGTAAAAAGGGATTAAAGAACTATCATAACCAATGGATACTATACCGAAACTATTATTTGTATCTGCCGCTGCTGCTCCCATTACATTGTTTCAGTGAGAATTTCCTGAACCTGGCATACCAGTTTCAGATGTTACTTCAGATGCAAAACTTCATTTTCTAAATCAGGGTGATCTAGATAAAAATTTATGTCTTTAATTCCAATTGCTATTGTTGGATCACCTGTAGTAATATTCCATGCCCTCTTAGCATTAACCAACTCTAAATGCTCATAAGGTCTTACATTAAATACTGTAAAACCTTCGTTTGGTTCGGTTGGGAGTGGCACCCAAGCATTTATAACATCATTATTATCTATATAATCATCAGGATTTGGAGAATTCATTGTATTTAATGGATATTCTTCTCCTGTACCAATATATTCAGCAAAAACAATTTCATTAATAGAATTTAAATTATTAAGGATATGTTGGGAGTGAACGCCAATAAGATAATATTTATGTAATTCAGTATTTCTAGACCACTTAAATTCTCTGTCATAATGATAAATAGTAAATTGGTTAAAGAAGTTTTCTAAAAAATTATCTCTAAATTCTAAAGTTTTAGTACCATTAGCATTTTCAATTATTTTAGTAGGATTTAGCAAATCTCGGCTTGCTTCTTCAATATAATAGTAATGTATTACAGGGTTAGAGCTTTGTACAAATAGATTTGTTGTATTCATTATACAACATATTAGCACGATAATAATTGAAGAAAATCTGTTAATTGCGGTGTTGCGGTGTTGCGGTGTTGCGGTGTTTTTAATAATATCTAATTAAATAATTTTTTAAAAATAATTATATTTATGGATCAACGCAAGTTTTTTTCTAAATAATTTGTTAAATAATTTGCATTAGAAGATTTTCATTTTGTTGCTTTAAGTTTATAAAATTATGAAACATTAATTTTAAAGAAATCTAATGAAGAATTGCTAAAATTTAGCTAGTTAATGACCATAAGATTAAAGAATCCTTATTTTTGTGAAATGACTTTTAAGAAAAAACACATTCCGTTAGAAGATGGAGATTATTACTTAACTCCAGAAGGCTACCGATGTTTTACAGAACAATATCACTTAAAGCGTGGTTATTGCTGTAAAAGCGGTTGCCGACATTGCCCTTACGGATTTGATAAAAAAACAGAATAGATGAACACTACCTTAACTTTTGAAGCCGAAATTCAACAAGGAATACCAAACGAATTACCACCTAAAAAAACATACGATACAAATGTAAACCACGCTCCTATTCGCAAAAAAATTCTTAGCGCTGACGAGCAAAAACTTGCTCTTCGTAATGCACTGCGTTATTTCGACAAAAAACATCACGCCGTATTACTTCCTGAATTTAAAGAAGAATTAAATCGATTCGGAAGAATTTACATGCATCGCTTTAAACCTGATTATAAAATGTATGCTCGGCCAATTGAAGCTTATCCTGGAAAAAGTCTAGAAGCCAAAGCGCTAATGCTGATGATTCAAAATAACTTAGACCCAGCTGTAGCTCAACATCCACATGAGTTAATTACTTACGGTGGCAATGGTGGTGTTTTTCAAAATTGGGCGCAATATTTATTGACCATGCAATACTTAGCTGAAATGACAGACGAACAAACTTTGGTGATGTATTCAGGTCATCCTATGGGCTTATTTCCTTCGCATAAAAACGCTCCACGAGTTGTCGTAACCAACGGTATGGTCATTCCTAATTATTCTCAACCCAATGATTGGGAAAAATTCAATGCGCTAGGCGTTTCACAATACGGACAAATGACGGCAGGAAGTTATATGTATATCGGTCCGCAAGGAATTGTACACGGCACAACGATTACCGTTTTAAACGGCTTCCGAAAAATAAATAAAAGTCCAGAAGGTGGCTTATTTGTAACAGCAGGTTTAGGCGGAATGAGTGGTGCTCAACCCAAAGCTGGAAATATTGCGGGTTGTGTTTCCGTTTGTGCTGAAGTAAATCCAAAAGCTACAAAAACTAGATATGAACAAGGTTGGGTAGATGAAGTAATTTCTGATGTAAATGAATTATCAAAACGCGTTCAGCATGCCAAAGCCAATAAAGAAGTAGTTTCCATTGCTTACGATGGAAATATAATTGATGTTTGGGAAAAATTTGACGAAGACGGCATTCATATTGATTTAGGAAGTGATCAAACTTCCTTGCATAATCCATGGGCTGGTGGTTATTATCCTGCTGGTTATTCCTATGAAGAAGCTAACAAAATGATGTCTGCTAAACCTGAAAAATTCAAAACAGTTGTTCAGGAAAGCTTACGAAGACATGTTGAAGCGGTAAATAAACACACCCAAAAAGGCACTTATTTTTTCGATTATGGAAATGCCTTTTTACTAGAAGCTTCGCGAGCTGGCGCAAAAGTGTTTAAAGATGAAAATGGGAATTTGGTTGATGCAGGTCAACTTAATAATTCCAATGCAGCATTTGCCTACCCAAGTTATGTACAAGACATTATGGGACCGATGTGTTTCGATTACGGTTTTGGTCCTTTCCGTTGGGTTTGTGCTTCAGGAAAACCAGCAGATTTAGCTAAAACCGATGCCATCGCAACCCAAGTTTTAGAAGATTTAAAACTTGAAGCTCCAGCTGAAATTCAGCAACAAATGGCCGATAATATTAAGTGGATTAAAGGTGCTCAAACCAATAAGTTAGTAGTCGGTTCTCAAGCGCGAATTTTATATGCAGATGCAGAAGGCAGAATGAAAATTGCGGCTGCTTTCAATAAAGCAATTGAAAAAGGAGAAATTGGGCCAGTAATTTTAGGGCGCGATCATCACGATGTTTCTGGTACAGATTCTCCTTATCGAGAAACATCTAATATTTACGATGGAAGTAAATTCACCGCAGATATGGCCATACAAAATGTAATTGGCGATTCCTTTCGTGGTGCTACTTGGGTAAGCATTCACAATGGCGGTGGCGTTGGCTGGGGTGAAGTAATAAACGGTGGATTTGGTATGCTTCTTGATGGTAGTACTAATGCAAATCGAAAGTTGCACGCTATGTTACATTGGGATGTAAATAATGGAATTGCAAGACGATCTTGGGCAAGAAATGATGAAGCGATTTTTGCAATTAAAAGAGCTATGCAAATGGAGCCCAATTTAAAAGTTACGATTCCCAATCTAGTAGACGATGCGCTTTTTAAAAACTAAATACAATGAAGGTTCTTAAATTAATACCCGTACTAATTTTATTCGTAGCATTACACGGATGTTCTTCGGTTAGCGTAGCCGTAGACTACGACAAAGAAGTAAGTTTTGACAATTACAAAACCTTTGCTTTTTACAAACCCGGTATCGATGAAGTTGAAATATCTGATTTAGATAAACGTAGAATTTTACGTGCAATTGATCGTGAATTAACTGCTAAAGGAATGATTAAATCTGAAAATCCAGATGTTTTAGTCAATATTTTTACTGAAGCTGAAGAAAACATCAATATTTATCAAAATAATTTTGGTTGGGGATGGGGTCCTGGCTGGGGTTGGGGATGGGGAATGCCCATGACTAGCGTTAGCAAAAACGTAGAAGGTTCTTTATTTATTGATTTAATAGATCGAAACAAAAACCAGTTGGTTTGGCAAGGTTTAGGTAAAGGTATTTTAAGCATGGAAATGGATAAAAAAGAAGAACGAATTAATGAAATAGTTACGGAAATTTTAAAAAAATATCCCCCAAAACAAAAGTAAATTCAGTTTATTAGAAGTGAAATTTCTAAAAATTAGCCTAAAACTAAATTGAAACTTTAATTTTCAGTTAGCTTTGCTAAAAATCAACCCAATTGCAAGACGAAGAGCTAGTACAACTACTTCAAAATCCAGCTAAAAAAAACGAAGCATTTGCTATACTTGTAAAAGAATACAAGATTCGCTTGTATTGGCATATCCGTAATTTTGTAAAAATACACGAAGATGCTGACGATGTTTTGCAAAATGTTTTTATAAAAGTTTTTAAAAACATCGATAAATTTAAAGGCGAAAGCAAATTATATTCTTGGATGTACCGCATCGCTTCGAACGAGAGCATTACGTTTTTAAACAAAAAAGCAAAAAAACTAAAAATTTCTAACGAAGAAATTCAAGATTACATTATCAATAATTTAGAAAGCGATGTATATTTTGAAGGAGATGAGATACAATTGAAACTTCAAAAAGCAATAGCAACATTACCCGAAAAACAACGTATTACTTTTAACATGAAGTATTTTCAGGAAATGAAATATAGAGAAATGGCAGAAATTTTAAATACCAGTATTGGCGCCTTAAAATCGAATTACCATCATGCGGTAAATAAAATTGAAGACTACTTAAAAAACAATTAAACCATCTGAAAAAAAACTGGTCTTAAATATATGGAATTGAATAAAAAAAAATCTAAACAACCTAGTGGGTTTAAAACCCCAAAGCACTATTTCGAGAACTTCGAAGCTAGGCTAATAAACACCTTAGATTTACATACAAACCATAAAATTAAAGAGCTTCCTGCTACTGGGTTTAAAATTCCTGAAGCTTATTTTGATGATGTAGAAAATAAAATTTTAAAACAAACCGAAGTCAAAAACCAAACTAAAATACGAACACTTTGGTATTATAAAGTAGCTAGAATTGCTGCTATTTTATTAATTATTATAACAAGTTATAGCATTTTAAAAGTAAATAACACCAATCAAAATACAAAAAGCAATAACTTTTCAAGTTTAAATGAATCTGATATTGAAATTTATATTGAAAATAATATTCTACCGTATTCAGAAATGAGAAACTTGTATATAACTGAAAGCGAATTAGACATTGCTGAAAGTAATTTACAAGGCATCAACCAAGATGTTATATTAAGATACCTAGATCACGAATTAGAAGATATTGAACTATTAGATGAATAAAATGAAACTTACATTACATTTATTATTTGCAATATTGATGCTTATTGGATGCAATCCAAATGCAGATCAATCTCAGTCAAATGCGGCTAAACCTGAAACTGAAAGCTCAAATGAATCAAAAAAAGATGCTAACAACGCAGATGCTCATACTAAAAGCACGCAAGAAGATTTAAGTGAAGATAAAATTCAATCGCTTAAAGTAGCTTATTTTACATCAGAATTAAATTTAAGTACTCAAGAAGCAGAAAAGTTTTGGCCAATTTACAACAAACATAATCGAATTTATCAAGATTTAGGAGACACAGAGTGGAATACTATAAAAGAAGGTTTACGAGAAGTGGACACCTACACTGACCAAGAAGCATCACAGCTGCTTGCTCGATATAAACTGTATTTAAATCAGCGGCTGGAAAACCGTTTAAATTTTATGGACGATTTAAGTAGCGTAATTTCTGCCAAAAAAATTATGCAGCTAAAACATGCTGAATACAATTTCAACAAAAAACTATTGAAACAATATCGCTCTAGCGAAGCTACTACAAAGTAATTGCGTAATTTTGCAAATTAATTCAAAACTATGCGTTTACATCGTAATTTGGTATTTGCAGTAATCGATACCTTAGACTCAATTTTTAATAAAGAAGCCTACGCCGATAAAGAAATCTCTAAAACCTTAAAACGCGATGAGCGTTGGGGCTCTAGAGACCGAAGTTTTATTGCAGAAACCACTTACGACATTGTAAGATGGAAGCGCTTGTATAGTGAAATAGCCGATATAAATAAGCATTATTCTAGAACAAATCTGTTTAGGCTTTTCACGGTTTGGGCAACCTTACGTGGTATCGAAATTCCAGCGTGGAAACAATTTGAAGATACCCCAACTCGAAAAATAAAAGGAAAATTTGATGAGTTAAGCAAAATAAGAAAATACAGAGAGTCCATTCCAGATTGGTTAGATGAACTTGGCGAAGAACAGCTAGGGAGCGATGTTTGGGAAAAAGAATTAGCTGCTTTAAACCAACAAGCACCGGTTATTTTAAGAGTAAATACGCTACAAACCAACAAAGCCAAATTGCAATTAGAGCTCGAAAAAGAAGGAATAGACACCTTGTTTATAGATGGTTTTCCAGATGCATTACAACTCTCTAATCGTGCTAATGTATTTGCTACCAAATGTTTTGAAAAAGGCTGGTTTGAAGTTCAAGATGCTTCTTCTCAAAAAGTGAGTAAATACTTATCGCCCAAAGCAGGCATGCGGGTAGTAGACACTTGTGCAGGCGCTGGTGGTAAAACTTTGCATTTGTCAGCCATTACCGAAAACAAAGGACAATTAATTGCCTTAGACATTTTTCCACAAAAGCTAAAGGAATTAAAACGAAGAGCAAAGCGCGCCGGTGCTCATAATATCGAAACCCGTTTAATCGACTCTACTAAAGTGATTAAAAAATTACATGAGTCTGCAGATGCAGTTTTAATTGATGCTCCATGTACTGGATTAGGTGTTTTGCGCCGAAATCCTGATGCTAAATGGAAATTGAAACCAAGTTTTATTGAAGAAATTACTAACAAACAACAAGACCTACTTCGCGACTACAGCAAAATTGTAAAAAAAGGTGGTACTTTAGTATATGCTACGTGCTCCATTTTACCCATCGAAAACGAAAAACAAGTAGAAGCCTTTTTAGCAAGTGAAGATGGTGCTGATTTTCAACTGGCCAAAGAAGAAAAAGTTTTAGTTAGTGAAACTGGTCACGATGGATTTTACATGGCCAAATTATTGAAGAAATAAAGGCTTTTGCTTGGGTTTTAGAGAGATGACTTCGCTGTGCTCTTAGAGACAAGAGACAAAACTAGAGACTAGACTGAAAGGATTTGAGATTTGAGAAAATAGAGAAAAGATTCAAGACAAAAGGAAAAAAAGACAAAAAGACAAAAAGAAAAAAAGACAAAAAGGACTGATGTCTGTTGACCGTTGTCTGTAAATTGTTAACTGAAGACTGGCTTAGGGATTGTAGTGAAAATCCTGCAGACCCAAAAGCTTACAAAACTTAACTCCAGCTGGCGACGCTAGAAGCCAACTGGAGTTTTTAGTTTTGTGCTTTTGGGGTGAAGCATTGCAACGAAAAGCCCGACCACAGTCCGACCCAAGTCGGAATGTGGTAAGCCCCAAAAAAATAATAATATTTTCTATATAAATGGGAAGTTTGTTTACTAGGAAAACCATATTTTTGCGTCCCGTATAGACATCAATACAACACAATGGCCCAAACAAAATACATCTTTGTTACTGGCGGTGTTTCTTCGTCTCTCGGGAAAGGAATCATTGCCGCTTCATTAGCGAAATTACTACAAGCTCGTGGTTATAAAACCACTATTCAAAAATTAGATCCGTACATTAACGTAGATCCAGGGACTTTAAATCCATACGAACATGGTGAATGTTTTGTAACTGAAGACGGAGCAGAAACCGACTTAGATTTAGGGCATTACGAGCGTTTTTTGAATGTAAATACTTCGCAAGCTAATAATGTTACTACAGGTAGAATTTACCAAAGTGTAATTGAAAAAGAACGCCGTGGAGATTATTTGGGTAAAACGGTACAAGTGGTTCCGCATATTACCAACGAAATTAAAGAACGCATTCAAATTTTAGGCAATACAGGCGAGTACAATATTGTAATTACCGAAATTGGTGGAACTGTTGGCGATATTGAGTCTTTGCCCTACATTGAAGCCGTTCGCCAATTAAAATGGGAATTGGGCGATTACAATTCCTTGGTCATTCATTTAACCCTTGTGCCCTATTTGTCTGCTGCTAAAGAGCTAAAAACTAAACCTACACAACATAGTGTAAAAACGTTGATGGAAAGCGGTATTGCAGCTGATATTTTAGTTTGTAGAACCGAACACGAGTTAAGCGAAGATTTACGTAGAAAGTTAGCTTTGTTTTGTAATGTAAAACGCGAAGCTGTTATTCAGTCTATCGATGCATCGACTATTTACGATGTGCCTAACCTAATGTTAGAAGAAGGATTAGATGTAATTACACTTCAAAAATTAAATTTATCGCAAGAAGTTTTGCCAGATTTAAGCAAATGGAATGAATTTTTACAACGGCATAAAAATGCTACCGAAGAGGTAACCATTGGGCTTGTTGGCAAATATGTAGAATTACAAGATTCGTATAAATCTATTTTAGAATCGTTTATTCATGCTGGTGCAATGAATGATGTAGTGGTTAAAGTTAAGAGTTTACATTCTGAATATTTTGAAACCCATAAAGCCGCCGAAAAAGAATTAGACGGAATATTAGTGGCGCCAGGTTTTGGTGAACGGGGAATTGAAGGGAAAATAGCTGCAGTAAAATTTGCTCGTGAAAATAAAATTCCTTTTTTCGGAATATGTCTTGGTATGCAAATGGCTGTAATTGAGTTTGCCCGTAACATTCTTGGTTTAGCAGATGCCAATTCTACAGAAATGGACGAACAAACCAAGAATCCTGTTATCGATATCATGGAAAGTCAAAAAAACCTTGAAAATATGGGCGGTACCATGCGTTTAGGCGCTTGGAAATGCGAATTAACACCCCATAGTTTAGCCGAAAAAGTGTATGGCAAACCAACTATTACTGAACGACATAGACATCGGTACGAATTAAATAACGCATACATTGATGATTTAGAACATGCTGGCTTAGTGTGTTCTGGTAAAAACAAAGAGACAGGCTTAGTAGAAATTGTTGAACTGCCTAATCACCCTTGGTTTATGGGCGTACAATATCACCCAGAGTATAAAAGCACGGTAGCAGAACCACATCCGCTTTTTGTTTCGTTTATTGGTGCTGCAAAAACAAAAAAACAAAAAGACAATAAAAACTAAAGGCTAATCTCCTAAACTTGCAATTTTAAAGTAAATTCAATCAAAAATTGAGATAATTTAACCACTTTTGCAAATCAATTATAAAATTTTTCAAGCAAATTAAGCTGGATGGAAGAAAATAAAAAATTTGATGTCAATTCATTAATTGGCTTTGTGCTAATAGGTTTGATCCTTTTTTGGATGTTATACATGAACCAAGATGAAGAAAGCGCAACCAAACAAACCACTACCGAGCAAGTTGAAGAAGCTAAACCCGAAGCATCAACTACTAACACCACAACCAATGCAGCTACGCAAACAAGTGTAGAACCTGCTGAGCTACAGAACGATTCTATTGCACGTATTATTGCGCAACAACAACTTGGAGCATTTGCTTACGCTGAAATGGCTGCATCGAATAAAGATGGAGTTACCGAAATTAGCAACGATGTTTTACGCTTAAAAATAAGTAACCGCGGTGGGCAAATTATTGAAGCTGAAGTGCTGAATTACGAAACCTATAACGGTAAACCCATTTATTTAATTAAAGATGGTAATGCTAACTTCTCCATCGATTTACATACCAAAGATGGCAAAAAGCTAGCCACCAAAGATTTGTATTTTGAACCTAAACTTACACAAGAAGGTGAAGACCAAGTGCTACAAATGAAGTTAAAAGCTACTGAGCAAAATTACTTGGCGTTTGAGTACCGATTGAAACCCAATGATTATATGATGGATTTCAACATCCGTTCGCGAGGTTTAAATCAAATTTTAAATACTGCTGAAGAACCCTTACTTACTTGGCAAATAAAAGCTTATCGCTTTGCAAAAAGTATTTCGTATGAAAATCAATATTCGGAAATTATTTTTAAATATGATGATACGAGTGATTATACCAACCAACGAGAGCAAACCGAAGAAGAAGAAAAAAACATTGATTGGGTAGCTTTTCGACAACACTTTTTTAGTTCTATTTTATTAGCCGATTCGCCTTTTTCAAGAGGTAAATTCATTTCTGAAAATTTAGTTCAAGATGAACAAGTAGATACCGTTTTTACTAAAAATTATAAAGCTGAATTGCCACTTCAATTAGAAGCTGGAGAATTCACCAAAGGTATGAACATGTATTATGGACCTACCGATATTAAAATTTTAGAAATCTACGAACGTGATTTAGATATGGCCGTTCCATTAGGTTGGGGAATTTTTGGCTGGATTAATAAATATTTATTTATCCCATTTTTCGGGTTTTTAAGTGGTGTTTTACCTAGTTATGGTTTAGCGATTATTATAATGACGATTGTGGTTCGAATTGTGCTTTCGCCAGTTACTTACAAGTCCTATTTATCGCAAGCTAAAATGAAGGTTTTGCGTCCTGAAATTGACGAGTTGAATAAGAAATACAAGGACAACGCCATGAAAAAACAGCAGGAAACCATGAAGCTGTACAGCAAAACAGGCGTGAGTCCGTTAAGTGGTTGTATTCCTGCTTTATTACAAATCCCTGTATTTTATGCCTTATTTAGATTCTTCCCCAGTGCATTCGATTTGCGCCAAAAAGGCTTTTTATGGGCAGATGATTTATCGAGTTACGATGTTATTTTTGAATGGGATACCTATATTCCTTTAATTTCTTGGGTATATGGAAATCATGTAAGTTTATTTCCAATTCTGGCATCTGTAGCTATTTTCTTTTATATGCGAATGACCACAGGTCAAAACATGCAGCAGATGCAACAACCCGGTATGCCGAATATGAAAGTGATTATGTACATTTCGCCATTGGTAATGTTGGTTTTCTTCAACAATTACGCTAGTGGACT
This sequence comes from Psychroflexus salis, assembly GCF_014640175.1. Lineage (GTDB taxonomy): Bacteria > Bacteroidota > Bacteroidia > Flavobacteriales > Flavobacteriaceae > Psychroflexus > Psychroflexus salis. The sequence continues at coordinate 77,517 of NZ_BMGL01000003.1, read as the reverse complement.
TTCATTATACTATTTTGTTTCTAATTTAATTACCATTGGAATTATGTTAGTCATTAAAAAAGTAATTATCGACGAAGATAAAATCTTGGCTAAGATTGAAATGAACAAGAAAAAGCCAAAGAAAAAAGGCAAATTTGCTCGAAAAATGCAGCAAATTATGGAACAAGCTGAAGAGCAAAAGCGCAAAAATCAGAAGTAAGTTTAATTTAAGTTATAGGTCAAATTCCTAAGATTCCGCATCAAGTGCGGAAAGACAGGTTGCATTGATGTTTTTAGATTCCGCATCTAAGTGCGGAATGGCAGATTTAAAAATACATCACCCTAACCAACCATCGCGATCTAAACTACGGTATTGTATGGCTTCTGTAATGTGGTTAGCTTGAATTTGCTCTTGTTTTTCTAAATCGGCTATGGTGCGCGCTACTTTTAAAATTCGGTCGTAAGCGCGAGCAGAAAGATTTAATCGTTCCATGGCGGTTTTCAATAAAGTTTTAGAAGTTTCATCTAATGCACAAAAAGCTCTAATTTGCTTCACTCCCATTTGTGCGTTGTAATGAATATTGTCTAGCCCAGCAAAGCGTTCCGTTTGAATATTTCTGGCTTCCGTTACCCGCTTTCTAATGTCGACACTACTTTCGCCACGGCGTTCTTCACTTAATTTATCAAATGGAACTGGAGTTACTTCAATATGAATATCGATTCGGTCGAGCAATGGGCCTGAAATCTTGCTCAAATACCGTTGCATTTCTGCTGGTGAAGAACTTACCGGCGCATCGGGATCGTTAAAATAACCACCAGGACTCGGATTCATGCTCGCCACCAACATAAAACTAGACGGATACGTAATGGTAAATCGCGCTCTCGAAATGGTTACCTCGCGATCTTCTAAAGGTTGGCGCATTACTTCTAAAACCGTACGTTTAAATTCGGGTAATTCATCTAAAAATAAAACTCCATTGTGCGAGAGAGAAATTTCTCCAGGTTGTGGATAGCTGCCGCCTCCAACGAGTGCTACATCAGAAATAGTGTGGTGAGGACTTCTAAATGGGCGTTCGGCAATTAAACCTTGATTTTCTTTTACCCGTCCAACAATAGAATGAATCTTAGTGGTTTCTAAAGCTTCTTGTAAAGACATGGGCGGCAAGATACTCGGTAAACGTTTCGCTAACATGGTTTTACCAGAACCTGGCGGACCAATCATAATAATATTATGTCCACCAGCTGCAGCAATTTCCATACAGCGTTTAATGGATTCTTGACCTTTCACGTCGGCAAAATCAAATTCAGGTTTACTTAGGCAGTCGTAAAAGGTTTGTTGAGTATCTACAATGCACTGTTCCAGTTTTTTTCCTTCATGAAAAAAGCGGATTACTTGCTCGATATGTTCAACACCATACACCTTCAAACCATTGACAATCGCTGCTTCTTTTTCATTTTGCTTAGGTAAAATAAAACCTTCAAAACCTTCTTCTTTCGCTTTGATGGCGATAGGTAAAGCCCCTTTAATGGGCTGCAAACTTCCATCTAAGGATAATTCGCCCATAATGATGTATTTGTGTAAATCTTCAGAAATAATTTGCGATGAAGCTGCTAAAACGCCAATGGCTAAACTCAAATCGTAAGCCGAACCTTCTTTGCGTAAATCGGCTGGTGCCATATTAATGGTAATCTTCTTACCAGGAAAATTATAGCCTGTATTTTTTAAAGCAGCTTGAATACGAAAACTGCTTTCTTGTATGGCTTTATCGGGTAGTCCTACCAAATGGTAACCGATTCCTTTTGCGGTATTAACTTCAATGGTAATGGTTTGCGCTTCTACCCCAAAAACAGCGCTTCCGTAGATTTTTACGAGCATAGGATGAAAAATTAGTTTACAAAACTAATTTACTACTATTTTTTAAAAATGAAAGCGAAATATCGCTTAATTATTTAAAAATGAATGTATTGAAGAAACCGTAATAGCCGAATGCGATGCATGATGTACTACTTCTTCGTGTTTTAAAATAATGAGTTGTGGCGATTGATGCAGCACTTGAAATTCTTGTGCTATGGCATCAGAAACTTCTCGATAAGACAATAAATCCAAGTAAAACAATTCTACTTCATCTTTTGGAAAATCAGCAGAAGCTTGAAATTGATTCCACACCATACGGCTAATTCCACATCGGGTAGAATGTTTAAAAATAACAACTAACTTTTTATTAGAAATCTGTTTTAAACTAGAAAGCTGATCTGCCTTTGTTAGTTTGAACCAATTCGTAGCATTTGATTGATTTGAATTCTCATTCGTTTCGCTCTTAGTTGAAAATAGATTTTTAAATAGCCCCATTGATATGTTGAATTAAGATTCAAATTTATTAATTAATAAGCATTTAAATCTTAAATGTTTGTTTTATTCAAGAATGATTTGAGTTTCAGTTTTTGAATAAAAACACCCTTTACCTTTTAGGCATTTCCACTTCGATTATACGCAGTAAATCGCCTAAAGAGAAAAGGTCGTTAGATAATAATAGAGAGTTTGTAATCTGATGTTTTGTTTATTTGTCCTTAATTCTCAATCCAAACTTCTTCCCTTGCTTGTGCTGAGCTTTGTTGAAATAAGCGAAGACTAGAAATGTTTGTATTAAACATACAAGAAAACATTTATAACAATGTCATTTTGACATTATTTTAATCCATTTAATTGTCATTTTGACACATTTTTTACTCGGCATATTAGTTGCTAATACTATTGTAAAAAGAAAAGATGAACTTTAACAATTATACCATAAAGTCTCAAGAAGCTGTACAGCAAGCGCAGCAACTTGCTCAAGAATTACAGCATCAGCAAATTGAAAATGAGCATTTATTTAAAGCCATTTCCATAGTAGATGAAAACGTAACTCCATATTTATTGAAAAAACTAAATATTAATCCGAGTTTACTAACACAAATAGTAGACAAAAGTTTAGCTAGTTTTTCAAAAGTAGAAGGTGGAGACATTATGCTTTCTAGAGAAGCTGGAAAAACCTTAAATGAAGCTTCATTACTTGCTAAAAAAGGAAGCGATGAGTATGTGTCTATTGAGCATTTAATCTTGGCTATCTTTAAGAGTAAATCTAAGATTGCACAAATTTTAAAAGATCAAGGAGCCACCGAAAAAGGACTTCAAGCAGCGATTGATGAACTTCGAAAAGGCGATAAAGTGACTTCACAAAGTGCTGAAGAAACTTATAATTCTCTAGACAAATACGCCAACAACTTGAATAAAATGGCCGAAGAAGGAAAATTAGACCCTGTAATTGGTCGTGATGAAGAAATTAGAAGAATATTACAAATTCTTTCGAGAAGAACCAAAAACAACCCCATGTTAGTCGGAGAGCCCGGAACAGGTAAAACCGCTATTGCAGAAGGTTTAGCACATCGAATTATTGCTGGCGATATACCTGAAAACTTAAAATCGAAAAAGATTTATGCCTTAGATATGGGTGCATTAATCGCCGGTGCCAAGTACAAAGGTGAGTTTGAAGAGCGCCTAAAAGCGGTAATTAAAGAAGTAACTTCTAGCGATGGCGATATTGTTTTATTTATTGATGAAATTCACACTTTAGTAGGTGCTGGCGGTGGTGAAGGTGCCATGGATGCAGCTAATATTTTAAAACCCGCTTTAGCTCGTGGAGAATTACGTGCCATCGGAGCTACTACCTTAGATGAATTTCAAAAATACTTTGAAAAAGACAAAGCTCTAGAGCGTCGTTTCCAAAAAGTGATGGTGAACGAGCCCGATACCGAAGCAGCTATTTCGATTTTACGTGGAATTAAAGAAAAATACGAGACTCACCATAAAGTACGTATTAAGGATGATGCCATCATCGGTGCAGTAGAGCTTTCTCAACGCTACATTACCAATCGATTTTTACCTGACAAAGCCATCGATTTAATGGATGAAGCCGCTTCTAAATTGCGCATGGAAATCAATTCTAAACCAGAAGAGTTGGATGTATTAGACAGAAAAATCATGCAATTAGAAATAGAAATTGAAGCCATTAAACGCGAAAAAGATGAAGATAAGTTGAAAATGCTTCGTTCAGAATTGGCCGATTTAAAAGAAGAGCGAAATGAACTTAATGCCAAGTGGAAAAACGAAAAAGATGTAGTAGACCAAATTCAGCAAGCCAAAACCGATATTGAAAATTTTCGTTTAGAAGCTGAACGAGCTGAACGCGATGGAGATTATGGAAAAGTAGCAGAAATTCGCTACGGGAAAATTAAAGATGCAGAAGAAAAATTGGCTACGTATCAAGAAGCGGTTGATGCACAAAAAGGGGAAAATAACTTGATTAAAGAAGAAGTAAATTACGACGATATTGCTGAAGTGGTAGCCAAATGGACTGGAATTCCAGTTACAAAAATGCTGCAAACCGAACGCGAAAAATTACTAAAATTAGAAGAGCAATTACACAAACGTGTAGTAGGACAAGACGAAGCAATTATTGCCGTAAGCGATGCTGTACGCAGAAGCCGAGCTGGATTACAAGACCAAAACAAACCCACAGGATCATTCTTATTTTTAGGAACAACAGGTGTTGGTAAAACGGAACTGGCCAAAGCTTTAGCCGAATTTATGTTTGACGATGAAAATGCCATGACTAGAATTGATATGAGTGAATACCAAGAACGGCATGCCGTTTCTAGGTTGGTGGGCGCACCTCCAGGATATGTGGGTTACGATGAAGGCGGACAACTTACTGAAGCCGTTAGAAGAAGACCGTACTCTGTTGTTTTGCTAGATGAAATTGAAAAAGCGCATCCCGATACCTTCAATATTTTATTGCAAGTTTTAGACGAAGGCAGACTAACCGACAACAAAGGACGTGTCGCCGATTTTAAGAACACCATTATTGTAATGACATCGAATATTGGGAGCCACATTATTCAAGAAAAATTTGATAGTTTACAAGATGCTGAAATGGCTACCGAAGCAGCAAAAAATGAAGTTTTAAGTTTGTTGAAAAAAAGCGTTCGACCAGAGTTCTTAAACCGGATTGACGATGTGGTTATGTTTACGCCACTCACGCAAATGGATATTAAAGCCATTGTTAAAATACAATTGAAAGCTTTAAAAAACAGGCTGAGTAAACAAGGTATTACCTTAGATGCGACCGAAGAAGCCATTACGCATTTGGCCAACTTAGGTTTCGATCCACAATATGGTGCAAGACCTGTAAAACGAACTATACAACGAGAAGTTTTGAATCAGCTTTCTAAAGAAATTTTAGCGCAAAAAGTAAGTGCAGAAAGCATTATTTTACTAGATCAGTTTGATGGTGAATTAGTTTTTCGAAACCAAAATGAAATTGCTTTGGATAAAAAATAAATTTTGATTAGTTAATTTGATTTGGAAATCGGCTTTACTTTACAACAAGTAAAGCCGATTTTTTTTTTAACTCTAATGCTTGTTCTTCAATAAAATCCTAAGCTGCAAAAAGGTCGTCTGCTCTCTTGGTGTAATCAAGATTTAATTCAACATTTAAAAACCTGTTTTTGAAACAACTATCAATTCAACTTCTTCCCTTCAATCTTGGGTAAGTATACCGATAAAACTGACTTATAAAATTGAAATTATATTAGTTGTAAAAAGCCAATCCATAAATTTATTTCGAATTGCTACCGCTCTAAATTAATGCGCTTACCTTTTGGATAGCTAACTTTAAAAGCAAATTTTTTAGTCACTTTAGATTTAGATTCCAGTTCCACATTCCAAGTTAAAATACCTTTTTCTTTATTTAAATCGGCTCCTTCATACACTTCATCGCTTACTTTAATATCGCTGTTTTGTGAAATTGGGATTCGATCTTCTAGCTTCACCTCCACCGCTTCATTTTTGTTATTTTTAATACTGATTTCGTATTCTTTTTCAACAATTGAATTGTTTCTAAAAAAAGATTTGCTTTGTAGTTTATTCACCTGTTCGCGTTCTACCACTATATTTTGGTCGCTTCCTAAAGAAACCACAAAATCTTCGGTATTTACATTGGCGTCCATAAAAATAGTTCCTGTAAAGGTATCTTCAAAATAGATTCTAGCTTCACCAGGGAGTAAGTCAAAGGACTGCCAATTTTTTAAAGTAGCTGTTAAATAGACTTTGGGATCTAAAACTGGAGCTGAATAATATTCAAAATCCGCTTCAACATCTTGTTGATCGAGTTTGACTTTTAATGGCTCGTCGTTAGATTTGATGCTGTATTTTTTGGGGAGTTTAAAATTCATGACGGTTAGTTTTTCCATTTTTTTTACATCGTTAAGATTAGAAAGTTTACTTGACGAATTTCTTACGGTAGAGCTCATGCCTCGAATAAGTACTGACTCATCTTCAACAACTTCAATTACCTCAGGTGCTGGTGGTGAGGGAGCAAGACTGTTAAAATTCAAATAATAAGGAAACAAGTTTGGTTTCACGTTATTCAAACTCGGATCAGCTGTAGATAGCTTAACATCCACATCATTCCAATCGTCGCCTGTATTTTGAAAAATTTTAGCTTGGTACAATAAATTTATGGGAGAACTTATATTTTCAGCACGTAACTCGTAGTTTGGATACCAGCCAGCATCTTGCACTAAGTAGGATATTTCTAAATTTGTGTTTTGCGTAACTTCACTGTTTAATAAAAGTTTAATTTTGCCCCGAGAAGTTCTGTTTTTACTTTCTAGACTATGTATTTCTCGTTGAACATTGTTTAGTTCTTCCTGAAATTGATCGCGTTCTTTCTTAATTTTATACAATTGATTGTAAATCACTTCCGTTCGTTCTCGGTAGTATGATGCATAATCTTTTAACTTGGCTAAACTTGTATTGGTTTCAGTCGAAGCTATTTTTTTATTTTGCATCAAAACCGATTCTTCGGTTTCTAAGGCGTCAATACTGCTTTGTTTGGCAGCTATCTTATCTTTTAAAACTTCTAATTTTTCTTTTAACTGAGCTAACTCAGCAGAAATTTTCTGTTCTTTTAAATAAGTTACATCAAATTGAATAGAATTAACACTCACTTTGTTTAAACCCTTCACCTGTATACTATTCGGATTTATATTGGGTGATACATCGGAAAACACCAAGGTGTTGTTCCCGGTTAGTAAATTTAATTGTGCATGAGCTGTAATTTGAGCACCAGATAAAAAAACAGTTACTTTTTTTGTTTTTAATTCAATTTCTTTTTCATTAGCAAACAAAAAAAGTGGGAAGCATAAAAAACCAAGAATAATTTGCTTTAGCATAACATTTAATTTGTAACCAAAGTTACAGGATATCTGATGAAGTTTGTTTTGTTTTGAAAGAAAATTTAATGAAAGAATTTTGGAACGAACGTTATAAGGCTGAAGAATTTGCCTACGGAACAAAACCAAACGAGTTTTTAGCAAACAAAATTGAAGAATTAGAACCTGGCAAAATTTTACTTCCCTTTGAAGGAGAAGGAAGAAATGCGGTTTTTTGTTCAACTCAAGGCTGGAAAGTTGATGCATTCGATTTTTCTGAAGCTGCCAAACAGAAAGCTGAATCTTTAGCAAAAATTAAAAACGTAAATGTAAATTATGAAATATCGGATTTACACCATTACGATTTTAGTGAAAACACATACGATGCCGCTGCTTTAATTTTTGCCCACCCGCCAGCTGATTTACGCCATGTATTACACCAAAATATCATAAAGAGTTTAAAGCCTGGCGGCACTCTTATTTTAGAAGCATTTCACGTTAAACAACTTCATCATAACAGAGCTTCTGGTGGTCCTAAAAATGAAGAAATGTTGTACACTGAAGCAATGCTTCAACAGGATTTTAAAGCCTTACAAATTCTTTCACTAAAGCATGAAGTCATCGAATTACAAGAAGGAAATTTCCATAAAGGAAAAGCTGAAATTATTCGTTTATTTGCAACAAAATAATAAAATGAAAAAAATATTAGTACTCCTTTTACTTATATTGTTTAGCACAGTAAACGCACAAAAAGTATACACCATTGGTAAAGCCATGGATGTAATGAAAGGGATTGATTTAAGCGCTAAAGTTAAACTAGACACCCTAGTGCAAAAAAGCCTATTTGCACTTGGGCCGGTTGCAGAGTTGCAAGGTGAAATTACCATTTTAAACGGCGAAATTTATGTTAGTGCCATACAAAATAAGAAAGTTGTAAACACCAAACCTAAAAGTTTAAGTGCTTCATTTTTAGTGTACAGCTACCCTAGCAAGTGGGATTCTTTTTTTATTGAAAAACCCATAAAAAGTTTGAAAGAATTAGAAAAAACAATTGAAGAAATTGCATCAGAAAAAGGAATTAATACAAATGAAGCTTTTCCATTTATAATTGAAGCAAATTTTGATGAAATACAAACACACATCATCAACAAAAATCCATCTGAAAAACTCCACAACCACGAAATGCACAAAAAAGCCAAAGTAAAATTCACAAAAAATAACAAAAATGGAAGTTTATTAGGTTTTTACAGTAAGCATCATGAAGGAATTTTTACCCACAAAGGAAGCTATTTACACTTGCATTACGTAAATACAAATACAGCAGAGACTGGGCATTTAGACCAGATTGTGCTAAGTTCAAAATTTATTATTAAACTACCTAGTTATCTAGTAAAATAAAAAACTTTAAAATATTTAATTAAAGTAGTGTTAAGCAGTTGCAAGTAGCCAAAAAGACTTTAAATTTGCAGTGTCTAATAAATTTACAATAAAAATGAAGAAAACGATTGTATTAGTAAGTATTGCTGCCCTATTGATGAGTTCATGTATTTCAAAAAAGAAATTCAGCGAACTTGAAGACAAGTATCAAGAAACAAGCACCGAGTTAAAATCAGCTAATATGAAGCTGAGTGTTTGTGAAGATGAAAAAGCAAATTTGAAAACCAGCTACGAGCGACAAATAAGTGTTTTAGAAAAAACCAACAATGCCTTATTAAATACACAAGGCGAAATGGCAACCATTTCTAAAAAAGGAGCTGAAAATCTTCAAAAGTCCTTAGAAAGCATGCAAGAAAAAGACTTGCAAATAAAAACCATGCGCGATGCGATTAACAAAAAAGATAGTGTAACACTAGCTTTAGTTACTAGCCTTAAAGGTGCATTGGATAACGTAAATGACGAAGACATTGAAATTTCGGTTGAAAAAGGTGTTGTTTTTGTATCTATTTCTGACAAATTATTATTTGGAAGCGGACAATATACCGTTACTAAAGAAGCTAGAAAAGTTTTAGAGAAAGTTGCTAAAGTTGTAAACGATAAAAAAGACTTCGAATTTATGGTAGAAGGGCATACAGATACTGATCCTATTGCTAGAGAAGTAATTGAAGATAACTGGGATTTAAGTGTGAAACGCGCTACATCTGTTGTTCGCATTTTACAAGACGAATTTAACGTAGATCCAAAACGAATGACGGCTGCTGGACGTGGTGAATATTTGCCCGTTGCATCTAACGAAACACGCGATGGTAAAGCTAAAAATAGAAGAACACGCATTGTAGTTCTACCTAAATTAGACCAGTTCTTTGGTATGATTGAAGATGGAATGAAAGGCGCTAATTAAGCTACATTACTATAGTAAAAACCGCTTCGATGTTGAAGCGGTTTTTTTATTATACAAAACTTAAATGAAAAGTTGCTAAACTTGTAATTATACGTATATTTGCAACCGCAAAATAAAACTTGATTTCGTTTTTTTTTGCTTATTGAAATAGTGAAATGGTCGCGTAGCTCAGTTGGATAGAGCATCTGCCTTCTAAGCAGACGGTCACAGGTTCGAATCCTGTCGCGATCACTTGATAATCAGAGAGTTGCAGAAATGTAGCTCTTTTTTTTTTTACACTTGTAACACATTTGTGACACAAACTGTGTTTTAATACTACCAAAAAGTTTGACTTTTCAGATTTTTACTTGTTCTATTTTTATTAAAAATAAAATCGCTAAGCTGCCATACCTTCAATAAAAGTATTGATGAAGTTGTTGATTTTGTCTATTATTCTAGGAATGCTTTTTTTACGAATTAAAATAGATTGTTTTTCTTTCATGGCTTTGCGGACTTTTTCACGTAATGCTGGAACTTCATCAGCAAATAGTTTTTCTTCTATTATTTTTTCTACCTTAGTTTGTTTGAGATTTTCTTCTTCACATAACTGAAAAAAAGCTTTTCGCTGTTCTTTACTCCAATACGCATCAAAAGCATCTTGAACACTAGCCACTTTATTGCCTACTAATTGTTCGTCAATAAATTTTTCTATGAGTTCTTTTTTACTTCGCAAGTCGATATCACCCGATAACAAATCTGAAACTTGTTGTCGTTTCTTTTGTTGCTCTTCAGTATCATCATTATCATTGATTTGATCTAAAAGATTTAAAATGTAAGCTACATTCACTTCATCTTTATGCATTAACTCAATTTCGAAGTCAATATCATTTAAAATGGATGC
>NZ_BMGL01000003.1:0-66909 GCF_014640175.1 Psychroflexus salis | reverse complement strand
TCTTCAAAAGTTTGCTCATCCATTTCCAAATCTTCAAAATCGAAATCTGAAAATGTACTTAAGGCATTTACTACACGCATTAAAGCTCTAAAGCGTTTTACAAATTGCTCTTCTTCTATTTCTGAATTTAATTCATTTACACTATCTACGCTTGGCGCAACTTCCTTTAAATTGGTTAAAGCTTCTTGAAAAGCAGCAATGTAATCTTCATAAGGCTCCATCAAGATGGTATCCTTGGCTTGTTTATTCGAAAATAACGCAATGGCTTCGTCTGTAGCTTCTTTTAAATTTCTGAATACCACAATGTTTCCATGGGATTTTTGCTTGTTTAAAATTCGGTTGGTGCGCGAATAGGCTTGAATTAATCCATGGTATTTCAAGTTTTTATCTACGTATAAGGTATTCAAAGATTTACTATCAAAGCCTGTCAAAAACATATTTACGACGATTAAAATATCTATTTCTTTCGATTTAACTCGTTTAGCGATATCATTGTAATAGTTGTAAAAGTCTTGGCTTGATTTGGTAGAATATTTTGTCTTAAACTGGAGATTGTAATCTTCTAAATACGATTCTAAAGCTTCTCTATTAATAGTGTGATAAGTAGCTTCTGGTTCAGCAACAAGACCTAATTCTATATTGGTTTCACCATCAGCTCCATCAAACTCTTGATTGGCTTCGTAAGAAAATATGGTTGCGATCTTTAAATTGTGCTTGCCTGCTTCTTTCTTTGCTTTAAAAGCTTGGTAATATATTTTTAAAGCATCAATGCTACTTACGCATAGCATGGCTGTAAAATTTTTATGGTGCGTTTTAATGGGATGCGACTTGATAATGTAATCGGCAATTTTTTCAATTCTTTCTTCCGATTCTAGCACTTCTTTGGTGTTGATATCTTCTACATCAATATCTACAAAGTTGAGACTACTTTCTGCTTTTTGTTTATATCGACCCACATATTCTATTGAAAACTTAAGTACGTTTTCGTCTCTAATGGCATCAGTAATCACATACTTGTGTAAACAATCTCCAAATAATTCTTTGGTAGTTCGTTTCCCTAATTGATTTTTTACCGCATTATCGGCAAAAATGGGTGTTCCTGTAAAGCCAAAAAGTTGAACCTTATTGAAAAAATTAGTGATGCGTTGATGTGTTTCACCAAATTGAGAACGGTGGCATTCATCAAAAATAAAGACCATTTTTTCATTTTGTAAAGGCTTCATTATGGCTTCATAACGCTTGCTCATTATGGCATTATTTAGCTTTTGAATGGTGGTAACCATCAATTTAGTGTCGTTCCCAAATTGCTTTACCAGCTCTTTTGTATTGTCAGTTCCATCTACGCTACCATCTGAAAAATTATTAAATTCTACCGTAGTTTGATAGTCTAAATCTCGACGATCTACTACAAAAACTACTTTGGTGACTTCTGGTATATCTTTAATTATTTGACTTGCCTTAAAGGAAGTTAATGTTTTTCCTGAACCTGTTGTGTGCCAGATGTAGCCATTTTTGGTTGAGTTTTTAACCCTATCGATTAATTTTTCGGTGGCATAGTATTGATAAGGTCGTAAGACCATCAAAATACGGTCGGTTTCAGCTAATACAATGTATTGACTAATGAGTTTGGATAATTGACAAGGCTCTAAAAAGGTTTCTGTAAATTCAGATAATTGGGTGATTCTTAAATTATCTTCTTTAGCCCAATAAAAGGTTTGTTTATAGTTTAATGCGCGTAAACGGTTGTTGGCAAAATACTTGGTATTTACACCATTCGAAATTACAAAGAGTTGAACCAATTGAAATAACCCCGAACCTGAACCAAAAGAATGACTTTTATAGCGTAATATTTGACGGTGCGCTTCGGCCATTTCGCAACCACGACGTTTGAGCTCGATTTGTGTTATGGGTAAACCATTGATGAGTATAGTTACATCATACCGATTGATGTACTTGCCATCTATGGTAATTTGGTTAGTAACTTGAAACTGATTTTTACACCAAGCTTGTGTATTCAAAAAATCGAAATATAAAATGTCTCCGTTATCTCGCTCGATGTGTTGCTTTTGGCGAATGAGTTTAGATCGCTCAAAAACGGAACCTTTATTAAGGATATTCAATACCCGTTGAAACTCTGAATATGAAAGCTGAACAGCGTTATGCTTTTCAAACTGCTGCTTCAAATTAGCCAATAACTCCGTTTCGTTTTTGATGACTATTCTTTGGTAGCCTAAACCTTGTAATTGCTTTAGGAGCTGTTCTTCAAGTGCTGCTTCGCTTTGTCTAGTCATAGTGTTTAAATTTTCCAAACGGGTTCTTCCATCCAATTAAGCTTCATACCTAAAGCATTTTGGTCTACTTTAGGATATTTATTGAATAGTTGGTTCAATTGTCTTTTGAAATCATTGTTGGGTTGAATTGTATTTAATAAATATTTCATCAAAGTCATGTGAATGTACAATTTCTGAAACTCATGTTGTTTAGGTACATTTTCTGGTTTAATTATCCACGGATTGGGTGGCTTTGATAATAATTTAACCGTTCCTGGCAAGTTTCTGTTCCATAATCTTGAGTGATGTGCACAAAAGTTTCTTATTTGTGCAATGGACTGTAACCAGCTTGGTAAATAGGTATGGTTAACAGCTCCAAATTCTACTGCAATAGAATCTTTAGATTGGACGCTTGGTTTTAAGTTACCGTAAAGCTTAGATAATGCTCCAAAACTGGTTTGTTCTAAGGATTTCCAAGCAGGTGGAAATCGTTTGTCATCTTTATGGTTTTTAAAATGATTTTTAATTGTTACATCTTTAGATCGTGTAAGCTCTTCTTGTAAGTTAGATAGTGTTTTGACTAAAGCCATACTATCTGTAAATAAATCAAAATTTTGAAACCACCATGGATCTACTTCATGCGATAGATGATAGATTAGTTTAGTTCTTAAACTAATTTCAATTTTTTCAATGACTTCAAATAAAAGTAACCTTAACTCAGCATCAAAATTGTATAAGGCAATAACATCATCAAAATTACTATTAGGCTTAAAAACATGATTTAACTTATCTGATTGCATCACATACCAATACTCACCTAACCTATAGTAACTTATATTAGAGAGATACTTTTCTGCTAACTTAGTATTAGATATAGTCAAGCCTCTATCTTGTAGTTGCTTGATTTGTTGCTTTATGGTCAAGGGTTTTTTGCTAAACATGGTGTGCATTTAAAGCGTTAGCAAAACTAAGATATAAAAAAAAGACACACCCTGGGACGCTGTTCTTATGGGTAAGCGTGGTGTGTACTGTTGCTGCAAATATATGTTTGTTTTTCATTTCTGTAAAACATTTTAACTATTTAATTTATAAATTACTGGTTTATAGCGCATAATAAGAGTTTACTTAAATTTTCTAAAGGCTTGGACTGTTTGATATATGCCATATCCAATAAATATTCTCCCTAAAAAGTCAAATAAATATGGCAACCCAAATATAGGCTGTAAATCATCTATGTAATCGAAAGAATGAACTGGATTTAAATTCAAAAAAATCTGTTTAACTACATAATTAAATGTATCTAAATCAAAATCACATTCTAAACATATTCTAGACCAAAATTCAAAACTACTTACAAAAGTAAGAGATGTGAAAACAATTAAAGACAAAAATGTAAAGCTCACACCATTCCTATAATCTGTTTTATAATGATTTGATAACCTATTAAAAATTAAAATTATAGTGTTAGAGTCCCACTTTCTTTTTAATAATTCATAAAACCTTTTTGCTATTTTATTTGACTTTATTTTCCTTAGATAAAGACTAAAATTTGGATTTTCATTTATTTTTTCTTCTAAATAAGCCTGCTTCTCAAACTTAGCAAACTTCTCTGCTTCTATTAGATTATTTTGCACAATTAGCTGTTGTTTAATAATACGGAAAGTTTCCCGTTTATTTTGATTTGGAATAATACCTTCTTCGTTAATTGCTTTATCATATTTTTCTATAAATGAATCTATTATTTCAGATTTATAATTATCCAATTGAGTTTGAAAAAATGTCAAGTTGCCATTAATTATGCTCTGTGATAAATCTAGACCAGAACCGATAAATTGGGCTCGACTAAAAATACCAAGCTTTTCAAAGGTTGAATAAGTAAATAAAACGTTTGAATAAAAGTGTGTTTTTGTGAATACAGCATTACCTTCAAAATCTACCTTATTAAAAATAACAGCACCATTAATTTCGCATTTCACTAATTCAAATAATGATTTAAATTTAGTGTTTACTAAGATAAATGAATTAAATGAGCAGTTGTAAAAACGTATTTTTTTTTCGTAAGTAAACTCAGAAAGTCTTGGCTGCAAATGAAATGTACAGGAATTAAAAGCTATAGAAAAACCTGAAATTGAATTTACAATTTTTTCATTTTTACTTTTATCAGAATTTTTATTATTGATTGAGTTAACACCATCAGTTACAACTCTTAGGGCTTGGTTTTTATTTAATGTAATTACCTTATTAAAGGTACAATTATAAAAAGCGATTTTTTTTGTCGTATCAGTTAAAAATTGAAAAAGCTCGTTATCAATTTCAAAATTAACATTAAAACAATCATCGCCTTTACCTAAGGAATAATAATAATCTCCAGTATTATTAACATCAACCCTTATTAAGTATTTTTTGAGTTCTTCTAAGTTCTCTAAATCAATCATTTTTCCCATACCTACACAAACATTTTCTGCAACAAACCCTTTTTAAAATTTTGGGTCTGCTCCAATTGCTCTTGGGTGTGCGCTATTTTTTGGTCGATGCTACTTAAAAAATTAGCGATTTTGGTTTGTTCATCAGGACAAGGATATTGAATCTTTAATTTAGAATATACAGAAATCCAAAACCTTTTATGCTCTTCACCTTTTGAAAATTTAATCATTTGCATAGATTCATAAATAAACTTGATATTCACATCTTTTGAAGATGCACTTAATATTTTCATCGCTGAAGATTTAACCTTAAAATCAAAATCAACATAATGATTTGCTAGAGTAAAGTCATCGAAAATTATAACTGGTAGATCTGTAAATGTATTTTCTATTTCGTTTGTAAAACCCAAAATAAAAGTCTTTCCTGCTGTCAACACAGGTGTTTTATAACTATCATTGTATTCAGTTGATTTAACAATATATTTTGTTGGTTGATTATAACATAAAACTTCACCCAACTTCTTCACTTCCCAATCTGGAAAATCACTGCCGTCATCTTGCCCTTCGACTCCGCTCAGGCCGCGCTTAAAGCGTACTTCCTGACTAAACAACTGTTGCATCACGCCTTTTTTGTATTGTGCTAAAGCTGCCACTTTTTGTTGGAGTAAGTCTATTTTACGATCGACTTGGCTTAAAAAATCGGCTATTTTTTGTTGTTCGGGGAGTTGGGGAAAAATTATTTTATAACTTGAAATCTGTGGTGAAGTTAATTGTGGAACACCAGTGCTTTCTTTAAAGAAATTCATCTTGTTTATGCAATATTCAAAAAATATAACATTCTGCGTTTTTAAAGGTATTAAAACTAAAAGCCTAACAATTGGATAAAATTTCTTATTTCTAGCATGAGCAATTCCAAAATTAGCTCCTCTTCCTGCAACTGTAATGGCATCATTTTCAATTTTATATTTATCAGAATAACCATACAACCCTTTATTTTTCTCAGCATTAGCATAAATTGGAAAAGAATATTTTTCAGTTTTAGTTTCTGAAACATGTTGTTTTTTGATATCCCCACCAGCAGTAATTTTGAATAGCTTATCAAACCTGACTTTTTCCCACTCCCCTTCAAATTCAGGAAAGCGTAATTCAGGTACGTTAGTTTCAGTTGAAGATTTCATCTTAAAATGGGGTTTTTAAGTTCAACTCTTTGCAGTAGTTTTCAATTTCTGAATCTACTTCGGTGATGTCTTGGTTCAGTTGCTTCAATTCTTGGCTAACGGCATCTAAATCTATAGGTTCTTCTTCTTCAAAAGTATCTACATAACGAGGTATATTTAGGTTGAAATCGTTTTCTTCCACTTCTTTTAAATTGGCTACATAGGCGTATTTATCTACATTTTCACGGGTTTGATAGGTATTGATGATTTTATCTACATGCGCTTCGGTTAGGTAATTTTGTGTTTTTACTTTTTCAAATTCCTGAGAAGCATCAATAAATAAAATATCCTGGTCGTTCGGGCGGCATTTTTTAAACACCATAATGCAAGTCGGTATGCTGGTGCCATAAAATATATTGGCGGGTAAACCAATTACGGCATCCAGTTCGTTTTTTTCTTTAATGATAAATTCACGAATATGGCCTTCGGCTGCACCACGAAATAATGCGCCATGTGGTAAAACTACAGCCATCGTACCTTGCTCGTCGAGATGATACAACATGTGTTGCACAAAAGCATAATCGGCTTTCGATTTAGGAGCTAATTTGCCGTAATGGCTAAAACGTTCGTCTCCTAAAAACAAATCGTTGGCAGACCAATTGGCTGAAAATGGCGGATTGGCAACAATGGCTTCGAATTTTTGTTCAAAATGCTGTGGCTTTTCTAAAGTATCTTCTTGCCGAATATCAAAACGCTTGTAATGTACATCGTGTAAAATCATGTTCATGCGCGCTAAGTTGTAGGTGGTTCGGTTGAGTTCTTGTCCAAAAAATTGCGCTACATTGGTTTCTTTAGCCACACGCAACAACAACGAACTACTACCACAAGTGGGATCGTACACCGATTTTATTTTTTCTTTACCAAGGGTAACGAGTTTAGCTAAGACTTTAGAGACTTGTTGTGGGGTGTAAAACTCCCCAGCTTTTTTTCCTGCTCCACTGGCAAACTGCGCTATTAAATATTCGTAAGCATCGCCTAAGACATCGCTTTCGGTGTCTTGTAATTTAAAATCAATTTTATCTAAATGTGCCAAGACTTTAGCAATTAACGAGTTTCTGGCATCAACGGTTTTTCCTAATTTGGTAGAGTTGAGATCTAAATCTTCAAACAAATTACCAAAATCGTCTTCAGAATCCGTTCCCATGGTACTTTGCTCGATATTATTAAGAATAGCCGTCAGGTCTTCGATAATAAAATTGCTTTGGTCAACCGCTTTTTTGTTACCGCGTTTGGCAATTTCAGAAAACAACTCGTTGGGCATTAAAAAGTACCCCAATTTTCCTAAAGCTTCTTCTCGAACGGCATCAAGGTATTCGGCATCGGTAGCATCATCAGGATTTAAATCTACAAATTGAAGGTCATCATCCTTTAATACTTCGTCTGCATAAATGTGCATTTTTTCCGATAGGTATTTAAAGAAAATAAAGCCTAAAATATAATCGCGAAACTCGTCTGCATCCATTTTTCCACGGAGTTCGTTGGCAATATTCCACAGTTGAGTTTCGAGTTGTTTTTTATGGTCTTCGGACATTTGTTTTTATTTGAATTTAGAATGGTCTAATTTAGGGTTTTTGTATTTGTAAAGCTAGTATTGGGGTAGAATTTCGAGTACAGAATGTTCATAGTAAATTCATAATCGAAGAAACTATTCAATGGAAAATAGGTTTGCTATCTATGGAAATTGAGTTCCTTCGGTTTAAAAATTTGTCTTTTTATGAATATTTGACTATTCAAAATCGGGAGCACAACCTAAATTTTTGTGGTAGGGTTGTATGTAGTTCCAAAATGCTTCACCAGCACTATTAAGGTAGTTCATTGCATAATTTGTTTTAGTACTAGAAGCAACTTGATAAATATATTCTGAACATTGAATAGAATACTCTTTTTTAAAACATACAATGGCAAAGTAGTAAGTTTGATAATCGGCACTTACTTCATAAAAAGTAACTTTAGAAATGGCATCGCTTGTATAACTTGTGTAGGTTGTACCCCTACTTTCCGATTTTACGAACTTCATATATTCTTCACAGGTTTGAGAGTTTGCAAAAAAGCTACTTAAAAAGATGATGAATAGAATTATTACTTTTTTCATGATAAAGGTTTAATTATTGAAGCAATATGCAGTGAAGACCCTAAATCAATTGAAAAGGCAAAGCGCATCTTCAATTTAATTAATTGATTTGATGCCTTCTTAACACAAGGCTTAATGGGCACCTAACAGCTAGCTTAATCGAAAAAATATATTTGTTACTAGATTGAAATAATAAACAACCCTTCTAAATGCAAGCATCTGCCTAAATACTCATGTTTCAATCGATAATCAATAAAAATTCCTCTGGGTGATTGAGATAATGGTCTATTTCTTTTAATTGATTTATTTTACTTTTCAGTCCGATGAGCTCATGTAAAAACACATTTTCAGCTTTTAATTTTGAATGATGCATGAGTTGTATGGTATGCATGCCCCTTTTTTCGTAGTGTAAACAAACTGCCTTATTCTCATTTATTTTCTCTAAAAAAGCATCAATAGTTCTGGTATTAAACGTGCTTTTAATTGCATTGAATTGTTTTATTAAATGGGCTATGCGCTTTTTTCTTGAGTTGATACCTTGTTTAAAATACCATGACTGCCCATCAGGTTCTTCAAGCTTTTGCTTTAAGATGGCATACTCCATAAGAAGGCCAGCTAAAGTCGAATGGTTTTGCTTTTTTACAAATAAGGCTTCTAACTTTTTAGCATCTAAACGCATTCGCTTGGTTTACTCTATTATTTCTTTCAAATGCTCAAACACCATCACCATTGCTAAGGTGTCTAACTCACAATACTTCAACAGGGCTTCGCGCAGCTTACCTCTTTCTAAATCGCTCATGTCGGTATATTGAGTTAATCCGTAGGCGGTTAGGGCAGCTCCACCATTATTAATTTCTTCAATGTCACTTTTGCGTTCAAAATCAGTATCCCAATCTTTAAAAGGTTTGTCTAAAGATTTATAAGGGTCTTCTAGTTCACCATCTTTTAGGCGTAACCACTCATAATAATCAGGGAAATTTTTGCTCGTCATATTGATGTCTGCAATCGGTTGACTGTACTTTTCTTTGATGAATTCAGAAGTTTTAAAAATAGCGGGCAAAATAGCCTTAATGGAATTACTCCCTTTGGTATGTGGGTTGTAATAATAGGCTTTGATTACTTCACAAAGGTCAATCATGCCTCTTTCGGGTTGCCAAAGTTCGCCTTTGTAATCCTTATCCTTTGGTGGCGTGGTCAATGTCTTAATAAAGTTGATTAAGCTTTCTTTGTCTGGCTCAGTTGAAGCTTCTAATTGCCGTTTGACTTGATTTAGGGTAGAATTTTCATAGGGCGAAAACTGAAACACAGAACCGTTATTTTGCTCTAAGGCTGCTTTTAGTGCTCTTACAAACTCAAAATTGGGAAACTCACCTGGGTTCACATTAATAAATTCGTTAGCGTGTTCTATACGTCCATCTTCATGGTAGATATGGTGAGAAAACTGAAACACTACTTTTTCATAAGGATGCTGACCTTTATAAAAAGGGAGAGCCACTGTAGAAGCTTCAAAATCAATAAAATTATAAGGCGGTATCCAAGAAGCCATTTCACTTTTCAATTCTTGATCTAAAGTTTCAAAAGTAAAATTATCAGGGTCTAATGCTTTTTGTTTTTGCAAAATTTGCCTTTCATAAAGCGACCAACCATTCAAAACCTGTTTTGATTCACTTTTTGGTTGTAATTGTTCATCATTTATGTCTTCTAATTTTAGGATATTAAATTCATTGAATCCTTTAAGTTTGGTATGATGCAGCTTTGAGATTTCAAAAGCATTTGGTGCTTTAAAATCTTCTTCTTTCCAACCTAATTGCTTTTGAAAACATTCTTCAAAGCCTGATTTTTTATTTTTTGAGTTCGCATCGGTTTTAAACTCGCAATGCTTGCATTTTGCAAAGTTGAGGGGATAACCAAAGTAGCGGTCATCTTGATAGGCTTTAGACAAGACTTCAATAGCATCTTCAAATTCGTAATCTTCTAAAATGCGATGTTCTCCTGTTTCAATTTTAGTAATGATCTCAGAGACATCTTTAAGAGATAAGACCGAATCTTCTGGCAGGTTTAGCTGTGCTAATTGGACTTCCTTTTTTTCTATTCCGGTTCTACTATTGCTGTTCTTTTTAATGCGGAACATTTGATTTAGCCCATCTATAGATGCCGTTTTATTTTGATCAGCTAGCATTAAGTAGGGCTTGACATTAAATTGCGGATGTGCTTTTTCTATAACGTATTTTTGAAAAGCCACATCAAACAAATACAAACTCCAATCAGAGTTATATTTCACATCCTTCTTCTTATCCCCTTCTTTAAATGATTTAGCCTTCACTTCAATTAAATTGATGTGATTGCCTTTTTTCTCTAAAATATCAACACGGATAAATAAATTATTGTACTTAAAAGCAGCCTCATAAATCACCACATTCTTCTGTTGCAGGTATTTATTCGTTTCAGTTACTTTTTGTTCATAATCATAATGGGCAGATTTATCATCATCAACTAAATAACCACCAGGGTAATGCAAGCGTGCTAATTCTTCTACCTGAAAGCCACCTGATGCTAAAGCTTCTAAAAACGGATTATTGTTTTTTTGATTGGCATAGTCATCTTTCTTGGTGTAAAACAATTTATTAGGGCATTCAAGGCCTAATTTAAAACGTGATTTAGTTAAGTATCTCATGCTTGCAGCTTAAAATTTATTTCAGATGTATTAGCCATTTAGTTTAAAATAATCTAAAATGGCTTCCCAATTCGGGTAGTTATTGAATTTGTTATTGATGTAATCCCAACCAAAATGAAGGTGCGTTCCCTTAAAATTGCCTGCGCCGTTAGCTGTTCTATCATCGATTAAATAGTCGCCAATCAGTAAATCCTTTCTGTGCGTAATAATCAATTTCTTATGAAAAATATTCCCAAAATGTTCTTCAATCCAGTTGCGCTTGTGCATCCATGCGGTAGGATTGTCCCAAGGTGCTGTGGTTAAAACAAATAGGTTGTATTTATTGGATTGATTCAGTTTATGAATGGCTTCTTTTGCGCCTGGTACTACTTCCAAATTTGCAAAAATGCCATGAATATTGTCAGGATTATCTTTATACTTTAAATAATTTGACTTAGGATGAGTCTTAATCGCCTTCCCAAAATCAGCCAGGACTCCGTCCATGTCTATGTAAATAATCGGTTTATTCATGTACTATTAGTGTTTTAACTTTTGGAGTATTTTATAAAATAATAACTAAATGTAAAATCCAATTACCCTATTCAATAAACTATTTGATGTTTATTGATGATAAGATTTATTAAGGTTTAATATAGACTCAAATACATGTAATTAAATTAAAAACTATTTCCTAATTAATTTAATTCCACATGATTTATAAGCCTCTTCCCAACCATAGGGTCTACTTGACCTAAAACCAGCAGCGTTTAATGCATTATCTTCATGCCGCATTATCCAACAAACTCCACTATAATTTTCTATTACGTGAGAAATCTCTTGTTCAGATTTACATGCAATTAAGGATTCAAAATACTCTGAAAGTGGCGTGGTGTGTTCCCATACTAGAAGTGATTTACCACTTTCATCTTTACCAATTACGTCTCTTTTAGTCCACAATAACTCAAATGGGTCGATCTCTAAAGGAATGCAAGCGTTCATTACTTCTTCAGAAACCATTGTAACTTTTTGATCTGTAAGTTTCTTAAGAGTATCCTTTAAACCTTCTTTTAATTTTTTCTTTATAAATGGAACTTGGGTTCTATTGTATTGTTGTACGTAAGTCCAAACTATTGGTTTGAACATTTCAGTATGTTCTGTCATTAATTTAAATTTAGCTTGTAAATCATTTGACTAATACATTTAAATCAGTCAATATTTTTAATCTTAAGTGGTTCTTTAACATTATATCGTTTAGGGTCTTTTATCTCAGCTTCCTTTGCAACAACGCCTTTTGAGCCTTGCACTTCATCAGGAAAGGCCTTTTGTAAGTCTTCAAAACTTGGGTTGTTTTTCTCTACCCAGTCTTTAACCACGGTAAAAACTAATTGTCTTTTGTTTAGGTTCTCGCCTAAACCTTCTACGTTGTACTTGGTGTAATCTCTTGGCATTTTGTTAATTGTGTTTTAAGTTAATTCTGTTTTTTACTATTTTAAATTTGAGCTTTGAATATGGTTTTTAAATTGTTACAAATAAAAAAAGGAGTTATGTCAACTAGTGTCATAACTAAAACTTTTCTTCATTCTATCATTTAAATAACTTTTAAGCGCTTTGGGGTGTACAACTTCAACTTCTCCTGGCAGGCCTAATATAAAACGGCCTACACCAAAAAAATTACCAACTTCTGTAGAAAGCAAGTAATGATTGTCTGATTTCTTTTTAATGTACTTCTCACTTAATGGAAATTCTTCTAAGATTAAATTATAAGCTACTAGAGATAAACTGAGCTCAATTGCAATAGGTTTAAAGCTATGCACTCTAAAAACATCTATCATACCCACTTGATGATTCGATTTGTATTGGTATGTTGTTTCTAGTACTTCTATTTTTTTTACTCTAGACGTTTTAAAGATTTTATTAGATTGATCTTGTGTATCGAAACACCAAATACCAGAATAGTTAACTGTAAAATCTATTGGCTCCACAACTCTATCGCTAATGTTCTTACTGTAACCTGATTTATAACTCTTTAAAACCACTTGCTTTTGTTGCTTTATGGCTTGAAGTAGGTTATATATGTTCTCTGTTTCTTCTTTTTTGGTAATAGCATATATTACTCTGTCAAAATCGTAAAGGCTATAAAGTTTCTTGACTAGTTTTTCCTTTAATTCTGAATTTTCATCTATAGAATGAATTACTTTACTAAGGATGAATGCCTCTTCTTCACTAAAATGCAAGAGTTGACTAATATCTTGTGCTATGGAATTTTTTTTGTTAATCCTATAGAAACCATTGTTGTTATCGATCACAAATCCTACACGTTTGAAGGTATCAAAATAGCGATAAACAGTCCTATAAGACATTTCAAAACGTTCAGAAAGTTCAGGTATAGTTCTGCCATACTTGCAATCAAGCATAAGAAGTAATTCCAACATTTTCTGAAATTTGGCTTGGTCCGCCATCTATCTTTTTATATTTATCCTTTTTCTTTACTTTTTACATTTTGTATAACAGCATTCTTTCTTAGCTGAATTTGCCTTTTGGTAATAATCTATAAATACTAATTTTCGGCTCATTTTATATTTATATGCTAAGTGAAAAGCAATAACAATAATCAATTTCGCAATTTATTTCAAAATTATTTAACTTTCTGCCCATAGCTTGCCCATTTAATTTAGTATGTTTGTAACATGTTGTATTTGCTAGGAAGTGTGCTTTTATTTTCAGTGAATAATGTGCTCTGGTCTTATTTTTCAGAGCAGCTACCTACGCTTGTTATTATTAAAAAACGAGCGGTCTATACCAGCCTTTTTACAGGTTTATTGCTTATTGGGTTTGTCTATTTTCAGGTTTTTGAAGTTAAACTTGAAGAACAAATACAGCTATTAGGCATAAGTTTAATTGGGTGTTTGGGGCTAGTAAGCTTGGTTAAGGGTTTTAAAAATGGCTCGCTATTGCAATTTGCTTTTTACAGTTTATTACTCACTTTTGGGTTAGGAATTTATTTAGAAGGAACTAGCATCTTAAGTCAGGGGCTTAATTGGTTGTCCTTGAGCTTGGTAGCTGTGGGTTATGTGTATTTTATCTGGGTTCAGTTTAAAACCAAACAGCGTACTCGCAACTACTTAGCTCATCTGTATTTTGCCTTTGCCCATCTTTGTTTTGGGGTTTTGCTGCTTTTGCAATGGGAGTTTTTAGAAAGTGTATCTCAGCTAAATATGGCCTTTACTCAAGAGTTAGTTGTATTATCAGCCACTAGTCTTTTAGTCTTGGTACACCAACCAGAAACAAAAATTTCTCAAAAAATAGCTTGGTGGCAGCTTGCTTTATTTAGCCTTCCCATCACCCTTGCCGTACTGCTTGGCTTGGAAGGTTTAAAAAGCACCAACCCGTTTCATTCGGCGCTCATTGGCTTGTTAACGCCTATTTTTACCTTGCTTTTAGGAACGCTTACCAAACAAGAACACTTGAATCTAAGTGCTTTGCCTGGGCTTTTGATACTTGTATTAGGTATGCTATTGTTTTATTTAATGTGATGAGCGATGAATTACCTGCAAAAACAACTACAAAATGACATACAGAAACGGATCGGGTTTAAGATAACCAATTCTACAGATGTAAAGGTGCTCATGAATTTGTTAGAAGAACAACAAATTAAAGGGATTGGTTTTAATACGCTCAGACGTTTTTGGGGGCTTTTGCCACAAACCAATGCTAGCCAAAACACCCTAGACAAACTTTCTAGTTTTCTTGGTTATCGGTCATTCCTAACCTACAGCAAAGAAAAAAACCAACATCAAAAATGGCTAACAGAAGCAAGATTACAGCAGCTAAAACATAAAGATAGATTAAGTAGATCTGATCTTAAGTTTATCCAAAAAATGTGTGAGACACAAGATTCGGTTTATTACATTATAGCGGTATTTGAACATGCAGTTTACTTTGAAAAATGGGATTATCTATCTGATTTATTCAACCCCAACTATATCACTTTACTGAATAGCCCAGCAGAAGATGTGACCGAATATGCAGCTAAACTAGCGCAACTAATTAATATCTATTTAAACCACCTGCCCAAACCTTATTTTGATCGAATTATTGAACCCCTGATAATCAACTATCATTTTAGGTATTATATGATTTATTCTTGTATCGATATGACGAACATCAACCATCGTTATGGGGAAATAATCAAAACAATTCAACCGAAGGCAGTCCATACTGAAGAACAACTATTTTTAGCATTGTTAAATGGTCTTTGGTCATATTTGAATACAGGTCAAGCCCCAGCGGTTAATTTTACAAATTTAGACTTGGACTTACTACCGAAAGTGTTAGTAGGTCGTTATTATGGCTATCAAATTTTACAGGCTAAAGTATCGCAAAATAGCGTTCTTGAAGATGAGTATTGGTCTGAATTCAAGAAACGATTTGAACAGGCAAAATCTTTAGACTTCAAGTGGTTTTTAGTTGAAATCATACATCATTTAATTATTATCAAAGACTTTAAAAAATTAAAATATTTATTAGAATTTAGCTATGAACCTGTACTTGATGATATACATTTAAGAAGTTACTTTGATGTGTTTATTTTTAATTTAATCGATGTTATTATTAGCTTTCAAAATGTTGATTTTAAAAGAGCTAAGGTTATTTTTAATCAAATAGACACCGATGTTATTGAAAGAAGGTTGGATCGTAGTTACTTCTTGATTTTTTATCACTGTGTGGGCTATCACTTACAACAGGACAAGAACTTAAAATTATCCCACCAAAAAGAATATTTCGACTTAGCTAAAAAAACACAATTTAAAATCTTTAATCAAGCTTATTTAGAAAACTTTTTAACAGCCACTCAGCATAATTAAGTATGAATATAATACCATAACTGGTTTTAGAACTATAAACAAAAAACGCCTTGCTATATCGCAAAGCGTTTTTGAATGGCTAGTTAAACTATAGATGAAGCCAGGTAATTTTATTTAATGCTTAATAAAACGTTTTGTTATTTGTTGCTGGTCTTTCGTGGTTAGCTGTATTAAATAAGTTCCTGAGGCCAAATCGTCAACATTAATCTGTATTGTTGCTGAGCTCTCAGATAATTCAAGGTGTTTCACTTTTTGACCTAGCATTTTGTATAGGCTAAGCGCTTTTAAGTCTGCATAATGATTACTTGTTATGGTTACTTGATGTGTAGCAGGGTTCGGGTAAAGTTGAAATTTCAGCTTCTCCATTTCATTTATAGAAAGTTCTTCATCTACATTTACAGTGCGTGTAAGCGTTTCTGCGGCGTTTCCACTGGAATCAGTTACATCATAGCTCAAAGTATAAGTACCAACCACATCAGCATCTACACTGCCGGTGACAATGATATCAGCTGTTAAGTCGCCATCAACATTATCACTTGCCGTTGCGCCTGCATCAGTATAGGTTGAACCGACTTCAATAGTAACGGGATTATCACCAAGTAAAGTAATCACGGGAATAGTCGTATCGACCACATTTACAGTTCTTGTGACCGTTTCAGCGGCATTTCCACTAGAATCAGTGACATCATAGCTCAAAGTATAGGTCCCAACTACATCTGTATCGACACTGCCGGTGACAATAATATCAGCTGTTAAGTCGCCATCAACATTATCACTTGCGGTTGCGCCTGCATCAGTATAGGTTGTGCCGACTTCAATGGTCACTGGATTATCGCCTAGTAAGGTAATCACGGGAATAGTCGTATCGACTACATTTACGGTTCGTGTGACTGTTTCAGCGGCATTTCCACTTGAGTCAGTTACATCATAGCTCAAAGCATAAGTACCAACCACATCAGCATCTACACTGCCGGTGACAATAATATCAGCTGTTAAATCACCATTTTCAGGATCATTTGCGGTTGCGCCTGCATCAGTATAGGTTGTGCCGACTTCAATGGTCACTGGATTATCGCCTAGTAAGGTAATTACTGGATTGGTGGTGTCAACCACATTAACGGTTCGTGTAAGCGTTTCAGCGGCATTTCCACTAGAATCAGTGACATCATAGCTCAAAGTATACGTGCCAAGCACATCAGCATCTACACTGCCGGTGACAATGATATCAGCTGTTAAGTCGCCATCAACATTATCACTTGCCGTTGCGCCTGCATCAGTATAGGTTGAACCGACTTCAATAGTAACGGGATTATCACCAAGTAAAGTAATCACGGGAATAGTCGTATCGACCACATTTACAGTTCTTGTGACCGTTTCAGCGGCATTTCCACTTGAGTCAGTTACATCATAGCTTAAAGTATACGTGCCA
The DNA here is from genome assembly GCF_014640175.1 of Psychroflexus salis. GTDB lineage: Bacteria > Bacteroidota > Bacteroidia > Flavobacteriales > Flavobacteriaceae > Psychroflexus > Psychroflexus salis. Next base: position 49,981 of record NZ_BMGL01000003.1, on the reverse strand, counting down.
ACCACATCAGCATCTACACTGCCGGTGACTACAATATCTGCCGTTAAGTCGCCATCAGCGTTATCACTTGCGGTTGCGCCTGCATCAGTATAGGTTGTGCCGACTTCAATGGTCACTGGATTTTCACCGAGTAATGTAATCACTGGAATAGTCGTATCGACCACATTTACAGTTCTTGTGACCGTTTCAGCGGCATTTCCGCTTGAGTCAGTTACATCATAGCTTAAGGTATAAGTCCCAACTACATCTGTATCGACACTGCCGGTGACAATGATATCAGCTGTTAAATCGCCTTCTTCGTTATCACTTGCCGTTGCGCCTGCATCGGTATAGGTTGTGCTTACTTCAATGGTGACAGGATTATCACCAAGTAAAGTGATTACTGGATTGGTGGTGTCAACCACATTAACGGTTCGTGTAAGCGTTTCAGCAGCGTTTCCGCTTGAGTCAGTTAGATCGTAGCTTAAGGTATAGGTTCCAAGCACATCAGCATCTACACTGCCGGTGACAATGATAGCAGCTGTTAAATCACCATCAGCATTATCACTTGCCGTTGCGCCTGCATCAGTATAGGTTGAACCGACTTCAATAGTAACGGGATTATCACCAAGTAAAGTAATCACTGGAATAGTCGTATCGACCACATTTACAGTTCTTGTGACCGTTTCAGCGGCATTTCCACTAGAATCAGTGACATCATAGCTCAAAGTATAGGTCCCAACTACATCTGTATCGACACTGCCTGTGACGATGATATCAGCTGTTAAGTCGCCATCAACATTATCACTTGCGGTTGCGCCTGCATCAGTATAGGTTGTACCAACTTCAATAGTGACGGGATTATCACCAAGTAAAGTGATTACTGGATTGGTGGTGTCATTTATTACATTTATTTGACCAACTTCTAAGGCATCACTAGCAACATTTTGGTTTGAAGCATTTGATAAAATAACATTTGTAAAATCAAATGAATATGAACCGTAAGGAACTGTATCTTCTATAAATACAGGAAGCTTTAGTATAGTTTCATCGCCATTATTAATCAAATTATCCCCTAAAGTATAAATGATAAATCTGAAGATATTGTCGTCGATTTCAGATACAGACATACTAAAGTTATTCAAAATAGAAGTTTCAGAAATATTATCTATGTCTAACAAAAAACCACTTGGTATAACTAGGTCAAATTGAATTCCTTTTACAGCTTCATTATTTGATAGGTTTAAACTTATATCAGTTGTGACACCTCTACCAGTGTTTCGATCTAATATTTTCAGATAATTTGGAGAAAAAACATTAGCTAGTATCTTTATTATTTTTTGTTCTTCGGCGGAGTTGTTACGAATTGAAATATCTTCATCAAAAATGCCTATTTCAGTGGGTTCAAACTCGAGTTCAACAGTTGTATTTTGATCTGCACTTAAAATGGTGGGTATAGTAAGTGGAAAAGATAAAGCAGATGAATCATAGACTAGCTCATCAATAACTAAATTGGCTGAACCTGTATTTGTAAGAATAACATTAGATGTTCGGATTTCTGTAATGGGTATGTTACCAAAGTCTATAGTCTGCACATTTGAAGAAAGATAAGGTGCATTAATACTAAGGTCACCATTGTATGCATCAGAAAGAATATCACCGATTTCAATATTTGAAATAATTGGGTTTTCTATTGGTAATTGATAAGTACCAGAGTCTAAATTAGGATTGATTTTAAAATTAAAAACTTCGCCGCTATTTCCTGTGAAATTTTCATTCGTAGGCGAATAGACCACGAAACGTAAGATATTTGACTCTATTACATTACCCGAAATAATGTGATTAATTCCTCTAGGTGATAGCTGTGCTGAATTTTCAACATAAGTTACATCTTCAGGAAGAATTACATCGAACTGCAAACCACTAAATAATTCCATATTAGAAACCGAAATAGGGATAGTTAAGTCTGTATTAGAATCCCCTTGCGCCGAACCCACATAAATTTCATTAACTGCAAAAATATCGGCTGAAACTTCTAATGATTGTATGGATCTGAGCGGGTCTTCATCATTGGTTGTAAAACTAAGGTTTTTGGTAACCAATTGTTTATTGGCTGTATTAATGTCTAAGGTGAACTGTTGGCTTGAACCTGGACTTATTGTAACAGGAAAATCCTGATCTATTGAAAAAGGAGTATCTATGCTATATGATAAAACTTCAAGATCTTGATTCCCTAGGTTTGTAATAGTGACTAACTCAGTAGGTGTTGAACCGATCGGGATTTCACCAAAATCTAAAGATGCTGTTGTTAGCTGATATTGTGGCCCTAATATTTCAATACTTCCATTACTCGATACCGCTGGTATTTCTTGTCCTACTTGATTAGACACAACAATATTGGATACATTTAGCGGGTATGTCCCTGGTTTATTTTTACTTGTAAAATTTAAGGTCAGTACTTTGCCTTCTCCGCTACTTATAATTGCATTTGCATTAGAATACACTAAAACTCGTATGGTACTTTCATTAACGGTATTAATTGACATAGAATGATTATCTGCACGGTTTGATAAACTACTACCAGAAATAAGTTCATAAGCATCTGCATCGTAGGAAATATCGAATTGGAATGCAGTTATATAATCACTATTGTCTAAGTCTACTTCAATTTCAAAATCACTATCAACATTTACATTTACAGAACTTATACTAAAATCATTCTGAGCCATTATTGTATTGGCTAAAAGACCAATAGCAAAAAATAAAAACTTCATATATTGTGCTTTAATTAATTTGGTATTATGGAACAAACCAATATCCAATTTTCAAAATAAACAGATACCAATTTGTCCCACTATCCACCATAAATTTGATTCAAGTAATTATTCTATAATCAGTTTTTTAAAATCTTGAAAGATGACATTATCATTTTTTAGAGCTCTTAAAACCATGATATAAACACCATCTGAAAGATCACTGACATTTAACGTTTGAGAACTTTTCCCAGGAACATTTCTAAAGTTATCTCTTGTAAACACAACTTTTCCCTGCATGTTATAAGCTGTTAAAACCAATCGATCTACATGTTGAGGCAAATAATAGTCTAAATTTACCATTCCAGATGAAGGGTTTGGATATAGTTTACCAAACTGAAGTGAGTTTGATTGCTCTGGCGCTTCAATGGTTCCTAAGGTAGTATCTTGGTATATCATATTCAATTTAGCACCAGAAGTTGTAGCTACAACTGCATTCTCAAAACCTATTTCATTACTATCAGATAATTTAGTCAGGAGTTTTACAGGACCATTACCAAACGACTGGTTATTAAAACTATACAACATAATAACCTGAAAGCCATCTTGTTCGTAAATTAATTGTTCTAAATGTGCCACCGATGAACTAAGATTGTAATCAAAATCAGTAGAAACAACTAATTGAATGCCCCCAATTAAATGCTCCGAATCAATAAAGAGGTCGTCTCCCTCCCAACTTAATGTTGCATCTCCTATAGGTGTGTTAGGATAATAGGTGATTTCACCAGTAGCGCTATCTGTTCCAGCGTCACCATTAGGGTTAAGAATTAAATCTACCGTCCCTACTATGTCGAGCACGTTAATGGTTTGATCTAAATTTACATCTGCCGCCTTAAAAATGAAAGGTGATGGATTTTGACCTAGAATATAGTCAACATCTGTAATTACATCTAACACATTAACTTCAAAATCGCCATTACTATCACCCAACTCTGATGTAAGTGGTTGAGCTGTTATTGTTCTTGAAAAATCTGTCTCTTCAAAGCTAGTTCTTAAAATTTTATACTTATAAAAATAAGATTGTTGTTCCTCAACTTCAAAATCAGTAAATTCAGAAGTTGTAATAAGTGTTTCATTAAGTTTTAAGAGCTCAGTTTCAAGCCCATCTTCGTCTATTTGGTAGCGATACATGTTATAGCCTAATATATCGGTTAAATCTTCTTCAGCTGGGTCTTCCCAGTCTAAATCAATCTTTCCAAGCCCTGGAGTCGCAAAAAAGCCAGTAGAAGCTGAACCTGCCGATTGAACTAGCATATTGAAACGCGAATCTTCAACAGGGATTACAAAATTGTCTAAATCTTTTGCATCCTGTACTCTAATACGATTGATACCATCAGCGGAACCAATATTAACATCGTGAGTAACGGTATAAATTTTACCATCATCAGACCACGTCCCTTGTTCAGAAATTACAGTTTGATTATACGGAATAGTAACCCCGTAAGAAATTTGGGGATTTAAGCTAGTATCCATTTCCCGATTAAAATATACTTTAAACTCGTGGCTTCCAACGCCTATAGGGTCTAATTGCTCATACTCATCTTGGGCATCAAAACCATTAACCTCAACCTTCCAAACGATACCATGCGCTTGTGCCGATGGCGCATCAGCCGCATTAATATCTGCCACACTTAAATTAGAATCTTCTATAAAGTCAAGTACACTGGTCTGAAGTATATCGGGGTCGTTACTTCCATAATAATTTGAGGTTGATATTACTACATCGCCATAATACTCACTAGTCATAAAAGAATATGGTTTATTTGGAGGTGGAGAATTTTCCCAATTATTTAAGATATTATTGTTAAAAAAATTTTGATTGTTTATATTATCAAAACCGATTGTAACTCTATTTACAGGTGAGTTATTTATATAGTTTAGTCCACTATATGTAGATGAATTAAGTGGCCTGTAAGCTCTAAAATCAGATGTTAATCCTTGTAAATTAGAATTAGTTATTAAGCCAGTATTAATACTATTGAAATCATAAAATAAGCAATCAGAAACTTCAGCACTACCATCGATGTTTTTACCTGTGTAAAATTCACAAAAGCTAAATTCTTTAATCGCATCGGCAGCATTGTTATCTAAAATAATTTCATTCCACCTTAAGCCTTCAGGTAAAAATTTAATTTTTTGGGTTGGTGTACCATTCGCAATCACATTACCTTTTATATTAATTGATTTATTGGCTGAAATGTATAACTCTACGCCAGGTTCAATAATTAAGGTTGTTCCTGTATTCATTACAAAATTATCAACCACTAGGTATTCCTTATCAGCAGTTAAAGTTAAATCGTCGTATCGAAAGCCACTTAACAAAATACTGTTCTTAACATTTATAACTACTTCTTTAGAACTTAAATGCTCTTGATTATCTCCAGACCAAACACTTATATTAAAACGAATGTTGACATTATTCGCCACATTATCTGCGATTTCAATTTTTAGACTCTCTTCTAAATCTTGTAAGCTCGCGTAGGCACTTATAGCACCAATTTGAATTTCGTTTTCTACTATGGTGGCTTTAGAGGTATCTTCAAACTCGGCAAATTCTATCCCCACACGAACATCGTCAGTCGGGCCCCAATAATTTTTAATGACGGGTAATATCTCTATGGTTTCACCGGGTTCCAAAAATTCATTCCCATTTTGATTATTAATGGTATCTCGTGTTGTTATCGATAATACTTGTAACTCTGGTGTAGGGACTACTTCAATTGCTGCCAAAATATCTATATAGGGGTTACCAGCAGTATTAATTAAGTTACCGAAAATAAGCTCTTTACTATCCTCAGGCTTATGTTGTAAGTATAAGGCCATTGCACCAGCTACTAAAGGTGTAGCCATTGATGTTCCCGTTAAGTTAGAGTAACCTCCGCCCGGTACCGTACTAATAATTTGCGTGCCAGGTGCAGTTACTTCATAATTTAAAAGGGTTGAATAACCTGAAAAGGTAGGGCCATCTTCATCATAATTGGTATAACCTTCATTTTGAGGCTTTGGACTATCCTCTACGCCTAAAACAAAGCTATATGAACCTGGATATGAAGGGAATGGATCTTGATTACCAGGGCATTTACTAGGCCCAATACATATGCCATCATTACCTGCTGCAGCTACCAGAAAGGCTGAGGCATAAGCATTTTCAAGTGCTGCTCGTAAAATACTTGACTCGGCATACCCTCCAAAACTCATATTAAGAATAGTCGCTCCATTATTAGACGCATACGCCACACCCTCCGCAATGGTTGTCGAATTTCCCACACCATTACTTTGAAAGACCTTAATAGACATTAATTTTACATCCCAAGCTGCACCAGCTATACCTATCTCATTATTACCAACGGCACCAGCAATACCTGCCACATGAGTACCGTGCATATTATCATCAAGCGGCGCATTGTCTTCGTTAATAAAGTCCCAGCCATAGATATCATCTACATAGCCATTGCCATCATCATCAAAGCCATCAACACCATTTAACTCAGCTTCGTTTACCCAAATATTATCTTCTAAATCAGGATGATTATAATCTACCCCTGTATCTAAAATAGCTATTACCTGTGACCCATCACCTGTAGTATAATTTTCCCATACATCATCTATATTGGTTTGAGCTATGCTGTTTTGCTCCCCATAAAGCGGATCGTTAGGCACAAGAGTTAAGCTATTCAATGTTTTTGAAGAGTTATCACTAAAATCATCGTTAGTTAAGATATCTCCAACTTCAAAATCATCTATTTTCATCCTATAATTAGGCTCTGCAAATTCAACATCAGGGTGTTGTTTTATATCATCAATTAATTGTAGTAACTGAGTCTGATTTTGTAGCGCTTCAAGCTTAAGTTTAAAAATGTTTTTTAAACTTAATGGTTTATCATTTATAACTCCTGTATTAGGTGTATTTGATCGCTTGGATTTTGCTAATTGTTGTCGCTCTTGTTTAAACTTAATACTACTTTCTATTGATTGACGATTAAACATAACAGCAGCTTCAAGAAGCTGTTCTTCGATACTTAAAAGCTGTCCAATATTAAATTCAGATAAAGGCTTTCCATCAGGACTATAGGTAAGTCCAACATCAACTTCATCTTTTAACTTAACTATTAGTTCATCAGGCTCAAAATCCATTAAATCGGCTTCTGGAGTTTGAGAAAACGAAGATTGGCAAATAAATAAGGCTACAAATAATGTAAAAACATACTTCATAAATTATGATATTTTAAATTTCCAAACTTAAAGGGGAAATATTAAAATACTTGCCCATAGCTTGCCCATCTTATAAAATGTAATCCTATAAATCAGGATTTAACATGTTATTGTAAATTGTTTATTTTTACTAAATAAGTTGATCACTTCATAAACATGCATATAATACAACTTGAATATCAGCAACTAAGTTAGAAGTATCGGTGTCTTGGGTCACAAATGATGTTATGAATTTAATGCAAAATACTGCTATAAACGATATATATACAGTAGACATATTTTCTACACCTAACATACTTTGGGGTTATGGAAAAGTAGATGCATTATCAGGTTTACAGCAAATTGAAAATACGTTGAATGTTCAAGAGTATAATGCTCTAGATATTACGGTATATCCTAATCCAACAAGTTCTTTAGTCAGTTTTGATAATTCTTACACAGAATTTGAATCTTTAGAAATTTTCAATTTGATCGGTAAATCAATGTTTACTAAGGGACTAGGGAACTCAAAACACAATATTGTTGATATGTCAACTTATGAAGCCGGGATCTATCTGTTTAAGTTTTTAAAAGAAGGTCGCTTTGTAACTATCAAGGTGATAAAAGATTAGACTTTAATCGTTTTGCTTTAAGTTTTCCTAAAAATACTAATAGAGATCAATCATAAATAAATAAAATTATGGATGCATTACAAAATGAAGTGATTATTAAAGAGTTTAATCAAAAAAAAATAAAATTAACTAATTACAGAGTTAGATTTTATTCTAGCAGAAATACATATACATCTATTATGCTAGATAAGATTTCAGTTATTAATATCTTATATTTTGAAAAAAAGAAATATTTACATTTTGCAATTATTTCTGCATTTGGTGTTTTTTTATCTTTTCAATTTAACTTACCATTTCAATTTCCACTAGGCTTATCTATTCTTTTCTACTTAGCCTATATATTCCATAAAGAAAAAGTTATTTATATAAATTCAGAAGATAGTAAATCAGTAAATTTTTCTGTTTCTGGTTTGTCTGCTGATGTTATTGATGAATTTATACAAGAAACAGAAAAAAAATCGCTAGAGTTAAAGAGAATGTTAATAAAGTAGTTCAATTAATTTGAGTTTAGATTAAACTATTAAAATAGTTAAACACTTTAGGATTTTGACGGTTTAAGTATTATTTGATAGTATAGCAGTAAGATATGCTCTTTTGTTAGTTTTTGGTTTGTGTCTTGACTGATGCTACTCAACGTCCTTCAGGTACTTCTTTATTTCATGAGCAGTCGTCTTTTATCATAGGTCTGTAAATGCAAACAATTCATCAACCAATCTATCTATTTCGCTTCTGTTAGCTTTATTCCTATTCTTCAACTTTTACTGTCCAAGAAATGCCTTTTAATCTTGCTTGAATCATTTTTAAGGTAGTTAAAACATCTTCTTGGTTTGGTAAATCGCCATACACCAAGTCTTTAAAATCATTGGAATAGGTAGTTGATATCGTATTCCATACCTTTTCTAAATTCTTAAAAATAAGTGCTTCGTTTGGATGATGAATAAGCCATTGATTGTTGTTTTTAAAGCTAACCACATCATCATTGGCAACTTTTATCAGCATTTCATCAAAAGCCTTTGAATGAAAAAATTCTAAAAATTCATCTTGTTTTAAAAGCTGATGCAAATCGTAGATGTGCCTTATTTTCTTTTTCAAATCCGCAATAGGATTTTCACTGTAGGAAAAACGAACCAAGCTCATTATTTTTTCACAGATGGTTCTCGTGGGTTCTAGTACCAATAATTCAAAAGGCAGTAAGCCGTTTTCTTCTGCAATATCAGACTGCTTATTCTCTAACATCATTTGTCCAACAAATGAAATGATGTTTTTTGTGGTAAATGGCTCATAATAGCCTAGCCAAGTAGATTCTAAAATAATGGCATCTCTTACCTGACCGTAATTGCCTTTAAATTCTTTATTATAGGCGTGTGCAGTTTTGCGGTTCATTCCCATTTTATGGGTAATGCCTTCTATGGAAATTTCAGGTAATACGGTTTCTATCTCTTGGCTTATTCTTTTTAATTTTGATTTTAATTGGTTGCCTGTTTCTCCTTCACGCCTTAAAACCACCAAGTCAATATCTTCCGAAAATCGGTCGATAAGCTGGTAACACTTAGATAATGCTGTACCACCTTTAAAAATGGTTTCTTTTCCTATTTCGCTTTTAAAAATGCTAAACAAAGCATAGGTTACCCAATAGTCTTTTTCAATATATTCGGGTTTTAGCTTCATTTGTTGAGCGGTAAACCGAATAGCATCTCTGTATAAAGTTATGTTTTTGTGCAACTTCATTCGATATACCAATTTGATTGGTTAGGCAATTCTCCTTTATTTACTCCCAATTTTATAGTTGTGAGTGGATTGAGGCTTTCTTTTAGTTGTTCAATGCCTTTAGGGGTTGTACCCAAATTTTCAAGAACTGCACCTGCCAATGCTCTTACTCTTGGCGGATACATTAAGGCATATTTAATGAATGATTTGGTTTGTTTGTCGTTGAGTTCGTTGACTATGCTACTTAGTCTTTTTATTGCATGAGCAATGGAACAATCGGGAATAGTTTTAATGTCTTTGAAGGCGTCCAACAAACCCAAAATCTCATAATTACTATCCGTAACTTCGGCATAGCTTTTTACGGCATCTGCTTTTAAATTCTCCCGATTGATGTTGATGCGCTTTTTACGACTGGCAATTTTTGTGCGGAAAGCCATTTGAGTAGTCAAGCCTAAACGATTGTATAATGAAGTGCCTGTTTCGTATGCCACACGCTTACCATTTTCAAATAAATAAGGACGAAGCAATTCGCTGTAATCTGGTTTTAACTCTCCAAACACGCTTTTTTCAGGTTTATAAAACACCCCTTTAGAAAGTTTTTTTATTAATTCTTCTTTTTGCAGGCGTTCCAATGCCTTGGCAGCAGTAGTGTAGTCGTTTTTAGCAATGCACAAATCGTCATATCCAAAGGTTTTTCCTTTTGGGAAGGATTTTATTTTTTTGCGTATTTCTGTTGCTAATGCCATAGTGCAAAGATACTTAATTTTTATTAATGTCAAGTTTATGGTTCTAAAAACTTGACATTAATAGGAAGCCATCAAGTTTGCCGGAGAAAAACACCAACAGCAAAAAGTACCGGGTAGCCAAGCAAATTACTTGTTACATTTATCTAATGTGGCCATGGAGGTAATTACAGCTTATATGCATGAATCTGATTTCAACATGAACCTTGCTATATAGCTAGCCTTATTGCACGATATTGTTGAAGATACAGAAACATCTCTAAAAGAAATTGGAGAAAACTTTTCAAATCAAATTACTGAAGGCGTTGCTGCTTTAACCAAAGATAAAAGCATCTCCGATAAATTGACTAAAATGAAAGATAGCTTAAAACGTATAAAGGGCACATATAAAGAAGTAGTCATCGTGAAATTAGCTGACCGTATAACAAATCTACAGCCACCACCACCCACATGGAACTTGGAAAAGATAGAAAAGTATAGGGATGTAGCAAAACTAATAGCTACTGAATTAAAGGGCAGAAATGCTTATTTAGATCAGAGAATTAGAAATAAAATTACTGAATATGCTAAGTGATTTTCAATTGAGATTAATAATTTAATAACTAATTACTATTCTAACCCGTAGTGCATTATGAAAAAGTTGCTCAACTCACTATAAATGAGTATATTGTATTGACTTTCAAACAAATACAATGATGAGCAACTTTATGGCAAGTTACAAATTAATTTTAAGAGAATTACGTAAAATATCAGATAAGGATGATTTTTACTTTAAGCCTATTGTTCCTAAGCTATCTGATATAGAGTTGATTAGTCTAATTATTTTAGCTGAGTTTAAGTCTATTGATTCAGAATATCAACTTTTTAGAGAATTAAAAAATACAGAGTTAGAAAATAAAATTGAAAGGAGTGTGTATAATAGAAGAAAGCGAAAACTTTTCTCTTACATGGAACAAATTAGGTCTAAAATGGTAGATGCTTTTAATGAATTTGAAAACTATTTTGTCGTTGATAGCATGCCTCTTGAAGTGTGTAAATTATCTCGTTCCAACCGAAGCAAGATTTGTAAAGAGCAAGATTATGCTTTACCAAATAAAGGTTTTTGTGCTTCTCAAAACTTACACTTTTATGGTTATAAACTTCATGCTGTCTGTTCTATAGAAGGCGTTTTTCAAAGCTTTGATTTGAGTCCAGCTTCAGTTCATGATATTCATTATTTAAAAGACATAAAGCTACAAATATCTGATTGTGTATTGCTTGGAGACAAAGGATACTTGTCTCAAAAAGTACAAGTTGATTTATTTACACAAGCTAGTATAGAGTTAGAAACTCCAAAGAGAAAGAATCAAAAAGATTACAAACCACAATACTATCAATTTAAAAAATATAGAAAAAGAATAGAAACTCTATTCTCACAGCTTTGTGATCAATTCATGATAAGACGTAATTATGCAAAATCATTTGAAGGTTTTAAAACTAGAATCCTAGCTAAGATTACCACCTTAACAACAATACAATATATAAATAAATTTGTGTTCAAGAGAAATATCAATAATCTGAAAGTTAATCTCGTTTAGATAATGCACTACGGGTTAAGCATTATTAACTAATGAATCGTATATTCTACTAGAAGCAACTAATTTGTTTTGCTTAAACAAAAGCAAAGCTTTTGTTTCTAAAGCATAGTTAATATAATTTTCATTTTTAAACTCCTTAAACCATTCAATAGACATTTGTATTAGACTATCCGCTTCATGAAATTTTTCAAGTTTGATATAAGTATTAGCTAAGTTTGTGTTTGCCAAATGATAAGTTGGCATGTAATTAATTCGTTTAAATTCATTACTAGCTTGAATAAACAATTCTGCAGATTTTTGATATTCTTTTGTTTTAAAATAAAGGTCTGCAAGATTATGCTTGGCATAAATTAGGCTAATTGTATCAATGGGCTTGGAGTTTTCAATCAAATTGATCGCTCTAAGCTTTAAATCTAAAGCCATTTGGTAATTTTGTAAACGAGAATAAACACTCGATAATTCATCTTGAATTATACCTAAAGCTTTAAGATTATCCGTCCTTAAGGCAATAATTTGAGCATCATTTAAAACATCAATTGCGGTTTTGTAAGATCTTTTCTTTTTTAGAGTAACAGCAAGATTATAGAGGTTAAAAGGACTTAATTCTAATCGTTCTTTTTCAAATTTAATAACTTTTCTTAAGTAATATTCTGAAGAATCAAGTTTAAAAATCCTTTGATAATAAATACCTTTTAATTTTAAATTAGCTTTAACTAATGAATCAGGCCAACTTGATGTATCAACTTTAAATAAACTATCTAATTTTTTTTTTTGAAGTTTTAATATCACTGTAAAATTCAGAATAAATATTAAATTGAGTTTTATGGATACTGTCTATTTGCGTCTTGGTAAGCGATTGAGAATTCCCAATTGTTAAACCAAAAATGAATAAGAAAAGTGTAATTAAAAACTTGGACACTGCATACAAGATAAAATGAATAAAATCAAATATAGTTATTTTAAGCATCAACTTTAAGATAATTATATTGAAAACTATATGTATATTTACTAAATAGCTAGAAATAAAAGAACTAAGTTGTGTTATTTTAAATCGATGTCTACTCCAAAGAAACTTGAGCTCGCCGCTTGATTAAATCGCATATATGAATAACTAAAACGAAAGCGATTAAACTTAATTTGAAAACCACCACTTAATCCTGCAAAAGATCGCTGGTCTACAATCCTTAATTCTTCGGCACGTCTAAAACTATAACCTAAACGTACCGTAAATCCACCCTGAGGGAAAAGTTCTACACCAAATACAGTATGCCTAAAAACATTGTTGATAAAGCTAGGATCATCTCTAGTTACATTACCTTCTAAATCGGTTTCATCACGGGCGGGATTTCTAAAAGCAACATCCCATTCCTGCATATTTTCTAAAGTAAGGTGCCATCGAATCGGCACATTTTCTAGTTCTTTCGAAACACCAAATATCAATTCTAAAGGCATACTTTCTCTAACTTCATTAAATGGTTTTAATTGTCCACCTGCATTTCGTAAAACTCCCGAAAATATCCATTTGCTTTCTAGATTATAATAAGTTACACCTACATCGGTAGCAAGGCCAAAAGAAGAATATTGTTCTAATCGAGAAGTGATGGCTTTTATGTTGATACCAAAAGAAAAACGAGTGTCTGGCAGTTTGTAAGCATATCCTAAATTAAATGCAACTTCGTTACCACCAAAGTCTGCTGTTTCATTTCCAAATTCATCAAAACCATCAAAATTACCATAATCTATATAGCTTACTCCAGCTTGTACAATACCATATTTTTCATTTATACGATGCGCGTAAGCAGCTGTACCATAGCTAATATCTGCAATGTAATTCATATAATTAGCAGACACTTGTCCTGCCATTTCTGCATTAATATTAGCAGGATTAAGCATTCCCATAGTTGGGTTATAGCTTAAACCTGTTACTAACTTACCCCCCAGAGCTGAATGCGTTGGGCTGACTGGTAAATTTAAGAACTGATAAGTATTTTGTCCACCAATTTGCGCGTAGGTAAACTGAGTTATACAAACTATAAGAAAAGCAATTTTAATTTTCATCAAAGTGTATGCATTGTATTTAAAACGCAAGTTTGTTTTTTTATTTTATACAAATAAAAAAACTGGATGTAAATTAACCATCCAGTTTTCAAACTTATTACTTTTTATTGAATTAAAGTTGTTTTGCTTTAGCAACTTTTTGTTTTAATAAGGCAATTTCAAGGACTTCGGACATATCTTTCACAAAATGAAATTGTAAACCTTTTAAATAGTCTTCCTTTATTTCGTTTATATCGCGTTTATTGTCTTCACTGAGTATAATTTCTTTAATTTTTGCTCGTTTAGCGGCAAGTATTTTTTCTTTAATTCCGCCAACGGGTAGCACTCGTCCACGAAGCGTAATTTCACCAGTCATTGCTAAATTGCGTTTAATTTTACGCTGAGTAAATAATGAAACTAAAGAAGTTAACATCGTTATTCCTGCACTTGGTCCATCTTTAGGTGTTGCTCCTTCGGGAACATGAATATGTACATTGTACTTAGAAAATAGTTCAGCATCTAAGTTAAATTCTTCTGCATTAGCTTTTATGTATTCCATAGCCAAGGTAGCAGATTCTTTCATTACTTTCCCTAAGTTTCCTGTAATGTTTAAATTGCCCTTACCTTTAGAAAGTGTAGACTCAATAAACAATATATCTCCACCAACACTAGTCCAAGCTAAACCAGTTACTACTCCAGCAACATCATTATTTTCATAAGAATTTAGATTTATTTTTTGGCTACCAAGTATTTCTTCAATATTTGTATTTGTAATTTTGGCATTGTATTCTTCTTCCATAGCGATATGCTTTGCTACGTTTCTTACCACTTTAGCCAATTGTTTTTCTAAGCCACGAACACCAGATTCTCGCGTATAGCCTTCTATTATTTTTTCTAATTCTTTTTTGCCTAGCTTGATATCAGTTTTCTTTATACCATGAACTTTTATTTGCTTGGGCAACAAGTGTCTTTTAGCAATTTCAACTTTTTCTTCGATGGTGTAACCGGTAACATTTATAATTTCCATTCGATCGCGTAATGCTGGTTGAATGGTTCCTAAATTATTAGATGTTGCCACAAACATTACTCTAGATAAGTCGTAACCTAACTCTAAAAAATTATCATGAAATTCAGAATTTTGTTCTGGGTCTAATACTTCTAACAAAGCTGAAGATGGATCCCCTTGATGCGAATTTCCAATCTTATCAATTTCATCGAGTACAAACACAGGGTTACTAGTACCTGCTTTTTTAAGACTTTGAATAATTCTGCCTGGCATAGCACCGATATAAGTTTTTCGATGCCCTCTGATTTCTGCTTCGTCGCGTAATCCACCTAGCGAAACACGAACATATTCTCTGCCCAATGCTTCTGCAATAGATTTTCCTAAAGAAGTTTTACCCACTCCTGGAGGTCCATACAAACAAAGTATAGGTGACTTCATATCATTACGTAGCTTCAAAACAGCAAGATATTCAATTATTCTACGTTTTACATCTTCTAAACCATAATGGTCGCGGTCAAGAATTTTTTGAGCTCGCTTTAAATCAAACTTATCTTTACTAAATTCATTCCAAGGTAAATCTAAAAATAAATCTAAATAATTACGTTGAATCGAAAATTCAGCTACTTGCGGATTCATGCGTTGCAATTTGCTAATTTCTTTATCAAAATGTTTTTTTACATCCTTGCTCCATTTTTTGTCTTTAGCACGCATGCGCATCTCTTCAACTTCACCTTCGTGCGATGCACCACCCAATTCTTCCTGAATGGTTTTCA
Source organism: Psychroflexus salis (assembly GCF_014640175.1). GTDB lineage: Bacteria > Bacteroidota > Bacteroidia > Flavobacteriales > Flavobacteriaceae > Psychroflexus > Psychroflexus salis. The sequence goes on along the minus strand of NZ_BMGL01000003.1, from coordinate 34,523 downwards.
TTTGTTGATGAAGAAAATATTCACGCTGCTGTTGATTCATATCGCTATGCACTTTATTCTGAATATCATTTCTCAATTCGAGTTTTTGATATTCTAAATTCATGTGTTTTAAAGTAGCAAGGGCACGCATTTTTAAATCAGATATCTCGAGTAATTCTTGTTTTTGGTCTACTTCTAAACTCATATTAGATGAGATAAAATTGACTAAAAATGAAGAACTTTCAATGTTCTTGATTGCAAATGAAGCTTCCGATGGAATATTAGGACTTTCTTTGATTATTTTTAATGAAAGTTCTTTAATCGTATCTAAAATGGCTAAAAATTCGGTATCTTCAACAGATGGTTTAATTTCATTAAAACTCTCTACCTTACTAACTAAATAAGGTTCTTCTGCTACTGGATCAGTAATCTTAAAGCGTTTTTTTCCCTGGATAATTACCGTCGTATTTCCATCGGGCATTTTTAAAACACGAAGTATTTTTGCAACTACACCTATCTTGTTAATGGCATCAAAATTTGGATCTTCATCTTCATCTTCTTTTTGAGCTACCACACCAATAATTTTGCTATTCTTGTTAGCTTCATTAATTAACTTTATAGATTTATCTCTTCCTGCTGTAATTGGAATAACAACACCTGGAAATAAAACGGTATTTCTTAAAGATAAAATAGGTAACTCTTCGGGTAATTTTTCTCGATTAATAGCTTCTTCATCTTCGGGCGTCATTAAAGGAATTAATTCTGCGTCTTCATCAATAGATTGTGAAGACAAATTGTCAAGGCTAAATATTTTTGATCTAGACATATATTTTTTTTAAGACAGCTTGTCAGTTATTTCTAACAAAACAAGTGTTATTTATATTGTGTTAGGTTACAAAATCCATGTTTTTGTAACTTACATTAATTTACTTTTATAAGTCCAATTCTTGTGCCAAATAAGCAAAGACACTTAAGTAAACATCTAACTTCATAATTTAGATTTAGAGTTAATATTAATCAGATTACATAAAACTTCCTATGTAAAAAGAAATATGAAAATTATATTTCTTTCTATTCTGTAGCCAAAACTAAGACTCAAGTTACTTCATATACTCTTAGATTTAAATAAATAGTTTAAAGTTATACCAATTAAACAATAAATTGAATTAAAAGCTTTCTTTAAAACTATACTTTTTATAAAAAACTACTTTTCCATTTGTTTTAAATGAAAGAAAAACAAGCCTAACTGAATGATATATTACAGGCTTTTTCTTGATGTGATTTTACAATATTTTCACAATTTTACTATGCGTGCATAATAAAAAATGCTTATATTTGAAATTCAATTTTGATAATGAAAGAAAAGACCATTGATTATGTTTTGCGTGCCACTTGGATGGCAGTAGCAAAAATGTATAACGAAGAAGCTGGTAAACAAGGAAGTACAATGGCAACTGGCTTTATCCTATTAAATATTGACCCAGAAAAAGGAACTCCTTCTACTTCGCTTGGTCCACAAATGGGAATGGAAGCCACAAGTTTGTCAAGAACCCTAAAAACTATGGAAAACAAAGGCTTGATTACAAGAGAAAAAAATCCTGAAGATGGAAGAAGTGTTCTTATAAAACTTACCACTTTTGGCGTAAATATGCGGGATTATTCTAAAAAAGTAGTCTTAAAGTTTGATGAAAAAGTACAGGAACATATTTCAGTGGAAGATTTACAAACCTTTAAGAAAGTGGCTAATGTAATTTCAGACTTAATTGCAAATCGAAAAATTTATAACTAAAATTTTATAGTTCATGAAAAGAAGAATTAATAAAGTAGCAGTAATCGGCTCAGGAATTATGGGAAGCGGCATTGCTTGTCATTTTGCCAATATAGGAGTTGAAGTGCTTTTGCTAGATATTGTACCTAGAGAGCTCAATGAAAAAGAAAAAAAACAAAGCTTAAGTTTAGAGCACAAGCAAGTACGAAATCGTATCGTAAACGATGCGCTCCAAGCTTCTTTAAAATCAAACCCATCTCCTATTTATCATCAGGACTTTGCTAAGCGAATTTCGACTGGTAATCTAGAAGATGATATTGCTAAAGTAAAAGATGTAGATTGGATTATTGAAGTGGTAGTAGAACGCTTGGATATTAAAAAACAGGTTTTCGATAACCTCGAAAAACACAGAAAGCCAGGTACGTTAATTACTTCTAACACTTCTGGAATTCCGATTAAGTTTATGAATGAAGGCCGAAGTGACGATTTTAAAAAGCATTTTTGTGGAACACACTTTTTTAATCCACCACGCTACCTAAAGCTTTTCGAAGTTATTCCAGGCCCAGATACTGCCAAAGAAGTAATCGAATTTTTAAAAGAATATGGAGAAAAATTCTTAGGAAAAACTTCAGTTGTAGCCAAAGATACGCCTGCATTTATAGGTAACCGAGTTGGTATTTTCTCCATCATGTCACTTTTTCATCAAGTGAAAGATTTAGACATCACTATTGAAGAAATCGACAAACTTACGGGTCCGTTAATTGGAAGACCAAAGTCAGCTACTTTTAGAACAGTGGATGTAGTGGGTTTAGATACTTTGGTTCACGTAGCTAATGGTTTGCACGAAAATTGTCCAAACGATGAGCGTAATGATTTATTCAAATTACCAGATTTCATAGAAAAAATGATGAAAAACGATTGGCTAGGAAGTAAATCTGGTCAAGGATTTTACAAAAAAATTAAAAACAAAGATGGTTCAAGTGAAATCAAATCTTTGGATTTGAATACTATGGAATATCGCGATAAGCAAAGTCCGCGTTTTGAATTGATGAATAAAACGAAATCGATTGATAATGTAGCTAAACGTTTTCCAATTTTAATTGAAGACGATAGCAAAGCAGGAAAATTCTTCCGTAAAAACTTTGCCGCTTTATTTGCTTATATACAAAACAGAATTCCTGAAATTTCAGACGAATTATATAAAATAGATGACGCCATGAAAGCTGGTTTTGGCTGGCAACACGGACCGTTTCAAATTTGGGATGCGGTAGGTCTAGAAAAAGGCATCGAATTGATGAAAGAAGAAGGTTATGAAGTAGCCGATTGGATACAAGACTTATCTGCTTCATCGCAAAAAACCTTTTATTCAGTAAAAGACGGAAATACCTATTATTATGATATTCCAAAGAAAGAACAAACCAAAGTAACTGGTCAAGATGCCTTCATCATTTTAGATAATATTCGCGAAAGCAGAAAAGTTTTCGAAAACAAAGGTGTTTCCGTACAAAATTTAGGCGATGGAATTCTAAATGTAGAATTCAGAAGTAAAATGAATTCTATAGATGGTGATGTATTGAACGGATTGAATCACGCTATTGATTTAGCTGAAAAAGAATACAACGGATTGGTTGTTTCTAATAACGGTCAGAATTTTTCTGTAGGCGCAAACATCGGTATGATATTCATGTTTGCTGTAGAACAAGAATACGAAGAATTAAATGCAGCTATTAAATATTTCCAGGATACTATGATGCGTATGCGTTATTCTTCTATTCCAACAGTAGCAGCACCGCATCAAATGGCTTTAGGCGGCGGATGTGAATTGAGTTTACATGCCGATAAAGTAGTCGCTTCTGCAGAAACCTATATTGGATTAGTTGAATTTGGCGTTGGCGTAATTCCAGGGGGTGGTGGTTCTAAAGAAATGACCTTAAGAGCTGCGCAAACTTTCCAAAAAGATGATGTAGAATTAAACCGTTTACGTGAACATTTTCTTACCATTGGAATGGCTAAAGTAGCTAAATCGGCTTACGAAGCATACGATTTAAATATTCTTCAAAAAGGAAAAGACATTGTGGTTGTGAACGACAACCGAAGAATTGCAACGGCTAAAAAATATGCTTTATTAATGGCTGAACAAGGTTATACCAAACCGGTAAAAACCAATAATGTAAAAGTACTAGGAAGACAAGCCTTAGGGGCATTTTTAGTAGGAACAGACCAAATGATGGCAGGAAAATACATCAGCGAACACGATAAGAAAATTGCCAATAAGTTAGCTTATGTCATGTCGGGTGGCGATTTATCTGCCCCAACTATGGTGAGCGAACAATATTTATTAGACCTAGAACGCGAAGCCTTTTTATCGCTTTGCGGAGAACGAAAAACGCTAGAGCGTATTCAGCATATGATCAAGAAAGGGAAACCGTTGAGAAACTAAAATCCCATCTAAATCTTCCCTAAGGGGAGACTTTTGTTACAAAATGAAGTATAAATTAATTTAAAATAACCCGAAACAAATTCCCTTTCCTTAGGAAAGGGTTTAGGGATAGGATTATGAAAACAGCATATATAGTAAAAGGATACAGAACCGCAGTAGGAAAAGCCAATAAAGGTGTATTCCGATTTAAGCGACCAGACGATTTAGCCGCAGAGACCATCCAGTATATGATGGAACAACTGCCCGATTTCGACAAAACAAAAATTGACGATGTGATGGTAGGAAATGCCATGCCTGAAGCAGAACAAGGTTTAAATGTAGGGCGATTAGTTTCGTTAATGGGACTAAAAACCGAAGAAGTGCCTGGTGTAACTGTTAATCGTTACTGCGCATCAGGAATTGAAACCATTGCCATGGCAAGCGCCAAAATTTCGTCAGGAATGTCCGATTGTATTATCGCCGGAGGAGCAGAGAGTATGAGTTACATTCCTATGGGTGGTTACAAACCCGTGCCCAACTATAAAATTGGTAAAGAAGGAAATGAAAGTTATTACTGGGGAATGGGCTTAACTGCTGAAGCCGTAGCCGAAAAATACAAAGTGAGTCGCGAAGACCAAGATGAATTTGCTTATAAATCCCACATGAAAGCTTTAAATGCACAAGATGAAAACCGATTTAAAAATCAGATTGTCCCTATTGATGTGGAAGAAGTTTATCTAGATGAAAATAACAAAAAAACTTCTAAAAAATATACGGTAACTCAAGATGAAGGTCCACGAAAAGGAACAAACATTGAAGCCTTAAATAAATTACGTCCTGTATTTGCTGAAGGTGGAAGCGTAACTGCAGGAAACTCTTCACAAACCAGTGATGGTGCTGCATTTGTTATGGTGGTAAGTGAGCAGTTTATGAAGGATCATAATTTAGAGCCCATTGCTAGGTTGGTAAGCTACGCTACCGTTGGTGTGGAGCCCAAAATCATGGGAATTGGCCCTGTAAAAGCAATTCCAAAAGCTTTAAAACAAGCTGGTTTAAAGAAAGAAGACATCGAATTAATCGAATTGAACGAAGCATTTGCATCACAATCTTTAGCAGTTATTCGCGAGTTAGATCTTAATCAAGATATCGTTAATGTAAATGGTGGAGCTATTTCACTTGGGCATCCACTAGGTTGTACAGGAGGAAAATTATCGGTTCAATTGTTTGATGAAATGAAACAACGAAACCTTAAAAACAAATATGGCATGGTTACCATGTGTGTTGGAACTGGACAAGGTGCCGCAGGGATTTATGAAGTTTTTTAATAGTTAGTAGTGAGTACTAAGTAGTGAGATGTGAGTAGTTAGAAATTTTAAATTATGAATTTTAAATTATGAATTAAATTGAATCTCTGTGAATTTTGCGACTTTATGGTGAAAAGAGTATTAAGAATTAAGTAGAGAGTATTGAGAAGTGCTAGATTGTGAATTTTAAATTTCATTAAACCTTTGTGCCTTAGCAACTTTTCGAGATAATAAACAAAAAATAAAAAAAATGGAAACAATAGAAAAACAAGAAATTAGAGGCGGTCAATTTTTAGTAAAAGAAGCCAACGCAAAAGATATCTTCACCCCTGAAGATTTTACAGAAGAGCAAAAAATGATGCGTGATTCAGTTAAGGAATTCGTAGACCGTGAAATTTGGCCAAACAAAGAAGAGTTCGAAAAGAAAAATTACAAATTAACCGAAGAAATCATGCGCAAAGCTGGAGAACTGGGTTTCTTAGGTGTTGCAGTTCCTGAAGAATACGAAGGTTTGGGAATGGATTTCGTATCTACCATGTTGGTTTGTGATTATATTTCGGGTGCAACTGGTTCGGTTGCTACAGCATTTGGTGCACACACCGGAATCGGAACCTTGCCTATTACCTTATACGGTACAGAAGAACAAAAGAAAAAATACATTCCAAAATTAGCTACAGGCGAATGGTTTGGTGCCTATTGTTTAACAGAACCAGGAGCGGGATCGGATGCTAATTCAGGAAAAACAAAAGCTGTCCTTTCTAATGATGGTAAACACTACCATATTTCTGGACAAAAAATGTGGATTTCTAATGCAGGATTTTGCGATTTGTTCATCGTATTTGCTAGAATTAAAGATGATAAATACATCACTGGATTTATTATTGAAAAAGATTTAGAAAATGGAATTTCACTTGGTGATGAAGAAAAAAAATTAGGTATTCACTCCTCTTCTACTCGTCAAGTATTTTTCGATAACACCAAAGTTCCGGTTGAAAACATGTTAGGTGAACGCGGCGGTGGATTTAAAATAGCTATGAATGCCTTAAATGTTGGTCGAATTAAATTAGCAGCAGCTTGTTTAGATGCTCAAAGAAGGGTAATCGACACGGCTGTAAAATATGCTAACGATCGTGTTCAATTTAAAACTTCGATTGCTAGCTTTGGAGCAATAAGAGAAAAATTAGCACAAATGGCAACTCGTGCATTTGTAGACGAATCTGCATCTTACCGGGCCGCTAAAAATATTGAAGATCGAATCAATGCCAGAAAAGAAGCTGGTGCTAGTCACCAAGAAGCAGAATTAAAAGGTGTTGAAGAATATGCAATAGAATGCTCTATTTTAAAAGTAATTGTATCAGAACATTGCCAAATTTGTACAGACGAAGGAATTCAGATATTTGGTGGTATGGGATTCTCTGCTGATGCTCCTATGGAATCGGCCTGGAGAGATGCGCGAATTTCTAGAATTTACGAAGGAACAAACGAAATTAACCGCATGCTTTCGGTAGGTATGATGATTAAAAAAGCCATGAAAGGTCATGTTGATTTGTTAGGACCAGCTAATGAAGTAAAAGAAGAATTAACCGGAATTCCTTCATTTGAAACTCCTGATTATTCGGCTCCGCTTTCTGAAGAAAAGGCCATGATTAAAAAAATGAAAAAAACCTTTTTAATGGTCGCTGGCTCTGCTATGCAGAAATATGGTCAAGAAATTGAAAATCATCAGGAATTATTAATGGCTTCAGCAGATATTTTAATGGAAATTTATATGGCTGAATCTGCTATTTTACGCGCACAGAAAAACGTAGAAAAAACCAACGAAGAAGAAGCGAAATACCAAGTTGCTATGGCGCAATTGTACCTATATTATGCAGTTGAAAAGGTAAATGAAAAAGCCAAAAAAGGCATTATTTCATTTGCAGAAGGCGATGAACAAAAAATGATGTTAATGGGATTGAAACGTTACACAAAATACGATAATTACCCAAACATTATTGCATTGCAAGAATTAGTAGCTAAAAAAGTAGTAGACGAAAATACTTATCCGTTTTAAACTAACCTACTATCTATATGTAAAAAAGCTGTCTTTTAGGCAGCTTTTTTTGTTTCTTAAAAAGAATGTAAAAGAAACACTACTAAGTCATAATTAGTTATGTTTAAACTTTAAAACAATTTAAATGAAGCAAGAATACGCTACTATAGAAATAGATGAGTTTCCATACGTAAAAGTTACTTTTACAGGAAATGCAGCTAACGACGAAAATTTTTCCGATTATCTGAAAAATTTAAAGGAAATTTATACTAAAAGAAAGAGAGTCGCTATCCTATTTGATGCTTCAAAAGCGGTTTTTCCTGGTATTTCTTTTCAAAAAAAACAGGCTAAATGGTTAAAGGATAATGAAGATTTAATGAAAAATTATTGCGCTGGAACTGCATATATAATTCCAAATTTAATAATTCGAAATGTATTGAAAACTATATTCAAATTTCAAAAACAACCTGTTCCTTATTTTGTAAGTAGTGAAACTTCAGAAGCAGAAGATTGGCTAAACCAACAACTCCGATAAATTGAAAATTTTAAGTAAAAAATCAAGTTACCAACATGTATAAAAAAAATATTAGTTTTAATAACCAAAAAAAAGAAGAACTAAAAGCTATTTTATATTTACCCACAACTCGCAAAGCACATTCGTTCGCTATATTTGCTCATTGTTTTACGTGTAATAAAAATTTTAAAAACATAAAAAACATTAGTCAATCGCTAACCGATAAAGGCTTTGGTGTATTTAGTTTCGATTTTACGGGCCTAGGAGAAAGCGAAGGAGAATTTGCAGACACCAACTTTAGCCACAACATTCAAGATATTTTAGCAGCTGTTAATTTCTTAAAAGAAAATTACACAGCTCCAAACTTACTTATTGGTCACTCTTTAGGCGGTACCGCTTGTATTTATGCTTCATTACAAGTTCCTTCTTGCAAAGCTGTAGTTTCTATTGGAAGTCCACACGATCCCGAACATGTAAAGCAGCTTTTAGAAGAAAACCTAGATGATATAAATGAAAACGGTGAAGCTAAAGTTAATATTGGCGGGCGTTCATTTAAAATAAAAAAATCATTTGTAGAAGATATTGAAAAACAAAGTAAAAAAAATGCTTTAGATCATTTAAAAGCTTCACTACTTATACTGCATTCCCCGCAAGATAAAATCGTAGGTATTAAAAATGCAGAAAAATTATACAAAGCAGCTAGGCATCCAAAAAGTTTTGTAAGCTTAGAAGGAGCCAATCACCTACTTACCAACGAAAGCGATTCCAAGTATGTTGGGCAAGTTATTGCAAGCTGGTCTAAGCGTTATTTAGATACCGAAGAAGATTCTAAAAAGCTTGAAAGTGAACACCAAGTTGTTGCTCATTTAAATAAAAATGATAATTTTTTAACCGACATAAAAGCTAGGCATCATTATTTAAAAGCAGACGAACCGGAAGATTATGGCGGCACAAATTTAGGCCCAAATCCTTATGAATTTGTTTCAGCAGGTCTTGCGGCTTGTACAGCTATGACTATACAAATGTATGCCAAGCATAAAGATTGGCCTTTAAGTAATGTGGAAGTCCATATTAATTACGAAAAAGTTCATGCAGAAGATGCAGAATCCAATTCATCTAAAAAAATAGACACCTTTTCAAGAGAAATTGTTTTAAATGGAAATATAAATGAAGAACAAAAAGAAAAATTACTCCAAATAGCTAATAAATGTCCTGTTCACAAAACACTAAGTAGCCAAATACAAATTAAAACTAAGCTTCAATAAATTGTTAAGATTTAAGAATTTACTGCTTGAAACTATACTAAAATTGTAATTTTGGAATAAAATTTTATAGATATGAAAAAAATAAACAGTTTACTATCCATCTTATTCTTAGCTTCCTTTATAGCTTGCGAAGAAGCTCCCACGAAAGCAGATGAAGAAAATAAAAATGAAGAACCTACTGAAATAGTTGAGAAGGAAAGTGAGATAAAATTCTATGAATTAGAAGGTTCTCCAAAATTTCCAGAAGCAAAATTAAGCATGTTATCGCCAACTTCTCCTATGCTTGAAGAAGGTGAAGTTGAATTTGCTTTTCAGGTTGAAAATTATAATTTAAAAGACCAAACAGAAAATGCTGGAGAGAACGGTTTAGCCAATTCTCATCATGGACAACATGTACATTTTATTTTAAACAATGGTCCTTATTCAGCTCATTACGAAGATGCTTTTACCAAAGACCTACCACAAGGTGAACATTTAGTTTTAGCCTTTTTATCTCGATCTTACCACGAATCAGTTAAAAATGAAAACTCGTATACTTTAGCCAAATTGAGTGTTGGTGAACCTACTGAAGAGCAAATGCTAGATGTAGATTTCGAAGCTCCACACCTATTTTATAGTAGACCCAAAGGTACATATACAGGCAAAGAACAAACTGACAAGGTTATGTTAGACTTCTTTTTGTTGAATACAGAATTAGCCGAAGACGGACATAAAGTAAAAGTAATTATTAATGGCGAAAATGAATTTATGGTTACTAAATGGGCGCCCTATGTAATGGAAGGATTACCTATGGGTGAAAATACAGTTGCATTAGAATTGGTAGATGCTGAAGGTAATTATGTAGAAGGGCCCTTTAATAAAGTAGAACGCACTTTTACTTTAGCTGAAGCTGAAGAAAGTAAAACAGAAATGTAGTTTTATTAAATATTAGTTATTAAAAAAGCTGCTTTAAAAAGTAGCTTTTTTAATTTGTATTTGTCGTAAATGTTTATATTTATAAATTAAATTTAATGTATGAATCCATCTACACAAGGTTGGATTACCAAGCTACAACTAGCATCAGAATCTTTTTTTAATAATTCCAAAAATTGGGATGAACATGAATTTTACGATTATTTACTTAATGCTGGTTTTATTTACGGAACCAATATAAGTTGCATAAATACTGAACTAAAAACCGAATTAAATTACACCCAAGAAGAGTTAGCAAAACTAAATTTAGTTTATGCCTTAATGCATGTTTGTAAATCGAAATCGGCTGGTACTACAAACACTTCAGAAATAGAACAAATTATCAGTTTTTATACCCAAATTACTTCTAACTCGAAGAAAAACTTTGGAGTTTCGTTAGCTAGTAAAAACCATGCGTTAAACCTAGAAACTATAATTCATAATCGTGTACAACCCAAAGGAAGCTTGCTTCAAAAAAACTTCAGTAAACTACTTACCAATGCAATGCTTTTTGCTGATGTAATTTGCTTTCAAATATGGTTAAAACAACCTGAAAAACTTAATCAACTTGCCATCGAATTAGAAGGTGTTTTAATTAATTTAGTGTATTTAGCTATTCAAGAAAAAACTGAATTAGGAAAATATGAAGAATTAATTATGAAACTTCTACTTTCTTCCTTACGATACGAAAAGAGAAACCAAAATAAAATGTGTGCATTCGATGAAGTTAATTTTAAAATCCTTGATGATTATTCAATTAAAAAATATGCCATCGACTTAATTTGTATGGCTATTTATAGCGACGAATTAATTGAAGTTTCAGAATCTGAATTTGTTTTTCAACTGGCATTAAAAATTGATTTAGCTACTAACGAAGTACAATCTTCAATTGAATATTTACAAAAATTTGTAACTGAATACAAATCAGAAATAGCATATTTTAACGCTAAAAATCCACTTCAAAATTTTTATAGCCGAACACAACGAAACACTCAAGTTTTATTAAGAAGAAACAAAAAAAGGCTAACACAGGAGATAATGGAAAGTAAGGAATTGTTCATTTTACTTAAAGCATCAACCAATCGCGATTTAAGTTTAACTGAAAAACAAAAAGTAAAAGAACAGCTTTTCGATATATTTAAAAGCATTCCTTCTTTAGCAATTTTTGCTCTGCCAGGTGGTGGCGTTTTACTTCCGATAATTATTCGCTTTATTCCAAAATTACTGCCTTCTTCATTTAACGAAAATAATAAGTTTAATTAATCTGCATCATTCATTTCTACTCGTTTAGTTTTAAATGGCCGTACAATTAATCGTGCAGCTCTATCGTAATTAATGTAATTGTAAACCCAATTAAAAAATGTTACTATACGGTTTCTAAAACCAACTAAAAACCACAAATGCACAAACATCCATACAAACCAAGCAGAGAAACCACCAAACCTTATCTTACCTAAATCTACTACTGCTTTATTTCTTCCTATAGTTGCCATGGTGCCTTTATCGAAATACGAAAATGGTTTCATACTTTTATTATTTAAAAGCAATAAGAGATTTTTAGCTAAATGTTCGCCTTGCTGGATAGCTGGCTGAGCAACCATAGGGTGTCCATTAGGATAATCTTCATTTTGCATGATGGCAATATCGCCAATAGCAAATATATGTTCATGTCCATGAACTTGATTAAACTGATTTACCTGATAGCGGTTAGTCTTTTCTACAAATGCATGGGCTTTTAATCCCCGAACTGGAGCTCCAGTAACTCCAGCCGACCAAATAAAAGTTTCTGTTTTAAACTTTTTACCCGTGTTGGTTGTTACAATGTTGTTTTGGTAGTCTTCAACAAATGTAGAAGTGTGCACCTTTACACCTAAGTTTTCTAAAAATCGTTGAGCATTTGCAGAAGATTTTTCACTCATAGGTGGCAGCACTCTTTGCTCACCTTCTAATAAATGTACATGAATTTCATCTGGATTTAAATCCTTATAATCTTTAGTAACTATATGGTTTTTTAATTCGGCAAGCGCACCGCTTAGCTCAACACCAGTAGGGCCAGCTCCAGCAATTACAAAATTCAGTAAAGCTTTTCTTCTATCTTCATCTTCCGTAATAGTAGCTTGTTCAAAATTTTCTAAAATTAAACTACGTAAATTTAAGGCTTGTGGTACTGACTTCATCCAAACTGCATTTTTTTCAACATTTTTATTACCGAAAAAATTGGTTTTCGAACCGGTCGCAATAATTAAATAATCGTAAACTAAGCTGCCGATATTTGTTTCAACTGTTCGATTTTCAGGTAAAATTTGATGTACTTCAGCTAAGCGAAAAAAAGAATTATTAGATTTATTTAAAATTTTACGAAGCGGGTAAGCGATGGAATCGGGCTCTAATCCTGAAGTAGAAACCTGATATAATAAGGGTTGAAATGTATGGTAGTTGCGTTTATCGAGCAGTACTAATTGTACTGGCTTATTGAAGAGTTTTTTAACAAAAGATATACCTGCAAAACCGCCACCAACAATTACCACTCTAGGATGTTTTGAAGAAGGAATGTTCATTATTTAGTTTTTCATAAATTTACAACAGCAACAGCGGTTTACATTTACTTTAACTTTGCTTTGTATTTATTACTTCAATTACACAATAAATAATATCTTTAGACCCAAACAAAAAATACTTTTTTATGTCTGAAGTTATTTTAGATCTCAAAAACGCAAGTATTTACCAACGAGAAAGCTTAGTTTTATCTGATATTAATATTAGTATTAACAAAGGAGAATTTGTTTATTTAATTGGTAAAACAGGAACCGGTAAAAGTAGTTTTATGAAAACTCTATACGGTGATTTACCTTTAAAAGAAGGCAAAGGCAAGATTGTTGGAGAAGATTTAAGCACATTAAAAGAAAAGCAAATTCCTTTTTTAAGACGTAAATTAGGTATTGTTTTTCAAGATTTTAAATTATTAAACGATAGGAACATCGAAGATAATTTATTGTTTGTGCTAAAAGCAACTGGCTGGAAGGAAAAAAACAAAATGAAGGAAAAAGTTACCCAAGTGCTAACCAAGGTCGGAATGAAAACCAAAAACTTTAAATTTCCTTATCAATTATCGGGTGGCGAACAACAGCGCGTTGCCATTGCTAGGGCTTTGTTAAACGACCCAGAGTTAATTTTAGCAGATGAGCCTACTGGGAATTTAGATCCACAAACTTCGGTTGAAGTTATGGAAGTGCTTCAAGAAATAAATAAAAATGGAAATACGATATTAATGGCAACGCACGATTATGCATTACTTTTAAAATATCCTTCTAAAACTTTAAAATGCGATGGACAAAAAGTATTTGAAGTTGTACAGAAAAGAGCAGTCTAATTTTTTTCCTTTTTATACACATGCGGATTTTCAACAATACCTTTCTTGAAAATTTTTCTAATACCCATTCGTATCATGGAGTCTAATTGAAGTATTTTATCTTTTAAAAATTCATTTGGTCTTCCTCTAAATGAAGTTACATGAAATTCATCATTAATTCTAAAAGGCTTTTTGGAGAAATAATAATTAGAAATACAACATCTAAAACTTTTGGTTTCAACTTTAGAAACCGAATGAAGTGAATTTTGATGTGTAGCCATAACTACCAATCTATTAAATTTAGAGTGAATTGTTATCGGTTTTTTATGTAAACCATTAGGCCACAATTCTAAATTCCCACCATCATTTAATTCCCATGAAGGTGAAACATAATATAATAAATTTAAAACACGCCAAAGCTGTCGGTCTTTATCGTGAGAGTTGTCTAAATGTGGATTTAAAAATTGGTTTTCTCCCATACAAGACAAACCACCAGCATATAAATGTTCATCAGGTACCGCAAACTTAATTCCGCAAATTTCAGCAATTAAATTAACAACTTTAGGTTGCTGAAAAGCATAAATACATTCTTCTAATAAAGCATTGTATTTATTCATTTTAAAACCAACATACTTGTCTTCTCTAATGCTTTTTTTATGCATCATATCATGGCTCTCTGGAAATAATTCGAATAAATTTAAAGCCAAAGCTTCCGGCAGCAAATCATCAATATAAAAAAAAGGAATAGCTTCTTTATGCTTGTTAAATTGATCTTTAATAACAACTTGATGCGCTACTAATTTTTTGTAAATTTGATCTGCAATTTGAAAGCGATTCATAATAAAAAAGGATGGATTTAATTAAGTAACTTTGTAAAGTTAATAAAATTCTGAAATTGTTAAGCATTCTCATTCCTAATTTCAACGATAACTGCCAAAATTTGGTTTACAGTCTAGCACAAGAGATTGAAAAACTAGATGTTGAAGTAGAACTTATTGTTGGCGATGATGCTTCTACAGATACAGAAATTCAAAACAGCTATTATCAGCTTGAAAATTTACCTTATGTAAGGCTTATAAAAAATAAAACAAATTTAGGAAGAGAAAAAACAAGAGTATTGTTAGCCAGAGCGGCTCAATATAATTGGTTGCTTTTTTTAGATGCTGATGTAATTCCGCAAAAAAAGAATTTTATCGATCTTTTTATTAAACAGATTACTAAAGATGAAAATACAGATGTAATTTTTGGCGGAATTAAATACCAAGAAAAACCTACAAATGCTCAGTTTTTATTACGGTGGAAATACGGTAAAGCAAATGAAGAACAAAGTTTAAAACAACGAAAAAACAATACATATAAAAGTTTAGTAACTGGTGCAATTTGTATCCAAAAGCATGTTTTTTTAAAGTACACACTGGTATTAAACCACGTTTATGGTTTAGATATGGTTTTGGCTTATCAATTAAAAAAGGCTAAAACAGCTATAAAACATATAAACAATGCAGTGTTTCACTTGGGCTTAGAAAACAATGAAACTTTTGTTCATAAAACAGAAGATGCACTAAAAAGTATTATTTTATTAGAAAATAAAAATATAATTTCGAATAATTTTCGGCCCATTCAACAAGCTTTTTTGAAGCTTAAAAAATTAAAATTAATTTCATCTTGCAACTTAATTTATAAAACACTGGCTAAGCTTTTGGTATTAAACTTAAAAAGTAACTCGCCAAACTTGTTTTGTTTCAATTTATACAGGATGCTTTATTTTTGTCATTTAAAGCAGGTTAATTCGTTGGGTAATGAAAACTAAAAGTCATTTTTTTTCTGTAGTAATTCCCTTGTATAATAAAGCAAATTACATTCAAAATTGCATTAAAAGTGTATTGCAGCAAAAGTTTTCAGATTTTGAATTAATCATAATAAACGATGGTTCTACAGATTGTTCTTTACAAAAGGTTGAAGCTTTTACAGACCCTCGGATCTCAATAAAAAGCCAGACAAACCAAGGTGCTGCAACTGCAAGAAATCACGGTGTTGATATAGCTTCAGCTAAATGGATAGCTTTTTTAGATGCCGACGATGTATGGAAAGCAAATCACTTATCGGTTTTACACGAAGCCATATCGAAATTTCCAAATGAATCAATTTTTACTTCACAAGCGGAAATAATTGACCATAAATTTCGTACCCGTAAAGCAACATACAATTTTAAAATTCCGAAAAACACTGTGGTTCTTCCCTACTTTAAAAATAGTTTAGCTCACGATTTGCTCATTACTTCTGGTTTTGTTATTGAAAAAGAGTTTTTTAATTGCATTGGAAAATTCGACAAACATATTGCATCTGGTCAAGACACCGACCTATTTATTCGCATTGGCTTACAAAAAAATATAGTTTTTATACCTAAAACAACCTTTAGTTATTATGTAAATTCTGAGAATAATCTGTCGCAATCTCCACGTTTTAAAGAACGCATAATCCTTTTAGAAAAATATAAAAAACAAGGCACTAATCATAAGTTTTTAAAATTATACCTCAACCAAAATTGGTTTTCTATTTATTTGAAATCGAAGATACAAGAAGATCAAAATTGGAAACTTGCTAAAAGTAAAATCGATTTAAATTGCTTGTCTTTTAAACAAAAAATACTTTTGAAGCTTTCAACAAATGAATTGAAATTAGTAAAACACCTTCAAGAAAAACTAAAACAGGCAGGAATATATAAGTCTGCTTTTTAGAGAAAATACTTCTTGTTTTAACTGAAATTTATCTACCTAACTTTCTTATTTTTGAATAAAATTTAAGCATGAGCTCCAAACCCATAACTCGGTATTTTTACAGGATTTTTACAGAAGACCTAGGATTGAATGAAAGTTTAGCGCAGTATTTAAACTTGCTTATTAATTTGGTTTTTACTTTTTTATTGGCTTATATAATCTACAAGGTTCTGCGTGTTTTTGGTGAGCGTGTTGTAAATAAAATTGCCGCTAAATCTAAAACTCATTTTGACGATTATTTAGTTAAAAACAAAACCTTTCTACATATTTCAAATTTAATAACCATTAACTTTATATCAGTTTTAACCCCTTCTATATTAGTGGATTTCTCCGAAGCTGAAATTTATGCAGAAAAATTAGTAAGCCTTTTATCTGTAGTTTTCATTATTGCACTTTTACGAAGCATTTTATTAACTTTTAAGGATTTTTTAAAAACCATGAAGGCTTTTAAAGATAAACCTGTAGAAAGTTACATTCAAGTATTTATGATTGTGGTTTGGTTAATTGGTATTGTTGTAATCTTCAGCATTATAACCGACCGTTCTTTAACAAAACTATTTACTGGTCTTGGCGCACTATCTGCTGTTTTATTATTGGTTTTTAAAGATACAATTTTAGGATTTGTTGCTAGTATTCAAGTTTCTGTGAATGATACCGTGCGAATTGGCGATTGGATTAGTATGGAAAAATATGGGGCTGATGGTGATGTATTCGAAATTAATTTGGCTTCTGTAAAAGTTAGAAACTTCGATAATACCATAACTACAATTCCTACGTATTATTTAATATCCGATTCGTTTAAAAACTGGCGGGGCATGAGTCAATCTGGCGGGAGAAGAATTAAACGTGCAGTATTAATAAAGGCAGAATCTATTCAATTTTTAAATAAAAATGAAATAGAAGAATTTAAAAAGATACAACTCATTACAAACTATGTAGGGCAACGTTCTAGCGAAATAAACGAGCACAATAACCGAATTAAAGCCGACAAATCTGTATTAATTAACGGCAGAAATCTCACTAATTTTGGTATGTTTAGAAAATATGTAGACGAATACTTAAAACAGCATCCTGCTATAAATAAAGATATGATGGTAATGAGCCGGCAATTAGCTCCGAGTCCAGAAGGTGTTCCGTTAGAAATTTATGCTTTTAGTAAAGATAAAATTTGGAAAAATTACGAACACATTATGGCTGATATTTTTGATCATATTTTAGCCGCTGTTCCATATTTTAAATTAGAAGTTTTTGAATACCCTACTGGGAAAGACTTTAGTAAAGACTTTAAAACGAAATTGAAAGAAATTAATAGCTAAAATTAAATGGAATTAGTGTTGAAATTGTTCTCTTAAAAGATAAATTCAAGCTAAAATCCTACATTTGTAAAAACTAAAATTATGTCTGTAGCTAAAAAGCAATATAAAAGAATTACCGTAAAATCTTTGGTCGATATGAAAGCCAATAAAGAACGCATATCGATGTTAACTTCCTACGATTTTACCATGGCTAAAATTGTAGATAAAGCTGGTATTGATGTAATTTTAGTGGGCGATTCTGCTTCCAACGTTATGGCAGGCCACGAAACTACGCTTCCTATAACCTTAGACCATATGATTTATCATGCTACCAACGTAGTTCGCGCGATTAATCGTTCTTTGGTGGTGGTAGATTTACCATTTGGAAGTTACCAAAGCGATCCAAAAGAAGCCTTGCGCTCTGCAATACGAATTATGAAAGAAAGTGGAGCACATGCCGTAAAATTAGAAGGTGGAAGTGAAATTAAAGATTCTATTAAACGAATTTTAAAAGCTGGTATTCCTGTAATGGGACATTTAGGTTTAACCCCACAATCTATTTATAAATTTGGAACTTATACCGTTCGTGCAAAAGAAGAAGCCGAAGCAGAAAAATTAAAAGAAGATGCATTGCTTTTAGAACGCTTAGGTTGTTTTGCACTTGTTTTAGAAAAAGTGCCAGCAAAATTGGCCGAAGAAGTAGCTAAAAGTATTAGTATTCCCGTAATCGGAATTGGTGCTGGAAACGGAGTTGACGGCCAAGTTTTAGTAATTCATGATATGTTAGGAATGGACCATGAGTTTAGTCCGCGTTTTTTAAGACGCTATGCCGATTTAAACACAATCATGACTAAAGCCATTCAAGATTACAATAAAGATGTAAAGTCTGGCGATTTCCCTAATGAAAACGAACAATATTAGGAAGAAGATTTTTTAGTAAAGTACTCAAGATGAAAAATTAATTGAATAAAAGAAAAGTAATCGCTAGTGAAACAAATTGGAGTTCATCCAATTTATATTTGTAAAGTATCTTGGAGTATTTTATTCTCTTTTGATAGTTAAGTTGGTGTAACTAACTTACTTTCGATATTTCTTAGACTAAACTGAGTATTTTTGGTACCAAAAGTCGTCTTAACTTCTGTTTACCAAAAATTTCCATTTTAAATATTTTTGGTGAACAACTAAAAAGCCTAAACCTAACTTTAAAACTGCAGCATAAAGTAAAAAAAACACATAAAGAAGCCTTTATAATTCTATTGTCTAGATATAATCAAACCAAAAAACAATCATGAAAATTGGTAACAATTGAAAATTATAAAGGCTTCTATAAAATTTTAATGGTATGGATTATTGGTCTATAGAACCTAAAACACGCTTAGCAAAAGCATTGGCTGCATCTTTTTCAGACATACCGTCTTTAACCATTTTGTCCATTTCTACTGCGCCTGCTAAATTTGTTATTAGCTCTCCAACTACATCCATCTCATCTTCTTTAACGGAACGATGTTCACAAAAAGACTCTAATACTTCAATGGTATGTTCTAGCTTTTGGGCATCATTATTTTTTTGAAAATGTTTAATTATTGGTAACTTCATTGACTAATTCTTTTAAAGATTCAAATTTGTTGGTTTGTACTTGATTTTTAAATTCCCCTTTTTCAAAAACAGCAAATGTGGGTAAGTTATTTACATTAGCTAACTTTCTAGATTCAGGATTTTTTTCAGCATCGATTAAAACAAAAGGAATGTGTTCGTTTTCTCCTGCTAATTTTTTAAATTTTGGCTTCATTAAACGGCAATTCCCGCACCAACTTGCAGAAAACTGTACAACAACCTTATTGTTGGACTCTACTACTTCTTTTAATGTATCTTCTTTTAATTCTTGGAACATAGCTTTTTTATTTATTTTAGTTGTTCAAGTAAGCGCAAGCTTACTTGAACATTTATTTATGGATAGTTTATTTAGAAGCTAAATAAGAAGCTACACCTTTTCGGTCTGCTTTCATCGCTTCTTTTCCTTCTTCCCAATTTGCAGGACAAACTTCACCATGTTTTTGAACGTGGGTGTAAGCATCAATCATTCTAATGAATTCTTGTACGTTTCTTCCAACAGGCATAAAGTTAATTCCTTCATGAAATACTAAACCTTCTTCATCGATTAAATAAGTTGCACGGTAAGTAACATTATCGCCATCAACTAAATAATCGCCAGTTTCGTCGTCATAACGTTCGTTAGTTACATCTAAAATACCTAATTTTCTACTTAAATTTCGGTTGCTATCAGCAAGAATTGGGTATGTTACGCCTTCAATCCCACCATCGTCTTTAGCTGTATTTAACCAAGCAAAATGCACTTCTGGAGTGTCGCAAGATGCACCGATTAAAACTACATTTCTTTTTTCCAACTCAGCTTTAGCTTCTTGAAATGCATGAAGTTCGGTTGGACATACGTACGTAAAGTCTTTTGGGTACCAAAACAACAATACTTTTTTATTGTTCTTTTTTGCTTCTTCTAATACATTTATTTTAAATGTATCGCCCATTTCATTCATGGCATCTACTGTTAAATCTGGAAAGGTTTTACCTACAATTGACATAGTTTAAATTTTTAAATTTGTTTAGAACAAAACTAGCCAAATTATAGGTTTAAGATGCTAAATTATTCTTATGATTTTTTATTTAGATATAAGATTTTACTATTGTTTGTGTTTTTCAACATCAACTAAATTGATGTTTTGTTAAATATAATTTCCTAATTAAACTGAACGAAGCTGTACTTTTAAAAGATAAACCACTACAAGAACTTAACTAGTTTGATTTTTAAGGAAAAAGATGTTTTAAACAATGGTAAATAATATATATTGTGAAAAAAATTATGTTAATGAAAAAAGTAAGTTTAATTCTATTATGTTTATTTAATATTTCGCTTTACAGCCAACTTTTACAAGATGATTTTGAAGGAAGTAGCAGTATAAATTGGCAACAAGATGACTGCGAAGTAATTGAAGCATTTGAAAATCCATATCTAGAAGGTATAAATACATCGAATAATGTACTAAGTTATCATGACACTGGGGGAAGTTTTGCAAATGCTTTCTTTAATTATTCAGCTTCCATTAATTTAGGTACCAACACCGTTTTTAGTTTTAAAATATATGTTCCTTCTAGTGGTGTAACAGGCAATCAGCCTAATCAAGTTTCATTAAAACTTCAAAATAATCAAATTCCAGCGCCATGGAGTACACAAACTGAAATTATAAAACCCATAATTTTAGACGAATGGCAAGAAGTTAGCTTCGATTTTGCAAATGATAATTACATTAATCTAAGTCCAGATTCTCCTGCTCCACTAAATCGAAATGATTTAAATAAAGTTTTAATACAAATTAATGGTGAAAACAATACAGACGAAGTTTTAGCTTACATTGATGATTTTTATTTTCAAGGTGAAGAGTCTGATGAAGAACCTGTAGAAGACCCCATTTACGATGAGTTGGTTTGGGCTGATGAATTTGATGGTAACGGAGCTATTGATTTTACCAAGTGGCATCATCAAACTGTTTTACCACTTAACGGAAATTCTTGGTTTAACGGAGAAATACAACATTATACAAACCGAACTGATAATTCATATTTAGATAATGGAGAATTACATATAGTTGCTAAAAATGAAACCTTTACAGATCAAGGTATAACTAAAGATTATACTTCGGCTAGATTAAACTCAAAATTTGCATTTACTTATGGTCGAGTTGAAGTTAAAGCAAAACTGCCGACAGGAGTTGGAACTTGGCCAGCCATTTGGATGTTAGGAACAAATATTGAAGAAATCGGAACGTATTGGGATAATGAAGGTTTTGGTACAACTCCTTGGCCAGCTTGCGGTGAAATTGATATTATGGAACATTGGGGAACCAACCAAAATTACATTTCTAGTGCCATGCACACACCATCAAGTTTTGGTGGAACCATAAACCATGGCGGACAAGTTATTCCAACTGCTTCTACCGATTACCATGTGTACACCTTAGAATGGTTTCCCAACAGAATGGTTTTTAGTGTTGACGATGTAGTGCACTATACCTATCAACCTAATGTCTATAACGCAGATACTTGGCCGTTTGATAAAGATCAATTTATCTTACTTAACATAGCTATAGAACCTAGCATAGATTCTACTTTTACCGAAAGCAGTATGGATATTGACTATGTTCGAATATACCAAGAAACCAATTTAAGCAGCAATGATTTTACAGTTGAAAATAAACTAAAAATTGCGCCTAACCCAGCAATTAACCAAACACATATTTATGCTCCTGCAGAAGCCATGGGAACACAATTGAGCATTTTTGACACACAAGGTAGATTAATTGATAAAGTTTCAATACATACAACTAGAGTGCAAATTAATACAAGTGAATGGAGTCCTGGAATTTATTTAATTAAAGAAACAAACACCAAACAAAGTCATACTTATAAGTTAATAAAGCAATAAGTAGGTTTTTTATTTCAATTCAAAAGCCGATTTATGAAAATAAATCGGCTTTTGAATTATATGTATTTCTATCGAAGAATTTTCAACATTAAAATTGCTCTAAAAACTGAATTCGCTTTTCTATGGGCGGATGCGTAGAGAACAACTTCCCTATTCCTCCCATAAAACCTACTGCTCCGTCTTTGGGAGTATTTTCAATAAACAATTCTTGTACATCTTCGCTTTTTACATCATCTACATGATGATTTGGAGCTATTTTTTTTAGAGCAGATGCTAGTGCCCAAGGCTTACGCGTCATATCTGCGGCACCGGAGTCTGCCATGTATTCTCTTTTTCTACTCAGCGCAAATTTGAATAAAAGTGAAATAAAGTAAGCAACAGCAGCAATTACCAAAATAATAATCATAGCTTTTCCAGAGTCTTTATTATTTCTTCGTGAAGTCATACTTCCGTATAAAAAACTTCGAAAAGCTACTTGCACTACAAAAGAAAATATACCGACAAAAATAATGCTTACTACAAGTAATCGAACATCATTATTTCGAATATGCATCAATTCGTGTGCAATTACACCTTCTAGTTCATCATCTTCAAGTTTGTTAATTAAGCCTCTCGTTAAAGTTACTGTGTAATCTCTTTTCCGAATTCCACTAGCATAAGCATTCAGCGCTTCACTTTCAATAATTTTCACTTTTGGCATTGGCATACCTACACTCATGCATAAGTTTTCAACGAGATTATAAACACGCATATTTTCTTTACGGCTTAAGGTTTTTGAACCAGTTGCCATAGCAATCATTTTTGCATTAAAAAAGTAAGCAATTACAAACCAAATACCAACAATTATAAGTGTAGCTGGAATAGCACCTAAAAATAAATCTATAGCAACTTCGGGTTGTGCGTTACCATATTCATCGAAGGTAAAAAAATAAGTTGCAGCAAAAACAGCTGCTAACAACAACAAGGGAAAAGCAATTAATATAAGAACTGACCGTGTATTGTTACGTTTAATTTGGGTTTGAATACCCACAAATTTTGCCATAAAATTAAAATTAGAAACTTACATCTGGAGCTTTATCTAGATCAGCTCTAGCTTCTCCTAAATCGAACATAGGCTGGCGTTGAAAACCAAACATTCCCGCAAAAACAACATTAGGAAATTTTTCAATGGCAGTATTTAATTCTCGTGTAGCCGAGTTAAAAAATCGTCGAACAGCAGCAAGCTTATTTTCAATATCTGAAATTTCATTTTGCAACTGCATAAAGTTTTCATTAGCTTTTAAATCTGGATATGCTTCAACTTGAATACTTAAGCCTTGTAAAGCTGAACCTAGTTCTTTTTCTGCTGCTATTTTTTCATTTACAGTACTCGCATTAATAGCTTGTCGCCTTGCATTGGTAACCGACTCGAGTGTTTCACGCTCATGAGACATGTATCCTTTTACTGCATTAACTAATTGTGGTATTAAATCATGTCTTTGTTTTAGCTGAACATCGATATCTGCAAATGCATTTTCTCTTCTATTTCTTAAACCTACTAAGTTGTTGTAAATAGCAATAACCCATATAACTAAAACAACAATTACTCCAATAACGATTAATAATTCCATTTAATTTAAGTTGATGTGTGAGTGTCAAATATACATAATAAAATAATGGGGTAGTTTAAAATAACTAAACCTTACAAGAATATTATTTCAATACTCCTTTTATAGTATGAAGTAAAAAATAAGCTTGCTTTTTTCCACGATTACGATTATATCTAGCATAAAAATAAAGGGCAATCCAAATACAAGTACACAGGATTAATAAACTAATTTGAAAATTGATACTTTTTTGTAATACAAAATTTGCGTACATCATAATTAGTGTACTAATTATGGTAATACCCAAGCCAAAATGCAAAAACATAAATAAAGTCCACAATGCTGGATCAGGTCCAAATTTGGCATTGATTTGCGTAGTATTTAAAACTTTTTTGCATTCTAAATGCAAATTTGGAGAATACATTTTTTTATTTTTATGAGCAATACCTAACCATATATGTTGGTCGCTTACTTTTAAACTGATTTTTTTTAACGTTGAAACTGGAAGCATTTTTATACTTTCTACAAGAGCAGTAAAAGACTTTTTTGTTTCTAATTGAAAATGTACCCTAAGGCTTACTGAATTTTCAAAATCAAAATGAGTTGGTTTAGACATTTTACTAAATAAATTTTTTAAACATGAGTGTCTGGTTAAAACTGATTAATTAATATTATCTGGCATCGCATCAAAATTTAGTAGACTTATTCTTTTTTCTTAAGCCAAATCCTTTCGTTAAATCTATAACAAAATAAAAAAAGATAAATTATTCTCATTTATAGCACGATACCATTCCAAATGTAAAATGTTTTTAATTAAAACAAGATTATTTGTATCGATTAATTTCTTTTTAGCTGAAGCTACAATTACAATCCAAACCATTAAAAAGTAGTACCTTTGCAAATTGTTAAAATTTCAGTTATGGGAAATATAGTTGCCATTGTAGGAAGACCAAATGTGGGAAAATCTACTTTTTTTAATCGCTTAATTCAACGCCGTGAAGCTATTGTAGATAGTACAAGTGGTGTAACCCGTGATCGCAATTACGGAAAAACCGATTGGAATGGAAGAGAGTTTTCCGTTATCGATACAGGCGGTTATGTTGTGGGTAGCGACGATATTTTTGAAGCTGAAATTGATAAACAAGTAGAATTAGCCATTGAAGAAGCCGATGTTATAATTTTTGTTGTAGATGTAACTTCAGGAATTACTCCCGACGACCAAGGCGTAGCTAAATTACTTCGCAAAAGCAACAAACCTGTTGTAATAGCAGTAAATAAAGTAGATAGCAATAAAAATATATTAGATGCTACTGAATTTTATAGTTTAGGCTTAGGTGAATATTACACCATTTCTGCCATTAATGGAAGTGGAAGCGGCGATTTACTCGATGCAGTGGTAGAAGCTTTACCCGATGCGGTTGAAGAAGTAGAAGAAGATTTACCTAAACTTACCGTTGTAGGTAGACCAAACGCAGGAAAATCGTCTTTTATTAATGCTTTAATTGGTGAAGAAAGATACATTGTAACCGATATTGCTGGAACTACTCGAGATGCTATCGACACACGTTATAATCGCTTTGGATTCGATTTTAAATTGGTAGATACCGCTGGAATTAGAAAAAAATCTAAAGTAAAAGAAAATTTAGAATTTTATTCTGTAATGCGAAGTGTTCGCGCCATTGAGCATGCCGATGTATGTATTTTAATTTTTGACGCTAATCGTGGATTTGATGGGCAGGTAGAAAATATATTTTGGTTAGCCGAACGCAACCGTAAAGGCATCGTGATTTTAGCCAACAAATGGGATTTAGTTGAAAAAGAAACCAATACCATCAAAAATTTTGAAGCTTCAATTAGAGAACGCATTTCTCCGTTTACCGATGTACCAATTGTTTTTATCTCTGTACTTAACAAACAACGTATTTATAAGGCCATAGAAACTGCTATTGAAGTTTATAAAAACAGAAGCAAAAAAATTAAAACACGTGTACTTAACGAAACAATGCTTCCATTAATAGAGCAAAACCCACCACCAGCATTAAAAGGTAAATATGTAAAAATTAAATACATTACTCAATTACCTACTCCACAACCACAATTTGCATTTTTCTGTAATTTACCTCAATACGTTAGAGATTCGTATAAACGATATCTTGAAAATCAACTGCGTAAAAATTTCGATTTTAACGGTGTTCCCATTTCAATATATATGCGAAAAAAATAAATAGTAAGTATCTTTTTGTTTAGGTTCAGACTTTCTTATAAATTTTTCAATATTTCTGTAAAATTTGGGTGAAGCAAAATAAAAAATGATTGGCAACCAAAATATACACTATAAATTCATTTTATAAATGCACTGCTAGCATTTATGCCATTTAAAAAATTAATTTTTAGCTAAAATCGTCCTTAATCCATGAAAAATGATTTTTAACAATTTCATTTTTATGTGTTTCTATAAAATTTAAAAAAACTTGAGCAGCTGGCGAAAGATTTTTAGATGCCAGCCAAACAAGCTGCCATTTGGTAGTTATAGGAAGCCCTTTACAAGGAATAATTTGTAAATCTTTATTTTTTAATTCATTTTTAATACCTATTAATGGCATTATAGAAAAACCGAGTCCTGCAATTACAGCTTGTTTTACAGCTTCATTAGAAGTCAATTCAATTTTTTTATCAATCGAAATTTTATTTGAAATTAAAAAATCTTCCATTGCTTTTCGTGTAGCCGAACCTTCTTCTCTATAAATAAAAGGTAAATCGTCTAAACTATTTATATTATTTAAATCGTGTCCTGTAAGTGAAGATCCAACTAAAAATAATTGATTTTGAAGTAATTCTAGTGTATTTACCTTTAATTTATCGGGCAAAACTGAAACCATAGAAAAGTCAACTTCATTTTTTTCTAAACTTCTAATCACTTTTGTTTTATTAGTTACATCAATCACCAAGTCTATAGCTTGGTAAGTCTGCATAAATTCGGTCAAAAAATAGGGCATTACATACTTTGCAGTAGATGCGATAGAAAGTGTTAATTTACCAGTTAAATATCCTTTATAGGCATTTGTTTTATAATTTATTTCTTCAACCTTTTCTAAAATATTTCTTGCCGATGTTGCTATTTCTCTACCAAAGTCTGTAATATAAATTTTACGACCGATTTGTTCCGTTAGAGCAATAGAAAACTGCTCTTGAAAATTTTTTAATTGTATAGAAACCGCTGGCTGGCTAAGATGTAATTCTTCAGAAGTTTTGGTGATGCTTTGACTTTCTGAAATCTTCAAAAAAACCCTAAGCTGATGCAACGTATAATTCATAAATATTTTTAATAGGTTCTATAAAATATATTAATAAGAACTTAGAGTCTAAAATTACAACCTTTGTTTACACAAAACAAATAAAATTTATGAAAACTAAGATGGGAAATGAAACTGCTGAATTAAAAAAGACAATTAAACTAGTTGATGGGGAATTTAGCAAAGTACAAGCACTAGATATAGTTTCATCTTTAATCGATCAAAAAATTAACTTTCATAAAGTTGAAGGAATGCAGCTTTGGGAAAGGGACCAACTTAGCGATAAAAAACCTATTAACAAAAGAATAGATCAACTTAAGGGTGAAAAAGAAAGTTTTAAAAATTACATTAAAGAAAGTAAGGATAATTCTAAAAAATTTAAAATATCTGGTTTTTTGAATATTGAAGTAATTTAATAATTTGCTTAAAAAATTTTGTAATACTTACTAAAGATTTCTACAATGCAAAATCAAGTACCAACAGTATCTAAAATAATTGAACCCTTATTATGGATATTTTTTATAGTCAGTTTTATCTGCATACCCTTATATTTTATACAAGAAAAAGTTATTTACCTAGGAAAATACATACGTATTAATGGTTTAAGCTTAATTATATTTACAACTGTAGGTTTTTTTGGAGCTTTAATAAGCACCTATTCAAAACGATATTTACAAGGCTTCACCTATCAAAAACGTTTTTCGCTATTTAGCATTGGGTTTGTGTTATCTGTTTTATTTTTTGTAATAGCAAATTCGAGTATTTTAATTCTGTTAAGTTGGTTTTTAATGGGTTTATTTATGGCCAAATTAATAGGCGTTAATGCAGATTGGGGCGAAGCAAGACATGCGTCTAATTATGCCTTTCGATTTTTCTTTTCCAGTACAATTTTACTAGGATTAAGCTTAAGCATCTTAACGTATTATTCCAGTTCGTTTCAGTTGGACTACATTTTAAATAATTTAGATCTTATACCAAACTCCATGCTTGTTATAGCAGCCATTTTGTTAATAATCGCTGGCTTTATTCAATCTGCTTTATTTCCTTTTCATAGATGGTTACTTTCTGCAATGACAGCCCCAACTCCAGCTTCTGCATTAATGCATGCAGGTTTTATAAATGGTGCAGGAATTTTGTTTACCTTATTTGCAAGTTTACTTATTAGGTCTAACACGCTTATGCTACTTTTTGTTTTGGGTGGTTTTATAGCCTTAATTGCTCAGTTTGTAAAACTGCTTCAAGTGAATGTAAAACATAAACTGGCTTGTTCTACTATTGCCCAAATGGGTTTTATGGTGATGCAATGTGGCTTGGGCTTTTTTAATGCTGCCATTGCTCATTTAATATTACATGGATTTTATAAAGCTTACTTATTCCTTTCTTCTGGTGAAGAGATAGAGATGAGCAATCCAAACAAAGTTACCAAGATTAACATCAAAATAATTCAAGCATTTTTTGTTATTTTATTTGGTTTAGCAGGAGCTGTTTTATTTATGCTGTTAACCGGAAAAACAAGTCTAAATAATACTAGCATATTTTTAACCTTAATTGTTGCTATTACTGTAGGACAAGCCACTTATAACATTATTAGAGAAAAAAGCTATAGTTTTGGACAGCGCCTAATTGTTTCAATTAGTTTTTTTGTAATAGGTATCGTACTGTATGCAGTGTTTTATAACGCAGTGAGTTTAATACTAAATGAATCTAATTTTGTAATTAAACCACACCAATTGAGCCTTTTCGAAATTAGCTTTGGCATTCTTTTTTTAGCCAGCTTCTTCTTAATGAAACTCGGAATTTATCGAAACTCACCTTGGCTATATGTAAAGCTTTTAAACCTAACACAACCCAACAAAAACACGATTTTAAAATTCAAATCTTAAAAAATGAATCATCAAATTCTGAAGCAAAATATTGAATTAGCGGCTACATCTGTTGGAACTACTTGGCCATTATACTCATTTGTTACTTCAAATCCTTTATCTGGTTACGAAAAACAGAATTTTAAAACTGCTTGCTTAAATGCATATCAAAAAACTGGTAACTTAGCCTTGCCTGATGCTCATTTTTTTAAAGATGCGCTACAAACAAATTTATTAAACTCATCTCAACTAGCTGAAATTTTAAAAACACATCAATATTCGGGTAATATAGATAGATATTTTGAAGAAATTAAAGAACTAAAATCTAAAAGTAACCTAAACAAGACACAAGCAGTAGATCAAGTTTTAGTGAAATGGATGAGTGTTTTTTTAGATGAAGGTTTAGCTGATTGGGAAATGCCAAACAAAGAAAAAGGCTTTTATGCTGCCTGGAAAAGCCTAGCCAAATACGATGCCAATTTAAACATTAGTAAGTCATTTAATTTTCCAAAAGATAGCATAAGTGCAATTGAAAAATTCACTAACGATATAAGCACCAACGAGCAAGTAAAAATTTTCGAAAAGCATTTTGCTTCGCTTCATGGTTGGGTTGGTTTTTTAAAATACAGACAAGAGAATACTACGGAATGGTTTAAAAAATTCCCATTTCCACTAGCAGATTATTTAGCGGTAAGAATATTAATTTCGTATTTCTTAAAAGTCAGTTTACCCTCTAATTTTTATTTAACTGAATCTGAACAAAAGGTTTTTAACGTTAGTATAGATTGTTTAAAAGCTATTGAAGATGCTTGGCAAAATAAAATGGTTTATCAACTAAATTTAGCAGCTTCTAATCCCATACAAAAAAACGAACCTATCGATGTACAATTAGTATTTTGTATTGATACCCGTTCAGAATTAATTCGAAGAAATATTGAAATTGCTGGAAATTATGAAACTTATGGATACGCAGGTTTTTTTGGTATTGCTATGGATTACGAAGATGCATTTTCAGGAATTAAAAGAAAATCTTGTCCGCCCATTTTAGCTTCAGCGTATAAGGTTACAGAAGAAGGAAATATAGAAGAAGAAAATAATTTCAAAAAATTAAAAAAACAACATAAGCGAAGTTCATTCAAAAATTATTTTTTAAAACGAATGAAAAATATACTTCCATCTGCCTTTGGTTTTGTTGAAGGAGCAGGATTAGTATATGGTTTTCAATTAGTAAAAAGAAGCTTTTTCTTCAAAAAAGACCATCAAAAAGATATTAAATATTTAGAGACTACTTGTAAAACCAAGGTTGAACATGCTAACGATGCTTCAGAGTTAAGTTTAGATGAACGTGTGCAAATTGTAAAATCAGCTTTCGATTTAATGGGATGGAAAAAATTTGCCGATTTAGTTGTTTTTGCTGGACATGCTAGTAAAACAGCCAATAACCCATTTGCTTCTAGTTTAGATTGCGGTGCATGTGCAGCAAGTCCAGGCAGACATAATGCTAGACTAATCGCTCAATTGGCAAATCAAACAGAGGTTAGAAAAGCTTTGTTAACAAAGCATCAGATAAAACTTGAGAATAACACGCTTTTTATTGGAGCTGAACACAACACAACAACCGATGAAATTTCTTTATTCGATGGAGATGCTCCTATTAAATTTGAAGCAAAAATTAAAGCATTAAAATCTGATTTAAAAATAGCTCAAAAAACGGCAACTTTAGAAAGACTTGGGAAAAGCAATAGTGTAAATTTAGCTTACAGAAAATCTTCAGACTGGTCTGAAACAAGGCCAGAATGGGGCTTAGCAAAAAATGCTGGATTTATAATTGGCCCTAGAGCACTTACCCAAAATATGAATTTAGAAAGTGAATGCTTTTTACATTCCTACGATTGGAAAAAAGATGAAGATGGAACTGCATTAAATGCTATTTTAAACGGCCCAATGGTGGTAACACAATGGATTAACAACCATTATTACTTTAGTACAGTTAATAATGCAAATTATGGCAGTGGTTCTAAAATCACCCTTAATATAGTTGGAAAGTTTGGAGTTGTACAAGGCAATGGTGGTGATTTAAAAACCGGACTACCTCTACAATCTGTAAAACAATCTGACGAAAATTATTACCATAAACCTCAACGTTTGTCTGTTTTTATAAATGCTCCAAAACAATTGATTAATAGTCTATTAAATAACAACCCAAACTTAAAAAAACTTATCGAAAATGAATGGATTCATTTATTGGCTATCGACCCATTGCATAATAATAAAGTAGATAAGTACGTAGCTGAAAATAAGTGGAATAATTTAAGTGCAACATAGCCTATGGCATAAATGTGTTCTTAAAGTATTATTTTAACTTATTTAATTGCCTACGAGCCAGAACATATCTTTGTTTGGACAAATAATAATTGTAGCTACTAATAAAAATTCCAAAAAAGAAATCATTTTTATATGTTTAATTAAATAATATTTAATGAATAGACATATGCTCAAAAAGGACAAGTAATTATAATTCTGAAAGTTAGTACTTCGATTGATGGAAATTGATAAATAACCTGCATATCCGCCATTATTTATGTTAAATTTAAAATGATACATTGAAAAATACAACACATAAATGAGAAGTAATCTTAACTTCAATTAACAATAGCAACTAAAATTGAACTAATAATTTACAGTCAAAGAAGTAGACAAATAAATAGAATAAAAAAAAGACTTATCAATATTAAGATGTAAAATTGATTTGTAAAAATATTTTTTTTATGCTACATAAATATATATATTTCGATTTCAATTTTTAAGATGAAGAAATTACAAAAACTATTAATATTTTTACTTGTTTTATCAAGTAGCTTTAGTATCGCTCAAACTAAAGACCAAAAAGAACTAATTACATCTAGGTATGATTTAACTAAACTTAATCAACTTATATCTAAATATAGGCTTATTGCTTTAAATAAAGAAAATAATAAATTAGTTAAGGCAAAACAGCTTAACATCTCTCCTAAATTAAGATTAAGTAATGGGAAATTTGCAGAGTTACAAAACGTTTTAGATGATGGGACTCCTTTATACTATCAAAGCTTTAATGTTGATGCAGCTAAATCCACAAGAACAAATCATTTGAATATTGGAGGTTCGACAGGATTTAACCTTGATGGACAAGACATGATTGCTCATGTTTGGGACGGAGGTCATGCTAGAGCTACTCATCAAGAATATCAAGGTGAATCTAACGGGTCTAGAGTTACTATTATGGATGAAGCCTCAGAAGGTCTAGATTTGAATTTTCATGCAGGCCACGTTACGGGAACTATTATAGCTTCGGGTATTTTGCCAGCTGCTAAAGGAATGGCACCGAAATCAAAAGTTGATTCATATAAATGGAATAATGATTTAGTTGAAGCCGCTAATTCTGCTGCTGCTGGGATGTTAATATCTAATCATTCTTATGGTTATATGCCTGACAATTTGCCAGATTACTATTTTGGAGGCTACATAGACGAATCTAGTAATTGGGATAACCTTTTATACAATACTCCCTACTACCTTATGGTTGTTGCTGCTGGAAATGATGGTAATAATTCTTGGAATGGTTCACCACTCAATCCTAATTTTCCACAATTTGATAAGTTAACAGGTTTCTCAACATCAAAAAATAATCTTGTAGTAGCTAATGGAAGAGATGCTGACGTTAGTCCTGATGGCGAATTGATT
Source organism: Psychroflexus salis (assembly GCF_014640175.1). Lineage (GTDB taxonomy): Bacteria > Bacteroidota > Bacteroidia > Flavobacteriales > Flavobacteriaceae > Psychroflexus > Psychroflexus salis. Next base: position 1,911 of record NZ_BMGL01000003.1, on the reverse strand, counting down.
TCAGTTTTAATAAATACAACTAGTAGTCAAGGACCAACAGATGACCTCAGAATAAAGCCAGATATTACAGGTAATGGAACAGGAGTATTTTCTACCTTTGCTGATGCAGATAACTCCTACAGTACCATTTCAGGTACATCTATGGCAGCTCCAAATGTAGCTGGAAGTGCTTTATTACTTCAACAGCATTCACAAAACTTATTTAACGAATACATGTTGTCAGCTACCTTGAAAGGTTTAATCTTACATACGGCCGATGACGCTGGATTAGAAGGACCAGATGCTAATTTTGGTTGGGGATTGATGAATGCAAAACGAGCGGCTGAAACATTGTCCAGTAAAGATAATGGGGCTATTATAAATCCTCTTTCGTTATTTCCTAATCAATCCTATACAATTGAAGTTGAGAGTAATAATGTTGATGATTTGTTAGCTTCAATATCATGGACAGACCCTGCTGGCCAATCGTCTACAAGTATTAATTTAGATACTGCTAGTTTGGTTAATGACTTAGACATAAAAGTTGAGCAAAGTGGAATTGAATATTTACCTTGGAAGCTTACAGGGGTTAATTCTAACGAAAAAGGAAATAATACTAAAGATAATTTTGAACGTGTTGATATTGATAACGCTTCAGGAATATATACCATTACTGTTACACACAAAGGGCAACTTTCAAATTCACAACAAAACTTTACTTTAATTGTAACTGGTCTAACAACCCAACCATTAGTTTGTGAAGCTACTACTCCAACTGGTTTAGGTCTTAGTGGAGTAAGTTACAATTCAGCTTCATTGTTTTGGGACAATATGTCAAATGTTGAGTATAATTTTAAATATAAAAAACAATCTGACGACCAATGGATTGAAGTTTCTTTATCCAACAATTTTATAAACCTTAATGATTTAACGGAACTAACTACCTATGAAGTTCAAGTTAGTTCGATCTGTACTTCTGAAAATACCGAATCAGATTACTCTGAAATTTTAACCTTTACCACTGAAGAATTTGTGCTAAGTTATTGTGATTCTTCAGCTTCTGATACCAGTGATGAATATATTGCAAGAGTAAGACTTGAAACTATTGATAATGAATCTGGAGCAGGTTCTGGTTACTCAGATTTTACAGCTATTTCAACTAATCTTATTATTAATGAAACCTACACCGTTACTGTTAATCCCGCGTGGTCGGGGACGGTTTACCAAGAAGGTGTTTCAGTTTGGATAGATTTTAATAGAAATGGACTATTTACAGACAGCGGTGAACAGGTACTTCAATCAGCCCCATCAACAGCCGATGAAGTCTCAAATACATTTACAGTACCAGCTGAAAGTGTTGTAGGTGAAAATTTAAGAATGAGAGTTTCTATGAAATATAATGAAACTCCATCACCATGTGAAAATTTTACTTGGGGTGAAGTAGAAGATTATAACATTCAAATATTACCAACCAGTAATTGTGAATTAATGCCCCCAGAAGGTGAAGCTTCACAGCTATTTTGTGAATCTCCACTTCTTGAAGATATTGAGCTTGATACTTCTTCTGTAGTTTGGTATTCTCAAAGTTTTGGAGGTACTTCTCTCGATCCAAATTATAACATATCTAACGGAGAAATACTATATGCCGCTCGCGTTCAAGGTGACTGTGAGAGCGAAGATAGATTTGAAGTTATGGTATTAATAGGTGATGATATCAATCCTATTCCCGTTTTTGAAGAATTAGAAGTTGTTACAGCTCAATGTGAAGTAACATCATTAACTCTACCTACAGCAACTGATAATTGTGATGGGGAAATAATTGGAACAACCAATGCTGTTCTTCCTATTACAGAAACAGAAACCATAACTTGGACATATCAAGATGAATCTGGAAATTCAGTTACTCAAAATCAACTAATTTCGATAAATGAT
>NZ_BMGL01000002.1 GCF_014640175.1 Psychroflexus salis | reverse complement strand
TGCCGAAATTATATCCCAAAATCAATAAAATAAATCTGAACTTGCGGGGCGCAAAAATACAACCTTTTTTTAAATAATAAACAAAAAAATATAACGAAAATTAAAAATGATTTAAAGAACTGTTTATCATTATTATATTTAACGAAATGTATTTATTAAAAGAATTTTATTGGGTCTGACGAATTGTATACAACCTGAATATTCACTTTTTTAATTCTAATTTGTAATAAATAAACAAATAATCACTAATTTAGCAAATTATCTAGATAGTGAAAAATAATTATTAATATTGATAAATAAGTCTATGAAATTTATTGTTTCGAGCACAGAAATGTTGAAAAAACTCCAAACGCTTGGTGGTATTATTAACAATAACAATACAATGCAAATCCTTGATTTTTTCCTTTTTAAATTGGATAACAATCAATTGGATATTTCTGCTTCAGATTTAGAAACAACAATGTCTGCTGTGATAAATGTTGAATCTGAAAATCAGGGTGAAATAGCCGTTCCTGCGAAGCTGCTTTTAGACACTTTGAAAACTTTTCCTGAGCAACCATTAACTTTTTTAGTATTAGAGAATTCTGTTGTTGAAATCAGTTCAGATCAAGGTAAATATTCTTTAGCTTATGCAAATGCAGAAGATTTTCCTAATCCTATAGAGTTACAAGATGCATCTAAAACTGTTATAACAGCAGACGTCTTGGCTACTGCAATTAACAAGACCTTATTTGCTACGGGCAATGATGATTTAAGGCCTGTTATGAACGGCATATTTTTTCAATTTACCGCTGAAGGTTTAAAATTTGTTGGTACTGATGCTCATAAGCTTGTTAAATATTCTAGAGATGATATTAAAATAGACGATGCAGCAGATTTTATTATGCCTAAGAAACCGCTTAATCTTCTTAAAAACACTTTATCAGGAGATGAATCTGATGTATTAATTGAATATAACGATTCTAATGCAAAATTTACTTTTAATGATTTTGTATTAACATGTAGGTTAATAGATGGTAAATATCCAAATTATGAAGCTGTTATACCTAAAGAAAATCCTAACAAATTAATAATTGATAGGCAACAATTCCTAAATTCAGTTAAGCGGGTTTCTATTTTCTCAAACAAAACTACTCACCAAATAAGAATGAAAATTGCTGGTGCTGAATTGAAAATTTCTGCAGAAGATATTGATTACTCAAGTAAAGCTGAAGAAAGACTTACCTGCGATTACCAAGGCGATGATATGGAAATAGGTTTTAATTCACGTTTTTTATTAGAGATGTTAGCAAATCTTAATGCATCTACAGTTCAATTAGAAATGAGTCTACCTAACAGAGCTGGAATCTTAACTCCGGTTGACGGTTTGGAAGAAGGTGAACAAGTAACTATGTTAGTTATGCCAGTAATGCTTGGCAATTCTTAACAATACCACAAAAAAGCCTTAGTTATAAAATTTACTAAGGCTTTTTTTTGATTAAATTTCAATATTACCTTTCCCTTCACGAATTAAAGTGGGTTGTGGTGCAGTAAGATCGATAACAGTTGATGCAACATTACCACCAAAACCACCATCAATAACTAAATCTACTAATTTATCCCATTTCTCTGCAATTAACTCTGGGTCGGTAGTATATTCAAGTAAATCGTCTTCATCTTTAATGGAAGTTGAAACTATTGGATTTCCTAAATATCTTACAATTTCTCTTGGAATTACATTATCTGGTACACGAATACCCACAGTTTTTTTCTTTTTAAAAACAGATGGTAAATTATTATTGCCTGGCAATATAAATGTATAAGGACCTGGAAGATTTCTTTTTAAAAGTTTAAAGGTATTTGAATCTATTTGAGCTACATATTCTGAAAGATTACTCAAATCCTCACAAATAAATGAGAAATTAGCCTTTTCTAGTTTTACACCACGAATTTTAGCTATTTTAGAGAGAGCATTGTTATTTTTAATATCGCATCCCAACCCGTAAACTGTGTCGGTAGGATAAATTATTAAGCCCCCATTTTTAAGCACTCTAGCAATTTTTAATAATACTTTTTCTGAAGGATTTTCTTCATATAATTTTAGTAATTCTGCCATAACAATTTATCTTAAAAATTCAAATTAGTTATTTGCCTTAATATTATTAACTTTATCTGTTACAAATGAAATAATTGCCCCAAAGAAACCTATACCAGTTGCTATTAAAACAGAAGCTGAAAGTTTCCCAAGACCTGTTACAGGATAAAAATCTCCATAGCCAACTGTAGTAATTGTAATAAATGTCCACCACAATGCATCTTCTGCGGTTTTAATATTCCCAATATCTTTTTCAAAGTAAAGCACAGCTGTTGATGTAACTACAATTAAAACTACTACTAAAAAAACAATAAATCCAAAAAGTGATTGTTTTTTATTCTGAGAAATAAAGTTAATTAGAGATCGAATAGATCGAATAATTTTAATTACACGAACTACACGAACAAAACGCAATATTCTAAATTCTGCGACCACAGGAATTGATGAAATTAAATCTAGCCATCCAACCGTGTACAAGTAGCGCCATTTTTTTTCTTCAGAAATTAACTGTTTTAAAAAATCGTATAAAAAATATAAGCATAAAGCAAAATCGTAATAATTAATTAAACGATATATTTGTGATTCTTTGGGTATAAAAAAAGTGTAGGTAAGTAATGTAACACTAAATATTGAAAACATTAAAACCAACAATTTATTAATGGTTATCATCATTTGTTAATTGAGTATTTTAAGTTTTGCAAACTTCAGTAATAAACTTTTTACGCCTCCAATTTGAAAGTTGATACTTGCTTTTTTATTTTGTCCCACACCAGATAATTCAACTACAGTTCCTTTACCAAATCTTTGGTGCTCGACTTTTTGTCCTTCTTGCAGCGATATAACTTCTTTTTGATTAGAAATTTCTAAGTTATTATCAGGTTTTAATTTGCGTAATCTTCTTGCCGCTTTGGCTTCTATATTTGATGGTGGTGGATGCCCTTTTTTAGGTTTTTCTTTTCTAAGCTTTGATTTGTCTTCATCATCAAAAATATCAGGATTCAAGAATGAACGAAATTGGTAATTATCTTCTGGGATCATAAAATCTAGAAATTTATCATCAATTTCTTCAATAAATCGACTAGGTTCTGCATCATTTAATTTTCCCCAGCGGTATCTAGAAATTACATAAGTTAAATACGCTTGTTTTTCAGCTCTAGTTAAGGCTACATAAAACAATCTTCGTTCTTCTTCTAATTCAGAACGCGTGTTCATGCTCATTGCTGATGGAAACAAATCTTCTTCTAAACCTACTATATATACAAAAGGAAATTCTAATCCTTTAGCTAAATGTATAGTCATTAATGCAACACGATCGTCGTCTCCTTTTTCATTGTCTAAATCTGTAGCTAGTGCTACATCTTCTAAAAATTCTGCTAAAGAACCATCGGCATCTGCTAGTTCTTTTTGCCCTTCAACAAAATCTTGAATTCCATTCAATAGTTCTTCAATATTTTCTAATCGAGCAATACCTTCTGGAGTTCCATCTTTTTTAAACTCTTGTATAAGTCCTGTTTTTTTTACTACTAATTCGGCAAGTTGAAAAGCATCTTGTTTTTGTGCTGAAATTTGAAAACTTTTCAACATGTTTACAAAATTAATTAGTTTGATTTGTGTTCCTTTATTAATACTTAAGTTTAATTTATCGATATGCTCTACAATTTCAAAAAGGGAACGTTTGTAATGATTAGCAGCTAAATTTAACTTGTCCATAGTAGTTTGGCCTATTCCACGTGCTGGATAATTAACAACCCTAACAAAAGCTTCTTCATCTTTTGGATTAATTATTAGTCGAAGATAAGAAAGGACGTCTTTAATTTCTTTTCGTTGATAAAAGGAAAGGCCTCCATAGATTCGATATGGAATTTCTTTTTTTCGAAGTGCATCTTCTATTGCCCTACTTTGCGCATTGGTTCTATAAAGAATTGCAAATTCGCTGTTTTTCAAACCCTGCTGCATTCTGTTTTCAAAAATAGAACTCGCCACAAATCTGCCTTCTTCTGCATCATTTACTAGTCGATTTACATGAATTTTGGGTCCATCATCGTTAGCCGTCCAGACCACTTTATCTAATCGCGTTTTGTTTTTTTCAATAATAGAATTTGCTGCTTCAACAATATTCTTAGTAGAACGATAATTTTGCTCTAAACGAAACTTTTTTACGTCAGAATAATCGTTCTGAAAATTAAGAATATTATTAATATTAGCTCCTCGAAAAGCATATATACTCTGTGCATCATCGCCTACTACACAAATATTTTGAAAACGATCGCTTAAAGCTCGTACTATTAAATATTGAGAATGGTTGGTGTCTTGGTACTCATCTACCAAAATATATCGGAATCGATTTTGGTATTTAGCTAATACATCAGGAAAACGTGTTAATAATTCGTTAGTTCTTAATAATAAATCATCAAAATCCATGGCTCCCGCTTTAAAACAGCGATCTACATATTGCCTATAAATTTCGCCAATTCTGGGGCGTTTTGCCATTGCATCGGCTTCTTGCAAGTCAGGATCGCGCATGTAAGCTTTAACGGTAATCAATGAATTTTTAAATGAAGAAATTCGCGATTGTATTTGTTTGTATTTATATACATCTTTATCCAAATGTAGGTCTTTAATAATATTACGCAGTAATCGTTGGGAATCTTGCGTATCGTAAATTGTGAAATTACTAGGATAACCTAATTTATCGGCTTCAAAACGAAGAATTTTAGCAAAAACCGAATGAAATGTTCCCATCCATAAATTCTTAGCTTCGCTGTTTCCTACAATTGAAGCAATTCTGGATTTCATTTCTCTAGCTGCTTTATTGGTAAAAGTTAAAGCTAATATATTAAATGGGTCTACTCCTTGGCTCATTAAATAAGCTATTCTAAAGGTTAGTACTCTGGTTTTTCCTGAACCTGCACCCGCAATAACAATCATCGGACCGTCTTTTTGTAAAACAGCTTCTCTTTGGGCTTCATTAAGTTGAGCTAAATATTCTTGCAATTTTTTGAATTTTATGGTAGAATTCCAAAATTAGCAAAAAATGATGGAGTAAACTTGATAAACTAAAAAGTGTTTTTATACAGAATAGATTATAGTATGTATATTTGAAATCTTTAATTTAAAATTGAAAATAAGCGTGGAAAATGTATTAGATTATTTTGCTTATGTCTTGCCAAGTATTGTTGTAGCTGCAATTGCTTATTATTTTTTTAAAACACACACGCAGCATTTTGAACAATTAAAGCACTTTGAAATTAATGCAACACTAAAAAAAGATGCGTTACCGCTTAGGTTACAAGCTTATGAACGTTTAGCCCTTTTTTTAGAACGCATTTCTCCAGGGAATTTGTTGCCTCGTATTCAGCCTTTTAGTGAAGATAAACGCCAATATGAAGAATTACTTATAAAAACAATCGAACAGGAATTTGAGCATAATTTGGCTCAACAAATCTATGTAAGCAAAAAGTGTTGGAGCATAATAAAAGCTTCAAAAAATGCTACCATTAATTTAATTCGGCAAATTGGAATGAAAGAACACGTAACCAATGCTCAAAAACTAAGGGAAGAAATTTTAACTCAATTAATGGACCAAGAATGCCCAAGCGATACAGGTTTAGCTTATTTAAAAAATGAAGTTGGGCAAATGTGGAGATAAATAATTTTGATTTCAAGCTTAAAAGATCCCACTAACAAATGTTTTCCATTTTGGGTTTTTTACATCTTTATCAGATAATTTTGCTTCTCCTTTTGCCAGACCCCAATCTATCGCTAAATCTTCATCTAAAGGATAAACGCCTATTTCACTACTCGGGAGATAAAATTCATCACATTTGTAGGTAAAAATTGTTTCATCTTGCAATACCGAAAAACCGTGCAAGCAACCTTTAGGCACAAAAATTTGATATTTATTGTATGCACTAATTAAAGATGAATAAACTTCTCCAAAACTAGGTGAGTCTTTTCTAGCATCTACAATTACATCGAGTACTTTACCTTGCACAACTCGTATCAATTTCGCTTGGGCAAATTTACCTTGTTGTGCGTGCAAACCGCGAATTACTCCATAATTTGACATGGATTCATTATCTTGTATAAAGTTTGTTTTTATGTGGGTTTGCTTTTCAAATTTTTCTTGATGAAAGGACTCGAAAAAATAACCGCGTTCATCTTTAAAAACCTTTGGTTTAATTAAAAAACAATCCTTTATATTAGTTTTTTCTACAATCATTATATGTTTCAATTTAATTCACTTAACCTGTGGTTATTTTTTATTTTACTAAATACTTGCTAAAATACTTAACAAATTTAAAAGCATTACTTTCATTGATGCATGAATTCTTCAATTAGTTCTTGTTTTTCATTCGAAAGCGTAGTACTTAATCTCTCAATTTGATTTTTATGTTCATCATATATCAACAATTGCTTCAACAACTCTCGAGCAAATTTTCTAAAGGTCCAAAGCTGATGTAAACAAGCATCGATTAAATTTAAATAAGCTTCATCGCTAAATCGATCTACTTGATACAAATAATTGAAACTGTTTTCTCTAATTTGAAAATTATATTTAGATGAAGTAAATTGATTGAATTCTTTAAAATATTGCATTGCCATTTCTGGCCGATGTTCTGGTGTAACCATACTTAAAAATCGCCAAAGCAAATCCATGTTTTGATCTTTAAATCCGTAAATTTCTTTTGTGTTTTCTAAGTAATCTGAACGTTTTTCTGGAAAACTAAGCCACATTTTTAGCAACAAGTTTTCTAACAAAGTATAAGATTGGGTTTGCACTAATAAAGTTTCAAACTCTTTTTGAAACTTTTGGGGTATAGCTGGTATTTCGGCTATTAAGGCTTGTTGCGCTAACACAAAATCCGAGTCAATGAGTTGCTTCACTAAAGTTTCAGCATCAGAATTTTCTATGTGGGCAGAGAGTTGCAAAGCAATTTCTTCAACAATATATCTATTGGATAACTGATTTATTTTCCGTTGAAAAATAGGTAATTTTACATCGATTGGCTCTTCTCGCAGAGCAATAATACTAAGCAATTCTTGTATAAAAGGTGATTTTTTTAAAGTTGCCAAAGCTTCTTCTGCTTGAAAAGCAGTCTGCAAAAGCCAATTCCGCTTAAATGTTTGTATATCTATAATTGAAACGGCTTCTATTTCATTTAAAAAATCATCGGTACTTACATTTTGAAAAGCATACTTTTTTAAGTAATTTTTTACAGCTAACCGAAAAGCTGTATCGCCTATTTTTTCTTTTAAAACATGTAAAGCCCAAGCTCCCTTTTGGTAAAAAGTAAGCGAACTCGCTTTGGGATTCATAACCGCTTCACCTTTGCCTTTATCGCTTTCTGCTTTTAAACGTTCGGCTGAATTATACAATTTATTATAAAAATAATCATCTCCAAACAATTGTTTTTCGGCTAATAAAGCATAATAAGTTGCAAAACCTTCGTGCAACCAATGGTGTTTAGCTTCGGTTTCAGTAACTAAATTTCCAAACCATTGGTGCGAAAGTTCGTGTGCATTTACGTTTACATAATTAAAATCTTCAAAACCGAGAGAATCGACCATAAATTGATTCGAAAAAATGGTTAAGCTGGTATTTTCCATACCTGAATATAAAAAATCGCGAACTGGTACTTGCTTATAGTTTTGCCAAGGATAAGCAATACCAATTTCTTCTTCAAAAAAATTGAAAATAAAATTAGTATGTCGATAAGTGGGTTCAACTAATACAGAGTCTGTAATTTCATAATAATTATATATAGGAATTCCTGTTGATGTGAATTCTTTTTTATAATGGTAATTACCAGCAGCTAATGCTACTAAATAACTACTCATAGGCTTTTGCATTTTGTATTCCCAAACTTTAGTTGAAGCATTTCTCGTTGCATTTACTTTTTTTCCGTTAGCAATCAGATTAAGGTAATCTGGAGCTTTAATGGTTAAATTAAAAACAATTTTGTCGTTCATGTCGTCTATACTAGGCAACCAATGCGAAGTATATTTCCCTTGTCCTTGTGTCCAAATTTGGTGATATTCCTTAGCAAAATCGAAACCTAAAAAGTATAAAGCTTGCTTGGGTTCGGCTTCAAAAGAAATGGATACTGAATAAGATTGATCTGCTTTAAATTTTCCTTTTAAAATGAAATAAGCTGGTGTAGTTTTTAAACTGGCTCTTTTAAATGAAGCATTAATTAACTCAGCTTTCATATTTTTAGCATCTAAAAAAACAGAATCCGTTGCTTTTAAAATTTGAAATGTATATTCAATTTCACCTTTTACTTTTTTTTCTTGGGGAAGCAACTCTATAAAGGCATTTGCTTCTAAAAAATCGACTGCATCAACCTGAGTTTGTTGCGCATTCAATTGAAAAGCAAAACACAACAAAAACAAAAGACTAAAATAAAATTTCATAACAAGCTTAATTATAAGCGGAAAGGTAGGAAAAGAAACTAAAATTTATTCATCGAAAGCCAATATATCATTCGAGTTAAAACCTATTTTCAACTCGTCTCCCAAAACAGCTTCGTTGGTAACTACACTTAAATTTTCGCCATTATCGAGTTTTAAAAGCAACTGCGAATGTGTTCCTAAAAAAGTTCTTTTAATAATTTTAGCGGTAGTAACAAACTCGCAGTCTGAAACATTAATGCTAATATTTTCATTGCGAATTGCATGGCAGCAATCTTCCTTTAAAGGACATCGAAATGCATTTTTTAAACCTTTATTTAATTGAACGGTATTACCAAACAAAGATGCTACATAAATAGATTGTGGTTTATGGTATAATTTTGAAGCTTCGTCTTTTTGAACCAACTTCCCGTTCTGAAGTATTAAAATTTCGTCGGCTACTGCTAATGCGTCTTGTGTGTCGTGGGTAACAAAAATAGCTGTAACTCCTGTTTTTTTAATAATATTGAAAATTTCATTTCGCAGTTGTGTACGCATCATAGCGTCTAAATTACTAAAAGGTTCATCTAAAATTAACAACGAAGGTTCTGGAGCTAAAGCACGAGCTAAAGCTACGCGCTGTTGTTGGCCACCAGATAACTCGTGAGCATAACGCTCTTTATATTCTTTTAAACCCACTAAAGCTAAAACTTCTTCCGCCCGTTGCTTTTTGTCCTTTCGTTTTGCTAAACCATACATTACGTTTTCTAATACATTTAAATGCGGAAATAAAGCATATTCCTGAAACACCATGCCTATGTTTCGTTTTTCTGGCACCAAAACTTTTTTAATGGAAGAAACTTCTTTGCCTTTAATTATAATTTTGCCTTGATCTGGGTTTTCTAAACCTGCTATTAAACGAATTAGTGTAGTTTTTCCGCTTCCACTCTCGCCAACAACTGCACAAATATCGCCCTGATTTACGTAAAAATCTACTTGATCTATTGCTTGTGCCTTACCGCCATCAAAACTTTTAGACAAATTTTTTATTTCTAGAATTTTATTCATTCTTCAAAAGTAATTTATTCAGAAAAATTACAGGGATTAAAGCTGTTAATATAATGCATAACGATGGAATTGCTGCTTGCATAACCATCTCGTCACTTGCAAACTCGTATGCCTTAACCGCCAACGTGTTTACATGATAAGGTTTAAGTATAAGTGTTAAAGGCAGTTCTTTTAAAGTATCGATAAAAACTAAAATAAACGCACTTAGCATTCCTGCGCGAATTAATGGAAATTCAATTTTATAGAAGGTTTTAAAGTTTCCCATTCCCAAAATTTTTGAAGAATCGGGTATAGAATTATTCACTTTTAGTGAAGAAGATTCGAGTGGCTGATATGCCACAGCTAAAAAACGAACCACATAAGCATAAACCAAGGCAATTAAAGTACCATTGATAAGAAATTGTGTAATCAAACCTTGATTTATAAGCCATTTATCAATTAACAACGTAGGCATCATAATTCCTATAGCTACAACCGCTCCAGGTATTGCATAACCCAAAACGCCTAATTTAGAAGCATTTTTAATGAATGTAATTTTATTCCACTTCGAGAAATAGAGCAAAACCAAGGCAAATAATACAGTAAAAAATGCAGTGATAAAGGCAATTCCAAAACTTTGTAAAGAAAGCCAAAATAAGGATGGGTTTAATACTTGTGTAAAAGTTTTAAAAGCCCAAATTAACAATTGCCAAACAGGAACAAAAAAACCTAAAACCACAGGAATTAAAACTGTAAAGCAAATAAGAAACTGTTGCCATTTTGGTAAAATAATTTTTTTATTAGGTTTTGTATTAGCAGATTTTATAGACGAATATTGAATTTTTCTGCGTTGCCATTTTTCAATTAAAATTAAACCAAAAACTAAAATAAGTAATAGTGCTGATAAGTAAATAGCAGTTTCGGGTTCTTCTAACGAAAACCACGAACGAAAAATACCAGTGGTAAAAGTGTTTACTCCAAAATATTTAGCAGCTCCATAATCGTTTAAAACTTCCATAAGCACCAAGACCAAACCAGCAACTACAGCGGGTCTAGCTAAAGGAATAATTAATTTAACAAAAGATTTCCGCTCGCTAACACCCAATAAACGGGAAGCTTCTAATAAACTAATTGCTTGATTTAAAAAAAATGCTCTGGCGCTTACATACACATATGGAAAGAGCGAAATGCTTAGGACAAATGCCAAGCCAAACACATTCATAATATCGAGTTTAGCGTTGGCAATTTCAAAAACTTCAAAAAAACTTGCGTATATACCACCATAATCAAAAAAGCCAGCATAAGCGTAAGCTACTATATAGCTAGGTATGGCAAGTGGAATAATAAGTAACCATTCTAAAGCTTTACGAAATGGAAAATGGTAACGTGTAACTAGCCAAGCAGAACTTACACCAAAAAGTATGGTAATTATACTACAAAGAATGGCTAGGTAAAATGAATTCTTTAAATAACTGGGCAACAAATAATCTGAAATATGTAACCAACTTTGTCCTGGGCCATCAAAGAGTTTAATTCCGATTGTAAAAACAGGAACAGCAATAATTAATAAAATAAACAAGGTGGCAAAAGACCACCTGTTTATATCGCGTTTTAACTTAAAAAAGCTTTCTAATAAAGAATTAATATGCTTACTTCCAGCCTGCTTCATCAAACAATATTACAGCTTTCTTATTAAGCTCTCCCAACTTACTCAGGTTAAGCTGGTCTTCTTTAAAACTTCCCCAAGATTTTAATACTTCAGCATTTTCTACATTCGGATTTACAGGATATTCATAATTAGAAGAAGCAAATATTTTTTGTGATTTTTCGCTTAACAAATAGGTTATAAATTGAATCGCAGCTTCCTGATTAGGTGCATATTTTGCAACTCCTATTCCACTTACATTAATATGTGTGCCCCGGTCTTCTTGATTGGGAAAAAAAACTTCAACTGATTGAGCAGCATCTAATTCAGCTTGATCTTTAGAATTTAACATTTTTCCAATATAATAGGTATTTACAATGGCTAAATCGGCTTCTCCTCCTGCAACTGCTTTTACTTGGTCTCGGTCGTTGCCTTTTGGACTACGAGCCATATTGTTTACTAAGGCTTCAGCCCACATTTTTGCAGCATCTTCCCCATCATTTGCAATAATGGAAGCCATTAAAGATTGGTTATAGATATTTGAAGAGCTTCTTACCACAATTTTATTTTTCCATTTTTCATCTACCAAATTTTCGTAAGAAGAAAGCTCCATAGGGTCTACTCTATCTTTTGCATAAACAATTACCCTTGCTCTTTTGGTTAAACCAAACCAATAGTTTTCTTTATCTTTTAAATGTGAAGGAACAATAGAATCGATTTTAGAATTTGTGATGGGTTGAAGCAAATTTTTTGCTTTAGCACGATGCAACCGACCAGCATCAACTGTTATTAATACATCAGCGGGAGATTGTTCTCCTTCTAAAACCATTTTTTGAATTAACTCATCTGCACTTGCATTAATTACATTTACTTTAATGCCTGATTCTTCTTCAAAAGCTTTAAATAATTCTTGATCAGATTCGTAATGCCGATGTGTATAAACATTTATTTCTTTTAAAGTTGATGCATCCTTAGTCGATTTTTTATCATTTTCACAAGAAAAAAAGGCAACTATAACTAACAATAAGTATAAGGTATTTTTCATATTTAAAATTTTATGGCAAATATAAGGAGATAAAGCTTATTTAGATTTAATTTTAATAAAGAATTCGTAGAATTTATAATTTCTGTATACTTAAGAAAAGGATGTACGTATTTACTAGCAAAAAAATAAAAGATGGCAACGACTGCCAAAATGGATCTTTAATATAAATTCTGGTACCAAAGCCCAATAACATTAATAAACTTAGGCCAGCAGCAGAAATAATTAATAACGGAAGATACAACAGACCAAGAAGTAAACCCATCCCACCTATTATTTCTAAACTGCCTGTCAATATTCTAAACTGAGTTAAACCGTAACGTTTAAATTCATTTTTCATAGTTTCAGTAGTTAAGGATCGGTAACCGTATAACAGGAAAGAAATAGCCGAAAAAAGCACTAAAGCAGATAATGTCATTAATTTTTGAAGCAAAGAAAATGATTAAAGATGAAGTCTTTGCGTCTTTTATAGAAAGTTTTGGATTGATTATTAAAAACACCTTGTATTTTAAATTTGGTTTCTACATTTGTAAGCCTTTTTAAAATAGATTGAAGAACTAATTATTTATTAATATATGAAATTGCACTTTCTATTTCTATTTTTAGTTCCATATTTTGCAATGGCACAAATTAACGAAAGCGACACCTTAAATGTAAAAGCTAGTCTTTCTTTAACGGGTTTATATCAGGGTGGAAATGTAGAAACTATAATTTTTAGAGCAAAATCAGATTTTAGTGCCAAACTTTGGAAAAACTGGGTATACAAAAACCAAAATTCGTATGTATATCAAGCATTCAACAAAGAAAAAGCAGACGAAGATATTTTAAGTCTTAACTTTTTATACCTCAACCCAAATCGAAAAATTTATCCTTTTGTTTTGGGTTTTGCGAGCACGAATTATCGCCGCGAAATAAATCTGCGGTATTTAATAGGAACAGGAGTAACTTTTCAAGTTTTGAATAAAAATAAAAATTGGCTTAAATTATCCATCTCGGGTGAATATGAAAATACAGATTACGACCAAGCCATATTTAATTATGATACATTCAACGGAAACGAATCTATAAATACATTTCGGGGTACAATTTGGATGAATGGCAAATACCATGTTTTTAAAGACAAAATTATAGTAAACCATGAAATTTACGTACAACCTTCTTTAGAACAAGAAAAAAATTACCGCTGGCAAGGCGATATTGGGGTAGAGTTTCCTATATGGAAATATTTGAATTTCAAAATTAACTACCGACATACATTTGAAAGTTTAGTTATTCTTAATCAAGAGCAAGATGACCGATTTCTAACTTTTGGTTTTACCTTAAAATCATTTGAATAAAGCAAATAAAAGCCTAAATTATAAACTAAAAGTATGAAACTAAAAATATATCAAATAGATGCTTTTACCCAACAGGTTTTTGGCGGAAATCCTGCAGCAGTAATCCCGCTAGACAACTGGCTAGATGATCTTGTTTTACAACAAATTGCAACAGAAAATAACCTATCGGAAACTGCGTTTTTTGTTATGAAGAAAGAATTTATAGAACTACGCTGGTTTACTCCTGTAGCTGAAGTAAACTTATGTGGTCATGCTACATTAGCTGCGGGTTTTGTAATATTTGAAGAATTAAAATGGAGTACTGAAGTTATTTCGTTTTCAACCAAAAGTGGATTACTTCATGTACGAAAAAGAAAAAATACATTCGAATTAAATTTTCCAGTTGATGCCATTGAAGAAATAGATAAAAAAACTTACAACAACCTATTTAACCAAGAACCTACTGAAGTTTGGCATGGAAAAGAAGACTTATTATTTCTGTTTAAATCTGAAAAAGAAGTAAGAAGTTTAAAACCCAACCTACATAAAATTAGTCAAGTTCCATATCGTGGTGTTATTGCAACATCAATAGGTGAGAATGTAGATTTTGTTTCTCGCTTTTTTACACCACAACTTGGCATTAATGAAGATGCGGTTACGGGCTCAGCTCATACCACGCTAACTCCATTTTGGTCTAAAAAATTAAATAAAAATAATTTTAATGCTAAACAAATTTCTAAACGTGGTGGCGACTTAATTTGTTGGCTTAACAAAAATAAGGTTCATATTTCTGGCCATGCCATATGCTATTTAAAAGGAGAAATTGTAATTTAGTTGATTAAGAAAAATAACACATTAATTATGGACGAATCAAACTACGAAAAAATATATGCTGGTGGGGAAACAGATAGCCTAGCAGTAAAAGACGCTTTACATCAAAATGATATTAAATTTATCGAAAAAAACAATATAGAATCGGGTTTACGAGCTGGTTTTTACGGTGGCACAAAAGGAGTTGAAATTTATGTTACTGAAGAAAATGCTTCAAAGGCTAAGGAAATTATCAATCAAATTTTTGATAATCAATAAAAGATTATTAACTATACAATAAAAAAACTCCGATTTTCATCGGAGCTTTTTGTTTATAAGACGTAAAGAAAGATTATTTCCCTTCCATTTTATCTTTTAAAGCTTGAAGTTCTGCATTAGCATCACCTAAAGTGGTTTTTTGCTGATCTTCTTTAGCTTTCTTAGCAGCATTTTTAACAATTTTCTGCTCTTCTTCTCTATATACAGAAGTGTGAGAAGCAACAACTCGCTTAAATTCTTTATTGAATTCAATTACAATAAACTCTGCTTCTTCACCTTTTCCTAATTTAGTTCCGTCTTCTTTTTCTAAGTGACGTGTAGGAATAAATGCTGTTACATCTTCATTAAAGTCGATTGTTGCACCTTTATCTACCATTTCAGTAATAGCAGCAGTATGTTTCGTACCTACTGCAAATTCAGTAGCGTATTTATCCCATGGGTTTGTTTCTGTTTGTTTGTGTCCAAGGCTTAATTTTCTACCTTCAACATCTAACTCTAAAACAACAACTTCAAGGTTATCTCCTACTTTACAGAATTCTGATGGATGCTTAATTTTCTTTGTCCAAGACAAGTCTGAGATATAAATTAAACCATCGATACCTTCTTCAAGCTCAACAAAAACGCCAAAATTAGTAAAGTTTCTAACTTCACCTTTGTGTTTAGAACCAACAGGATATTTAGAGGTAATATCAGTCCAAGGATCTGGAGTTAATTGTTTAATACCAAGCGACATTTTGCGCTCTTCTCTATCTAAAGTCAAAATTTTAGCTTTCACTTTATCTCCAACTTTAACGAAATCTTGCGCTGAACGTAAGTGAGTACTCCAAGACATTTCAGAAACGTGAATTAAACCTTCAACACCTTCTTCAACTTCAATAAATGCACCATAATCTGCAATTACAGTAACAACACCTTCTACTTCATCGCCTTCTTTTAGGCTTTCGTTAAGTGCTTCCCATGGATGCTTGCTTAATTGTTTTAATCCAAGTTGAATTCTAGTTTTGTCTTCGTCGAAATCTAAAATAACAACATTTAAGGTTTGATCTAATTCAACTACTTCATTTGGATGATTAATTCTAGACCAAGATAAATCGGTAATGTGGATTAATCCATCTACACCGCCTAAGTCTACAAAAACTCCATAAGAAGTTATGTTTTTAACTACACCTTCTAAAACTTGACCTTTTTCTAATTGACCAATAATTTCTTTTTTCTGTTCTTCGATATCAGCTTCAATAAGTGCTTTATGCGAAACCACAACGTTTTTAAATTCGTGATTAATTTTCACTACTTTAAATTCCATTGTTTTACCTACATAAGCATCGTAGTCTCGAATTGGTTTCACATCAATTTGCGAACCGGGTAAGAAAGCTTCAATACCAAAAACGTCTACAATCATACCACCTTTGGTTCTGCATTTTACAAGACCATTTACAATAGTACCATCGGCTTGTGCATCGTTAACACGTTCCCAAGCCTTAATTACTCTTGCTTTACGGTGTGATAAAATTAACTGTCCTTCTTCGTCTTCTCTTACATCAATTAAAACATCTACTTTATCGCCTACCTTTAAATCTGGGTTATAACGAAACTCATTTAAAGAGATAACACCTTCACTTTTAGCATTAATATCGATAATTGCATCTTGGTCAGTTAGGTTAACAACTTCACCTTTAACAACTTCATTATTAAGTGTTTCAACAAAATTCTCTTCAACTAATTTTTCAAATTCAGATAATTTATCGTCTTCAACTTCTTCGATACCTTCTTCGTAACGATGCCAATTAAAGTTTGATAAAAATTCTTCTGGGTTTTGTTGTTGCTCAGACGGAGCTACTTTTGGAGATTGATTTTCTTTGCTTTCAACTTCTTGTTGTTCAGCTTTTTTTGTTTCTTCAGCCATTGAAGATTAATTTTTGTATCCTACACATCTTGGAAAAATTAAGTAAAAAACGCATAGAAGATGTTTCTTTTCTATTTAATTGTCCTTCAAGCTTTTCCTTTGTTACACTTAAGGGACTGCAAAATTAGTTTTATTCTATTTAATAAACAAATATAACTTCTTGTTTTTTAGCACCTAATCCTATAAACCGTATAAACAAGCAAAACTCACCTTTTTATTAAACTTATTTTTGCAAAAAAAATAGTAATGTGTAATGCTATTGCTACAAATCACATATTAAATTAAATATAAATGTTTAATTTTCAATATTTTAATTTAAATAAATTAAGTATTAATATTTACAAAATTTTTTGCTAATTTGCGATTTAATTTATTTTTAATAAAAAGTAATAGCAACTAACAAAAAATGAAAAATCTACATATACTTTTATTTCTCATCCTTACTTTTTTAAGTTTCCAGAATTATAGCTATTCACAGTCTCCTTTAGAGATTTTCTTAGAAACTTTAAATACAGACACTTCAGCGATTGCAGGAAGAGTGTATTTAGATAGTAACGGAAATGGAACGCAAGATATAGGCGAACCTGGAATTGAAGACGTCACTATGTTAATTATAAATAGCAATAACACTGGGCAATTTGCTACTACTAACCAAGATGGAGATTGGTTAATAAATGTAATTCCAGGTACTACTCAAATATTTGCAGCTATAAATAGTCTTCCTGTTGGGGTTATTCAAACAGAAGGCACCAACCCTACTATAATTAATGTTCCTGAACCAAGTAGCGAAGAAGACCCACCAACTATTAATATAGGAAGTTACGGTTTTTTCTTAGTTGGAAATTTACAAGGAAAATTATATTTAGATGTTAATGGAAATGGAACACAAGATATAGATGAACCTGGTATTGAAGACGTGGAGATATTTCTTACTGATCAATTCGGGACTGTGCAGAGTGTTGTTACAAATGAACTTGGTGAATGGGAGTTTCAAATCGGTGCTGGTGAAGTTATTTCCGAGATTAACCAAAACGACCCCAACTTTCCAACAGGTGCTTTTCAAACGGAAGGAACCGACCCAACTACTACAACAATAAACCCAGGAGAAACTGTGTTTTCTGAAAATGATGGTTTTTTTGATGCTGGTATTATAGATGGTACATTGTATTTAGACGCGAATGGAAATGGCTCTCAGGACCCTGATGAGCAAGGCATAGCCAATGTTGATGTAGAAATTGAAACAAGCTTAAACACAATAATAATAGTTACTACAGATGCAAATGGAAATTGGTCTGTAACAACTGCAGTTGGAAACACAACTGTAAATATAGACGAAACTCAAACAAATTTCCCAACGGGCGCAGATCAAACACAAGGAACTAATCCTACTATTTACGATATTGAAACCGGCTTAACTTACCAACAAACTGACGGATTTTATGAATCAGGTAACTTAGAAGGAAGGGTTTATTTAGACGAAAATGCAAACGGAATACAAGATGCAACCGAACCGGGTATTGAAAACGCATCTATAGAAATTCTTAAAAGTACTGGCGAAACTGAAATTGTTACAAGTAATGTAGATGGCGATTGGTCCCTAGAAGTACCTATTGGAGAAACTACATCTACCATCGATACTTCTTCTCCTAATTTCCCTACTCTTTTTATTCAAACTGAAGGAACAAATCCTACAACTAATACTATTTTAACTAACCAAACCACTAGCGAATTCGATGGTTTTGTAGAAGCAGCTGAAATTAGCGGAACAGTATATGAAGATGCCAACAATAATGGAAATCAAGATCCCGAAGAAAATGGATTTAACGGAATCCAAATTTTAATTGAAGATGAATTTGGTAATACGCAAATTATAACTACAAATGCTGACGGAAGTTGGACAGCTTTAGTACTTGCTGGAAATACTACTATAAGCATAGATGAGAATCAACCCAATTTTCCAGATAATGCCATACTTACCGAAGGTAGTAACCCCGAATCAATACTTACGCTTCAAGGAGAAACATACACTGCTAATTTTGGCTATTTTATCTTAGATGAAGAAACTGCTGAAATTAATGGAAATATATATTTAGACAGCAATGGTAATGGAGCACAAGACGTTGGAGAAGCAGGAATAGCAAATGTTGAAGTTGAAATTACAGATGCTAGTAACATCCCTTTTATTGTTGAGACTGATGCTAATGGTAATTTTACTGCAATTGTTACAATCGATTTTACAGGCGAAGTTACTTATGCTATCAATGAAAATGACCCAGATTTTCCTATTGGCGCTATACAAACCGAAGGAACAAACCCAACAAATGTTGTTGTATCTGAAGGCATTTCAAATTTTGTAGGAAATAATGGTTATTTTGTTCCCGATCCAAATGACGAAGGCAGCTTAAATGCAAGAGTCTACTTAGATGCAAATGCTAACGGCATACAAGACACTGGTGAAGTAGGCATAGCAAACATCGATATTTTTATAACAGACAACTTTGGAAACACACAAATTATCGTAACTAACGTAGATGGAGACTTCTCTGTTACTGTCCCAGCCGGGAATATAACTTACGAAATCGATGAAAATGATCCTGATTTTCCAGTAGATGCAATCCAAACAGAAGGAAACAATCCAACTACTGTTTTTGTAGCTCCAGATACGGATACTTTTGGAGGTAATAATGGATACTTTATTCCAGACCCTAATCTAATAGCAAACTTGGAAGTTCATTTATATGTAGATGAAAATGGAGATGGAACACAACAACCTACCGAGACAAATTTACCTAATGTAGACATTCAAATTGAAGACATTTTTGGAAACATTCAAGTAATCGAAAGTGATGCAAATGGAAATATAAATACTGCAATAATTGCAGGAGATTTGACCTACACAATAGATGAAAGTGATCCAGACTTTCCTATTGGCGCCATACAAACCGAAGGAACAAATCCAACAAGCCTATTTGCAGCTCCAAACACCAATACCTTTGGAGGAGATAATGGTTTTTTTACTCCAGACGAAAACATACAGGCTATACTAAATATACATTTGTATGTAGATGAAAACGGAAATGGTAGTCAAGAACCATCGGAAGCAAACTTACCTGATGTGGAAGTAGAATTTGTAGATTCATTTGGAAACACTCAGGTAATTGAAACAAATGCAAATGGGGATATTTCAACAAGCTTAATTTCAGGAGATATAACTTACGAAATTAATGAAAATGACCCTGACTTTCCAGTTGATGCCATTCAAACAGAAGGCACAAATCCAACTTCTCTATTTCTTCCACCTAATACCAATAC
The DNA here is from genome assembly GCF_014640175.1 of Psychroflexus salis. Lineage (GTDB taxonomy): Bacteria > Bacteroidota > Bacteroidia > Flavobacteriales > Flavobacteriaceae > Psychroflexus > Psychroflexus salis. Next base: position 273,515 of record NZ_BMGL01000002.1, on the reverse strand, counting down.
CTTTGGTGGAAACAATGGATTTTTTATTCCAGACCCAGCTAATATAGGTACTTTAAGTGTTCATCTTTATTTCGATGAAAATGGAAATGGTAGCCAACAAGCTACTGAACCTAATATGCCAAATGTAGGAGTTGAAATTACAGACTTATTTGGAAATACTCAACTCGTCGAAACGGATGCTAATGGAGATTTCTCTATCAATGTAGTGGCTGGAAATGTTGCTTACGAAATTGATGTAAACGACCCTGATTTTCCTACTGGAGCAATTCAAACAGAAGGCACAAACCCAACCCTGGTCTTTGTAGCTGCAAACACCACCACATTTGGCGGTAACAATGGGTTTTTCGACTTTTCGGATAGTGAAGATGAAGGGGTAGTAAATGGCTTAGTATATTTAGATGGAAATGGAAATGGAACTCAAGATGCAGGAGAAAATGGTATTGAAAATATTGAAATAATTTTAGAAGATGTAAATGGGAATATTACTAGTGTTTTTACAAATATCAATGGTAGTTTTGAAAGTTTAATCACAGAAGGGAATGCAATTATAACAATAAATGAAGATGACCCTGATTTTCCTACTGGAGCAATTCAAACGGAAGGCATAAACCCAACCAATGTTTTAATTAGCGCTGGTAATACAATAAATTCAGGTAATTACGGTTATTTTTTACCTGATCAAAACATCACTACAACCGTATCAACACATTTATATGTAGACGAAAATGGAAACGGGAGTCAAGATATAGATGAAGATGATCTAGCTGATATTGATGTTATTTTCACAGATACGTTTGGAAATACTCAAACCATCACATCAAATGCTAATGGAGATGCACAAGCTACTGTTCCAACTGGCAATGTAACTGTCTTAATCGATGAAGATGATCCTGAATTTCCAGAAAACGCCATCCAAACCGAAGGAGTAAATCCAAACACAATTATAGCTTTAACTAATCAAGATAATTTTGAAGGAAACAATGGTTTCTTTGTACCTAATAATGAAGATGAAACTATCCTGAGTGCTCATTTATATCTAGACGAAAATGGAAATGGAACACAAGATATTAACGAAGCTAATCTAGAAAATGTAGCTGTCGAAGTTATTGATAACGCAGGTACAATTCAAAACATCTTTACAGATGCAAATGGAAATATTAGCTTGGTAGTCGCTGTAGGTAACTTAACCTATACAATTGACGAAGACGATCCTAATATTCCTGAAAATGCAATTCAAACCGAAGGCACTAATCCTACTACTTTAGTGGCTGTTGCTAATCAAAATAATTTTGGGGGTGATAATGGCTTTTTTGTACCTAATGAACAAACAAGCACTAATGTGCTTATGAATGTGTATTTAGACCAAAATGGAAATGGCACGCAAGACAACAACGAACCTAATTTACCAAATATAGATGTTAACTTCTCAGATAGTTTGGGCAACAACACAGTACTAACTACTAATGTAAATGGTGAAATTAATACTGTACTTTTAGCTGGTGAAATCACCTATTTAATCGATGAAAATGATGCTGATTTTCCAGCAGATGCAATACAAACGGAAGGTACTAATCCTACTACTTTCATAGCATTAACTGGTCAAGTTAACCAAGGCGGAAGCAATGGCTATTTTGTACCCGATAGTAATGAAGAAGCTATTTTTAGTACTCACGTGTATTTAGATGAAAATGGAAATGGAACACAAGACGATAACGAACCAGACTTAGAAAATGTTGAAATTAATATTCAAGATTTTTTAGGAAACTCGATAGATGTATTTACTGATAGTAATGGAAATATTACTTTACCTGTACAAGCAGGAGAAGTTACTTACACCATTAACGAAAACAGTGGTGGAATACCAGCAGATGCAGTTCAAACGGAAGGTACTAATCCAACCACAATTAATACCGTTGCTGGAGAAAATAATTTTGGTGGAAACAATGGCTATTTTGTGCCAGAACCTTCTGTAGGCAATGTCTTTGTTATTACACATCTTTATTTTGATGAAAATGGAAACGGAGATCAAGACGACGAAGAACCTGATATGGAAAATGTGGAAGTATTTATTTCTACACCAAGTGGTTTTCAAAGTTTCTTTTCCGATGGAAATGGAAATGTAATTGCTGAAGTTCCAGCTGGAGAAATTACAATCAACATCAACGAGCTTGACCCGAACTTCCCAATTGGGGCCATTCAAACAGAAGGCACAAATCCAAGTACTTTTAATGTAAATGAAGGAGTAACTTTATTTGCTGGAAACAATGGCTTCTTTATACCAGAAAATGAAGATCCAACTACACTTTCAGGCCATTTATATCTAGATGAAAATGGAAATGGTACCCAAGAAAATAACGAACCTAATTTACCGAATATTGATGTAATTATTACAGAAAGTGATGGAAGCCAACAAACAGTCGAAACTAATCCTAACGGAGATTTTATAGCTAATGTGGCCGCTGGAAATACAACCTACTTAATTGATGAAGACGATATAGACTTTCCTACAAATGCAGTACAAACAGAAGGAACTAATCCAACTATCGTTAACGCACTTGAAGGAGAAGAAAACTTTGGTGGTAATAATGGTTATTTTGTGCCAGAACCATCAGAAGGAAATGCTTTTATTATTACACATCTTTACTTTGATGAAAATGGCAATGGAAATCAAGATAATGGAGAACCAAACATGATTGATGTTGAAGTATTCGTAACCGATAATAATGCTACTTTAAGCTATTTCTCAGATGTAAATGGAAACATAATAGCAGAAGTTGAAGCGGGCGAAATCACAATTAACATCAACGAACTAGATCCTAACTTCCCTACTGGGGCGGAACAGACCGAAGGCACAAACCCTACTACTATAAATGTAAATGAAGGTGTGACTTTTTATGTTGGAGATAATGGATTTTTCGTAACCAATGATTTAAATACAACTATATTCGGGCATTTATACCTAGATGAAAATGCTAATGGAACACAAGATAATAACGAACCCAATCTTGTAAATGTTAATATAATAATTACCGATAGTAACGGAAATGAGCAAAATATACTCACCAATCCTAATGGTGATTTTGTTACAAATATTGAGCCTGGAAATGTTACATATTTAATCGATGAAACAAGTCCTAACTTCCCAACGGGAGCAATCCAAACAGAAGGAACCAATCCAACTACATTAGAAGCTTTACAAGCAGAAAATAACTTTGGTGGCAATAATGGTTTCTTCTTGCTTACAGGAGTAATTGATGCTTCTGTATTTGGTCACCTATACCAAGATTTGGATGGAAACGGAACACAGGATGTAGAAGAACCAAATCTTGACAATATTGAAGTTGAAATCATTGATCAAGCTGGAACTATCTACACCTTGTTTACAGATAATAATGGTAATTTTGAAACTGAACTTGCATCAGGTTTTGCTTTAATTACAATTAATGAAAACGATCCAGATTTCCCAATTGGTGCCATACAAACTGAAGGCAATAATCCAACTTCTATTCTATTACCAGTTAATGCAAATACAGACGCTGGAAACTTTGGCTTTTTTACTGAAGATAATGGTGGCGGTACTGATGGTCCAGATGAAGATGGCATAGAAGTATTTAACGCAGTTTCTGCCGACCAAGATGGAAGAAATGACTACTTTAGAATCGAAGGTCTTTCTCTTTTTCCAAACAACAATGTTAAAATATACGACCGATCTGGTGTTAAGGTTTATGAAACTAAAAACTACGGTTTTGGCGGAAATGTATTTAGAGGAATTAGTGAAGGAAGAATAAGTATTCAAAAAAACAAAAGGCTTCCGACTGGAACCTACTTCTATTTATTAGAATATGAAAATGAAGATGGAAAACAAAAAAGAAAACAAGGTTACTTGTATCTAAACTAATCAAGCATGCAAAACTCAAAGCATATATTTTACTATTTAATAATAGTTTTTATAACTAATTTGTTCGGTCCTTTCCAATTAAAGGCTCAGCAAGACCCGAACTTTACACAATACATGTATAACACCATGACCATAAATCCTGCTTATGCTGGTACCCGAGATGTATGGAGCACAGGCTTGTTGTTTAGATCGCAATGGACAGGAATAGATGGAGCTCCAGCAACGGCTACTTTTTCTACACATTCTCCCCTAAAAGACGGAACTATGGGATTGGGACTTAACATTATTCACGACCAAATAGGACCATCTAAAGACACCTACGTAAATGCTAATTATAGCTACATACTACAATTGGATCGATTTACAAAATTTAGCATGGGAATTAGTGGTGGTGCGCATTTTAGAGATATTAATTTTAATGAATTGAACATTTTTGATCCGACTGACCCCAACTTCGAAAATATCAGAAGTCAAATTTCTCCACAAGTTGGTATTGGTTTCCAATTATATAGCGAAAAGTTTTATGTAGGTTTAAGCTCACCTTTTTTGCTTAGAACACAACATTTTGATGATGGAGGAAATCAAAGTTCGAGAATTAGAGACGAAATACATTACTACTTAACCGCTGGTTATGTATTCGATTTATCACGAAATACACAATTTAAACCTTCGATTTTAACGAGAGCTGTTCAAGGAGCAGCTTTGCGTTTCGATTTTTCTGCTAACTTTCTTTTTTATGAAAAATTTACCCTTGGTGCAGCATATCGACTAGATGCTTCTATTAGCGCAATGACTGCCATACAAGCAACAGATGCACTAATGCTTGGTTTTGCTTACGATTATGATACCACTGAATTTACAGAGTTCGGAAATGTAAGTTTTGAAGTATTTTTACGCTACGAATTGTTTAAACGCTACAAAAAAATGTATACACCACGGTTCTTTTAAAAAAACAGTGGAAAATTAAAACGAAAAAATGAAAAATTATACATACATCATATACCTAATACTGTTTTTGGGAATTTTTCAAAACCATGCTACTGCTCAAGTAGATCTTCTTGAAGAAGCAGACAAAAAATTTGAGCGCTTTGCTTTTATAGATGCACAAAATATATATTTAGAAGTAGCTAAAGCCGGATATAAATCAGAAAATCTATTTAAAAAACTTGGAGACTCCTATTATTTTAATGGCGATTTAACTAATGCTGAGAAATGGTATACAGAATTATTTCAACTAGATGCTAACCTAACTGAAGAATATTATTACAGATATGCACAAGCTTTAAGAAGTGTCCAAAAATATACTGAAGCCGATCAGCTTATGATTCAGTATGATGAGATGACAGAAAGTGATGATTCTAGAGTAACACGTATTAAAAAAGAAAAAAACTACTTAGAACTAATCGAATTACAATCTGGTAAATTTGAGATTGATACCTTAAACATCAATTCTGATTTATCTGAATTTGCACCAACACTTCTAGATAGTACACTCGTTTTTGCATCTAACCGCGAAAAATCTTCAGCAGTAAAAAGAGTGCATGAATGGAATAATCAACCTTACTTAGATTTATACCAAGTAGAACTTGACGATGATTATAAACCAAAAGGAAATCCTAAGATTTTTTCGGAAGAACTAACTACTAAATTTCACGAAGCTTCGGCAACTTTCTCAAAAAATGGAAGAACAGTATACTTTACCCGTAACAACTTTAGTAATAACAAATACGGTGAGAGCGAAGATGGAATTAACTATTTAAAAATATATAAATCTAAATTCGATCCATTTGAAAAACTATGGTCCAAACCTATAGAACTTCCTTTTAATAGTAATGAATTTACATGTGCTCACCCTAGCTTAAGCCCTGATGAAAAGCAATTGTATTTTGCATCAGATATGCCTGGAAGTATAGGCATGTCTGATATTTACGTAGTTGATATTTTAGGAGAAGATACTTACAGCGAGCCGAGAAATCTTGGAAATGAAATAAATACAGAAGGAAAAGAAACCTTCCCATTTGTTAGTAATGATGGGCTCTTATTTTTTTCATCTAATGGGCACGTAGGTCTTGGCGGATTAGATGTTTTTGTATCCGTAATTTATTCTGAAAAAGAATATGGAGAAGTTTTTAACTTAGGTAAACCAATTAACACTTCCTTAGACGATTTTAGTTTTATTATCAATTCTGAAAAACAAACTGGCTTTTTTGCTTCTAATCGTAGCAAAAACAATACAATTGGGGCAGATAATATTTACAGATTTAAACAAAATGAAGATTTAATTACCGAGTGTAAACAATATTTAAGTGGTATTATTTCTAAAGTAGATGAACAAACTAAAATACCTGATGTAAAAGTTGATTTGTACGATGAAGAACTTAACTTTATTGAATCTACACAAACTAACATCGATGGCAAATATACATTCTCAGTAGAATGTGATAAACGTTACGTAGTCCGGGTTTCTAAAGAAGGGTATTTAACATTTGAAGACCTAATTAGAGCTGGCGGCACTTATGAAGATTCATTTCAGCAAAATCTTCAACTTCAGGAAGGAGACGATTTAGGAGTTACTCAAGCTGGAAAAGGAGACGATTTGAGTGACTTACTTCAATTAGACCCTATTTATTTCGACTTAGATAAAGCTAACATTCGTACAGATGCAGAAGTTGAACTTCAAAAAGTAATTGCAGTATTAAAAGCTTATCCAAAAATGAAAATTGATGTTCGCTCGCATACCGATAGCCGAGCTGGAGATGCTTATAACAAAATTCTTTCCGATAAACGTGCAAAATCTACAGTAGCCTACATAGTTAATAAAGGTATCGCTGCAAACAGAATCTCAGGAAAAGGATACGGAGAGACGCAACTTGTAAATAATTGTAGTAATGGTATTGATTGTACCGAAGAAGAACATGCGCTGAACCGAAGAAGCGAGTTTATAATTTTAAATGAAAACGAAACGCCGGTCGAAGTTCGTAAAAGCATAGCTGACAAAACTAAACTCGTTGCCAATGCTAAAAAAACTGAAAAACAAGTTACTACAACAAAAGACCTCTACGATTTTAATGCTGCAACACCAAAGGAAATTTACACCGTACAAATTGGTGCATTTGGTGTTATGTCTGATGTAAATTTTGATGCACCCAATGTTTTTAGCCATGCGTTTAACGATGGTTATAAACGCTATTTTTCTGGAGTTTTTAATACAAGAGCAGAAGCTGACCAGCACAAAATACAACTTCGTAAAAATGGAATTGAAGGTGCGTTTGTAGTAATCTTAAAAGGAGAAGAACGCTTCTAAATTTATAAGAAATTGATAAATTATTCATAAATGGAGTTCAGTGTAAGTAAGTAGTTTTTTCTTTGTGAGAAAACTATTAGAATGCCCAGAGAACAAGAAGAAAAAGTAATTTTAGTGAATAGAAAAGACGAAGTTTTGGGTTTAATGCCTAAGATGGAAGCCCACGAAAAAGCAAAACTACACCGCGCTTTTTCAGTATTTATATATAATGATAAAAACGAATTAATGCTGCAACAACGAGCATTAAGCAAATATCACACACCAGGCTTATGGACGAATACATGTTGCAGCCATCAAAGACTTGGCGAGACTAACATAGAAGCTGGAAAACGAAGATTACAAGAAGAAATGGGCTTTACAACCAATCTGCAAGAAACCATTTCTTTTATATATGAAGCACCTTTCGAAAATGGATTAACCGAACATGAGTACGACTACATATTAGTTGGAAAATACAATGATGATCCAAATCCAAATCCAGATGAAGTAGCCAACTGGAAATGGATAAGCTTAGAAGACGTTAAAAAAGACATTAAAGAAAATCCTAACTTATACACTGCATGGTTTAAAATAATTTTTGAAAAACACTACGAAAACATGCTAAGCAAAAAATAAAACTATGGAAGTAAGTGTACATCGTAAAGCTCATTTTAATGCAGCACACAGATTATATAGAAAAGATTGGAGTTTCGAAAAAAATGAAGACGTATTCGGGAAATGTAACAACCCATCATACCATGGCCATAACTACGAATTAATTGTAAGTGTTACTGGAGAAATAGATCCAGAAACAGGCTACGTAATGGATATGAAAATCTTAAAAGACATTATTAAAAGTAAAATTGAAGATGCTTTTGACCATAAAAATCTAAACGAACAAGTACCTGAATTTGAAAATTTAAATCCAACTGCAGAAAATATTGCTGTTGTTATTTGGAATAAAATAAGAGAAGAAATTGACACCAATAAGAAATTAGAAATAACTTTATACGAAACCCCTAGAAATTTTGTAACCTATAAAGGAAATTAATATGGCACTAGAAATCGGAGACATCATGCCAAATTTTAAGGCAAAAAATCAAAAAGGAGAAGAATTTGACTCTTCTACAGTAATTGGTAAAAAACCTGCAGTTATTTATTTCTACCCAAAAGATTTTACCCCAGGTTGTACCAAAGAAGCTTGTAATTTTAGAGATAGCTATCAAGATTTTCAAGATGCTGGTGCAGAAGTTATTGGCATAAGTGGTGACTCAGAACAATCGCATCAAAAATTTGCAAAAAAATATCAATTACCCTTCGTCTTACTTAGCGATGCTAGCGGAAAAATTAGAAAAAAACTAGGCGTAAAAAAGAGTCTTTTAGGTTTAATTCCTGGCAGAGAAACATTGGTTATCGATGCAAAAGGCGTAGTACAAATGAAGTTTAACAACCTAGATGCCTCCCGCCACATGAAAAAAGCACTTCAAAAAGTGAAAGACTTAGGCTAAACATTACTAAGCTTTTTATGCTTAACTTTGCAGTATATTAAAAAATAGATATGGCAAGTATAAAAAACTTAAAGCAAGACTTAAATAATGCAATTGGCGAAATTATTGAAGGAAGTATGCTTCAACAAATTGTTGGAGATGAAAAAAACAATAAAAAAGCAGATGAATTAGTAGATGAAAGTATCGCTTTTTTTGACGAAATGATTTCAGAAATCAATAAAAAAACAGAAAATCGAAAAAAACACTTAAAAGGTGTTAACCAAAAAATTGACAATAAACTCGAAGAGTTTGTAGACCGATTAAACAAATTGTAATTAAAAACCCGCTCAAAAATTGAGCGGGTTTTTTGTTAATAAATATTTTCTTCAATTAAGAATCCATTTCTTCATCAATAGTTTTTACTTCAATATTTTGCTGTTTAGCTTCTTGAGCTCTCAATTCAATTAAATTTTCCAATTCTTTACCATATTTTGAATTACGTACTTTTGGCGTAAGAGAATTAAAAACTGTATCTAAAAACTTTTTATTGGCATCGTAAGCTTCAGATAGCATCAAAAAAGGAGCTATTTCGTGCGCATTATTTTTCATTGCATAATTAATGGTATACAAATATTTTCTACGCAATAAACTAGCATATTTTTCATTTAAAGTACGCATTGCCAAAGTATCATTTTCGTTAGTTTGTATACGTTCGGATATTAAATCTAAATTTTGATCATTAAACCTTTTTAAAGTAGCTAAGTAAGTTTGGTATTTCAACTGGTTTTCGGGTGCCTTTTCTGCAATTGCTTGATTAAAACCTTCAGCATTAAGCTTAAATTGAAATTCTCCAGCTTCAGCAAAAAAATCAAAATACTCAGCATCTTCTTCACTTCCAAATTGTTTTAAATACAAAAACATAAGCTGTGGTTCTTCAACATAGGTTTCTAACTCAAAGTTTTCATTTCCTAATAAAGCAACAGAATCTAAATCTACAAGTAATGTATCTTGCATTTTTTGTAAATAAATTGTGGCCTTCCTAACACCTTCTATTTTACCTTTTACAAAAAGATTTGGTTTTGGGCTTTGCTCACAGGAAAATAAACTTAAAGCAATAATCGAGATTCCTAAAATTAATTTGTTCATATGTGTTTATAAATTTGATGCATATTCCATTAATATTGCGCAACCTAAAGCTGCATAAGTTCCTACTACATAACCAAAAACGGCTAATAAAACACCTACACTGGTTAAGGATGGGTGAAAAGCTGAAGCAACTACTGGTGCAGACGCAGCACCACCAACATTAGCTTGACTTCCTACAGCTAAGAAAAAATAAGGCGCTTTTATTAGTTTTGCAACACCAATTAACAAGCCAGCATGTATGGTCATCCAAACCATACCTATAGCTAGTAAACCTGGGTTTTCAAAAACGGTAGATAAATCCATGTGCATACCAATGGTAGCTACTAAAAAGTAAATAAAAATACTTCCTATTTTAGTTGCTCCTGCTCCTTCGTAAGATTTGGCTTTTGTAAAAGATAATATAACTCCTAAAAATGTTGCAATACTAACCAACCAAAAGAAGGTTGAAGCAAAGGAGTGCAGAGCTGAAGTTTTATCCGCAAATACAGTAAAATTAAAAATTAAAAAGTCTGAGATTTCTATAGCAAGCCAATGCGATATTCCTACTGCTACAAAAGCAAAACTTAGAATAATCATATAATCTGCTAAGCTTGGATTGCGGGTAACACTAGCCGAATAATTCGATACTTTTTCTTTTAATTCTTCAATGGCTGTATTATCAGCTTTTAACCATTTATCGATGCGTTTGCGTTGACCAATGCCTAGCAAAATAACAGCCATCCAAAGATTAGCAACTAAAATATCTACTAAAACCATACCGCCATATTTGTCGCGGTTATATTCAAAAATTTCGAGCATGGCTGCTTGGTTTGCACCACCACCAATCCAGCTTCCTGCAATAGTAGCTAAGCCACGCCAAACAGCGTCTGGTCCTGCTCCACCAACGGTTTCAGGTGAAAAAATAGAAATTATTAAAATAGCAATTGGTCCGCCGATTAATATTCCAATAGTTCCTGTAAAAAACATGATTAAGGCTTTGTAACCTAAATTTACAATAGCTTTTAAATCTATAGTTAAGGTTAATAAAACTAAAGCTGCAGGCAAAAAGTATCGACTGGCTATGGGGTACAACTGCGATTTAAAATGAACTTCTTCTTTATTGTCGTAAACAATTTTCCATTCGGCTGAAATAATATCTAAAGAATTAAAAATAGCTGGGATTAAATAGCATAACAATAAGGCAGGTACAATGCCATAAAACTTTTTCCAAAATCCGGTTTTTAAGGAAGATGTATAAAAAATTAAACCCAAGGACAGCATTAAAATTCCTAAAACAACCGCATCATTTGTAATATAAGGAGTTGTGTCTTCTACAATACGCAAGGTTTTATCCATGATTAAAATTTGTGTAAAAATATAAAATTGCTAGACGTGGTTAGGCTAAAGTTGAAAAAGCTGTGCTAAGTGTTTTGCTACTCCGTCTTCTTTACTGCCAAAAGTGTGTTGATTTGCTATTATTTTTACAGGCTCAACTGCATTAGCTACTGCAACACCAAGACCTACTCCATCTAATAATTCAACATCGTTATAATTATCGCCATAGGCTATTATTTCATCTAATTTAAATTGGTAAACTTGCTCTGCAATTGTAGCAATCCCCGTAAGTTTTGAAATTGCTTTCGGTGCAATTTCTATATATGTGGGTTTTGAACGATACAAGTGTAAACTTTCTGAAAATACTTCACTTAAAATAGAAAATACCTTACCTACTTTTTCTTCATTACCCATACACATAAGTTTGTGTGCTGCTTTATTTTCATGTTCCCATTTAGCTAAAACTTTATTTGGAGATAAAACAATTGGTGTTACCTTGGTATTGTTTTCTTCTCTCTCCGCCCATTCATCTTGTTGTGAAACATACCATTCGTCTTGATGATACATTCCAAAGTGTAAATCTTCATTTAATACAATTTGAGCCACTTTTCTCGAAATTTCTAAAGAAATAACTGTGCTTCCTAAAATTTGATTCCCATGCAAAATTAAACCACCATTATAACAAACCATCGGAGCATCTTTAATACCTAAGTCTTGTTGAATATGACGCATTGCACTAGGCATTCGAGCAGAGATGAGTACAAAAGGAAACTGTTTTAGTATCTGTTTGACGATTTCTATGGTATAACTCGATACTTCTCTTTCAGTGTTTAAGAGTGTTCCATCAATATCGCTGCAAATTAATTTGTAGGAGTTCATCTATTAGAATTTAAACTTAATTTAAAAAAAACATTAAGCTTTCAAAAGTAAACGGATTTAACTAAAGTGAATTCATATTTTTGACAAAAAAACATGAAAAATACCTTATTAATTGTTCTAAGTTTTTGCCTAACTCCCTTTTTCTGTTTTGCAGAAGATGATTGGGGACAAAATGGCCATCGAGCAGTAGCTGAAATTGCTTTTCAATATCTTGATGAAGATGTAAAACAAAAAATTTTAGACTTATTAGATGGTGAAAGTTTAGCTACAGCTTCAACTTTTGCCGATGAGATAAAAAGTGATAAAAAATATGATGCTTACAAAGTTTGGCATTATGTAAATATACCACTTAATAGTAATTATAATGAAGCTGAAAAAAATGAAGATGGAGACCTAATCATTGGAATTCAAAAGAGTATTGCTATTTTAAAAGATGAAACCTCAGCAAAAAACACAAAGCAATTTCATCTAAAAATACTGATTCATTTAATCGGCGACTTGCATCAGCCCTTTCATGTTGGTTTAAAAGAAGACAGGGGCGGGAATGATTTTGATGTTTTTTGGTTTGGAGAACATACTAACATTCATAAACTATGGGATACACAACTTATTGAAAGTTATAACATGAGTTATACAGAATTGGCTACTAATAAATTTCCCTTTAGGGAAATTGAAGTAAACCAATTTAAAGAAAAAACCTTGTTGGAATGGTTGGCAGAAACGCATAAGCTTACTAACCAAGTCTATGCTTCTGCTCTACCTAACGAAAATTTAAGCTATGCCTATACCTATAAATGGTTTCCTGTTTTAAGACAACAATTACATAAGGCTGGTATTCATTTAGCTGCCCAACTCAACAAAATTTTTAAAATATAAAAAAGCGACCTGTTCAGGTCGCTTTTTTATTTGGTAAATAAATTTAAATTTTAAACTCCTTTTGAAGTCGCTCTACATAATCTAATTTTTCCCAAGTAAATAGCTCGACTTCTTTGGTAACTTCTCCTGAATAATTAGAAGAATAATTTTTAGTTACTGTTATTGGCGATTTACCCATATGCCCATAAGCCGCTGTTTCTAAATAAATGGGGTTTCTTAGCTTCAAGGTTTTTTCGATTCCTGCTGGTGTTAAATCGAAGATGGACAGTAATTTTTTAGCAATCTCTCCATCACTCAAATTCATCTTTGAAGTATTATACGTATTTACGTAAACAGAAGTTGGTTCTTTTATACCAATAGCATAGGAAATTTGGACTAAAATCTCGTCTGCTAAACCAGCCGCCACCATATTTTTAGCAATATGTCTTGCGGCATAAGCTGCAGAACGGTCTACTTTACTCGGGTCTTTTCCAGAAAATGCACCTCCACCGTGTGCGCCTTTTCCACCATAGGTATCTACGATTATTTTTCTTCCAGTTAGTCCGGCATCGCCATGTGGACCTCCAATAACAAACTTTCCTGTTGGATTGATGTGATAGGTAATATTATCATTAAAAAGCGATTGAATTTCTGTGGAGTATTTAGCTTTTACCTTAGGAATTAGAATTTCAACGATATCTTTTTTAATTTGGGCAAGCATCTTTTCGTCGTTTGCATTAAAAGCATCATGTTGCGTAGAAACTACAATGGTATCAATTCTTATAGGGCGATTATCATCATCATACTCAATGGTAACTTGAGCTTTTGCATCAGGTCGCAAATAAGAAATCTCTTTAGCTTCTCTTCTTAGTGCAGCGAGCTCTTCCAATAATTTATGCGAAATATCTAGGGCTAGCGGCATATAATTATCAGTTTCATTGGTTGCATAACCGAACATCATACCCTGATCTCCAGCACCTTGCTCTTCTTTAGAAACTTTGTCTACACCTTGATTAATATCTGGAGATTGTTCATGTATTAAAGAAATTACGCCACAAGAATCTCCACTAAATTGATATTCGCCTTTTGTGTAACCAATCTTATTGATTACATCTCTAGCAATTTGCTGTACATCTAAATAGGTTTTACTTTTTACTTCACCGGCTAAAACCACTTGACCGGTAGTTACTAAAGTTTCACAAGCAACTTTTGATTCTTCATCAAAAGCTAAAAAATAATCGAGTAAAGCATCACTAATCTGATCTGCAATTTTATCGGGATGTCCTTCAGAAACACTTTCTGATGTAAATAAATAAGGCATTCGTTTGAATTTTAAATTGAACTAAAATGAAAAATAAATCTGCGCGACTTCAAACGAAAAAAGAAAAGTTCTGTTTTAGCATTTTTTAGAGGTCGCAATCAGTCAAATTTTTCCTCAGTGCAAATTTAATAAATTACAATGTTTCAAATCATTCTTAACTAATTTTTATTAGGATGATTCAATTTGAAGAATTGCTTATTCCTATTTTTGCTTCAAATACATTATTATGCAAATTAAACTTCAAAAAAAACAAAATAGCGACTTTGAATATGTGGCTGAAAACCATTTAGGACACCAAGTAGAACTTTGCAATTCGAGTATGGAAAACCCATCATCGGCGAGTCCTATGGAATTGGTTTTAATGGCTATTTCAGGTTGTAGTAGTATTGATATTGTGCATATTTTGAAGAAGCAGAATTTAGTAATTGAAGATTTACAAGTTGAAACTTTAGGTACTCGTAAAGAAACAGAACCCAAAGTGTTTACTGTAATTGATTTATTGGTAAAACTAAAAGGAGAAATTCCCGCTAAAAAAGCCTTGCGAGCTGCCCAACTTTCATTTGAAAAATATTGCTCAGTTTCTAAAATGTTAGACCAAACCGTAGAGATTAAGTATCAAGTTGAATTGAATGGAAATTTGATTGAAGTTTGAAGTGATTTAAAAAAATGAATTCATAAAAAACCTGCAAGGTCTTAGAGCCCTTGCAGGTTTTAAATTTTCTTAAGGATGTGACTTATTATTCTTTAATCATTTTCTTTGTCAAACTGCCATTTTCTGTTTGTAATTTTACCAAGTACATGCCTTTAGCTAAACTACTTACATCAATGGGCTGATTTTCTTGAAAATCGACTTTCAAGATTTGCTTACCGTTTAGATTGTAAATTATAATTTGCTCAATCTTTGCTAGATCACTTACGATACGCAATTCATTAACCACTGGATTTGGATAAATTGAAAATTTAGTTTTATCGATATCATTATTGCTTAAGGTGCTTGCCCAAAAAGTAGCTACACTGCCCTCAGTATTAGTGATGTCTAAATAAATGAAATCACTTTCGTATCTGAATTCATAATTGAATGGACCATAAGCATCTGGTACAAACTCATTATCTAATGTAACTTCTTCTGAACTTTGTATAAAAACATAGTTGTAATATTCTGCAATATTTGAGCTGTCTGAAGATAATGTACAGCCTAAATGATTATAAAAAGATTGGTCGTTTTCTTCAAAAAAAGTGTAATTGATACAAGACGCAAACCAAAAATCATAATATGATGGATTTTCTCCTACAGTAAACTCTAACAAGTTAAACTGATCATATTCTCCAAATGCATTTAAATCTGCCATGATAGTTTCATCTTGAGTAACATTTTTTTCAATGGTCCAAGTATGGTCAAGTATAGGAGCAACTTGTGCAGTTGTATTAATGAAAAAAAATAATAGTATTGTTTTTATAATCGTTTTCATGTTTTCTATTTTTTAATTAATAATTAATTGCTTTGCATCCAACATATTTCCATTGGCAATAAGATTGACTATATAGGTGCCTGTTGGTAATTGGTTTGTAGGTATGCTTATGCTATTGTTTTCTGCGTTTAAAATATAATTGTAATATACACCTGTAGTAATGTTCCAAGCTCGCCTTGCTTTTATCAATTCTAAATGTTCATAAGCCCTAAAATTAGTAGTTTTAAAAGGTTGTACAGGTCTTACAAAACCATTTATTGTATCATAAGTACCATCTGGTAGCCAATATTCTGATATATGCTCATGGTCATAATAATCATTTGGTGTACCTAATGTTTGATTATCAATATCTTCATCGGTACCAATATATTCAGCCAATACAATATTAGCATTTGATAGTAAAGGATTTACTTGATTAGCACTTTCAATTCCAATTATATAATATTTGTGTAAGGAAGTAAATCTAGACCACTCAAATTCTCGATTATAAAGGTGGATTTTATATTGATTTAAAAAACTTTGTGTAGTATTATCTCTAAATTCTAAAGTTTTAGTACCATTAGCATTTTCAATTATTTTAGTAGGATTTAGCAAACTCGGCTTGCTTCTTCAATATAATAGTAATGTATTACAGGGTTAGAGCTTTGTGCAAATAGATTTGTTGTATTCATTACACAACATATTAGCACAATAATAATTGAAGACAGTCCGTTAATTGCGGTGTTGCGGTATTGCTGTTT
This sequence comes from Psychroflexus salis, assembly GCF_014640175.1. Lineage (GTDB taxonomy): Bacteria > Bacteroidota > Bacteroidia > Flavobacteriales > Flavobacteriaceae > Psychroflexus > Psychroflexus salis. Next base: position 257,123 of record NZ_BMGL01000002.1, on the reverse strand, counting down.
TTCATAATATTAAGTTTAATAATTTCTTAGAATTATAACTTTTTTTTCAAATAATCGAATTAAAACATAAATAAAATGTCAAATAATTTGGTTATTAAAAATTTTAAATTGGTCAAGTTTTCATTTTTTAAAGTTACTCATACAACAAATACGGCTTAATTCGTTTATTATAATCAGCTAAATCATCCTGCCAACTTGCTTTGATTTCTTCAGCAGATTTTCCAGCTTTTATGGCTTCTTGTAAACTTGCATTACCCGCTAGTTTATTAAAAAAACTATTGAAAAACTCATTTTTATTTTCTGTATTTTGATAAGCTTCAATTAACCAATCTAGCTGCAGATAGTTCAAATTTTCAGAATTGGAAAGATTTTTACCATAGCAGACTTTCCCCAAATGCTTGGGCGACTTTGATCCTTCATTTGATTGCGGTGTGTATTCAAAATTAAAAACTTCAGCACTTAAATAAGGAGAACCAAATACTTGAAACTGTAAATTTGTACCTCGACCTGCGTTTACATTGGTTCCTTCAAAAAAACACAAACTAGGATACAAATTTATAGCTTTTGCATTGGGTAAATTAGGAGATGGTTTAATAGGCAATTTGTAAGTTTCATTTTTGTTATAGTGCTTCAAATTAACCACCCAAAGTTTAACTTGAATTTTGTTTTTCAAAAAACCTTCACCATTCATCATTCTAGCATATTCACCAATGGTTAAACCATGAACTACAGGAACAGGATGCATACCTACAAAACTGGTAAATTCTTTTTCTAAAATAGGTCCATCGATGTAATTTCCATTAGGATTGGGACGATCTAGCACCAAAACTTCAATATTTAGTTCTGCACAAGCTTCCATAACGTAATGCAAAGTAGATATGTAAGTATAAAAACGCGCGCCCACATCTTGAATATCGAAAATGACTACATCTATGTTTTTTAGTTGTTCAGCAGATGGTTTTTTATTACTCCCGTACAAGGAGATAATCGGTAAGCCCGTTTTGGCATCTATACCATCTTTTATGGTTTCTCCGGCATCAGCTTTGCCACGAAAGCCATGTTCTGGCGCAAATACTTTGGTAACTTTAATATTTGAATTCAATAAGGTATCTACCAAATGTACAAATTGGCCAGATGTGCCTGGTATCATTGAAGTTTGATTACCTACCACAGCTACTTTTTTGTTTTTTAACAATGGTAAATAGGCTTGGGTTTGCTCAATACCGAGTTGCAGATGTTCACTTTTAATTTGGGAAACTGAATTGCACGAAATGCAAGCCAATAGAAAAAATAAAAATGTATTTTTGAACCAACGATAAAATAGCTTCATTTGAAATTTGAATTATTTGTATCTCGCCGTTTAATCAGCGAAAAAGATTTTAAAAGTAGTATATCTGCGCCAATAATAAAAATTACAACCGCGGCAATTTCGGTGGGCGTGATTATGATGCTAGTTGCTTTTGGCACAGGCTTGGGTTTACAAGAAAAAATTCGCGATAAAATTGCAGCTTTTAATGGGCATATTCAAATCCATGGTTTCACAAACCAAAATCAGCAAATTAATCAAAATTCAATTCCAAAAAACCAAGATTTTTATCCGCAGTTCTCTAATATTGAGAATATTGAACACACTCAGGCGGTGGCTACTAAATACGGAATTATTCGAACAGAAACCGATTTTGAAGGTGTTTTAGTAAAAGGAGTTGGTAACGACTACCGTTGGAATTATTTTGAAGAATATTTAATACAAGGGAAACTTCCAGATGTAAAAACTAAATACAGCACAGAAATTTTACTATCCGAATCTTTGGTCAATAAACTTCAATTAGAGTTAAATGAGCAGGTAGTAGTCTATTTTTTAAACGAAGATGCTTCAGCTAAACCACGATTAATCGCTTTTAACTTAGTAGGAATTTACAACTCGGGTTTTAAGGAATTCGACGATCAATTTTTAATTGCAGATATCGACCAAATTCAGCGTATCAATAAATGGAGTGAAAATGAAATTGGCAATTTTGAAGTATTTGTTTCCAATTTTAATGAGCTCCAACAAACTTCTAGACAAGTTTATAAAGAAATTGATTCTTTTTTAAATGCCACCAGCATAATCGAGCAATATCCTTCAATTTTTGAATGGCTTTCAATGTTCGATATGAACATTGCTTTAATTATTGGGATTATGATTTTAGTTGCTGGAATTAATATGATTACGGCTTTGCTAGTCTTAATTTTAGAACGAACCCAAATGATTGGTATTTTGAAAGCCTTAGGAGCTACCGATTGGAACATAAGGAAAATATTTTTATACAATGCAGGCTATATTATTTTGCGGGGTTTGTTTTGGGGAAATTTAATTGGTTTAGGCATTTTATTAATACAAAAATATTTGAAGCCCATACAGCTTAATCCTGAAACATATTATGTTACTGAAGCGCCAATTAGTCTTCAGCTATATTACATTATAGCTGTAAATGTTGGAACGATGGTATTGTGCGTTTTAATGCTAATCATACCTTCCTTAATAATCTCAAAAATTTCGCCCATAAAAGCCATGAAATTTGATTAATAAAATCTTTTAAAAAAATTGAATTAGTAGCCAGGTGTTTTTTTTCTTATTTTTGTTTACACATCAGTACTAAAAACATGAAATACCTCTACTTCCTAAGCTTTATTATGCTTATTCAAACATCGTATGCGCAATATGACCAGGTTTTAGATTTACTGTACTATCGAAAGTTTGAAGAAGCAAACAAAATAATAACCGAAGATTTTGACGGATACGACGAAAAGTTGCTCACTGCCATGACGGCCTGCGAAAAAAACGATTTAGCAACATCTTTTAAAATTTTATTTGAAATAGATACCTTACAACTCAACGATTATCAAAAAGCTTTTTATTACAAATTTTTAGCACATACTTACGATAATAATGTTGAAAGAGGCCTATCTCTGAAAAACTTTAGTATTGCACAAAAAAAACTAAAAAAGCTTAATTTAGAAGATTTTTATAATGAAATAAATCTCTACATCTACTTCATTTACGATTCTAATGAGCCTTTTAAAGAAAAAGCACCTGCCGTTTTACAAGAAATGTATGAAAATGCAGTAGAAAATGATAATAAAAGGCAGACTATTCAAGCCTTAATTGAATTAGGATTTAATGAATATTTTAAAGGTAATGAAGCTGGATTTTTTGAAAAATTTGATGAAGCCTTTGCTATAGCCAACAAAACCAAAGACGTAATGGATTTGGCTAAACTGCATTCGTTTTACGGAATAATTTATGGCGAATATATTGGCGATTACGATAAAGCAGAATTTCACTACGAAAAGTCTTATGAGTTATACAGTCAGGTTTCAGACAAATACAAAGGTAAACCCCTATTGCTAAGTCAATCTTATATTTATGCCTATCAAGAAGACTTTAATACTGCTATTCAATATTTACTTAGAGCCGATAAAGAGCCAGATACCGAATTAAATCTAAATGTTAACGAATACATTTACAAAGAATTAGCTAACAATTATGAAGAAATTGGAAAAACCGATTCAGCTTTATATTACACCAAAAAATATGTAAAACTCAGAAATGAGATTAATGAAAAACAACAATTTATAAATATTACACGCTTTGAAGCTGAAAAGAAAGAAAAGGAAAACACTATTTTAATTCAAGAAAACCAAAGAAATACAATATTATTAATCTTCTTTGGTGTTGTTCTCTTAGCATTGCTTGTTGTGGGATATTTAATTTATGCCAATTCGAAAAGAAAACAAGTTCTATTAACGAAAGAACGAGAATTAGCAGAACAAAAAAACAAGAGCTTACTTAAGGAGCAAGAACTAAAATCGATTGACGCCATGCTTGAAGGGCAAGAAAAAGAAAGACAGCGCTTGGCTTCGGATTTGCATGACAATATTGGTTCGAGTTTAACCAGTGTTAAAATGCACTTTAACAAAATTAAACAACAGCTTAAAGACAAAACCTACGACGAAAATTTATTCGAAAAAACCGATAATTTACTCGCAGAAACTTATCAAGAAATTAGAAACTTAGCACACATAAAAAATGCGGGGGTCTTAGCTAAAGACGGCTTAGTGCCGGCTTTAAATAAATTGGTAGATAAATCTTCTAACCCACCGAGTTTTATAATTGAACTAAATATTTTTGATTTAGACAAACGCTTAAAAAATGCCCTAGAAATTGGGATCTTTAGAATTATACAAGAATTAATTACCAACGCCATAAAACATGCCAAGGCATCTAAACTAAGCATAGCAATTACAAATCACGGAGACTTGATTAGTATTATTGTTGAAGATAACGGGGTTGGTTTTAATGTACAAGACAATATTAATGAAGGCTTAGGTATAGAAAGTATTCAAAAAAGAGTAAAGCATTTGAGCGGCGAAATAGAAATTGAAAGCACCGCAAATAAAGGAACCACAGTACTAATAGATTTACCTTTATGATAAGAATTGCCATTGCAGACGACCACCAGTCTTTAATAGATGGAATGCTCTTAATGTTTAGCAATTTCCCCGACATGGAAGTGGTTTTAACAGGAAATAACGGAAAGGAAATTTTAGATCAAATTCCCTTAAAGAAGCCAGATGTAATACTAACAGACATTAAAATGCCAGTTATGGATGGTATTGAGTTGTGCAGTCGTGTTAAGCAAGAATACCCTCAAATTAAAATTATTGCATTTACAATGTTTACTCAAGATGAACCCTTTGAAAACATGAAGAAAGCTGGTGTAAACGGCTATATTTTAAAAAATGCTCACTTAACCGAAATTATTGATGCTATTCAATTTGTATCGCATAACGATTATTTTTATAGACCTAACCATACAAAAAGAGAAGTAAAAGAAGAAAAACAATCGCACGCCTTATTAAGAAAACTAACCCAAAGCGAACAAGAAATCTTAAAACATATTGCACAAGGTAAGTCTTCAGCAGAAATTGCTGAAATTCGTTATTCTGCTATATCTACAGTAGAAAAACATCGAAAAAATATGATGCGAAAACTCAATTTAAACGGAAAAGGAGAATTAATAAAATTTGCGTTCGATTTAAAATATGAATTATAATGAGTATAGTTTTAATACACCAAAGAGCTGACTTAACCGATTTTAAAAAATTACTACAAAACAAACTTCCAAACACCAAAATAGAGCTATTAGATGAAGTTGAAAAGCCAGACGATGTCGAGTTTGCTATTTCATGGAAGCATCCACACGGAGTTTTCAACCAATTTAAAAATTTACAGGTAATAGCAAGTTTTGGAGCTGGTGTAGATCATATTTTTAGCGATCCTAATTTACCTCAGCACATTCGAATTACCAAAATTGTAGACCAACAACTTACCAAAGACATGTGCGACTTTGTACTTATGCAATGCCTAAACCACCTAAGGCATACTGCAACTTATCAAAGAAACCAGACCAAAGAAGAATGGAATGCAAAAAAATATAAAAACCCTAGTGAAACTCAAGTTGGTATTTTAGGTCTAGGTACTTTAGGGTCCGCTGTGGCAAAAACTTTAGTAAGTAGAGGGTTTAATGTTGCCGGATGGTCAAATTCAGAAAAAAACATACTTCAGGTAAAAACTTTTTCTAAGGATGAACTCAATGAATTATTAAGCACATCAGAAATTTTGGTTTGTTTATTACCCTTAACTAAAGCAACTCGAGGCATTTTAAATCGAAATTTATTTAATGCATTACCCAACAAAAGTTGCCTTATAAATATAGCGCGTGGCGAACATTTAAATGAAGATGATTTAAAAAGAGCACTAAAAGAAGAAAAAATATGTGCTGCATTTTTAGATGTTTTTGAAGAAGAACCTTTGCCACAAAGCCATTGGTTTTGGAAGCACAAATCAATTCATATTACACCACATGTGGCAAGTGTAACCAATCCTAAAACTGTCGTTAATCAATTAGCTGAAAATTATAAGCGCTTTAGAGATGAAAAAAGTTTGAAATTTGAAATAGATATAGAGAAAGCATATTAGTACGCCATTAGAAGTGATAAAGAATATTATTTTAAATCCACTTTGCTCTTACTCCATAAAATCACAGATAAATTCCTTGTCGCACCTACAGATTAAAATAAATTTAGTTAAACAAAGTTATTTACCATACGTATTAACTGATGCTTTGTACAGCATTTTTGCCCTTTCAAACAATTATTTTAAAAAATCAAACTTTAAAATTTCTCATGTCAATAAATTTGGTATTTTTATCCTTGAAATTATTTTCCTTTTCGGCGATGTTTCTGTTAACTAACTATGCAATCTAAGAAGTCTACCCATTTTGAAATTTCAGAACGCAAAATATTATTGCGCATAATCGATGCAGTAGTGGCATGCTTTTCAATTTATTTTGCAAAAGAAGTAATTGGTTTAAGCTACTTTAGTACCGACGATAATTATGTGATATGGTTTATTGTAATTGCCTTTTATTTCTTGCTTTTTGGCACCATATTAGAAATGTACGACCTGCAAAAAGCAGAATCGCGCTATAAAATTTTCAAGGGCCTTACTATAACTTCTTCTTTGGTTGTAGTTTTCTTTTTAATGACGCCCATATACACACCACAATTACCAGCAAATCGACTTCAAATTATTTATTTTTTTTTTAGTCTATTAGGCTTTATTTGTGTTTGGCGTTTTGCTTATGTAGGGCTAATTACAGCTCCAAGATTTTACAAAAGGGTATTAATTGTTGGAGAAAACTTCGATATTAATGCCATTATATTAGATTTAGAAAAAAAAGATCCCAATTACGAAATTGTAGGCTATGTAGATTCAGACCTAAATAATGTTAGCATTAGTAAATGCAATAGGTATGATGTTGATGAGCTACAAAATGCAGTTGAAGATTTAAAGATCAGCGAAATTGTTGTAACCAATTCCTTACAAGGTGTTGGTTTAAAATTATACCAAAATTTAATTCCTTTACTTAAAAAAGGATATCCAATAAAAGCCTATACCCAAGTTTATGAAGAATTGACTGGAAAAATTCCTGTCGAAAATGTAAAAAACGATTTTTATTGTTATTTCCCTTTTAGCAGAAGCAATCAAAATAAATTATATTTAAGTTTTACTCGGTTAGCTGATGTACTTATTGCATTGTTGGGTTTAGTATTTTTAATTATAGTTATTCCATTTGTTCTCGTTATTAATTTATTTAGCAATCCAGGACCATTATTTTATAAACAAGAACGTGTAGGAAAAAATGGGAAAAAATTTAAAATTGTAAAGTTAAGAAGTATGGTAACCAATGCTGAAGAAAAAGGGGCACAATGGGCTGTACAAAACGATACTAGAATTACGCAATTTGGAAAAGTTTTACGAAAATCTAGATTAGACGAAATACCGCAATTTATCAATGTCCTTAAAGGAGAAATGAGTTTTATTGGACCTCGCCCTGAACGACCTGTTTTTGTTGAAGAGTTAAGAAAAAAAATTCCTTTTTATGAAATAAGACATGTTGTAAAACCTGGACTAACAGGATGGGCTCAGGTTAATGCAAAGTATGCATCTTCTGAAGAAGATAGCCTAGAGAAGCTTCAATATGATTTGTACTATATAAAAAGAAGAAATATTTTCTTAGATTTACGCATATTCTTAAAAACACTAAGTACCATCGTGTTTTTTAGAGGCCAATAAATTAATTTGATAAAATTTATATTTCTTTTCATTAGCTTATTTGTTGTAAATAAAAATTTTGCACAGGATTATATTGTCCAAAAAATAAGTAGCGTTCCACTTGAAGCTACTCAATTTATAGGTGTAGACAAGTTTAATAACATGTACTACGTTAAGCAGAACACTTTATTTAAAAAAAACAGAGAACAATTAGTTGAATTTAAAGATTTACAACTTGGAGATATTTATTATGTAGATTTACTAAACCCACTTCAAATCACACTATTTTATAAAGAAGCAAATACAACTTTAATATTAGATAACCGATTAAATGAGCTTAAACGCATTTCGTTTGATCGGTTAGCAGATTATAAATTAGTTGATTTTTGTACTACAGCAAACGACCAGAGTTTGTGGATTTTTAATGCGGACTTACAAGAACTTGAAATTTTTAATTACCAACGCCAAAAAACAGAATTACAAACACTTCCTATAGCTGAAGAAGTTTTGCATCAAAAAAGTAATTTTAACTTTTGCTGGCTTCAAACTACATCAGGATTATATCAATTTAATACCTATGGAAGTTTAATTAAAAAAATCGAAAAAGTGTTTGACGTCTTAGAAGTATACAAAAACAATATTTTACTAATTAACAAAGATGGAGAAAGTTATTATTTTAATCAAAAACAAAATAAACTGAACACTTTAAAATTACCCAAAATTGAGTTCAATCAAGTACACTTAAATGATGAAAAACTTTATCTTTACGACGGAGAAATGATTCATATTTATCAAATTACCCCTAATAATTAAAATTTATGCACGTAGCAATTGCTGGTAATATAGGAGCTGGAAAAACAACATTAACTAAGTTTTTAGCCAAACATTACAACTGGGAACCTGAGTATGAAGACGTACTAGAAAACCCATATTTAGAAGATTTTTACAACGATATGTCGAGATGGTCTTTTAATTTACAAATCTACTTTTTAAACAGCCGTTTCAGACAAATTCTAGACATTAGAGAGAGCGGTAAAGATGTAATTCAAGATCGTACCATTTACGAAGATGCTTATATTTTTGCTCCTAACTTACATGCCATGAGCTTAATGAGCAACCGAGATTACAGCAATTATAAGTCATTATTCGATTTAATGGAATCGGTTACCAAAGCTCCAGATTTATTAATTTATTTGCGTAGCTCCGTACCTAATCTAGTGAACCAAATTCAGAAACGCGGTAGAGATTATGAAAATTCAATTTCTATAGATTATCTTAACCGTTTAAACGAACGCTACGAAGCATGGATACATGATTACAACAAAGGCAATTTGCTTATTATAGATGTAGACAATATGGATTTTGTATCCAATCCAGAAGATTTAGGAAACATTATCAATAAAATTGATGCTGAAATTAACGGTCTCTTTTAAGCTTTATTTCTTTTCAAAAAATTGCGCAATGTTAGGTTTAAAATAATTGGGGCCTTTTAACACTTTACCATCTTCACGGTAAATTGGTTTTCCATCTTCACCAAGTTTACTCATGTTGCTACTTTGTATTTCATCAAATACTTCTTCAATTTTATTTTGCATTCCATGCTCAAGCATTGTACCGCACAAAATATAAAGCATATCGCCAAGTGCATCGGCAACTTCTATAAGATCGTTGGCATTTGCAGCAGCTAAATACTCTTCGTTTTCTTCTTTCATTAAATTAAAACGGAGCAGGTTTTTAGCCTTTCCAAGACTAGCAACTGGATCTTTACTTACACCCAAACCATAGGTTTCATGAAATTTTTTAACGGCATCTAAAGGTTTATTTATCATTTTAAAACTACTTTTGTTTGAAATATCAAATATATGTTTTCTGAAGGACAATGGTGGTTTGCTGGATTTTTTGTGATTGCTTTTGTAATCCTGATGATTTTTAGCTACAAAGGCGATAAAAAATTACACAAAAAACAGTATAAAGGAAGTTTAAAAATTCTCTTAGGATTTGTAGCTTTTGTTATTCTTTTGTTTGCTCTAAAAATTTTACTGAAAGAATAATTGAATAAAAATTTATTATAATTTAACTTTTTAGTATTTTAGTAAAAATTTAAATTATTATCATGAAAAAACAAGTAACTAAAATTTGCATGCTTTTAGCATTCGCTTTTGTAATGACTTCTTGCTACACTTACACCTACAACGTAGGAAATGGTTCACAAACTGGTGTTGAAGTTAAAAAGAAAAATCATTATTTAATTTATGGTTTAGCAAACATTAGCCAATCTGACCCAGTTGAAATGGCAGGCGGTGCTGAAAACTACCAAGTAACTATTACGCATACGTTTGTAGATGGGTTAATTAACAGTTTAACTTTTGGTATTTACAACCCAACAACTACAAAAGTTACTAAGTAATTTTTAAACTAATTTAAATGCTGGCTCTTTAACTTAAAAGTGAGCCAGCATTTGTATTTCACTACTTTTTCTACATGAAAATATTCTATTTCATTATCGCTTGTATTTTATTATTATATTCGGGCTCAATTCTTTATAAATATATTCTTGATTATTCTGTAATTACCAATTATGGCAAAGGCTATGTTTGGGGTGGAGCAATTGTATTTTTAATTAGTATATTCTTTTTTTACCTAAGCATTAAGAAAAAGAAAACTACATAAACTTTATCTTTTTCGTTCTTAACAAAGTGCTTTATTACATTTGCATTTAAAAAATAGCAAGCAAAAGAATGAAATACGCTAATAATATTATTGAAACCATTGGAAATACTCCTTTGGTAAAAATGAATTCTATTGTTGAAGAAATCGATGCTTTAGTACTAGCCAAATACGAAACGTTCAACCCAGGAAATTCAACCAAAGACCGTATGGCTTTACAAATGATTGAGGATGCGGAAGCTGATGGAAGATTACAACCTGGCGGAACCATTATTGAAGGTACATCTGGAAATACTGGAATGGGTTTAGCATTGGTTGCCATTGTAAAAGGCTACAAAGTAATTTGTGTATTGAGCGATAAACAAAGTAAAGAAAAAATGGATATTTTAAAAGCCGTTGGTTGCAAAGTACACGTTTGCCCTACCGATGTAGCTCCAGATGATCCGCAGTCTTACTACTCCACATCAAAGCGTTTAGCAGAAGAAACTCCAAATTCTTGGTACGTAAACCAATACGACAATCCATCGAATTGTAAAGCACATTTTAAAACTACTGGTCCCGAAATTTGGGAACAGACTGATGGTAAAGTTACGCATTTTGTTGTTGGCGTTGGAACTGGCGGAACCATTTCTGGAGTGGGCAGCTACTTAAAAATGAAAAATCCAAATGTAAAAGTTTGGGGAATTGACACCTATGGTTCGGTATTTAAAAAATACCACGAAACAGGAGAATTTGATGAAAAAGAAATTTATCCCTATGTTACTGAAGGAATTGGCGAAGACATTTTACCTTTAAATGTTCGTTTTGAAATTATTGATGGTTTTACCAAAGTAACCGATAAAGATGCAGCAGTCTATACCCAAAAATTAGCTAAAGAAGAAGGTATGTTTTTAGGAAATTCTGCTGGAGCAGCAGTAAAAGGTTTGCTACAATTAAAAGATCATTTTAAAAAAGACGATGTGGTAGTAGTCCTTTTTCACGATCACGGTAGTCGATATGTTGGCAAAATGTACAACGACGATTGGATGAAGAAAATGGGGTATTTGGATTGATGTTTTAGGGACGTACGACGAACTAACGAGTAAAAGATTCCACATCAAGTACGAAATTACAGTTGTTGATGATCACTTTTTTAATCCGAATCAAGTGCGAAGTAAAAACTTCGAATAACTTAGTGTTTTTCTTGAAACATTTAAGCTTCACTCAAAAAATAGATTTGAAGATTTAAATTTAGTCTTGATTGTATTAGAAGAGAATTTTTGTAATCCTTGCACTAACTATTCCATTAGTAAAATCTATGTATTGTTCGTATTTCCCATTTTCAATTCATTCAATCTAAAATCGTAAACACCCTTCTTTTTTGAACTAAAAGTAGAATGCCCTAGCCCTGATTGAAGTGAAAATCCCGTAAAGTTTGAAGTTAGAAAAACACAAGCAACAAAGCGACCAAAGGAAGCTCTTGTTGTGCTGATGTTTTGCTTGCTGAAAACTGCGGAATTGAAACGGAAAGCAGGTTCTTGGCTTCTAAAAAATCGAGAAAAATTAAAATTCTGATGTAAAGTGAAAATGTATATTTGGATATTTCTGTTGCGTCATTTGTAAGGAAAAAGACGAATCTGCTAAAAATACCAATTGACCCTGCTTATCTGTAGCCAGGTATTTAGATTTTACGCGTTTAAAATCAGCAAACTCTTGGCTTTTTGGGTCTTTGGGTTCTATCCAACAGGCTTTGTGCACGTTGATGTTTTCGTAAGAACATTTGGCTCCATATTCGTGTTCGAGGCGATACTGAATTACTTCGTATTGCAAGGCGCCAACTGTACCAATAATTTTTCTTCCGTTGAGCTCTAGTGTAAACAACTGCGCGACACCTTCGTCCATTAGCTGTTCTATACCTTTGTACAATTGCTTGCTTTTCATCGGGTCGGCATTGTTAATGTACCTAAAATGCTCTGGCGAAAAATTGGGAATTCCGCGGTAGTTGAGTTGTTCACCTTCGGTGAGTGTATCGCCAATTTTGAAGTTTCCAGTATCGTGTAATCCCACAATATCACCGGGATACATTTCGTCTACCACTTGTTTTTTTTCTGCAAAAAAAGCGTTTGGGCTAGAGAATTTTAAATTTTTTCCGTGGCGGACGTGCAAATAGGGTTTATTGCGTTCAAATTTTCCTGAGACTACTTTTACAAAGGCAAGTCGATCGCGGTGTTTGGGATCCATATTGGCGTGAATCTTAAATACAAAGCCTGTAAATTTATCTTCGTCAGGTTTAACCAATCGGATATCGCTTTCTTTGGTTCGTGGAGATGGAGCAATTTCTACAAAGCAATCGAGTAGTTCGCGTACGCCAAAATTATTTAAAGCAGAGCCGAAAAAAACAGGTTGTAAATTTCCATTTACGTATTCATCTTTGCTAAAATCAGGATAAACGCCTTGAGTGAGTTCTAGTTCTTCTCTAAGATTTTCGGCAGCATCTGTTCCAATTAAATCGTCTAATTCTGGTGTAGATAAATCGCTGATTTCTACAGTTTCTTCAATATCTTTTTTTGGGTCGCCCGTAAATAAGTTTACATTGCTTTCCCAAATATTATAAATTCCTTTAAAATCGTACCCCATTCCTATTGGAAAGCTTAATGGCGTAACTTTTAAACGTAATTTTTGTTCAATTTCATCTAGCAATTCGAATGCATCTTTCCCTTCTCGATCTAATTTATTAACAAAAACGATCATTGGTATTTTACGCATTCTACAAACTTCTACTAACTTTTCGGTTTGTTCTTCGACTCCTTTGGCAACATCAATTACAACAATTACGCTATCTACCGCAGTAAGTGTTCTAAACGTATCTTCTGCAAAATCTTTGTGACCAGGTGTGTCGAGAATATTTATTTTGATGTTTTTATATTCGAAACCCAAGACCGAAGTAGCTACCGAAATGCCACGTTGACGTTCAATTTCCATAAAGTCACTGGTAGCTCCTTTTTTAATTTTATTGCTTTTTACGGCACCAGCTTCGTTAATAGCTCCACCAAAAAGCAGTAGTTTTTCAGTTAAAGTAGTTTTACCCGCATCAGGGTGAGATACAATTCCGAAGGTTCTTCTTCGGTTAATTTCTTGCTTAAATTTCATGGCTGTAAAGGTACTATATCAATTTGAAAATGGGTCAATTTGTAGATTTGAAAATATGCAAATTTAAAAATAAGCCTATTTAAAAATATAGCAATTTGGAAATGTAAGAATGGGCTAATTTAGCAATTTGAAAATGACTTGATTTGATGATTTGAAAATTTGAAAATATGCTAGCAAGAATACTCAAACTTAGTGCTGCATTTCCCATCCCTAAAGGGTGCGCATCTTTGAGGTAAATTTTAGTTCAGCATAAAAATAGATATGTTTTATTTTTAAATTAAGGTATTTGGTTAGAATGTTTTGTTTTCTCCCTTTAGAGCTAGGAGCAAAAAAACAAAGAGATTTGAAAAACATAACAATATTTCAATTTAAAAATCTTAAAAACGGTAAACTCTAATCAGGGAAGCTCGAATTGCTAATATCTACTAGCCAAAAGCTCTCTCCCAATTCAAAATTTAGAATTTAGAATTGAAAATTTAAAACTAATTTTTCAGGTTAATGTTTTTACAAAAAAACATACTTCAATTATAACATTAGTAATTTAGCATTATGACAGAAGATTGGGGTTTAAACAGCATGGCTATAATGTATATTTTTGCTGGTATAATGCATTTTATTAAGCCAAAAGCATATCTGCGGGTAATGCCAAGATTTTTACCGTCACATAAAACACTTGTGTTTTTAAGTGGAATTGCAGAAATAATTTTAGGAGCTGCTTTGTTTTTTAAAGAAGTTAGAAATGTGGCTATCATCGGAATTGTATTGATGTTGCTTGTTTTTTTATTGGTACACTTTAATATGTTACGTGGTAAAAAAGAAGCGGCAGGAATACCAAAATGGATATTAATTTTACGCATACCTTTACAATTTGCATTGATTTGGTGGGCGCTATATTATTGGGTATAAAATGAATAAAGAAGTATATAACTTACCTGATGCGCAATTGGTTTTTTATCCTAATTTTTTTGAAACAAATGAAGCAAATAAATTTTTTAAATACTTAGAAAAAAACATTCCTTGGCAACATGATCAAATTAAAGTGTTTGGAAAAATATACGACCAACCTCGACTAACGGCTTTATATGCAACAAATAATAAGCCGTATTCGTACTCTAACATCACGATGTACCCACATGTATTTGAAGGAGAATTACTAAAAATAAAAGAAAAAATTGAAAAAGTGAGTCAGTTAGAATTTACCACTTGTTTATTAAATTTATACAGAAACGGAAAAGACAGTAATGGTTGGCATGCCGATGATGAAAAAGAATTGGGGAAATTTCCACAGATTGCATCGGTGAGCTTTGGGGTAACTCGGAAATTTAAAATGCGAAGGAAAGACCATCACAAAGAAAAATTCGAATTGAATTTAAGTCATGGGAGTTTGCTATTAATGTTGGGCAAAACACAAGCATTTTGGCAACATCAAATTCCTAAAACCAAAAAAGAAATCAACGAACGAATAAATTTAACTTTTAGAATTATTGAATGATGGATAACTACAAAGAAAAATTTACTGAACGAGAAATCGACCGTATTATTGAAATGGCTTGGGAAGACCGTACTCCTTTTGGAGCTATAGAATTTCAATTTGGCGTAAAAGAAGCCGACGTAATCAAAATTATGCGTTTGGAAATGAAAGCCTCCAGTTTCAGAATGTGGCGCAAACGCGTACAAGGCCGAAAAACAAAACACCGCAAACTCAGAAATGATGATGTAAATGGTTTTAGATGCTCTAGGCAACGGCATATTACTGGTAATAAAATTTCTAAACGGTAAATTTTGGATTAATGATTTGAAAATTGCTGATTTTGGATTGTTGATTTTATGATTTTTGGTTGTATAATTTACACTTAATCTACTCATTTTTTATGTTGTATAAAATGCACAAAATTGTTAATTTCAAAAAACAAAAAACACTATTGTTTACTGTAGAAAGCAATATTCTTAATGACAAATTAAAGACTTTGGAACTGCAGACTTCAGATTATTGATTATAGATTTCAGATTGTAGATTTCAGAAATCGCATATCGGAAATCACCTATCAGAATTCAGCAAATCGAAAATCATAAATCTGAAATAGTAAGTCGATAAAGTCCATAATTCTTATTTAACAAGACAATAAAATATTGAAAATCTGAAAAATATTCTTATTTTGCAAGGTAAATCAACATTGAAAAGATGACGACAATTAAAAGACTATTCGATTTTCCTAAATATCAACTGGAAAAATATAATTTAGAAGCAGCTTTAGTAACCAAATACGATGGCCAATGGAAAGCA
Organism: Psychroflexus salis; assembly: GCF_014640175.1. Lineage (GTDB taxonomy): Bacteria > Bacteroidota > Bacteroidia > Flavobacteriales > Flavobacteriaceae > Psychroflexus > Psychroflexus salis. The sequence goes on along the minus strand of NZ_BMGL01000002.1, from coordinate 241,383 downwards.
ACAAGCGCTAAAGATTTTGTAGATAAAGCCAACAAAATAAGTCGGGGTTTATTGGAATTAGGTGTGCAGCCTAACGATAAAATCGCCATTATTTCAACTAACAATCGTACCGAATGGAACATTGTAGATATTGGCGTTATGCAACTTGGAGCGCAAGATGTGCCTATTTATCCAACTATTTCGGAAGACGATTATCAATATGTGTTAAACCATAGCGAATCGAAATATTGTTTTGTCTCCGATCAAGAAGTGTACGATAAAGTAATGGCGATTAAAGACCAAGTGCCCAGTTTAAAAGATGTTTATTCTTTTGATGATATCGAAGGCGCTAAAAGCTGGAGGGAAGTTTTAAAATTAGGAGAAAGCGATGTACGCCAAGCCGAAGTTGAAACTTTAATGAGCAAAGTAGACGAAAACGATTTAGCAACTTTAATTTACACTTCGGGAACCACTGGTAGACCCAAAGGTGTAATGTTATCGCACAAAAATATTAGCAGTAATGCCATTCACAGTTCTACGCGTTTGCCTCTCCACGAAGGCCAAGCCAAAGCTTTGAGTTTTTTACCCGTTTGCCATATTTACGAACGCATGCTACAGTACATGTATATGTATAATGGCGTGAGTGTTTATTTTGCTGAAAGTATCGAAACCATAAGCGATAATCTTAAAGAAATAAAACCCGATGTAATGTCTGCTGTGCCAAGACTTCTTGAAAAGGTTTACGATAAAATTATTGCCAAAGGAGCTGATTTAACAGGCATTAAAAAGAATTTATTTTTCTGGGCTGTAGAGCTCGGTTTAAAATACGAACCCTATGGACAAAATGGAGCCTGGTACGAATTTAAATTAAAAATAGCGCGTAAATTAATCTTCAGTAAATGGCAAGAAGCACTTGGCGGTAACTTAAAAGTTATTGCTTCTGGAAGTGCAGCTTTACAATCTAGATTAGCACGCGTTTTCAATGCTGCCGATATACGTGTAATGGAAGGTTATGGATTAACTGAAACTTCTCCAGTAGTTGCCGTAAACGACTTACGAAACAATGGCTTTAAGATTGGAACCGTTGGTAAACCCATTCCTGAAACGCAAGTAAAAATTGCAGAAGATGGCGAAATACTTGTAAGAGGTCCACAAGTAATGATTGGTTATTACAAAAACAAAGAAAAAACAGACGAAGTTATAAAAAACGAATACTTCCACACAGGCGACATTGGTGAAGTAGACAGTGAAGGCTTCCTGCGTATAACCGATCGTAAAAAAGAAATGTTTAAAACATCTGGCGGTAAATACATTGCTCCGCAAGTAATCGAAAACATGATGAAGCAATCGCGTTTTATAGAGCAAATTATGGTTATTGGCGATGGAGAAAAAATGCCAGCTGCACTAATTCAGCCTAATTTTGAATTTATTGAAGAATGGACAAAACGAAAAAACATCAGCTATTCAAATCATGAAGACTTAGTAAACAAATCAGAATTAATCGATAGGATACAAGAAGAAGTAGACTTCCACAACCAAAAATTTGGTAAATGGGAAAAAATTAAAAAATTTGAACTCACCAAAGACATTTGGTCGGTTGAAGATGGACACCTCACCCCTACTATGAAAATAAAAAGAAGAGAAATTAAAGCAAAATATATAGATCTGTACGAAAAGATATACGGACATAGACCGAACTAATCCTTAAAATCCTGAATCGACAAATTCAGGATTTTTTTTGAAATAAAGTCTACTTGTTTGTAAAGCAATTTATTTTAAACGAAATTTGTTTTTTATGAACAAAGTATGGAAAAAACTATTAATCAATACGATAAAGTAATTGAAGTCTGCAGTCAACTTTTTGCTAAAAAACTAAAAGACTATGGTTGTGCTTGGCGAATATTGAGATTACCTTCGTTAACCGATCAGATTTTTATTAAAGCACAACGCTTAAGAAGCATTCAACAAAAGAAAACACAAAAAGTGGCTGATGACACCAACGGAGAGTTTATCGGTATTATTAATTATTCCATCATGGCTTTAATTCAATTGGAGCTGGGCATAGCCGAGCAGCCTGACTTAGATACCAAAAAAGCAATGGAACTTTTCGAAAAACACAGTCGGAAAACCAAAAACCTTATGCTTAACAAAAATCACGATTATGGTGAAGCTTGGCGAGACATGCGCATAAGTTCATTAACCGATTTAATTTTGCAAAAACTTCTGCGCGTAAAACAAATTGAAGACAACCAAGGTAAAACTGAAGTAAGTGAAGGCGTTGATGCCAATTATCAAGATATGATTAACTACGCTGTTTTCGCCCTAATTTTAATCGAAGAAAAAAAGTAATAATATGAAAAATGCAATTGTACAATTTGCCAGAATATTTGTTGGAGTACTATTCATTTTTAGTGGATTTATTAAGCTAAACGACCCAATTGGCTTTTCCTACAAACTAGAAGAATACTTTGGCGAAGGTGTCTTAAATTTAGAATTCTTAATTCCGCATGCTTTATTACTAGCTTTATTTATTGTTATTTACGAAATGCTTCTCGGAGTAACTTTACTATTAGGTATTGCCAAAAAAGTAACCAATTGGAGTTTACTACTTATGATTGTGTTCTTTACTTTTCTCACGTTTTATTCAGCTTACTTCAATAAAGTAACCGATTGTGGTTGTTTTGGCGATGCCATTCCGTTAACTCCATGGCAATCTTTTTATAAGGATGTTATTTTATTGATTTTGATATTAATTTTATTCTTCAATCAAAAACTAATTAAGCCGTTATTTTCTGAGAAGCTAAATTGGGGCTTATTTGGAGTTATTTTTATTTTCAGTTTTTGGTTTGGAAATTATGTATTGAATCACTTGCCGTACTTCGATTTTAGAGCTTATAAAATCAGTACAAATATTCCAGAAAATATGAAAATACCAGAAGATGCACCACAAGCCGAATACCGATACGATTGGAAATTCAACATCAATGGTGAAGAAGAAGTTATAAGCAACCAAGGAAGCTATCCAGAAATTGCAGGTGAATTTATTGAAGTGAATACGGTTTTAGTAGATGAAGGCTTTGTACCTAAAATTAAAGATTTTGGTTTTTATAAAAAAGGAGAAGACTACACAGAAGAAATTTTAAGTGAACCTAAACTGCTTGTTATTTCTGCTTATAATTTAAGCAAAAGCGAAAATGATGCTTGGCAAAATATTCAAAAAGTAATTGAGAAAGCTGAACAAAAAAACTTTAAAGTAATTGGTTTATCGGCTTCTGGAGATGAAGCTATTCAAAAGCTTCAAAAAGAACATAATATCCAAATTCCGTTTTATTTTACCGATGAAACTGCCATAAAAACCATCGTTCGTTCAAATCCAGGTATCTTGATTATAGAAGATGCGGTAATCAAACAAAAATGGCATTGGAATGATAGTGACCAGACCAAATTATAATATTTAATGCCGATAATTCAGAAAATAGCCTACGCTTTATTCACCTTATTTGGGGTAGTTAGTGTAATATTTTTTTTATTCACTGTTTTACCCGGCGACCCGGCGCAAATGATGTTGGGACAAAACCAAAGTAAAACACAAATTGAAAACATCAACGCCAAATATGGGTTCGATGAATCACTAGGAAAACAATATGTACTGTATTTAAACGATTTATCTCCGTTGTCATTTCACAGTACAAAAGCTTCAGATTTTACTTCTTTAGCTTCAGGAAAATATAGAGCTCAATCGCTAGTTTGTACAGCTTCAACTTGCCTTGTATTAAAATTTCCACACTTACGCGAATCCTTTCAAAAAAATGGAAAATCGGTAAACAGTGTTATTTCAGAAACACTTCCCAATACCGCTATTTTAGCTATTTCAGCAATAAGCTTAGCCTTGCTATTTGGTATATTTTTAGGCATAATTTCGGCGGTAAATAAAGGTGGAATTTTAGACAATTGCATTCAAGTATTATCAACCTTGGGAATGAGTGTTCCTTCGTTTTTTAGCGCCATTCTTTTTGCTTGGCTTTTTGCCTTTGTATTACAAAAATATACTGGTTTAAACATGAGTGGAAACTTATACGAGCTAGACGATTACGGTGAGCAAAATCAATTAGTGTTGAAAAATTTAATTTTACCAGCCGTGGTTTTGGGTATTCGGCCTTTAGCAGTGGTAAGCCAATTAATGCGCAATGCTTTATTAGAAATTATGCATCAAGATTATATCCGGACTGCTAAAGCCAAAGGACTGAGCAATTATCAAATAATTAAAAACCACGCCCTTAAAAATGCCTTAAACCCAGTAGTTACTGCTATTTCAGGATGGTTTGCGTCGATGTTAGCTGGTGCTGTTTTTGTAGAATATATATTTGGCTGGAATGGCTTAGGAAAAGAAATTGTAGATGCCTTAAATGCCTTAGATTTACCAATTATAATGGGAGCTGTTTTGATGATTGCCTTTTTATTTATTTGCATCAATATATTGGTAGACTTAATTCATGCTTACCTTGACCCGAAATTAAAACTAAACTAAATTATATACATATGAGAAGTAAAATTGTAGCTGGAAACTGGAAAATGAATTGTGATCTTTCTGAAACCAAAGTGCTTTTAGAAGGACTTACAGGGAAAATTAAAGCGAATAATCAAAACAAAGTGGTAGTTGCTCCACCTTTTACCAACTTACATTATGCATTTGAAAGTTTAAAAAACACAAACATTTCAGTAGCTGCTCAAAATATCAATGAAAATGAATCTGGAGCCCATACAGGAGAAATTTCGGCTAAAATGTTAAAAGGCGTTGGTGTAGAATATGTTATAATTGGTCATAGCGAACGTCGAGCGATATACAAAGAAAGCGATGAAACTTTAGCAGCTAAAACCAACCAAGCGGTAAAAGAAGATTTTCAAGTCATGTTTTGCGTAGGAGAAGAATTAGCAAGCCGTAAAGCAGGAAAGCATTTTGATGTGGTAAAAACACAATTAGAAAAGGGACTTTTTCAATTATCTGCCAGCGAAATGCAAAACATAATTATAGCCTACGAACCAGTTTGGGCAATTGGTACAGGAGAAACTGCAAGTCCAGAGCAAGCGCAAGAAATGCATGCATTTATACGAAGTTTATTAGCTGAAAAATACAACAACGGAGTAGCAAAAAATACGAGTATTTTATATGGTGGTAGTGTAAAACCAAATAATGCTAAAGAAATTTTTGGAAAAGCTGATGTAGATGGTGGTTTAATTGGTGGAGCTTCACTTAAAGCAGAAGATTTTTTAGCCATTATTGATAGTTTATAAATGAATTATATTGCTTATCATTTTCATATTTTGCCAAAAGAACCTTTTACCGATATTCTGTTAGCAGAATTAAGTTTGTTCAATTTTGAATCTTTTGAAGAAACTGAAGAAGGTTTATCGGCCTATGTGCAAGAAGAACTAGATGAAGAAGGTTTTGAAAACAAAATTGAACTTTTTAAAAATGAAAAAGTTCAAATTAACTTTCAAAGAGAAAAAGTAGAAACCATTAATTGGAATGAAGAATGGGAGAAAAATTTTTCTCCTATTGAAGTTGGTAGTCAATGTATGGTTAGAGCACCTTTCCATAAGAAAAAAGAAGTTGAATTTGATATTGTTATCGAACCCAAAATGTCTTTTGGCACTGGTCATCATGCCACCACTTTCCAAATGATTCGGTTGATTTTAGAAGATGACTGGACCAATAAAAAAGTGTTGGACATGGGTTGTGGCACTGGTGTTCTGGGTATTTTAGCGAATATGAAGGGAGCCAAAGAAGTTATTTATATTGATATTGACAATTGGTGTATAGAAAACACCACTGAAAATTTAGAACGTAACTGCGTTAGCGGAAAAGTAATTTTAGGTGGCGCAGAACAAATCGACACTAAATTTGATGTTATCCTTGCCAACATTAATCGAAATATCTTAATTGAAGATATGGCTACTTATGCTAAATTTTTAAAGCAAGATGGTGCCATTTTTTTCAGTGGATTTTATAAAAAAGATTTGCCTATCATTCAAAATGAAGCTAACAAGCACAAGCTTACTTTTATTAAAAATCTAGAAAAAGAAAATTGGATAGCTGCTAAATTTGTTAAAGCAATTATCTAGAAAAGCTATATTTTATATTTTTGCAACAAAAAAGCATGGGATACAAAGAGCAAGTATATGAAGAAGTAGAAGTTGCTGAGCAAATAGATAAGGAACATGAGCTAATTGTACATAATGATGAAGTTAATACTTTTGATCATGTAATTGAAACGCTAATTCAAGTTTGCGATCATTCTCCAACTCAAGCAGAACAATGCACCATTTTAATTCATTATAAAGGCAAATGTGGGGTAAAAACGGGAAGTTTTGAAGATTTGCGAGAGCGTTGCATAAAAATATTAGATGCTGGCATTTCAGCCGAAGTTATATAAGTAATAAGCATAAATTAAAAAAGCCGATTTCAATTGAAATCGGCTTTTTTAATTTGATTTAGTTAGAATTAATTCACAATAAACTTCCCTTTCATTAAAGCAACATGACCTGGAAAAGAGCAAATAAAATCATACTCACCTTTTTCAGTCGGAGCAGTGAATTTTAAGACTGTAGATTCACCACCACCAAGCATTTCGGTATGTACAATTACTTCATAAGTATCTTGTGGAATGTAGTCGTTATCTACTGCACCAGCTGCTTTTTCACCAAAAGCCATGATATCTGTTCCTTTTTTAAGTAGCACAAAATTATGTCCCATAGCTTGCTTAGACATTTCACCTACGTGTTTAAATGTAAGTTCCACTTCGGCACCAGCTTTAGCTCTTAAACGTTTTTTATTGTACTTCATTTGGTCATTACCTTCTAAAGAAAGCTGAATTACTCCATTTTCTTCTTCTGTACTTTCTGTACTTTTTTCATCTTTAACTTCGGTTTCATTCCCACCGATAGTCATTTTTGAATCTTCCTTTTTTTCAGCTTCGCCACCACAAGCTATTAGTGAAAGTGATAGTAAGCTTAATATTGCAATCTTTTTCATATTTATTTTTATTTAATTTCAATTATCTTTTATTCGCTTCAACAAATGGTCGGTGTGTTTTACCTGTATACACTTGTCTTGGTCGACCGATTGGTTCTTTTTGTAAACGCATTTCTCTCCATTGAGCAATCCAGCCTGGTAATCTTCCCAAAGCAAACATTACAGTAAACATATCTGTTGGGATTCCTAATGCTCTATAAATAATACCTGAATAAAAATCAACGTTTGGATAAAGTTTTCTATCTACAAAATATTGGTCTTCTAGAGCTTCTTTTTCAAGACCTTTAGCTATATCTAATACAGGGTCTTCAATGCCTAAGCTTCCTAAGACATCATCTGCAGATTTTTTAATAATTTTAGCTCTTGGGTCGAAATTTTTATACACACGGTGTCCAAAGCCCATCAATCTGAAGCTATCATTTTTATCTTTTGCTTTAGCCATATATTTTTTAGTATCGCCTCCGTCTTCTTTAATACCTTCAAGCATTTCGATAACAGCTTGGTTTGCGCCTCCATGAAGGGGACCCCAAAGTGCAGATATACCCGCAGATATAGATGCAAATAAACCAGCATGGGAAGAACCTACAATACGAACTGTTGAAGCTGAGCAGTTTTGTTCATGATCTGCATGCAAAATTAAGAGCTTGTTAAGTGCAGATGAAACCACAGGATTAACTTTGTAATCTTGGTTTGCTTTTTTAAACATCATTTTTAACACGTTGTCTACATAACTTAAAGATGAATCGCCATAATCTAAAGGTTGTCCGGTTCTTTTACGTAAAGCCCAAGCACATAATACTGGAAATTTAGCGAGTATTTTTATAATTGCATTGTACATATCTTCTTCAGAATCGACATTTACTGAAGATGGATTAAATGCAATTAAAGCATTAGTTAAGGAAGAAACAACTCCCATAGGATGGGCAGATTTCGGAAATCCATCTAGAATTTTTTTCATTTCTTCATCAACGTGCGATTCTTCTTTTATATCTGCGTAAAATTTGTCAAGTTGGGTAGTATTTGGCAACTCTCCGAATATTAACAAATATGCAACTTCGAGAAAGCTTGCATTTTCGGCAAGTTCTTCAATGGCATAACCGCGGTAACGTAAAATTCCTTTCTCACCGTCTAAAAAGGTTACGGCACTTTCGCAAGAACCAGTATTTTTAAAGCCTCTATCCAATGTAATTAAACCTCCGGTAGAAGCTCTTAATTTAGAGATATCTATTGCATTTTCGTTTTCTGTACCTGTTACAACAGGAAGTTCATATTTTTTTCCTTCAAACTCAATTGATGCATTCATATATTTACTGTATTATGTGTTAAAATTGATTTTTACAAATTTACAAAAAGCAGTGTTAATTACAGGTTAATACCTTAATAAACAAAGCGGCAAGAAGCATAACTTTATGTTAATTACTCCTTGCCGCTTTTTACAAAAAAAAATTAGTCTATAATTTAAAACTTTATCTTAAAAGCTTTCTTTCCTAAAAATATGGCTTGGTCGCCTAATTCTTCTTCAATTCTTAATAATTGATTGTATTTCGCCATACGATCACTTCGTGATGCTGATCCTGTTTTAATTTGTCCTGTTTCTAAAGCTACAGCTAAATCTGCAATAGTATTGTCTTCCGTTTCTCCAGAACGATGAGAAATAACAGCAGTAAATCCTGCATTATGTGCCATATTTACAGCATTAATAGTTTCTGTAAGAGTACCGATTTGGTTTACTTTTACTAAAATAGAATTTGAAATTCCTTCCTTAACACCACGTGCCAATCGTTCAACATTAGTTACAAACAAATCATCTCCAACCAATTGTACTTTATCTCCAATTTTATCTGTCAAGATTTTCCATCCATTCCAATCGTTTTCATCCATTCCATCTTCAATAGAAATAATTGGGTATTTTGAAGCTAGTTCAGCTAAATATTCAGCTTGTTCTTCAGATGTTCGCACTTTTCCATTTTCACCTTCAAATTTGGCATAATTATATTTACCATCTTCAAAAAATTCTGCAGCCGCACAATCTAAGGCAATAAAAATATCTTCACCAAAAACATAACCTGCATTTTCAACAGCTTTTTGAATGGATTCGATAGCGTCTTCTGTTCCATCAAGTTTTGGAGCAAAGCCACCTTCATCTCCAACCGATGTGGTTAAGCCTCTTTTTTGTAAAACTTTTTTAAGGTGGTGGAAAATTTCTGTACCCATTTTTAAAGCTTCTGTAAAGTTATTAGCCGAAACTGGCATAATCATAAACTCTTGAAATGCAATAGGCGCATCACTATGCGAACCACCGTTAATAATATTCATCATTGGTAAAGGCAAAACGTTAGAACTTACACCACCGATGTATCTGTATAATGGCAAGCCTAACTCTTCAGCGGCTGCTTTAGCACATGCAATTGAAACACCTAAAATTGCATTAGCTCCTAATTTAGCTTTGTTAGGCGTTCCATCTAAATCTATAAGTAATTGATCTATTTCTGACTGTTCAAGCACTGAGAAACCTAATAATTTATCAGCTATTAAATTATTAACATTATCTACCGCCTTCAAAACTCCTTTACCGTGATAATCATCTCCTCCATCTCTTAACTCAACCGCTTCGTGCTCTCCAGTTGAAGCTCCAGAAGGAACAGCAAATCTGCCTAAGGCACCTGAATCGGTTAAAACATCAACTTCAATGGTTGGGTTTCCTCTCGAATCGAATATTTGTCTAGCATGTACGTCTAAAATTGAACTCATTTTTGTGTATTTAAAATTTACTGCAAAATAATCTATTCTTAGGACAATTAAAAAATATGCATTGATAAATTAATAACTATAACGTTAGAGAAATCAAATATTTACATTATACACTTCTCTTTATTGTGAAATAACATAAGCTAGATTATTTGTTTATCCTATTTGAAATAATTACGATAATTTGATGAAAAAATTTTGTTGAAAAGAGGTAAATAATGAACTGTTGAATAAAAAATTAATTCATCGATACTTATAATTGATTAAGATATAAATAAAAATATTGTTTAAGATTAAACGTTTTAATACTGCAAGTTAAAAAAGTTAAGTATCTACTAATTTTAATTTTTAGACTAAAAACTTGTTGAAATTTGAATAAAATATTTATATCATGAAAATACAAAAATTACTATTAGTTGCAATTACGTTAGTAACTTCCTTAGGGTTTAGTCAGAATAAGGATGTGGTCGATGTTGCTATTGGCTCAGAAGATCATACTACATTAGTAGCTGCGGTAAAAGCTGCAGATCTTGTTGAAACTTTAAAATCTGATGGACCATTTACAGTATTTGCTCCTACAAATACTGCGTTTACAAACTTACCTGATGGCACAGTAGATTATTTATTGAAAGCTGAAAATAAATCTAAACTACAAATGGTGCTTACTTATCATGTAGTTGCAGGAAAATTGACTGCAAAAGATGTTATTGCTGCCGTTGAAAAAGGTGGCGGCACAGCAGAAGTAAAAACTGTTCAAGGTGCTAGTCTAAGTATTATGCTAAAAGATGGAAAAGTTGTAGTTAAAGATGCAAATGGCGGTCTTTCTACAGTAACTGTTTCTGATCTTGAAGCTTCAAATGGAGTTATCCATATAGTTGATTCTGTTTTATTACCAACATGGTAATTTTAAATACTTAAATTTAATAAAAAAAGCCGTTTAAATAAAACGGCTTTTTTTATTACTCTTACTCACAGTATTTACTGAAAATTAAAAAATATATAAACAGAATATTTTATGTGCATTTCAAATTATATACCAATCATCGGAATAAACTAATTGAGATTAATTAGCCATTAGTTTAATGAAGTCATCAAATAAATAAGTGGCATCGTTTGGGCCGGGACCAGCTTCTGGATGATATTGAACACAAAAACATTTTTTATTCTTAACCCGAAAGCCAGCAATAGAGTCATCATTAAGATGCTTATGCGTAATTTGAATAAGTTCACTTTTTTCGGCTGCTTCTTTTGCTACGACAAAGCCGTGATTTTGAGAAGTAATTTCACCTTTACCAGTTTCTAAATTAAGAACTGGGTGATTTATACCGCGATGACCATGATGCATCTTTTCAGTGGGAATATCTAAAGCCAATGAAATAATTTGTTGTCCTAAGCAAATACCAAACATAGGAAAATTAGTCTCGATAGCTTTTTTAGCCACATTTATAGCATTTTTTAAGGGTGTTGGATCACCCGGGCCATTTGAAATAAACAAAGCATCAGGATTATAGTTTTGTAAATCTTCGAAAGTAGAATCCCAAGGAAAAACTTTTAATGAACATTTTCTGTTTTTTAAATGTCTTAAAATATTATGTTTTACTCCTAAATCTAAAACTGCAACTTTATAAAGGTCAGACTCATCACTTAACTCATATACTTTTTTAGTAGAAACTTGATTGGCTAAGGCAAGTCCATTCATAGAAGGCTGCTTAGCTAATTCAGATTTTAATTCATCAATCTTGTGCACATCAGTAGAGATAACAGCATTCATAGCACCATGCTCACGTATATGTTCAACTAGTGCTCGTGTGTCTACATCGCAAATAATAAGCAAGTTAGTTTCACTTAAAAAGTCGTGAAGGCTTTTATCCATATTAACCCGAGATGGATTAAAGGAAAAGTTTTTACAAACAAGACCAGCAATTTTTGGTGATGATGATTCTGACTCTTCACTATTTGTACCATAATTACCAATATGTGCATTGGTTGTAATCATAATCTGTCCAAAATAAGATGGATCTGTAAATATTTCTTGGTATCCAGTCATGCCAGTGTTAAAACAAGCTTCACCAAAACTAGTAGTAGTACTAATAGAACTTGCATTAGGAGATTTGCCATAAAAAACACTTCCATCTTCTAACAGAACTAAGGCATCTTTTTTTTGTTGATATTTCATAAGTATAAGATATAAAAAAAGGGATAAGCCTAAAGCCTATCCCTTATCAATTAGATTATATTAAAAATATTAGTCTTCTTTTTTCTCATTATCTTGAGATTCTTTATTGTCTTGAGCAACTGGCTCAGTAGATTTAGCTTTTTTACCAGCTCTACGAGTAGACTTTTTCTTTGTAGAACCAGCTTTTGGGTCGTAAATTTCGTTAAAATCTACCAATTCTACCATTGCCATTTCAGCATTATCACCTAAACGATTACCTAACTTGATAATTCTTAAGTATCCACCTGGTCTATCGCCTACTTTAGCAGCAACATCTCTAAATAAAGTAATAATAGCTTCTTTACTTCTTAATTTAGCAAATGCTAAACGACGATTGTGTGTAGTATCTTCTTTAGATTTGGTAATTAAAGGTTCAACAAACACACGTAAAGCTTTTGCTTTAGCTAAAGTGGTATTAATTCTCTTATGTTCAATTAAAGAGCAAGCCATGTTTGCAAGCATGGATTTGCGGTGAGCAGTCTTGCGTCCTAAATGATTAATTTTTTTTCTGTGTCTCATTTTTCTGTGTTTTTAGACTCCAAATTAGTCTTTATCCAATTTATATTTTGATAAATCCATACCAAAATCTAGCCCCTTATTAGCAACAAGCTCTTCTAATTCTGTAAGCGATTTCTTTCCAAAGTTTCTAAACTTCATCAAATCATTTTTATTATAAGAAACTAGGTCACCAAGAGTGTCTACTTCTGCAGCTTTCAAACAGTTAAGTGCTCTAACAGACAAATCTAAATCAACCAATTTAGTTTTAAGTAACTGTCTCATGTGCAACGACTCTTCATCGTAAGTTTCGACTTGCGATAATTCGTCTGTTTCCAATGTAATACGTTCATCAGAAAACAACATGAAGTGATGTATTAATGTCTTAGCTGCTTCAGTTAAAGCGTCTTTAGGATGAATAGAACCGTCCGATTGTATTTCGAAAACTAATTTTTCGTAATCGGTTTTTTGTTCAACTCTAAAGTTCTCTATGCTATATTTTACATTTTTTATAGGTGTAAAAACGGCATCGGTAAATATTGTTCCAATAGGTGCTTTTTCAACTTTATTTTCTTCAGCAGGGACATAACCTCTACCTTTTTCGATAGATAATTCCATGTTTAAAGAAACATCTTTGTTCATATTACAAAGCACTAGCTCTGGGTTTAAAACTTCAAAACCATTAATAAATTTTTGAAGATCTCCAGCTTTCAACTGATTAGCTCCAGATACTGAAACTGAGACAGCTTCATTATCAAGATCTTCAAGTTGCTTTTTAAAACGTATCTGTTTTAGGTTTAGAATTATTTCGGTAACATCTTCAACAACACCAGGAATGGTGGAAAATTCATGTTCTACGCCTTCAAAACGTACAGATGTAATTGCAAAGCCTTCTAAAGCTGATAACAACACTCTTCGTAAGGCGTTACCAACTGTTAAACCATAACCCGGCTCTAAAGGTCTAAATTCGAAGATTCCTTCGAACTCAGTTGACTCAATCATAATTACCTTATCCGGTTTCTGAAAATTAAATAATGCCATAATTTGAATTCTGCTTGTTAATTATTTCGAATACAATTCTACGATGTACTGCTCATTGATGTTTTCTGGAATTTGTGAACGCTCAGGCGTATTCACTAAAGTACCTTCTTTTTTCTCAGAATTCCAAGACATCCACTCATAAACCGATTTATTGTTTTGAAGTGATTCTTCTATTACTAGTAAAGACTTAGACTTTTCTCTAACTCCTACTACATCTCCAGGCTTAACTTGATAAGATGGGATATTAACTAATTCACCATTAACTGTAATGTGTTTATGTGAAACTAGTTGTCTAGCTGAGCTTCTTGTAGGAGCAACGCCAAGTCTATAAACTATGTTATCAAGCCTAGACTCACATAATTGAAGTAATACTTCACCAGTAATGCCAGAAGCTCTAGTAGCTTTTTTAAACATATTTCTGAATTGACGCTCTAAAATACCGTAAGTATATTTAGCTTTTTGCTTTTCCATTAATTGGACAGCATATTCAGATTTTTTTCCTCTTCTACGATTGTTTCCGTGTTGTCCAGGAGGGTAATTCCTTTTTTCGAAAGACTTATCATCTCCGAAGATAGCTTCGCCAAATTTACGAGCTATTTTAGTTTTGGGACCAGTATATCTTGCCATTCTATTTGATTTGTGATTATGAATTAAGGTCTATTCCTTCGATAATCGTATTAATTAAACTCTTCTACGTTTAGGTGGTCTACACCCATTGTGTGGTAAAGGAGTTACATCGATAATTTCTGTAACATCTATGCCTGCATTATGAATTGCTCTAATAGCAGACTCTCTTCCATTTCCAGGACCTTTAACGTACACTTTTACTTTTTTTAAACCTAATTCTGAAGCTACTTTACATGCATCTTCTGCTGCTAATTGAGCTGCGTAAGGTGTATTTTTTTTACTACCTCTAAACCCCATTTTTCCAGCTGAAGACCAAGAAATAACATCTCCATTCTTATTAGATAAAGAAACGATGATGTTATTAAAGGAAGCTGAAACATGAGCTTCTCCAAAAGCATCAACAATTACTTTACGTTTTTTGTTAGTTGACTTAGCCATACTTAAAATTATTTAGTTACCTTTTTCTTGTTGGCAACAGTTTTACGTCTTCCCTTACGGGTTCTTGAATTATTTTTTGTGCGCTGACCTCGAAGTGGTAAACTAGACCTGTGTCTAATTCCACGGTAGCATCCAATATCCATAAGACGCTTAATATTCATTGAAACTTCAGATCTCAATTCACCTTCAATTGTATACTCTCCAACAGCATCACGGATTTTTCCGATTTGATCGTCATTCCAATCAGATACTTTGGTACTTTCATCTACTTTGGCTGTTGCTAAAATCTTTTTAGCGGTACTTCTGCCAATTCCGAAGATATAGGTTAAAGCTATAACTCCTCGCTTTTGTTTTGGTATGTCTACACCTGCAATTCTTGCCATAATTAGCCTTGTCTTTGTTTGAATTTGGGATTCTTTTTATTGATTACATAAAGGCGACCTTTTCGTCGTACAATTTTGCAATCAGCACTTCTCTTTTTTATTGATGCTCTAACTTTCATATTATTAATATCTATAGGTTATACGAGCCTTAGTTAAGTCGTAAGGACTCATTTCTAATTTAACTTTATCTCCTGGAAGTAATTTAATATAATGCATACGCATTTTTCCAGAGATGTGCGCGGTCACAATATGACCATTTTCTAATTCTACACGAAACATAGCATTAGATAATGCTTCAATAATTGTCCCGTCTTGCTCTATCGATGGTTGTTTTGCCATAATTATGCTACTGCTTTTCTATTTTTACCAGATTTCATTAAACCGTCGTAGTGTCTATTTAATAAATATGAATTTACTTGCTGAATAGTATCAATCGCAACACCAACCATAATTAGTAAAGATGTACCCCCAAAAAACAAACCCCATCCTTGTTGAACTCCTAATAAGGAAACTATTATTGCTGGAAAAATAGCAATAACGGCAAGGAAAATGGAACCAGGCAAAGTAATTTGAGACATAATTTTATCTAAATATTCAGAAGTTTCTGTACCTGGACGAATACCAGGGATAAATCCACCACTACGTTTTAAGTCGTCAGCCATTTTATTGGTTGGAACTGTAATTGCCGTGTAAAAATAAGTAAAAACTATGATAAGCAAAGCAAAAACAAGATTATACCAAAAACCAAACATGTCGTTAAACGCGGCTGTAATTCCTTGAGCAGCTTCAGATTCGGATAAACCAGCTACTGCAGCGGGTACGAACATAATTGCCTGCGCAAAGATAATTGGCATTACACCCGAAGCATTTAAACGAAGTGGAATAAACTGCCTTGCACCTGCAAAAGAGCTTTTTTCATATTTACCTGACGCATTTTTACGTGCATACTGTACTGGTATTTTTCGAACAGCCATAACTAACATAACAGATGCTAATATGATAAGGAACCAAATAACTAATTCAATTAGAATCATAATAAGACCTCCATTAGATTGAAAAACTCTAGATGCAAATTCTTGTACAAAAGATTGAGGCAAAGTTGCGATAATTCCAACCATAATAAGTAATGATATACCATTACCAATACCTCGATCAGTTATCTTTTCACCAAGCCACATTGCGAATATACATCCGGTTGTTAAAATAATAACCGATGAAGCTACAAAAGCAACTGAGTCTTGCATTACAAAAGCAGCTGAAGGTAGGATATTATATAAATTATAGATATATCCTGGGCCTTGAACTAAAGTTATACCAATAGTCAACCATCTAGTTATCTGCGTGATTTTTTTTCTACCGCTCTCGCCTTCTTTCTGAAGCTTTTGTAAATACGGAATTGCAATTGTCATTAATTGAACTACAATTGAAGCAGATATGTAAGGCATAATACCCAAAGCAAATACAGATGCATTAGAAAAAGCACCTCCCGTAAAAGCATTTAAAAGCCCTAGTAATCCACCATCTGTTTGTTCAGACAATTTGGCTAATTGAGCTGTATCAATACCTGGTAGAACAACTTGTGCACCAAAACGATAAACTAACAATAAACCTAAAGTTAATAGGATTCTATTTCTTAGATCATCGATTTTCCAGATATTTTGTATTGTTTCAAAAAACTTCATGCAGAATGGATTTATAGAGTTATTGCTTCACCACCAGCAGCTTCAATAGCAGCTTTTGCAGATTTTGTAAATTTATGGGCGCTAACTTTGAGTTTTGCTGTTAATTTACCACGACCCAATATTTTCACAAGATCCTTCTTTTTAACAACACCTAAATCGAAGAGTTGGTTGAAATCTAAAGTATCTTTAACTCCTTTTTCGTCAACCAAGGACTGAAGTATATCAAGGTTTACACCTTTATACTCAACCCTATTTGGGTTTGTAAAGCCGAATTTAGGAACTCTACGTTGTAATGGCATCTGCCCACCTTCAAATCCAATTTTCTTTGAATAACCAGAACGCGATTTCGCACCTTTATGTCCTCTACCAGCTGTACCTCCAGAACCCGAAGCTTCACCACGACCTAATCGTTTGCTTTGAGACTTAACGGAACCTTCTGCAGGTTTTAAATTATGTAATTCCATTTTAAGTGTATTTTATATTTCTTCTACAGAAACTAAATGTTTAACTTTTGCTACCATTCCTAAGATGTTAGGAGTATCAGAATGTTCAACAGACTGACCTATTTTTTTCAAACCTAGAGCTTCAAGAGTTTTCTTTTGACGTCCTGGTTTTTTGATAGCACTCTTTACTTTTGTAACTTTTATTTTTGCCATGCTAATTTGCTGTTTATCCGTTAAATAATTTATCAAGGCTAATACCACGTTGTTGAGCAACAGTCTGTGCACTCCTTAATTGAAGTAATGCATCAAAAGTTGCTTTTACCACGTTGTGTGGGTTAGAAGATCCTTGATTTTTAGAAAGTACGTCGTGTACTCCAACAGATTCAAGAACAACACGAGCAGGTCCACCAGCAATAACACCTGTACCAGGAGATGCAGGAAGTAACAATACTCTAGCACCACCATATTTACCTAATTGCTCGTGCGGCAAAGTTCCTTTATGCAAAGGAATTCGTACTAAGTTTTTCTTAGCATCTTCAACAGCTTTTGAAATAGCATCAGCAACTTCTTTAGATTTACCTAAACCCTGACCTACAACACCATTCTCGTCTCCTACAACAACAATAGCAGAAAATCCAAAAGCTCTACCACCTTTTGTTACTTTAGTAACACGCTGAACACCTACCAAACGATCTTTAAGATCTAATCCACCAGGTTTTACAATTTCTACGTTTTTATAATCTTGATACATACTTTAAAATTTTAAACCGCCCTCGCGAGCACCTTCTGCTAATGATTTAACTCTACCGTGATATAAATAACCACCTCTATCGAAAGAGACCTTATCTACTCCTAATTTCAATGCTTTTTCAGCTAAAGTTTTGCCAACCAGTTTAGATTGTTCTACCTTATTGAGTTCTTCTGCTTCTTTGCCTAAGTGAAATGATGAAACAGAAGCAATTGTTTTACCGCTAACATCATCAATTAACTGAGCATAAATAGATTTATTGCTTCTGTAAACCGATAATCTCGGTCTTGAAGCATCACCAGAAATTGTTCTTCTGATGCGCTTTCTTATTTTTAATCTTCTTTTTTGTTTAGAAAATGCCATAATTATTCTTTATTAAGCTGATTTACCTGCTTTTCTTCTGATATACTCACCTACATACTTAATACCTTTTCCTTTATAAGGTTCTGGCTTTCTATATGATCGGATTTTAGCTGCTACTTGAGAAACCAATTGTTTATCAAATGAAGAAAGCTTTATAATTGGATTTTTTCCTTTTTCTGAAACTGTTTCGATTTTAACTTCGGGAGCCAATTCCATTACAATATTATGCGAAAAACCAATTGCAATATCTAATTTCTGACCTTGATTAGTTGCTCTATAACCAACACCAACCAATTCTAGTTCTTTTGTAAATCCTTTTGAAACACCTTCTACCATGTTATTGATAAGTGCACGATACAAACCATGTTTAGATTTGATGTTTTTCTTATCGGTATTGCGTTCAAGAATAACTTCATTTTCTTCTAAGCGAATATCAATATCGCTAAATTCTTGTTGAAGCTCCCCTAATTTACCCTTCACAGTAACCGTGTTGTCTTTCACCGTAACTGTTACTCCTTCGGGAATGCTTACTGGACTATTTCCAATTCTTGACATTTTATTTAGTCTTTAATTATTTAATAAATATAACAAAGCACCTCTCCACCTACATTCTCTTTACGCGCTTGCTTGTCTGTCATTACGCCTTTAGATGTAGATACGATAGCTATTCCAAGACCATTTAAGATTCTTGGTAACTCATCAGTTGGTGAGTACTTACGTAAACCAGATTTACTGATACGTTGAAGTGCTTTAATGACTGGGTCGTTAGTGTGCTTATCGTATTTAAGTGCTATTTTTATTGTTCCTTGTTTATTGTCATCAATAAACTTATAACTTAAGATGTAACCTTGATCAAACAAGATTTTTGTCATCTCCTTTTTTAAATTCGATGCAGGAATTTCAACAACTCTATGAGATGCAGCTACTGCATTTCTTATACGTGTTAAATAATCTGCTACAGGATCTATATTCATTTGTATTCCTTTTACGTTAATGTAATTACCAACTGGCTTTTTTTACTCCAGGTATTAAACCTTTATTAGCCATTTCTCTGAACATTACACGAGATAGTCCAAACTGACGCATGTAACCTTTAGGTCTTCCAGTTAATTTACAACGGTTGTGCATTCTAACTGGTGAAGCGTTTTTAGGCAATTTTTGCAAAGCTTCATAATCGCCAGCTTCTTTAAGAACTTTTCTTTTCTCTTCGTATTTTTCAACTGTTTTTGCACGTTTAACTTCACGTGCTTTCATTGATTCTTTAGCCATATTATTTCTTTTTAAAAGGTAAACCCAATTCTGTTAATAATGATTTAGCCTCTTTATCAGTTTCAGCTGAAGTTACAAATGTAACATCCATTCCTGTAATTCTATTTACCTTATCTATATTGATTTCAGGAAAAATAATCTGTTCAGTAATACCTAAATTATAGTTCCCTCTTCCGTCAAAACCAGTAGCTTTAATACCACTGAAATCTCTAACTCTCGGCAAGGCCGAAGTTACTAATCTATCTAAAAATTCATACATACGCTCACCACGTAGAGTAACCATTACACCGATAGGCATTCCTTTTCTTAATTTAAAGGAAGCTACATCCTTTTTAGATTTTGTAGCAACAGCCTTTTGTCCTGTAATCATGGTTAACTCTTCTACTGCATAATCGATTAATTTTTTATCAGCGATGGCTTCACCAACACCTTTACTAATTACGATTTTTTGCAACTTAGGAGCTTGCATATTATTCTTATAACCAAATTCTTCAACTAAAGCTGGAAGTACTTTTTGGCTATATTCTTCTTTAAGTCTTGGTACGTAACTCATATTAAATTACTTCATTAGATTTTTTAGAAACTCTTACTTTTTTACCATCTTCAAGCTTATAGCCTACTCTAGTAGTGTTACCATCTTTAGTAAGTAATGATAAATTTGAGATATGAATTGGAGCTTCCATTTCTTTGATACCACCTTGAGGGTTAGATGCGCTAGGCTTTTGATGCTTCTTTACAAGATTTACACCTTCAACAATAGCTTTGTCTTTATCTCTAAATATTTTTTGAACAGATCCTTGCTGACCTTTATGCTCACCAGCTAAAACCTGAACTTTATCACCTACTTTAATTTTAATTTTTTTCATCTTAAAAGTCGATTTAAAGCACTTCTGGTGCTAGTGAAACAATTTTCATAAATTGATTATCACGTAATTCTTTAGCTACTGGGCCAAAAACACGTGTTCCTCTCATTTCGCCTGTTGGATTCAACAACACACAGGCATTATCGTCAAAGCGTATGTAAGAGCCATCAGGTCTTCTTACTTCCTTATTTGTACGAACAATTACGGCAGTTGAAACTGCTCCTTTCTTAATGTTTCCATTAGGAGTTGCTTCTTTAACACTTACCACAACTTTATCACCAACTGAAGCATAACGCTTTTTTGTACCTCCCAATACACGAATAACCAAAACTTGTTTGGCACCTGTATTATCGGCTACTCTTAATCTTGATTCTTGCTGTACCATAATTATTTAGCTCTTTCTATTACGTCTACTAATCTCCAGCATTTATTTTTGCTTAGAGGTCTAGTTTCCATAATTCTTACAGTGTCACCTTCGTTACAAGTATTCTCTTCATCATGCGCTACATACTTTTTAGTTTTAAGTACGAACTTCCCATATTTAGGATGCTTGATTTTTTTAGTTTCAGAGACTACTATAGATTTTTGCATCTTGTTACTAGTAACAACACCGATACGTTCTTTTCTTAAGTTTCTTTTTTCCATTGTAAGTAGAATTATTGTAATTCTCTTTTTGTAATTTCTGTGTTGATACGTGCAATAGTTCTACGAACACTTCTTAATTGAGAAGGATTCTCTAAAGGACTAATAGCATGTGTCATTTTCAAAGAACTTAATTCTTTTGAAAAACTAGTAAGCTTTTCGTTAAGCTCTTGAACAGATAATTCTTTAATTTCAGATTGTTTCATAATTTATAAAATTATTCTTGATAATCTCTAGCAACAACAAATTTTGTTTTAACTGGTAATTTTTGGGCTGCTAAGCGTAAAGCTTCTTTAGCTAAAGCTAGGGGCACACCACCTATTTCAAAAATTATTCTACCAGGCTTAACAACAGCTGCGTAATACTCTACTGCACCTTTACCTTTACCCATTCGAACTTCGAGTGGTTTTTTAGTAATTGGTTTATCTGGAAAGATTTTGATCCAAAGAGATCCTTCTCTTTTCATATAACGAGTAGCAGCAATACGAGCGGCTTCAATTTGTCTTGCCGTTACAAAAGAAGAATCGAGTGACTTAATCCCGAAAGTACCGTTTGATAAACGATGACCTCTCTGAGATAATCCTTTCATTCTCCCCTTTTGTTGTTTACGATGCTTCGTTCTTTTAGGTTGTAACATTGTTTATAATTTAAAATTACTTTTTTCGACGTGGTTTTGTACGTCTACCTTTACCTTTATTGTCGGAGTTTGAAAGTCCAACGAGAGGAGAGAGCTCTCTTTTTCCGTAAACTTCACCTTTCATAATCCATACCTTAATACCCAATCTACCATAAGTAGTATGAGCTTCTACTAAAGCATAGTCAACGTCTGCTCTAAATGTAGATAACGGAATTCTACCATCTTTGTAAGATTCTACTCTAGCCATTTCTGCACCATTCAATCGTCCTGCAATTTGAATCTTAATTCCTTCTGCATTCATTCGCATGGTTGCGGCAATAGCCATTTTAATAGCTCTACGATAAGAAATCCTGTTTTCTACTTGGCGTGCCACACTGGAAGCAACCAAATGAGCATCAAGTTCTGGTCTTTTAATCTCGTAGATATTGACCTGAACTTCCTTATTCGTGATTTGTTTAAGCTCTTCTTTTAACTTGTCTACTTCCTGACCACCTTTCCCAATAATAATACCAGGTCGTGCGGTAGTAATAGTAACGGTTACAAGTTTAAGCGTACGCTCAATAATCACTCTTGAAACACTAGCTTTTGATAAACGAGCATGGATATACTTTCTTATCTTATCGTCTTCAGCTAGATTATTTCCATAATCTCTACCACCGTACCAGTTGGATTCCCAACCTTTAATGATACCTAATCTGTTTCCGATTGGATTTGTTTTTTGTCCCATAGTTTATCTTAGCTTTCAGTGTTATTTCTTTCCCCAAGAACTATAGTAACGTGATTAGATCTTTTTCTAATACGATGTGCTCTACCTTGAGGAGCTGGACGTAATCTTTTTAACATACTACCTCCATCTACTTTAATTTCTTTAATGTATAAATTAGCCTGTTCTACATCTTCACCTTCATTTTTGCTTTGCCAGTTTGCTATTGCAGATAGCAATAATTTCTCGACTCTTTTAGAAGCTTCTTTAGTACTGAACCGTAAAATCTGCATTGCAATTGCAACGTCTTTACCACGAACTAAATCTGCAACTAAACGCATTTTTCTAGGCGAAGTTGGACAGTTATTTAATTTAGCAAAAGCAACATCTTGCTTAGCTTCTTTCAATTTTTCTGCACTATTTCTCTTACGTACACCCATTGTTCTTATTTTTTACCTTTATTTTTAGCACCTTGATGCCCTCTAAAAGAACGAGTTGGTGAAAATTCTCCTAGTTTATGCCCTACCATATTTTCTGTTACAAAAACAGGAACAAATTGCTTCCCGTTATGCACACCGATGGTCTGACCAACAAAATCTGGAGTTATCATCGAAGCTCTGGACCAAGTCTTAATTACAGACTTTTTACCAGACTCTACATTCTGAGCTACTTTTCGCTCTAATTTATAATGAACAAAAGGTCCTTTTTTTAATGAACGTGCCATAGCTTATTTCTTTTTACGTTCTACAATATGTTTATTACTCGACTTTTTCTTGGATCTAGTTTTGAATCCTTTAGCAGGAATACCGTTTCTAGATCTTGGATGACCACCAGAAGCGCGACCTTCTCCACCACCCATTGGGTGATCGACTGGGTTCATTACTACTGGTCTAGTTCTTGGTCTTCTACCCAACCACCTGCTTCTACCAGCTTTACCTGATACTAACAGTTGATGGTCGCTATTAGACACTGCACCAATTGTAGCTATACAAGATGCCAGTATCATACGCGTTTCACCGGATGGCAACTTAATAGTGGCATATTTTCCATCACGCGCCATAAGTTGTGCAAATGTACCTGCAGAACGAGCCATAACAGCTCCTTGACCAGGTCGAAGTTCAACACATGAGATTATAGTACCAAAAGGAATATTAGATAATGGCATAGCATTACCGATTTCAGTACTTGCATTTTCTAAAGATGAAACAAGCTTGTCACCAACTTTTAAACCAGTTGGCGCAACTATGTAACGTTTTTCTCCATCATCGTAACGCAATAAAGCAATAAAAGCAGTCCTGTTAGGATCGTACTCTATGCTCAAAACTTCCGCCTGAACATCGTGCTTATCACGTTTAAAGTCAATAATTCTATACTTTCTTTTATGACCACCGCCTTTGTAGCGCATCGTCATTCTACCTTGGTTGTTTCTACCACCAGACTTCTTGATCGGAGCAAGCAAAGACTTCTCCGGCTTATCAGCTGTAATGGCGTCGAAACCATTTACAACTCTAAAACGCTGCCCAGGTGTTGTAGGTTTTAATTTTCTAACCGACATTTTTTAATTGTTAAAGATTACTATATAAATCTATTACATCTCCATCCGTCACTTTAATAATGGCTTTCTTGGTAAACTTTTTTCTACCAGAAATAACTCCAGTTTTCGTGAAACGGCTCTTCACCTTCGGATATACATTCATTGTTCTAACAGAATCTACTGTTACTCCATAAGCAGCTTCAACAGCTTCTTTGATTTGAATTTTATTTGACTTAACATCAACTTCAAACCAATATGTGTTTTTCAACTCACTATCAGCGGTTGCTTTCTCTGTAATTATAGGTTTTTGTAATACACTCATAACTATTGTTTCGTGAAATTAGATTCTAAACCCTTTAAAGCTGACTCAGAAAAAACGACTACATTAGAATTCATAATTCTATAAGTATTTAATTCTGAATTAGTTACGACATTGGACTTCTCCAAATTACGGGACGACAAATATACATTTTTATTTAATTCAGCCAAGACAAAGGTTGATTTTTTATTGATAAGCTCTAGATTATAAAGAACTTGTTTAAATTCCTTTGTTTTAGGGGTATCAAAATTAAAATCTTCCACAACAACAACAGCTTTCTGCTGAACCTTTTTTGAAAGTGCAGAAAAACGAGCTAATCGTTTTAACTTCTTGTTTAATTTAAAGTGATAATCTCTTGGTCTAGGACCAAAAACACGACCACCACCTTTAAATATTGGAGATTTAATACTACCTGCACGGGCTGTACCCGTTCCTTTTTGCTTCTTTATCTTACGTGTACTTCCTACAATATCTGCTCTTTCTTTTGCTGCATGCGTTCCTTGTCTTTTGTTGGCAAGGTGTTGCTTAACATCTAAGTAAATAGCGTGATTGTTAGGTTCTACACCAAAAACAGCACTCGGAAGTTCTACTTCTCTGCCTGTCTCTTTTCCGTTGATATCTAATACTGCTAACTTCATTACTTCTCGATGGTTACGTAAGCGTTCTTATGTCCAGGAACACAACCTTTTACAACTAAAAGATTCTTTTCTGGTACAACTTTAAACACTCTAAGGTTTTGTACTTTTACTCTTTCATTTCCCATTTGGCCTGCCATACGCATACCTTTGAAAACTCTTGAAGGATCTGATGCTGCACCGATAGAACCAGGAGCTCTTAAACGGTTATGCTGACCATGAGTAGCTTGACCTACACCACCGAAACCGTGTCTTTTTACAACACCTTGAAATCCTTTTCCTTTGGATGTTCCAACAACGTCAACAAATTCACCTTCTTTAAACAAATCTACGGTGATTGCATCACCTAAGTTGTACTCCGCATCAAAACCATCAAACTCAACGACTTTTCGTTTTACAGGAGTGCCCGCTTTTTTAAAGTGGCCTTGAGCCGCTAACGTAGCATTCTTGTCTGATTTGTCATCGAAACCAAGCTGAATGGCTTTGTAACCATCAACTTCATCGGTTCTGACTTGGGTAACAATACATGGACCAACTTCTAAAACGGTACAAGGTATATTCTTACCGTTCTCGTCGAAAATGCTGGTCATGCCTATTTTCTTTCCTATTAACCCAGACATAATTTATTTATTATTATTATTAAAAATTGAAAAAACAGGGCTTACTAAAAGCCCTGCTAAAATATACTGTATACTTAATTATACTTTTATCTCTACTTCTACACCACTTGGTAATTCAAGTTTCATCAACGCATCAATAGTTTTTGAAGATGAACTATAAATATCTAAAAGACGTTTAAAAGAGTTCAACTCAAACTGTTCGCGTGATTTTTTATTTACGTGAGGAGAACGCAATACGGTAAAGATTTTCTTCTTAGTAGGTAGTGGAATTGGTCCAGTAACTACAGCACCCGTAGTTTTCACGGTCTTCACGATTTTTTCAGCAGATTTGTCTACCAAATTGTGGTCGTAAGATTTTAATTTTATTCTTATTTTTTGACTCATGATAAGTTCTATTACTCGTTAGTAGTTCCTTTAGCCGCAGCGATTACTTGTTCTGATATATTTGATGGAGTCTCTTCGTAGTGAGAAAATTCCATGGTTGATGTAGCTCTACCTGAAGACAAAGTTCTTAAGGTGGTAACGTATCCAAACATTTCCGATAAAGGTACAATAGCCTTTATTACTTTAGCACCTGATCGGTCTGACATGTCGTTAACTTGACCACGTCTTCTGTTTAAATCTCCAACGATATCACCCATGTTTTCTTCTGGGGTTACTACTTCAACTTTCATCATCGGTTCTAATACTACAGCCCCTGCTTTCTTAGCAGCCGATTTATAACCTAGTTTAGCTGCAAGCTCGAAAGACAATTGGTCTGAATCTACCGCGTGAAAAGAACCATCTTTTAAGGTTACTTTAAGCGTGTCCATATTAAAACCAGCCAGTGGCCCGTTTTTCATAGCTTGAGTAAATCCAGCTTGTACAGCAGGAATAAATTCTTTAGGAATTCTTCCTCCTTTAATTTTATCTTCGAATTGCAATCCTGAACCTTCAAAATCATCATCAACAGGACCTAAATCAAATACAATATCGGCGAACTTACCACGACCACCAGATTGTTTTTTATAAACTTCTCTGTGTTCAGCTAGTTTTTTAACTGCTTCTTTATATTCTACTTGTGGTTCACCAACATTAACTTCAACCTTAAATTCGCGTTTCATACGATCAATTAAGATATCTAAATGAAGCTCACCCATACCTGAAATTACAGTTTGTCCTGATGCTTCATCTGTTTTAACAACGAAAGTTGGATCTTCTTCAGCTAATTTAGCTAAGGCATTACCCATCTTTTCAACATCTGCTTTAGTTTTAGGCTCAACCGCAATACCAATAACTGGTGCAGGGAAAGTCATAGATTCTAAAACGATAGGATTATTCATATCAGTTAAAGTATCACCAGTTTTAATGTCTTTAAAACCAACAGCTGCTCCAATATCTCCAGCTTCAATAAAGTCAATAGGCTCTTGTTTATTAGAATGCATTTGATACATTCTAGAGATACGTTCTTTTTTACCAGAACGATTATTCAACACATAAGAACCTGCTTCTAATCTACCAGAATAAGCTCTAAAAAAAGCTAAACGCCCAACAAAAGGATCGGTAGCAATTTTAAAAGCTAAAGCTGAAAATGGTGAATCAACGTGTGGTTTTCTAGTTTCCACCTCGCCAGTTTCAGGATTCTCACCTTCAATAGCTTCAACATCTACTGGAGAAGGCAAGTAGCGCATCACAGCATCTAACATAGCTTGAACTCCTTTGTTTTTAAATGCTGAACCACACATCATAGGAATAATAGACATATCGATTGTTGCTGCACGTAAAGCTGCAATAATTTCGTCTTCGGTAATAGAATCTTCATCTTCGAAGAACTTTTCCATTAACTCTTCGTCGTATTCTGCAACAGCTTCAACTAACTCAGTTCTATATTTAGTAACTTCTTCTTTCAATTCTTCAGGAATATCGATTTCTTCATAGGTCATCCCCATGTCATCTTCATTCCATATAATTGCTTTTTTAGAAATTAAGTCAACCACACCTTTAAAGTCAATTTCATCTCCAATTGGAACTTGCAAAGGAACCGGGTTTCCGCCTAACATTTCTCTAACTTGTTTGCAAACATTGAAAAAGTTAGCACCTTGACGATCCATCTTATTAACAAAACCTAGACGTGGTACCCTATACTTATCAGCTTGTCTCCAAACCGTTTCAGATTGAGGCTCAACACCATCCACAGCACTAAACAATGCAACTACACCATCTAACACACGCAACGAACGTTCAACTTCTACTGTAAAGTCAACGTGACCAGGTGTATCAATAATGTTTACAATATATTCATCATCGCGATAAGGCCATGTACAGTGCGTAGCAGCAGATGTTATGGTAATACCACGTTCTTGCTCCTGCTCCATCCAGTCCATAGTAGCTGCGCCATCGTGAACTTCACCAATCTTATGACTAATTCCAGTATAATAAAGTATACGTTCGGTAGTCGTAGTTTTACCAGCATCAATGTGAGCTGCAATACCTATATTTCTAGTAAATTTTAAATCTCTTTGTGCCATTATTTAGAATCTAAAGTGTGAAAATGCTTTATTAGCTTCCGCCATTCTATGCGTATCTACACGTTTCTTAACGGCTGCACCTTCTTCTTTGGCAGCTGCAAGAATTTCAGCAGCCAATTTAGCCGCCATAGATTTTTCATTTCTTTTTCTAGAAAAACTAATTAACCACTTCATAGCGGTTGAAATTTTTCGATCAGGACGAATAGGAGATGGTATTTGAAATGTAGCTCCACCAACTCTACGGCTTCTTACTTCAACGTGAGGCATTACATTTGATAATGCTTCTTTCCAAACTTCTAAAGCTGATTTCTCTTCGTCTTGTTTTTTTTCGTCTACGATGTCTATAGCATCATAAAAAATCTTAAAAGCGATAGACTTTTTCCCATCCCACATTAACATATTAACAAATCGGGTTACCAATTGGTCGTTAAATTTAGGATCCGGAAGAATAGGTCTTACTTTTGCCTGTCTTTTTCTCATTTCTTGTCTTTAAACAGTTTTCAACTTATTTTTTTGGACGTTTTGCCCCGTATTTTGATCTACGTTGCAATCTTCCTTCTACACCAGCAGTATCTAAAGCACCGCGAACGATGTGATACCTTACCCCTGGTAAGTCTTTTACTCTCCCGCCTCTAACTAATACTATCGAGTGCTCTTGAAGATTGTGTCCTTCTCCTGGAATGTATGCATTTACCTCCTTACCATTTGTTAACCTAACACGAGCAACTTTACGCATTGCTGAATTTGGTTTTTTAGGCGTAGTGGTGTAAACACGAGTACAAACTCCACGTCGTTGAGGACAAGAATCTAAGGCAGCCGATTTACTCTTCTTAGTTATAGTACGTCTTCCTTTTCTTACTAATTGTGAAATTGTTGGCATATTATACTACAATATTAAATAAATGTTTTTATCCCAATTTTTTGGGTTTGCAAATGTAGAAATATAATTTTATGAAACAAAGGATAATTAATTAATTTTCAAACTACTCTGATAAAACAAAATATTATGCTTGTTTTGTAGTTCTAGAAACTCATATTTATTGAATGATTTATTGCCGACAGCTTCTTATTCATTATTGCATTATTGCTGCCCTAGGTACATTTTTAGCAAATGCGCAAGAAGATGCAAATATTCGCCTTGAAATAAATACCTTAGACAAAATTAATAATAAATATATTGAAGAGTTTTCTTTTAAAACAGAATTCAAAAACACCAAAGCGCTTAGCGACTACACGTACAACTTAGTTGCAACACTGAAAGAGCAGGGATTTATATTTGCGGAAGTTCATTCTTTGGAAGAAATAAAAAATAACGTCTACCAAGCAAATTTAAAGCTGAATAAAAGATACAAAGGAATTAAAATCAGAAAAAATACAGATTCGTTTATATTTAAGAAAACGGAATTCCCCGAAAAAGAAGGACACCTATACATGTCCTTTACAGAATTTAAAGAATTCGCCAAACAAGCTTTAGAAATTTTAAACAAACAAGGTAGACCGTTTGATCAATTTAAACTTACAAATCTAAAGGAAGCTGAAAATGGATATATTACAGCAGAAATCGAGTTCAAGCAAAACAAAAAAAGAACAATCGATAAAATCATTATTAAAGGTTACGAAAAATTCCCAATTGCTTTTGCAAAATATAAATTAGGCTACAGAGAAGGGAGCGTATTTGATTTAGAAAAAATTAGAGATAAAAACAAAAACTTCGAAAATCTTGCATTTGCATCGAGCGTAAAAGATCCAGAAGTACAATTCACAACAGACTCAACTAAAATTTTTCTCTACACACAAAGAAACAATGCAAACACTTTTGATGGCTTTATTGGGTTTAATAGCACCGAAGAAACTTCATTAGAACTGAATGGGTATATAAACTTAACACTGATCAACAACCTTCACCTTGGGGAATCCTTAGCAATCGAGTACAAAAACGACGGAAGAGAACAGCAACGTTTTAATGCAAACTTAAATTTAGCTTACATATTTAATAGCCCCGTGAGCTTGGAAGCTGGATTACAAATCTTCAGAAAAGACTCAACATTTTCAAACAGCATGCAATTTGTGGGTCTCAATTATCAAATTAATCCACTATTAAGTATTGGAACAGAAGCAGATTTTACGCAATCTAGCATCTTACTAAACAACTCGTTAAATTCAACAGCTAATGGTAGCGACTTTACTTCAGTTTTTTATGGTGCAAAAATAAATTATTCAAAACAAGATAACATCACTGGAAATTTTTTCAATGAAAAAAAAATCACTTTAACTGCATCAAGTGGCAAACGTTCTTCAGAAACAAATGACAACCAATTAAGAATAAAGCTGAACTCAACCTACGATTTACTATTAACCAAAAAATTAGTTTTACACACAAAAACACAAATAGCCTGGCTTAGATCATCTACTTATTACGACAATGAATTATTTCGATTCGGAGGCATAAACAATATCAGGGGTTTTGAAGAGAATAGCATAGTAGCTTCGACATTTGGCAGTTTAAGCACAGAGTTGCGATACTTTTTGAGTTCAAGCTTATATGCAAACTCTGTTTTCGATTATGGCTATTTCGAAAATGAACGAGAAAGAATAGGTGAAAATCTGTTTAGTTTTGGTTTTGGATTGGGAATTGAAACTCAAGCTGGAGTTTTAAGGCTTATTTTCGCTAACGGAACATCAAAAACACAAGATTTTTCATTCGAAAATACGCAAGTTCATCTTAGTTTAAGCAGTTTTTTTTGATATAATATTGCCAAAATGTTAAGATTTAACAAGTTTATGTAAAATAAAAAGAAAAAAAAGTTGTGTAATTAACTTTTAATTTTGACTTTTGGCGTTGGCTAATTCAAATAAATAACAAAATGAGAACAAAGTTTAGTTTTATTCTAACACTATTACTAGTGTTTTTGGTGCAAATAACTTTTGCGCAACAAAAAACGGTTAGTGGTACAGTTTCAGACAATGCTAACATTCCTCTACCTGGAGTGAGTGTTAAAGTGAAAGGAACAGACCGCGGAACCGAAACAGATTTTAATGGAGAGTATGCTATTCAAGCATCTCCGAGTGATGTTTTAGAATTTAGTTACATCGGCTTCAAAACAGTTGAAGCAACAGTAGCTAACAAATCTAACATCAGCGTATCCTTAGAACCATCTGCCGAAGAACTTGGCGAAGTGCTGGTTGTAGGTTATGGTACAGCGACTAAAGAATCTTTTACAGGAACAGCAAAAACTGTATCTGGAGAAACTTTATCTAACAAAAACTTCTCTAACGTATCGCAAGCACTTGCTGGTGAAGCTGCAGGGGTAAATGTTATTAATACTTCTGGGCAACCAGGTACGACATCGCAAGTACGTATTCGTGGTTTTGGGTCAGTAAATGGTAACCGTGCTCCATTATACGTAGTAGATGGTGTTCCATTCTCAGGAAGCATTAACTCAATTAACCCAAGTGATATTAAAAGTACTACTATTTTAAAAGATGCAACTGCTACAGCTATTTATGGTTCTCGTGGTGCAAATGGTGTTATTTTAATTGAAACTAAAGGTGGTGTATCTGGTGAAGACTACATTGAAGTAGACTTAAGAAGTGGTATCAACTCTCAGGTAATACCTAGATATGATGTTATGAAATCACCAGAAGAGTATGTTGGTGCAGTATGGGAAGGATTGTACAATAGAGCAGTTGCTGAAGGATTTAATGAAGGTTTAGCAATTAACCGTGCTAATCAAAATTTATTTTCAGCTAATGTAATCCCTGCTGGATACAACATGTGGGATACCAATGATGTAAGTCAACTAATTGACCCTGCTACTAGCATGGTTAGAGATGGTGTTCAAAGAAGATTTACACCAGAACGTTACGCAGATGTTGGTTTTAGTACTTCTGTAAGAAACGAAGCTAACCTAAGAATGGGTGGTGGAAATGAAAGAACAAGATACTTTGTATCGGCAGGTTTATTAGATGACGAGGGTTATGCTATAAACACAGGCTATAAACGTTATACAACAAGAGCAAACGTTCAATCTAAAGTAAAAGATTGGTTAGACCTAAGTGCAAATATCGGTTATGCATACTCAGAAACTGTAGCCAACGGACAAACAGATGGTGCAGAAAACTTATTTGAATTTGCAGACAAGATGGCGCCTATTTTCCCAGTATATTTAAGAGATGATGATGGTGTTTTAGTTCCTGATCCAATATACGGTGGAAACCAATTTGATTATGGATCTCCTTCTGGATTTAGAGCAAGACCAAACGCTAACTTATTGAACCCTATCGGAGCTGCTTTATTAGATTTCAATGGAAACGATAGACATGAGATGAATGGTTCTTTTAGATTAGATGTGAAAATTACTGATTATTTGAAGTTTGAAACCAGTTTTGGAGCACAGTACAGTAATACTACACAAAGAAATGCTAGAAACCCATTCTACGGAACAGCTGCAGAGCAAGGTGGAGACATTACTCTTTCTAATCAAGAGCGTTTAACAACTAATGCATTGCAATTATTAAGATTCAACAAAAAATTTGGAGACCACTCTGTTGAAGCATTAGTAGCTCACGAGTCTAATACATTCGATTTTAATATCCATTCATCAAGAAAGGCCTTAGCGGTAATTCCTGGTTTATACGAATTAAATAACTATTTAGAGAACTTAAGACAACCATTCGGTTATAATTCAAGAAGAACATTAGAGTCTTATTTTGGACAAGTTAATTATAATTACGACGGAAAGTATTTCTTCTCAGGAAGTGTTCGTAGAGACGGCTCGTCGAGATTTGCTAACGACAAATGGGATACATTTGGTTCAGTTGGTGCGTCTTGGGTTATGACCAAAGAAGACTTTTTATTCGATAATAACATAGTTAATTTCTTGAAATTAAAAACATCTTGGGGTATTACTGGAGATGAAAATGGTGTAGGATTCTACACTGGTATAGATACTTTCAATCCGTTAAATTTAGGTGGTAATTTCGCATTCTCTATTAGAGAAGCTCAAGATCCAAACCTTACATGGGAAACAGCTTATATGTATCAATTTGGAGCGGAATCTACATTATTTGACTTTTTGGATGTAAACTTAGATTATTACATAAAAGATACCCAAAACTTAATCTTCGCTCGTAGATTACCTCCTTCAACAGGGATTCCTGGAGCGCAAGTTACTACTAACGATGGTGTATTAAGAAACCAAGGTTTTGAATTTGACATCAATGCAAGAATCGTTGAAACCCAAGATTGGGGATTAAGCGTAAGTGTAAATGGTGAAACTTTCAATAACGAATTAACAACTATGCCAATCGACCCTTCAACTGGTGAGGAAGCAATTCTTACAAGAAATGGTAGATTTGGTTACGCAGAAGGTTCTTCAATATTTGAATATTACATGAGAGAATATGCAGGGGTTGATCCAGCAGATGGTGCACCAATGTGGTATCAATATGTAAACACAAATAATGGAGATGTTATACAAACTATGACTCCATATTTAAATGAAAATCCTGATGCAGTTGTAGAACGTAGAATTACAAAAACATATTCAGAAGCAACTGATAAATTTGTTGGAAAATCAGCAATCCCAGATCTAAGAGGAGCATTTAGAATTAATGCACGTTATAAAAACTTCATGCTTTCTACTCAGTTTACATACCAAATTGGTGGTTACGGATATGATAGCCAATATTCAGAGTTAATGACTGACCGTTTTGGAGCAGCAGGAAATAACTTCCATACTGATATTAGAAACAGATGGAGACAACCTGGTGATATTACTAGTGTACCAAGATTAGCCGATGCATTAGATGCAAACGCTTCATCTTTATCTACAAGGTTTTTAACAAAAACAGATTTCTTTGCTTTTAATAACTTCATGATTGGTTATGATTTTCCTAAAGATTTGATTAACAGCGTTGGAGTAAGCAATTTAAATGTATATTTGACAGGAGATAATTTATTTATGTCGAGTGTAAGAGAAGGGTTTTTACCTAATACTAGCCAAAGTGGTTTATCTGGTAGAGGGTTTTATGCTCCTTTAACTACATTCACATTAGGTGTTAATTGCAAATTTTAAAAAAAATGAAAATGAAAAAACAAATTAAAATTGGAATCCTAACAATGCTATTTATAGGATTGTATGGGTGTGAGAGTGACTTTTTAGATGAGCAACCATCACAGTTTTTAAACATTCAGCAACTTGAGGAAGCTGCCGAAGTAAACCCTGCTATTGCAGTTGGATTTGTTGATGGTATTTACGCTTATATGGTCGAAACATTTGCTGGAAGAGGAAATGGAAGACATGATGACTTCGGACACAAATCTCATGACTTATACTCAGATTTATTGAGTAGTGATATGGCACTTTCTGTAAGTACTTTTGGTTGGTATAGAGCTGGAATAACCGAATATCAATCTACACAAGATTTTACATTCGGTGAAAATCTTCAAGTATGGTCTTTTTACTATACGATTATTCGTTCAGCTAACACAGTGATAGCAATTCAAGGTGGTGCAGACAATGTTCCTGAACTTGAAATCAATCAACATATTTTAGGTCAAGCACTTGCACTTAGAGCATTTGCATACTACAATTTACACCTATACTATGCTAATGATTACAATCCAAATGATGAAGTATTACCACTTTATGATGCTGCGATTGGAATAGGTCTACCGAGATCAACTACAAGTGAAGTTTATGCTTTAATGGAAGAAGATTTAAACAAAGCAATCGATTTACTTGAAACTTTCCAAAGAAGCGGAAAAGCACAAATCAATAAAACTGTTGCTAAAGGAATCCTAGCTTATGTAATTGCATCAACAAGAGAAACGTCAAGAATGCAAGAGGTTGCAAACTTAACTTCAGAAGTGATGTCAGAAAGTGGAGCTTCTCTTATGAATCAAGGTGAAGTACTAGGTGGTTTCAACGATGTAAATACACCTGGCTGGTTATGGGGTATCGATATTAATGAAGATTTAAACATCGGATTAGTTTCTTGGTGGGGACAGGTTGATCATTTTTCTTATAGTTATGCATGGGCTGGAGATTTTAAAACGATTGATAGTAATTTGTTTGATCAAATCCCAAATGATGATATTAGAAAATTACAATTTAAATTTTCTGGACACCCACAAGAAAATCAGGGTACTAATGCTTCAATTTTCCCATTACAACCTTTCTATAAGTTTTACGACTCTGGGAGAGTAATCGGTGGAGCATCGCAAGTCGTTTCAGCTGATTATGTGTACATGCGGTATGCAGAAATGTTATTGTTAAATGCTGAAGCAAATGCTAAAGCAGGAAACACCGGAGCTGCTCAACAATCTTTATTCAGTTTAATGAGCCAAAGAGTACCTGATGCATCTTACGTAAATACACTTTCAGGACAAGACCTATTAGATGAAATATTCTTACAAACAAGAATTGAGTTGTGGGGAGAAGGAAAGACTTATCAGGCAATTAAAAGAAATCAACGAAATGCTGAAAGATTGGGTACTAATCACCTATCATTTCAAGGTGAAATTATACCTCACAACGATAATCGTATGACTTTCCAAATTCCAGAAAGAGAAATACAAGATAATCCAGAAATTAACACTCAAAATCCATAATGATAATGAAACGTATAAAACAAATTTTGGTCATATTGGGCGTAGTTGCTTTTGTAAGCAGTTGTTCTCAAGATGAGATTACAGCGAAAGGCTATGTAACTTTTGATGTTAATAACACAAATATCCAAGTAAGTGCTGACGGTACTGGCAGCGCGACAGTAAATATTTATTCGTCTAATAATGTTTCTGGTGATTTGATGTTAGATGTTAATGTAGTTGCTGAAGGAACAAATATTGATGAATCAAATTATCAATTAGCTCCTACAGCTATGATACCAGCTGGAACAAATAAAGGTGAGTTCGAGATCAGTTTTAATGGACTTGATTTAAGCTCTAATCCACAGATTACGCTAAGTTTTGGCGAATCAGTGAATGGGTTAACCTTTAGTGAGCCGACAACTTTTACGGTTGTTGAAGAGTGTCCAGGTACAGAAGGATTTATTCTAATAACTTTTGATGATTACTCAGAAGAAACTTCATGGGAAATTTACCAACAAGGATCAAATACTCCATTGTTTAGCAATTCTTATGGTGCAGGATTAGACGGAACAAATGAAAGTATATGTTTTACAGAACCAGGTGAATATTTGTTCATAATTTATGATGCATTTGGTGATGGTATTTGCTGCGATTTTGGCGAAGGATCATTCCAATTAATTTTGGGTGATGGAACATTAGCTGCTGATGGTGGCAATTTTGGAGATTCAGAATCCTTTGAATTTACAGTTCAATAACTGTAAAAATATATTTAACATAAAACCTGACATTTATAATGTCAGGTTTTTTTATTTTTGATAAAAAAATTCATGAAAAAAATGAAAGACTATTTAGTTGCTATAATTTTTCTAGCCGTAAGCATTTCTAGTTTTGGACAAACTGACAAAGAAGAAATTAAAAGAGAAATCGATAAAATCGTACAAGAAAGGGAACAAAGAGTAAAAACATTTCTAAGTTTAAATGATGTTCCTGAAACAATTGTAAGTGAAAATACTATACATCAAATTTATGATGTACTAAAGGGAAAGCCAATATATATATCTACAGATAATACAACAGCAGCAGCAAATACAAAAACAGTTGCTCTACAACCCGGAGGGAGTTTAAATCTAAACCTTGAAGGTGAAAATATGGATGTTGGAATATGGGAAGTAGGTGGTACAACAAGAACTACTCATGTTGAATTCATGGATGGTGCCAATAGCAGAATATCTTTACCAGATAACAATTCAAATTCCACCTTTCATTCTACACATGTTACAGGCACAATAGGTGCTAGCGGTGTAAATGCAGATGCACGTGGTATGGCTTCTAAATCTAATTTATTAGTATATGATGTAAATAATGTGGAAACAGAAGCGCAAACTGCTGCTAACGATGATAATTTTTTAATCTCTAACCATTCATATGGAATAGCTGTAGAGCAAGAAAATGGAGAGACAATAGATGCCTGGTTTATGGGAGCTTATAATAATGGAGCAAGGAGCTGGGATTTAATAGCTAACGCTGCACCTTATCATTTGGCAGTTTTCGCGGCTGGAAATAGCGGAAACCAAGAATATGAAGGAGGATTAGCACCTAATTACGACAAATTAACATCAGATAAAAATGCAAAAAACAATTTAGTAGTAGCCAATGTAGCAAGCGTAACTTACTTTGGAGATCTAGTAATTTCAAATATTAATAATTCAAGTAGTCGCGGACCCTCAGATGATGGAAGAATAAAGCCAGACATTGGAGGTATGGGTACAAATATATTTTCTACAGCAGCAAGTTCCAACGATTCTTATGGTACTGCTACTGGGACATCTATGGCATCACCAGGTGTAGCAGGAAGTTTGCTATTATTACAAGAATTATACAATAATGAATTCGGTATCTATTTGAAATCTCACACATTAAAAGCATTGGCGCTAAATACTGCTTCTGATGCAGGTAATGTAGGCCCAGATGCGACCTATGGGTGGGGTATTCTTAACACAGAAAAGGCAGCAACTACTATATTAAATAAAGATATAGAAAGCTCAATAATTAGCGAACAAGAATTGACGCAAAGCGAAAGTTTAAGTTTTGAAGTTACCGCATCTGGAAACGAAGATTTAAAAATCATGATCGGCTGGAACGACCCAGCTGGAACTTCTGTAAATAATTTACTAAACTCTCCTACCCCAAAATTGGTTAATGATCTCGACTTGAGAATTACATTAAATGGTGAAACTTTTCTACCATGGAAATTACAACTTACTGATGTAACAGCACCAGCAATAAAAGGAGACAATATTGTTGATAATTACGAACAAGTTATTGTAAGCAGCCCAGTTGCTGGCGCAATATATACAGTTGAAATTACACATAAAGGAAACTTAGCTAATAATAGTCAAGAATATGCAATTATTGGTACAGGTATTACAGCTACTACATTGAGTAGTGATAAATTTGAAAAACAAGTAGGCTTAAGTTTATGGCCAAACCCTGCTTCTAATCAAGTAAACCTAAGCTTTGAAGAAAATATAAGTGGTAAAGCTAAAGCTGAAGTATTTGATGTAACGGGTAGAATGGTTTACAAAGAAGAAATCCTTCAATTAAGTAAAAACTACTCCTTTGATATAAGTAATTTAAATCAAGGAACCTATGTTTTAAAGTTAGAAACAAACGAAGGTTTAATCACTAAAAGATTTATAAAAAAATAAATCTTTTAGTAATATTTAATCAAATACCCTGCATACATTTGCAGGGTATTTTTTTTACACAAAACCATGGAAAAAGAAGAAATAATATACGGAGCTCATAGCGTAATTGAAGCACTTAAAAATGAAAAAGCGATTGAGAAAATTTTACTCAATAAAGGACAACGCAATGAATTTTATGAAGAAATTAACCAGCTAGCCAAAAAACAACAAGTAAAAATCAGTTTTGTTCCACAAGTAAAATTCAAAAAATACGAACATTTAAATCATCAAGAAATAATTGCTTTTGTATCTCCTATAGAATTTTTAGATTTTGAAAAAACAATAGAAGATATTTTAACCAAAAAAGATAATCCGCTATTTTTAGTGTTAGATGGGGTTACTGATGTGCGAAATTTAGGCTCCATAATCCGTACGGCTGAATGTACAGGCGTAGATGCCATTATCCTTCCTAAAAATAACTCGGCAGGTGTAAATAAAGACACCGTAAAAACTTCAGCTGGTGCCATATATAACATTCCCATCTGTAAAGTTGACCATGTTCACGATGCCTTATTCTATTTTCAATCTAGCGGTATACAGCTAATTGCTGCAACTGAAAAAACCGAAAACTATATTTATAGCCAAGAAATCAGCTCAAAACTTGCTTTAATCATGGGTGATGAAAATAAGGGAATTAGCTCATCAACTCTTAAACAAGTTGATTTGAAGGTTAAACTACCCTTATTAGGCAACATAGAATCGTTAAACGTAAGTGTTGCTTGTGGAGCTCTCTTATATGAAATTGTAAGAAGGAGAATCTAGGATGTAGGATTTATAACTTCTAAATGATGATTTGAGATTTCTGGATTTGAGAATGGTGATTTGAGAATTTGCTACAACATCAAACTAAACTAATAAAAGTACTTGGTTTAATTTAGATGAAGTTTTCGACTTGGATACATTAGCTTGTACTATCACTGAAGCTTAAAGCAAAAATCTATTTCTTATGCTTTATTGTATATTCAACTTGAACATCTTCTGTACAACTTAGCGTATGATTAGGTAAATCGTCACTTTTATCTTCCAAATCGCTTGCAGGAATAAAGTTTCCATGGGCATCAAATTGTGCAAGAAAAGCATCTTTTGTTTCTTCATAATTTGGTTTTTCCCATTCATAGGTTGTAACGGAAGTAGCTGGTGGTTTATAAATCAACGCAAGTAAAAGTCCAACTAACATACCCGATAAATGTCCTTCCCAAGAAATATGCTCTTTTTGGGGAAAAATACCCCAAACCATACTCCCATATAAAAAAACTACAATTAAAGATAAGGCAATCAATCTAAAATTTCTAGACCAAATCCCCTTAAAAAAAAGAAAAGATGTTAATAAATAAACTATTCCACTTGCTCCAATATGGTAAGACTCTCTTCCAATAATCCAAGTTAAAATTCCCGTTCCTACAAAACCCCAAAATAAAATTTTAAAACGAATATTTTTATAAAAGTAAAAAAGAGCAGAGAGCAGCACAAAAAGGGGAATGCTATTGTTGTATAAATGCTCTACACCAGAATGAATAAATGGACTAAATAAAACACCTCGTAAGCCGATAAAGCTTCTTGGCCTAACACCATAGTCATTAAAATTTAGTGCAAAACGGAGTTCTACCCAATACACAAACCACAAACTAAAAACCAGCAAGAAGGGTAATAAGATAACATCAAAAAAATCAAAATGAGCCTTTACTTTCATAGTTTATTATATTCAAAAAAAGAGCCAAGCTAAAAGTACAGAAAAATTGTCATCAATATCGTAGTTTTGCAAAATGGCAGCACCATTAGCAGAACGACTCAGACCAAAATCATTAACAGAATACATAGGTCAAACACATTTAATTGGTAAAAAAGGTACAATTCGGCAGATTTTAAACTCTGGTTCAATACCATCTATGCTGTTTTGGGGTCCACCAGGTATTGGTAAAACCAGCCTAGCAAACTTACTCGCTAAAGAAGCTAATAGACCATTTTACACCTTAAGTGCTATCAATTCTGGAGTAAAAGATGTACGCCATGTAATTGATAAAGCTAGACGAAGCGATGGCTTATTTCAAAACAAACAACCACTACTTTTTATCGATGAAATCCATAGATTTAGTAAATCTCAACAAGATTCTTTACTAGGTGCTGTAGAAAAAGGTTGGGTAATTTTAATAGGTGCAACCACTGAAAATCCAAGTTTTGAAGTTATACCTGCACTCCTATCGCGTTGCCAAGTTTACATTTTAAACGAATTTACAAAAGCTGAGTTGCTTCAATTAGTAGATAAAGCAATCCAGGAAGACCAAATCCTGCAACAAAAGAAAATTAACTTAGTTGAGACTGATGCCTTACTTATGTTGAGCGGTGGAGATGCTAGAAAATTACTAAACAATTTAGAATTGGTTGTATTTTCTGAAAAAACAAACGAAATTGAAATTACCAATCGAAAAGTAGAAGCTGCAATTCAACAGAAATCTGCTCGATATGACAAAACTGGAGAACAACACTACGATATTATTTCTGCATTTATAAAATCGATTCGTGGAAGCGACCCTAACGCTGGAGTTTACTGGCTAGCCAGAATGATAGAAGGCGGTGAAGACGTAAAATTTATAGCCAGAAGACTAATTATTTTAGCAAGCGAAGACATTGGTTTAGCCAACCCAACAGCTTTAGTCATGGCAAACAATACCTTTCAAGCAGTAAATACGGTTGGCTTTCCTGAAGCGAGAATTATTTTAAGCCAATGTGTCATTTACCTAGCTACTTCACCCAAAAGCAATTCGGCTTATATGGCCATTAATAAAGCACAAGCTTTAGTAAAGCAAACTGGAGATTTACAAGTACCTTTGGCTATAAGAAATGCACCTACTAAATTAATGAAGGATTTAAATTACGGTACCAATTATAAATATGCGCACGACTACCCCAATAATTTTGCAGAAATGGAATTTCTTCCCAAGGAAATAGAAGGCACAATTTTATTTGAACCTGCACAAAACACTAAAGAGCAACAATTAGCAAAGCGAATTAAGGACCAATGGAAAAGTAAATATTAAATTATGGGAATCTACATTCATGTTCCGTTTTGTAAGCAAGCTTGCCATTACTGCGATTTTCATTTTTCTACTTCCTTAAAGCATAAATCGGCATTAGTAAATGCCATTTGTAAAGAATTAGAAATTAGAAAAAACGAACTCAACTTACCTATTCAAACCATTTATTTTGGAGGCGGCACTCCTAGCCTTCTTACTGAAAAAGATTTAAAACAAATATTTAATACAATAAACCATAATTTTAATGTAATTGAAAATGCAGAAATTACACTAGAAGCAAATCCTGATGACTTATCTGAAAGTTATTTAAAAATGCTTCAAAGCACACCTATAAATCGCTTGAGTATTGGTGTACAATCTTTTTTTGAAAGTGACTTAAAATTGATGAATAGAGCCCATAACTCCATTGAAGCCGAAAAATCAATTCATTTAGCTAAAAAGTATTTCAACAACATTTCCATCGATTTAATTTATGGAATTCCCGATCAAACAAAAGATCAGTG
This sequence comes from Psychroflexus salis, assembly GCF_014640175.1. GTDB lineage: Bacteria > Bacteroidota > Bacteroidia > Flavobacteriales > Flavobacteriaceae > Psychroflexus > Psychroflexus salis. Next base: position 199,583 of record NZ_BMGL01000002.1, on the reverse strand, counting down.
GATTCAAAACTTAGAAAAAGTAATAGAATTAGACATTCCGCATGTTTCTAGTTATGCATTAACTGTAGAACCCAACACAGCTTTGCATTATTTCATAGAAAAAGAAGTGATACCACCAGTGGATGATGATTTAGCAAAAGAACATTTCCAAATTTTAATCGAAGTCTTAAAAGCAAACGGATTTGATCACTACGAATTTTCAAACTTTAGCAAACCCGATTTTAGCTCCAAAAACAATACTGCATACTGGACAGGAAAAAATTATTTAGGAATTGGACCTTCCGCGCATAGCTTAATAAAAAATAAACGGAGTTGGAATGTAGCAAACAATATAAAATATATAAAAGCAATACAAAAAAATATCCTTCCTGCAGATGAAGAAATCTTAGATAAAACGGACCGATATAACGAATACATAATGACGCGTTTGCGCACCAAATGGGGAATTGATTTGAATGTTATTGAAAAAGAATTTGGTAGTCTTTTTAAAAATTATGCTATAAAATTAATTACAGAAAAATTGAAAACAAATTTATTAATACAAAGTAAAACTAATCCAAATATTTTTAAAATTCACCCAGAAGCACTGTTTTTAACCGATGGAGTATCAGCAGAACTTTTTATGCTAAAATTAAATACTCAATAAATTTCAAAAAAAATTATTTAAAATACTAACGTATTAAAAGTTTTTCAACAAAGCTATTTTGTCCATCTATAACTTTAAACAGATACATTCCATTTTGAAGATTTTCTAACTGAACAGATTGCCTTAACACACCAGGTCTTAATTGAATATTTTGAATTAATTTTCCTTGCAAATCAAATAATTGTCCTGTTAAGTTTGAACTAGATAAACTTTTAAAGTTAATTTGAAATCTACCCGTATTTGGATTTGGAATGATAGAGAAACGATTTGCTTCTAGGTTTATAGTTGATAAACTTGAAGCACAAACTTCAATAGACCAAGAGTTTAGCTGTCCTGTATCTTCATTCCAAAAATCTTGTAATTGCAATGTCCAATCTCCTTGTGCATTAGTTCCTACCCATTGGTTTAAATTTCCAGTAGCTGGTTGAAAAGTTCCAGCTAAGGGATCTGGACATGTATCAGGAATCGGAGATCCAAAATCACTAAATTCAACAGCAATTCCACCTTGGTTTAAGCAGTTGCGGTTAAATAAGGTTACATTTTCGGTATTGGGCCCTATTAATAAAATTCCTAAATCTTGTATGTAAGTATGGGTAATATCTAAAGAAACACTAATAGATTCAATAATTAAACTTTCGTCAATGCTAATTACAGAAGTGGCTGCTGGTCCTGGATCATTCTGCCCCAATCCTTCAGGAATTGAAACTGGGGTTGTATTAGCTACTTCTTCACATTCTAACTGGCCATCTGAATTAATACTAAAATTAGCAGTATTAACATTGAAAAAAATATGATCGCTAGCTCGAACCATCACACGACAAGCTGGACCAAAAACATCTGGCACAGTAACATCTACAGAGCCTGTATTAGGAACATTACTCGCTAAAACAAGGTCAAAGTCTTGACCAGAATTGGTAGAAAGTAAAATATCAACCAAATTCGAATTGACTGGCGCTTGATTCGTATTAGCAACATTCCAAGTTATGGTTTCTGTTTCTCCAACTTCCCAAATTATATCCGATTCACTTTGCGAAGTAACTTCAAAAGCACTACTATTTATAAACGTAAGGTTGGTGGTATCAAATACATTTTGTCCAGCTTCTAAGTTATTATCTCTTACTAAAACAGCAAATTCCATTTGTCTTCCTATAGCTGGCAATACTTCCCAAGTTTGATTAAAATTGTTAACAACAGAATTCAAATTTGGAAAATAACGAATCGAATTGGTTGTTGGACTTAAGGATCTAAAGTTAGGTCCACCAATATTTAATGGAAGTGGCGGTTGCGGTGAGTCTGTTTCGTTATCCAATTGTTCCCAAGTATACGTAAGCTCATCTCCATCAGCATCAGATGCTGTAACATCTAAATAAAAGGGAGTGTTTACAGGTAAAGTATAATTTTGCAATGGAACATCTATACTTGGTGGTGTATTAGTAATATCTATACTTTCAGCACAAAATAAACCACCACCAGTTGAAATAAAATTCTGCATTTGAAAAACCGATGCAATGTGAAAGTAAGCATCGCTGTTATTTTGTACATTCTGCGGACAAATTCCTGCGTATGCCATAATGGTACTTCCGCTTCCAGGCTCAACGGCTGTAAAAGAAGATCTTGCACCTCCACATTCATTATTAAAAGTGTGGCTTCCACCAAATTGATGACCTATTTCGTGAGCCACATAATCAACATCAAAAGGATCGCCTACAGGATTAGGCAAACCTGTATAAGCAGCTGCTTTAAATTGTGGATTACAAACCGATTGAAAAGATGCAGCTCCGCCGCCACCTGTATTAAAAACATGTCCAATATCGTAACTTGAATTACCAATTGCAGCATCAATTTGAGCTTGATTTATATTAATATCATTTCCCGTATCCGAGTAAGGGTCAGTTTGAGCATCTAATTGTATTAAGTCTTCATTATTAGCAACAAGCTGAAGCGTTACCGCAACATCACGTTCATATATAAAATTCACTCGATTAATAGTTACTACCATAGCTGCTAAAACCGCACTTAACTTTACTTGATTAGATGCAGTTTCAGGAACAGAAGCTTGAGCTAAATGAAAATTAGAATATGAACTTGAACACGCAAGGGCTAAACGATATCTTTTTAGTGTTGAATTATCTACTAAACTAGGGACATTATCATAAGAAGTACCCAAATTAGTTTGTTCCATAATATCATCAGCTTCACAAAGCATTTTATCTGTAAATTCTTGTTTTGCTTGCTTCTTATTAAAAACCATATAAATTTCATTTTCAGCAGAAAAAGGATTTACAAAAAGAGTTTGTTGGTTTTGCACAAGCATTCCAAATACTCCTTGTGGTGTTAAACTAAAGTTTAATTTAGTTTCCCTATTTTTAGTACTTACACCGATGTACGTTTTTATAGATGGAAATTTTTCAGCTAAAGCTGAAGACAAAACTTCAGTTTCGTATATTCGGAAGCTTTCTAATTCTCCATTAAAAGAAGGAAACACAATCTCTACCGTACTTTTTTGATTAGAAAAACGATGGGGTGAATTTTTTAAAGCTGTCTTAAATGCTTCTGTATCCAATTGGTAAGTATAGTAATTTTTAAAAGTAGTTGCTTGTGAACTCTTTTGTATATAAGGAGAAACTACTTGTTCCCAATAATTAGTTTGCTGGGCAAAACTAGATAAGCAAAAAATAAAAAAAACACTTAAAGTAAGTATTTTTTTGAAGTGTAAAATAGAGTGCATCAAACCTAATATTTTAATTTTCATAAAAGTATAAAAAATCAAGTTAATTTCTGTTATTATTGTAAATAAAAACAATTTTCATGAAACACATTTTTAATTTAGTAATCGCATTATTGAGTTTTTGCACATTTGCACAGGTAACTACACCACAAGCATCGCCAAGTGCAAAAACTGAACAAGTTGTAGGGTTAACTACTATCGAACTTAATTATTCTAGACCAGCTGTAAACGGAAGAACTATTTTTGGCGACTTGGTACCCTTCAACAAAAAATGGAGAACAGGGGCAAATGCCAACACGAGTATTGGTTTTTCTGATGACGTAAAAATTGAAGGAGTTGCTGTAAAAGCAGGAAATTACGCCTTATACTCTACACCAACGAATGAAAGCTGGGTTATTTATTTGTACACAAAAACAGACAACTGGGGTCTTCCTGAAGAATGGAACGAAGATTTAGTGGCTGCAAAATTTGAAGTTAAATCTACAAAAACCAGAGCATTTACTGAAAACTTTTCGCTTCAAATAGTAGATATTTCAGCTAACCAAGCTAAGTTAGAAATTGCTTGGGAAAACACAAAAGTTCAGTTTAATATAGAAGTTCCTACCGAACAGAAAGTAATGCAAAGCATCAAAAAGACTATGCAAAAAGAGCCTTCTGCAAGGGATTATTACAACGCTGCTGTTTATTTTTTAAACGAAGGTATAGATATTAAACAAGCCGTTAGTTGGATTGACACAGCAATGAAAATGGAAGATAAAAAACCATATTGGATGCTGAGACAACAAGCACTAATTTATTACCAAGCTGGAATGCAAAAAAAAGCAATTAAAATTGCAGAAGCATCTTTAGAAGCTGCTAAGAAAGCGGGGAATAATGATTACGTAAAAATGAATAAGGATTCCATAGAAAAATGGAAACAATAAACTTAAATTAGATCTGTGTCCCTTTATTTTTTGCATTAACAAGATGCATGTAAAGCCTATCTCAGTTCTGAAATTTAAATAAGCGCAGACTGCTAGTTTATACAATAAAAAAAGCTTCATTTAACTTTGTATAGTTAAAATGAAGCTTTTTATTTGCAACTAACTCGATTGGATTTATGTTAACAAGCATTATACTTATAGCAGGAATAATATTACTGATAGCAGGATTAATTGGCAGTTTTTTGCCTGTAATTCCAGGACCACCATTATCCTGGCTAGGCTTATTGAGTCTATATTTTATTAAAGATGTTCCAGAAAATGTACTCTTGCTAGTTATTACTTTTGCTGTTGCTATTGGTATTAGTGTTTTAGATTATTTTTTACCCGCAATGGGAACCAAAAAATACGGAGGTAGTAAATATGGAGCTTGGGGAGCCACTGCAGGCTTAATTTTAGGATTAATCTTTTTTCCACCTTTTGGTTTTATTATTGGCCCCTTTATGGGCGCATTTGTAGCCGAAATTATTTTCAACAAAAGCAACACAAAAAATGCATTAAATTCTGCTTGGGGTTCCTTTATTGGTTTTCTTGTTTCCAGTTTTATGAAATTTTTAGTTGGGTTAAGCTTCACCATTATTTACATTTATAAATTAATTGAATTCAAAGAAATTATTTTTTAAATCCTAATTTATGTCCAACACCAATATTGAACAAATTGCTGATATTTTATATCATGCCAAAACGAATAATATTCCATGTTTGCCTATTCGTAACTTGTTAGAAACAGCATCCATCGAAAAAGCATATCAAGTACAAGCTATAAACATTGAAAAAGAAATAAGCCAAGGAAATCACATTACAGGAAAAAAAATAGGCCTAACTTCTAAAGCTGTACAAAAGCAATTGGGCGTTAATGAGCCAGATTTTGGCACTCTTGTAAATTCGATGGAAGTAAGCCCTGATGAAAACAAACTTGCATTTAGCCATTTAATGCAACCTAAAGCTGAAGCTGAATGGGCGTTTGTGCTAAAGAAAAGTATTACAAAAGAAATTAAGTCGATAGAAGAGCTTCAAAATTACATCGATTATGCTGTAATAGCTATTGAAATCGTTGGCAGCAGAATTCAAAATTGGGATATTCAAATTGTCGATACCGTAGCCGATAATGCTTCAGCTAGTCATTATGTATTGAGTAAAGAAGAAATTCCGCTTAGCCATATCAATTTTACAGATTGCCAAATGCAATTGTTTCAAAATAACAAATTAACTTCCGAAGGTACAGGAAAAGCCTGTATGGGAAATCCGCTCCTGGCTGTACAATGGCTTGCTAACAAAATGGTAGAAATGAAGACACCACTTCAAAAAGGAGAATTGGTCTTATCTGGTGCTTTAGGCCCAATGGTTAATTTAAAGCAAGGAGACCAATTTAAAGTTGTTATAGATCAATTTAAACCCGTTGAGCTAGCAATAAATTGATGAAGTAAGCTCATTAATTTTTGCGTGCTTCGTGTTCTTGATGCAAAAAAGCCCACTGCAAACCCACCAACCGATATAGATATACTAAGAATATTTGCTAAGGATGTTTTTATGTCTAAAAAACACTACTTAACATATTGATTAATTGAATCTTGCTGTTATTTTTAAAAACACCTAAATCAATACTTTTTCCACTCGCTGAGCTGCAATCCAAGAAGCAATTATCCCTAAAACTGAAATCGTAGCTGTAACAATTAAAATATTCGAAATTTCAATTTTTACAGGATAAGCCAAACTTGGTGTAATTAAAAACCAACCGTATTGCATTTGCGAAACCACTAACAACAAACCTAAAATTAAACCCATACCACCACCAATTAAGGTCATGTAAATGCCTTGTTTAAAAAAGATATTTTTCAATTGGCTTCTTGTAGCTCCTAAATTGGCTAAAGTTTTAATATCCTTTCGCTTATCTAAAATGGCCATAATTAAAGAACCAATTACATTAAAAAGCGCAATAATAATCACCAAAGTAAAAATAAAATATACAGCTAAATACTCTGTGTTCAACATTTTATAAAGCTGATCGTTAAGCTGCACACGATCTTTCACAAAAACATCTTCATCAAAGACCGCTTTAATACCTTGTTTAACTTTAGTTAAATCGGCCAAAGGACTTAATTTAATTTCAATAGCCGAATATTCATTATCCTTAAAACCCAAATAATCTTTAGTAAAAGCCAAATCGGCAAACATGTATTTTCCATCTAACTCTTCACTAATTCTATAAAACCCTGTAGCCATAGCATTTGTAGTTCTAAATGCAGCGTTTAAAGAAGTAATTTGGCCTTTACCTGCTTTCGGAACCATAAAAGTAATTACACCCGTAGGATCATTAATCCCTGTTCCTAAAGTCCGAGCAATTTGGTTACCTAAAACCACTTGGTATTCACTCGTAAACCACTCGCCAAAATCTACAGCTAGATCCATTTGGGTAACTTCTAAAAAGTTAGCGTCGACGCCTTTAATAAACGCAGCCGAAGTATTTTTTTTAAACTTTACTAAACTACGCTCTTCAACCACTTTACTAATTAATTGAACATCTTGTAAAGCCAATAATTTAGCTTCAGTCTGCGAAGTAAATTCTAAAGTCTTACCAAATTTTGGAAGCACTTTTACATCCGGGTCATATTGATTAGAAAATTGTAGACTAAACTCTTTTAAACCAGCAAAAGTAGACATCACCACAAACAAAGAGAATGCACCAGCAATAATGCCGAGTGCAGCAATACCAGTAATCCAATTAATGGCATTGCGCTCACTTTTAGAAAATAAGTAACGTTTAGCTATGTAACTGGAAAACTTCACTTTTTCTTTCTAGGCTTCAATAAATCCTTGTTTTCAAGCGGATTGTTCTCTCCTTTAGCAGCTTTTTCAAGCTGTTCAATGTATTCTAAAGTGTCATCATTATAAAAAGTCAACTCCGGCATTCTTCTCAACTGATTCTTAGTTTTTAAAGCCACCTGATGCTTGAGTTTAGATTTCATATTATTAATCTCGCCAATTAAATCCTTGGCATGTTCAGCGGGAAAAACACTTAAATAAGCCTTAGCAATTAACAAATCGGGAGTTACCCGAACTTTAGTAACCGAAACAATTACGTTACCACGTCCAGCATCGCGTAAAATGCGTGAAATTATATCACTTAAATCCTGCTGCAAAATTCCAGCAATCTTTTTTTGTCTTGTCGTTTCCATACTGCAAAAGTAAGGTATTCCTTTTAAAGTTTACCACACAACAAACAAAGTGTTAAAGACAAATACGTGGCATTTAGCATTAAAACATTTAGGCGTTTAAACAGGCTTTCCGCTACAAGTACGCAGCCAAAAACCAACAAAATTAGCCTATTTAAAAAGCTTCTAAGGTCGCTTTTTAAATAGGCATTTTGTAAAGTTTTAAGCTTTGCGGGCTTTTCACTTCAATCCTTAACGCAAATACTGCATCAATTCAACTTCAGCTAAATTCTATTAGTATTCCGAAAATAACTAACTTTGAAATTTAAATAGATTTATGAAAAAAATTGAACATATAGGCATTGCCGTTAAAGATTTAGCCAAGGCTTCAAAAACATACCAAACTCTATTAAATACGGAAGCTTACAAAGAAGAACAAGTTGAAAGCGAAGGCGTAAGCACCTTGTTTTTTAGAACAGGAGAAAGCAAAATCGAATTGCTTTCGGCAACTCATTCCAATAGCCCAATTGCTAAGTTTATCGAAAAGCGCGGCGAAGGTATACATCACATCGCTTTTGCAGTAGATAATATTGAAACTGAAATTAAACGATTACAAGCAGAAGGTTTTCAGCTACTTAACCAAAAACCAAAAACGGGAGCAGACAATAAATTAATTGCCTTTTTACATCCAAAATCTAGTAATGGCGTATTAGTAGAATTATGTCAAGAAAAACCAAAATAAAATTTTGGTAGATATGCCTTTAATCTCTATTTTTGCCGTCCATTAGAATTTAGGTTGTAATTTAATGAACCTAAATTTACATACAAAATTGGTCCTATAGCTCAGCTGGTTAGAGCACCTGACTCATAATCAGGGGGTCCATGGTTCGAGCCCATGTGGGACCACAACTAAACCCTAACTAATTGATTTTTAAATTAGTTAGGGTTTCTTAATACTTAAGGGTACAATTTTTTAATACATTTTGATATGAAATTGGGCGAATAATTTTAGAATGTATATTTAAAAATTCACCACTTCAACTGAACTAAAAAATTAAAAATCATAAAACGGCGACTAACCTAAAGCAAGACTTACCACTTCCTCGGCAATCTGCTTCCCTTTATCTTTGTTGAACCACATTTGTAGCTCTTCTTTAACTTCTGGTGTAATTTCACCATCACGAGCTCGAGCTACTTCAAATAAACTTGTTGCTCCTTTTGGGCGTGGACCCCAAGTAAATAAAACTTCTTTCTTTTCTGGCTCATAACCAATCATTTTCGCGATTGATTTTTTTCCATTGGTTAAAAAAGCATTCATTAAATCTTCGTTTTCATCGCGCAAGACAATTCTTAAATTTATATTCAGATTCAAATCAGATAATTTAGCAATAATGGGTAATGCATGCGCTGCATCGCCACACCAAGCTTCCGTAATAACAATCCAAGTTTGTGGTGTTGTTATTTGCTGTATCGCTGCAATGTGTTCTGCACTCAACTTTGCGGTTTTATCCCAACGTTTCATTCGGCGTATGCCTAATTTAGTATAACCTAAAAAGGCTTGCGTTTGAGTTTCTCCCGTTGTTTTACCTTCTTCAAATAATTGATTAATTAAAGTTTTATAGGTAGAATATGCGTAGCTTCTTGTTAAGGCTTCTTCTATAATTTGTGCTTGGTTCATGTTTTTTTATATAAGGTAGAAAATTCAAAATTAAACTTACAAAGCAACTCCTTCAAAAATTTACCATTTTTATAATACAGAATATTTAATTCAGCTTTAGTATAAGCATAAAAGGCTTATTAAAATAATGATATGCGATTAGATAAACTATGGTTGAGTGCAATAAACACATTACAATTTCGTCAATAAAGAACAGCTTTAAGTACTTTTTGGAAGAGATCTTTAACTTAAAGTGACCACTCAAAACTTAAGTATATGAAATTTAATTTTTCGTTATTTAATAGACAGAATGCTTGAAATACAACTGTAAATCTAATTCAGTTTGATGTGAAGAAATTTTCTTCCCTTTACTCATAGCTTTCGAAAATTTAGGAATTATTAATTTTCTTGCTTTAGCTGCTTTTTGGTAAAATTTTTCTTTGGGTAAAACATCAGAATACACCCCATGATAAATTGAGTTTTTAGTGAAATTTAAAAGTATTGTATAAATTAACTGAATGCAATCCTTGCGGTGAATTAAGTTTACTGGGGCTTTGGAGTTTGCCAATTGGCTTCTTCCAGAAAGGTAAAATACTGGATGTCTATCCTCTCCTACCAAACCGCCAAAACGGACAATTGCAGTTTTAAAACTATGCTCGTTTAAAAAAAGTTGTTCTGCTTCAATTAATTGTAAAGCTTTTTTCGATCTTGCATTAGGAGTATCTCGTTCTGTATAGGTTAAAAATTCTGTGTTATCTTCAAAAACACTTGTACTGCTTACATAAATAACTTTTTGAATTTTAAAAGCCTTTAACTTACGCAGTAAAAACTTCATTTTTAAAACAAAGGTAGATTCATCGTCTTGCTTAATTTTAGGAGGAATATTAATGATTAAAATTTCCGTATTTTTTAAAAAAGCGGCTATATCACCTTGAATAGCATTCCATTCAAGTTGTATAAAATGTGTTTCAATTTCTTTATTAAGGGTGCTTTTTTTGGATAAACTTGTACAACTTCCATTTACCTTAAAACCTTTTTTTTGAAGATATAAAGCTAAGGGTTTCCCTAACCAGCCTAAGCCTAAGACGCTAATATTATTCATTAATCTGTATTGTATAGGTTACAATAGTTGCATCGTTAATAACAAATGGCATAGGCATCTCGTCTACTGGACGTTTTTCTACTTGAAGTTGTTTATGTTCATGTAAATTAAAACTACTTTCAATTATTTCGAAAGCAAAATCAGTTTGGTTATCTACTGTAAATTCAACATCTAAAGTTTCTTTATTAGAAACATGATAAGTAAAAAACTTAAGGTATTTTTTTGTTGAAGATGAATGTTTTTTCATTTCAACAGCTTCATTGTTCACTTTAATATTTGAAACATTTTGAACTTTATTAAAAAAGACTTCAATTCGATTAACATCTGTAGTTGGCTTAAGTTGAAACAAGTAGTGTTTAGAAGATTCTGTTTTTTCTAACAACTTAATTTGATAGGCAGATGTTGGGATTGAGATTGGATCTGCTTTAGAAAAATGTTTAAATCTACTACTATATTTACTTTCTAAATCTAAGCTATTTAAATTATTTGTTGGTTGTTTAAAATATGGTGCATTCCAATTAGACAAAAAAGCATCGTAAGAAACCCAATAGGATTGGTTTTGATCGGCATTGTATAAATAATTTAAGCTAGAAGGTCTTGGCTGATTTTTAGTAAAATCTGCATACAAATGTGCTTTTAGAAGAAAAAAAACACCAGCACTAATAAGTAAAAAATTAAGTCCCTGTAATAGCCTAAAATTATACAACAAAGGCGATAGTAAAAGTAAAATTAAAATTAACAACACACAGCTAATAAATATACTAGCAATACCTAAGCCTACTGGAAAAAAATAAACAAAAGGCAAAACAATAAAGATTAATGGTATGCTAAGTATAAAATGAAATACCTGATTATTAAATTTAAAAAGAACTAAAGCTGCTAATATTAAAGCACCAAACAACGCAGGAATAATTAAATAACTAGCACCTGGAAGGTAAATTAAAGCAAAGATTGATATTAATACCCAAAGGTATATTCCAACCGATAATAAACTAATGGCATTAACTTTAAGGCTAAAAAACTTAAAGAAGTATAAAAATAATCCTGAAGTTAACAAAGAAAAAGCTAGTATAATACTCTTGGCATTATACGGAAAACCTTGCAATATTAATTGATGTTCAGGGTAAAAATAAGCTATGGTTTTCCAACCTAAAAAACCTAAACCAAAAGCTAAAACTATACAAAACAAGGCATAAGTAAATGATTTAAACAAGCTTCTTAAAGTAATTTTATGCTGCTGAATTGCAATGTAGTTGAAGACTAAAGTTGAAGACAGGCATAAGAAGATTAGCAAGAGTATTAATTTACTTGAAAAATGAATTATACCAAGAAATGGGAAATTAAAATACACATGATCTTCTTCTGTATGCAAATTTTTTAATGAAGTACTTGAAAAATAATTTAACATGCTTAAAGCATACTCTCCTTGCTGGTTTAAGGAAGCTAAGTCTAAGTTTTCAACAGTATCTAGTTGAGTGTGGTAATAAAAATGCTTATCTATAAATGCAAAAAACATACTTGGAACATTTGCATTTTCTCTAAAGATCGTTGAATCTGTATCATTAGGTAATAGCTTATAAACTGAATACATAAGAGAATTTGCAAACGGATTATTTGCCTGTGCATTTGCAAAATGCTGAATTAAATTTTTATTACCTCCATTCACTTCTAAAATCATGGAACTAGGTCCAGATGTTCCACGTGCTTCAAAATTTACTACTAAGCCTACATTCTTTGCCCAAGGATGCTTACCCACAAATAAATTAGCACCATTTAATCCTATTTCTTCGGTGTCGGTAAATAAAATAATAACATCTTGCTTAGGGGTGGTCCCTGTTTGTTTAAAAGCACGAACTGCTTCTAAAATTGCTGCAACTCCACTAGCTGCATCTGCAGCACCTATTGCAGAATGCACTGCAGAATCATAATGAGACATAAGAACTAAAGCAGGCTCGTCTGGATCTTCTCCTTCTATTTTAGCAATTATATTCTCTGGAATAGCAATACTCAAACCATTGTTATGTGTTGTACTAAAATCCTGTTGTATATGTGCTTTAAGACCAAGATTTTCTAATTCTGAAATTAAATAATTTCGAACATTAGCATGGGCTTTTGTTCCTGTAAAATGGGGTTGCTTTGCAATTTTATTTACATGGTTTAAAGCATTTTTAATTGAAAAATGTTCTACCGAAGTGTTCTGTACAATTGAAGGTTGAAGACTATTAAAGCTAATGTAGATTGTTAATCCAAAAACAAATAGTTGAAAAAAATTTTTTATGAATTTCATTCTAATTTTTCTTTACAATTGCAAGTAAATCATCTTTTAAAGGCAAGTACCCATAATCGTAAACAAAAAAATAAGTTTGTCCTTTTTTAGTAGTATACAAGCTAGTAATTAAATTAAAATCGAAACCTTTAGAGAGTAAATTATTTCTGGAAGTCTTGGTAGTTGGATCTGGATTTAATTTTTCAAGAATACGGTAGTTTTTTCTTAATTGATTGTTAGTGTTACGAATAAGGTTCTTTGAATCTGAATTAATACGGTTATTATAGGCATTCCTGCAATAATCTGAGCAGTATTTTTGATCTGCTCTACCTGTTAATTTCACACCACATTCTTTACACAGCCTATCCATAATTAAATTTTAACTAAATATAAAAAATAAATTGTAAAGCACAGCTAAAAATAAAACCAACAAAAAAAAGCTTCAGTAAAAACTGAAGCTTTTTTGTTGATAAGAATATTTATGAATATTACTCTTTTGAAGATTCAACTGTGGTTTCAACACCTTCTTTTTCTTCAATAATAGTAAACTCACTTCTTCTATTTTCTCTATGTTGCTCTTCTGTACAACCTGAGCTACAATCGTTAATTGGTTTAGATTCACCTAAGCCAGCCGCTTCGAGTCTATCTTCAGCAATACCATTTTCAACCATATAAGCAACTGTACTTTGCGCACGTTTTTCTGATAATTGTTGATTGTATTCTGCTGGACCTCTACGGTCAGTATGACTCTCTACTCTTAATCGAATATCTTCGTGTTTTTTAAGTGTTTCGATTAACTGATCTAAACCTAAAGCAGATTTTGCTTGAATTTCGTATTTATCGAATTCGAAATAAATTTCATCTAGAATCACTTTACGCTCAACTATTAATGGCTCTATAGGCTCTAATAAAAGTTTAACTGGCTGTTCTGTACCTTTAGCAGAAATAGTTTCCGAACCACTATTGTAACCTTTTCTATTGGCTTGCACGTCGTAGTCTTCATAGCTTACTACTAATAATTTTGCAATTCCATCATTTTTAGTTTTAGCTCTTTTTACTTCATTTTCTTCATCATCGTAAACAATTACTTCAGCGCCTTCTATCGGTTGATTCGTTTCAGCATCTATAATACTTACTACAAGCATGGTTTCATCCATAGGTTGTACTAAATCTAAAGTATAAATATTATCAACCGTTCCTAATCCTTTGCGATTTGAAGCTACGTATCCAGCTTTTTTTGCTGGGTAATAGCTAAAAGAAAAATCGTCTGCTTTTGTATTTACTGGTGCACCTAAGTTTGTTGGGTACGCAAAACCAGATTTCATTTCTCTGGTATAAAAAATATCTAACCCACCAAGCCCAAGATGTCCATCGGTTGAAAAGTATAGAACTTCATCAGAATCCATAAAAGGGAAACTCTCTCTTCCAGGTGTATTGATTTTGTCTCCTAAATTTTCAGGCTCTCCAAAGCTACCATCTTCGTTAATGGCCACACGATATAAATCAGATTGACCAAATCCTCCTGGCATATCGCTAGAAAAATATAAATAGTCATTATCTGGACTTAATGCTGGGTGACTGTAGGAGTACTCGGAACCCGTAAAGGATAAGGCTTCAACATCTTTCCATTCTCCAGTTACTAAAGTAGCCTTATAAAGTCTAAGTTGACCAACACCTTCTGAATTAGTTTGGTATTTTCTCCCTGTATAATCATTACGAGTAAAATACATGGTTTTACCATCATTGGTAATCGTAAGTGAACCTTCATTATAATTAGAATTTACTTCGCCAGGTAATTCAATTTCATTTTTGAAGGTTCCACCAACATTTTGTGCAACAAAAACATCGGTACCAGGTTGATCATTCCAACCATATGTGCTTCTTGATTCGTTTCTTGTAGAAACGAAATAAAATAAGCCGTTGAACTCGTATGCTCCAAAATCTGAATATTCTTTAGCACTTAACTCGAGCATATCTTCTGTAAAATTAGGCTGCTTGTTTTGAAGATCTTCTAAGTAATTAGGATTGGCTTTAAAAAACTTAGCTCTTTGGTCGTTAGGTGCTTTTTCGGCAAATTGTTGCATCACTTTATTCGACTCGTCAAACTTTGCGTTAGTTTTTAAAGCTTGAGCATATCTAAAATAATCTTCCGCTACTAAATCATCTTCAGTTCGCATTGCCAATTTATAGAAACGTTCAGCTTGTTTCATCTCAACTAAGTTATAATAAGACTCAGCTAATCTTCTATAAACATAAGGAGTTCCGTTACCTTTGTCTACAATTTTCTGATAATTATCAGCTGCATCATAAAAAGCGAGATTATCAAAATATTTATCTGCTTTTGCTGTGGTTCGATCTTGTGCTTGTAAAGCGGTGATTGCCATCAAGAAAACGAACGATATATTTATAATTTTTTTCATAATTCTATATTATTGAATTTAATGATTAGAAGTATCTTGGTGATAAGTATGCTTTTTTCTTGAAGAAGATATCGAAAATAATAAATGCTTCATACGATGGTTCATTTAAGTCGGTTTGTGTTGCATCGTAAGCAAACCCAACATGCATCCAGTCGAAAGGTTTAACACCGACCAAAGCACTAAATGCGTCGTCTACACGGTAAGATGCACCAATTTCAAAACGTTCGTAAAATAAGAAATTAGCATTAAAATCGTAAGATAAGTAACTTGAATCGAAATTCGAAATTTGTGTTTTCACAAATGTCGAAGGCTTAAACTTAATAAAATCATTTAAGTCGAAAACATATCCCATTGTTCCAAAAAAGTGTCGCTCTTGATTTCCAAAAGCAGTTTCTCCATCGGTTACAAAATGTGTTGATTCTAGAAAGTTTGGTACAGATAAACCTACATAAAAGCGATCTGAGTATAAAAACATACCAGCTCCAAAAATACCATAAGTTTCATTGTAATTAGCTCCAAAAGCTGGATCTAATGCGATTTGGGTATTAACACTAGCTAAGCCAATATCGTGAAATGTTGCCCCAGCTTTTACACCAAATGCTAAATTCCATTCTCCACCTAATCGTAAGGTATAAGAAATATCAGCCATTAAATCGGTTTGTTCTACCGGCCCAATCTGGTCGTTTATACCTGAAAGTCCTATTCCAATATTATTTCCAATTGGGGAATGTGCGGTAAATGTAAAAGTACGTGGTGCACCAGAAATACCAGACCATTGGTCTCTAAAAAGAGCACCTACAGAAAGGCTTTCTTTAGAACCTGCGTAAGCAGGATTCACCACATTCATATTATACATATATTGTGTGTATTGTGGATTTTGTTGTGCATTTGCTTCTGGAAAAAGCGCTAAGCCAATCACACAGATTAAAACATAAATTTTTCTCATTGCGAAATCTTTAAATTATTGTTGTTGTTATTGTTCTTCTCTATTAATATAAACCCATCCACGTTCAACTTGCTCGAAACCTTGTCCAGCTTCATTTAGTTTAAGAACGTAAAAATAAGTACCTGTTACTAAATTATTTCCGCCATCGTCTTGACCACAAAATTGATTAGTATACGACGAGTCAGCTTCAAAAACTTTACGTCCATATCGGTTAAATATCTGTAAATTATTTATTCCAGGCTCTATTGCTAAAAAGCTTAAGTCAAAACAATCGTTAACACCGTCAGCATTTGGTGATATTCCTTCTGGTAAAGAACAGCTTATCATAATATTTCCACTATTCATAGCTGAGTCAACTTCACTTTGTCTTCTAAAATCAACTTCAAATGTGGTAGAAACTTCACAGCCACCGATGATAACCGTTAATGAATATTCTCCAACAATTTCATTTTCAGCATTACTTACACCAGAAGTTAAACTCCAATCTAAATTAAGATTAGCTTGGTCTTGGGTTATGATTCCATTAGGGTCTTCCCATATAATTTCGTCGGCAGTATTAAATGTGTAATTGCTTTTGATTTCCAAACTAGCTTCATCAAAACATACCACAAAGTTAGGAACAAAAACATCTTGAGCTTCTGTAAATATCAC
This sequence comes from Psychroflexus salis, assembly GCF_014640175.1. Classification (GTDB taxonomy): domain Bacteria; phylum Bacteroidota; class Bacteroidia; order Flavobacteriales; family Flavobacteriaceae; genus Psychroflexus; species Psychroflexus salis. Next base: position 183,035 of record NZ_BMGL01000002.1, on the reverse strand, counting down.
TTCAACTTCATCAGTTTCAATACATCCGTTTAAGCTTGTAGTTAAAGAATAGGTTCCAGATTCAGTTACTGTAATACTTGAAGAAGTCTCTCCTGTACTCCATTGGTATTCAACTAAATCTAAGTCTGAATCATCAACTCCAACTAAATCTGGAATAATAGTAAATTCTGGAGATTGCCCTTCTTGGATACAAGGTAATGGAGCATCACCTAAATCAACAAAATAATTTAGAATAGAAATTTCTACTTCTTCAGAAGCATCACAGCCTAAAAAGTCAACTTCAACAGAGTAAAAATCTGCTTCATTAACAACAAGGCTAGATTCGTTTTCTCCACTTATTTCTGTACCATTTTGAAACCAAGTGTATGTAATTCCATCAGGATCTATGGCGTTTAGTTCGTTTATATTATTTATTTCGGCATCAAGTGTAACAGAACTATCATCACAAATTGCGACATCTTCCAAAGTAATATCTGGAGTAGGTATAAAATTAATAGTTACTTCTGCAGTTATCTCACAACTTTCATAAGTGGTAGTTAAGGTATAAACACCTGATGAATTAACGGTTATAGTGGGTGAAGTTTCTCCTGTGCTCCATAAATAATCCACGTTAAGTAATTCAGCTTCTGTTAAGTTTGAAAATTCAGGAGTAATTTCAAAACTAGGAGCATCTGAAACAGCAACACAACTAGACACATCTTCTCCAAGTGTCATATCATAATCGACTAAAGTAACAGAAGAAGTTAAATTTACAGAACATGCATTGAAATCAATTTCAACTTCATATTCTCCTGGTTCAGTTGCTGTAAGAATTGGTCCATTTTCTCCTTCTATTTCGTTTGCATTTAGAAACCATGTATAAGTAGGTCCATTTTCATCTTGTGCTAACAAATCATCTAGGTTTGTTGGTGTTGCATTTAAGTCAACTTCACCGCTAGGACAAATCAAAGTATCTTCTAAATTACCTTCTGGTGTATCAAAAAATTCTAAACTAGTAAAACCAGTATTAAAACAACCAAGGGGCGCTCCATCCGGTCCAGGAATAAAAGCAAATACAGCATAAGTTCCAGTTTCAGTTACATTCAAAGAAGGGCCTTCTTCGCCTACAATTAACTCTGTTGGATTAGCACCTACTTCTTCATTAAAATACCATTCAAATACAATTTCTGTATTTGCTGGAAGACCTGTATCTAAAATTATTACAGTACCTGTACATTCTGCATCTGGATCTTGTAAGGTAATAGGGTCTCCTAAATCAATATCTCCTAAGTTAAAACTTTCACCTTCGATGAAAACTGCAGAATTAAAAGCTGTATCTCTACTATCTCCAATAGATAATTTAATTTTATATAACTGTCCAGCTATAACATTTGTCGATGCAACTAACGGTATAGTTTGACCATTAAAAGCAGTAGAACCATTTCCAGAATTAGCAGCATCATAGAACTGTGCCGCTGCAAACTCTCCAGGATCTCCAGGATTACAATTTGTAAAGTTATGAATATTAGTAACAGTTGCAGGAATGTTTGTTCCTGGTAGTGTTGCAATATTTAACCCGCCCATGTCTACTTCAACATCAGGAGTATTTGGGTTTGCATCTGTATTGTATGAGTTTATATTTTGAAAAACACCAGGTGTACCTTCTGGAAAATCATCTATAATTAGATTCCCATCTGCATCGTATGGACCACTAATAATAAAAGCAAAAGTATCTTCATAAGTACAAGGAAAATTAAAAAAGTCATCATATTCTTGTGATGCCATTAAATAATTAAACGAAATTTCATTCACAAAAGGAACAAAATCAAATTCAATAGTTGTTGCGTTATTTGAATTTTCTCCACTCAATGCTGCGAGATCTGGATCACCAGTCCAACCACCAAAACCACCACCAATAGGACCGTTAGGAATAGTTGTAACATCTGCACTAGCTAAAACAATACCATCTTCAAAAGGAAAATCAGCTCCATTGGACTCAAAATAGGCATAACTTTCAAAAGCTTGTCCATCAAAACTTGCATTCATTGGAGAAATTACATTATCTACCTGAGCACAATCTCCTTCGATTAAAACTTCATTAATTAAAAACTCTGGTGTATATCCACTAGTGGGAGCTGGCACAGGGTTTATTGTAATTTGCTGAGCAAAACTCCAGATAGGAATCATACCCAACAAAAATAAATAGTTAATTTGTTTCATGTTAATTAGTTTTATTATTCTTCTCTATTTATATATATCCAACCACGGTGCTCTTTACCATAAACTGGATCCTCTTTTACAAATTTAATGACATAAAAATAGGTTCCTGTTACTAAACCAGAGCCATTTTCATTTTGACCAATAAATTCGTCTGTATAATTATTTTGTTTAAAAACGGACTTACCAAAACGATTAAATATTTCTAGGCTTTTTATGCCTGAACGATCTGCTAAGAAACGTAAATCTAAAGTATGGTTAATTCCGTCTGGAGACATCCCTTCTGGAATAATACAATTGTCTAGTTCGTAACGACCTAAATCTACCGCTACCATATTGGCGACACAATCTCCACCAACATTAACGCTTAAAGAAATTACATCTTGATTTGGATTAGTCGAATCACTACCAATTTCGTAAACTAATTCTGTTTGATTTTGATTAGATTGTTCTACTCCATTTACAAACCAAGTATAAGTTACATCGTCTCCTTCTACACCTGTAACTTCAGAAGCGATTAGCACCTCTTCACCTACGCAGAATAAATCATCGAATGAATCGGTAGTAAGATTTGCGCTTACAAAACGAGGAGATACTTCAATTTCTTGAACAAAAGCACAATCTTCCGAATCGCTATATGCAGTTAGTTCGTAAGTTCCAAAACCATAATCGGCTGCAGAAATTAACTCCATAAATTCATCTTGTAAGAGCACACCATCTAGTCTCCATTCGAATGTAGTTATCGCTGCTTCAACATTACTAGGGGTTGCATCAAATACGGCGGTAGACAAATCACAAGTTTCAATATCCGTTGGTAAATTGATGATTGGAGATTCATTGAATATATATTCAACTTCTGCGGTTTCTATACATCCATCTACAGACACTTCTACGCTGTAAGTACCAGATTCAGTAACTTGAATTGAAGAAGTTTCTTCACTTGTACTCCATAAATATGTAATTACTGCATTATCTTGTATTTCTCCTGTTAAGTTAGCATTAATAGTTTGTGCATTTTCTTCATCACAGAAAGTAGCATCTCCTCCTAAATCAATTTGATAATTTGCACCTTGAATATTAATTTCAAATAAGTTTACACATTCAAAGGTTTCTGTACCAACAGCAAATGCTGTAGTAACTTCAACACTGTAAATCCCAGTTTCATTAAACGTGTAAGTTGCATTGGTCTCTCCTACTATTGGCCCATTTGTGTCTTGCCATTGATATGAAACCGATGCAAAATCTGAATCATTTACTAGTGTAGCATCTAAAGTTAATTCTTCTCCTTCACATAAATTTTGTTCTAAATCAAATTGTACTTCTGGCGCTTCACTAAATCCATAAACTACTTCAGCAGTTTCTACACAACCGTCAACCGAAACTTCTACACTGTAAATTCCCGATTCTGTAACTTCAATAGATTCTGTTTCTTCACCTGTACTCCAATTATAAGTAATTACAGCATCACTAGCTACATCTCCACTTAAGTTAGCAGTTATGGTTTGAGCCCCGACATCTTCACAAAATGTTTGGTCTCCACCTAAGTCTAAAGCAAATACAGGACCATTAACTGTAATATCAAATAAGTTAATACATTCAAAGTTGGTACTTCCTAACAATTCTTCTGTAGTAATTTCAAGTGTATAAGCACCTGTATCATTAATGGTTAAATCGGGATTTGTAGCACCCGTAATTTCTCCATTTTCGTCAAACCATTGGTAAGTTACAACAGTATAATCGGCACTATTTATAGGAGTTGCATCTAATGTTAGTGTTTCCCCTTCACATAAGTTTTGGTTTAAGTCGAAAGATAATTCAGGAGCTTCAGATAAACGAACATTAAAAAACTCTTCGTTAAACGAATTATCTTGAGCTTGTGACAACACAAAGTAAGTTCCTGATTGCGTAGCTAAGTAATCTTGGTTTTCACCATCTTCTACAGGAACATAGTTAGATGTATCGGTTGGATCGGCTTCTGGATCTTCTAAGATAAACCATTGATAGGCATTTCCATCAGCGATTTCAGACGATATAATTACGCCCTCTGAAGCACAACCATTAATTACACCAAATACATCATCACAATTAGTAGAACCACTACCTGGCTGACCGAGGTTGGTTTGGTTAAGTGATATATACCCAGGTGATTGGTTAAAGTTTGTTATTAATACGATATAAATTTCACCTATTTCGGCATCGGGTATAGTCATTACTTCTTCAGAAACAAAACTATAACTACAGTCTACTTGAGTAGAAGAATTTAAGTTGTTACAGTTGGTGTCTACTTCATCAAAAGGGCCCCAAGTAATGAAATCCACATCTAGTAATTCTCCTACAGATTGTCCGTTCTCATCAAAAGCAGTTGACTGTGTTATTAAGAACTCTAAATCTCCCTCTTGTTCAACAGTAATGTAAAACCAAGCTGGGTTTGGCTGTGTAAATAGACAGTCGTAATCTGGACCATCTTCAGACAATTGTTCATTTAAATAAAAATAACCATTAGGAAAAACAAGCGGTGTTGGGTTTCCGTCTTCGTCTACTGGAGCACAAAAAGGCTCTAAATCAGAACACAATTGATTATCTTCAAAGAATTGTGGAGTAGTAACACATAAATCGAAGGCAGCATCAGCTTGATTGAATTCGTTATTACCAAAATTATAAATTCTAAGATAATAAGTCTCTCCTGGGGTTAAACCTTCAGCTGTAATAGAGTTACTATTTCCAAAATTATCAAATTCTGTACTACAATACAATTCGGTTAAACTATCACAATCGTTTGCATAAATAGCTGAACCATATTGCGGAGCACCAAATCCGGTTTGCGAAGGTATAACAGTGGTGGTATGCACATCAGCGGTTGCTGTAAACTCATACCAAATATCTTGAATAATGTTAGGATGACAAGACGAAGGCACGCTTGTTGCTCCTGCTTGAAATAAAGTCCCAGCATTTAATTCTACACATAAATTTTCTGGATTAATCACAGCTTCTTCTGCATTCTCACATGAATTATTATCTGGCGGGCAGGCAAGCTGTGTTAAATTCCCACTTTCAATAATACAATTGGCATCATCTACATTCGCTACTGTAATTTCCACATTGGTAGTATTGGGATAAGGCCCAAATTGTTGAACACCAGTTTGAGTTAGGCCTAAAATTTCGTTTCCTTGATTATCCGTAACATCTAAACCAGCAGCTGAGCCTAAATCGGAAATATTGACATCGATAAAAAATTGATCTTCGCCACTAGCACAATCATCGATTACTTCAAAAGTAACATCTTGATTTACACAGGTAGCACAAACTATAGTATATTCTAACAAGTCCTGACTTCCCGACTCACAAGAAACTGAACCGTCTGATGTAATTTGAAACGAAATTGAATCGCCAGAAGACTGAAAAGAAAGACCAGACAATTCGCCATCGCCATCAAAAAGAATAGTGCCATCGCTATCAAATACTATAAAATCATCAAAACCAGCTTCAATGGTACCTGCATTAATATTAAAGTTTAAGGGTGTTCCATCTTCACTTATATATTCAATAGTAACATCTTCATTTTCTCCATAACAAAAAGTTTCGTCTAAAGGAGTATCACAAATTACTTCAGTTAATGTACAAAATTCTTGCGTAAATACAGATGAAGTAGTAGAGCAGTTTGCGTCGTCTAAACTTTGCACATCTACCGTAACATTAGCACCATTTGGATAAGGACCAACTTGAACAACTCCAATTGTAGTAACTGTTTCGGTTGAAACTCCTTCAGAATCGGTGATTTCTAGGGAAGTAGCAGAACCTAAATCGGTAACATCTACATCAATAAAAAATTGTGGTGCATTTAAACAGTCGCTCACCAATTCAAAATCAACGCTTGGATTTACACAGGTAGCACAAACTACACTATATGCTAATTCTGGTTGTTGCCCGGTATCACAAGAATTAAAACCACTTGATGTAATTTGAAAAGAAATGGTATCGCCCGTAGATTGAAAACTCAATCCTGTCATATCGCCATCACCATCGAATAAAATTGAACCATCGGTATCAAAAACAATAATTCCATCAAAACCATCAATATTACCAGCTGTAAAATTTAAGTTTAAAGGCGAACCATCTTCACTGACAAATTCAAGCGTAGTATCATCATTATTAGGATAACAATAAGTACCTGCAAAAGGCTGACTACATTCTATTTCTGTTAAAGTACAGAATTCTTGCTCAAATACATTTGAAGTAACCGAACAATTGGCATCATCTAAGCTTTGCACATTTACGGTAACCTGAGAACCATTAGGATAAGGACCCATTTGAACAACACCTGTTGAAGTCACCGTTTCTGTGGAAACCCCATCAGAATCGGTAATTTCTAAAGATGATGCAGAACCTAAATCCGTTATATTAACATCTACAAAAAATTGTGGTGCATTTAAACAGTCATTTACTTGGGTAAACTCAACCGTTGGATTGGTACAAGTTGCACAATTAACTGTATATTCAATTTCTGGTCTTGCACCAGATTCACAAGAAACAGAACCATCAGAATCAATCTGAAAAGAAATGCTATCTCCTGATGACTGAAAAGTTAAACCAGCAATAACACCATCGCCTGTAAATAAAATAGAACCATCTGTATCAAAAACCGTAATCACATCCCAACCGGCTTCAACATCACCAGCATCAAAGGTTAAGTTTAGCGGAGACCCATCTTCGCTAATAAACTCAAAAGTGGTATCGTCATTATCGCCATAGCAATAAGTAGAAGAAAATGGCTGTGCACATTCAATTTCTGTTAGCGTACAAAATTCTTGCGTAAATACAGATGAAGTAGTAGAGCAGTTTGCGTCGTCTAAACTTTGCACATCTACCGTAACATTAGCACCATTTGGATAAGGACCAACTTGAACAACTCCAATTGTAGTAACTGTTTCGGTTGAAACTCCTTCAGAATCGGTGATTTCTAAAGATGATGCAGAACCTAAATCCGTTATATTAACATCTACAAAAAATTGTGGTGCATTTAAACAGTCGTTTACTTGGGTAAACTCAACCGTTGGATTGGCACAAGTTGCACAAACTACTGTATAATCTATTAAATCTTCAGCTCCAGATTCGCAAGAAACAGATCCATCTGAAGTAATTTGAAATGAGATACTATCGCCAGAAGACTGAAAACTTAAACCAGTAAAGTTTTCAACACCATTATCACTATTAAAAAGCTCCGTTCCATCTGTATCAAAAACAATCATAGTATCAAATGGAGCACCTTCTATAGTACCAGCACTAAAAGTTAAATTTAAAGAAGAACCATCATCACTTACAAATTCTAAGGTTGCATTTTCATTATCCCCATAACAAAAAGTATCACTTAATGGAGTTTGACAATCTATAGTAGTTGCTTGCGCAGCAACATTTAAAGTTAATAAGAATATAAAACAGCGGAGTATTTTTACAAGCATCTATTTTTGGTTTTATTTTGGGGTTCAATATAGCAATTTGTTAGCGTAAAGTTAACAAAACCAAAAAAAAATCTGACAAAATTATTTTTTCGGTTTGATTATCAATAACAAAGAAATTATATACGACTAGGTTTACAAGAAGTTCAGTACTTTTGTAAAACAATATATATACATGATTGAAAAGCAAGAATCGACATACGAAAAAGTAATTTTAATAGGAATTATAAATCAAAAGCAAGACGAAGAAAAATCTAAAGAGTATTTAGACGAGTTAGAATTTCTATCTTTTACAGCTGGAGGTGAAGTAACCCAACGTTTTCAACAAAAACTAGACAAGCCCAACCCTAAAACATTTATTGGAACCGGTAAACTAGACGATGTAAGGGTTTACGTTGAAGAAAACGAAATTGGCACAGCTGTTTTCGACGACGAATTATCGCCAGCTCAACAAAAGAATATTGAAAAAATTCTAAAGTGTAAGGTGGTAGACCGTACTTATTTAATTCTCGATATTTTTGCCCAACGCGCTCAAACAAGTTATGCAAGAACACAAGTAGAATTAGCGCAATACGAATATTTATTACCTCGCTTAGCTGGATTGTGGACTCACCTTGAACGCCAACGCGGTGGAATTGGAATGCGCGGTCCTGGTGAAACTGAAATTGAAACCGACCGTAGAATTGTTCGCGATAAAATTGCACTCTTAAAGAAAAAGCTAGAAACCATCGATAAGCAAATGGAAGTACAACGCGGTAATCGAGGAAGCTTAGTGCGAGTTGCCTTAGTTGGATATACCAATGTAGGAAAATCTACTCTAATGAATTTAATTAGCAAAAGCGAAGTATTTGCCGAGAATAAATTATTTGCTACCTTAGATACAACGGTTAGAAAAGTTGTAATTCGAAATCTTCCATTTTTATTAACTGACACCGTTGGTTTTATTCGAAAATTACCTACACAACTTGTAGAATCGTTTAAGTCTACACTAGATGAAGTACGAGAAGCTGACTTATTATTACATGTTGTTGATATTTCACACAAAAGTTTTGAAGACCATATTGCTTCAGTTGAAGGTATTTTAGAAGAAATTAAATGCCAAGACAAACCTAGTATTATGGTTTTTAATAAAATTGATGCTTATGAAGCTGAAGATTTTGATGAAGATGATTTAACAACCGAAAGAAGTAGTCAGCATTATACTTTGCAAGAGTGGAAAAAAACTTGGATGAATAAACTTGAAGATAATGTTCTTTTTATATCGGCAATTGAAAAAGAAAACATTGAAAGTTTTCGAAAAAAAGTGTACGATAAAGTTCGTGAAATCCATATTACCCGATTTCCTTACAATAATTTTTTGTACCCAGAATACGATGCTTATTTACCTGAAGATGAAAGTTAAAAACGCTTTCAATTTCAATAATGAAGAATGAATTCACTATCATATTTGGATGAAACTTGCTACGAATCTGCTTACAGAAGGCAAGTGCATTAATTGAAAAGATATATTTGTAGTAATCTGATTTTTTAAATAATCAAAGTCGGAAGTTTTGCCAACTTATTTTAAACATCAAAAATTTTCTGGTGTAGGTAAAATCCACGTATTTGTAGTGAAGTAATTAAATTTAGCACGAGCTAAATCTACATTAGGATCGATAAGCCGATAATAAGGCCTAGCATTTACTTTAATTTTAGTATTGGCATATACTTCTACATCTCTTCCTGTTTCAAGAAAATCTTTATGTATTCGCTGTGCCAGTTGCCAAATGCAATCAGGCTTAGACATTACTTTATGTTGACGATTGCTAATGTATTTTGCTGGCTGAATTTTAGTTTCTTCTCCAGTTTGCTTATCTACTACTCTATAAGTGGTAATCCCTTGTTTAGCACGCAGCATCATCCGCCAACTTAGCCTATGTCCTTCTTCGCTCCACAACACATCACTTTTAATAAAATGATGTCGCAAAGGCAAAGCTATTTGAATAAAAAACCAAATTGCCATAAAAACTGGAATGATGTTTTGTTTTTCTTGCCCCGGAAGTTTTACTTCCTGATTTGTATAAAGTGGCTTTCGATTTATAAAATTTCGGTTAATGCTTTCAGCTGAAAAGAAAAACAAAGTAAATGCTAAGGACAAATAAGGAAAAATACCAATATGAAATACCAAGCTATTGAACAAGTGGAAAAAGATGCTAAATACAAAAATAAATTTTCGTGTAGGTTTCCATAACAGTAAGGGAATAACCAATAAATCGAATAAAACACCTACATAAATAATAGATTGGTGTGCAAAATCGGTCTGTAACCAATCGCCCACCCAAATTAAATTGCGTTTTCCATTCATTAATAATTCTGGGAAGGTGCCATCTAACCAATCTGGATAAAATTTAGCTACCGATGCAAAAGTGTAAACTACCCAGAGTTGGCCTATAATAAAAACCCTAATCCAATTAGGCATGCTTATGCGAGCTAATTCGGGATTTCGCTTCACATCTAGAGAAAAATAGCGATGTGCAGGTGCCAAACACATAAAAAACAAAATTAAAATCAATAAGTAGTAGTGGTTATTGTAAGCTGATTTTTGCATAAAATAAGCAGCCATCCAAAAAATAGTATAGCCGTAAATTCCGATTTTATATCGAAAACCCAACATTACCATTAAACCAAAACAACCCATTATTACGAAATGGATATACATGTATGGCCCTTGTAAATATTGCAGAAAATCTAATCCTAAAAAATTAAAGGTAAAATCAGGACTAACTAAAACTTCATTAACCCATCCTGTTGCAATTGCTCCCCAAGCTTCTAAGGTAATTAGTAGTCCAAAAATAATTCTAAAAATAATTAAAGATGAATTATCGATGCGTTTAAAGAGCCAGTTTTTCATAAATATTAGCTATTGAAATATCTTCGAGTAACTAATTCATCTTGAAGCATTGCTTTTTTTAGTGCTTCAACTCCATCAAATTTTTCTTCATTTCTTAAATAATGAAGCACTTCTACTTCAATGTTTTTTCCGTATAAATCTTCATTAAAATCTAAAACATGAACTTCTATACTTTTACTCGTACCGCCAACCGTAGGGTTTGTTCCAATATTCATCATGCCTTTTTGATGCTTACCTTCAATCATGGCTTTTACCACATAAACCCCATTTTTAGGTATGAGTTTATATGTTTCTTTTAAGTGAATATTTGCTGTAGCGTAACCCAAGCCTTTACCAAGGCCTTTGCCATGCACCACTTCTCCACTTAAAGAAAAATTACTGGCTAAGTACTGATTTGCCTTTTCAATTTCACCATTTTGGAGTGCAGTTCTAATTTTAGTTGAACTAATGGCTACTTCTTCAATATCTTGTTTTGAAATTTCTTCAACTTCAAAATTAAATTCATCTGCAAATTTTTTCAAATCTGAAATATCGGCTGTACGATTTCTGCCAAAACGGTGGTCGTAACCAATAATTATTTTTTTGGCATTAAGCTTTCCAATTAAAAACTCTTCTACGTATTGTTGAGCGGTTAATCTAGAAAAGGATTTTGTAAATGGATGAATAATTAAATGCTCTAATCCGGTTGAAGCTAAAATGCTTTTACGCTCTTCTATGGTATTGATTAAGTGTAGATCTTCACTTTGTTGCAAAACCATTCGTGGATGTGGAAAAAAAGTTAACAAAGCAGATTGGCAATTACTTTGTTGAGCAGAATTTACAAGTCGTTCAATTATTTTTCGATGTCCGATATGAACACCATCGAATGTACCGATGGTAATTACCGTTGGAATTTCTGGATTAAAATCTGATGCTTTATTATATACTTTCACTAGTTATTTTCCATTAAATTGATTCATAGTCTCATTAATTCCTGCTAAGCCAAATTGCTGTATTAATTCAGATGATTTTTCTAAGCGTTCGTTGAGTTTATAGCGTTCGCTTACGTCCCACTCACCCAAGACATAATCTACTTGGTTTCCTTTTGCAAACTCATCACTAATTCCAAATCTAAATCTTGGATAGGTAGTCGTTCCAAGTTTAGCTTGAATATCTTTTAACCCATTGTGGCCACCGTCGCTTCCTTTAGCTTTTAAACGAAGAGTTCCGAAGGGAAGATTCAAATCGTCTGTAATTACCAACACATTATTTATTTGTATATTTTCCTTATCTAGCCAATAGCGGACTGCATTCCCACTTAAATTCATAAATGTTGAAGGTTTAAGCAAGGTAAAGTTTTTTCCTTTGTAGTTAAACTTAGCTACTTCGCCGTAGCGTTTTGCTTCAAAAGTAAGTTGCTTTTTTTCCGCTAGAAAATCTAAAATTTTAAATCCGATGTTATGTCGTGTTTCTGCATATTTAGGACCAGGATTACCAAGACCAACCACGAGTATTTTTTTCATAGAATCTATCTTGTTTTTTGATTTTTTAGCAAATAATGTTGCCCAAAGACGCATTTATTTTTTTGCTAAAAATAAAAAAGCATCCTTAAAAAAAGGATGCTTTTTATTAAATATTTGCAGCAGTTTAATCTTCTGCATTTTCTTTTGGAGTTTCTTCTGCTCCTTCTTCTGTAGTTCCATCTTCATCTTCATCGTCGGTTGCACCAATAGCAGCCACATTTCTAGATGTTTTAACTTGGCAAATTACAGTATTGTCCGGATGGAGTATGCTATAATCTTCATTAGCTACAGCAGTAACATACAATTTATTACCAATTTTAAGTGGAGTTACATCTGCAACAATATAATCTGGCAATTTATTTGCTAAACCGCGAACTGTCATTCTACGTAGGTTGAAACGTAATACACCTCCATTTTTTACACCTTTTGGCACACCTTCGGCGTGAACTGGAATTTCCATTGTAATAGCCTGATCATCTTCAAACTGGTAAAAATCCATGTGAAGAATTTCGTCGGTTACTGGGTGAAATTGAATATCTTGGAGTACCGCATTCATTTTGGTTCCATCGTTTAATTCAAGATTTACCGTATGCACATCGGGTGTGTAAATTAAATCTTTGAAAGCAACTTCTGGCGCGTTGAAATGAACAACGTTTTTCCCTCCGTAAACTACGCAAGGAACCTCTCCAGCATTACGTAAGGCTTTTGTTGACTTTTTGCCTACGCTTTCTCTTTTAGATCCATTGATCGTAAGTGATTTCATGTTAAATGTTTATTTATTAATTCTCTTTTAAAATTTTGCAAATTTAGTTATATAATATAACAATACTAATATTTAATTAAAATAAATTAATATTAAAAAGCTACATTAAAAACTTAGAGCTAATTGACTTATTGTAGTGTACTGCTTTCATTACGTCTGCAAATAATTCAGCACAACTAACCACACGTATTTTTTCACTCTCTTCTTTTTGTGGAATACTATCGGTTACAATGAGCTCTTCCAACTTCGAATCTTTAATTTTTTGGTATGCGTTACCAGAAAGAACTGGATGTGTACAAATAGCTCTTACGCTTTTGGCTCCACGCTCCATCATTAAATTAGCAGCATGAGTTAAGGTTCCAGCTGTATCGACTAAATCGTCTACCAAAACTACATTTTTACCCGTAACATCGCCGATTAATTCCATATGTGAAATTACATTAGCTTTTGCACGCTGTTTATAACAAATAACCACGTCGCTTTCTAAGGCTTTAGAATACGCATAAGCTCTTTTAGACCCACCCATATCTGGCGAAGCAATAGTAAGATTATCTAGATTTAAACTTTTTAAGTAAGGTAAAAACACCGTTGAAGCATATAAATGATCGACTGGTTTTTCGAAGAAACCTTGAATTTGATCGGCATGTAAATCCATACTTATAATTCGGGTTGCACCAGCCGTTTCAAGCATTTTAGCAACTAATTTAGCCGCAATGGGAACTCTTGGTTTGTCTTTTCTATCTTGTCGTGCCCAGCCAAAATAAGGCAAAACAGCTGTAATATGTCTAGCTGAAGAACGCTTAGCTGCGTCTAACATAAGTAGCATTTCCATTAAGTTGTCTGAACTCGGAAATGTAGAACCAATTATAAAAACTCGAGACCCACGCACAGACTCTTCAAATGAAGGTTGAAACTCGCCATCGCTATAATGCGAAGTAATTACTTTACCTAAAGGCAAACCATATTGTTTAGCAATAGCTTCGGCTAATACAGTACTTTGAGAGCAAGCAAAAATTTTAGCGACTTTCTCTACATCATTCATATCTAAAAGGTTGTGTTGTTGTGTTTAATTGGTCGCAAAAATAGAAATTAAATCGGAAGTAAATTTGATTATTTTAAATGAATTTAGACCGAGATTAAAAAAAATATTTACTTTTGCACACTTAAAATGCTCAAGTGGCGGAACTGGTAGACGCGCTGGATTCAAAATCCAGTTCTTTCGGGAGTGCGGGTTCGATTCCCGCCTTGAGTACAAAATAAAACCGTAAACACTTATAATTGAATTGTTTACGGTTTTTTTTTGTTGCGTTTAATTCTGATTTTATTCCGAAAAAATTAGTTTTTGTACCTAAAAACTACATGAAAATAATTTCATATTATTAAATCGTTGATCACTGCAACAACATCTTGCAACAATTTTTTACATTCTGTTGTTGTCCAATCGTAATTACGTTGGTAAACAGGAATGACAAATTGTACATAAGGTGCTTGTAAAAATTTATTGATGGGAAGTTGTGTTGCTATCATTACTAATAAAAGTGTAAATTATTTTTTTATAGATTTTAGTTGTTCAGGATATTTATTGCCTATAAAATTCATTAGACTCTTACAGCCATCACTCACATATTCTTTTGAAACACTCTCAGTCTTTTTAAAAGTACCGTGAGACTCATTATGAATATATGTTTTAATAAAAGCACATTCTGAAAGCTCTTTATTTTGATTAATCAAATTTTCTACTTTACTTAATGGATTCTCAAACTTAGAAATATATTCTAAGATATACCTTAAGGAATTTGCAGTTGTATGACAAGCTTTTTCACTATTTTCAGAAACCATCATTATATCTCTCAAATGTTCAAAATAAGGTAAAAAAGTTTTATTTAATTTTATTAATTTATTTGGTGTCATTTCAAATCCGTCCTTAATAATCCTGTTTGAAGATAGTATCTCCATAAATTCTAAATTATGAGTGAAAATCATAAAATTCAAATCAGAAATAGTATTTAAATGACTTTTCAAATTATTTATAATTGTGCATATTGAATATGAATATTGAAAATCAACGCTTGTAACTGGATCATCTATAACTAAAAACAGATTTTTATAATCTGTTTTATTCTTAACGTATGTGTGAACTGAACTTAAGTAATGTAAAAATGATATTATTTTAAGTTCTCCTTCGCTCAGGAATGAATCAGCATCATCAATTTCAAAATTATCAGATGACTTTAGTATTGATGCTTCTTTTGCAAAATAAAATTTATCATGAAATACTGCTTTAATCAATTCACTAAAAGTCTCTGTTACTACTTTTTCTTTGTTGATTTTTTCTTTTACACCTTCAAGTTTAATTTGAAGATCATAAATATCTTTTTCAATTGTATTATATGCATTTATATCATCTGATACTTCTTCTTTTAATTCTTTGCACTTGCATAGAATAAGGTTTTTTCTAAGCTTAGTTATCTCTTTTTTATAGTTTAATCTAATATTATTGTACTTGGTAATAACTAAGTTTACTGATATTCTGAAATCTTTTAACTCTTTAATACTTATATTAATATTAGTATGGCAAGAATCAATCTTTATAAAATCACTATTACTTGCTTCGTAAATAACATTATTTAATTTCTTTTCAAGAATTTGTATTATAGATTTAAAATCATCAACCGCATTATTTTTTGGACATTTTAAATTTCTATCAAGTTGTGGAAAACTTACTGATAGAGTATTTAAAGTGTTACTTTTATCAAGTAAATCATTTCTAAATGATTTAAGTTCTTCACTAATAGATTTAAGTTCTGATATTGTAGATTTTATATTAGATTTTAATATAGATTCCTGATTTTTTAAATAGGAGATATAATCATCCAATGGACTTTTGTTAGCATCTATTTCACTCTCACAAAATGGACATTCTTTAAAATCATTACTTCTAGAAAGTTCTACACCCTTAATTATAAAATCTTTATTTGAATCTATTCTATCTTTTAATTCTTTAGAAGTATTTGAGATTGTAATAATTTCATTTAACTGATTGTCTATGCTTGGCATGACATCAATTAGACTAATAGATGGTTCTTTAACTTCAAGAATTTCAGTTTCTAGAGTTGATTCGTCTATTTTACTAAACTTTAAATAAGCTTTTTTATGACTTTCAAAATTTTCAATCAAGGTATTATCAAAATCATTTCTATACTTTAGATTTTCAAACGATAACAAAGCAAATTCTTTTGTATTAGTTCTTATACCAATATCTTTTAATATAGCTTTATTTTTATCAATTTTATTCTGAATTTCACTGAAAATCTTTGATCTATCGCCTTCTAGTTTTTTAACCTTATTTTCTATTTCAGTTTCATTTTTTTTCTTTTCACCAACAATAAAACCTTTTATGTCATCTTCAAATTTTGATATATTTTTTTTTGTATATTCTTTATTAAACACATAGTAAATGAAACTTCCTTCCTTCTTTACTGATGAATTTTTCGAATTATAATGGCTGACTTTAAGTGTATTTTTTTCAACTGAATTATTATTGTTTTTTATTTCAAATAAGAAGTCTCCTTGAGTAGTACCGTTTTTTATTAGTTTTTTTGATTCAAATGTATCTTGATCATATGTGTACTGTATTTGTTTAGCTATTGTTGATTTACCAGTTCCATTTTTAGCAAACACTCCAATTTTAATTGGATTATACCCAATTGATTTTACTGAACTATCCCAATTATCATAAGGACCAATATTTTTTAATTTTATCTTTATACATTTTTTTATATCTTCCATATATTTATAAAAAACAATTATTAACTATTTTCAACAATCTCAATTTAGCTCGCTTCATTTATATTTTACTTTGCGGAGCTCGTGAATAAAAATTATTACAGCTTATAAACTAATTCATGATTCTTCAACTATTTTAATCTCTTCATCCGTCAACCCATACAACTCGTAAACCATTTGGTCGATTTCTTTATCGGTTTGGTCTATTTGGTTTTTAAGGCTTGTTGCTTTTTGTTGCTCAGCTAAAAAATAATCTTCCCACTCCGCTTCTTGGCTTAGGCTCAGTTTAATTTTTTTCTTTTTTAATTCTTTGATGAAATCAGCAAAACTCAACTCGTACCAATCTTGTAGCTTTTTAGGTAGTTTTTCTAATTCTTCTGGGAATTGGCGTTGGAGATTGCGTTGAAATTTTGATGATACAACTTCTAAATCTTTATTTAAAGATAGTATTTGAACTGTTATTTCTCTAAAAGATAGTTGTATTTCCTTATCACTTTTTTTGATTGGCAATTCTGCAACATAAATAATTTTTACTTGTGCAAAAATCTTTCCAGTTTCATTGATTGAGTTTTCATATAGAAATTTAAAAAACTTACTATTTAATAAAGCTACCACATATTCAATTAGAAAATTTTGATCTATTAATATGCCATTGTGGACGGTATCTAAACTATAAAGTTGATTGTAGTCAATTGTACAAATTGGAAACGAACTAGTTTGACGAAGTAGAATTTTTTCACTTACTTCAAAAATGTCTCTAGTTCTAGGTCTATGTAACTTTTCAGGTAAATACTTTATGTATTCTAATGAATTAGTTATAAAATAACGATTAAAATTACTACCCGTAATTACTTTCTCAGTTGTTTCATCTTCTAAATCAGTCAAGAATTTTTTATTTCCACCTGTAATTATGCCTTGTTTAAAATTAACTATCTCTTTCATTGGTTTACAACCTTCACTAAGTCGCTTTATCAAAGCATCATGAATAGAAATATTAAATGAAAAATCTTTTTTATTAAGTATGGATTTTTGTTTTACATTTATATAACTATAATCTCCAATTATAAATTTTGACGTGTCGCCGACATATTTAAACTCCGAGTTATCATTTAAGGATTTTTCAAGAGTTAAAATGATTGAATCAACAGCAGCATCGGCAAATACAATTTCACCTTTAAAATCAATAAGATTCAAAATAGAACTGTTTTGTAAAATAAATTTTCTTGACTCAACAAAATACTTATTTTTTAAAATTGTGTAGGGAGTTATGTATGAAAGAATACCATTATACTTTAGTATTTTAATACCTTTCTCGTAAAATAATGGATATAAATTAATTCTTCCAAAAGCAGATACATATTTTTTATCTAAATAGTTTTTGTCTTTTTGAGAAATTAATTCAGCAGGTACATAAGGCGGATTGCCAATTACCACATCAAATCCACTACTTCGACCTTGCTCAGCACTAGCTTTGGCAAATACTTGTGGAAATTCCTTTTCCCAATTAAAAGCTTTATCGCCTGCAACTTCAGGATCGTCTATTAAGGAGTTACCACATTTTATATTTCCACTTAAATCGTTTAGCTTTCGGTTGGGTTGGGCGGTACGAAGCCATAAAGAAAGCTTAGCAATTTCTACCGATTCGTTGTTAATGTCAACTCCGTATAGGTTATTTTCTAAAATGCTGTTTTCTACATTTGGGAAAATCAATCCGCCGCCCATGAGTTTGGTTTCTAATTCATCTACATATTGGTGCTCGGCAATTAAGAAGTTTAAAGCTTCATTTAAGAATGCGCCAGAACCACAAGCAGGATCTACTATTGTGAGTTGTAATAACCAATCTCGGTAATCTTTCAGTTTTTGTAAAAGTTGCTCTTTGGTTTTCTTTTTCCTGTTGAGTTGGTAATCATCTTCAACTAAGTTGAGCGTTTCTTTTTGTTCTTCGCAAAGTTTGCCTACCGTATTTTCTACAATGTATTTGGTAATGTATTTGGGCGTGTAAAAAACACCATCTTTTTTTCGTTTGCTTACTGTTTCAATGGGTTTAAACCCATTGGGAGAAGAATAATTTTCTTCAAGTTGAGTTTGTATTTCTTCAATTTCGTTGAGCGAGTTTTCAAAAATGTGTCCGAGTATGTTTACATCTACTTCGCTATCAAAATCGTATTCCGAAAGCTTCAAGGTATGTTTGTAAAGTAAATCATCATCAATACTAATTTTATCTAAAACTTCATCGGGTTTAAATAAGCCACCATTGTAAGGATAAACATCGTATTGCTTGCCTTTGTGTCCTGAGTTCAAATAGCCAAAGTATTTTTTGAAACGTTTATACAATGGCGTGTACGCATCTAATTCTTGCAATTGTTTCCATTGCTTTAAAATCATTCTAACTGAATTGGGTGGCAACAAATGCCGATCTTCAGCAAAAAATAAAAACAAGAATCGGTCTAATAATTTCTGTGATTTTTTGAAGAGCAACAAGGCATCTACATCGGGATTAAGTTGTGTAAGGTTGTTGAATAATTCTCTTTTAAACAAGCTGTAATCTTTATACAGTTGCTTGGTAACCGCATCTTCTTGGCTTAAGGAATCGGTTTTTATTTTTTTAGGGGTATCCTTACTTATGTTTTTATAGGCTAAACATAAATACATTAAATTGAATTGCGCTTGGGTAAGCTCAAACAAATTAAAGGCTTGATGCTCGATAGCATTATCGATATAAAAGCGAAGTTTTTCGAAATTAGATGTAATTACATAGGTACAATTGGTTTGGTTGTTTTTGTAGCCAAAAGCCTGTGTTTCTACTTTACTTAAATCGGTGGTGTTGGTTCCTTTTAATTCGATTACACCAACTACCTTATCTTTCACCAAAATACCACCATCTGCTTTTTTGGCATCTTTTACATTTTTAAGCTCGGTAGTTAAATTGAAATTGGTATCTGGATTAAGCGTGTAACCTAATATGTTGACGAACAAATCCCGAAGAAAACCTTCCTGGTATTGTTCTTCTTTGGCATTGCGAATGTTCTGTTGAATACTGGGGTTATGAAAGTGCGCTTGAAAGGCTTCCCATTTATGTTGCAGTTCGTTTTGGTCTTGTGCTTTTAAATACTTCTGAACAACAGTAGATTGAAATAATGCCATGTATATTTCGGATTAAATTTTGGTTGTGTTTTTGTTGAATTCTTAAAAATAGGATTTTTTTTGAAAACTAATTACCCACTTTGACTTTATTCATCTTAAATTGTTGGTTAGTTGTTGTGTACCGTTTTTTTATTGTATTCCATTATAAATTTGAGATGCACAAGTTGTAAACATAACGAATCCTATGTAACCAATTGACAGAAAATATATCCATTTATGATAATCGGTAAGTCTACTTTTCTTGTAAACACTTACAGCAGAACTTGCTGCAATTATTAGCCCTATAGTCATAGCTGCAAACGCTCCAATCGATGCAATACCTAACCATTTCCAAATAAGAGCTGTCATAATAAGAATAAGAACAACACCTTAAACAATTTTTAATTGTCTTGGGGTATTTTATATTTACGGATAATGCATATTTTGTTTACGCTACTTCTAGTTAAAAGAAAAACTGAATAATTAGGAAGTCTATTTCGTTTAGCATTCTAAACCAAGCCCATTTTCTCCAACAAAAATGAAGCATTCATATTTTGACAAATGCCTTTTTTTAAAGTATAATCAAAATGAAGCTCATCGTTTTCTATTTCTGCATCAAAATAATAATTTTCAATATTTGTCGATTCGTCTGCCAAACTACATAAGCTTAAATCGTGTGTAGCAATAATTCCAACTGCATTTTCTTTCCATAAACGCTTAACAAATTTTTGGGCTCCAATGGCCTTATCTTTAGAATTGGTTCCTTTTAAAATTTCATCTAAAATTACAAAATAAGGCTCTTTTTGCAAAGTATCTACAATTTGTTTTAAACGCGTTAACTCAGCATAAAAGTAAGATGATTCATCGGCTAAGGAATCGGATGTGCGCATACTTGTAATTAATTTGATAGGACGATAAATACATTTTGAAGCCCGAACAGGAAGTCCAGTGTTGGCCATGATTATTTGGAGTGCTAGCGTACGCAAAAATGTACTTTTTCCGGCCATGTTAGCTCCAGTTAAAATAACAAAGTTTTTAGCTTCTAAACCTATATCGTTTGCAACAGTAATCTTTGTATTTAGTAAAGGATGTATTGCTTTATCTACCTGTAGTTGAGTAGTTGCTTTGGTGTTAATTTCTGGAAAAACGTAATCTATGTGATTAAAACAAAAATTTCCTAAGCTGCACCAAGCATCTAGGTCTGCTATTACATTAAATACATTTTCTACTTTTAAACGATGTGCTAAAATCCATTGTTCAATTTTATACGACTGCATTAAATCCCAAAGAAAAAAACCATTAAATACAAGCCCGAGTAGCATGTTATTTCGCTGTTCAAAATTGTCAATTTGCTTAGAGAATTGCTGTAGCAATACCGAAAAGTTTTGTTGGTCTTCTTTAATTTGTGTTTGATATGCTCTCCCTTTTTTTGAAGTAAATTCAGCATCTTCAATTAATTGAAGCAGTTTGGCATATTGTTGAAAACTAGCTTGAACTCTTCCTAGAGCTTGAGACAAAGCATTAGATTTTTTTATATAAAAGCCCGTTATAACTAAACCAATAAAAATCCAAAGTAAAAATTGTGTTAATTGAATTATTTCTGTAAAAAACAAAAAGATAACAACTAAAGAAGCTAAACTAAACACATATGGAAACCATTTCATCCATTTTGGAACATGAGTTTTGTATGTATTGATCCAAGTAATAATGGTCTGTATTTTTTCTTCGGTTTGTAAGAGTTGAGCATGAGCAGCAAATTCTTGCCTAAAATCAATTTTTTGAGCCATTTCTTTTACAAATTCCTGCTTATCTAAAATAGCTTTAATGTGATTAGATTTTAGTTGATTAGCTAAATTTCTCTCCCCTTCAACTAGCTGAGTTCGGTTTATGTACTGAAAAAAAGATCTTTCGCCAAACAAATCTGTATCTTCAGAAAACTCATGCAGGCCATCTTGATACTGCTCACCATTCGCATAAAACCCAAAGTTGGACAAGTTGGTTTTTTGTTCTGTTTTATTTATTTGTATAAGGGCTTCTAGTTTTTGTTTTTCATACTTGGCCTTTGCAAAAAAACGAATAAGCATTATAAAAACTAAGGCACTTATTACAACTATTAATCCTATTGATCTGGCTTCTCCCCAAAATTGAAATATTAAAAAAACACAAATAGCAAAAACGCTAAGGCGTAGCAAGCTAAAAATTAGCAATTGTTGTTGTATTTTGTTTTTTGCTTTATTAAAAGCTGTAATTCGTTCTTGGTATATTTGCTTCACATTTTCCATGTGGTAAAAGTACTTTTTTATAAGGACAACACATACAAAAAAAAGCGACCTTTACGGCCGCTTTAATCAATGTATAAACTAAACTAAACTATTCAAACTTGGGAGCTCCTGCCATAATCTCATCGTTGGCATAGGCTTCAAACTTTTCAAAATTATCTTTAAAAGATTTTGCTAAATGCTTGGCTTTAGCATCGTATGCATCTTTATCTTTCCAGGTTTTTTTTGGATTTAATACTTCTAAAGGTACATTTGGACATTCTTTTGGCATGTGCAAACCAAAAATTTCATGCTGCTCAAAATCAACATTCTTCAAATTTCCAAGCAAGGCTTCATTAATCATTGCTCTTGTATATTTCAACTTCATTCGGTTACCTGTACCATAAGGACCTCCCGTCCAACCGGTATTAATTAACCAAACATTTACACCAGCTTCTCTCATTTTATCGCTTAACATTTCTGCATATCGCGTTGGATGTAAAGGCATAAATGGAGCACCAAAACATGCTGAAAAACTCGGTACAGGTTCATTTATTCCTGCCTCTGTTCCTGCAACTTTAGCGGTGTAACCACTAATAAAATGGTAAGCTGCTTGACCAGGAGTTAATTTTGAAATTGGAGGCAACACACCAAAGGCATCTGCTGTTAAAAAGAAAATATTCTTCGGATTTTCGCCTACCAAATTCGGCTGAACGTTGTCTATATGATGTATGGGATAACTAACACGTGTATTTTGTGTAATGCTATCGTCTTCAAAATCTACGTTACCCTTATCGTCTATGATAACATTTTCTAGAATGGCTCCTTTTTTAATAGCTCGATAAATATCGGGCTCTTTTTCTTCTGTAAGGTCGATAACTTTTGCATAACAGCCTCCTTCAAAATTAAAAACTGTATTTTCTTTTGTCCAACCATGCTCATCATCTCCAATTAGTTTTCGGCTTGGATCGGCAGACAAGGTTGTTTTGCCAGTACCAGACAAGCCAAAGAAAATAGCTGTGTCTCCATCTTCTCCAACATTTGCAGAGCAATGCATAGGCAATGTATTTTTTTGAGTTGGCAAGATAAAGTTTAAGGCAGAGAAAATTCCTTTTTTCATCTCTCCAGTATAACCAGTACCACCAATTAAAGCTATTTTTTTTGTAAAATTTAAAATAGCAAAGTTTTTAGAACGCGTGCCATCAATTTCTGGATCGGCTTGAAAATCGGGTGCATTCACAATTTTCCAGTCGGGAGTAAAATTAGCTAACTCTGAGTTATCTGGACGTAAAAACATATTGTAACAAAACAAATTACTCCAGGGATGCTCATTAACTACTCTAATATTGGTTCGGTAATTCTTATCTGCACACACATAAGAGTCTCGCACAAACAATTCTTTGCCACTTAGGTAGTCTATTACCTTATTATATAAGTTATCAAATTTATCGGGATCAAAAGGCATGTTTACCTTTCCCCACCATACATCATCTTTGGTTATTTCATCTTTAACAATAAATCGATCTTTTGGGGCTCTTCCAGTAAATTTACCTGTATTAATAGCCAAAGCGCCAGAATTTGCTTCTACACCTTGTCCTTTATTAATGGAAATTTCATGAAGTTCTTCGGGAGAAAGTTGATAATGCATTTTTGCATTTTTAATTCCGAATTCTTTTTCTAGCGAAAACGTTTTCGTAAATTGAGAATTTAATTCCATAAGAAATAGTTATCTATTATATGGCAAACAAATTTAAAGACTTTTATGAAATAGCACTATAAATATTGTGTTTATTTTTTTTCTTTTTTCAGAAAGCTGATCAACATCATAATCCAAGCAAAAATTAACAAACTTCCTCCTATGGGTGTAATAAAAGCAATGCGTTTAAAATCGAAAGAAGTGAATTGATTGGTGGCTAATCCATAAATAGAAAATGAAAACAAAACGAGCCCAATCATTAAAAGATAATAAATAAGTTGTTTAAACTTAGGTTTAATTTTATTTTCTAAACCTAAAAACAACAAAACTAAAGCATGATACATTTGGTATTTCACTCCTGTTTCAAAACTAGTAAGTTGTTCTGCATTAAGTATTTCCTTGAGCGCATGGGCTCCAAAAGCCCCTAAAATTACGGCCGTTAAACCGAAAAAACAACCCAAAACTAAAAATTTTCTTTGCACATCCATTATTAAGGAATTTTTAAATTTCCTACTTTCGTAGTATACAAATTTAATAAATTCTAAAAATAGTATTCATTTTATGAAAAATATATTAATAATTGGTGCAGGAAAATCAACATCATCTTTAATTCGTTTTTTAGCTAAAAAAGCTTCAACTGAAAACCTACATATTAAAATAGGCGATGTACAATTGGAATCGGCGCAAAAAATGGCTGAAGGCTTCGATGCTTGTGAAGCATTTCAACTAGATATTTTCGACCAAAAACAACGACAAGACGCCATTCAAAATGCAGATATTGTTATTTCAATGCTTCCTGCTCGTTTTCATATTGAAGCGGCCCAAGATTGTTTAAAATTTGGTAAAAACATGGTGACTGCTTCGTATGTATCTAAAGAGATGCTTGCTTTAGATGAAAAGGTTAAACAGAGTAAACTTACTTTTATGAATGAAATTGGAGTTGACCCAGGTATTGACCACATGAGTGCCATGCAAGTTATAGACCGAATAAGAGAGAAAGGTGGAAAATTAATTTTATTTGAATCCTTTACGGGTGGTTTAGTAGCTCCAGAAAGCGACGACAATTTATGGCATTACAAATTTACTTGGAATCCCCGAAATGTAGTTGTGGCTGGTCAAGGTGGCGCTGCCGAATTTATACAAGAAGGCAAGTACAAATACATACCTTACCAACGCTTATTTAGAAGAACAGAATTTTTAGAAGTACCTGGTTATGGTAGATTTGAAGGCTTAGCCAACCGTAATTCTTTAGCATACCGAGAAGTTTATGGATTAGAAAACATTCCTACTCTTTATCGAGGCACGCTACGTCGTGTTGGCTTTAGCAAGGCTTGGAATGTGTTTGTGCAATTAGGCATGACAGATGATACCTACGAAATGCAAAATACGGAAGAAATGAGTTATCGAGAATTTGTCAACTCATTTTTACCTTACTCGCCTTACGATTCTGTTGAACTAAAATTAAGACATAGTCTTAAAATTGACCAAGACGACTTAATTTGGGATAAACTTTTAGAACTTGATATTTTTAACGCTAAGAAAAAAATTGGTCTTAAAAAGGCTACTCCTGCGCAAGCGCTTCAGAAAATTCTAGAAGAAAAGTGGACCTTGGGAGCAGATGATAAAGATATGATTGTAATGTACCACAAATTTGGTTACGAATTAAACGGAGAGAAAAAACAAATCGACTCAACCATGGTAAGCATAGGCGAAGACCAAAAATATACAGCTATGGCTAAAACCGTTGGTATTCCCGTTGGTATAGCTTGTTTAAAAATCTTAAATAAAGAAATTACAAAAACAGGTGTTTTACGTCCTATTTACCCAGAAGTTTACGAACCCATTTTAAAAGAATTAGAAGATTTTGATATTCAATTTAATGAAACTGAAAAAGCTTATATGGGATACAATCCAGACCAATTAAATTAGTTATTATTCTATTTAACATAAAAAAGCAGCACTTTAAATAAGTGCTGCTTTTTCTTTTTTGATTTAATTTCATCTCCCCATTTCACTTACTTTTTAATAATTTTTTGAGTGAAACTGTTTTCTAAATCTTCAACTTTTATTAAATAAACTTCCACTTATACCTGAAATATACAAATTACTAATTTCTTAAGTATTTCTCCAAAATCGGTAAATCAGCATAAATACCGACTCAAAAAGAAATTAGCAACTCCTAAAGAAGTAAATATCAAATGTTTTATTGGTAACTTAATATCTAAAACTTAAAGTTATTGTTAAATTAGGTAGGTTTATTTAAAATAAAGAAACTTTCAATTTCTTTTTTACTTTTTCTTTAAAATCATGCGGATAAATTCTATCGCCCATAAATATATCGGTCATTAACTCGGCTGCTCGTTGACCAAACTTTTTAAGTAATAAATTACGTAAGTTTTTATTCTCATAAAACAAGGCTGCTAATTTTACGCCCAATTCTAATTCGGGTATGAGTTTTTGATTTAGTTTTTCTAGGTAAGATTTTTCGGCTTCAACTACATTTAAATTACTTTCTGCTATGGCTTCTGCAGCAAGTTTTCCACTATAAATGGCATTGGAAATTCCTTCGGCCGTCAGCGGATCTGCAAAACCAGCAGCATCACCAATCAAAAATACATTTTGCTTTACAAATCCATCTTTTCGTGGAGAGATTGGAATTATAAATCCGTGAGCTTCTTCTTCGAGTATAGTTTCAATTCCCAGTATTTTTAGGTAATCACGGTAATTTTCTTTTAAATTGATTTTTTTAGTAGACTTTGTAAAGTTGCCCACACCAACCGATAAATGATTTTTCTTCGGAAAACTCCAACCATATCCATAGGGCACAACATCAATATCAAATCGAGCCGATTTCGACAAGCGTTCAAAATCTTCTTCGGGTACTTTAATTTCGTATTCTAAGGCGGGGCACATTAAACGTGATTCTTCCCAACCTGCCATTTTTGCTGTAGGGCTTAAAGCGCCATCGGCAGCAATAATAAATTTAGCCTTGACTTGTTTATTAGTTGTGGTTAATATGGTATATTCACTTTTAAAATCTAATGAAATTAATTTTTCACCCTGTAAGACTTCTACGCCCAATTCTTCTGCTCTTTGTACGATTAGGTAATCAAACTCATCACGCATAATCATGCTGATAATCGGATTTTTACGAACGGTGTTTAGTGCTAGCTTTTTGGCATCAAAACGAATATCGACATCAAAAAATTCGCGTTCTACAGAGCTAGACACATCAAATGGCATGTTTCTTCTACCGCGAAAAACAAATCCGCCACCACAGGTTTTGTAGCGTGGTAAATGTTCTTTTTCAATTATTACCACTTGTAATCCTTTTTTTGCGGCTTGAAATGCTGCGCTTGCTCCCGATGGCCCACTGCCAATAATGGCGATATCGTAGATGTTCATATTTAGAAAAATTAGTTTCTGTAAAAATAGATGATTCAAGAAAATACAGAAACTTTAATCTCTAAAAATTAATGATTTAGCAATTTTATCAAAATTTGTAAATCTTACTAAATAATATAAAATGTAACTAAACATTATAATTTTACTGTAATAAAAATCTAACCGTTGTGGCGCTAAGAACGTAGAGAAAATGAAAAATTATATTCACCCATAGTTCGTTATCTAGAAATATTGAAAAAATCTGTCTATCAAGTGATTTTCTGATGCGTTAGTAAAAAAATTGCACTTCGACTAAGCTCAGCAGAACTATCGAGAATAAGATTTAGAACAAAAACGCAGTTTTCAATACAAATTTCTCACTGAAATTTACTAACGATGAAATCTTTTATAAAAAATGATTATAAGCACCTTGTTTCAAGTTCGAGCGGAGTCGAGAAACGTCTTACATCTCGACTCCGCTCGATGTTCAAACAAAGCTAAAAATTGTCACAAAGTATTTAAATAAAATTTGCGAAATTTTCGGGGGCTCGAACTGATACGTTTTTTTTAATTAATGCGCTACTACAAGTTTATATGTATTATTTTTCTTGCAAATGCATATTATATTCAGCGATGGTTTTTAGTAGTTGTTCTTCAGTTATGGGTTTATCGCTTCTGTAAGTGTGCATAGAATAATCTGCAATTGTAATTACCTTATAATACTTACTGCCTTCCGATATTTTTTCATCTATCTTAATGTATAAGTCTTCTAATTTTTTAAGCTTTTTCAATCCATCTAGTTTACCTTTGGGCTTTAATAAAAACAAGCTTAATTCTTTTAAGTTTTGGTAATGATGAATGTTTTGATTGAAATTTTCTAAGGAAGAAACTTTACCCAAACTCAATATTTGGATAGTTGATTTAGATTTAAATTGATCAAAATTAAAATTGATGGGATTATTTGGTAAAGCATTGTGGATTATTAATTCTTCAAGATGATTTAATTGATATATAAATGCTGGCACTTCTTCTGTATAAAAAGCACAACCAATACTCAAGCCTTTTAATTTTTGTGAAATTTGAAAATCAGCTGGAATATCAATATTACAGCTATACATTGCACTAGTTCTTTTATTATCTGTTTTTTTGATATTCCCGATGCTTAAGTACTCTAAATTACTAAGTTTTTGAAGCACATCTAGGTTTTTTTGTTTTTCATATCCTGTAAATAAATCATGGTTAAATCCTAAATACAAGGTTTTTAAATTGTGTAATTCTCCTACTTCTTCGGGAAGTTGGGTTAGCTTATTTCCTTCTAGATTTAGAAAAGTTAAGTTGGTGCATTTTTTTATTTGTTTAGGAACAAAAGCCAAATTTTGATAAGCTAAATTTAATTTGGTAATGGTGTCTGGCCTATTAAAAAGACGCATCATTTCAACAGAAAATGTTTCGGTAGGATCTTTGTAAAAGTTCCGATTAGGGCTGGGTAATTCAGCTTTTGTCTTAAATACAAAAGGTATTAATGTTGCTCCGGTTTCTTCATGAATATAACCCCATTTCCCATCTTTTTGGGCGGCTAACATATTCTGACTTCCTCCCCAACCTTCATCTTCAACGATGGCTAATTTGTCGAAAGTGCAAGCTATACTTTCAATTGCTTTACCATCATTTCTCCATGGACTTAAAATTACACCGTATTTGTTGTTTTTCTTCACAATTGTGAAATGCGGATGCTTATCAAAAAAGCCTAAACTATCGTATGCAAAAGGAGTAAAACGATCCAATTTTCGGTCGCTAACCCCTTGAAACATGGCCCATTTTTGTGAGCTCTTTTGGCGGGCAATAAAAACTCCATCGCCATTGTATGCATCCAGAACTAAACTATCTGCTCTTAACCTAAGTTGCAAACGTTTAAAATCATCGTTGTTTTGTGCTAATAATTGATTTGCAAAAAACAGAAAAATAAGACTAAAGGTGAGATGCTTTAATTTCATAATTATTTATTTAAATCGTTTAAAAGTGCTTGATTTTGGTCAATTGCTTTGTAAAAAAAATCCTCTGGATATCCTGCTTCTTCAATAAAATTCAAATCTTTCAAGTTGTCTTGAGCAATCTTTTTAGCTTGTTCAGTTTCTCCCATTAATGCATACAAATCTGCAATACGGAATGTAAAATTGTTATAATTTACTTGATATTCAACTTCTTCATAGCTTAAATTTACAATTCCTTTTAACTTAATGGTTTTTTCTTTGAGTTGTTCTTGATAGTTGAGAAGTTGGTTTAATAAAGACTGAGCTTCTTCTTTGTTGTTGAGCTTCACTTCTATTTTTGCTAGTTCTGCACGTAGCATTTCTGCACCAAACTTATTTTCGGCTTCTTGCTGTAATTGAATTAACTGTTGAACATGTTTTTTAGCTTCTCTCCAGTTTTCTTGGTCAGAATTAATCCCAAAAGCAACAGAATGTAAAGCAAATAAAGTTTGAAAAGAAAACTGATTAACCTCTACACTAAGCAATGCTTCAATTGCAGCTAGAGCAAATACAAAATCCAATCTATCTAAAGATTTTTCAATATAAATAGCAAAAACTTGTTCCCAATCTTCAATGGTATTCGATTTATTTTGAGCTGGTAAAGCTTTATTAAAGTCTACTTCTTCAAATTGACTTAAGAGCAAATTGAAGCCTTGTTCAGATAAATCTACATAGCTTAATTCTTCTAAATTAACCGGTAAAATATCTTGAAGCGATGTATAATTAATATCAGGGTTTTTTACTTCATTTTTTTTATATAGGCTGTAAACAATTTTTTGGTAGACTGTATCTTGTTGATTTATAATTCGAAAAGCGGTAGGCCCTATTTTATTTTTATCTAGTACGTTGTATTCACTTTCCATGTGGTATTCTACCACCGTATCATTTGTGATTTGATCTACACTAAAAATTTTAAAAGATGAATTTTGAATGTCTCCTTTATGGTAGGTGTTTTTGGAAATTTCGAAATAATTTCGGTCGTTATAAGATTCATTTTGTTTGGTAGATTGAATCATGTAATCATCTTTATTATACGCATTTTCTAATCTAACCACTTCACCTGAAGTCTCATTTGTATAAAAATTGTATTGACTAAAGACTTTAGCCGATTTTAGGTAAATTTTTTGATGATTTTGAAGTACTTGCTCTACATCATAACTACTTACTTCGCCTTGTTCTACAAATTGGGTAACGACTTTTTGAAGCGTATCATTTTTGTAGAAGTAAAATCGCTTTTGTTGAAAATTTGGATTTACATAAATCGACTTTTCAATAAATCCATTAGGATAATAATAAAGTTCAGTTTTTGGTGCATTTGTAGTATCTAAACTTTGTTCTGTATTATAATATGTAACTTTTTTAAGGGGTTTATTGTTGTATTGTTTCCAATGATTCTGGCTAAATACTACAGTAGAAAATAATACACAAAATGCAAAGTAAATATTTTTCATGGTCAAGAAATAAGCTACTTTTGAATAACAAAACTCTCAAAAGCAAACAATTAGACATCAATAAAATTAGTTATAATATTTTTAATTATTGAAGTATTTTAAAAAATTATCATCAAATGCATTTAAAACAGAACGAAATATAGTTGTGTTTTTTGCTATATGAAGCATTATTCAACAGGCTAAACTTTACTTTTTCGTTCCAGCGTATACACATCTTCCCTTCTATCTTTTAAATTGCGAACGCTTCCAAAATTATGCAACTCTGTTAAGTCGTCTAAATCTACATCGGCAATTAAAATCATTTCGGTGTTGGGTGTAGTTTCTGCTTTTACACCGTTACTAGGAAAAGAAAAATCGGAAGGTGTAAAAACAGCCGACTGTGCATATTGAATATCCATGTTGTGTACTTTTGGTAAATTACCGACACTTCCAGCTATGGCAACGTAACATTCATTTTCTACCGCTCTAGCTTGTGCGCATAACTTTACGCGCGAAAATCCGTTTTGCGTATCGGTTAAGAAAGGAACAAATAAAATATTCATGCCTTCCAAAGCGAGTAGCCTAGATAATTCTGGGAACTCTACATCGTAGCAAATTAAGATGCCAATTTTCCCACAATCAGTATCAAAAGTTTTTAATTGACTACCGCGTTGCATTCCCCAAACTTTAGCTTCATCTGGAGTTACATGTATTTTTTCAAAGCGCTCTACACTACCATCGCGTTTGCATAAATAGCCAACATTGTACAACTTATCATCGATTACTTCGGGCATACTTCCAGATATAATATTGATATTATAAGCAATAGATAATTCCGTCATTTTTTCTTTAATGCGTTGTGTAAACTTGGCTAATTCACGAATGGCTTCAGGCTCGCTTAAATGATTGTATTTAGCCATAAGCGGTGCATTAAAAAATTCAGGAAACAAAGCAAAATCAGAACGATAACCCGAAAGTGATTCCACAAAATATTCTACTTGATGCAGTAACTCATCTAAATCTGAATACGAACGCATTTGCCATTGTACCAATCCTAAACGCACTTCGGTTTTTTGTGAAGAAGGTTGCGCTGTTTCTTCTTGGTAGTACATATTATCCCACTGCATCCAAACGGCATATTCTTTTGAAGCTATATCGCCTTCGAGATAGTTAGATAATATTCGCACAGGACGAAAATCGTTAGACAACTGAAAGTTTAAAACGGGGTCTTCAATTTCCTTAAAGCGAACCTTTTCTATGTATTGTCTTGGAGTAAGTTCACTTGAAAATTTATAGTAATTCGGGATTCTGCCCCCAAAAACAATTCCTTTTAAGTTGAGTTTTTCGCATAATTCTTTTCTGTAATCGTATAATCTTCTTCCGAGTTTTAAGCCTCGGTATTCTTTTTTAATAATAATATCGATACCATACAACATATTTCCGTTGGAAGTATGCATTTTAAATTTTGTGTCGCCTGCAATATCATCATAGGTATGTTTTCTACTTACTTTAGCTTCATCTACAATAATAGAGAATGCACAACCTGCTAATTCGCCATTTACTTTTAAAACTACTTGCCCATCAGGAAATTTAGCAATGAGTTGTTTGAGCTCGCTTTTTTTCCAATAAGCATCTGTTGCATCACCATAAATTTCAATAAAGACTTCTTTTAAAGCTTCAAAATCGCTTAACGAAAGGTATTTTAGCTCTACTTGTTCGATTCTGTTTTCCATACTACAAAAATAGGTTAATTATTAATTACTGGAGCTTTGCATTAGATTCACAAATAAATTTTAGTCAAATAGCATACTTTATTTGTTAATTACTAGCTTTGTTACTATTTATGCATGAATTTTAAATGATTAAGATGAAAAAGTTTTTAGTAAGTATAGGCCTTTTAGTATTATTATCGTCTTGCAGTGGAGACGATAGCTCATCTTCTGGAAATCTTAACACAGTTAGCATAGAGGTTACTGGAGATTTTGAAGCAGAAAAACTGGGTATTGCAGATTTTGGTTTAATCGATATAGGATCGACTAATTCATGGGAATTAAATATGAGTGATATTAACCCACAAACATTTAATTTGCGCTTTGTTTTAAACTCTGTTAATCAGGCTATTCAGCGCCCAACACCCGGCACTTATGAAATTGGCTTTGAAACCAATAGCAACTCAGTTTTTACTGCATTTTATATAGATGTTCCTAATGGAAACCTTAGCGAAAGTAAAGAATACACTACGCTCAATGAAAACTATGGTGGTACGCTAACTATCGATTCTTCCGACAATGATGTTGTTACTGGCAGTTTTGAATTTACAGCAGCACATGTAGATGAAGATTTTAATGTAATTGGCGAAATAAACGTCGTTGGCGAATTTGAAGCTTTACGTAACAATTTCTAATAAAAGGTTTAGAAATATCCTTATTCTTTGAAACTAATTAGACCACTCCTATTTTAGAAATAAAAATGAAGCACCAAAACTAAGTGCTTGATTATAAACATTGACGTGAATTAAAAAACTAATATTTATAAAGTATTTCAATAATTTAAAAAAGTAAAGGATTAAGCCTTTTTTTAATTCGCTATTGGCATCGGGCTTTATTGAGTTATGTTTTTAGTTTTGCATA
This sequence comes from Psychroflexus salis, assembly GCF_014640175.1. Taxonomy (GTDB): domain Bacteria; phylum Bacteroidota; class Bacteroidia; order Flavobacteriales; family Flavobacteriaceae; genus Psychroflexus; species Psychroflexus salis. The sequence goes on along the minus strand of NZ_BMGL01000002.1, from coordinate 149,894 downwards.
AATATCAAGACTAATAAATTTTCCATTTTTTATTTCGCAGTCTCTCATTGTTCCTTCAAAATGGAAATCAAGTTTAGCAATTGCTTTTTTACAATTCTGATTATTAGATTCTACTAATCCTTCAATTCGGTGTAATCCGAGTTGATTAAAACCATAATTGCAAATCAAAGGCATTGATTCAGCCATAATACCTTTACCCCAAAATTCAGGAAGTAACCAAAGCCCTATTTCTGCTTTTTTATGCTCTTCTGATTTATTGTTTAATCCGCCTGCACCGTAAAAAATTCGGTTGTCGTGTGAGCAAATTGCCCACCAAATTCCGGTCTTGGTTTTTTCGAGTTCAGTAAACCAAGTCATTTGTTCTTTAGTCGATTCTAAATTGCTAAAACTTATCCCGTAATATTTAATCACATCAGGATTGGAAAGTCCGATGTAGATATTTTCAAGGTCGGATTGGGTAATTTTTCTTAATTGAATACGGTCAGTTTTTAATGTCATCGTTTCTTTTTTCAATTGATTTTATCCAAATATAAGTATATCCTAACTTCAAAAAATATTTGGGTTAAAACCAACTTTATAAATGTTTGTGTAAAGAAAATAAAAGAATTTTAGAAATTGTTTTATTGACCTAGGCACTTGCTTAATAGTAGAACTAATTCACTTTCTCTGCGAACTTAGCGTCTTTGTAATTATTAATTCTCACCGCAGAAACGCAATGATCGCAAAGCTTTACAACTTTATTGTGTAACATATGTATGAATTGATAATTATCAATAAATTAAAAGCAGTTATAAAACAACTAAGTAATTATTTTATAAAAACTTCGTTTAGATACAGCATTATAAAAGTCGATTAAAATGAGTCTTCTGTTTTTCTTCAAATACAACTACATTTCCAACAAGTAAGCAAAAACTAAAGGAGCAACAATGGTTGCATCGCTTTCAATTATAAATTTTGGTGTGCTAATATCTAGTTTTCCCCAAGTAATTTTTTCGTTGGGAACGGCTCCAGAGTACGAACCATAACTGGTAGTTGAATCGGAAATTTGACAGAAGTAACTCCAAAATGGTGTATCTGTACGTTCCATATCTTGATACAACATCGGCACTACGCAAATAGGAAAATCGCCTGCAATGCCTCCACCAATTTGAAAAAAACCAATTCCTCCCATGACTTTGGGATGGGTGTTTTCCGTATACCAATCGGCTAAAAAAGTCATATATTCAATCCCCGATTTCATAGTTGATGCTTTCAACTCGCCTTTTAGAACATAACTAGCAAAAATATTTCCTAAAGTAGAATCTTCCCAACCAGGCACAACAATAGGTAAGTTTTTTTCTGCAGCTGCGTACATCCAAGAATCCTTCAAATCAATTTCGTAATGTTCTTCTAAAACACCAGACAATAACAATTTATACAAGTATTCGTGTGGAAAATAACGCTCGCCTTTAGCTTCGGCATCCTTCCAGATTTTTACAATATGCTGTTGAATTCGTCTAAAGGCTTCTTCTTCTGGGATACATGTATCGGTAACTCTATTGAGCCCTTTTTCTAACAGATTCCATTCGTCTTGTGGGGTTAAATCGCGATATTCAGGAACACGCTTATAATGCGAATGCGCCACAAGATTCATTACATCTTCTTCTAAATTAGCACCTGTACAAGAAACAATGTGCACTTTATCTTGGCGTATCATTTCTGCAAAAATCTTACCAAGTTCAGCCGTACTCATTGCCCCAGCTAAAGAAACCAGCATTTTATTGCCTTGATTGAGTTGTGCTTCGTAGCCTTTAGCCGCATCGACTAGACTAGCAGCATTAAAGTGTAAAAAATATTTTTCTATGAAGTTGGTAATGGGTTTACTCATGGTTGTTTATTATATGAAATTTAAAAAATCACGCAAAAACGCAAATTATAGACATAATAATTAAGCTTTTAATCTTCTTCATCTATTAAGATCCGGTGGGTATAAAATTTATAACTAAGCATCTTATAATATAATTTCGCAGCTAAAAAGTCGGAAGATTTCTCATTCTCATTGGGGCAGAGCTCAACAATATCAAATCCTACAACATTTTTCTTCTTAAAGATGAGTTTTAAGAAATCTAAGGTTTCATACCAAAACAATCCACCTGGTTCAGGGGTTCCTGTAGATGGCAAAATGGAAGGATCAAACGCATCTAAATCAATAGTTATAAACACATTGGGCGTCATTTGTCCAATGGCGTCGTCCATCCAATCCTCGTACAAATCGTGGGCAAAATATGTTCTACCTTCGTCCATGTGTTCTACTTCACTACTGTCCATCGAACGAATTCCTACTTGAATTAAATTGGTGTTTTTACTGGCTTCATGCAAAGCACAGGCATGATTACAAGTAGAGCCATCGTAACTTGGTCTCAAATCGGCATGTGCATCGATTTGTACAACAGTTAAGTCTTCAAAATGTTCATTAAACGCACGAATGCTTCCAATTGATATGGAATGTTCGCCACCAAATAAGGTAACAAACTTATCTTGTTGCAAGTACGATTTAATGGTTTTGTGAACTGCTTCAACCATTTTCTCTGGAGAAGAATTTTCAGAAACAGCAGGAGCTAAATATACTCCTTTCTTGTAAACTTCAGATTTAGTTTCAATATCGTACAACTCCATATTTTCTGATGCGTGCAAAAAAGCATCTGGACCTTTGTCTGCTCCTTTTTGCCAAGAACTTGTTCCATCGTACGGAACAGGAATAAGCACAACTTTTGCTTCATCTAGACGGCCATATTTATCGGGTATGCCGGCGTAATTGGTTTTAACTTTCATGATAACCTAAAATGTTTAAAAATGCTTTACTAGTTTGTTGTTCTTTAAATAATTCGGTCGAAATATTTCCATATTCATCTTTCTGTATTAAAATATGCTTGGGTGCTGGTATTAAGCAATGTTGTAAACCGCCATAACCTCCAATAGTTTCTTGATACGCACCTGTATTAAAAAAACCAATATATAAAGGCTTTTCTTTTTCATACTTGGGTAAATAAATAGCATTCATGTGTTGTTCAGAATTGTAATAATCGTCGCTATCGCAGGTTAATCCACCTAACAAAACGCGTTCGTAACGATCTGACCAGCGATTAATAGCCAACATAATAAAACGTTTGCTAATGGCCCAAGAGTCTGGCAAAGTGGTAATAAAAGATGAGTTAATCATGTTCCATTTTTCGCGGTCATTTTGTTGTTTTTGGTATAAAACTTCATAAATAGCACCACCGCTTTCGCCTACGGTAAAACTTCCAAATTCTGTAAAAATATGTGGTACTGGAACATCTTCTTCTTCGCAGGTTTGCTTTATTTGGTTGATCACTTCGTCAATCATATATGCATAATCATACTCAAAAGCAAGTGAATTTTTAATGGGAAAGCCACCGCCTATGTTAAGGCTATCTAAACTTGGACAAACTTTTTTTAAGCGTGTATAAACGCGTAAGCATTTTTGCAATTCGTTCCAGTAATATGCATTATCTCTAATTCCTGTGTTAATAAAAAAATGAAGCATTTTCAATTCTACTTGCTCATTATTTTTAATTTGGTCTTCAAAAAAAGGAATAATATTTTTATATCCAATACCAAGTCGAGATGTATAAAACTCAAATTTAGGTTCTTCTTCTGAAGCTATTCGAATTCCAATTTGAAAATCTTTGTTTGTAACATTCGTAAGCAAGTTTAATTCTTCGTAATTATCGATAATAGGAACGCATTTTTTATGCCCACTATTAATTAATTCAGCTATGTTTTGCACGTATTGATCCCGCTTAAAACCATTGCAAATAATATAGTTTTGGTCGGAAATTTTACCCGATTGTTTTAAGTGGTTAACGATATCTATATCGAAAGCAGAAGATGTTTCAATATGAATATTGTTTTTTAAAGCTTCATTTAAAACATGCTTAAAATGCGAAGATTTGGTACAATAACAGTAATGATAATCTCCTTTGTAATTGTGTTTTTCTATAGCTTCAGAAAACCACTTTTTAGCGCGTTGAATGTTATCTGAAATTTTTGGCAAATAGGTAAACTTCAATGGAGCTCCATATTGCTTCACCAACTTCATTAAATCTATACCATGAAAGCTGAGTTGGTTGTTTTGTAATTGAAATTCCTCCTGCGGAAAATCGTAAGTTTGACTGATTAAGTCAATGTATTTTGTGTTCATATTAAATTGTATCCATACACAAAGTTAATTAATCACTTAGAAACAATGCAAACGAAAATATTAAAGTATTGATAAGCACAAATGTAAATTATTTATTGCTTTGGTTTATCATTTTTCCATTGCCCTTCGTATTTTTTATTTCCGTCGGGGTCGAATAAGATTCCTTCGCCATTCATTCGGTTATTGGCAAATTCACCTTCATATTTTTCTCCACTCGGCCAGTAGTAAGTTCCTGTACCAGAACGTGTATCGTTTTTAAATTCACCATTATAAACTTGCCCATCAGCCCATTTAAATTCACCTTTTCCGTGTCTTTGGTTATTTTTCCATTCGCCTTTATAAATTGAGCCTGTGTTCCAAATGCCGATGCCCCCGCCATTGGCTTTTCCATTTTCTACTTCACCTAGATAATGAATTAGGTTTCCGTTTTCGTTGGTAAAACTAATTACTTGTTTCGCTTCCTTTCGATTAAGTTCTTTAGTCAGTTTTGTATTTTTTTGTTTTAAACTATCTATTTTTTTATTTACAATTGTTTTTTCTGCAATACTATTTCTACTTAAACTATCAGTGTAACTTGAGAGCGAATCGATTTCATCTTGTAAATTAGCCAATTGAGTTCGCAGATTAATTCTTGAAATTTCATCGTCTGTATTCGATTCGATAACTTGTGTTGTATAATCAATTCTAGATAAAATTAAGCTGCGTAAGTTGCCTTCGGTTGTTTCTATAACAGACTGGTATTTTTGAAGCGCTTCCTTAGGATTAGACCTAGTTATAAGCAAGTTATCAGCTTCTAAAACAGCTATTAAAGTTTGATTTTTAGATGTAGCATTATCAAGTTCTTTTTGCAATGCGTTGTACTGGCTGGAAGGGTTTGTGTTTTTATCCTGAGAAGAGATATATACTAGGCTTAGACCTATAAAAGCAATCAACACAATGAAAAACAATATTTTAAATATATTTTTTTTTGAATTTGTACTCATAATAATTAATCGTAAAAACTTGTTTCTGGTATTTTATCGTCAAATTTTCTGAAATCGAGATTAAAATATACATTAAATCTCAGAATCCACCGTTCCCTATAAATAAAACCTGCATCGGATGTCTGGCCTGTAGTGTACATTAAACCAGCCGAATACGTTGTTCTAGGATTGGCAATGTAAGCAAAAGTTGGAAAAATACGTAAATCTTCAACTGGATTATCTGTAATGGTACTTCCGGTTTGCATAATCAACTCAACATCTGGGCTAAAATAAAAAGCACCTGGCTCTAATTTAGGTTTATTCAGTGGTATTTTCATTAAAAATTTATATCGCCAACGGTTACCAAATTGGTACTCACTTCCTTTGGTAAATTTTCTTTTCCATCGGTGCTCAAATCTTAATCTGTGGTAAATTCTAAAGCGCTCAAAAGGCATGGTCCAAATGTATTCGTGCCAAATTCGCGGTTCTACAATAAAGCCTTTATCAGCTTCATTTGCATTAGGATTAAAATCTAAACGCAAAACTCCACCAGCAGTTGCACTAAAATTTTTAGTTGGAATATATTTAATTCCGTGTCGGTTATATATCTGAGCCATTTCACCAAGAAAAAGGTATTTGTTGGTTTCGTTTCTTCTGTAATGCAATTCGCCATGCCAATACCATTTTTCGCTTAAGCGAAAGGTTCCGTAAGCACCCAACCAAGCTAAAGTTTGTGCTTCTCTCACTACCGAAGCTTCTGCATCGGACTTTTGCATTCCAGATTCGAGCTGCCCAATTCCTTGTGCGGAAGCTAACTCTACATAAGCAAAAATGCATAGCACTAAAAAAGCGTAAACACGGAAGTTAAATTTTGTTAGCATTAATAAACCCATTTACTTGAAAAGAATTTTTTTAATTGCATTGGCATCTTTTTCTCTTCGCAATTCTTTTTCTATTGCTGAAGTATCTTCATCACTTAGTTCGACCATTCGGTTGTATGTTTTTTCTAATTCATTTAAAGATTCAGAAAATGAACTACAATTAATGTTTTGTTGAACTTCTCGCATAATAGCTGGAAATAAATAATTTTCGAATGCCTTATAAATCCGTTCTTTAATACGCTCTGACATGTCGACCATAACGTAAGGATTAAAAGAAGTTCGTGTATATACATCGTCTAATCGATCTAATTTTCTTGGAATATCGGATAATTCTGTATATGCACTGATTAACTTTTCGAAGCAAATTAAAGTAGGTTGAATTTCATCTTTTTTCTTACTTACAGGTAATTTTACATAATTTTCGAAGCTTTGGTTGGCAAATTCAATTACATTTTGGGCAATTGCTTCGTGGTATTCGTTGAAGTTTTCATCTTTTTTTGCATTCGAAAATAGTTTGTTGATTTTCTCTTTTTTAGCTACTAATCGTTCTTCATCTTCATTTAATTCTTCCTGTTTAGATAAATCTTTTAGAATGCGTTGTACATCGGCATCAATTTCAGAAACATCCTGATGCATTTGGTTGATTAATACATAAAAGTTAGCTATACTTAAATGTTCGGAATCAGGTAAGCTCGGAAAATCATGTTCTGTTAAAATCTGTTCTTTTTGAAATGTGTACTCTATTGTTGAATTAAAACTGAATTTCAATTTATATTCAGAAAACAAAAGTTTTCTGTCTACATATTCGAAAGCAGGTTTTTGAATAATGTGAATTAGATTTTTTAATTGTGGAAGAATTTCTTGGTACTGATAAAGCACATTCTCGTATGCGTTTAAAGACTGATACGTTAATTTTCCTATTTCTATTTTTGAATTGGAAAAAAAGTTATTTAAGATTTGTTCTACTTCAGCTGCTTTTTTTACTATGCCTTTTAGTTGCTTTTTTTCGGTATTAGTGTATGGGTATTTGCGAACCTTAAACTGCCCAAACTCAATTGCTTCTTTATTTTGAAGACTGTTCCAAACTTTATAATCTTTAAAATAGCTAAATGAAAGTAGGGTGTTTTTTAAAAACCGATTGGTTTTGTTAGTAACCGATTTAACTTCTTTAAATGGGGTGGTGTTATTTTCAAATCCGATGTTGGTTAATTCCAAAATTTGAAAATAATCATTATTCATATCTATATATTCCCATGTTTCTTCTTCATCTACAACGTGGTCTAAACCTTTATGTTGAATTGTATATTTTTGCTGATCTTTTAAAAAATAATGCGCTTTAAAAACCCCATTGGCATAATTTCTTACCTCTACAAAATCTTCATTATTAATTCGGTGATTAATCTTCCAATCGCCATCGAGTACGCCTTCTTCTGTAAAATAGCCTTGAATTGTAGTCGCATTTAATTTTGCCTGCAAAGCACCTATCATTTTTGCATTTTGAAAATTAGCATTGATAGTAAAAATTGTATCGGTAGGTTTTGAAGCTTCAAATGTTTGACGAATTACTTGCCAGTTTCCATCAGCTAGTCCATCTTTAAAATTCGCTTTAATTTTAAACTCTTCTCCCGAAGTTGAAAAAATTACTTTATAGTCTTTTTCTTTAAAGGAAGACAAAGGAGCTAATTTTTTATGGCTAAACACCCAATTGCCTGATAGTTGATTATCGGAGTAGTTTCCTTCGTAATTATAAGATACTATTTGCTTAGTATCTTGAATTTTTTTTGTGGAATTAAACTCAAATTTTCCGTTGTAAATGGTATCTTGGTTTGCTAAATAATATTGGTAATGCACTTCTCCATTTATACTATCGTTTATTGTTTTAGCTTTGGTAACTTCTTGCGCATTTGTTGTGTAAAACAAGATAACGCTAAAGCTAGCTAAAACAAGTTTAGAAAATAAATTTCTATTTTTAATACGATTCATATTCATGTTTGAAGTTTTAATTAAAACATTCCCAAGTTAATTACTTCCTGCTTGGTTAAATGGCGATAATGGCCACGCGGTAAGTTCATTTTATCTAAATTAGCAAAAACCACGCGGTCTAATTTAATAATTTCGTAGTCGAATTTCTTAAAAATTCGCTGCACAATATGCGAGCGTTGACTGCGTAACTCTATACCAACAACATGAGGTGGTTTGTTATCTACATAGCTAATTTCTTCAATAATTACTTTTTTACCTTCAATAAATGGACCTTCAGCCATTTTTTCTAAATCTTCTTTTCGGAATGGACGGTTTAATTCAATTTGGTAAATTTGTTTAACTCCCTTTTTAGCATTACTCAGTTTTTTAGACAAAGTACCGTCGTTGGTAAAAAGAAGAAGCCCCATGGCAGAAGTTTCTAGTTTTCCAACCGGAGCAATTCGAGATTTAGAAGCGTTAGCTACTAAATCCATTACTGTTTTGTTGGATTTTTCGTAGCTACCCGTTACATAAAATCCTTTAGGTTTATTCAACAATACATAAGCTTTTGGCTCTGGATTAATGCGGCGGCCATCAAATTTAACTTCATCTTTTAGTTGTACTTTGTAGCCCATTTCGGTAACCACTTTATCGTTAACCGTAACATTACCAGCTTTTATGTAAATATCGGCGTCTCGGCGTGAGCAAATTCCAGAATTAGAAATGTATTTATTTAGACGCATTCCTGCTTCAGGGTTTTTGAGCTGCTGATCTACTTTAGACTGTGCAACTTCTTTTCTTGTAAAACCACTTTTATTGGTTTTTTTATGTTTGTTTTCGTTCTTTTTCATGGTTTTTTAATTAAAATGAATACCCTACATACAGTTGTAGTTGAGTATGGTAACTTTCTGTAAAGTTATTTTGATTTTCTGAAACATCAATAAAACCCCTTGTGTAACGAAGTCCTACAAAAAAATTCCATTCAGTTACATATGAAGCTCCAAAAGCAAAACCCATATCGAAAGATGAAATATCGTTTTTTATACTATTGCTCTGAAAATTTTCACCTTCTATGTCTTCTTGCTTAGCAGCAACTAAACTAGAAAAGTAAGGTCCAGCTTCTAAATGCAAATCTTGTATAAACTTATACTTAGCAAGAATAGGCATTTCGATATAATTTAAGAGAATTCTATTTTCAATTTTTGTAGTATTAGTTGAAGCTGTTGTTCTAACAGACTCTCCTTTTCTAAGATAAAGTAATTCTGGCTGAATAGACCAAATTGAATTAATTTTATAATTGGCATGTATTCCTATTAAAAATGTAGCTCGCGGTTGCACAGTATTTGAAGAAGTTACCAAATCTGAAAGCGACAAACCAAAACGCACACCAAAATCGATTTTATCTACTTCAGATGGTTGGTTTTGAGAAAGGCCTGCAACACTTGTAAGGATTACAATACAAAAAATGCATATCCGCATCAAAATAATTTTAAAATGCAAAAGTACAGAATAAAGTAGAATAAGTCTTTAAGAAAACTTAAAACTAAATTGTTGTTTTATAAAGTTATAGAAATCGCTTAATTACCAAATCTACATCGATTAATAAAATGCAAAATACACCTAGTACAATATTAAATTTCAATAAATTATGTAGCCAAAGATACTGTTGTTTAGAAGAGGATTTCCAAAGTAAAATAAGGTACAACAATAAAATAGCGGAGCTTAATATAAAGTAATAATTCATGTAGCCCATATCAAATTTAAAAAGTAAAACAACTACAGGAATTCCCGAAAACAAAACCAATAATGTGGCCATTTGTTTCGCCAATTTACTACCAAATTTAACAGGAATGGTTTGGTAATTTTGGGCAAAATCTCCTTTTACATTTTCTAAATCTTTGGTTAATTCGCGCAAACTAATTAATAAGAATAAAAAAGTTGCATGAACAAAAATTACTAAATCGAAATTTTTATAATAAATAAAAACCGCAAAAAAAGGAGTTACAGCTAATATTGAAGCTGTTAGATTACCCACAAATACATTGCGCTTTAATCGATGAGAATACAACCATATTGCAAAAATGTAAGCCGTAAAAAACAGCACACTTTGAAAAGAAATTGAACTCGCTATAAAAATACTGACAAAGTTAAGTATAAAATAAAGTGATAATTTGGTTTGCTGACTCACCATATTATCTAAATAGGTTTTCCTAGGGCGGTTTATTAAATCTTTGGCCGAATCGTAAAAATTATTAATGATATAGCCCGAAGCAATAACCAAAGTACTAGTTAAAACAATTAAAAACAAATTGATATCGAAAACTATTTTTTTTACAGGCAAGTAACTCGGTGCAATAATAAAAACCGATGCTAAATATTGAGCAATAGCAATTACCAAGATATTATATCCACGAACTACCGAAAACAAACTCAATAATTTGAGAAATAGATTAGGCTTTTTCGTAGGCATGTATAGGAATTGATTTAGAAGGTGTAAACTACTTCTAATTTATGGCCTTGTAAGGCTTTTTTAGCTTCTTCTAAATTTTCAGTAAAACCAAGAATATAACCACCTCCACCGGAGCCACATAATTTTAAGTAGTAGGCATTGCTTTCTATTCCTTGTTTCCATAATTGGTGAAATTGTTGAGGAATCATAGGCTTAAAGTTTTCTAAGACTACATTAGAAAGTTCTTTTACATTACCAAATAAAGATTTAAAATCGCCAGATAAGAAATTATCTACACAGGCATTGGTTTTGGTAATAAATTTGTCTTTCATCACTTTTTTGAAGCTTTCCTGCTTCATGTTTTCCATAAAAATATTTACCATTGGCGCTGTTTCTCCTACAATACCACTATCTAATAAAAACACAGCACCTTTTCCATTCTGTGATTGCGATGGAATGCCAGCTGGTTCAATATTTTCTTTAGAATTAATAAGTATAGGCAAACTTAAATATGAATTTAATGGGTCTAGTCCAGACGATTTTCCATGGAAAAAGGATTCCATCGCAGCAAAAATTTCTTTTAAAGTAGTTAATTTTTGCTTTTCTAAATTTTCTAGAACAGTAATTTTATTAAGTGCATACTTGTCGTAAATAGCAGCTACTAAAGCGCCACTACTTCCTACGCCATAACCCTGTGGAATGCTACTATCAAAATACATTCCTTTTGAAATATCTTGATTTAAAGCGGTTAAATCGAATTGAGCTAAGTCGTTTTGTTTTTGTAATTGCTCTAAATGAGCTGCAAATTTAAAAAGTTCTAGATTGGATTTTTTTGCGCTACCTGTAAGGTTAGACTCTATTTTTAAAGCTCCGTTGTAAAAATTATAAGGAATGGATAAGCCTTTAGAATCTTTTATAATTCCATATTCGCCAAACAAAAGAATTTTAGAATAAAATAAAGGACCTTTCATGGTTTTGTTTTTAGTTAGGTGGTGCAAATATCTGTAAAAGTATGCTTTAAAAAAATATTTGCGTTACTTAATTCAAATATAACTTAAATGCAAAGGATTAAATTAGGTTTTGTTTTTGTTTAACAGTACAATCAATATCTTAAACAACAGATTCGAATTGATAGTCTCCAAAAAGTTGTTCAACCTCATCGAAAGCAGCAAACACATCAGCCGGATTGTCGCAAGTTACCATTTTAGTTCTATAGGGTTTAAAATCTGGGATTCCTTTAAAATAATTGGTATAGTGGCGTCGTGTTTCAAAAACTCCCAATTTTTCACCTTTCCAATCTATCGCCATTTGTAGGTGTCTTCTAGCAATATCAATTCGTTCTTGCATGCTAGGTGGAGCTAAATGCTCTCCTGTTTCAAAAAAGTGTTTTACTTCTCTAAAAAACCAAGGATTGCCAATACTCGCTCTTCCAATCATAGCACCGTCTAATCCATATTTATCTCGCATCTCTACAGCACGCTCTGGTGTGTTTACATCGCCATTTCCAAATACAGGAATATGCATTCTGGGGTTGTTTTTTACTTTGGCAATCGGATTCCAGTCGGCATCACCTTTATACATTTGCGCACGTGTTCTGCCATGTATAGAAATGGCTTTACATCCTACATCTTGCAAACGTTCGGCTACTTCAACAATTTTTATAGAATCGTGATCCCATCCTAAGCGTGTTTTAACTGTAATGGGTACATCAGTATGTTTTACCATAGCTTCTGTTAAAGAAACCATAAGGTCGATATCTTTTAATATTCCTGCACCTGCTCCTTTTGAAACTACTTTTTTAACCGGACAACCAAAATTGATATCGATAATATCTGGCTTGGTTTTTTCAACAATTTCTACAGAACGTAACATCGAATCTAAATTTGCTCCAAAAATTTGAATGCCTACAGGTCGTTCTTTTTCGTAAATATCTAATTTAATTAGGCTTTTGGCTGCATCGCGAATTAAACCTTCCGACGAAATAAACTCGGTATACACCACATCTGCTCCTTGTTCTTTACACAGTGCTCGAAATGGCGGATCGCTTACATCTTCCATCGGCGCGAGCAGCAAAGGGAAGTTTCCTACATCTATATTACCAATCTTAGCCACAGCTATTTTTTTTTTTGCAAAGCTACATAAAAAAATATTTGCTCATTTATATTGCTTGTTGTTAGTTAGTAGTGAGTATTGAGTATTGAGTAGTTAGTAGTGATTAGTGAGTAGTGAGTAGTTTTGAAATTATTTTTCGAAAGCACAAAATTTAGGATAAACTCGGTGTGCTTTTTAATCCACATTGCTTAGCTGGTCTAAACTATACATTAAACGGTTTTGGGCGTTGGCTTGAGATCCAAAAATGGAATTTTGTACTTCGGCAGCTTCATTTAATAAAATCCAATGCGGAGTCCCTTCACATTTAAATTGATGATATAATTCTGCTTTTTCATCTATATATATCGGCAATGGACTTTTTCCTTCAATAAAAACGCTTAAAATCTCTGCTGTACTAGGTTTTGAATTTCCTAAATTTGAATGAATAAGCAGGACTTGTAACTCAGGATAATCTTGTTGAAATTGATAGGCTAACGGAATTGCTCTGCCGGTACACCCCAAGCATTGCGTATGGTAAAACAACAATAAGTAGGCTTTGTGGGCTAAGCTTTTCTTAGAAAAAACAAAATTATTTGCTTCTAAAGTTTTAAGTTGTGAGTTGAAATGAATATCCATTTAAATTGCTACATAATTATATTTCAAACATAAGTTAAAAATTATTATTTTAATGCCTACAAAAACACCCTAAATATGGTCTAAAAAATTACCTACTAAGCTGTAACAAATTTTAAGATGATGCTACTGATACAACATACAATTTGCAAAACCAACTCAAAATGACTAAAACCTTTTTATCTTTAGAGTGGAAAAAGTTTTCCCGATCTGCCGCATTTTCCAAAGGCCTGGTCATTAAAATTTTAATGATTTTTGGAGCCTTATATTTTGGTGGTATTGCCATTTTTATGGGCGGTATTGGTTTTAAAATTCTCCAAAAAGCAGTACCCGATGTCGATCCGTTAATTACTTTAAACCAGTTTTTACTTTATTGGGTTTTAGGCGAATTAGCTTTGCGTTTTTTTATGCACCAAATGCCTGTCATGAATATTAAACCATTAATGACGCTTCCTATAAAGCGCAGCAAAGTAATTCAGTTTTTATTAAATAAAACCATTTTTTCCTTTTTCAATTTAATTGGTATTCTGTTTTTTATTCCATTTTCTGCTGCCTTGATTTATTTTGGTTATGCACCACTTCAAGTAGCCGCGTGGTTACTTAGTTTAATGGGTATTGTATTGTGTTTAAATTTCATAAATTTTTTAATTAACAAAAACAACACCTATTTTTATGTTATTGCCAGCTTTGCCGTTTTGTCTGTATTGCTAAACAACTACAATATTATATCCTTTACCAAGATTTCGGAAAGCATTTTTTATGCTTTGTATCAATTTCCATATTTAGTTGTCTTTCCCTTGCTACTCGCTTTTATTTTATACAAGTCCAATTACAACCTACTGGCTAAACATTTTTATTTAGATGGAATTATACGTAAAAAAATAGAAAAAGTAGAAACCAAAGACCTGAGTTTCATGGATCAATTTGGCGATATCGCTCCTTTCTTAAAGAACGATATTCGGATGATTTGGCGAAACAAAAGACCCAAGCAAGTTTTATTTACTGCTGTATTTTTTGTGTTTTATGGTTTATTTTTCTTCACCTTCGAAATTTATAAAGACAATCTTTTCTTTACTTCTTTTGCCTCCATTTTTATAACTGGTGGGTTTTTACTTACCTTCGGACAGTATGTACCTTCGTGGGATAGCGAATACTATAAACTCATGATGAGTCAAAATATACCCTATTACCAATACCTAAAATCCAAATGGTCGTTAATGGTGGTAGGCGTATTAATTGCCTACGTGTTAAGCATTCCCTACATATATTTTGGAATTAAAATTTTCGCTATGATTAGTGCAGCTGCGGTATTTAATGTTGGTTTAAATTCATTTATAACCTTATACGGCGGAGCTTTAAACCGTGTGCCTGTAGAATTAAATGTAAAAGCTAGTGCTTTTGGTAATACGCAAGGCTTTAATGCCACCCAACTACTCATCTCATTACCTAAAATGATTGGACCTTACGTAATTTTTATCGTACCTTATTATTTTATTGGTTTTAAAGCAGGAATTATTGCGTTAAGCCTAAGTGGAATATTGGGACTTGTTTTTACAAAATTCTTTTTAAAATTTATTGAAAAAACATACCAAAAAGGAAAATATAAAACCATTGCAGCATTTGCAGAAAAATAAATTTAATGTAATTTGAAGCTTCCTCGATCTTATAGTAGGGAGTAGTTTTACCTAACTAAAAGCCTTGGGTAAGAACTCAAACAAAGTCTCCGTCGGTAAGTGAACTAAAAACAAAACAAGCATGATAGAAATTAACCAAATTAGTAAAGTATATAACGGCAAAAGCGTATTAAACATCGATCAACTAAGCATTCCTAAAGGGCAAAGTTTTGGCTTAGTAGGCAATAATGGCGCTGGTAAAACAACCCTATTTAGTTTGTTACTAGATTTAATTCAGCCAAGTACGGGCAGCATTAGCAATAACGGAATTGAAGTGCATCAAAGCGAAGCATGGAAACCTTTTACATCTTCGTTTATAGACGAAAGTTTTTTAATAGGTTACCTAACTCCAGAAGAGTATTTTTATTTTGTTGGCGATTTACGCAACCAAAGTAAAGCTGATGTAGACCAACTACTTGCTCAATTTGAAGATTTTTTTCATGGAGAAATTCTCAATCAAAAAAAATACCTTCGCGACCTTTCTAAAGGAAACCAAAAAAAAGCAGGTATTGTAGCTGCATTAATCGGCAACCCAGAAGTTATTATTTTAGATGAGCCTTTTGCCAATTTAGATCCAACAACTCAAATTCGTTTAAAAAAAATAATTAAAGACCTCAGCCAACAAAAAGGAGTTAGCATCTTAGTTTCAAGCCACGATTTAATGCATGTTACCGATGTTTGTGAACGTATTGTTGTAATAGATAAAGGCGAATTGGTAAAGGACTTAAAAACAAACGATGCTACATTAAAAGAATTAGAAGCTTATTTTGAAGGCTAAGATTTTTCGATTTAGGATTTTTCGATTTGGAATTGATGATTTAAGATTGGGGATTTAGGATTTTTGATTAAAGTAAATATCAATCCATTCATAGCTATGCACATCTATCTATTTGGTTTCAAAATCTTCGCTTATCGCCGAATTAAACATTTGCTTAAATACTTTATTCAATTTGGTTTAAATGAGGTAAATACGCTACAAGTTTTCCGACTTTTGTTGCTTACTTGGTTAGTTACCAAGCTCATTAGCTTTAAACTGTGGTTTCAATTGTACCGGGTCTTTCCAAGAATAACTGCCGTTGATTTTATCGATTTTGAAGCTTTAGCATTTGTTGATGTTAGTTTGGCTTTTATCAGTTTTTTGTGTATTGCCTTCAGTTTATACAAAATCAATTCAAAAATTATTTTGAGTTTTATCTTTATAGAAATTGTATTGTGTTTTTTTGATGTAATTCGCATACAACCTCTTCAATTTCAAATGATTTTATTAAGCTTCATTTATGTGCTTCAGCCCAAAAAATTTAATTTAAATTTATTATTGCTCTTAAGTGCTACCTATTTATTTGCAGGTTTATGTAAATTCAATTTAGGTTTTATTAATGTAAATTGGTCTTATTTATTTTTAGAACAAACATTAGGTATTCAACGTAGTTTCACTCAAATTCCTATAATAAAAGCATTGGGTTTTATTATTCCTTTCTTAGAAACACTTGCCGGTATAGTTTTGCTAACCAAATACAGAAAAATAGCTTGTATAGGCTTAATTGTATTTCACTTGGCCACGCTAGTCTATATTAGTCCGTTTCATCTAGCCCTCAATCATGCTGTTTGGCCATGGAATTTAAGTATGATTCTTCTGCTTTTTTACTTTGCAAAACAAAGACATTTATCGTTTAATCAGATTCATTTTAAAGCTTTTTATCAAAAAATATACCTCAGCTTCTTGTTTGTTTTTCCAATTCTAGGTTTCACAAATTACTATCACCCTTACGCTGCTTTTCAACTATATCAAGGAAAAGATACTTATTTAATTATGCAAAGTGCTTCAAATAAACTGGCTGCATTTCATCAAGAAAAATACCAAAAATTAATGCCCGAAAACCAAGGGCTTTATACTTCACTATGCAGACAAATTACTTTTTCTGAATTTAATGTTCCTGTTGCTTCTATACCTTGGCTTCACAAAAAAATAAAACAAACCGTACGGTCCAAAATGAGCTTTGGAGAAACTCGATTCTACAGTTTGCCTTATCCGTACCGAAAAGTAGTGCAGATAGTTGACTAATTTGCGGTATGGGTTCATGTACAAAACAAGAGAAAAGGACTGAGAAAGACTTAAGAGATGAAAAGACTTGAAAGACAAAAAGACTGAAATGAGAAAAAGACAGGTTGGGGATTTTTATGTTGACTTGAAGAAACAGATTTGAGAGCTGTGATATTGTTTCTTGTTTGCTAGTTTGGTAGAAAAATTATGTGTATTAACTAAATGATAAACTAGCTTAAACTATTTCCCAAATTAGTACATTTGCATCCTTAAAAATAAAAAAATGAAAATAGCTGTTGTTGGTGCTACTGGAATGGTAGGACAAGTTATGCTTCAAGTGCTTGCAGAACGTAATTTTCCATTAACGGAATTAATTCCTGTAGCTTCTAAAAAATCAGTTGGAAAAGAAATTGAATTTCAGTCCAAAAAATACAAAGTAGTCGATTTAGCAACCGCTGTAGAAATGAAACCGGATATTGCATTGTTTTCGGCTGGCGGCGAAACATCCTTAGCCTGGGCGCCAAAGTTTGCAGCCGTAGGAACTCGAGTAGTAGATAATTCGTCTGCTTGGCGGATGCACGCAGACAAAAAGTTAATAATTCCAGAAATTAATGCGTACGAATTAACTCAAGACGATTATATTATTGCCAATCCTAATTGTTCTACCATTCAATTATTAATGGCATTGCATCCTATTCATAAAACTTATGGAATAAAGCGTGCTATTGTTTCAACTTATCAGTCTATTACAGGAACTGGAGTAAAAGCTGTACAACAACTAGAAAATGAATTTAGAAAGCTTGAAGGCGAAATGGCTTATCCTTATCCAATTCACAAAAATGCAATTCCGCATTGCGATGTGTTTTTAGACAACGACTACACCAAAGAAGAAATGAAGCTTACCAACGAAACCAAGAAAATACTTGGAGACGAATCTGTACAAGTTGTGGCAACAGCAGTTAGAATACCTGTTGTTGGTGGCCATAGCGAAGCTGTTAACTTAGAGCTTAATTCGAGTTTTGAGCTTAAAGACCTAAAAAAATTACTAAGTGAAACTCCTGGCATTGTAGTGCAAGACCAACCAGAAGTAAATCAATACCCCATGCCGATTTATGCCGAAGGAAGGGATGAAGTTTTTGTAGGTAGAATCCGAGAAGATTTTACCAGAGAAAATGCTTTGAATTTATGGATAGTTGCCGATAATTTAAGAAAAGGAGCCGCAACCAATACCGTACAAATAGCAGAATATTTAGTACATAGGTTTAAGATTGCTTAGCGAAAAGTTGCTTGCTGGTTTCTGGTGAATGGTTGTTGGTTGTAAGTGAATTGCAAAACAGTAACTTGTAAATTATGAATGCTTGACTATTTTAAATTAAATTTTTAGAAATTTACCTACAATTGCGTCAGCTTTAAAGAAAAAAATGCAGAAACTGTCGTCTTTTTTATAGCTGAAGCTACTCATAAAGCTTTAGGTTTTTAGAAGCAATAGTGTACTTTTATAAATTTTAAGCAAGCAATTATATTCAAAATCAATTTATTAGCTAAACTTTAAGTTATTTTATTTAATTAATAAATCCTGGTTTTTACCTTTTGTATGTAGTTATAGTAGTATATTTGACTGTAATTTAGTTAAACAAAATTCTACAATTAATTTACTTAACGTAAATGAATCAGTTATATATTTGCAGATTGTTGTGTATAAAGATATTTTACTAAATTGCAAAATACCAATCGATTAAGAATTTTAGGATATGAGTAAGCAAATAAAGTCAATAATAATAACTAGTCTAGTTTTCTTTTGTACGCTTTCGCCACTTATAGTGGTAAGCCAAGGACTTGGTGGCCCACCAACTCCTGATCCAGGTTTTGATGATGATGTTGATGACGAAATTGTTCCGATTAATTCGTTATTATTACTTAGTTTAGTGGCTGGTGGTGTTTATGGAATACGAAAACTAAACCAAAAAGAAAAATAATTTTTTTACCTATATAAACACAAAAGCCCTTATGGATAAACCAATAAGGGCTTTTTTATTTTAAATCTTTAAACTGATTTAAGCTTTTTATAGAAAGGGGTTATAATTGCTAATATGCATTTAAAAACAATGCGTTTAATTGTTTGAATCTCTTGCAAGTGAGTATGTAAATCTAATGTGTTTAACTGAAGAAGCCCTGCTACTTAAAAGTAACAGGGCTTGTTTATTTTGAAAAACTGGTTTAGGATAGATGATTTAGTTAAGCTAAAAACTAAGTGTATGATGAATTTTGATTTCTTAAAATTTACTATTTATGAAATTTAATGGGCTTTGCGGGTATGCCTACGGCGGTGCAATTGGGAGGAAGTGATTTTGAAACTACAGCTCCTGCTCCCACAATTGTGTTTTTCCCTATTTTTATACATTGGATAATAGATGTGCCTATTCCTACGTGTGAACTTTCGCCTATTTTCACTCCACCTGCTAAAGAAACATTAGGTGAAATATGAGCAAAATCTTCAATAATACAATCGTGTTCAATCACAGCGGAGGTGTTAATTATGCAATTCTCACCAATATACGCATCTGAGTTGATTACAGCATTAGGCATTATAACTGTACCCTTTCCAATTTTGGAATAGGGTGAAATAATAGCACTTGGATGAGCTATACCGGGCGAAAGTTGAACAGCATTTAATTTTTTAACTATTTTTTTTCTAACTGCATTATCACCAATACTTATAATTAGTGGATTGGAATTTAACTGTACATCATTGTAATTAGAAATCACTTCTCGACCCAAAAAAAGCTTAATATCAGGATTATCATCAAAGATGTAACCGACTTCAAAGCCGTTACTTTCAATGATGTCTATTATTACTTTAGCGTGACCGCTAGCACCAAATAAGTTGATTTTTTTCATTAATTCCCTTCAAATTTAGTAGCTGTAGCTTGACCAGCTTGATTAATTCCTTCTGAGACAAAAACCTTTTTAAAAGTTAATATTAGGATTTTTAAATCAAATAAAAAACTTTGTTGATTAACATATTCAACATCTAATTTAAATTTATCATCCCAAGAAATAGCATTTCTGCCATTGACTTGCGCCCAGCCAGTGATTCCAGGTTTTACATTGTGACGTTTTTTTTGTTCTAGATTATACAATGGTAAATATTCAGGCAGTAGAGGCCTTGGACCAATTAAACTCATGTCACCCTTTAACACGTTGAGCAATTGCGGTATTTCATCTAAAGAGGTCTTACGGACAAATTTACCTACTGCGGTTAAACGTTCTGCATCCGATAACAAATCACCATGAGCATCCTTTTTATCGTTCATGGTCTTGAACTTGATAATACTAAAAATATGTTCGTTTTTCCCAGGTCGTTTTTGAAAGAAAAAAGGTTTCCCATTGTTGGCAATAGCCAATGCAATTGTGGTTACTATAAAAATTGGACTTAGCACTAACAAGCCGAAAAATGCAGCGAGAAAATCGAATGTGGGTTTTAGGGATGATTTGTACATTTTATTGCGGGTTGCGGGTTGGATTATTGCGGGTTCACTTCGATACAATTTCAACTCTACTCTCGTTCGTTGAAATCACTCAGTGTAAACACTTCTAGGTACTATTTCAAATCCACTCGCGTTCGTTGAAATCACTCAGTCTAAACACTTCTAGGTACTATTTCAAATCCACTCGCGTTCGTTGAAATCACTCAGTCTAAACACTTCTAGGTACTATTTCAAATCCACTCGCGTTCGTTGAAATTAAGCCATTTTGCCCCGGCCCTAAAGGGTGAATGGCTTCAACTTCATCATGTTTGAAATCATTCAGTGGTCGCACTTCGGTACATCCCGATTAGTACCGGGACACTCAGTGACCTCTAAGTAGATTAATAAACAAAAACTAGCAATGGAGCGGAGCGACTAACTTGGAATTAATACAGTTTTTTTTCATTATTTAGTTTAAGTCTTTATTATTCTCAAATTTAGAAAACTCCATTTCAAGTTTATTATAAAGCTTTTTGTGCTTTGCTGGGTTTTTCTTGCTTAGCTTATTGATATTTTGCAATTTCCACTGGACAGCTGGGAATTGGCTAAAATCATACGTATTCCAATCAGGTTCTCCAACCTCTATGCTTACTAAAAACGCCTTGTCTTCTTTTGTTAAAGCTGAGTTTACAGTACGAACTAAGGTTTCTCTTGTTTTTTCATATTCTAAATAATCAAACTTAGCCTGCGACATTCCTTCAAATTGATTACTAAATGCTAGATTTTGATCTTTAAATATAGGAAACAATACTTCAACGATAGGTCTATTGGAGCTAATTAAATAGAACAGAAAGCCTTTCTTTATTTCAGGTGAAAAACCATCTTTTTCTAGCATGTATTTGATATCGAACAAATCACGAGGATGCTGACGGTCTAAGGCTGCACATATTTTACCACCAAATAAATGCCCTTGTTCAACAACTGCTATCTCTGTGTAAACCTCAAAATCATCTTGTGCTTTTTCGCATAATGCTAAATGCTGAGGTGGAGAATAGCAACCTCTTTTAATTAAATTGACTTCCATTTTGATCGTTGCATCCTCACTGCTTACCAAAAGTTTAGCTTCGTTCTCCAGATGTTGAACCTTGAATAAAGTGAAAGCTTGTTCAATATTTTTCTTAATCTGCAACAAGGCTTTGCTTATTCCTTGTAACGCATTATTTCTATTTTCCAATGGTAGGTAGGTAAGGTCTATATCTACCGACAACCGAGGCATATTTCTAATAAATAAGTTGATTGCTGTACCACCATGTAAGGCAAAACAATTTTCCTTAGCAACTTCAGGAAGAACTCTTAACAATAAATCTACTTGCGCTTTATAATTCTGGGGACTCATCTTTTTGCATTTCTTGCGGAACGGTGATTTTATATTTTGGTATATAAACTCCTTTTTTCGACAAACTTCTGTTCCCTTTTCCTAAATCAATTTGTTTTAAATTTAAGTGTTTAAACCAGGTATGACTACACGATTCTGCTAAGTAAAGAAATAAACGTTTCACTTTCACGGAGGTACATTGTTCCAACAAAGGCTGTACTTGTTTTGGATGAAGATTATTAAGCCCTTGCATAATTTGAAGACACTCCATCAAATCTTGTGATTGTGGAGCTAAAAATAGACATTCCATTAACCCACGAGCAGGTGATGATATGCTCAGTTCAAAGTTATCGATACGAATAGATGTCATTCCTTCATCTGCAGGAAGAAAAGAAGTGGTATAATAATTTATATCTACTTTCCAATCATACTTTTGAAACCAAAGGGGTAAATTTTCTTTCGAATGTCCAAATAAGTAAACTTGTTGCTGGTCAAAATCTAAAAAATGAGCTTTTCCATGAAGCGATAAGGCTGTTTTAGCTCCAGGATGTATGCTCAAACCTAATTGCCGTTGGAGACCGAAAATGGCACCAAGGTAATTAACTTGGTCCTTTTCTCTTATCATTGCTCCAGTACCTATGGATGTTAACCAATTACTATTGCGGTACTTCCTGAGTAATTCTGGACTGTAGCCTTGCCCCACCAGCCAACTACTAATTAACACAACTCCGGGAGGCTGTAATTTTAATAACTTGTTTATTTTAGATGGTTTAACGGTACTCATAGTTCATTTTTATGCACTAAATTAAACAAATTCTTTTATATAGTTTATTTTAATTTATTTTAATGCACCTTGAGTTCATTTATAAGCTTTCAAACAAACACTTCGGTACTATTTCAACTCCACTCGCGTTCGTTGAAATCACTCAGTGTAAACACTTCTAGGTACTATTTCAACTCCACTCGCGTTCGTTGAAATCACTCAGTGTAAACACTTCTAGGTACTATTTCAACTCCACTCGCGTTCGTTGAAATTAAGCCATTTTGCCCCGGCCCTAAAGGGTGAATGGCTTCAACTTCATCATGTTTGAAATCATTCAGTGGTCGCACTTCGGTACATCCCGATTAGTACCGGGACAATTAGTGACCTCTAAGTAGATTAATAAACAAAAACTAGAAATGGAGCGGAGCGACTAACTCGGAATTATTGCGGGTTCACTTCGGTACAATTTCAACTCTACTATCGTTCGTTGAAATCACTCAGTGTAAACACTTCTAGGTACTATTTCAAATCTACTCTCGTTCGTTGAAATTACGCCATTTTGCCCCGGCCCTAAAGGGTGTATGTCTTCAACTTCATCATGTTTGAAATCATTCACTGGCCGTACTTCGGTACATCCCGATTAGCACCGGGACACTTAGTGACCTCTAAGTAGATTAATAAACAAAAACTAGCAATGGAGCGCAGCGACTAACTCGGAATTATTGCGGGTTCACTTCGATACAATTTCAACTCTACTCTCGTTCGTTGAAATCACTCAGTGTAAACACTTCTAGGTACTATTTCAAATCCACTCGCGTTCGTTGAAATCACTCAGTGTAAACACTTCTAGGTACTATTTCAACTCCACTCGCGTTCGTTGAAATCACTCAGTGTAAACACTTCTAGGTACTATTTCAAATCCACTCGCGTTCGTTAAAATCACTCAGTGTAAACACTTCTAGGTACTATTTCAACTCTACTCGCGTTCGTTGAAATCACTCAGTGTAAACACTTCTAGGTACAATTTCAACTCTACTCTCGTTCGTTGAAATTAAGCCATTTTGCCCCGGCCCTAAAGGGTGTATGGCTTCAACTTCATCATGTTTGAAATCATTCAGTGGCCGTACTTCGGTACATCCCGATTAGTACCTGGACACTTAGTGACCTCTAAGTAGATTAATAAACAAAAACTCGCAATGAAGCGGAGCGACTAACTCGGAATCTCTTTCAACAAACTTTTATACTCTTCCAACAAGGCTTCCCAAACTACTTTTTGCTTGTATCTGGAAGTAATCATCTCGCGAGCATTGCTTTTGAGCTGCTGATACAAGTCTTGATCTTCTAGAAGACTTAACATCGCTGTTTGTAAAGTTTCGGTATTTTTAACTGGAATAATCAATCCGTTTTTGCCTTCAATAATAATTTCATTACAACCATTAATATCCGACACTATACTAGGCAAGCCCATTGCTCCTGCTTGCATGACCACATTAGGAAATCCTTCTCGATAACTTGGAAAAGTTAACGCATCTGAAATAGCAAAATAAGGCCGTACATCTTCTTGAAATCCTACGGCAATGATATTCGGATTGTTTTGTATTTCTTGTAAAGTTTCGGGGAGTAAGGGGTCAAGTTCAGATTCTTGGGGACCGACGAGTAAAAGCCTCACCCTAAATCCCTCTCCAAAGGAAAGGGACTTAAAAGCTTGAACCAACTCATTTATCCCTTTATCTCCAACTAAACGACCTACGAATATGAAGACAAAATCTTCTTCTTGGATGCCTAATTGCTTTCGTAATGTTTGGTTTTGTTGTTGTGTGTAGTTTTCTGGATTGAAATAGGAAGTGTCTATGCCATTAGAGCTTCCGTTGGCAATGACTTTTATTTTTTCTTTTTTAGCATAGTTATTTTCTAAGATAAAGTGCTCTAATCCTTTGCTGTTGGGATATATTTTAGTGGCGCAAGCGTAGGTTAGTTTTTCTACAGCATCTAGCAATTTTCTTTTACCACCCTCTGCTTCCATGAGTGGCATTCCTGCAACGGTGTGTAAACGTATAGGCACATTAGCTAGATTTGCTGCCAGCATCCCTAAAATTCCCGCTTTTGGAGTGTGAGTGTGAACAACAGCGGGTTTATCTTTTCTGAACAAGCGTATAAGCTTAACCAAAGACACTAAATCTTTCACCGGCGTGATCTGGCGCGTCATGTGGACTTCTCTCACCCCTACCTGTTCATAAACCGACACTTTTTCCAGCTCTTCTTTAGGTCCTGAAGACACACACAGCACCTCAAAAAACTTACTCATAAATCTAGGTTGCCCTTTGATTAAAAACTGAAGGGATAGCGGCACTGTGGTTAAGCGGATGAGTTTAGGCATACCCATTTATTAGGTGCTTGATATTATTCTTAACAATTCTAAACTTACCACTATTTTCTACTTTTATTTTTTCAACTGGACTAACCTCTATAACCATCTTATTACCAACTCTATCTATCCAATTATCAATGAATACCTTTTTACTTTTTTCAGTAAAATTGTCATCAATTTCTATTAGTATTTGAATCTCATCTAAAGAGTCCTGAATTACCTGAAATTTTTTTATTCCAAGGGTTCCTTTTAATGTATTTGAAATATTTCCTAAATTAATTTTACCATTTTCAGGTGAATATATGAAATCATCTATACGACCTAAAATTTCCTTTACCATAGGGTTATTATTACCACAATCACACACTTTATTCTCATCTTCTAAGGTAATACGGTCGCCAATATCATAACGAATTAATGGAGTACCATGAGTTGTGAATGATGTAACTATAAGTCGACCAGAATACACAGGAAGATCATTATCATCTAAAACTTCAAACACCCCACTTTGCAATTCTAAATGTAAATTTCTTTTTTCACATTCAAAAATAAAAGGTGCACCTTCTGATGATGCATACTGATCAAACATTTTTGTATTGAAGTAAGTCTCAATAATATTTCTAGTTTCAGTTGTAATAGTTTCAGCGGTTGGAAAAATAGCTTTTACTATGTTAGAAGGAAATTTAATATTATATTTAATTCCATATTTAGCAATTTCTAAAATTGTAGATGGAAAACCTACAAAAAACTCAGGTTGATATTTTATTAAATCTTCTAAGTAATAACTAAGGTATTTTTCACTTATATGAAAAGTAGAGTAATATCTAACCTTGTACAAATAATCAGTCTTCCAAAATCTATTTTTACTAATATCTCTTTTTGAAATAATAGATTTACCAGAAAACCAAGCTGTTTTTTTACCGAGCTTGTACCCTTGTTTCATTCTAAAGGCATCAAGCATGGCAAAGCGCTCTTGCATATCTTCTTTTGTGAACACAACTTCTAAAGATTTACCTGTAGTTCCTCCTGTTTTAGAAACTATACCATTTTTTTTTTGTAGTGTAATAATTTCATTTAAATTTTTTCTTAATGTTTCTTTATTAAGAATTTTAAAATCATGTAAATTGATTTCACTAAGATTTATTTTTTGGGTATACTTTTTATAATAAACTGAATTATCTAAAGCATCAATTAAAAACTTATTTAACCTTATATGCTGAATTTTTAAAAGACCGCTTCTAGACTTATATGCATTAGACTTAAAATCTACTAAAAACTTATTATAAACACCTGAATACCTTTTTCTATACGAAAGAAAATTATAAAATGAAATTAAAAAATTAAATACAAAATTTGGCAAATAGTTTGTAATATTATTCATTAATCGTTATATTATATTTATTAGTTATAAATTATAATATTCAAATTTGTTTTTGAATGATTTCAAACTTAAAAACTTATTTGATTGAAGTGTTATTTTAATAAATTATTAATATTGCACTATTGGCTTAAAATCAATACCCTCATACAGTATTAAAAATAAATTGCCATACCACAAAGAAGGACTAATAAGTACATAACTCAAATATATAATTGTAAAAAAAAATTTAAAAGAAAAGACTGGAATAAGAAGCAAAATCATCATCTTTGATTCTCTATGTTGAATATATAGCAGCAACATTAATAAAACAAAAAACAATTGAGACACTGTGAAAAATCTGTTACCTGAAGGTATTATACTCGCAAAAAAAGATAAGGATGCAAAAAACAAACTGAAGTTGAAAAGATTAAATATTCTAGTATTAATATGTAATTTTGGATTCTTCAATTTCTTAAAAAAATAAATCGATAAAAAGAAAAAGAATAACTTATTTATTATCGAAAAGTATCTTGATACTATTTGGTAAAGAGAATCAGATCTTTCTTCAATTTTATCTGTTAATTTATCACTATTGTATAAATTGATTTTTTTTTTCACACTAGAAGAAACTAAATCAGACTCACCAATGAATTTAATGTCTATTGAATTAGTTTCTAAGAACCAAGAAGCAGAAAACGCTATTAAAAAAATATAAAAATGCAAGTTTAAAAGTGTTCTACGTTTTATACTTAAAATTTTGTAACCAGAGATGTAAAACAGAACAGCTAAAGATATAAATAAGTAAGAAAAATGAAAAAGAGGTACTGCAAACAATAAAATTAAACCACTTTTCTTATTTTTTAATATTAGAAAAACTGATATAAAAAAAAGCCACGAGGCTGTCCAAAATCTTACCCCATTCATATTTGATATTGGATTTATCGCAAAAAAGCAAATCAATAAAATATAAATATAAATATCATGCTTAACAAGCCTACATTCACTCATAAATATTTTTAATGACTTGTAACAAAAAAACCCAAATACTAAACCAAAAAAACCAAATAAAACTTTAGGATTATCAGTAAATTGTTTTACTAAACCGTAAGCAAAAAATCTGTATAAATCAGTGCTTTCACCAAGTAAAAATAAATTATAAATATCGCTAAAACTAGAAAAATTAAAATTACTGAATACATATGCAACTCGATAAGAATCAGCAGATCTATCTGTAAAATCAAATGCATAACCATACAGACATGAAAATAAAACAAAAACAAATGCACTTTGAATCGATAGTATATTTTTAGAAGCCATTAGAAAACTCCCTAAAGGCCAAATAGGAAATAATGGAATTGATAATTTGCTAAATGCCTTCATTTTTATTTTTGTAAATTGATAAAAACTTTTTAGCTACTATTTTTATATTATACTGTTTCAAGTTTTTTATTTTCTTTTGATTTTCAAAATTATTTACCAAAAAATTTTCAAAGTTATGTTTTTCATTTTCTTCAAAATTGCTTGTCAATTCTAATATCGGTCTATTTGCAAGAGAATAGTCAATTAGTTTACTAGGAAGCTGATTACTGATATTTAAATTAGTAAAATTTATCAAAAAATCTGCCTTACTCATTTGAGCAATTAATTCATCTCTAGGGATACTATTTTCAATTACTAGCTTATCTCCAAGTTTGTCAATAAATGGCAACAACAATCTTTTATTAGGTGTGTAAATTATAAATTTGAATTCTAATTGTAAATTAGATAAATAAGTGAGAAAATTAAATGGATCTCTATTGTTTTTATAAAACAACCCCGCATAAATAAAGGTTGGAATTTTATTTTGAGTGTATTTAAAGAGTTTTAATTTATCAAAGTTAAATCCTTGAGGAATTACTTTAATCTTATCTCTAAATTCTTTGTAAAAGGAGTTTTTTGCTTGTGTAATTGGGACGGTAATAAAATCAGTTTTTCTACACCAAAATTTCTCGACATACTTAAAATAAAAGAACGGCTTTTTTATTGAATTACCCATATAAGGGTCTCCACAATCAGAAACCCAAGTTTTAAAATTTCTTTTTTTAATAACAGCGGCACCCCAATGTATGGGAAAAGGCAATGCCACTGTAATTAGTAAGTCTATGTCACCTTCATTAACTATTTTCTTTCTAACTTTATTCAGTAATAAAATATCTGGAAATTCTAAAAATCGATTTAATGTATAAATAATTGCTTTTTTCCAAAGTGGTAAATTTATTTTACCGTCACTATTTTTAGTTAGAAAAGCGGGTGTGCCTATGTCTTTAACTTTGACATTGTACTTTGCCTCAAATTCTTTATAATTATATTTTCCTGTGCATGCCATTAAAGTTACATCATGACCCTTAACAGCAAATTCTTTGGCAAGTTCAGTGGCTCTAAAGGAACGTGGAGATATTCTTGGATATATCGCTACTGCTACTATAACTATCTTCATTTAATTTGATTTTAATTTATGCAAATTTAAATACAGACTTATTAACCTATCAGAAGTTTTTGAAATAGAGTGATTATTATGTACGAAATTTCTACTTTCTAAACCCCATCTATGCAAATCTTTTTTATTATCTAGAAGATACTTTAAGTTTTTTTTTAAGTTAGATTTTTCAATATTAAAAACAGGACTCTTAATATTTTTTGGTAAATACTTTAAATATATTTTATCGATAAAAGCGCATGCTACTTTACCATATGCCATAGCCTCTAAAGCTGCTGTACCATACCACCCAACAGAAATCTGATCTATATAAATATCACACCATTTATAATATTTTTGAAGCTCTGCATGCGTAACATTTTC
This sequence comes from Psychroflexus salis, assembly GCF_014640175.1. Classification (GTDB taxonomy): domain Bacteria; phylum Bacteroidota; class Bacteroidia; order Flavobacteriales; family Flavobacteriaceae; genus Psychroflexus; species Psychroflexus salis. Next base: position 120,829 of record NZ_BMGL01000002.1, on the reverse strand, counting down.
TATTATTTTAAAATCAATTTGGTAACCATCCTTTTGCAAATCTTCTATAGCATTTTCAATATAATTTGTACCTTTAAAAACACGGTGAGTTGGCGCATGTAGTATCCTTATTTTTCTATTTTCTAAGTTTAAAATAGGTGTAAATTCAAAGTCATTAAAATCTAAACTTATTGGTAATAATTCATTAACTTCAAAGCCAAACTGTTTAGAAAACTCCATATGAGTTGGCAGACAACAAAGGCTATAGTCTATATACTTAAACTCATTTTTTAGCCTACTTTTTATTCTAGAGTCATGAGATTTATTCTTTACAAATATATGACCATTTTCTAATTTATACCTTTTTATTATCCATTCATAATGTCTAATGTCATTCCCCAAATATTCCATAATAACAACTTTTTTGAAATATCTATAAAAGGGTAGGTCTATTTGGTATGGCAAAAGTGTTTTTCCAAAATAAAAATGGAAAGTATTATACTTAAAGAAAGCATAAATTAATTTTAAGAAGTTTATTAGTTTAAAAAACAATCTATCAAAGAAATTAACACCTAACTTAAGCTGATTGTCATTAACCCTTTTTGAATTATCTTCGATAACGTAGGATTTTGCATATATATTTTTTCTTCTTAGCTCTCTTGCAAAAAGTCCTGCTTGGGTGCCATAATTAAACAAGCCATGAAAAACTTTTAATTTATCGGTAGTCATTTATCGTCTTAATTATGGTATTGACTTCATCTTTAGTAATGACCTGACTTATTGGTATACTGATAACCTCGTCTTGCATTTGTTCAGCTACAGGTAAATTTAAATGTTTAAATTCTTTTAAAGCCGATTGGTGGTGTGGCGGTATGGGATAATGAATGACTGTCTGTATGTTATGTTTTGCAAGATATTCTTGAAAATGATCTCTTCGGCTTTCTTTAATTCTTAATACAAATAAGTGAAAGGCATGTTTTTCTATATCATGCACTAAAGGCAATTGTATATATTTATTATCAATTTGTTCTAAATACTGTTTTGCTACATTTTGGCGTTTTTTATTATCACGGTCTAAATTTTCAAGTTTTTTATTTAGAAATGCCGCTTGTAATTCATCTAATCGGCTGTTGACGCCTTTGTATTTGTTGTGGTATTTTTGGTGAGAACCATAGTTTCGATAAGCTTTTATAATTTGAGCAATTTCAGAATCATTCGTTGTAATTGCGCCACCATCACCCAAGGCACCAAGATTTTTTCCAGGATAAAACGAAAAAGCCGTGGCATGGGTTGATCCGCCAACTCTTTGACCTTCTAAATCCTTTGCTCCATGTGCTTGAGCCGCATCATCAAACAATAATAAGCCGTTCTCACTAGCTAGTTTTGTAAAAGCTGGTATATTTGATGCTTGACCATACAAATGAACCGTAAAGATAGCTTTTGTGTTTTGTGAAATTGCTTTTTGGGTATGCTTAACTGACAGATTAAAATCTTCATCTGGCTCGACAAAAACTGGCTTTAAACCTGCATTAATCACTCCTAATATAGTGGCAATATAAGTGTTTGAAGGCACAATAACATCATCACCTTCTTTCAATTTTCCAGCAATTTTATAAGCTTCAAGAATAATCGTAATCGCTTCTAAACCATTGGCTACACCTACACAATGTTTTGCCTTACAATACTTGGCAAAATTAGTTTCAAAACTCTCTAAGTGCTTACCCATTAACACCCAACCAGAATCTAGCAAATCGACTAATTGCGTATGAAAAGCTTCTCGGTACTCTTCGTTTATTTGTTGTAAGTCTAAAAACTTAATCATTGAGTTTTTGTATTGTAAATTTCATATAAAGGTTTAAAAAAATCTTTTGCAATAGTTAAATCATTCTTATCTAATATTATAGGCTTTTTCACACTTGGCTTGAAACCGTCAATAGATGATATACTATTCAAATCTACTTTTAAATATTCTTTAAAATCAAAGTCCTTTAAATTAAAGTGTTTTAATAGCCCATTTAAAGCTTTATTAGGGTCTATTTCAAAAATGTTATAATCAATAATCTTAGATTTGGAAATATATTTAAATAAAACATAGTTTCTAACAGCAATTAAAAATGCGGTTTTCACTACATAATTACTCTTTATAGCTAAGGTGAATTTATTATAAAAAAGCTCCTTTAAAAAGTCATTTTTATTTAAAGTTTCATCAAGTTCATCGAATGCATCTTTATACCATTTTCCATAAAACTTATTTTTAACACAACTATTTAGTATTTCAATTGGATCTCGCCAAATCGCCCATTGTTCTATTTTTGGATAATTTTTGTTTACCCAAGGTATTGAAAAATGGTTGATATTAGTTATTATTATATGGAAGTTATTAGGATGAAAATCACCCTCTACCGTTGAGTATTTGAAATGCCACTCAGATTTAATATATGATTCAATAAAGATACCTTTCTCTAAATTTGAAAAAAAATTATTGTCTTCAGAATTAGTATTTGAATCATCTAATATTTTGTACATTTTTTTTCTTATAGACCCACTATTAAAAGGTCTGAATACAAGCTCAACATCTGGGTGTTTTGATAAGGTTCGAGATATTGCAGATGTACCTGAACGATCATAACCATTAAGTATCAAGTTATTTATCATCTAATAATTATATCTTTTTAAAAATGATTTTAGTATTGAAGCAAAATAGTCAACATGACTTTTTTCTATAAATTGATTTAAAGGTAGATAAAAAGCTTGCTTTCCATAAAAAACACTACACTGAATACCTCTTGTCCAATAATATTTTTTTAATAAATCTAAGTCAATTTCTTTAGGAGCCGTAAACAAAAATACGCCTGGCACACTATTTTCCGAAAACATAAAGAAAGGCTTAAAACCTAATTGACTAAAAACTGTGCTATAATAATTAAATATTTTCCTTCTAACTGATGTCCAATATTCTATTTTATTAAAATAATAACCAACAACACTGGATATATATTGAAATAGATCATTTTCCAACTTGTAGTCTACAGGCGTATCAGACAAAAGAAAACCTCCCAATTGAATTGGAAAAAATTTAGAAAAGCTGAAAATTGAATAATTACTCTTTGTTCCGCACAACTCATTATTAGATAACCTAGAGTTAAATGAATAGGCACAATCTTCAATCACAATTTTATCACTTTTATAGTCCATCACAGAATTGTCTGCATATCCAAATTCGTGGTTGAATAGCTGATAGTTAGATTTCGTATCTTCATGTCTAGTCCAATTTTGGTACATTTCTATGGTTTTTGTAACACAACCACTTATATAAAAATTGTTCGAAGTAGTTTTAATTATAGTATTTCCTTTACCATTATACTGTTTTGTATTTTCATATACTAACCTCAAAGCATCTTTTCCACTCTTTGTTAACGTTACATACTTATCTGGATATCTTTTCTGCAATAAAGTCAATAGGTCAAAATCATTATTTCTAGCAATAGACGCATTTTTGAAAATATCTTTTTTTCTAGAAGGTATTATTAAGAAACTAGGATGATTATTAGTGATTTCTTCTACAATGTAATTATTTAAAATCATTTTTAAATTTGATCTAATAAATTATAATTTTTGGTCTTAATCTCATAAAAATCATGCGAATAGGCTCTACCTCCCATGCGTTCTTTCCAGGCTAATAAGCCTTGATTTAAGGCTTTCCCATTATTTTCGTTGGCAATACCAAAATCAAAATATTTTTTATTATTAAAAACCTCATCTATTAAATGTATATATAGCTGATTTAAAGCTCCATTTTTCCTCGCTTCATCTGTTGCTGATATATACTGCGCGTGAGCAACAGTTTTAGTTTCAAAAAAGACCGTCCCTGCAATCGTTGTATTGTCGTTTTGGGCAATATACAATTTTATGTTATTAGGAAATCTAGACTTTAGTAATAAAATCTCTTCAATATTATGTACAGGTTTTACTTTAAACCTTGAATATAGATTGGGTTCTAGCACATCACGCCAAAATGATTCAAAATCTTCAGATTCTATAACTTTAGTACCTGCTTTAGCTGCTTGTTTGGCTTCTCTTCTATAATTAGGACTATATTTAAATCTATTACTATAATCTATTGCTAATGCTGTATCTCTTCTATACAATTTCGCATTAATTAAAAACATAGCATATTCCACTTCATCGGTTTGGAGCTCATTATAAAACCGTGGAAAAGCTTTGTAAATCAATTTTTCTACTCCCTGTTGATTCAAATATTGGACTATTGCTTTTATAATCTCTAACTGTACTGGTAATTTCAAGTCTTTTTTATAACAAATTCCACCGTAGGTTAGCCCTTGATGGGAATACACAATATTTTCATCCGTAATGTTGGCAGGTAAGCAAGCTACGAGCTTATTTTTATCGTCATAGACCATCAAGGAATAATCTGTAAACCGATCGGCATGATAATCCATGAATTCACGCTCAAATAAAAAAGTTGCATTTTTAGCATGCTTTATAAAGCTATTCCAATCTTTTTTTTTTGTTTTTGAATAAAACTCTACAATCATTAAATCTTATTTTTAATTGTTGATAATAAAAAATAAAGTGTTTTATCCCTTATCAACCCTAATATACTTAATATCAATATACTAAATAATAAAAACCTGATTAGTAAACTTGTTAATTCTGTAAAATTAAAGTCTATGAATTTGGAAATTAAAACTCCAATAATATAAACGCTTCCATTAATCATAAAAAAAGTTAATACACTTTTTAGTTGTTCTTGCGTACCGAAATCAATCAATTTTTTATTAGGCCAACTTATTAAAATGAAAGATAAAAACTGGTGTAAGATTAGACCATATAAAAAAGGCTCCATCCCATAAAAAATTAAGCTTGCAATCAAGGGTATTGCTAAAAACTTACGGTAAATCCCTATTTTAAGAATTTTACCACTTTGATTTTTAACTTTTAAAATATTAGTATTAAGCGCATCTAATGGATAAAACAAACCAGAGAAACAGAGAATGGTTAAATATTCTCCAGCTAATTCCCACTGCTGCCCCATTAAAACTACTGTTAAGTCTTTCGCAATAAAGGACAATAAAAACATGCCTGTAATAGACACCAACATTATAGTTCTTAAAATTTGTTTGTATGAGTTTTTTAATCTTAGGTTGTCATCTTGTATTTCGCTTAAAACCGGGTAAGTAACTTTTTGAACGATTTGAGATATAGAGTTTGAAGGGAGACGCTTAAAAGTTTCAGCTCGAGTGTATTGCCCTAGTTGTGCTGTTGAGAAAAATTTACCAATAACAATGAAATAGATGTTTTGATAAACTGTGTCGATTAACCCCAAAAGCATCAACTTATTTCCAAACCCATACATATCTTTAAAATCTTTGAGAGAAAACTCTAGCTTAGGCTTCCAATTCGAATATTTAAAAAATAAAAACATAAGACATAAAGCTAATATTATTTCTTTCCAAACTAAACTCCAAACACCATAATTATTGTAAGCCATAATCACAGAAATACTACCTGAAATACAAACTGAAAAGAAAGTAATAATTGAAAGCTTTTTAAATTCTAATTTTTTTATAAAGATTGTTCTTTGAACAATAATAGTAGAATTAATTACAAGACTTAATGATAAAATTCTGACCAAATCCTTTAATATTGGTTTATTGTAAAATGAAGCAATGTAAGGCGATATGAAAAAAATTATGATAAATACTGATATACCAACTAATACATTAAACAAAAAAGCGGTGTTATAGTAACTATCATCAGGATTCCTCTTTCTTATTAAAGCATCACCAATTCCTGAATTGACCAAAACATTGGATATTGCTATTATAAATACAATCATCCCAATCAAACCAAAATCTTCGGGAGCAAGAACTCTAGCCAATAATATACTAACAAAAAAAGTTACAGCTTGTCTAGAAAATATTTCTACGGCACTCCAAGCTACACCGCCTAATGCTTTTTGTTTAAGCATTTTTAAAGTTTAAGAAGTCGTTATAATTTCTTAAATAATCTTGTTCATCATATTCATGGGATGCTAAAACCAAACAAATGGCTCCAGATGTGAAATTAATTTCAGAAGCCCAAATTCCCGGTGGAACATGTAATGCCTGATTAGGTCTGTTCAAAGAAATTATTTTTTCCTGCTTTCCATCTTTCATTTTTACCTGAAAGCCTCCACTGACTGCCACTATAACCTGATGACATTCTTTATGTGCATGAGCTCCTCGAGATTCCCCACCCGGAATATCGTATAAATAAAAAACCCGTTTTATTTCAAAAGGGATTTCTCTATTATTTTCTACTACCGAAATATGCCCTCGCCGGTCTCCAATCTGGTCAATTTTAATCAACTTACAATCGTCAATACTTGTTGGTTTCATTATAAGTCGTTTATATTTCTAATGTAATCTTGAGCATCAAACTTATGACTGGATAAATGCAAAGATACGGCGTTAGTCGAATGATTTTCTATGTGTCTCCAGGTTTTAGGCGGAATGTAAATAGCGTTGTAAGAACGGTTAAGTTGAAGTGTTTCTTTATCTCCATTTTTATGGGTGATGACCACATCAAAACTCCCAGAAAGGGCGATGATGATCTCTTCCTGTTGGTGATAAGCATGTCCACCACGCTGTTGTCCACCTGGCACATCATAGTTCCAGAATACGCGCTCTACCTTAAAGGGGATGTGCGTCTGCTCTTGAAGAAAAGTCAAATTGCCTCTATCGTCTTCAATTTTGGGAAGCTTTAATAGTTTTACGTCCTTGCTATTAGTCATGTTTTAGCAAATGTTTTCAATATTTCATTAAATAGTATTGATGAGTAGTTTAGTTTTTATAATTCATTAGCTATTAATAAATGCTCATATATTCTTTAACAAAAAATCTTCGTACTCATTATTCATAATATCTTTTTGAGAGATAATTTTTTTTCTCTGAGCAATTCCCCAATCTATATTTAACTGTGTATCTAAAGGATTAACCCCTGTTTCAGAAATCTTATTGTAGTAATTATCACATTTGTAAAAAAAGATAGCTTCTTCGCTTAGTACTGAAAATCCATGTAAAAAACCTCGAGGCACAAATAACTGTTTTTTATTTTCTTCTGACAATTCTATTTCAAATTTCTGCTTAAAACTTGGTGAGTCAGGTCTAACATCAACAAGCACATCTTTGACTCTCCCTTTAATTACTCTTACTAATTTTGCTTGAGCATAATTTCCTTTTTGCATGTGAAGCCCTCTTATAGTTCCATATTGGGATTCAGATTCGTTATCTTGTACAAAATTTATATTTTACCCTATTGCTCTGTTAAAATCGCTTTGATTAAAGCTTTCGTAGAAGTAACCACGCTCATCGCTGAAAATTTTTGGTTTTATGATGTAACAACCTTTTAGTTCTGTTTTTACAATTTCCATTTTACTTATTATAATCATATTTAATCCGCACAATATCGTCTTTACCAAAATAGGTTGCAAGTTGTTGTTTTACAAACAGGCAATTTTTATTTTTACGTTTTATTTATTGTGGGTTTTTTGTTACGTGAGTCGGGACTTCGGTAAAATTCATCATGAAGCTAGATTATTCAACTTCGATAAACCTCAGTTAAAGTGAATTACTCAGCCCGAGAGCCGCGTATCATTTTTGGTTATAGTTGTGATTTATTATTTCGTTGGTCTTTAGTCATTGGTCAATAGTTAAGGGTCGGTTATTCTCGACTCCGCTCGAACTTAAAACAGATTTTTATAGCGGATTTGTTGTAGGCTGTAGGCTTTAGGCTGTAGGCACTAGGCTTTTTTTTGCTTTTGTCTTTTTACAGAATTTAGCATCAACACTTAGCTCTCAGCCTTCATCCTTGAAAAATTATTTTTCAATTTTATTCTGTTCTATTTTTAAATTTTCTACCAAGTGCTGTTAGTTTATATTTCTGGTTTCTGCTTTTTGGTTTTTCAGGTATGGTCATTTGTATTAAACCAATTTCTAATGCGGGCTGAATGTAATTATATAAAAATGTGGGTCTATGTTTAATTTCGCATTTAGTCATAAGCTCACTTAGTGTCATATCATCATTAAGAACTGAAACTAACTTTTCAATTTGTTCGGTGACTTGTTCGGTGACTTGTTCCATTGGAAGAGTCGTTCTTATGTGATTTTCGGTAAAATAGAAACATGATTTATCATAAGATTTTAAAATACGGGGTAGGCCAGAACCAAGTTGTTCAACAAGATCTAGATCTCTGTATATTCTCATAATTTCTTTATTTCTAGGAATGGAATAGCCTTCAAAAAACTCTTTTTCTCCTAATTTTTCTGGGATTCTACTATAAAAATCAACTTATAATTCAAGTTGCTCCAGAACTATCCAATACCCTTCTTTTCTTCCTCCTCTTCTATCAATAATTTTGTTGTCTTTTAATTTCTTTATGTTGTACTCTACTCCACGAACACTTAATTTCAACTTTTCTGCTATTTTTTTATGAGTAATTTGCGGATCAACAATAAGTAATTGTAATATATCTAATTGAGTCTTTCCCACAGTTTTTCCCACAGTTTTTCCCACAGTTTTTCCCACAGTCTTTTCCACAGTCTTTCCCATTTGTTTCTCCATTTGAAAACTCATACGAATAAAATTTTCTGAAAAGTAGAAACATTCCTCTCCATAGGTTTGTAGAATTCTTGGTACGCCAGAACCAAGTTGTTCTACTAATTCCATATCTCTGTAAATACGCATTATTTCTTTACTTCTAGGGATAGATACTCCTAAGAAAAACTCTTCTTTAGAAAGGCCTTGTGGTAAACCTCCATAAGATGTAATTTCAAAACGATCAGAGAAAAACTCAAATTTTGGAGCTAATTCATACGTATAGTCATTGTGTACCATAGCATTAATGATAGCTTCACGCAGTGCAACTTTATCCCATTGCTTCTTTTCTAAACGTTCTTTTGAAGTAATCTTCGTAAAAGTTTTATTTTCAACATCTATTTTGTCAAGTACTAGTTTGGTGGCCTTTATCAATGAGCAGAAACCAAACTCTTCATTTTGAACCAAATCAACTCGTGATGTATCAGCGTATTTCGCTACTTTTACAGAGACGTTATTGTTATCAGCCACCAAATAGGCTACATAATTGTATTTTTTATCTGGATTTAAAAGCTCTAAGGATTTGGCAAATTGTTTTTTTAGAGGCTTTCCTATTGTGTCGTAATAAATCCGAAGTTGTTCAAATTTCAACTCCTGATTTGGTGATTCAATTTTACCGATAGAAGTTTTGATTCTTTTTGAAAATAGGTCTTCTATCATTCTCCCAGTCATCGGCTCTGAAGCGCTGCCGTTTCTCATGAATGCTCCTTTAGAAGACATTCCGTATTTCTTAAGGTAATAGGGGCGCTCTTGTCCGCTGGCAACGATTATTTTAATAATTGGTTTTTCCTCTCTTACTTCTTCTACTACATCAAACAGTCCCATACAAGATGGAGCTATATTATTTTTAATTCTGTCCTTGATTTGCAATTGTAGTTGATCTGAGTTTTCAACCCCCTGTGCTTCACCTTGATCATTGATTCCTATATAAATAACACCTCCGCCTAAATAATTCAAAAAAGCCACCACTTCCCGTTCTAAATGTGGAGTTAGTTGTGCTTTGAATTCAACTCGGTTATTTTCAGTCATTAGGTATTGGCTGTGTTTTTATTTACTTTTAATTCAATCTTTTAGATAACAGATTCAATATCTAGAATATATTTTAGTAATTTAGGCTGCATACAAGTTTACTTTATATTTATTTATTTCTTCTAAGAGCACTGGGTTTTTAAGTGATTTAACCGAGACTAAATCAACTTTTCTTTCAAGTATTTTCTCAAGTGCATCAAGAAGTGAAAAATAATTATTCGCATAATCTAAGACTTCTAATTCAGAAGAAAACTCAACCAATAAATCAAAATCACTTTTCGTATTCACTGTTCCTTTAGCCGCAGAGCCAAATAAAGCTATTGACTTCACTTGATGTTTTTTGCAAACGTCTATGATTGCTTGTATATTATGTTGTATAATATTGTTTATTTTCTGTTTACTGTATTAAGCAAATTTAGTTGTTTATTGCTTATCAAGGTAATTAGTTTATCTGTTGTCGGCCCTTCGATACATCCCGATTACCATCGGGACACTCAGGGACCTGTGATTCCCTTCGGTAGTTCTGCTGAGCTTAGTCGAAGTACATCCCGATTACCATCGGGACACTCAGGGACCTGTGATTCCCTTCGATAGTTCTGCTGAGCTTAGTCGAAGTACATCCCGATTACCATCGGGACACTCAGGGAACTTTTATTTAGTTTTCAATAGAATATATATTTCTATAGTACGATTTTAAAAAGGTGGCTGAGTGTTTTAATTTCGCCCTTCGGTAGTTCTGCTGAGCTTAGTCGAAGTACATTCTGATTATCATCGGAACACCTGCCTGACTAGCGCACGCAGGCTCAGGGAGCGAAATAAAAATGTATCGAAGCCCCATTTAGAATCAGGAACAAAGGTCCCTGAGTGATCCCGCAATTGCGGGATTGTACCGAAGGGCCGGTTTGTTAGTTAACAAACACCTTCTTAGCTAAATCTGATAGTAAATCTTTATCGCCTCGCATCAAAGCTTCTTTTTTCTTTCTACTCCACTTTTGAAGTTGTTTTTCTCTGTAAAAAGCATCATCTATTCTGGTGTATTCTTCGTAGTAAATCAATTCTACTGGCAAATACTTTTTAGTATGGTTGGCTCCTTCACCTGATTGATGTTCTTCAACTCTTCGTGTTAAGTCTTTCGTGCTACCTACATAGTAACTGCCATTTGAGCATTTTAAGATGTAGGTATAGGCGTTCATTTTTTGTTATCCGGCCCTTCGATACAATTTTGCTATCGCAAAATCACTCAGGGACCTGTGTTTTGGTTTTCAGTAGAATAATTTTCTTTTTAAAAAGGTGGCTGAGTGTTTTAATTTCGCCCTTCGGTAGTTCTGCTGAGCTTAGTCGAAGTACATTCCGATTATCATCGGAACACTCAGGGAACTTTTTAAAATCACTCAGGGACCTGTGATTTTGGTTTCAGTAGTTAAATTTTCTTTGGTACAAATAAAAATGTATCGAAGCCCCGTTTAGAATCAGGAACAAAGGTCCCTGAGTGATTCCGCAATTGCGGGATTGTACCGAAGGGCCGGGTTTTAATACAGTAGTCCAAAATACCAAAGTGGTATGGTGTTTAAAAAGCCTGTTTCGATATCGTCTTTAACAACAAAGCCATTTTTTGCATTTTTAATTTGTTTCAAGCTTTTGTTTTTTCCACCAACTTCAAAATCGACCTTATCAATTCTAAAATCGGCTATTGCTGAAGCAGAAACATTGTATTTTGCTTTTAATTGGTTAAAGAAAAACGTCTCTCTTAGATTTCCCTTTCTTTGGTTTTCATCAGCTAGGTTATAAAGTAAATTGGTGTTTTCTAAATATACTTTTTCTACTTTTCCTAAGGCACGAATACCTTTAGTTTGACTTCTTAGCTGTGCAATCATTCCTGCATCTTCTATATAAAGCAAATAATCTGCAATGTTGTTTCTGCTGATATTTAATAGTTCAGCTATTTTGCTCATATTGGGTTTAAAAGGGACGCTTTTTGCTACAATAGCTAACAATTGCTTTAACTTTCTTCCCGTAGAAACATTCATGGATGCGTAAGTAGGGATATCTATTTCTAGGGTTTGGTTAATGACTTGTTGTAATTTTATTTCAAACTCATCTTCTATGGCAAACGGATAATAACCTGTTTGTAAATACTTCTTAAATAAAGGCAAAGGATGCTTGATTTCTGGAACCTTTACTTCATGATTAAGGATTTGACCTAGGTTATATACGGGAAGCTTTATTTGATGAAAAAGTTCTACATATTCACGAAAAGATAGGCCTTGCATGGTATAAATTACAGCTCGTCTACTTAAATCTGAACTTCCTTTTTTTATATCTAAAATTGAAGAGCCTGTAAAGACTATTTTCAAGTTTTGATGGTAATCGTAAATTAATTTTAATTCCTTAGACCAGTCTGGATATTTGTGTATTTCATCTATAAATAAATATTTACCACCTGCTTTTTCAAAGTCGCTTGCTAAATCAGTAAATCTTTTTTCAGCAAAATAGAAGTCTTCCGCGCTCACATAAAGCGTTTCTTGTAGATTTAAATTATTTTTTATGTACTGAAGTAAGAGTGTTGTTTTACCGATGCCCCTTGGACCAATGAGTCCAAGTAATCTGTTATTCCAATTAATTTCGTTATACAAATAGCGTTTAAATGATGTATCAACTTGTGTAATTAACTGATTAGAATATTGAAATAAATGATCCATGTTGTATTGAATTACACAAAGATACAAAAATATGCACTATAATAGTGCATATTTATTGTTTTTTTGCACTACTGTAGTGCAATATTTGCTAAATAAGAATTTAACTTGTCTAATTAAAAAGCTCTAAGAGTTGTTGAAAGTCTTCTACTTTAAAGTGAATTAAACGTTCGTCATCAAAATTCAGTTAATAGTCTTGTTTTTTATTTTTTGTGGTTGTTGGCTTTTTTTGTTGTAGGCTTTAGGCTTTAGGCTGTAGGCTGTAGGCTGTAGGCTCTAGGCTTTAGGCTTTTTTTGCTTATGGCTTATAGCTTATTGCTACTTGGTTTAGGCTTTGGGCTTTTTTTTGCTTATAACTTATAGCATTTTCATGCTTATAGCCTGTCATAATCATCTTCAATGCGCACAATATCGTCTTCCCCAAAATAAGTACCGAGTTGTACTTCAATAAACACACAGTTTTCGCTACTGGAAGGGTTTTCGATACGATGTTTCATGCCTTGTGGGATGTGGATGACTTGGCCTGCATGGTAATCTTGCACATCACCATTTAAAGTGATGCGGCCCACACCGCTGACTATGGTCCAAACTTCGGAGCGTTTATGGTGGTACTGGTAAGATAAGCGTCCGCCAGGCTTAACTTCTATGCGCTTTACTTTGTGGGTAACGGCGTCTTCGAGCACAAAATATTCGCCCCAAGGGCGTTTGTCGTGTTCCATTGTTTTTTTTGGTGTTGTAAGCCGGCCCTTCGGTACAATTTTAAAAAGGCCCTTCGGTACATTCCGATTATCATCGGAACACTCAGGGAACTTTTTAAAATTACTCAGGGACCTGTGATTTTATATTTAATTGATGTTTTTAGTTACGAAACACAGGTTTCTGAGTAATTCCGCTTACACAGTATTACATAGAAAGACCAGGTTTTTAATATGTATTTTACTGACTATAAAGAATGACAGAGTATAGAAACTATGCGTTCTGCGGCTTTGCCGTCCCATTTTTCGGGGATGTGACCTTGTTTCCACTTACCAGCAAGTAATTTTTCTAAGGCTGGTTTGATTTTTTTAGGATCTGTGCCGATAAGTTCGTTGGTTCCAATATCAATCGTTTCTGGGCGTTCGGTGTTATCACGTAAGGTAATGCAAGGTACATTCATTACCGTAGTTTCTTCGGTAATTCCACCAGAGTCGGTTAATACTCCCTTGGCGTGTTTTACCAAATAGTTGAATTCCAAATAACCCAAGGGCTCCACTAAATGAATATTTTTCATTTGGATACCTGCTTTTTCTAGAATTGCTTTGGTACGTGGGTGAATTGGAAATACAACCGGCATTGCGTTGGTATTGTCGTCTATGCTGCTAATAAATTCTTTTAACTTGGCTTCTTCATCTACATTGGCTGGTCTGTGCATGGTCATAACCAAATATGCTTTTGGACTTAAGCCAAGTTCTTTCCAAACTTCAGGTTGCTGAAAACGACTTTCGTTGGCTCGAAGTGTATCGATCATTACATTTCCTACAAAGTGAATTTGTTCTTTTTTGTGGCCTTCATTTAAAAGGTTTTCCCCTGCTAAAGTAGAAGTGGTAAAAAAGCAATCGGTTATACTATCGGTAAGCATGCGGTTAATTTCTTCGGGCATACTACAATCCCAAGAACGAATTCCTGCTTCAACATGAGCTACTTTAATGCTCAGCTTTTTAGCAACAATGCTGCATGCCATGGTTGAAGTTACATCGCCAACCACCACAACCAAATCGCTTGGATTGGCTAAAATTTCTTTTTCAAAAGCTAGCATAATGGCAGCTGTTTGTTCAGCTTGACTGCCTCCACCACAGGCTAAATTTACATCTGGATGCGGAATATTGAGCTGCTTAAAAAAGGTTTCACTCATTTTTTCATCGTAATGCTGTCCGGTGTGCACTAAACGGTAATCAATTTGTTCCCCACTTTTTTTTGCTTTTTGAATAGCATGTATGATAGGTGCAATTTTCATGAAATTCGGCCTCGCCCCAGCGATAAGTGTAATTCGTATTGATGTTGATGCATTCATGAAATAAAATATATAAGGAGTTAAGCTTGATTTTTTCTACGGCTTCGCCATGGCTAGTCCCATTTTAAGACTAACAAATTAATAATCAATGCAAATGTAAACGCTTTCTTAAATGAACTCAAGTTCATAGCGCTATTTAACGTAATTCAAATGGCTGATGGGTTGGATGATAGCCGAAATTTGATTTCATACTAGGTTAAAGCATTGATTAGTATATACAAAAATGCTAAATATTATCTGCCTATACAAATATTTGAACTAAAAATTCTACATAAAAACTCTATTTGTGGTATAGAAAGTGATAGGCTAATTTGGTTAAAAATTTAAAAATGAATAAGATAATAATATTAAAATCTTTGTCTTTAAACTAAACTACCTTATATTTGCAAGATAATTAATAAAATAACTATCATGAAAAATAATACACTTTTAGCTGTATTTTTACTTTTAACGGCTACATCCGTTTTCGCACAAGAAGATTTTAATAGATGGTCTATAGACTTTGGTGCTGGTGTAAACAAAGCTACAGAAACTTATGGAACTGGTTTTGACCAAAACCAAATTACTGATTTAGCGGTTGAAATTGGTGCTCGTTACATGTTTAACGACCGTTTTGGTTTACGTGCTGATCTTGGATATTCGGAGATTAGACCAAGCTCTGGCTCTTTAGATTTTGAGTCGAATTTTATGCGTCTTGGCGTACAAGGTGTTGCTAATTTTGGTAATATTATGAATTTTAGAGAGTGGACACAACGCTTCAATATACTCGGTCACGCTGGAGTTAGTTACGGCAGAAATGATACTGAATTTGTTTCTGAAACTGACCAATTTATTGGTGTTACAGGCGGAATTACTCCTCAGTTTAAAATTACAGAACGTTTTGCACTTAATTTAAATATCAATGCAATGTACTTTGATTCTGCAGACCTAACTTGGGATGGCTCGAGTAGTGGTGTTATTAATGGATTTGACCATACCATGTTTACAACCACTTTAGGTTTATCTGTTTATTTAGGCAGTAACGATAAGCATGCTGATTTTGTAGACAACTCTAAAACTAAGCAATTGCAAAAAGAAGTTGAAGAAATTGAAGGACGCTTAGCAAAACTAGAAGGCGATATGCAAGATGATGACCGTGATGGAATTCCTAATTATATCGATGTTGAGCCAAATACTCCTACTGGAATTAGCGTAGATACAAAAGGAAGAGCTGTTGATACAAATAGTAATGGCATTCCTGATGATATGGAAGAATCTTTAGATGCTCGATTCGTATCTCAACAACAAGCTGAAGAAGAAGGCATGTTAGGTGATGCAAATCAAATGGCTAAAACATTGTTGAATGAAGGCTATGTAAACGTATACTTTAAGTTTGATAGTACTCAACCAGAAATTTATTCGTTCGATGCAGTTAATTATATGGTAACTTATATGCGTAATAATCCAGAAGCAACAGCTACTTTAACTGGATACGCTGACCAAATTGGAAATGCAGAATACAACAATAGCTTATCAGAACGAAGAGCTAAAAAAGTTTTTGATATCTTAGTTAGCGCTGGCATAAGCGAAGACCGCTTAACACACCAAGGTGGTGGAATTGATGAGTCTGTTGAATCAAATGCTTCAGAAGCTAGAAATATTGTTAGAAGAGTAACATTTACACTCAACTAATCCTAATTTTAAAATTTAAAAAGCGTCTTATTGGTTTTCAATAAGACGCTTTTTTTTAAGACTTACCAACTTATATAAGCAGAAGAAGTTACAAACTATCGAATTTTATAATTAAGATAAAACAGAAAACAAAACAAGCTAAGACATGAGGATAAAGCTGTTTAACAGCTCAATAGCCATTATAATGTACTATATTGCAAGATGATTAAAAAGCCAAAACACCAATTAGTTATTTTAATAAGTACTAGGCAAAATTAAATAAAAAAGCATTCCAATTAGGTAGCTTTATAAAATTAACCCTATATTTAACCCAAACAAAAATTTTATTATTTATGAAACGATATTTTACATCTTTTGTACTTTTTGCAGCTATTGTATTGGGTAGTCTTTCTGGCTTTGCTCAAGAAGTTGATTATCAAGAATTGTACAATACATCTAAGAAAACTGCATTAGTTATTTCAGAAAAATTAGATTTAAGCGAGGAAGAGACTCAATACTTAACTCGTTTTATTACTTCTAGAGAACAAAGTATGGCAAAATTAGGACCTAATAACTCAGAAGATGCAAGTCATGCTAAGCATATAGAAAAATTAAATAGATCTTTTAAAAAGAATGCTATAAGCATATTTGGAGAAGAGAAAACAAAAGAAATCTTAATTTTATATCCCTTACAAGATTAAAACTCCTACTTTTAATTGGGTTATTACTACTAAATTTTCTTAATTCTAAATTTCAACCTATTTTAAGACTATAAAAAAATTATGGGTTTTATTTAGTAAAGAATGGACTCAAATTCATAAAGATACAAAAGCTGTTTATTTACTTAAACAGCTTTTTTTTATAAAGCTCCGAAGATAGCTATTCCGTATATTGCAAAACGCAACAAGCGAAGTAAACCAAAGAGCAAAAAGCTTCCGAACGGAAATTTTATAATTCCAGCTGCCATGCTTGAAATTGAAAAAGGTAAAGGCAATAAAGCTCCAGCAATAATTAAAAGTCCACCCCACTTTCGCATATTTTTAATGTGTTTTGCCATTTTAACTTCTAAATACACAAAAACACTAGGAATAGCTGCAAAACCTCGACCAACAAAATAAGAAATAATACCTCCTAAATAAGAAAGTATTCCGAGCAAAGCCAATAAGTACCATTGGTAATTTACAAATTTCCCAGCCCAAGCAATAAATATTTCTGGTGGAATTAAACCCAAAATAGATTCTGATGCAAAAAAAACAGTTAAAACACCAATCGGATGAAAGTTTTCGGTAACGTAAATTAATATATCATTAATATCCATTACAAAAAAGTGAATCCCTAGGACTACCGCAATAAAAGCGGCAATAGGTATCGCAGCCTTCATCATACTTCTACCCAAAAAATTATAAAAACCTGTGTAGGTGTAGTATTGATGAAGCAATTTCCAACGTGGTTTTTTGTTGGTATTTGTAGAATTAGAATTGGACATTAATTGTAAAATTGTTCTGCAAAAATACTCGAATAAAGCTAAGAATATATCAAATTAATGTGAAAAAAAACACTTAAGTAGTAAAGACTTCATCGTAAAAAACTTTTGTAAAATGGCGTAATCATTTACATTTGTTGAAATTGTAATTATGGCAGGAAATAGTTTTGGAAATATTTTTAAACTCACCACTTATGGGGAGTCTCATGGTGTTTCTATCGGTGGTATCATCGATGGTTGCCCATCTAATATTCCATTGGACTTAAATTTAATACAACAAGAATTGGACAGGCGTAAACCTGGACAATCCAATATTGTAACTCAACGTAAAGAGAGTGATATTGTTCAATTTAAATCGGGGTTATTTGAGGGAAAAACAACAGGCACGCCCATTGCTTTTGAAATTGTAAATGCCGACTCTAAGTCTAAAGATTACAGCCATATTAAAGATGTTTACCGCCCAAGTCATGCAGATTTTACCTACCAAAAAAAATATGCAAATCGCGATTACCGCGGTGGCGGAAGATCGAGCGCCAGAGAAACTGCATCTCGTGTTGTAGCGGGAGCAATTGCCAAACAATTATTGAAAGAGTTAAAATTTACAGCTTACACATCTGCTGTTGGAAATATGCAACTCAATAAAGATTATCCTCAATTAGATTTTACAAACATTGAGCAGAATCCTGTGCGTTGTGCAGACCTAGATTTAGCTAAAAAAATGGAAGATTACATTAAGCAAATCCGAAAAGAAGGCGATACCATTGGTGGAGTGATAACCTGTGTAATTCAAAATATACCCGTAGGTTTGGGCGAACCCGTATTTGACAAACTACATGCCGACTTAGGAAAAGCTATGCTGTCCATTAACGCAGTTAAAGGTTTCGAAATTGGCAGCGGATTTGAAGGCACAACAATGAAAGGCAGCGAGCATAATGACCTGATTCAAACTAATGAGCAAACATCAACTAATTTTAGTGGTGGCGTTCAAGGTGGAATTTCTAACGGAATGGACATCGTATTTAAAGTAGCTTTTAAACCCGTTGCCACTTTAATGCAAAAGCAAAAAACCATAAATACCACACAAACTGAAGTTGAAATGCAAGGAAAAGGGAGACACGACCCTTGTGTGGTACCTCGAGCAGTACCCATAGTAGAAGCCATGGCTGCAATGGTTATTTTAGACCATTTACTTTTGCACCAAGCACGAAAAAATTTTAGGTTTTAATGCAATTTTAATTTAACATCAAATTTAATTCGATAATTCAAATACATGAAATTAGCACTACACTGGCAAATTATATTGGGAATGGTTTTAGGCGTTATTTTTGCGTTAGTACTAAATCCATTCGATTGGGGAGCCGACTTTATCTCAGACTGGATCAAACCCTTTGGAAACATCTTTATCAAATCACTCAAACTTATTGCTGTACCCTTAATACTTGCTTCTTTAGTAAAAGGAATTTCCGATTTAAAAGATATTTCTAGCCTGTCGAAAATGGGATTTAGAACCATTGCTACTTATTTAATTACTACCCTAATTGCAGTTAGTATTGGTTTAATAATGGTTAATGTTTTTCAACCAGGAAAAACCATTTCCGAAGAAACACGAAACGAATTAGTCGAAAGCTATGGAGCCGATGCCGAATCGAGCAGACAAGTTGCTCAAAAACAAAAAGAATCAGGTCCTTTACAAGCCTTAGAAGATTTAGTACCCGACAATATTTTTGGAGCAGCATCAGATAATGGGAATATGCTTCAGGTAATTTTCTTCGCCATTTTTTTTGGTATTGGTTTAATCCTTATTCCTGAAAAGCAAGCTAAACCCGTAAAAGATTTTTTTGATAGTTTAAATGAAGTCATTTTAAAAATGATCGATTTAATTATGCTAGCTGCTCCGGTAGGTGTTTTCGCTTTATTAGCTGCTCTAGTTGTTGAAGCACCTAGTAGTGATTTAATTATTGCCTTACTATATTATTCGCTTTGTGTGGTAGCTGGTTTAGTTATCATGATTCTATTTTATACATTGGGCGTTTGGTTAATTACAGGAAAGAATCCAAGCACTTTTTTAGGTGGAATTTTCCCAGCTCAACTCTTAGCTTTTTCTACCAGTTCGAGTGCAGCTACACTACCGGTTACCATGGAACGTGTAGAAGATGAACTTAAAGTAGATTCGAAAGTAGCAAGTTTTGTACTACCCATCGGTGCCACAATTAACATGGATGGTACTAGCTTGTACCAAGCAGTTGCTGCCGTTTTTATTGCTCAAGCTTTTGGTATGAATTTAGATTTGGCCGCTCAACTTGGAATTATTGGAACAGCCACGCTTGCATCTATTGGATCAGCCGCAGTCCCAGGAGCTGGAATTGTAATGCTAGTTATTGTTTTAAGTCAAGCAGGAATTCCAGAAGCCGGTCTTGCTTTAATTTTTGCAGTAGATCGACCCTTAGACATGCTGCGTACCACCGTTAATGTTACTGGAGACGCTGCGGTTTCTATGACGGTTGACCATGCACAGAAAAAGAAAATGTAAGTTTTTTTTAATTTGATGATTGGAAGATGTGTTGATTTGATAATTTGGGAAATGAGAGAAGACTGAAAAGACAAAAAGACTGAATGACCAAAAAGACCAAAAAGACTGATGCGTTACTAGGAATTTGAAGATTTAAAAATGAGTTCATGGTTTCCATTTGAAGAATAGCAGGACAGGGAGAAATCTTAGTTTTAATTCTTACTTTCTTACTTCTTTAGCACCTTGTATTACTTTTTCTTTCAATGAAGCTTTATAATCCAATACTTGCTGTTGAATTTCAGCATTGCTTGCGCCTAAAATCTGAGCAGCTAAAATGCCAGCATTTTTTGCACCATCTAGAGCCACAGTTGCCACAGGAACACCAGCGGGCATTTGTAAAATTGATAAAATAGAATCCCAGCCATCTATAGAATTTCTTGATTTCACGGGAACTCCAATAACAGGAAGTGGAGAAAGGGATGCAATCATACCCGGTAAATGCGCAGCTCCACCTGCTCCAGCAATAATTACCTGTAAACCACGTGCATGAGCATTTTTCCCATATTCCATTAATTTATCTGGTGTTCGGTGTGCTGAAACAATATCTACTTCAACTTCAATTAATAAACCTTCTAAAAAATCGATTGCTTCTTGCATAATAGGTAAGTCGCTTGTACTCCCCATAATTATTCCCACTTTTGCCATCTTATTTTGATTTAGAAATTACTTTTATTTTTGTTTTTACGTGTTCAGCTACTTTACGTGCTTCATTTAAGTCTTCGTGAATAATGCTTACATGCCCCATTTTTCGAAATGGACGCGTTTCGCGTTTACCATATATATGTGGGGTTACTCCAGGCATTTTCATAATTTCTTCAATATGTTGGTAATATACATTTCCAGTATAATCTGCATCACCCACCAAATTAACCATTACTGCACCTAATTTTTGTTTGGTTTCACCTAAAGGCAAATTCAAAATAGCACGTAAATGCTGTTCAAATTGGTTAGTGTAACTAGCTTCTATACTAAAGTGACCAGAATTATGTGGTCTCGGAGCAACTTCGTTGATTAAAATTTCATCATCTTCGGTTTGAAAAAGTTCAACAGCTAATAAACCTACATGCCGAAAAGCTTCTGAAACTCGCATGGCTACCATTCTTGCTTTTTGGGCTACTTCTGCAGAAATTCGAGCGGGACTCAATACATATTCTACTTGATTGGCTGTTGGATGAAACTCCATTTCAACCACAGGATAGGTTTTTATTTCACCTGAAACATTTCTTGCAACAATAACTGCTAACTCGTTTTTAAAAGGAACTAAATCTTCGCGTATACAAGCGATTTCGGGCAACGAAATTAAATCTTCCTGTTTTTTAATTACACTCACCCCTTTTCCATCGTAGCCACCTTTACAGGCTTTCCAAACAAATGGAAAGCTAATTTCTTTGCGAAGTATAGCTTCTGTTAACTCAGCTTTTGAGGTAAAAACGTCAAAATTAGCCGTAGGTAAATGTTCGGCTTTATAAAATTGTTTCTGAACTGCTTTATCTTGAATTTGCAGTAAGGTTTGAGAAGATGGATATACTTTTTTTCCTTCTTTTTCTAGTTGTTGAAGTGCTTCTACATTCACACTTTCAATCTCGAAAGTTAGCAAGTCTACAGCGCGTCCAAATTTCAAAACGGTTTCATAATCTTGTATATCACCAACTTCAAAATAATTGGCAGCTAATTTAGCTGGAGCTTCAGGGTTGGGATCGATTACCGAAGTAGCAATATCGTACTTTCGGGTTTCGTACAACATCATTTTACCAAGTTGACCGCCGCCTAAAATTCCTAGTTTAAAATCTGATGAAAAGTAATTGTTCATAAGCACAAAAATAACTAAAAGCTAGAGAGCAATGTTTTAAAAAGAAAATTAAATTTCAATTCTTATAGCATCAATAGCATAACATAAGCAGGAATTTCCCCTTCTGGTTAGTTGGCAGTTAATAAAAACAGTCCTTTTTATTCAACTTCCCATTTTTTTGAAGCTTTATACACAACCCCTTTAAACAAAGCTACTAATTCTGTATTACGTTTAATTTCTACCACATGAAAACCCAATTTATTTTTATCGATGCTTACACTAGATTCAGCCGTTAGTTCATCGCCTTCATTTACCGCTTCAATATGATTGATAGAAGTTTCGATAGAAACAGCATAATTGCCATGCGTATTGGCTGCAAAGCCAAAAGCGGTGTCTGCCAATGCATACGTAATTCCGCCGTGGGATTTTTGCATAGAGTTGAGCATTTCCTTTCTCACCTTCAATTTTACTTGGCAATAACCGAGTTTAACTTTCACAATTTCAATTCCCAACCATTGCGAAAATGCATCTTCTGAAAGCATTTTATATGGAATTTTCAATTTATCAGCTTCGCTCAAATTTTTCAATAGTGTATGGTTTTAAATCTTGAATTTTTAAAAACTAAATTCCTTTTTCTCTTTCATCATTTTTCTAAGCAAAGGGCTGCATCTATATCTATCTTCTCGATAAGTATCGTATAAATCATCCATTTGATGCACACACCAATCCATTCCTTTTTGGTTTGCCCAAGCCAACAATCCTTTGGGGTAATTAACTCCACCTTTCATGGCTAAATCGATATCTTTTGCAGATGCAATTTGCATAAAAAGCGCATCGGCAGCTTCGTTAATAAGCATAATCAATATGCGTTCAAAAATTTGTTTTCCTAAAGTTTCGTCAGTATTCGGATTCGGATTTTGCACATTTTCAGCATAATCATAATAGCCTTTACCCGATTTTCTTCCTAGGTAACCCGCTTCGGCAAAGCGTTTTTGGGTAAATGAAGGTTTATACCTTTGGTCGTAATAAAAAGCTTTAAAAACAGTTTCTGTTACAGTATAATTTACATCATTACCAATAAAATCCATCAACTCGAATGGTCCCATTCTAAATTTTCCAAAATGCTTCATTGCCCAGTCAATCGTTACAAAATTGGCGATACCTTCTTCATAAATGCGAAGTGCTTCACCATAAAAGGGGCGAGCCACACGATTCACAATAAAGCCGGGTGTATCTTTAGCTAAGGCTGGAGATTTTTTCCAATCGGTTAATATTTGAAGGGATTTTTGAACAACATGATCGCTAGTTTGTACCGCAGGAATAACTTCTACCAACTTCATTAAAGGCGCTGGATTAAAGAAGTGCATTCCTATACAACGTTCGGGTTTTGCCAAAGCTGAAGCAATAGATGCAATAGAAAGTGAAGATGTGTTGCTAGCTAAAATAGTCCCTGCTCCCACTATTTTTTCTAAATCTTGAAATACTTGCTGTTTAATTTCTAAATTTTCAACAATAGCTTCAATAACTAGATCGCATTTGTTTAAATCGGATAGCGATGCTGTGTAGTTTATATTTAGTTGAATGTGCTGTTTTTCTTCAACAGAAATTCTTTTTTTTTCAATTAATCGGTTTAGTATTTTATCGAGTTGCGTTTTCGAATGTTCGAGCGCTGTGTTTTGTTTATCGAATAGTTGAACTTGGCAACTTGCTGTTGCTGCAATTTGTGCAATTCCGCTGCCCATAGTTCCTGCGCCAATTACGCCTACTTTCATAAATAGTCATTTTTTAATTTGCTCAAAATTACGGAATTTATTTTGCTTAGCTCGTTTTAAGCTAAATTGAAGTTGTGTTCCAATGTGTGGTGCATCGGTTAACTAATATTATACTGAAATGAAGCTATAATTTGCTGAAAATTCATAATAAATACTAATGCCACGAATACACTAATAGACACTAATGAATCTATATTTTACCATGAATTCATTAATAAAGACTAATTAAACTGTCTTTGTGCTAGGAAAAAATTGGCAAAGCAACACACTTTAAAAAGATTTGTACAATAGTTGCTATCAATACCTATTCATCAATTTTTACTAATTCATAACTTGTACTTCTGCCACCAGCGTTTTCTTTTTTAAGTATGTTTTTTTTAACTAAATCGTTTATATCTCTTACAGCTGTATCTTTTGAACATTTGGTGATTTTTGCCCATTTGGAAGATGTCAATTTCCCTTCGAAGCCGTCCAAAATCTTGTTAAGTATATTTTTTTGCCTTTGGTTCATAATGGTTTTAGCATGCATGTTCCAAAAATCAGCTTTCAGAAAAATGCGATTTAAAACAAGCTCAGTTGATTCAATCGTCTCGATTAAAGTTGTTAGGAACCATACTATCCAATTTGTAACATCTAAATTTCCTTTTTGTGTATCTTCAAGAATTTGATAATACTGATTTCTTTTGATATGAATTTGTGATGACATACTGTAAAATCGTTGTGGACTTTTATCAGATCTAGCCAGCAGCAAGTCGGTAATTGCAAGAGCTATACGCCCATTTCCATCTTCAAAAGGATGAATTGTTAAAAACCATAAATGAGCTATTGCTGCTTTAATGATTAAATCAATGTTTGGGCTTGCATTAATCCAATCTAAAAAATGAATCATTTCTCGATTTACTAATTTTGCATCAGGTGCTTGGAAATGTATTTTTTCTTTTCCTATACTGCCAGAGACTACTTGTATTGGACCATTAACAACGGTTCTCCAATCAGCAACTTGAATTTTAAAAATTCCGCTTCTTCCTGTCGGAAAAAGTCCTGCATGCCAATTGCATAATCGAGTTTTTGTTATTTCATTAGAATAATTTTGTGTGGCTTCTAACATTAACTCCACTACCCCATCAACGTACCGATCTGAATTCACTGATCCTGCTATTTCAAGACCTAATTTTCTTGCAATTGACGAACGAACCTGATCTTGATTTAAGTATTCTCCCTCAATTTCATTAGACTTTATAATGTCTAGTGTTAAAGTGGCTAGATTAGCTTCATTTTTTAATTCAAATCCAAGCGACTGCATTCTTCCTAAAATCTTACCTTGTAAATGCCTAGCTTATCCCAACAAATGTAGGATTTGATCAGATTCCCATTTAAAATTTGGCCACTCGTATAACTGATAAATAAATTTCATTCGTTGTATAATTTGCATTGATTAGCAAGCTTATTCCTTGCAAAAGCAAATAAATAATTTATAATTCTAACATCAACCACGAAAAATAAATAGAAAAATAGTAGTTAAAGCTCATTTCGTAGCATAAGTTACATCTCACTACACTTCAAAAAACCGTATTTTTGACCTATGGATTTCCGAAATTACCTTCGAAAAATTATTCATGTAGATATGGATGCTTTTTATGCTTCTGTTGAGCAATTAGATAATCCTGAGTTGCGAGGTAAAGCCATTGCCGTTGGCGGAAGTTCAAAACGTGGTGTGGTTGCTGCAGCAAGTTACGAAGCAAGAAAGTTTGGTGTAAAAAGTGCAATGAGTGGCAGGCTAGCGCAAAAACTTTGTCCAGATTTAATTTTTGTGAAAGCACGATTTGACCGATATACTGAAATTTCTGAAAAAATCAGAAAAGTTTTTTTTGAATATACCGATTTAGTTGAACCCTTGTCTTTAGATGAAGCTTACTTAGATGTTACCCAAAATAAAAAAGGGAATCCGAGTGCTACTCACTTGGCTACAGAAATTCGTAAACGCATTAAAGAGAAAACAGGATTAAATGCTTCCGCAGGAATTTCGATCAATAAATTTATTGCTAAAGTAGCCAGTGATATTAATAAACCCAACGGACAAAAAACCATTCCACCAGAAGAAGTGATTTCGTTTTTAGAAGATTTAGATGTTCGAAAATTCCATGGAGTTGGAAAAGTAACTCAAGTAAAAATGTATAAAATCGGTATTTTTACGGGTGCAGATCTCAAAAAATATAGCTTAACAGAATTAGAAGATAAATTTGGAAAAAGTGGAAAACACTATTATCAAGTCGTACGTGGAATTCATTTAAGTGAAGTAAAGCCCAATCGCACCCGCAAATCGCTTGGAGCCGAGCGGACATTTAGCGATAATATTTCTTCAGAAATATTTATGTTGCAGCGTTTAGAGCAAATTGCTGAAGAAGTTGAACGCCGATTAACATCGAAAAAAGTAGCGGGTAAAACCATTACTTTAAAAATAAAACACAGCGATTTTAGTGTACAGACGCGAAGTAAGACCTTGGCTTTTTATATTTCGTCTAAAAGTTTACTCTTTGAAGAAGCTAAAAATTTACTGTATCAAGATCCTATTCGAGAATCAGTGCGCTTACTAGGAATAAGTGTTTCTAATCTCAATACCGAAAAGAAAAGCACAATTCCAAGCGATGTAAATGTTCAATTAAAGTTTCCTTTTTAGTTTAAGTAGACCTGAATATGCTTGTTGCCACTAACCTGCCAACTGCAGGCAAGTGCGCGAATAAAAATCATCTTCGCTTATGTTTTATGCCACTCATGCACTAATTATAATTAATGTGCTTCTAACCAATTTTGCCCTGTTCCTATGTCAACTTTTAAAGGAACACTTAACTTATAGGCGTTTTCCATTTCTTCTTTAATAAGTTTTTTCAATTGCTCCAACTCGTCTTTATGCGTATCGAAAATTAATTCATCATGTACTTGCAGCAGCATTTTACTTTTGTAGTTCTGTTGGTTCATTTTATCGAAAATACGAATCATGGCTACTTTAATAATATCGGCTGCACTTCCCTGAATGGGCGCATTAACTGCATTTCGTTCGGCTGCATTTTTCACTACATGATTTCTGGCATTGATATCTTTTAAATAACGCCTTCTACCCAAAACAGTTTTTACATATCCATGTTCGCGCGCAAACTCAACTTGATCATCGATATAATCACGAAGTTTTGGATAAGTTTGGTAGTAAGTTTCAATTAGTTCTTTGGATTCGTTTCTACTTAAATCAGTTTGATTGCTCAATCCAAAAGCTGAAACACCATAAATAATCCCGAAGTTAACAGTTTTAGCATTACTTCGTTGCTCGCGTGTTACTTCTTCAATAGGAACTTTAAATACCTTAGCCGCTGTAGAAGCGTGGATATCTTCACCATTATTAAAGGCTTCAATCATGGTTTCTTCTTCGCTCAAGGCAGCGATAATACGCAATTCAATTTGTGAATAATCGGCTGCTAATAGCACATGGTTTTCATCTTTAGGCACAAAAGCTTTTCGCACTTCTCGACCACGTTCGGTACGAATAGGAATGTTTTGTAAGTTTGGGTTATTGGAACTTAGTCGTCCAGTTGCCGCAACGCTTTGCATAAACTCCGTGTGAATGCGTCCTGTTTTTTTGTGAATTTGCTTAGGAAGCGCATCTACATAGGTACTTTTCAGCTTGCTCAGTCCACGCCAATCTAAAACTTTTTGCACAATTGGATAATCCTTAGCATAAAAAGAAAGTACATCTTCGGCAGTTGAATATTGTCCTGATTTAGTTTTTTTAGGTTTCTTAGCAATTTCGAGTTTTCCGAATAAAATTTCTCCCAATTGTTTAGGCGAACCAATATTGAATTCTTCGCCTGCTGCTTCATATACTTCTTTTTCAAGCTGTTCAATATCTTTGGTAAGTCCTTCAGATAAATCGATAAGTTTATCTTTATCTACTTGTATTCCTTCAACTTCCATAGCAGCTAAGACTCGAAGCAAAGGAATTTCTAATTCGCCAAACAAATGTTCGTTGGATGCATCCTTTAGTTCTTCTTCAAAATATTTTTTAAGCTGAAAAGTAATATCGGCATCTTCTACTGCATATTCAGTAATTTCTTCTAAACTAACATCGCGCATGGATTTTTGGTTTTTGCCTTTTCCAATTAAATCTGCAATGGGTTTGGGTGAATAATTTAAGTAGGTTTCTGCCAACACATCCATATTGTGACGCATATCAGGATTGATGATGTAATGCGCTAACATGGTGTCGAAAAGCGGCCCTTTTACTTCGATTTTGTAATTGGCCAACACCTTAATATCGTATTTTAAATTTTGACCGATTTTCTCGATGTTTTCATCTTCAAAAAAGGGTCTTAATTGTTCGATTAAGGCTTGGGCTTCGTCTCTTTTTTCGGGAAAAGGAATAAAGTAACCTTTGCCTTTTTCCCATGAAAATGCAATACCAACTAGTTCGGCATCTAAGGTTTTTAAAGATGTAGTTTCCGTATCGAAACAAACCGATTTTTGTTGATGCAATTTATCTAGGAAAATTTTGATTCCCATATTGGTGTTTACATACTGATAGCTATGGTCGGTATTTTCTAAAGTTTTATAACCTTGAAAGTTTTCGGCATCAACATCATTGGCTGATGCATCGTTTCCAAAGAGTGAAAACTGCCCTGATCCTGCTTCTTTTGTGTTTTCTTTTTTTGAAGTGGTTTCGCCTTCTTTTGCAACTTCTTTAGGAGAATTGAACATTTTGATGAATTGTTCTGTAAGTCTTCTAAATTCTAAATCTTTAAAAATCTCTACAACTTTTTCAACATCAGGTTGGCTTAATTTGAAATTCTCAGCATGAAACTGCACATCGCAATCAATAAAAATAGTGGCTAATTTTTTAGAAAGACGACCCAATTCGGCATTCTCTTCTATTTTTTCTTTCATTTTACCTTTTAGCTGGTCGGTATTTTCAAGGAGTGCTTCCATGCTCCCAAATTGTTTCAGGAATTTTTTTGCTGTTTTTTCACCAACGCCTGGTAAACCCGGTATGTTATCTGAAGAATCGCCCATCATACCTAGATAATCTATGACTTGCTCTGGTCGTTCTACTCCGAATTTTTTCTGCACTTCTGGAATTCCCCATTTTTCAATTCCGTTGCCCATTCGGGAAGGTTTGTACATAAAAATGTTTTCAGAGACCAGTTGTGCAAAATCTTTGTCTGGTGTAACCATATAGACTTCAAAACCTTCTTTTTCGGCTTGTTTGGCTAAGGTGCCAATAATATCGTCTGCTTCCATACCTTGCACTTCCATTACAGGAATTTCCATGGCTCGTAAAATATCTTGAATAACCGGTACCGATTCGCGAATTACTTGCGGTGTTTCATCTCGATTGGCTTTGTAATCTTTAAACATTTCGGTTCTGGCTTGGCTTCCCCCTTTATCGAAACAGACGGCCAATAAATTTGGTTTTTCTCGTTTTATTACATCAAACAAAGAGTTCATAAACCCCATAATAGCTGAAGTATCTTGGCCTTTAGAGTTTACTCTAGGATTTTTAATGAGTGCGTAGTAGGCACGAAAAATTAATGCGTATGCGTCGAGTAGAAAAAGTCGGTTTTCTTTTACCATGAAATGATGTCTTTATTGAAACGATAAAAATAGCAGAATTGAAATGAATTTGTAGCCTGTGGCTGGATAATTATTTAGTGTTTTCCTAGAAAAGAAAAAAGAGTGCTTGCTTTGACCCTTCGACATGCTCAGGGCAAGTAGATTCAGCACAAGTCGCTGTTAGAAACAAGGATTAAGACTTGTATTATCCGTAGTGCATTATTAAAAAAACCTGTCAGTTCGAGCCCCTGAAAATTTTATTTAATGAAAGTGATGTTTATAATATGTTTCAGCATCGAGCGGAGTCGAGATGCAAACCGTTCTCGACTCCGCTCGAATGATAGTATACTCCGGATTTACATTATACTTTTAAACTGTTAGGTTTTAGGGGAAGTTTACAAACTTTGCGTACTCTGCACTAAAATAATCTAACCGCAAACCTATCTACTGACAGTCAGGGGCGCAGAAAATTTATATGCAAAATAATCTCGCTAGGGCGCAAAGACACGGAGAAAATGTGTGAAAATATTCTCGCAAAGGCACTAAGGCGTAGTGTTTTGGTTTCTTAGAAAGAATATTCTAAAGCCTTACTGGACAAGTGAAATAGAGAGCATAATTCATTTACAACTTATTAGCTTAGATTGAAATAAACATTTTTTTTAAACATCTACAAATCAATTATTTACATCTAGGGCATCGCGTAAGGCACTCCCCATCAGCATGAATGCCATGACTAAACTCATAATTGCCAAGCCAGGAATTATGGCTAAATAGGCTTTTCCCATAACAATGTATGCATAATGATCTTTAATCATCGATCCCCAGCTTGGTGTAGGTGGTTGTGCACCGATACCTAAAAAACTCAATCCGCTTTCAATTAAAATAGCTGCGGCAAAATTGGCTGCAGATATTACAATTACGGGTGCTAACACATTGGGTAAAATGTGTTTGTAAATAATGCGCAAATTCCCAAAACCCAAAGCACGAGCTGCGGTAATGTATTGCATTTCTTTTAAACTTTTTACTTGCCCGCGTACTACTCGCGCAACTTCGACCCACATGGTTAAACCTACGGCTATAAAAACTTGCCAAAAACCTTTTCCTAGGGCTAAACTTATGGCAATAACCAATAACAAAGTCGGAATAGACCAAGTTACATTAATGAGCCACATAATAGCAGCATCAACTTTTCCACCAAAATAGCCAGCAACTGCACCTAAAGTAATGCCGATAAATAAGGAAATAAAAACGGCTACAAATCCTATAGAAAGTGAAATACGAATGCCAACTAACATTCGGCTTAGCATATCTCTGCCATATTTATCGGTGCCCAGCCAAAAGGTTTTTTGTTGAATAAATTCTTCTGTAATTTCTTGTTTTGTTAATCCTTTGAAATCGTTTTGTAGTGAAAAACCTTCCAAAAAATTATTGCTAATTGAAGCTTTTCCGAAGGTTTTATAGTATAAGCTATCATTGGTAAATGAATATTCATCAATGGGATAAAAAGGGGAAGATTGTTTTTTACCGAAAAAAACTTTGGATACAAAAGATTGATTTGTTTGGTTTTCTTGATTTGGCAGTTGAATAGTTTTTACGCTAAATCCTGGTGATTGGGAATGAATAGGCAAAGCCATCTGATTGGCATCTTGACTGTTATCTGGCGACAAAACATAAGCAAAAATCGCTAAAAAAGCCATCATTACAATGAAGCTGAAGCTAAAAACGCCCCATCGATTTTTCTTAAACCGCTGGAGCGCTAGTTGGCTTAACGAAGCTGATTTATTTGCCATTAGTTCCTATTTAGCATTGGCTAATTTATAGGCTTTGGTTTGTTTACGCAAATCTTCTAATACATAAATTGCTTCTTCTACGTACACATCTTTTTTTAAGTTTTTATGCCAGCGTTCTCTTTTATCGCCTAAAGCAGAATCTTGTTCAATTAATTTTTCTTCATAAGGAAGTGAGATGTAATCTAGGCTTGTTGTGTATTCGTTCAACTTTTTGTATTTCTTGGCTTTCTCATCGATTTCTTCATTTTCAGCTTTAAAAGTCTCGAAGTTTAGTGAGTATTCTTCAACATCACGTTGGTTTTTAATCCATTTTGCATTTTCGTCGATTAAAGCCAAATGCTGATTTTTCTTCATGCGTTTTGTACTGCTTTCTACTACCTTTTCTAGGTTGTGGTAACCTTCCCATTTTTTGTATTTAGCTGGATCAATTTGATCCCAAGGCAATGGATTTTTGTAATCGCGTTCGCCAATATCGATATACGAATACCGATCGGCCACCACTACGTCGCTCTCTACCCCTTTTAATTGCGTAGAACCGCCGTTGATGCGGTAGAATTTTTGTGTAGTTACTTTTAGTGCACCCATATCGCCAAAGTTGCTTTGACGCATCCATCGGTTTAAGTCTGATACATTTTGAACCGTTCCTTTGCCGTAAGTTTGTTTGCTTCCAATAACAATAGCGCGTTCGTAGTCTTGCATGGCTGCTGCTAAAATTTCTGAAGCCGATGCAGACAATTCATTCACTAATATTACCAATGGTCCTTCCCATAAAATTAAAGGATCTTTATCTTTTAAAACATCGCGGTTATTTTCTTTATCTTTTACTTGAACCACAGGTCCTTTTTCAATAAACAAGCCAGCGATATCGACTACCGTAGAAAGCGAACCGCCACCATTGTTTCTTAGGTCTAAAACCAAACCTTCTGCTTCGCGTTCTTTTAAACGAATAATTTCTTTTTTAATATCGGTTGCTGCATTACGCTGATTGTAATCTTGCATATCGAAATAAAACTTCGGTAAATTAATTACGCCATAACTAATTCCGTCTTTTTCTACCAAGGCTGTTTTGGCATAGGTTTCTTCAATTTCAACAATATCACGAGTAATTTCGATTTCTTCAATAGAACCATCTACTTTTTTTACGGTTAAAAAGACTTTTGTTCCCTTTGGCCCTTTTATTAAATCTACCGCATCGTCTAGGCGCATTCCGCCAATATTTACCGCATCTACTTCGTCTTCTTGTCGAACTTTTTGAATAACATCTCCAACCTCTATTTCGTCTCCGCGCCAAGCTGGACCACCTGATATCACTTCCATAATTTTTACGTGATCGCGTTCCTTTTGAAGTCTTGCGCCTATTCCTTCTAATTTTCCAGACATAGACACATCAAAACGTTCTTTATCGCGGGGCGCAAAATAATTGGTGTGGGGATCAAATTGACTTACAAAGGTGTTGATGTACATACTAAACCAATCTTTACGCTCCAAATCTTTTGAAGTTTCAAAATAGGTTTCCATAGATTCTTTAGTGGTTGTTCTTGCTTCTTCTTCTAGCTCAGCTAAAGACTTTAATTCGACTTCTTCTTTTTCAGTTGAGGCTTCTTCGGTTTCTTGAAGTTGGGTTTCGTAATTATCGTAGAAAATTCCCAGGGTATTGAATTTTAAAATTTTTCTCCAACGTTCTTTTAATTCGGCATTGTTTTTTGCGTACGAAAGGCTTTCATAATCGGTATTGATGCTTTCGTTTTCTTCAAAATTAAAAGGTTTTTCTAAAATCTCTTTGTAAAAAGCTTCAGACTCTTCTACTCGAATTAAGTGTCGGTTGTACACCATTTCGAAAAAAGACAAATCTTTATTTTTAATTTGATTGTCTAATTCGTGTTTATATGCTGCAAACTCTTCGTAATCAGCTTGTAGAAAATGTCTTTTTAATGGATCTAGGTTTTGTATAAATTCATTAAAAACATCTTCGGAGAAATCATCGTCCATTTGTCTTAAATCGAAGTGACCTTGTTCTAAAACGTAGGTTATTAATTCGATTAAGACCTTATCTTTATCGCTATCAGGATCAAATTTTTTGGTGGTAAAACTACAAGAAGTTACAGCCAACAATACGGTAAGTAATGCAATTACAAAATTCTTCTTCATCATAAAATATCTGTTACTTAAATAAAAAGTTGAAATTAGTATAATTATGAATAAATAAAGTGAATATACTTATAAAATTATTGAAAGTTTGTTTGAAGGTATTTTGTTGAATTTTAAGGCTTGAATATTTTACTACTCCTACATTTAAAAAACTCTGCAAGCCTTTGAAACGCTTGCAGGGTTGAAGTTGGTTAATTTGGTGATAGCCCCGATTGTAGTGAAAAACCCGGAAGCAGGAAAGCCTAATTTTGTTAACCAACCAAAGCGACCAAAAGGAAGCTCTTGTGTTGGTTTTAGAAAATTGGCTTGCATGCTGAGGATTTGTAGCAGAAAGCGGGTTCTCGGCTTCAGATATTGAGTGTTGTAAAAGTTTTATCTTAAGAAATAAAAAAAGGCTCAGGTTTTTCTGTTTTAATTTGTGCATTTTTGCAGTTCATTTGAAAAAACATGGCAAAAAAGAAACCTTTAATATTAGTAACTAACGACGATGGCATTACTGCACCGGGTATTCGACATCTTATTTCGGTAGTAAAAAAAATTGGTGATGTTATTGTGGTTGCTCCCGATAGCCCACAAAGTGGAATGGGACACGCCATTACGGTAAACGATAATTTGTATTGCGATGAAGTGCATTTGGATGACGAAGTAAAAGAATACAGTTGCTCGGGTACGCCTGCCGATTGTGTGAAAATTGCTACACAAGAAATTTTAAAACAAAAGCCTGATATTTGTGTGAGTGGCATTAATCATGGGTCTAATTCTTCGATAAATGTAATTTATTCTGGAACCATGAGCGCCGCTGTTGAAGCTGGAACTGGCGATATTCCTGCGATTGGATTTTCGTTGTTAGATTATGCTATGGATGCCGACTTTAGCCATACATCTTCTTATATTGAATATATGGTAAAGAAAGTTTTGGATGAAGGTTTACCTAAGGCAACGGTTTTAAATGTAAACTTTCCGAAAAAATCTGATCACGAAATTAAAGGTTTGCGTCTATGCCGACAAGCAAAAGCCAATTGGGTAGAGAATTTTGATAAACGCCAAACTCCGCATGGCAGAGATTACTACTGGTTAACAGGCGAATTTGTAAACCACGATGGCGGAAAAGATACCGATGAATGGGCTTTAGCCAACAATTATATTTCGGTGGTGCCTGTGCAATTCGATTTAACGGCTTACCACGCATTAAAAGAATTTAAAAATTGGAATTTTGAAGACTAAAAACATCAATATTAAAAAGGAAATTGGCATTGGGACTTTGGTGGGCTTGATAGCGAATACCATTGGCGTATTTGTTTTTTCAGGTTTATTTATAAATGAGTTTGATTTTGAGCGCATTTTTGTGGTGGCTTACCAGAATCAAGTATTAAATAAAATTATTGCCTTAGGTGCTATTTTTAATTTTCTTCCTTTCTATTTATTTTTAAAGAAAAATTTAATTTACCGAGCTCGTGGCGTTTTAGTCGCAACTATTAGTATTGCTGTTTTTACAGCCCTACTCTATTTTAGCAGATAACTTATGACATACCAAAAAAAATTTGAAATCCGTTGGTCTGATTTAGATGCGAATCGGCATTTGGCTAATTCAGCTTATCAAAACTTTATGAGCCATACCCGCATGGGTTTTTTAATAGAAAACGGATTTTCTTCGAAAGAATTAATAAAGTTGAATTTAGGACCAGTGGTGTTTTATGAACACATTTACTATTTTAAAGAAGTTTTACCCGAAGATCGGATTTTGGTGACTTTATCTTTAAAAGGTTTATCGGAAGATGGAATGTTTTTTGAATTTGAACACCACCTTTACAACCAAAACGGAAAACATTGTGCTTCTTGTGAAATGTTGGGTGCTTGGATAGATTTAAAATCGAGAAAGTTAACAGCATTGCCAAAACATTTGGTTAGTCAAGTTTCTAAACTTAACAAAACTGAAGATTTTGAAATTTTAACCAAAGAAGCTACGCGTAAATTTCAAAAGTTTCCGAAAGATATCGATTTACAGTTTTAATTAATTACCCGCTAAATTTCGTTTTCTTGCTGGATTTTTACTTACCATAAAAACACCCAGAAAAACGAGTACAGCAGCTATAATTTTGAGAAAATTAAGCTGGTCTACTCCTGCAAAAATAGCATACGAAATGGCGATTACAGGTTGTAAATACACAAAAACTCCCAAGGTAGAAGCGGATACTTCTTTTAAAGCGTAAATATTTAAAAGATAGGTTAAAAAAGTAGTGCCTAGAACCACAAAAGCAATTCTCCAAATGGAATCGAATGGCAATGCTGACCAACTAATTGCTGAAAATTCTGCGTAACAAATTGGCAGGTTAATTAATGTGGCTACTAAAAACAAGTACTTCATTAAGGTAATGGCTGAATACTTTTTAGTAAGCGGTCTTACCATTATTAAATAAATTCCATAAGAAGTGGCATTGATAAAAATGAATGCATTGCCTAAAGGAATATTGGGCGAGTTGTACGAAAGTTGTTTTCCGAACAGCACTAAAATTAAAGCTCCAGCTAAACCAATTACTGCTCCAGATGCTTTGAGCCACGTAATTTTTTCTCGGATTAAAAATGCCGAAAGCACAAAGACTATAATTGGTGAAATGGTAACAATTACCGAAGAATTGATGGGTGTTGATAAGCTTAAGCCTTTAAAAAACATCAGCATATTTATGACCATACCAAATACAGCCGATCCAAATATTCGTGGAAAATCTTTAAAATCTATTTTTTGATTTTTAGTAAATAAGCTGATACACCAAAACAAAATGGCTGCGCCTGCCACACGAATTAAGATTAAGCCGAAAGGTCCAACATAATCTGGCATTAAGGCTTTAGCAACGGTATGGTTTACTCCATAAATGCAAGTTGCTAAGGTAGCTGCCAATATAGCCCACAGCCTATTGGACACTTATATAATCTTTTAAATCTTGAATGGTAGACTTTGCATTACCCACAAATATTTGCTTTTGATCTACAAAAACAGGACGCTTTAAAAAACTGTAGTGTTCGAGAAGCAAGTTTTTATAATCGTTTTCAGAAAGTTTTTTAGTATTCAATTCTCGCTTGCGGTATAATTGCGCTCTTTTGTTGAATAAAGCTTCGTACGAATTGGTATGCGCATATAATTCTTCTAATTGGTTTACTGTAATCGGATTTTTTTTAATGTCGATTAAAGTTGTGCTTTCAGGAAGTTGAATTTCACCTAAAATACGTTTGCAAGTTGAACAGGTAGAAAGATAATATGCTTTCATAAAATTTATTTTGAACGGTAAGTTCGGTAAATATAATAGCCTAAGCCACCCACTAATAAATATGGAAAAGCCATGAGGTAAACAATTCCGTTATTGATGCCTTCTGCCATACTTTTATCGCCTTCGCTTTCTAACACAGCTCTACACATGGAACATTGTGCCGAAACATCTTGGCTAATGAACAAGAGCAACAGAACTATAATTGATAAAGAAAATTTTAATTTCATAACATTGCAAAATTACAAATTAATAATAAGGCATCATAAATAAGTAAACCAAAACTCCTGTAACTGCAACATACATCCAAATAGGAAATGTCCATCGTGCAATTTTTTTATGTTTCTGATATTCTCCAGTTAATCCTCGGTACATGGTGAATAAAACTAAGGGAATAATAATTCCAGAAAGCACAATATGAGATATTAATATAAAGAAATAAAGGTATTTAAAAAAACCTTCTCCACCGTAAGGAACCGGGTCGTGACTGATTTTTGAAATAACATAGCTTACTAAAAAAACGGCTGATAAGGCAAATGCTGTTATCATAACACGTTTGTGCATGGCATAGTTTTTCTTCTTAATTAAAGAATAACCCATGGCTAATAACACTGCAGTTGAAGCATTGATGATGGCATGAAAAAATGGAAAAGTACCCAGTTTTAATCCCAGTAAATTTACACGTGTTTCTAAATTCATTAAAATAATTACCACAATTGGAACTACTACAGATAAACCAATAATTACAGGTACCATTACTTTATCTTTAGGGGCTGTTGGAGTTGTTTGCATTATAAAAGTTTTTTTATGTCTTCAATCAAAATATCAATTTGTTGCTCGTTACCATCATTTTGGTCTGGTTCATTAAATGGAATACTGCCTTGGTAATACAATATTGGGTTTCCATTTTTATCTCTTCTAGAACGCAAATAACCATCTTGATCTACTAATGCAAAGTAGCCTGCATGTTCAAACCCGCCAGGTGCATCTTTGTTTTCGGCAGCATATGCGTTAAAACCTTCTCTAGCAATCTTATAGATTTGGTCGCGATTACCTGTTAGCATATTCCAATTGGCATGCTTAGCTCCTTTTTTTTGCATGTATTCTTTTAAGACTTCGGGAGTGTCGTGTTCCGGATTTATGGTAAACGAAGCAATGCCAAAGTCCATATTTCCATAAAATTCATTTTGAATTTCTACCAAATTTTCATTCATAATAGGACAAATTGTTGGACATGTAGCAAAAAAGAACTCCACCACATAAACTTTACCTTTGTAAAATTCGTGGGTAATGGTATCGGCATCTTGATTGATTAATTCGAATTCTGGCGCTTTTCTTTTGATGGGTACGCCATTTTCATTTTCTACTTCTAAATAAGCTAATTCTTCTACTGAATACCTACTTGAGTATTCTTTGACAGCCCATATTCCGAAAATTAAAACGATAAATGAAATTCCTATGTACGATTTATTTTTCATAAATTATTTTCGATCTGCTTTGTATTTTTTTAATTCTAAACGATATTCGGCTAGAATAACCTTAACATCGTCTACCATTTTATTGTTTAAATCTGCAATAGATTTAATGTTATATCCTAACATCTCTCCATAATCTTTATCGTCTACTCTTCCTCTTAAATTTCCTTTTTTATCTACAATGAAAGCATAATTTGAAGCGTAATTAGAATCAAGTGTAAGTTTAGAATTCGTGAGTTGTTTTATTAGTTGCTCAGCTTCAATTGAAGGCAACTCTATAAATTTCCATTTTGCAGCGTTAGAAGTTAAATTGATTTCATAGATAAAGTCTTTTACGTTTTGTTTTTGGTTTTCACCAACAATACTTACAAATTGAAAATCTTGAAAATCTTTATTTTTATCGTATATTTTTTCTTTCAAGTTATACGCAAAAACTTTTTGATTTTTCACATCCTGACCCAGAAATGTAATTACATTGATTTTATCGTTTAAACTAAAAGCTTCATTATTAACTAGATTTATATAGTCTTTTTGCTGCAGCGCATTTTCATGTACGGTTGGTAAATTAGCAAAGCTGTGTACAGCACTAGCAAAAAAAAGATAGGTAACTAGTGGCAATATAAACAAGGTAATTAAAACGGAATATTTTTTGATTTTTTTAGTCTGCATGTAGTGCGAATAATTAATTGACAAAAATAATAAAAGGCAATATTAATAATACCGCCTTTGTTAATGTTTTAACCTTAGTTAATGTTTGGCTTAGAAATCCCAAGTAATGTAACCATTGGTGTATACGTCGTTAATATAACCGCCTTCAATTAACAAAATTGCAATTAGGTAAGATATAAGAAAAACCCCTGTCCAAACAACGGTTCTTCGTAAACCGGCAGACTCATGCTCCATGTGCATAAATGCCCATGTAATATAGTATGCTTTAACGATGGTAAGAATAATAAATATCCAATTGAGTAAAGAAAGTGCTACAAAATCGGTATAAACCAAGAATTCAGGCTTAATAATACCCAAAACAACTTCTACAATAGTAAGTAAAGATAAGATACCGAAAACCTGCCAAATGCGCTTTGTTGCTCCTCCGTGATGTGTTGTATCGTGTGCCATAATGTTATAAGCTTATTGTAAATATGTAATTAAACCAAATAAAAGAAAGTAAAGACAAAAACCCAAACTAAGTCTACAAAGTGCCAATAAAGCCCAACTTTTTCGACCATTTCGTAAGATCCGCGTTTTTCGTATGTACCAATTAAGACATTAAAAAATATAATAATTAACAGCAACACACCAGATAAAACGTGAAATCCGTGAAAGCCTGTGATAAAGAAAAAGAAGTCTGCAAACAAAGGCGCTCCATATTCGTTTTGAGTTAGGTTAGCGCCTAAAACAACTTCTTTAGCTGTTTGGTCGAGAATTTTAATAGACTCTTCTCTGCTTAGAACGGTTTTTTCTCCACGTTCGTTTAAATCCATGGTTCGAACAAGCAGATTGCTATCTGCTTTAAAGGCAGATTTAACATCTTCTACGTCGTAAGCCATTAATTCTTTTTCGGAAGTATACCAAAGGCCATTTTTAGCTTCATGAGTTGTTCTAGTTCTTTCAGCAACTGGAGTAAATTCCTTTAAATCTACGCGTTTGCCTTCCGTATTTACAAATTGTAAAATTTTACCAGAAGTAGTTTCAACTGCACCATATTCACCTTTAATAAAATTTTTCCATTCCCAGGCTTGTGAACCTAGAAATATAGCTCCACCAAGAATGGTTAAGGCCATATAAGTTACTACTTTATTTTTTTGCATTTTATGTCCAGCATCTACAGCTAACACCATAGTTACGGAAGAAAAAATAAGAATAAAGGTCATTAAAGCAACGTAATACATAGGTGCGTCTACACCGTGCATAAATGGAAAGTGATTAAACACTTCATCGGCAATTGGCCATTCGTTTATAAATTTAAATCTAGAAAATCCATAAGCGGCAAGAAATCCTGAAAAAGTTAAGGCATCGGATGTAATAAAAAACCACATCATTAATTTACCATAACTTGCTTTGAGTGGTTGGTTACCTCCACCCCAATTTTTCCCTTCTGTACCTGTTTGTGCAACAGCAGTCGTATCCATATACCTAAATATTAGTTAGCGCAAAAATAGTTATTTTATTTATCCTAAAAAATATATAAAAAAGAAAAATAGAAACAACCAAAGCACATCTACGAAATGCCAAAAAGTTGCACCTAGCTCGAAACCAAGCATTTGATCTTTTTTGTATTTATTTTTAAAATGATTATAAATAAGAACAGCTAAAACAATCATTCCAGAAGCGATATGCACTACATGCAAAAAGGCAATTAAATAAATGTAAGATGCAGTAACATTACTGGCGCTTCCTGTAAAATAATAACCTTGTTCTGTAATGGCTTTAAAGCCTGAAAATTGAAGATGAATAAAGAATAATCCAAGCAAAAAGGTTAGGATTATGCCTAAGTTAGCTGTTTTTCTTTTGTTCTGAAGAATAGCTCGTTTAGCAAAAATTAAACTCAAACTACTTATTACAATTAGAACAGTACTCCATACAAATGCATTGGGTATTTGAAAATCGTCCACCCAATCAGGCCGGCTGCTACTTACAATAAAAGCAGAAGTAAGACCAGCAAAAGTCATAGACAAACTGATAATTCCAAACCACAACATCATTTTCTTTGCTCTGTAATTTTTTTCAGCTAAAGATTTATTCTCTATTCCCATTCTCTTACAATTTTATCTAGTACAAATACCAATTGAATCATAGTTATATATGTTACACTTGCAAGCATAAGTTGTTTTGCTTGTTTTTCAGTTCTTAATCTGTATAGGTTTATTGCATTGTAAAGCATAAACAAGCCTAATGCTAAGATTATACTTGCGCCTAAATACGAAAGTTTAAGTTTACCTGTAACTCCTAAAACCGGAATAAGAGAAACTAAAATTGTCCATATTGTATACAATACAATTTGTAAAGCTGTAGATGTATCTCTTTTACC
Organism: Psychroflexus salis; assembly: GCF_014640175.1. Taxonomy (GTDB): domain Bacteria; phylum Bacteroidota; class Bacteroidia; order Flavobacteriales; family Flavobacteriaceae; genus Psychroflexus; species Psychroflexus salis. The sequence continues at coordinate 79,855 of NZ_BMGL01000002.1, read as the reverse complement.
TGTTGGGAGCATAAAAAAGCCTCCTTTTTTATAATCTTCATAAAGCCACCAACCCAAGGCCCAAAAGTGAGGAAATTGCCAAAAAAATTGAATCATAAATAAAGTTCCGGCTTCTATACTAAAGCTTCCTGTTGCAGCAACCCAACCCAACATAAAAGGTATTGCTCCTGGAAAGGCTCCAACAAAAACAGAAATAGGAGTTTTGGTTTTTAATGGTGTGTAAACACTTACATACAAAAAAATAGATATTGCCCCAAAAAGAGATGTAATAGGATTGATAATGTACAACAAATAAAGGCCTAAGGCAGCTAAAACAGACGCAATAGCGAAAGCTGCATTTACGCTTAATCTTCCTGATGGAATAGGCCTATTTTTAGTTCTATTCATTAGCGCATCTAAATCTCTTTCAATAATTTGATTATATGCATTTGAAGCACCAACCATTGCGTAGCCTCCAATTGTAAGCAATATCACTTCTGCAATATAGAAGTTTTCTGCACCTAGAAAATAGCCTGCAACAGAAGAAAACACGACGCTTAAAGCCAAGCGCATTTTAGTTAAGCTCTTAAAATCTTGTAACGATGTAGTTATGAAATTGTATGTCAAGTTTTCAGACAAAAATTTATTTTTTTTGCAAAGATACCTCTAAAAAGTCTTTTACAAAGGGCAAGACTTCGTTAATATTTATTGAAGTACGAAGGCAAAAACATCTTCAAAGCATCATTTATTAGAAACTAAAATCAGAAATCGGCATTAGTAGTCGTAGTACCAGTTAAAGATATCTGTTCTAAAGCCTAAGTTTAACCAACTGGTTTTACGGTCGAAATTTCTGGCATTGTTTTCAGCTATGTCAAAATTTCTATGAATTAAATTCATGTATAGTTTCAAGTTAGTGGTTGGATTTACCAAGTATCCGAATTCAAATTCAGCGTAGTAGGATGTTGCTTTATTGCCTTGTCCTATTTTTATATTATTATCGCCAATTCGGTTTCGTTCATCGCCAAATAAATCCGAACCGTAGTATGGATTGCTGTCTGCGGATGGCTCAAAGCCGCGTTCACCTAAAATAAACTTAGCATGCCCATAATAACGATCTTTTTTATAGCGAGTTATGAGCATTAATTCTCTAAAATTTGCTCCCCAAAAGTGAGCCAAAGACTGATTATTATGCGTGTAATGTAGCGAAAGTGTGTTATGCGAATACGTATAAGGTCTTACTTGGTTATATTCTAGCTGAAGATATAAATTTTTCACTTTAAAAGCATCGAAGTATTTTACTCCCAATTGAAGACCAAATTTATTTTTCCAACTATCGTTCATAGCAGTAACATCATTTACAGATAACTCATCTATCAGCAATTGTCCATAAGAGTTTATTTTGTTGCTCCATTTGTATTTATAACTTAATCCAATCATCGATTTACCTGCCCGAGTTCCTGTTGCATACTCCACCATATTATAGAAGATTACAGGATTAAGAAAATTCCAATCGAAACCCCGGTTAGGTTCGCTCTCAAATAAGGCAGATTCAAATAATCCGATATTTAAACGTTCAGTAACATTATAGCTTAAGTAATGCGTGGCCACATATTTAGTGGTGTAAGCGCCACCTTCTGTTCTAGTATTTAAATTTCTGGGAGAAGACCAAATACTGGTATATTTAAATTTCCAAAATGTGGTATTCATTTTAAAATAAGCATTAGGACTTGCGTTGTCACTTAAAAATAAAGAGCGGTATCCATCGCCTATAAAGTTTTTTCCAGTTCCAAATTGCAAATCTAAAAAGTTAGTAGCTTCATAATTTAAGTAACCTTCTACAACTGGATAATCGAAGCCTGTATCTTTATAAACTTCTCCAATTCCTCTACCTGGTATAACTACGGTACTGCTACCTACTCTGCCTAGACTTCTTGCTAAATCATTATAATATCCTGCAAAACGACCTTGACTTTCGTAAATTACACTATAAAAATTTAGTTTTTCTCCCAATCCGCCTTGTATTATTCCTGCACGCGTATTGTTGTAGGTGTTTATGCTTTCTCCCTCATCTCTACCTATTTGTAAATCGGCTGCAATATCGAAAGTAAACCAGTAATCTTCACCTTGAATTCGTGCTGTATTTTCGTTGAAAAATTTTCGCCCAAACCAAGTTTTTTTGTCATAAAATAATTTTTCATTTTCTTCAGCTAAATTATAATAAGGCTTAACTTCTTTAAATTTATAGGGTTTAGAAGCAGTATGGGCATTGGTACCGATTAAATTCATTTCTGGATCGAAGCGGCTGTAGAGCTCGTGAGATAACGGAATATTTAAACTACTTTCATTTTGTTTATTTTGGTATGGTAAATTAACAATTTTATTATATTCATCCTGAATAGACTTTCTTTTTGGTTCTATAATTACTTCGGCATTATTTTCCTCTTGAAAATTAGGTTGAAGTGGTATTGGTAGTGGAGTTCTAAATTGAAAATAAGTTGGGTTACCATCGTAGGTAGCTGGGGTAAGTTTCGGCATTTTAGAAAACGCATCTTCTAAGGCAGTTTCAATCTCCTTGTGTTCGGCTTTTACATATATTATTTTGAATTCTCCTTTTTCGTTTACTTCAAAAATTAATTGAGCAGAACCTTTGTAATTAGAATTAGAGACTACATCTGGCTCCTGATATAAAGAAAATAAAGTTTTTTGAAATTGGTTTTTAAAACACATTTCGTCATCCGAAGTTGCACTATCTTGGCAAGCAGGAAATTTCGGATATTTTTTAATTAATGTTGCATTTTGTGCAGCAACATGAAGAGTTAAAAGTATACAGGAAAGTAAAAAAAGTTTATTCATAGGTCAACTTGCTTAACAATTAGCAAATTAACACAATTTAACTCAAAAAGGTCTAACATATTAGACTGCTTATCAGTTTTTATTTAAAAATATTTTTTTTGATGGTTTAAAAGCAGAGTACTACACTAGGCCGTGGATTAAATAATCAAAGAATTTATACTAAACGCAGCTCTTAAATTTCAATTTAGATTAAGAGTTTTCGTTATCTCCTTCTGGATAAACAAATTCTAATTCTATTGAAAGTGCTTTTTTAGCGTAAGGACTCGAGCGTTTTAGTGTATAAATTACCTGAAAGGGATATTCAACTGCAAGGTCATTTTCTTTTGTTGAAGGTGTTAAACGAGAGAATTTATCGATAGCTCTTTGAATTGCAACGAATATAGGTGACTCTACTGTATTGTATTTTTTCTGGATTATTTTACCTCGACGGTCTACTATATAATTTCCTGTAACTTCCCTGCTGTACTCATAATCTTTGGCTATTTCTGTTTCTTTATAAAACTCTTTAAACAAAGTTTTAAATGTATTTTCTAAACAAGGCTTTCCAGTTTGGTCGTCTTGCTCACAGCTTTCGAACTGTGGAATACTAGGTGTAGTTTTATCTGGCTTTGTAGTTTCTTGTGCTAGAGCTGAAATAAAGAAACAAGTAGACAAAATAATGGTGTAGTGTATTTTCATTGGGGTATAATTAAAAAAACCCGAAATAAATCCGGGTTTTGATTTTTAGTTTTGAACTTGGAACGTAATAGGCAAAGTATAAATAACACCAACAGCTCTACCGCGTTGTTTACCGGGTTGCATATCGGGTAATCTACCAACTACCCGTTCTCCTTCGCGGGTAAGTCTTGGGTGAGATGATCTTGCTTGCACATCTACAACTTTACCGGTTTTATCTATTTTGAAACGAACATATACACGATTAATTCCAGAAAGACCTAATTCGCTTCCTAAGCTAGTATCAAACTTTTTGTTTACAAAATCTTGTATTTTCTTGCTCATGCATGCTCTTCGAGCATCGTTAGTTTTTTCTTTTTCGCATCCTGGAAAAATCGGTACATCTTGAATACTAGAAAAAGGAACGTCTTCAATTTCTTCTTCTTCACCTATATCGGCAACTTCTTCAACTTCTACAATTTCGTCCATATTAGTTTCTGTAGACTCGATAATTGTTTCTTCTACTTCTGCTTCATCTTCAACCACTTCAATTACTTCTGGAGCTGGTGGCGGTGGTGGCGGTGGCGGCGGTGTTTTAAGTTGCTCTGTAATCGGCACATCTTCGTCATCTAACATGTCGAGCTCAACCACACCAGTGTCTAAAGCTTCTTTATCGTAAGTTTTAAACTCAATTAAAAATAAAGAAGTTGCCAACATAAACACGAGTCCTAGTTGGAAAAATAGAAAGCTTTTTTTGCTTAAATCTGCTTTCTCACTTTTTTTTGGTTCCATAATACTTAAATATTAGGCGTTAAAATTAAAAAAAAAAATCTGACTAAACATTTAATTGGTGTTTCAATTTCCGAAGCTTATTTTTATTAAGCATAAAGAATGCGTTTACTAATAAAACCCCAGTAGTATTCGATATAATATCCCACACATCAAAAGTTCGGTAATCAGTTAAGGTCGTTTGTAAAACTTCAATAACAATGCCAAACAAAATTAATGCTGAAGAAATTATAAATAAGCTTATTTTATCTTGCTTACTTTTAAAGAGAACAAAGTAAGTAAACCAAGATCCAGCAAGAAAAATATAGGCAATTAAATGATAGAACTTATCAGCTTGTTCAATTTGAATGCTAGGTAAATTTTGGGTAGGCATAAGCGACAGATACAGTATTAAAACTGTAAAAACTATAGCCAACACAAGGAATAAATTAGCCGTCAATATGTGCTTTATAAGCTTCTGCATCCATTAAATTGTTAAGTTCATCTTGATTAGTGAACTTCATTTTAATCATCCAACCTTCGCCGTAAGGATCTTCATTAACTTTTTCAGGCTCATCTTCAAGGTTTTCGTTAAACGCTATTATTTTTCCTGTAATGGGTAAAAATAAATCTGAAACTGTTTTAACTGCTTCAACGCTTCCAAAAACTTCATCTTGGTCTAAGGTTTCGTCTACAGTTTCAACTTCAACATAAACAATGTCGCCTAATTCACTTTGTGCGAAATCGGTAATACCTACAATGGCTGTATCGCCTTCAATTTTTACCCATTCATGGTCTTTTGTGTACTTTAAGTCTGCTGGAATATTCATTTGTATATAATTATTATTTAGTTGTTTTTAATTTCCAAAATTGTAGGTAAGCGTTAAGCCAGTCCTAATCGTAGTCTGTGGGAAAATTGTAGATATGGCATTTTGCGAAAAAATATGATCGTAAAAGAAAATAACTGTAAGTTGTTTAGTAATCATATAATCTGCTAAAAAGTTAATGCTCCAAATATCTTGACCTGCTGTTGTTCTATTATTTACTACGTCTAGCGACCGTATTATGGTTTCATTTTGACGTAATGCTACATCTAATTTCAAATTTAAATCGCTACTTATTACTCTTCTATTTCCTTCAAATTGGGTTACAATGCGCAAATCTTTTATTCGGTAACCCAATCCTACGATATATTCCTGACCAATCATTTCGGTTAGTAAGTTGTTATCGAAACTTAATGACAAAGTACGGTCTTTTTTTATTTCTGTTAAAATACTTACAGAATTTTTCATTTCAAAATCGATTTGAACTAAAGGACTAAACACTTCCATTAAATTCATGTTTGCAATGTAAAATTCATTTTTAAAATTGCCATTTTGGTCTCTATTAAACTGGCCAAATGGGTCTCTCCTATCGTAATCTAAATTAGATTGAAACATATTAATGGTATAGGATGACTGATAACCGTGTTGAATAGAAAAACGATTAAAGTTTTCTTTAAACCAAGGCAGCTTCATCAAACCTGTATATTTTAAATTCCAATTTGGCAGAGGCGTACTTCTAAACGGACTTAAACTGGTGCTTTCTGGATTTTCGCCTGTGTAAGCTGATAAGAAAGCAGGGATTAAAACCGATTGATTGGTTCTACCAAAACCACTTGGGTATCCATTTTCGTCTTGATTTTCTGGATCGTCTGGATTAATTCCAGCTTGTTGGGCTAAACGCCTTGCAATTTGCAATCTGTTTTCTCTAAATTTTTCGAAAGTTGGGGAACCTTCTCGGGTACTTGCTTCAAAAGCAGTACCAATCATCATCGTCGATATACTAAAGTTCCCAAAAGTATTTGGCGTTAAGGATTGGTATTGTAAAGTTTCTCGATCTACTCTAAAATTTTCAGTATAAGTGTCAGAGTACATCCGGTTAGCAATAATATCTAAAGTCATACCAGGAATAAGCTTTACCGACGCGTTAAAATCGAGCTGTTCGGTTTTCGTGGCCATGTACTGCTCGTTAAATTCTTGGTATTCGGTTAGCCATCGATTTCTAGCTGAAATTTGCCTAACATCACCCTGCCCACCAAAAGTAAACAAAGGCGATGGTGTTAATGTACCAACAAAACCAACATCGTGTGTAAATCCTGGAATAAACGTACCTCTATTTTCTGTATAATTTAGCTGAATACGATCGACCATGGTAAGTAAGCTGATTCCAAAATTATAAAAATGATCTCCAATACTTAGCTTATCTTTTGCGTCTTCGTCTCCTTTGTTTTCTGATTTAGACGACAAACTAGCTCGAGCAGTAGTCGTTTGTCTTCTGTCTTGACCCCGTTGAAGCTTTTGTGCTGTAGCATCGCCTTTTGCTTTACGCTTTTTTAAATTCAAATAATTATACAACCTAGACATATTCAGGGTATTGTTTATTTGATGTGCAGATGAATTTTGAACCGTGTTACCAATATTCGGGATATCTTCTAAATTTCGAAGAATTTCTGAACCTTTTTGCCATTGAAAATCTCCAGTAAATGAATAATTAGATTGTATAAATTTAAGTGCAGGTATTTTATCGAAAGGTAATTTATAATTTAATTGAAGCGTTTGCATGTGTGTATTAGGAACTCCAACATCGAAAAATCCATCCCAAACTCCAATACTATTGTCTTGGCTTAGATCGTCTTCGTTTAAAAAGTTACGTACAATTCGATTTTGCGAAGCATTGAAGTTTACATTTAAATTTTTAGTAAAATCCCAATCTAAAGCGTATTGCCAATTGTAAAAATAATTTCGTTGATAAAGTTTTGGAAGACCTATGCTACCTGGCGGAAGGTTTAGTTCTCTAAACCGTACTTCACTATATTGTCGAATAACGCTATTTGAAGCGGTAATGCTAGTTGGTAGTAGATTTAAATTGAAATCTTTTAGTAAATCGAAGTATTTACTCTTGTTTAAAAATTCGATATTTTGAAAAGGTTCAACTTCTGCTTTTGCAAAATTAAAGGCATAATTAGCATTAAAGTCTAGGTTTTGATCTACCGATTGAGCTATTTCAAAATCTCTGTGTTCTACTTGATTATAGGTACCCGAAAGAGTGAAATTTTCTATATCCCATGGCAAAGGTACTTTTTCTTGATTAGTTCTATCTTTGCGTAAACCAATTACACTAATAGTTTGTCTTTTGGTATAGGATTCTGCTCGTTCTCTAAACTCTTCTCTTAACTGGGCATCTTCTGTATTATCTAATAAATTTTCTAACTCAATATCTAATAAAACAGGATCAAAACGCGGAGTGACCAATTCTTCTCCTCGTCCATAATTTAAAGGGATTTTTACTCCCCAATCTGCAGGCAGTAACTGTCCTACATTTACACCCGTTACAAAATCGTATTGTTGAGTATCTTCAATACTACGTTGGTTAGGGCCTTGATCTATAGAACCAAAACCAATGGTGTTTCGGCTTGCGCTACCCGAAAAAGTTGCAAAATCTGCAATATTAGTATCTACATCTAAAACAGCAGCCCAACCACCTTGGCTTTTCAATTCTGAAATTCGCAATTCATTAAACCAAACTTCGCCAGAAATATTTTGATCGCTCGCGTTACGTAGCCCAAGCATTAATACGCGAATATTTCCAAAGCTGGGGTTTCCTTTAATACCAACACGTAGACCGTCAGTGGTGAAATCTGATGCTGGATTTAAGTTTTCATCAAAAAAGTTTAAATCTAAAGAACTAAAACTATCACTTCCTAAAACTGTTGCTTTTATTTGTTGTAAAAGTTCAAGGTCTAATTCTAAATCATTTTCTAAGGGCCACACACCTCTCGGAGATGTTTCAGAAATATCACTTACTTTAAGTGGAATTTCTATTTCATAAAAGTTATTGGTAAAATCGACTCCCATTCTAATAAAAGCAACCATTTCGTTGTCTTGCAACTGAACTTCTGGAGGAGCAAGCGCTTCTGCATGTAAAAACATTTCTAAAAAGCGATATTGCCGCATATCTACTTGAAAGTTTTTAAAGACAGCCCGCGAATCTTTGGGTCTTAAATTTTTAACCTTCAATGCCAAAGATTGTTCATCTTCTCTAATGGTGACATTATTATTTACAATTTGTTCTCTAATTACACCCGGAGGAGTAACGTATCGCGATGTTATTTCTTCGCTTACTGGAGTTACATTTAATGTAGTTACAGAATTTAATACTGGATCTGTACCATCAGGAATTACTGGCTGATCGTAAGTTAAATAATCTCCACGGACTAAATCTAAGGAGCCCATTCTCAATATGGTTTCTTGCGAAAAGTCGGTCATAAACATTCGCATAAAACGCACTGCTCTTAAATCGGATATACCACCTATAGAATATTCGGGTGAAGTACGTAAAGGCACTCTAAATTGTACCCATCTAACTGGAACTTCTTCACCATTTGGAGCTGTTGTTGTTAATTCTTTTATATCGGTTATATAATCTTCAGAAACACCAGTAATAGAACTAGTATTGTTATCAACACTCATCCCAGGATACATAGGAACTTCATACTCAAAGTAACTATCTATCGTATTCATGGTATTATCTCGATTAATATCTTCTACATCGGGTAGGGGTGAATTTCCACGATTATTTTGTCCTACTTCAACAGGATTGTTTCCTTCAACTCCATTGTATTTTTCGTAGCGGGTTAAAATATCGCCATCGTTTTCTAAATAAAATTCATAATCGTCTCCAGCAGGATCATCAAAATCTGCAAAAGCTGGAAATTGTGCTACTTCATCTGCATTATTATAACCATCTAAACCGATATCTTGATTTGCACGTTGATCTCCTTCTGTATCGAAGGCATAAACTAAAGATTGGTTTGCTGGCACCTTTGCAAAGCTAGTTTGAATGGTATTTTGGTTACCGCCATCTTCTGGCAGTCCATTTTCGTACTGTTTGCGTCCATCTTTTAAGATATCTTCAGAAATACTACCAAAGTTTAATACAAGTTTTCCTCCTGTGTTTCCTGTATTTTCTGGATAAATAAACGGGTCCATTACCCAGAATTCAACGAACTCTACATTAGAGCGCTCAAAATCTGTGGTTTCTAGTCCTCGCATAATCCCACCAAAATTTTGTCTAGGATTAGGTAAATTTCCGCTCGATGCACTTGCGGGATTATAATTATACATTCCTCTTTGTGTAGGTCTAAACACTAAATCGAAAGTTGGTATGGTCTGAAATTGACCCGGAACGATGTCTCGATTAGGGAAAATTTCATTAATAAGTATTCTTCTAGAATACCAGAATGAAAAATCATCGTCGGTCATAGCAGCTGGGCGTTGCGTACTATAAAAAATAGGATCGATGGTATACCAATTTAGCTTAGCCCTATAGTGGTTAATACTGATGTCGTCGTTAGAATTAAAGTTTCCACCTGCATCGTTTGGACCGCGATAGCCAACTGGCACACTAGAAAGTGACCAAGGCGACGGATTTAATAATGAAATAGAAGTTTGCGATGCTTCAAAATCATCAATATAAGACGCATCTCTACCACCAAAATTGTCTGCATCTGGTGTTCCTGGTTGAAGATAAGCAAATTCTCCACGAATAGAGAAATTCGATTCTACTTCAGTTTCAATATTTGGAAGCCTATTTACAATGCGCGTAAAAAATGGTACTGTTGTATTGTAATTAAAGTTAATTCCATACATCGTATTGTTAATTGGTTCGCTACCATAATTTGATTTTTGAGTTAAAGGGCGCTCGTTCATGTTTAAAAAAGTCCCTCCTAAAATAAAGTTTTCTGAAAATTCATGTTGTACATCAATTCCGGTAAAACGTTTGGTTTGTCTTCCAAAAACAGCATTATTTTCTGTTGAAACTTGAATGGGTGTATCGGATGCTTTAAGTCCTTCATCTAAAATTTGTACTAAACCCAATTCGTAATTTACCACATAATCTACACCTTCTTGTAGGGTTCTTCCACCAGCGGCAACTTCAACAGAACCACGGGGAACATTGAAGGCGCCGATAGGAATTCCCTCCTGTCCTGATGCACGATATTGTCCACGCAACTGAAATTTATTCCGCTCAGCTTCTTGCTGCATGGCTTGTGTTTTAGTGGTGTTGTACAATGCCTGAAAAACGTATTGCAACTGGTTATCATTCCAAGTAGTTTGATTCTCATAAACTGCACCTGGTGTATTATTTAACTGCTCAAATAAATATTCTCCAAAGGGTTCTACTTTTGTGAATTTAATAAAACCATTTTGGGTATCGATGGTTATGTTAGGTACGAAATCGAAAAATCCATCACTACCAGGCAAATCACCATTAGAATTTAAGCGATCAAAATTAAAAATCTGTAGTAAATTCTGATCTACAATATTCTCTGGTAGCGGAGTAGTTGAACCCGGCGGATCGAGTAAAAAGTTTACAGGCTGTGGATCTGTATATAATATATTAAAGCGAAAACCTTCTTCTTCAATATCAAAACCACCAATACTGTAAATATTTTTCATCATTAAATCCCAGATGGGTTCAGTAACGTTAGTGATTGGACTTTTTATCATTTTAACCACTAAACTTTGATTAGATGTTATGGTTTGATCTTCTTGCCCAGGTTGCGGATTGGGGTTTTGAATAGGTTGAGAAGAATCTACCCCATCATTGGCAAATTCACCTACTTTATATACCCGACCATTGGATGTGTATTCGTAGGCTACTGCTAAAATTTCGTCGTTAGAAATTCGCTGATTTAAAGAAACATAACCCAATTGTGGGTGCAAGGTAAATTCGTTGGGTGATAATTGTCTTGCATTTTCTAGAACGCCATAGTCTCTCCCTTCTGAAACAATTTGAGCTGCCGGTCCAAATCCTTGTGCAACTGTAGAAATATCTCGAATTGATGAAGTTAAAATCGTAGATCCGCCCCCGTTGATACCTACAGGATTAAAATCGTTATTTCGGTTATCGGGCAAAGCATTAAGCTGATTAATAAAATTAGGAATTGGTGGTGGTACTGGATTTCCAGAATTATCTAAAAACAAGCCTAATTTTTCTGGATTAGATTCACCTAAATCTTGTATAGCGACAATATTCCTAGCATTTTGAAGACTTTGCGGGCTATTGTTTCGATTGGTTACCCATATTTGAACACGGGTAATTTGAAATCTACTATTAATAAATGGATAGTTAGTTAAGGCCTTATCATATTCATCTCGAAAAAATTGCGATAAGAAAAAGTGTCTATTTTCATCGTATTCTAAACCAAATTTCTCAAACTCATCTACTGTTCCACCACCTTGTACGTTTACACTTTGGCGTTCAGAATTCATTTCAGAAAAAACACCGGTAATGGTTGTTTTACCAAACTGCAGTTGAGCTTTTACCCCAAACAAACTTTCAGCTCCTTGAATAAGAGAACTGTTTAAAGGCATATTTACATTACCTACTTCTATAGACTGTACTATATCGTCTTCATCTGGTGTATAATCTATTTTAATTTGGTTTTGAAAGTCGAAGGTAGATTGCGTATTATATTGTGCCGCAATATTTACGCGGGTTCCAACCGTTCCATCTAAACTCATATTGATACGCTGATCGAAATCTAAAGTTGTGTTCGCTTGATTTCTAGGTGAAAGCGATGGGTTATCTTGTTTAGAATATAAAACTCCTAAATCCATAGAAACTTGTCCTTGTGGTATAACTTCAACTTTATTGCCTCCAAAAACACTTTCAAAAAAACTATTGTTAACGTAAAAAGCAGGTATTAAATTTTTAGATTCTTCGCTATCGGTATTATTTGCTGCATCTCTTTTTTGCTTAAAATAATCTTTCATTTGTTGCCGAAGTACCAAATCTTGGTATTCTTCTGGTGTTAAAACCAATGGATAACTAATATTTACATCGCCAATTTTTTGCGAAAAAATATAGCGATTAATAATGGGGTCGTAAGTATATAAATTTTGAATATTGGTTGGGTTCTTAATATTAAGTTGGCCCATGGAATACCCCTCTTGAATGCTATCTTGCTCGGTTTCCGTTTGCGCAAAAGCAAGAGCAGTTATAAAAAATACAACTACTGTATATATTATTTGTTTGTATGGCAGAAAAAAAATAGGTTTATTAATCAATGCGTTACAAGTTTTTTAATGCTTGTTTTAAAATATATTCTACACTTGCTTCGGGTTCAATTTTAACAATTCTAGCCACAACTTTTTCAACTTGCTTTTTAGAATATCCCAGTGTTTCTAATGCTGATAACGCTTCAGTTCGGTTAGTATTGTTTGAAAATGTTAAATTTTCCGAAGAAGACGCAACCTCGTTTACTTTGTCTTTCAGATCTACAATTACACGTTGTGCAGTTTTGGCTCCAATTCCTTTTACACTTTTAATGGTATCTACATCTGCGGTAGAAATGGCTTCAATTATTTGGGCTGGTGATAAGGAAGAAAACATCAATCTTGCAGTATTTGCTCCTATTCCTGAAACAGATATTAATTTTTTAAATACTTCGCGTTCTACCTTTTCAGCAAAACCGTACAAGGTTTGCGCATCTTCTCGCACCTGTAAATGAGTAAACAATCTGATGTGTTCATCTTTAGGTAATTGCTCAAAAGTGTGTAATGATATATTTACTTCGTAACCAACACCTGCACATTCAATAACCACATGTGTTGGATTTTTTTCAATCAGTTTTCCTGATAGCTGTGTAATCATAAAATCTTCTGATTTGTGGGCTCAAATGTAGTAAAATAATCTAAAGCAAAGCTTTTGAAGTTTGATTTTTAAATCCTAGTATTCATACCAACAAATTGATTATTAAACCTCCTTTATGTTTTAATAAATAAAGATTCTATTTAAAAAATTTAATGTTTTTTCCGCTTTGCTTTTTGTTGAGCATCCACAACGGCTACAGCACTCATATTTACCATTTCATCTACACTTGCACCCAATTGAAAAACATGAGCTGGCTCGTTTAATCCCATTAAAATAGGCCCAATAGAATCTGCACTATTTAATTCTTTAAGAAGTTTATAGGTGCCATTTGCAGCATCTAAGTTAGGGTAGATTAAGGTGTTTACTTTTCGATTTTGTAGTTTACTAAATGGAAATTTATCCATTCGCATTTTACGATTTAAAGCAAAATCTACTTGCAATTCTCCATCTACAGCAATATCTGGATAATGTTCATGCAAGTAAGCAACTGCTTCGGTAATTTTTTTAGCCATTGGATTTTTAGAAGAACCAAAATTAGAATAACTTACCATGGCAACGACGGGTTCTACCCCAAACATTTTAACAGTAAAAGCTGTCATTTGTGCAATTCGGGCTAATTCTTGTGCACTTGGATCGATATTAATAGAAGTGTCGCTAATAAAAATAGGGCCTTTAGCAGTCATCATTAAATTTGTTGATGCCACTTTTGAAACACTTGATTCTTTACCAATAATTTCTAAAATGGGCTTTAAAACCGATGGATAAGCTCTCGAGTAACCAGAAAGCATGGTATCAGCATCACCTTCAACCACCATCATAGCAGCAAAATAATTACGTTCTCGCATTAACTTTTCAGCTTCATATTGGGTAATTCCTTTCCTTTTTCTTTTTTCCCAAAGCGATTTTCCGTAGCGTTTTAATTGCTCTTTCTGTTTATCGGATTTAGGATCTATAATAATGACGTCATCTGCTTCAAATTCAATTTCCTGCATTAGTTCTTTGATGACATCTCTTCTTCCTAATAAAATTGGAACTCCAATACCTTCATCGTAAACAATTTGTGCAGCTTTAAGCACATCTAAATGATCTGCTTCTGCATAAACAATGCGTTTAGGATTATTTCTTGCTCGGCTAAGCAACAAACGTGTAATTTTATCTTCACTGCCCATTCGTTCAAGCAATTCCATTTCATATTCATCCCAATCTTCAATAGTCGATTGAGCAACACCACTCTCAATAGCTGCTTTTGCTACTGCGGGAGGAATCTGACCAATTAATCTTGGATCGAATGGTTTTGGAATGATGTATTCTCTACCAAAAGCCAATCGTGTTTCTGAATAGGCAATATTTACCTGTTCTGGCACTGGTTTTTTGGCCAATTCTGCAATAGCCTTTACCGCTGCGATTTTCATTTCCTCATTAATTTTAGTGGCACGAACATCTAGAGCTCCACGAAATATAAAAGGAAAACCAAGTACATTATTTACTTGGTTTGGAAAATCGGTTCTTCCTGTAGCCATAATTACATCCGATCTTGTTTCTACCGCAGTTGGATAGTCTATTTCTGGGTCTGGATTAGCCATAGCAAAGACTATTGGATTTTCTGCCATGGATTTTAGCATCTTTGGGCTCACAATTCCTGCAACCGATAGTCCTAAAAATACGTCTGCACCAACCATTGCATCTTCTAGTGTTTTGTCTTCTTCTGCATAAGCATATGCTTTTTTACGAGCAGAAAGATTTTGTCTTTGTTTATGAAGAAGACCCGAACTATCGTACATGTAAATATTTTCTTTTTTTACACCTAATAAAACATATAAGTCTGTACAAGCCATAGCTGCAGAACCTGCACCAGAAACTACAAGTTTTACATCTTCAATTTTTTTCTCTGCAATTTCTAATGCATTAAGTAAAGCCGCTGCAGATATGATGGCGGTACCATGCTGATCGTCGTGCATAACAGGAATGTTTAATTCTTCCTTTAAACGGTCTTCAATTTCAAAAGCCTCAGGAGCTTTAATATCTTCGAGGTTAATACCACCAAAAGTTGGAGCAATTGCTTTTACGGTTTCAATAAATTTTTCAGGATCGTTGGCGTCTACTTCAATATCGAACACATCAATATCTGCAAAAATTTTAAACAGTAAAGCTTTTCCTTCCATAACTGGTTTAGAAGCTTCAGGACCGATGTCTCCAAGACCTAAAACAGCAGTTCCATTTGATATTACAGCAACTAAATTTCCTTTGTTAGTGTATTTATATACATCTTCTACGTTTTTTGCAATTTCGTTACAGGGTGCTGCAACTCCAGGTGAGTAGGCTAAGCCTAAATCGCGTTGAGAATTATGTTTTTTAGTGGGTACTACTTCTATTTTTCCTGGCTTTGGCTTGGAATGATATACCAAAGCATGTCTTCTTAATCTTCTCTTGTTAATATCCATAGTTTGTATTGAATAAGTTTGCAAAGGTAATTTTAATTCATTGCCTTTGCTAAAAGAAGTTCTAAAAGTAACCTAATTATATTTAAAAAGTCAAGCATTATTGCCTTAAGAAACCTTCATGCATTAATAAGAGAAACTACCTGTACCTTCTTTATTCCTGTATTCTACAACAAAACTACAGGTCTTTAAATTTGCTTTTAAGCGAGCAAAATTGGTTGTATGTTCCCAAAAAATATCTATTTCGGAAATTGGTGAAGGGTTTATTTTCATCGTACCTAAAAAAGCTTCAGAAGTATTTCTAAATTCAATGAGCTTCAACTGGTTTTTAACGATATCTTGATTTAGTAAATTATCTATTTTTTCTAAGGATAGGTTAGTCCTGTTTATTTCCTTATGCCCACCACTCCCAGCTTTTTCTACTGCAAGATAATCATTTTTGCCTGCAAATAAATCAAGGTACCAAACTTGGGGTATGCCGGGTGCAAACAGTTGTATGGTTCTGGCTAGTAAAAGTTTCTTTTCGTCTTCACCTAATGCACTAAAAAAAGTGGCATTTACTTGGTAGTAGGAGAGTTTTTTGCCATCAGCATCAAATAAATTTTTAAGCTTTCCGCCTCGTTTGATGATAACATCCATAATGGCGTCTATTTCTTCATCTTTGAGCAAACCTTCAACATAACTTCCTTCTACTTCCTTACCTTTTAAATCTAACACAGGAATTCCATCGTGGCAACCCAGCATATTCACCGTCGTGTATCCTTTTGAAACAATTTCATTCATCCACTTAATAATAGTCGAATTAGAAGAAGTTTCTAAGGTGTGAATCAATAAGCCTGGCAAAAAGAAATCATAGATACAAAAGCCTCTTTGTGCTACTTGATCATGTATTCCCAAACCATATTCTGCATGAATTTCGGGCAATAGCAATAAATTGTTTTTTTTAGCAATTTCACTTATACGATTCAAGTAATTCCAAGTGCCGGGCTGATTAAAAAAATTGGGTTCACCTACTTCTTTATGTAAATATGCAAAAGCATCTAATCTCAAGATTTTGCAACCAAAGCCTTTTAATTTAGCTAAGGTTTCTTCATAAAACTCCCACACTAATGGAGATGCGGCGTTAACATCCATTTGGCCTAAATAGGTTGATTTTCTCTCTACTATGCTACGTATTTCTTTGGCAATTGAAGAGGGGACTTCTAACTCGACTTTGTGAATATCAATACGGTCTTGAATGGCTTTATTTAGCCTTTCAACAACTTCATTTTTTTTATTAAGACTTATATGTTCAATATCATTTAAATCTTCTACGCTTATTTCATTCCTTATAATTTCTTGATAGAAGGTGTTCCAATACGGCTTTTTAGATCCATCTGGAAAAGGAACTTGTAGGATTGGTAAACCTGACTTACGCATGAAAAGTTTCTGAATAAAAGCTTGATTTGGAATGATAATTCCATCGTTATTCATTATACCATTTCCTTCCCAAAAAGAATTCCAATTGATAAAAAAGTCTTTATATTTTGAAGCTTCTCCATATTTAATCAAATCTTTAAACTGAGGTGAAGCAACCGATAAATGATTTAAAACAATATCAGATTTAAGTTGAATCTTAAGTTCTTCTAATGCTTTTAAATCTTCCATAGAAACTAATTCTTTATTAAGATCATAATCTATTATGGAAAAGCCACGATCCAAGTCACTATTAAAAAAGGTAGGTAAAATATAGAAGAAAGAAAAGGTGTTTTTGAATGCTGGACGTTGCAACAATTGAATCATATCGCTTAACTTTTGACCAACACTATCTGGATATGCATTAAGCATTACACCCTTAACTTTATGGCTTTCAGATCTTAGAGTCATTGTCTTTAGGTATTATTTAAAGCAGTTGAGATAAAATATTGATTTGATCTGGAAGTCGCCCTACATTTTGCAATTTTAGCGCAGCTAGTTTTAAAGCTACTTCAAGACATTCCTTCATTGGTTTTTGTTGTATGTATGCAAACAGAAAACCCGACCAAAAAGCATCTCCAGCCCCTGTGGTATCGAGTATTTTTTCAATTTTTATGGCAGGAAGCTCTATGGTTTCTTGGTTCTTTTGAGACAAGACAACTCCTTTAGCTCCGAGTGTAAGACAAACTATATCTACTCCTGCATCATGAAAAAACTGAAAGATTTGTTGGTATGGTAATGTTTTGCCAAAAAGCCTGAACATATCGTCATCACTAATTTTCACAAGAGGATTTAACTTACAGTAGGATAAAATAACACAGATTGCATCTTCTCTGCTTGGCCAAATATTTTCTGAAAAATTGACATCAATACTTAATTTACAACCAAGCTTAAAAGCTTCTGTAGCCTTTTGTAAGATGGTTGACTGCGCTGGATTTTTACTTAATGCAAAACATGTGGTATGAAAAATACGAGTATTTGCTAATGTATTTGTAGAAATTTGTTTGTCTAGGATTTGAACATCAGCTTCTCTGTAAGGAATAAAATCTGGTGTAGCTTTAGATCTAGACACAAAAATAATACTTGTTGGTTTTTCTTTAATTTTCCTTAAGCCAACTATATTTACATTCGCTTCTTCAAAGCGCTTAAAAATATAATCTCCAAAACCATCTTCTCCGCAAGTAGCAACCATTGCTGCATGAAGTCCTAATCTACTAACATTTAGGGCAACATTTGTGGGCGAACCACCTAAATACCTGTGGTAATCTCTTGTGTTATCTATTAAAACATCAGATTGATGCCCAATGAAGTCAATTAGGACTTCGCCAACACATAAAATATCTATTTCTCTTGTCATAACTTAACTTTTTTCAGTGAGAAATTTAGTTTTACTAATTTTTTTCGGCTTCATAAGCAAAGTAAAAAATGCACTTATAACCAAAAGCACTCCTGCAAACGTAATGGCATGACGTGGATCATTGTTTAGAAAATGTTTTAAGACAAACCCAAACGATATGGTTTGTAAAATCATAGGAACTACAATCATCATATTTATAATTCCCATGTAAACGCCGTAACGTTCCTTTGGAATATCAGAAACTACCATTAAATACGGAATACCCATCATACTTGCCCAACCAATACCAAAACCTGTAATTGCAAAAAATAACAAGTTTTTATCTTGTATATGAGGAAAAGCTAAAAAACCAAAGGCTGCTAGCATTAAACAAAAGGCATGAACCTTTTTGGGACTGAATTTTTTAGCAAATTTCACGAGAGAGAATGCTACTAAAAATGTAACTACATTGTACCATCCATTTACTAAACCTGTCCAACTTACTGCTTCGCTGTAGGCTAATTTATCTTCTGGACTTGCATTCCAAACCGAAAGCGCCACACTCTTTGAAGAGTTTTGCCAATAACAAAACAAGGCATACCACTGAAACAAATACACTAAAGCAAGTTCCCACATTACTTTTGGCATGTCTTTAATGGCAGAAAATATTTCTAATAATGGTTCAAATACATCTCGCTTTTCCTTTAGTTTTTGGAGCTCATCATCGGTTGGATGTATTTCTTTTGTTTTGCTAATACTCCACAATACCGATGCAATAGAGCATAAGGCTCCGAAGAAAAAAGATGCATACACCCAAGTTGGTAATGACCCCGTAGTGCCTATAAAAATAAACGGAAAAATAAATAAAGATAAGTTGGCTAAGACTTGGCCAAAACCTGTAAAAAAGCTTTGCATTTGAAAGCCCAAAGGTTGTTGGTTATTGTTTAGCCTATCTGCTATAAGAGCTCTATAAGGTTCCATTGCCGTATTGTTACCTGCATCCAATATCCATAAAAGTCCCGCAGCCATCCATAAAGAAGCACTAAAAGGAAAGACTATTAGAGCGAAGCTACATAAAAGAGCCCCGATTAAAAAGTAAGGCTTTCTTCTACCTAATTTTGGATGCCATGTTTTGTCACTTAATGCACCTACAATAGGCTGAACAAGAAGTCCTGTTACAGGCCCTGCCAAATGTAAAATTGGTATTTGATCGGGGGTTGCACCTAAAAAATCATATATAGGTGTAACTGCACTTTGCTGCAGACCAAAACTGTATTGAATGCCGAAAAAACCAACATTCATATTTAATATTTGCCAAAAGCTTAAATTAGGTTTCTTGAGTACCATGAAGGAAAATTTATTTCCCTTCACCTTATTTAGATAAAGGGAAAAAGTTGTTAATTAAAATTTATAATTTATTCCTAAAGATACAGATCTCCCTGGTAAGGGTCTTGCTCTTACAAAATTTCTTTGTCCTTCTACAATACTTCCTTCCTCTGCCTCAGTTAACCCAATTGTGTCTAAAATATTATTGGCTGATACATTAAGAATTAATTTTTCAGTAACAGCAAAATTCACAAACCCGTTAATAATAACAAAGCCTGGCATAATTAATTCATTATTATCTTGAGTATAGGACTCAGTTTGTCCAATAAAGCTTAATCCCAAGTTGTTCTGCTTCTTTTTCCCAAAAGCATACGAGGGAATAACATTATAGATTAAATCTGGCTGTCTTCTTGGTGCATTCCCCTTAAAATCTCCAGAGTCGATTTCTGCGTTTGTGTATGTTAAAGTACCTGAAACTTCAAAATCTCTAACTGCATAATAACCTTCTAATTCTAAGCCAAAAGACTGGTAATCGTTTTCAATAATCATATTAGAAGTTGCTTCAAAGCCACCTTCTTCTATTGTTTGAGCATAAAATGCTGTAGCATTTAACCCTCCATTTTTAAAGGTAGTTTTATAACCTAACTCTGCTTGGTTTATAAAGTCGAGGGCGTTAATTGCGTCACTGTTTAAAAAATCTAAGCCTGTAAATAAAATTCTATCTGCTTTTGCAGCTGCCCCACGACTATATCTTGCAAATACAGCTTCTTTTTTAGAAAACATGTAATTTGCTCCAAAAGAATAAGAAACATAATTATAATTGTAATTAACAGGTGTTGAATTTGCATTATCTATAGAGAATACATTTTGTTCTGGAACGGATAGTGTACCATCTCTGTTAATATCAAAAGTAGATTGTGTGCCCCCTGTAAAACTACCACTTACTTTTCCAATATCGTAACGCAAAGAAGCGTTTAAATTAACTTTTTCATTGGCTTGAACAGAAACATCTACATAGGGTGCAGATACATTATATTGTGTATCGTAATTTCTGTGAAGATTCCCCCATAAAGGTGTGCCATAAGCATATAATCCGTTTTCTGAAAGAGAGCCTCCCGCACCATCAAAAATATTTATTAATCTAGGAGATGAATCAGAAACTTCCTGTAAATAAGAATTCCACAACCATGACATCGAAATATTTTGATTAGATTTAAAGAAACCTGCTGTAAAATCAACATTATCAAAAGATTTTGTAAGCTTAAAGTCATTCATAAAGTTATTAAAATTGTTTAGTTCTACATCAAACATGTGAATTCTAGATATAACTTGATTTGGATCTACATTAGAACCATCGTTTGCATATTGTAAAGAATTCCAACCATTACTTTGAGAAAAACCATCGCTAAGCATGGTAGAAGCTAAAGCAACATCAGCAGGAAAAGGAGAGATAAAAGCACCGCCATTTATTGAAAATCTACCATTATTTTTCACCTTCCATCCATCATATAAATCGAAAGCTGCTTGAAACCCAAAAGAAGTTGATACTGGGTTCATTCCGTCTGCAACAGATGATCTTCTTAATTGACCATCGCCTCCTAAGCCAACATTTTGGGTTAGATATGGGGAATGCATCGTTCCTTGTGTAGCACTAAACCCAGGAACACTTCTCCATCTAGGATTTGCATTTGTTCCCGAAACTTGTAAAGGCATAGGTAAATAAGCAATAGCTCGATCTTTTAAATGTTTTGCATAAACAGTAATATGCCCGTTATCGAATTCTTTAGTCAAGTTAAACTTCAACTGTCCTCCATTATTTCCTGTAAAATCTACATCTCTTACACCCTCTCCAACTCTATAAAAACCACCAACATGAAAATATAATCCGTCTCCAATAGGTGCACCGTAATTAAAATCTGTTCTAAATGATTCATAATCCATACCAAACGTAGTTCCAATTGAACCACCTTCGGTTCTTCCTGTATTGGATATAAAGTTAATAATAGCTCCTGGTGAATTGGAAGACATAGTAGATGCTGAACCACCACGAACAACTTCTATTTTTCGAATAGAATTATCAAATCGTGTAAAAATATCTGCTGTTCCAAAAGAAATATCACCAAACAAAAGTACAGGGAGTCCATCTTCTTGAATTTGAACGTATTTTGAACCTCCAGAAGATACAGGAACACCTCGAACTGCAATATTCGAATTCCCTTCACCACCAGATGATTCTGAACGAATACCTGGAATTGTACGGAAAATTTCCGCGGTTGACCTAGGTGAACTTTGCTTTATTTTATCAGGACCCATACTCGTAAATGATACGCTAGAAGCTACTCTAGCCCTAGGATTTGCTACACCTGTAACAATTACTTGGTCTAAGGATTGAGCATCCATAACTAGCTTAATAGTAAGTTCTACGTTCTGTTCTCCAGAAATTTCAATTGTTTTAGTAAAGTCTTTATAGCCCAGATAAGAAGCTAATAATTCAAATGTACCGTCTTCTAAATTAGAAATAGAGAAGAACCCGTCGAAATCAGTAACAGCTCCTTTTCCTATACTTTTGATAGCTACATTAACTCCAGGAATAGGTATACCTTCTTCATCAATTACATTACCTGTAATTGTCTGAGCATTAATTTGACTAAAAAAAATAGCTCCTATAAACGCAATTAAAGTAATTATTTTTCTCATTAGTTAAATTTTTAAGATTATTCAACGAACATAGTCTGAATATCTCAAGTTAAATCTATTTATTTTATCGAAAACGTTTTCGAAACAACCGAAAACGTTTTCGGTTGTTTTTTTCATACATATTCAGATTTTATAATAACTTGCAACATGAAACAAATCACACTTAAAGAAATTGCAGCATCACTAAACGTATCTGTTACTACTGTATCTAAAGCCTTAAAGGGATATAAAGATGTAAACGAAGAAACAAAAAAACTGATAATTCAAAAGGCCAAGGAATTAAATTATAAACCCAACATCTTTGCTGTTAACCTTAGAACCAAAGAATCTAAAACTATTGGCATTATAATCCCAGAGGTTGTTCATCACTTTTTTTCAAGTGTTATAAAAGGAGTTATTGCTCAAGCTGAAAAAAAAGGTTATTTGGTTATTATTCTTCAGTCTAATGAATCAAAAGAATTGGAAAAAAAACAAGTAGAACTTCTTATCAATAAAAGAGTTGATGGTATTTTAGTTTCGCTTGCAAATGAAACTAATTCGTATGAACACTTCTACGAAATTCTTCAGAATGAGATCCCACTAGTTATGTTTGACAAAATAGCAAAACTTGTTAAGTGTAATAAGGTAATTATAAATGATCAAAAAGCGGCGTATAATGCAACAAAACACTTAATTGATGTTGGTTGTAAAAAAATTGCACACTTTAGAGGACCGCATTTACCTCAAAATTCTATTGATCGTTTCCTAGGTTACAAAAAAGCAATAGATGACCATTACTTAACTTATAATTCAAAGCTTGTATACTTATTAGAAAAAATGACTTTTAAAGAAGGAGAATACTTTGCTAGAAAGCTTATTAATGAACATCCAGACGTAGACGGGATTTTTGTTAACACAGACTTAGTAGCTGTTGGTGCTATTAAGGCGATTAATGATTTAGACTTTAATGTCCCAAATGATATTGCTGTTATTGGTTTTAGTAATTGGTTTATGTCTGCTGTAATATCTCCAAGCCTTTCTACGATTAATCAACCTGGTTTTGAAATGGGAAAACAAGCTTTTAAATTACTTTTTAAAGAAATTAAACTCAAAAAAAAAGGTGAAGAAATTAAACCAAAAACAATTGAGCTAGGTACCGATTTAATAATTCGAGAATCTACTCAAAAATCAGTAAGCTAAAAACTTTACATTTCTTTTGAAGCCATTGTATTTAGTTCGTTTAACTGCAGATTTCCTAAAAATATCTTGAAAAATTTCTTCTGTAATTTCCTCCCATTCTTTTTTAGAATAATTTAAAAGACGTTGATCTGGATTAAACAAAGGTTCTTTATGGGCTTTACTAAATTTATTCCAAGGACAAACATCCTGACAAATATCGCAACCAAATGCCCAATCGTTAAATTTACCTGCCATTTCATTAGGCAAATCGTCTTTTAATTCGATTGTAAAATAGGAAATGCATTTACTGCCATCTACCACATAAGGCTCTACAATCGCGTCAGTCGGACAAGCATCAATACAAGCCGTGCAGCTTCCGCAGTGATCGGTTACAGGCGTGTCGTATTCCAAGTTCAAATCGACTATCAATTCGGCAATAAAGTAAAACGAACCTACCTGTTTGGTTAACAAATTAGAGTGTTTACCTATCCAGCCTAAACCACTTCGTTTTGCCCAAGCTTTATCTAAAACCGGAGCAGAATCTACAAAAACTCTACCGCCAACTTCACCGATTTCATCTTGAATAAACTGCATTAAATTTTTCAATTTATCTTTAATTACAAAATGGTAATCGCGACCATAAGCATATTTACTAATTTTAAAGCTGTTTTCTTGTTGAAGTTCTTCTGGATAATAATTATATAATAAGGAAATTACCGATTTGCTACCTTCAACTAATTTAGTTGGGTCAAGGCGTTTGTCAAAATGATTTTCCATATATTTCATTTCACCATGCATACCTTGTTGAAGCCATTTTTCTAATCTTGGTGCTTCATCTTCTAAAAATTCAGCTTTACTCATACCACAGCTCAAAAAACCTAATTCTTTGGCTTTTTGTTTAATTATTCGGGTATGTTTTTCAGCCTTCAAATTCATTTTCTATAGTTAAAATGCAAAATAGCATTTTTTGGTTTTAAACTTATTAAGGGTAAAATTTCAATAGGTTGATTAGTAAATTCAATTTGGTATTTTGCAAAAAGTTCCTGCATAACAAGAATAATTTCGTACATGGCAAAATTATTCCCTATGCATTTTCGGGGTCCTGCACCAAAAGGAAAATAATAAGCGGCATGATTTTTTCCATTTAAAAAACGCTCAGGAATAAAGTTTAGTGGTTCTTCCCAAAATTCTTGTTTTCGATGCATTTCATAAAGCGAAAATAAAAGGCTTGTATTTTTAGGAATGGTGTAATCTTTAAATTTTAAAGTTTTAGTATTTACCCGATCTATAAAATAAACAGGTGGATAAAGCCGCATGGATTCTTCAATTACTGCAGTAGTAAAAGGTGAATTTTTTAATACGTCTAGTGGTGTTCTCAATTTGTTTTGGTCAACTTCTTGAATTAATTTTTGTTGAACATCTGGATTTCGTGCAATAAGCTGTGTAGTAAAACTTAAAGCATTAGATGTTGTTTCGTGACCTGCAATAAATAAGATTAAAATTTCATCTAGCAGTTTTTCATGTGTCATAGAGCTTCCATCCTCGTAAGTAGTGTGAAGTAACATATCGAGTAAATCTTCTTTTTGTGAAGATTGCTTTCTTCGTTTTGTTATAATACCTTCGATAATTTGAAGCGCTTCTTTGGTGAGTAAAAGCTTCTTTTTGAGTTCTCCGCTCCATATAAACCACCATTTTTTATAAGGTTGACGAAGTTCTTTAACCAACATATTTTGCGCTTCTTCTGTAATATACTGCAAGCGAGATATTTGTTCGTTAGAAATAGCATCGCTAAATAGGCTTTTGGCTACTACTTTAAAAGCCAAGTCGTTGAAGATGGGAAAAACATCGATGGGTTGATCTGTTTTAATATTTTGTAATTGTTTTACAATTGCATCTTGCATTAAATCTAGTAACTGGTAAATGTTTTTTTTGTAAAAGGTAGGTTGAAGTAATTTGCGTTGTGTTTTCCACTCCTCGCCTTCAACAGTTAACAATCCCTTTCCTACATATTTTACTAAATCTTTTGTTTGTATCGGCGATTTTATGAAGTCTTTTTGTTGCTTTTGAAGCGCTAAAATAGCAAGATCCTGATCTCTTGAAAATACCACATGCTTGCCTAAACCTAAATTTAATTGAAATGTATCTCCAAGCTTTTCAAAATTACGATGATGAAAAGGCAAAGGATTTTTAAGAATTTGAAGAGAGTTCTTCAGAAACAAATACGCTGGAACTTGTGGGAGTTTTTTCAAATGGGATTTTAATATTGTAACTTATAATATAAGTTAATTATTTTATATTTATGCTGAAAATTTAGACTCAATTTAATTCGTCAGGATTAATTCAATAGCTAATAAACTATATTTATTTTTATGTTTTTTTAAAGATGTTTCCGTGTTTTTTTTTATTTTACTCCAATGGCCTTGATTAAACTGCCAACTATTTTTGTTTGTATCAGAAGGAACGGTTCCAATAGCTGGCTCGTAAGACACCCATTTTGAAGCTCCTCGATCAGATTTTCTTTCAATATCTAATGTATACATGTTACTTTCAATAAGTAACCATTCAATAACGATAAAAAAACCATCTTTAGGAAATTGAATATTTAATTCAGATAAATCAACTCCAGTTATTTTATTTCCTTTTTTAGCAGTTCCAATGATATTTTTGTTATAAAGATTTTCTCCAGGCTTATTATTCTGATCTTTAGAATATAGTCTTAAATTAAACTTTGCTTCATCTAAATTGCTATTAGTAGAAATTCTAATTTTATTCAAAAAAGTTGTTTTTTCATATTCCTTTTTATAAGGAAAGTAGCGTTCTATAATCCATGGGGTTTGACCACAATTAAAATATAAGTTTATTTTAGACTTTTTGAATTTACCAATTTTCAGTTTTTTGGTTTCTTTTTTTGCTGTAATTATAACTTCACTTAACTCTGTAATACTTGGATTTAATATTGTAAATTGACTTATTGAGTCAGAAAATATTTTTTTTATTTCGTAACCAATAGCGGAAAAGACTACAACTTTTGAATTCTCAATTTGTAAATCGAATTTACCATTTATATCAGATGTTGTCCCTATAAGTTCATGTTCTACGAATATATTTACATATGGAATAGGTTGTTCTGTATTAGCATCAAGTAAAATTGAACTAATCTGAGAACTAGCAATATTTGAAATGAATACAACTAAAAATGTGTAAATAAAATGTATTAAATGGTAGATGTACATAAGTTATTAAATTAATCAAGATACATTAAAACAACCCACCTTGTTTAGGTTCCTTAATTTTTCCTAAATGTTTGTACGCAGCTTCGGTAGCTTCTCTTCCGCGTGGGGTGCGCATAATGAAACCTTTTTGTATTAAAAAAGGTTCGTATACTTCTTCTATAGTTTCGGCATTTTCGCTTACAGCTGTTGATAAAGTAGTTAGTCCAACAGGTCCACCTTTAAATTTATCAATTAAAGTAGATAAAATTTTGTTATCCATTTCATCTAAACCATGTGCATCAACATTTAAGGCATTTAAAGCATATTTAGCAATTTTTAAATCGATATTTCCCGTGCCTTTTATTTGAGCAAAATCTCTCACTCTTCTTAAAAGAGCATTGGCAATACGGGGAGTTCCTCTGCTTCTACCTGCTATTTCGATAGCTGCTTGTTCTTTAATGGGGACTTTTAAAATGGAAGCACTTCGTTGGATTATATGGGTAAGTAACTCGGTAGAATAGTACTCCAAGCGACTGGATATTCCAAATCTCGCTCTCATTGGTGACGTTAATAGACCCGAACGAGTAGTCGCTCCAACTAGCGTAAATGGATTTAAATTAATTTGGACTGTTCTTGCATTAGGTCCACTTTCGATCATTATATCGATTTTATAGTCTTCCATAGCTGAATATAAATATTCTTCTACAACAGAACTAAGACGATGAATTTCATCGATAAACAATACATCGCGTGGCTCTAAATTGGTTAATAATCCAGCTAAATCTCCAGGCTTATCGATTACTGGACCAGAAGTAACTTTAATATTTGCATCTAACTCATTTGCTAAAATATGTGCAAGGGTGGTTTTACCTAGACCAGGAGGTCCGTGAAGCAAGGTATGATCTAAAGCATCTTCTCTTAAATTAGCAGCTTTAACAAAAATTTGTAAATTTTCTAAGGTTTTTTGCTGACCAGCAAAATCATCAAAATTAAGTGGTCTTAATGCTCTTTCAATTTCAAACTCTTCATTGGAGAAATGTTCGCCTGATGCGTCTAAGTTTTTATTCATATTACAAATATACTTATAAGCTTATACAAATTTTACTTCTTTTAGCTCATAAAATAGATTTCACAAAAAATGCCAATCATTTACGATTGGCATTTTTTAAATATTATGTCTTGTAGATTAATGTCCTAATTCTTCTTCGTTGGCTTGCAATGGGACATCTTGTGGTATATAATCCTGACCTGCTATTACATAATCAGATTCATCTTCATTCAGTTTACTATAGTCGTATGGCCATCGGTAAACAGTTGGCAACTCTCCGTACCAGTTTCCGTGAATATGTTCAACTGGTGCAGTCCATTCTAAAGTATTAGATTTCCAAGGGTTTTTCTCAGCTCTTTTACCATAAAAGATAGAATGTATAAAATTGTAAATGAAGAATAACTGACCAGCTGCAGTTAAAAATGCAAACATGGTTATTAATACATTAGTATCTGCTAAATCGTCGAAATAAGGAAAAGAAGTGTTCGTGTAGTATCTTCTAGGCAAACCTGCCATACCTATAAAGTGCATAGGAAAGAAGACACCGTAGGCACCAACAGCTGTAATCCAGAAGTGTACATAACCCAAGTTTTTATTCATCATTTTACCAAACATTTTAGGGAACCAATGATACACACCCGCAAACAGTCCATATAAAGCAGATATACCCATAACCAAGTGGAAGTGAGCAACTACAAAATAAGTATCATGAACATTAATGTCTAATGTAGAATCACCCAAGATAATGCCTGTTAGACCACCAGTGATAAAAGTAGAAACCAATCCAATAGAAAATAACATTCCTGGATTCATTTGTAAGTTACCTTTCCATAAAGTTGTTATGTAATTGAAAGCTTTTACAGCTGATGGTATGGCGATTAATAAGGTTGTAAATGTAAATACAGATCCTAAAAATGGATTCATACCAGATACGAACATATGGTGACCCCAAACAACAGTAGATAAAAACGCAATTGCTAAGATAGAAGCTACCATTGCTCTGTAACCAAAAATTGGTTTTCTTGCATTTGTTGCAATAACTTCTGAAGTAATACCTAGTGCTGGAAGCAAGACAATATAAACTTCAGGGTGACCTAAAAACCAGAATAAATGTTCATATAAAACAGGTGATCCACCTGAATTACTTAAAACTTCGCCTTGTATATATATATCGCTTAGAAAAAAAGAAGTTCCAAAACTTCTATCCATAATTAAAAGTAATGCAGCTGATAGTAGTACTGGGAATGACACAACACCAATAATAGCAGTAACGAAAAACGCCCAAACCGTTAATGGAAGTCTAGTCATAGACATTCCTTTAGTTCTTAAATTTAATACTGTAACAATATAATTAAGTGAACCTAGCAAAGAAGAAGCAATAAAAATTGCCATAGAAACTAACCAAAGTGTCATTCCCATACCAGATCCAGGTATCGCTTGTTCTAATGCACTTAAAGGAGGATAAACGGTCCATCCAGCAGATGCAGGTCCAGATTCTACAAATAAAGATGAAACCATAATAATTGAAGAGACAAAAAACAACCAATAAGAGATCATATTCATAAAACCTGATGCCATGTCTCTAGCTCCAATTTGCAAGGGTATAAGTAAATTACTAAAAGTACCACTTAAACCTGCAGTTAATACAAAGAAGACCATGATAGTACCATGTATAGTTACTAGTGCTAAGTAAGTACCAGGTTCCATTACACCATCTGGTGCAAATCTTCCTAAAAGAGTTTCGAAAATTCCGAAAGATTGTTCTGGCCATGCTAATTGCATTCTAAACAATAAAGACATCGCTATACCGATAAAACCCATAATTAAACCAGTAATTAAATACTGCTTTGCAATCATTTTGTGATCGGTACTAAATATATATTTTTCAATAAATGTTGGCTCATGATGATGGTGTGCATCATCGTGTGCATGACTATCAATGTTTGCTTGTGCTGCTACAGACATAATACCTTAACTTCTTTAATTATTAATTAATTCTCCAAATGTTTGTTGATTGTCTATCCAATCTTGAAATTCTTCATCCGTTTCTACGACAATTTTCATTTGCATGTTATAGTGAGAAACTCCACAAATTTTATTACATAGTAAGTAGTAATCAAATTCATATAAACGTTCGTCTTCACTAAGATCTTCTCTTGTTTTGCGAATTTCGTTAATGTTCTTAACTTTATCAACCATGTAATCAGTATTTCTGATTTCTTTAGAAGTTGTTGTAGGTGTAAAACCAAACTCAGTTACCATTCCAGGCACAACGTTCATTTGGGCTCTAAAATGCGGAAAATATGCGGAGTGTAACACATCCTGAGAGCGAAACTTAAACAAAACAGGTCTATTTACAGGTAAATGTAATTCATTTACAATGATGTCATCCATTGCATAATCATCAGATTCGTCTACCCCAAGCTGGTTAACACCTTCAATAAAACGAACATTAGCCTTACCCAATGTTTTGTCATCTCCAGAATATCTAGCTCTCCAATCGAATTGGTAAGCGTAAATTTCAACCACAAGAGTATCTTCAGTCTCTTCAGGATTCATAATTTCTGACCAACTAAACAAGCCATACAAAATTAAGCCAGCCAAGACTACAACAGGTATTATGGTCCAAATGAATTCTAATTTATCATTATCTGCATAAAATAATGCTCTCTGACCTTTTCTTCCACGGTATTTGTAACCAAACCAATGTAATAAAGCCTGAGTAATTACCTGGACAAACATGATAATTCCTATTGATATAAACATGAGTCTATCGTAATCAGCACCATGTTCTGCAGATGCTTCGGGCAAATAAAATTTACTCAAACTCCAAAACGACCAAATCATCAATGCGTAAAGGAATACCATAAAGGCAAGAAGTATTTTACCTTGGGTATTGTTGTCTTTATCATCTGCAATTTGTGTATCTGATACGTTTGCTGGTTTAGACAATTCAAAAACTTTTGAAATTTGCCAAAAGGTAACACCAAGCAGTGCAATTACAATAACTATTAAAAATGCTGTCATTTTATATAACTTTTTATAGAACTAAAATTTAATAATGAAAGTGTTTACTTTCTTTAATCAATGGGAAATTTTTGGCAATCAATGGTGCTTTTGCTAGTCCATTAAAAATTACATATAAGAATAACCCTGCAATTAATAAAATAGAACTAATTTCTGGAATACCAATAAACCAAGACTCTCCAACAGTACCTGGCATAATCATTACGTAAAAATTCAAATAGTGTCCTATCAATATAACTATCCCAGTCATTACAACAATCCAATTAACCCGTTTAAAGTCTGTATTAACTAATACTAAAAGTGGGAAAATAAAATTGATTGCTACCATACCGAAAAATAAAAGATTATAATCTTCAATTCGCTGAACGTAGTAAACTGCTTCTTCTGGAATATTTGCATACCATATTAATAAGAATTGTGAAAACCATAAATAGGTCCAAAAGATACTAATTCCAAACATAAATTTTGCTAAATCATGGATATGACTATTATTTACTTCTGGCAAATAACCTCTAGATTTAAGGTAAATGGTAACTAAAGCAATCATAGTAATTCCTGATACAAACATACTAGCAAAAACATACCAGCCAAAAAGAGTACTAAACCAGTGTGTATCGATACTCATAATAAAGTCCCAAGACATCATAGATTCTGAAACAATAAAGAATACTAAAAAGATAGCAGAGACCTTAAAATTCTTTTTGAAAAGGGATTCATTAAAATTCTCATCCATTTTTCTAGAATTTTTTCGCATTAACCAGGATAAGAAAGCCCAACCTCCAATATAAATAGCAGCGCGCAAAAGGAAAAATGGTGTATTTAAGTATCCTACCTTATTGGCTATTATAGCATCGTGAGCTACAACATCGGGATCTGTCCATATAAATAAATGATTGTAGCCTAACATAGAAAGCACCAATAAAACAAATACAACAATACCACCAGGTAAAATATAAGTTGAAATACCTTCCATTACTCTAAACAATATTGGAGACCAACCTGCTTGGGCAGCATTTTGAACAGCATAAAATGCAAAAGCACCAACTGCTAACAAAAAGAAAAATAGTGCAGCAGTGTAAATAGAAGCCCAAGGTCTATTTTTAAGCTGGTCGTACACATGTTCAGCATGATGCTCATCATGGTGTGCATCTACTTCAGCATGCGTATTTGAAACTGCGTGAGTATCTCCGTGAGCTGCATGGCTATCTGCTAACATGGTAGTAACTTCATCTACCGATGCAGGAGTACTCATAAAACCATAAATCAATCCTATAGTACCTATAATGATTAATATGGCTGAAGTTATTTTAATTTTACTTGACATCGTATACATAGTGCAAAAACTTGTCGTTAATTTCTATAAAAATTTATTCTGTTGCTTGACTTTTATCTTCCCTAGTTTTATCGAATTCTCTAGACTCTCCACCTTCTAAGGAAGTTTTAAGGTCCATTACATAATGCGTAACTAACCAGAGTTCTTCGTTGCTCATTTGCGATGCATAAGAACCCATTGTATTAATCCCATGATAAATAACATGGTAAACACTTCCTTCGGTAATAGCTCTACCAGCATCATCGTAACTAGGTACACCTAATATTTTTTCTCGCTCAACTAAGTAGCCTTTACCATTACCTTTTTTGCCGTGGCAAGTTGCACAGTAAATGTCGTATAACTCACTACCTTTATTATAATTTTCTTCGGTATAAGCTACAGGGTTCTTTAATTCTTCTTTCGCTAAATTATAGCCATCGAGATTATCTTCATAATCATAAGGAAGCCAACCGCGAGATATCGACTCTTTAACAGGTTCCATAGCCTGTTGCCCTTCTTGAAAAATTTCGTACTCTCCGTATGTTTCATATGAAACAGGCTCGTACATATCTGGAAAATATTGATAGTTAGGTTTACTCTTATCGAAACAAGACGTTAATAAACCAATAATTCCAATAAAAAATATAAATTTTGCTCCGCTTTTAATCATGCTTCACTTCTTTTTTTAGATCAATTTCAACTGCTCCAGTACTGTGTAAAAATTCAGCTACTTCTTGTATATCGTTTGCACCAACATTAACTTCCATTAAAAAATGATCGTCTGTTGTTCTAACATCTGGGTTTTCAGCTTCTTTAAAGGGCCATAATTTGCTTCTCATATAAAAGGTAATTACCATTAAGTGTGCTGCAAAAAACACGGTCATTTCAAAAGCGGTAGGTATAAAAGCAGGTAAGTTTTCCATTAAACTAAAACTTGGTTTACCACCAATATTTTGAGGCCAATCTACAATCATAATAAAATTCATCATAGTTAACGCAACTGCTAAACCGACACAACCGTACAAAAAAGATGTAATAGCCAACTTTGTGTGTTGTAAACCCATAGCTTTGTCTAAACCGTGTACTGGAAAAGGACAGTAAACTTCTTCGATACTATATTTTTTATCACGCACTTTTTTAACGGCGTTCATTAAAATATCATCATCTGTATAAAATGCATGCAATACTTTAGCTGCCATGATTAGTTATTTTTAGTTTGTTGATTGTTACCTGTATCTTCATTTAAAAGAGCTTTAAAATCTTTTAATGGTTTTTGTTTTGGCATTTCAAATAGATTTGCATCGTCTCCTTTTTCTGCTCTAATTTTTTTGTATTTCTCTCCAGAAGATTTCAAAATTGTTTTTACTTCAGCTTGAGCAATTACAGGAAATGTTCGTGCATATAATAGAAACAGAACAAAGAAGAATCCAATTGTACCAACAAAAATACCAATATCGACAAAAGTAGGAGAAAACATGGTCCATGCAGATGGCATATAATCTCTATGAAGTGATGTTACAATAATAACAAAACGCTCAAACCACATACCTATATTAACAACAATAGAAATAAAGAAAGAAAACATTATACTTCTTCGTAATTTAGGAAACCACATGAACTGAGGAGAAAATACGTTACATAACATCATACTCCAGTATGCCCACCAGTAGGGTCCTGTTGCTCTATTTAAGAAAGCAAATTGTTCGTATTCTACACCTGAGTACCAAGCCATGAATAATTCAGTAATATAAGCAACACCAACTATAGAACCTGTAATCATAATTACAATATTCATTAGTTCAATGTGTTGTACAGTAATGTAGTCTTCTAAATTAACTACTTTACGCATTATAATTAACAGTGTATTTACCATAGCAAAGCCAGAGAAAATAGCACCTGCTACGAAATAAGGCGGAAAAATTGTGGTGTGCCATCCAGGTATTACCGAAGTAGCAAAGTCAAAAGATACGATAGTGTGTACAGAAAGTACTAACGGAGTAGCCAAACCTGCAAGCACTAAAGAAACTTCTTCAAATCGTTGCCAATCTTTAGCTCTACCGCTCCAACCAAAAGATAAGATGCTGTAAATTCTTTTTTGGAATGGTTTTACTGCTCGATCACGAATCATTGCGAAATCAGGCAATAAACCTGTCCACCAGAAAACCAGAGAAACAGATAGGTAAGTTGAAATTGCGAAAACATCCCACAATAGTGGAGAATTAAAATTCACCCAAAGTGAACCATACGCATTTGGAATTGGCAAAACCCAGTATGCTAACCAAGGACGCCCCATGTGAATAATAGGGAATAATCCAGCTTGTACAACTGAAAAAATAGTCATTGCTTCAGCAGAACGGTTAATTGCCATACGCCATTTTTGTCTGAATAGTAACAAGACGGCAGATATTAAAGTACCAGCGTGGCCAATACCTACCCACCATACAAAGTTGGTAATATCCCAAGCCCAACCAATGGTTTTGTTTAATCCCCAGGTTCCTATTCCTGTAGACACAGTGTAAACAATACAGCCTAAGCCCCATAAAAAGGCTACTAAAGCTATAGAAAAGACTATCCACCAAGTTTTATTAGCCTGCCCTTCAACTGGACGAGCAATTTCAACCGTTACGTCATGGTAGGACTTATCACCAGTAACTAAAGGTTTTCTAATCGGTGCTTCGTAATGAGACATAATACTCTTTTAAATTATTCTTATTTTAATTAAGCTTCTGTTGTGTTTCTAACTTTTGTTTGGTACAACACATTTGGTTTAGTTCCTAAATATTCTAATAAATGATATTTTCTATCATCTTTAGTTTTCTTATAAACTACACTATTATCATCGTTAATATCTCCAAAAACAATAGCTCCATTATCACATGCATTAGAACAAGCCGTTTGGAATTCTCCATCTTTAATTTCACGTCCTTCTCTTTTGGCATCTAGGATAGTTTTTTGTGTCATTTGTATACACATTGAACACTTCTCCATAACACCACGAGCACGAACAGTTACGTCTGGATTTAAGACCATTCTACCTAAATCATTATTCATGTGGTAATCAAATTCATCATTTTGGTTGTACTTAAACCAGTTGAAACGTCTTACCTTATAAGGACAGTTATTGGCACAGTAGCGTGTACCTACACAACGGTTATACGTCATGTGATTTTGACCTTGTCTTCCGTGAGCAGATGCAGCAACAGGACAAACTGTCTCACATGGTGCATGATTACAGTGCTGACACATAACAGGCTGGAAAACTACCTCTACAGATTCTTCAGAAGGATTTTCTAATTCTGCAAATTCGCTTAATGCACTACTTAATCCTTTAATATTGTTTTTCTTATCGTAATCTTCATTGAGTGTTTCTTCTGAAGAATAATAGCGATCTATACGTAACCAGTGCATATCTCTACTTTTTCTTACTTCAGATTTACCAACAACAGGAACATTGTTTTCCGCATGACATGCAATTACACACGCGCCACATCCAGTACAAGAATTTAAATCTATAGAAAGATTAAAATGGTGACCAATTGAGCGGTCAAACTCATCCCACAAATCTACGTCAGGATTATTAACTGCAGTTTCTTGGTGATCTAAGGAAACTTTAGGAATCTTATTCCAATGCTCTTTATTTTTTGTGTTGAAAATTTCAAGGGTCGTTTCTTTAATAATATCTCGACGGCCCATCATCGTGTTATGCAACTGAACACAAGCAAATTCGTGGTTACCTGAAACTTTTTCGATTTCTACCGACTGAATTGTATTGAAATTTTGATATAACGGGAAGGCATTTACACCAACTTGCATATCTTCTTGTATAGCTTCTTTACGACCGTATCCAACCGCTAAACCAACCGAACCAATGGCTTGCCCAGGCTGAATATAAACTGGCACTTGTTCTAAAACTTCACCGTTTACTGTAACCTTAGCGTAACTACCATCTAACGCACCATTAGCAACATTCTTATTTTCTAAGCCTAAGCGTTCCGCATCTGCTTTAGAAACGGTTAAATAATTATCCCACGAAGTTCGAGTTATAGGGTCTGGAAATTCCTGCAACCAAGGGTTATTGGCCTGCTGGCCATCGCCTAAGCCTGTTTTTGTATATAAAGTCAACTCTAAGCCTTCATTAGATTTTAATAATTTAGAAGCGGCTTTAGAAGGATTAAAAGATAAAACTTCTAATTCATCTTCTACATCTTCAGATTCGCTCACAACATCATTTACATTTGCTGTAAAAAAACCATCGTGTAAAGTTCTATTCCAAGAGTTACCTGGAAAATCTTCATTAAATGAAGATTTTAAAAATTCATAATAATTTTCTGAAGCTCCTGTCCACTTCAACAAACAATCTTGAAATTGTCTTGTATTGAAGATTGGTTTTATAGTTGGCTGAACTAAAGAAAAGTTAGTTTTAGTAAATTGTACATCTCCCCAAGATTCTAAGTAATGTGGAGTTGCAGCAACAAATTCTGAAAGCACAGCAGTCTCATCAGCCTTCATAGCAAAATCGACTACTAAATTTACTTTTTCTAAACCAGACTTAAACTCTTTTGGATTTGGTAAGCTATACGTAGGATTTACACCCACCATCATTAAACCACCAACTTTACCAGCATTCATATCTTTAACTAAAGAAGCAACTTTTTTGTCGTTTCCTTGACGTATCATTCTTGGATTTTTGACATCCACGATGCTGCTACCAAGTTTTTCATTGATTTCCATAGCCATTAACTGCGCATCAACATCATCAATACCACAGAATAAAACTGATTTTGAACCAGATTGCATCAATTGCTTAGCTGCACTTGCTACTGCTTTGGTTTGCTTTTCGTTCAGCTGGGTAGCACCTACTCTACCAACTATTAGATTGTAAAACTCAACTAAAACATGTTTTTGCACACTAGGTTTTGTAGCAATACGCAAATCTGAATTCGCTCCTGATAAAGTCATATTAGCTTCAAAGTGGACGTGTCTAGACATTTTTCCGTCTTTAGGAACACGTGATTCTGAGTAACCTGAATCAAAACTTCCACCTTGCCAATCGCCTAGAAAATCAGCCCCAATCGAAACGATAGTTTCAGCCTGACTAAGGTTATAATTTGGTAAAGCGCGGAAACCATATTTCTGTTGAAAAGCATCTAATGCAGCAGATTCTGAAACCGCGTCGTAAACAACATGTTTAGTATTTGGATATTTTTCTTTAAACTTATTAATCAATTTTTTTGTCGAAGGACTGGCAAGTGTTTGTGTTAAAAAAACTACTGGTTTATCAACTAATTCAGACAACTTTTTTTTAACCGCATCGTCAAAAGCAGACCAAGTAGCTGACTGGCCAGCAATTGTCGGATTTTGCAAACGCTTTACGTCATAGAGTCCCAATACCGAAGCGTGTATTCTTGCCTTACTGGCAGACATTACACCTGCTTCTTTATTGCTTTCTATTTTTATTGGTCTTCCTTCGCGTGTTTTTACTAGTACACTTGCAAAATCAAATCCATCTGCTATTGTAGATGCATAATAATCTGCAACTCCAGGCACTAAGCGTTCTGGCTGCACAACGTAAGGAATAGATTTTATAACTGGCCCCTCACAAGCTGCTAAGGATGCTGCTGCGGTACTAAAACCAACATACTTCAAAAAATCTCTTCTTGAAGTTTTTGATGATTCTAATTTATCTTTATCACCTAAAAACTCATCTGTAGGAATATGATCTACAAACTCATTTTGTTCAAGCGATTTAACTAAAGGGCTGTTTTCCTTTAATTCTTCTTCGCTTTTCCAGTATTTTTTTTCTGATGACATATCTTGATTCAAATTTGCTTCAATTAATAATTTAGTAGTGGCACTTACCACATTCTAGTCCACCCATGTCGGCCGCAGTAAAACGATCAACACCATATTTTTCTTGCAACTGGTCGTGGATTTTCTTGTAATAATCGTTTCCTTCAGTTTGCACATTAGTTTCTCTATGGCAATTAATACACCAACCCATTGTCAAGGAAGAATGTTGGTACATTATTTCCATCTCTTCAACTGGACCATGACAAGTTTGACACTCAATTTGTCCAACTGATACGTGCTGAGCATGATTAAAATATGCGAAATCTGGAAGATTATGAATACGCACCCATTTTACAGGCTTAGTTTTTCCTGTGTAAGATTGTGTTTGTGGATCCCAACCAGTAGCTTCATATAATTTCTGAATTTCTTTATCGTAAAAATCTTTAGAATACTCTTCGTTTCCTGTTTCTTCTGAAACTTCAGCAATTTGTTTGTGGCAATTCATACATACATTAAGCGAAGGTATACCCGAGTGTTTAGAAACTCGCGCCGAAGAATGGCAATACTTACATTCAATTTCATTCTCTCCAGCGTGAATTTTATGCGAATAATGTATTGGCTGAAGCGGCTCGTAACCTTGATCAACGCCAACTTGCATTAAATAGCCATAACCACCATATGCAACGCCTAACAAAACAAAAACAGCTAAAACAAAAACAAGAAATTGATTTTCAGCAAATGCAACCCAAATTGGCTTGCGCTTTTCATGCTTAGCAGTATAAATTTCAACTCCATTCGCTTCAGCAAATCGGCGTAATGTTTTGTTAACTAAATAAAGTATAACAATCAACATTAAAAGCACGAACGACAAAATACCTAAAACCAATTCGGTAGAAACTCCGCCGCCACCTTGAGCAATTTCTCCACCTTCTCCCCCAGCAAATTTTGGCTTTACTGGCTCTGGCTTAGGCTGCTCCACATAAGCTAATATGTTATCTATATCTTGGTTGTTTAATTGCGGAAACGCATTCATGGCAACCTTGTTGTATTCTTCGTAAATAGCTATAGCTCTGCTATCACCACTTTTAATTAAATCTTGGCTATTTTTGATCCATGCATACAACCATTCAAAATCACCATCGTATTTATCAACCACACCATGCAAAGCTGGCCCAATTGCTTTTTTATAAGGCTTATGGCATGCAGCACACAAAGAATTAAACAACTCTTTTCCTTTAGCAGGATCTGCTCCTGGGACAACTTCTTCAGCTTTATTTTCAACAGCATTTTCTGTTTCCGCGTCCTGTGCAAACAAGGAAAACGACAACATTAATGTTAAAAAGAAAATTGAAAACTTCAATTGCGAAGGGCGAAATAACACCTTTTTCATATTGCAAATTGTTAATATTTGAATTAAGGACACTGCGTTTATTACACAATTAATCCACAAAAATTGTTGACAAAAATAAGCTTTTTAGAACGTTTTTATAGTTGCCAAATTTGTTAAAATCTAATTTATATTTTTTCTAAATAAGAAAATTCCTTGTTTCAAATACTTTGCTTTAAATTTGTATAAAAATATAGTTATGCATTTTTTCAAATTCTTTTTAATAATCTGCTTTACAGGAGTTACTTTAACTTCTCAATCTCAACATACTACAACAGATAAACAGGCCAAGCAATTAAAAGAATTAATCGAAATTAAAAAAGAGCTTACAAATTCTGATCAGTTGAAAGAATTTTATAGAATTCAATTGTATTCTGGAAGCTTAAAGGAAGCAGAAAGTCTTAAAAAAGATTTCGATACGGAATTCGAAATTTCTTCAACTATAAAATATGAATCTCCATATTATAAAGTATGGGTGGGCAACTATAGAACTCGCCTTGAAGCAGATCGAGCTATGCTACTTATAAATGAAGCTTTTGAGAATGCATTTATTATAAAACCTGGCAGAAACTAATTTCGTTCTACTTTTGTAAGCTTTTCTTTGTACATTCTACTACACTTAAAACACTATTAAATTAATCAAAACTTGAAGAGTTTTTCATGGTATATTTTTTACTATTGACATAAATTAAATAAAAATAAATAATGGCAGATTCTTATTACGATTCAAAAGACTTACGAAATTTTCCAAAAATAAGTGAATGGAGTGAAGAATTAGGCGAAAAATTCTTTGACTATTATGGAAAAGTATTCGAAAAAGGTGCATTATCTGAACGTGAAAAATCGCTAATTGCATTGGCTGTAGCGCACGTTGTTAAATGCCCTTATTGTATCGATGCATATACACAAGATGGATTACAACGCGGTATAACCAAAGAAGAAATGATGGAAGCTGTACACGCTGGTGCTGCTATTGAAGCTGGCGCCAACTTAGTGCATGCAACCCAGATGATGAAAAAATACAACAAATTAAGTCATTAAAAAGAAGTTTTGCCTATGGCTACCAAATCACTTTTAGCAAGAAATAAACTAATTGCAAAAGCTGAAAAACAGTTGGAGTATTTAGCCAACGGTATGTTTAAAAATGGGGAGTTACCTACTTTTCAAAAAAAGCTTCAACTAACTAATAATTTTCCGCTAAAGCCTAAGAAACTAGAAATCCTTCAACTAAATTTAGGTTATATGTGCAATCAAGTTTGCGAACATTGCCATGTAGATGCTGGCCCTGATCGCAAAGAAATCATGACCCAAGAAACCATGGAAGCTTGTTTAAAAGTGATTCAAAAAACCAATGCACATACGCTAGATTTAACTGGTGGTGCACCAGAAATGAACCCAAACTTTAGATGGTTTGTTGAAGAAGCGGCCAAAGCAGGAATTCAAGACTTTATTGTACGTTCTAATTTAACCATTATTCAAGCGAATAAGAAATACTACGATTTACCTAATTTCTTCAAAAAACACAAGGTGCATGTAGTCAGTTCTATGCCACACTGGACCAAAGGAAAAACAGATAAACAAAGGGGTGATGGTGTTTTTGATAAATCTATTAAAGCTTTACAACAACTCAACGCCATAGGCTATGGAATGCCTGAAAGTGAATTAAAGTTAGATTTAGTGTACAATCCTTCAGGCGCATTTTTACCTGGAAACCAAGCAGCACTTGAAGCTGATTTCAAAAAAGCGTTGTTCGAAGATTTCGGAATCCATTTTCATCAGCTATTTGCAATTACCAATTTGCCGATTTCTCGATTTCTCGATTATTTAATCGCTTCAGAAAATTATGAAGACTACATGTATAATTTAGTGGATGCTTACAACCCTGCTGCAGTAAAAAATGTAATGTGTAGAAATACGCTTTCTGTAAGCTGGGATGGCTGGTTGTACGATTGCGATTTTAACCAAATGCTAGAAATGAAAGTAGATAGCAAAGTTCAACACATTAGCGATTATGATGAAACTGAATTGCAAAATAGAGAAATTTGCATTTCTCAGCATTGCTATGGATGCACCGCTGGCGCAGGAAGTTCTTGCCAAGGAAATGTGGTATAAAATTATACATAATTAATTTATCTAATTATCTCTAAATTTAAGTAAAAATTGAAAATCAAATTACAAGAATTCCAAAGCTTAAAAGTAGACTTAACAAAGTGGTTTCAACTTAAAAAAACCAACTTTAATTTGTTGTTTAGGCCTATTTTTAAACGGTCTAAAGCTATTTGGTTTCTTGTTTTTTGTTTGTTTATGCTCAAAAATTCCTTAGCTCAAAACACCATCGACGAAGCCATCGAAAAATACAATTCCAATGCTGTAGAATACATTTCAGCTATACAACTTACTAAATTGCTTCAAAAAAAACCAAACATAAAATTGTTCGACACAAGAGCAAAATCAGAATTTAACGTAAGTCATCTTAAAAATTCAATATTTGTGGGGTATGACGAATTTCAGTTAGAAAAAATTCAACAAGAAATTCATAAAAACGATACAATCGTAGTCTATTGCTCAGTCGGCGTACGTTCTGAACAAATTGGAGAGCAGCTTCAAAAAGCAGGTTATACAAATGTATATAATTTATATGGTGGTATTTTTGATTGGAAAAACTCGAATTACCCCATTTATAATTTGCAAAACAAGGCAACCGACTCCATTCATGCCTACAATAAAAAATGGGGTGAATTCATTAAAAAAGGTATTAAAATATATGAGTAAGAACTTAATTATTGTTTTTACCCGAAACCCAGAATTGGGCAAGTGCAAAACCCGCTTGGCTACTTCTATTGGAAATAAAAA
Organism: Psychroflexus salis; assembly: GCF_014640175.1. Lineage (GTDB taxonomy): Bacteria > Bacteroidota > Bacteroidia > Flavobacteriales > Flavobacteriaceae > Psychroflexus > Psychroflexus salis. Next base: position 37,862 of record NZ_BMGL01000002.1, on the reverse strand, counting down.
CGCCTTAGAAGTATACAAGCGTTTGGTGGCACACACTTCTAAAACCATTCAACAAGTAAAAGTAGATGCCGTTGTTTTTTACACCGAAAAAATACAAAAAAACGATGCTTGGAACGATGATTTTTTTCAAAAGCAAATTCAAATTGAAGGACATTTAGGAGAAAAAATGCAAGCAGCTTTTGAATGGGGCTTTGCAAAAGGCTACGAAAAAATCTGCATTATAGGAAGCGATTTATTGGAGTTAAAAAGTTCAAACTTAACAAAAGCCTTTCAGCAGTTAGAAAAATCTGATTTGGTTTTTGGCCCCGCAGAAGATGGCGGCTATTATTTAATGGGAATGAAGAAAGTACATCCTGCAGCCTTCTTCAAAAAAGCATGGAGCACTAACACCGTTCTTCAACAAACTTTACAAGATTTACAAAATAAATCAGTTGCTTTTTTAAGCGAAAAAAACGATATTGATACCCTAGAAGATTTAATAAAACATCATGAATTTCATCGTTTTATTCCTCAGGAAATTTTAGTAAAACACAAATAAATTATGAAAGAAGATTTAACCATTACCACAACATATTTAAAAGAAAAAGGCTTCGACAAACCCGAAATTGGAATTATTCTCGGTACCGGTTTAGGAAAATTGGTAGAGCAAATCAATATCGAAAACGAAATTAGTTACAACCATATTCCGCATTTTCCAACTGCAACGGTGGAGTTTCATCAAGGTAAATTTATTTATGGCGAATTGGCTGGTAAAAAAGTGGTGGTTATGCAAGGCCGTTTTCATTTTTATGAAGGTTACTCTTTACAAGATGTTACTTTCCCAGTTCGCATCATGAAGGAACTAGGTATAAAAAAATTGTTGGTTTCCAATGCGGCTGGCGCCATCAACAAAAACTTCAAAAAAGGAGATTTAATGCTAATCGACGACCATATTAATCTTCAAGGCGGTTCGCCGTTAGCATTTAAAGGCATATCGCAATTTGGCGAACGTTTTGTAGATATGTCGGCTCCGTACGATGCTAATATGAATGCCAAGTTTAAAGAAATAGCCCAAAAAAACACCATCACCTTACACGAAGGCGTTTACGCTTCTGTTGTGGGGCCACAATTAGAAACCAGTGCCGAATATCGTTACTTAGGAATTATTGGTGCCGATGCTGTGGGAATGAGCACTGTTCCCGAAATTATCGTCGCCAATCACTTACAGCTTCCTGTGGCTGCCATTTCGGTGTTAACAGACGAATGCGACCCTGACAACCTAAAGCCAGTAAATGTGAAAGAAATTATTGCCATTGCCAATCAAGCTGAACCCCAATTGGTAAAGCTATTTAGCGAATTAATTAGAGATTTATAGGCTTTTCAGCAGCTTAAATTTCATTTTATTTTCAATTGATTTCTGTAGCCAAGAACCCGCTATTCATTTCAAGTCCGCAGCAGCCAAGCAAGATTTTTAAACCTTTTCAAGAGCTTCCTATCGGTCGCTTTTCAAAGCTAAAAAATCTAAGCTTTTCTACTTTACGGGCTTTCCATTGCTATCGGGGCTAGAAGTTTAATTCATGTTTAAGCTATAAGTAGAGCAAACGGAATTTAGTTATCCTTTAAAATTTACCTTGCTTTATATATTTCAATTCAACAAGACTAAAACATTTTTATAATTTTATTATTTACCAATGTGTCATGTATAAGAAAGTTTTGTCTTTTTTTTCTTGTAGCAACTTGTGCATAAATAGCCTGCCCTCAAGACGAAGCAAATGGTCTACTAAGGTTTATTAGATAACAATATAAGCTTATATAAAATTCATTGTTAGTGGTAAACTAGGCAAATTAAATTCAGTTAAAACCAATTTTAACATCTATCAAACCAAAACCCATCCCAACCAATTTTCGTACCTTTGTATTTATGAATAAGCAAATACAAGTGCTCGAACTCGGGCAAAAAGACTATAAAGCGACTTGGGATTTTCAGGAAGATTTATTCCAGAAAATTGTCAATCAAAAAATTCAAAACCGGAGAGAAAACAAAGCGCTTCCTACACAAAACCATTTGCTGTTTGTTGAGCATCCGCACGTATATACCTTAGGTAAAAGTGGGAGTTTATCTAATTTACTGCTCAACGAAGAGCAACTTATTCAAAAAAAAGCTACTTTTTACAAAATTAATCGCGGTGGTGATATTACCTATCACGGACCAGGACAAGTGGTTGGCTATCCCATCTTAGATTTGGAAAACTTTTTTACCGATATTCATAAATATTTACGTTTACTAGAAGAAATGGTGATTTTAACCTTAGCCGAATATGGAATAAAAGCTGAGCGAAGCCAGGGCGAAACAGGAGTTTGGTTGGATGTTGGAACACCATTTGCCCGAAAAATTTGTGCCATGGGTGTTCGCGCTTCGCGCTGGGTAACCATGCACGGTTTTGCTTTAAACGTAAATGTAGATTTGGGCTATTTCGATAACATCGTACCCTGTGGTATTCAAGACAAAGCCGTTACTTCTTTAAATATAGAATTAGGACAAACCGAAGTTAACATGCTTGATGTAAAAGCTAAACTTAAAAAACATTTCTTTCAGTTATTTGAAGCCGAAAAAATTGAATAATTCATTGCAAACCTTTTCTTACAAACAAACGCCTCTGTATTATCAAGATATAGGTAAAGGCAAAGTTATTTTGTTAATTCATGGTTTTTTAGAAAACCATAGCATGTGGAAAAATACAATTGAAAGCTTTTCTTCAAAAGCTAGGTGTATTGCACCTGATTTATTTGGGCATGGCAATTCGCCAGCTTTCGGCTATGTGCATAGCATGAAAACCTATGCTGAAGTGCTATCTAAGCTTATGCATCATTTACAAATTGAAGAATATGCAGTAATAGGTCATTCCATGGGTGGTTATGTGGCATTGGAATTGCTTCAACTTCAACCTGAAAAAATAAGCGATTTGGTTTTATTGAATTCTACTCCACTAGCCGACACTACCGAACGAAAAAAAGACCGTGAGCGTGCGATTCGTGCCATTCAAAAATTTCCTGAAGCCTTTGTACAAATGGCAGTTAAAAATTTATTCCTTCCAGAAAATCAAATTCGATTAGCTCAAGAAATCGATGAAGCTATTGCCGAAGCTAAAAAATGCAGTCAACAAGGAATTATAGCCACTTTGCAAGGTTTAAAAAACCGAATTAATCATGTGGAAAGTTTTGCAAAGGCAAACTGCAACAAATTAGTAATTGCTGGAAAAAAAGACCAAGTAGTTCCTTTTGAAAGTTTAAAAGATAGCATTAAAAATAGCCACGCAAAATTACTGAGTTTTAATGGCGGACACATGAGCCATTTAGAATTTTCTGAAGAATTAAATCTTGCACTTGCTCACTTTTTAAAGCTCAAATAAAGTTTTAAAATAACTGTATATTTAGCCCATTGTTAAAATTAGTAAAGCAGAAAAATAGCCATGCCTAAACTTCGTCTCTGGATATGTTTATCAGTTTTCATAACTGGAGTAAGTTTAGCAACATCGCAGGGAGAAAAAAACTTCTCAGATGCATTTCAAATCAATGCTTTATCGGGTTATATTTTGCACCATAGTCCAGACATTATTCATTTAATACAAGGGCCAACTCAAGGTTATATGGCTTCTTGGGAACGCCAAACCTATGGAAAAAACGAATGGGAAGAAGCTTATAATTATCCAAGTTTTGGAGCCAGTTTTATTAAACAAAACATGGGTTCGCCTGAGTTGGGAAGTGTGTACAGTTTACATGCAGATTATCGTTTTTTCTTTTTCAACAGAAAACTAAGTTTGCAAGTAGGCACGGGATTAGGATATGTAGAAAACCCGTTTCATCCAGACCGAAATCCTAAAAATTATGCATACGGAACCAACATTACAGGAAGTTTTTATGCGGGTTTACACTTTCGTAAACATCGATTATTCAAGACTCCATTAGGAATTCAAGTTGGTGCATTTTTAATACATTATTCAAATGGTAGAACAAAATCGCCCAACACCAGCACAAATAATTATGGTATTCAGCTGGGGATTAATTATGAATTAGAAAAAGAATCTCCAAAGTTTACAAGTGGACAAGTCGGTAATTTCAGTCCAGAAGCAGTTAAATTTAATTTTTCTTTCAGTTCAGGCATGAATGATTTTGGTATAATTGGTTTAAACAATAATCCATTTTATGTTTTTACCGCTTATGCCGATAAACGCTTCAACCGTAAGAGCAGCTTACAATTGGGTACAGAATTATTTTTAACACACTCGGTAAAAGAGTTTATTAAGTACCGAGCAATTGCCTTTGAAAATGATGGAAATATTACCGGAGACGAAGATTGGAAAAGGGTGGGCTTATTTTTAGGTCACGAATTATTTATAGGAAAATTAAGCTTAATTACCCAAGCAGGGTATTATGTGTATTACCCAATAAATTACAGCAAACAGTATTACACGCGAATTGGTTTAAAACGATACCTTAGCAACAATATTTTTGTTTCTGTTATGCTTAAAACACATCTAGCTAAAGCAGAGTCGATGGAATATGGAATTGGAATACGCTTATGATTAAAAAAATTACATCTCTGTTTTTATTATTTTGCATTTGTAGTTGTAGTCCAGATGCAATTGAAGATTGCTTTACAAGTGCTGGAAATAAGGAAACACGCGAAATAGAGTTAGCTGCTTTCGATAAAATTACTATCCGTAAAAATATCGAACTTCAAATTACCTATTCCGAAAATCAACAAATTAGTATTGAAGCTGGAAGCAAGAAATTAAACGATATAATCCTAAATTTAAAGGAAGATCATTTAGAGATAAAAGCTAATGATTTATGTGCATCTGGCTTCAAAAACCCACCTTATATTATACATTTAAAAACACCAAATTTAAAGGAAATAAGAAATTCATCGCAATTTAAAGTACAAAGTAAAAACACCTTACATTTCGACGAACTCACTTTAATTTCTGAAAATTACAATGATAATTCAGCCCTGGCTATTGGAGATTTCAACTTGGATTTAAACACCAACGAGTTATTTATTTCTCATGCAGGAATTTCAGATTTTTATTTAAAAGGTACATCTAATTACCTAAACATAGGCTTTTACACTGGTTCGGGAAGAATTTTTGGAGAATCTTTAGTAGCAAACAAAATTGATATTTACCATCGTGGATTTGGCGATGTGCATGTATTTCCTATTGAAGAAATTAGCGGCGAATTATTATCTACCGGAAATTTAATTTTGCACAACAATCCAATGCATATAGATGTAGACCGCCTTTTAACTGGACAAATTATTTTTAAAAACGAATAACCAATGCTTAAGACAAAACCATTTAATATCATTACCAAACATCAAAAAGAAGTATTTGGCGATGTTACTTTTCAAGAAAGCAAACAAGCAAAACCCATAGTTATTTTTTGTCATGGTTACAAAGGTTTTAAAGATTGGGGAGCTTGGCATTTAATTGCAGAAGCCTTTGCTCAAGCTGGATTTTTCTTTGTAAAATTTAACTTCTCACACAATGGGACAACTTCAAAAAATCCAAGTGAATTCACCGATTTAGAAGCTTTTGGTCAGGATAATTATACCGAGCAACTCGAAGACTTAAAGCTGGTAATCGATTATTTTGAAAGCAATAAAGAACTCGCTAAAGAAATTGACAGCACTCAAATTTCCTTAATTGGCCATAGCCGCGGTGGTGGAATTGCGCTATTAAAAGCAAATGAAGATCCGCGTATTAAGCAACTCATTACTTGGGCAGGAGTTTCCGATTTTGGCAACCGATTTCCCAAAGGAAATAAATTAGCCAAGTGGAAAGAAGATGGCGTATATTATATTGTAAATGCTAGGACCAAACAAAAAATGCCACACTTTATTCAATTTTATGAAGATTTCATGGCTAACCAAAAACGCCTTCATATTAAAACAGCAGCAGCTAACTTAAAAATTCCATTTTTAATTATACATGGTACACAAGATGAAGCCGTAAATGCTTTTGAAGCTGAAACTTTATTTAACACAGCTAAAAATGCTAAGATAAAATGGATTGCCAATGCCAATCATGTTTTTGGGATGGAGCATCCGTGGGAAGAAAAGAGTTTACCAAATGCTACAAAATTACTTGTTCAAAAATCGATAGAATTTTTGAGATGAGAAATACTCGAAGTATACATTTGACTCAAAGCTTATAAAAATGCTGTACCTTAAAAAAATTAAATAAAGCTAGTTCTACATGTAATAATCAATTATAAATCAAAATAATAATCAAAAAACAAATCAAATTTGTGTTGCCTTGTAGGTTACGATAAATTCACCTTCTTCATCAGAACCATCAAAAATAATATCCACGTTATCGTTATTGTTTGAAAAAGTAATTTCAACTTCTACAGGGTCATTATCAACAGTAAGTCTATAAATGTTGTTGTTTATTAAACTCCAAGTACCAGATAATTGTTCCACAAATACACAAGAAGCATCATCAATACCAATCTCATCAAGATCAATTTCAAAACTTATAAATGTAAGAGTTCCATCAGCATCGAATGAAAAAAACGGAATTGGATCGCAATTTTCAGTTAAAAATGATTAATCTGAAGTCTCTTCATTTCCGTTAACTAGGAAGCTTTCAAAAAAGTTAACTTCATAAATTTGCCACGTCCCAACTAAAGGTTGTTTGGATGAGCCATTATCATCATCACTATCGCAAGAAGATATGAACAAAACAAAAACAACAAGAAAAGTTAATCGAATAAAATTTTTCATTTTTATATTATTTTAAATATTTACACAAACATAAAAAAACCATCGAATTTAAGTACGCAATTCAATAAATTAGTAGAGTTTGAATTTTTATCAAGTTGAAATAAAAACAATAAATACGTAATTGGCTATTTGAACAATAATTCCAAATAAAATTTTTTCTTTGCACTTAGAAAATCACTTAACATACCTAGACTAGAATGAATCGAAGAAAACTTAAACAACAAAAGAATATACACATGAGTATTTTATTTGGGCTGTTTGTATTTTTGATTGTTTTCTTGTTTTATTTGGCTTATTTATTCATCAACCATCAACTTAAATTCGAACTAATTTATGGTATTTTACCCCTAGTAATAATTTCACTAGGCTTTATTCCTATTATTCAAATTATAAGAATTAATAAAAAATTGAAAAGCTAAAAGCTACTTTTTTCAGAATAAGCTAAAATTACCCTATTTTTGAAGTAAATTTTTCAAATAAACCTATTTTTTAAAAAACACCTACACTTATGAAATATATGTATCGTTTACTAATTTGCTTAATTGTATTTCCAACTTTTGCTCAACAAGGCGGGATGTGGCTTCCTTCCTTATTAGAAGGAATGAACGAAGAAGAAATGACAAGTCTTGGTGCGCAAATTACCGCAAAAGACATTTACGATGTAAATAATTCTAGCTTAAAAGATGCCATTGTGCATTTTAACGGTGGCTGTACAGCCGAAGTAATTTCTAATCAAGGTCTGCTACTTACCAATCACCATTGTGGCTTTGGGCAAATTCAATATCATTCTAGTTTAGAAAACGATTATTTAAAAGATGGCTTTTGGGCAATGTCTTTAAATGAAGAACTTCCCAACGAAAATTTATATGCCGAATTCATCATCAAGATAGAAGATGTATCTTCCCAAATGCTTTCGGCTATAAATGAAGATATGTCGGCCAAAGAGAAGCAATCTGCTTTAGATAAAAAACGTGCTGAAATTGAAAAAAATTTCAAAAAAGAAACTTGGCAAGACCTGCGCATCAAATCCTTTTACGGAGGCAATCAATTTTTCTTATTTGTTACTGAAAAATACGAAGATGTTCGCTTAGTTGGTGCTCCACCATCTAGCATTGGTAAGTTTGGCAGCGACACCGATAATTGGGTTTGGCCAAGACATACAGGCGATTTTTCAATTTTTAGAATTTATGCCGATAAGAATAATCGCCCAGCTAAATACAGCGAAGACAATGTGCCTTACCAACCCAAGCACTTTTTACCGATTTCGTTAGATGGCGTAGAAGAAAACGATTTTACATTGGTTTTTGGCTTTCCAGGAAGAACCAATGAGTATTTGCCAGCTGTTGCTGTAGAGCAAATTACCCAACAAGTAAATCCAACTAATATTGAAATACGTGAAAAAGCCCTAGAAATAATTGATGCGTATATGCAAAAAGATGATCAAATCCGAATTCAATATGCTTCAAAACAAGCTCGCATTGCCAATTATTGGAAAAAATGGAAAGGTGAAAACTTGGGAATTGAAAAAAGCAATGCAATTCAACAAAAAAAGGAATTTGAAAAACGATTTACTCGTGCAGTAAAAGAACAAAACAAAGTAGATGCGTATGGCGATTTACTTTCTACTTTTCAGACTCAATATGAAGCATTAGCGCCTTATGCCATTAAACGCTCTAACTTTTTAGAAGTATTTTTAACCAATAGCGATGTATTGAAAATCGCATTTCGTTTAAACCAATTGGTCGGTGCATCTAGCCAAGGAGAAGCTCAATTTGTAGAAGCACAGGGTGTAATTAAAAATATGTTCGAAGGAATTTACAAGGATTACAATGCACAACTAGACCGCGAAGTAATACATCAAATTTTGCCTTTATACGATGCAAATGTAACTAAAGAGCAAATAGACAAACTATTCGAAACTTCTTTGTTTATTCAAAAAGAAAGTGGTTTAGCTGCTTTGGATGGAGAGCTAAAAGTAGTTGTTGAAAGCATTCAAAACGATTTGCTATACCAAATGGCAAAACCCTATATTGATGAGTTTTATCAGGATTTGAATCCGAGTTATCAAAACTTAAAGGCCGAAATTGATGAAACTCAAAAACAATACATGAAAGCTCAAATGGATGTTTTACCAGAAGAACGCTACTTCCCAGACGCCAACTCTACTCTTCGCGTAACTTATGGAAAAGTAAACGGCTACCAACCTAGAGATGCGGTTTATTACCAACCTGTAACTTACCTTGAAGGTGTAATGGAAAAATATGTACCTGGCGATTACGAATTTGATGTGCCGGAAAAATTAATCGACTTATACGCTGCTAAAAACTATGGAAATTATGCCGATGCAAATGGAAAAATGCCTGTTAGCTTTATTGGTACAAACCACACTACAGGTGGAAATTCAGGCAGTCCTGCCTTAGATGCGCATGGAAATTTAATCGGTTTAAACTTCGATCGCGTTTGGGAAGGCACCATGAGCGATTTATTTTACGATCCCGAAATTTGCCGCAACATTATGGTCGATGCACGCTATATTTTATTCATTATTGATAAATATGGTGAAGCTTCACATTTAATTGAAGAAATGCAATTGGTACATCCTAAAGAAAAAAAAACTTCGAAGAAAAAGAAAAAGAAAAAGAGAAAATAAAAAACACTTAGAAAACTGGAATAGTATTATCAACTAAATCTTAGTATTGTAAAAAAATATTTTTGAAAGACATTCTCATCATCGGCGGTGGCGCAGCAGGTTTTTTTACCGCTATTAATTGTGCGCAGCAACATTCCAATTTAAAAATTGCTATACTCGAGAAATCGAAAAATGTATTGAGCAAAGTTAAAGTTTCGGGAGGCGGCCGATGCAATGTCACCCATGCCGAATTCGACCCCAACGAGCTCGCCAAAAACTATCCGCGGGGACATAAAGAATTGCGTGGTCCTTTTCATCAATTTGCAACTGGCGACATGATGGCTTGGCTGGCTGATGAAAATGTTCCACTAAAAATTGAAGAAGACGGTAGAATTTTCCCAGAAAGCGATTCTTCTCAAAGTATAATCGATGCTTTTTTAGAAGCTTGTAAGAAATTCAATATCGAAATAAAAACCCAATGTGGCGTTGAAGATGTTCAATTAACCGATGATCATCTCTGGAGAGTTACTACTAAAAATGATGCCTTTTTAGCTAAATACCTAGTTTTTGCTTCGGGAAGCAGCTTAAAAGTTTGGCAGCTTTTAAAAAACAAAAAGTATACAATTATCGATCCCGTTCCTTCTTTATTTACCTTCAACATCAAACATTCTTTACTTCAAAATTTAGCAGGAATTAGTTGGGAAACTTCTGTTGAAGTGATTGATGAACAACAAAAACTTTCCAAAAAACAAATTCAAAGTTTACAATCTAACGGACCGATGTTAATTACGCATTGGGGTTTAAGCGGACCTTGTATTTTAAAGCTTTCCGCTTGGGGTGCGCGAAGCTTTCATCAACTCAATTACCAATTTCAATTGAAGTTAAATTGGTTGCCTAAACTTACAGAAGATGAAGTCATGGCGCAAATGCTTCAACAAAAAAACACACACCCTAAACAGCAATTGGCTGCCAATCCATTATTCGGATTTCCAAAACGACTTTGGCAGAGTTTCGTTAACCAAAGTTCTATTTCAGCTGAAACAAAATGGGCAGACATTTCAAAAAAAGAAATGCAAATTTTGCAAAATTTATTAACCCAATCGGTATTCGATGTAAACGGAAAAAGCACCTTTAAAGAAGAATTTGTAACGGCTGGCGGAGTCGATTTAAAGCAAATTAACTTTAAAGAATTTAGTAGTAAACTTCATCCCAATCTGTATTTTGCGGGCGAAGTATTAAACATCGATGCCGTAACCGGCGGTTTCAACTTTCAAAATGCATGGACGGGCGGTTTTGTAATCGCAAAAAGTATTGCCTCTAAAGAAAATGAATAATTAAAAAAACACCCATCTCTAGTCTTCCCTTACTTCGACTTTGCTCAGCACAAGCTAGGGAAGAAAATTTAGTTATTTACAAATAGATGATTGGGTAAAACTTTAATTCAATCGCCAAATTTCAAAATTAAGCACGCTAGCAAACAATACCCAAAGTAAATATGGAATAAGCAAATACGCAGCGATGGGCTTTACCACCTTGAACCATTTAATGGTAAGTACAATTAAAATAAGTAAAGCAGCAATAACCAGCAACGCATAAAAGGGAGCTTCTAAACCAAAAAACACTACCGACCAAGTTAAGTTAAGCAACAATTGGAAACCAAAATGATACATCGCTGTTTTTACCCATGCATGATAAGTTCCTTTTGACCAAACTAAACCAAAGGCAATTCCCATTAACACATATAAAGTAGTCCAAACCGGACCAAATAACCAATTGGGCGGATTAAAACTCGGCTTGTTTAAAGTAGTATACCAATCGTTTACACTACTTTGTGTAGCAATTGCTCCCAAAAACCCAACCAGTAGGCAAATTAATACGCCAACACCAATGCGAATAAATAATTTTTTCTTCATGCACCATTTCTTAGAAAGGCTTAAAATAGAAATTTATTTCACACCTTCAAAATCAATTCTACTTTCTAAAAATAAAAATCATCTTGCAATTACATCTAGAAAATTGCTTTTAAGTAGTAAATTCGTGTTTATAATTTATGAATAAAAAACAGGATGGATTTCGAACAATTTAAGTTTCTAAAAACAAATCAACTGCCCCAAAAAATAGAATTAAAATCTACTTCACCTAGCAATATTGCCTTGGTAAAATACTGGGGAAAAGCAGATATTCAAATTCCTAAAAACACATCAATAAGCTTTACGCTTTCCAATTGTTATACAGCTACGCAACTACAATTAGTAGCTAAAACCAAAGTAGAAGAAAAAACCCAAATTAAAGTAGAGTTAGATGGTGTAAGCACGCCAAGTTTTCATCCTAAAATTGAAAAATTTTTAAAATTAATCGAAGAATATTGCCCGTATGTAAACCACTACCATTTTAGTATACAAACCCAAAACACCTTTCCACATTCTAGCGGAATTGCATCTTCAGCTAGTGGAATGAGTGCCTTAGCCATGTGTTTAATGCAGTTAGAAAAAAAGATAGACCCAGAAGTTTCTCATGACTTCATATTAAAAAAAGCTTCCTTTTTAGCACGATTAGGTTCTGGTAGCGCAAGCCGAAGCATTCAAGGAAAACTCATGCTCTGGGGAAAACATGCCCAAGTTAATGAAAGTTCAGATTTGTATGCCATCGCACTCAAGCAAGACCTTCATCCTATTTTTAAAGACTACCAAGACAGCATTTTATTGGTAGATAAAGGACAAAAAAAAGTAAGCAGTACTTTAGGTCATAGTTTAATGAATGGCCATCCTTTTGCCGAAAAACGTTTTGAACAAGCCCAACATAACTGTAGTGATTTATTAGAAATCTTAAAATCGGGTAATTTAGAAGCCTTTATGACTTTAGTTGAATCTGAAGCTTTAACCTTGCACGCCATGATGATGAGCAGTCGGCCCTATTTTATGTTGATGACGACCAACACCCTCGCTGTACTCAATGCCATTTGGGAATTTAGAAAAACCACCAGAATCCCCGTGTGCTTTACCTTAGATGCTGGTGCCAATGTTCATTTGTTGTATCCTAAGCAACACCAAAAAAATGTGGTTCATTTTATAGATCAATCGTTAAAACAATACTGCGAAAATCAGCAAGTAATTCACGACGAAGTAGGAAAAGGAGCAGAAATAATTGAATAAAACTATATTCTAGTTATAATTCTTTGATTATTCATAATAAGCTACCTGTCTTGCATCTTCGTAAAATGCTTCGGAATATCTTACTATTAAATTTACCAATTTCTGAACATCGGCTGGCTGAACATCTTCTATGTCTATTTGATGAATTTTCGCATTTTCGGTAAGAGATAGTTTTTCAGCTTCGTGTTTGATGTGAGTTATGCTACCAAATTCTAAACTAATTTGCGATGAAGTATTGATACGCATCAAAATTCTACTCTTATTGTATTGCACGTAGGCTTTATACCAAAAATTTCTAGAAATAAGAATTACCGAAATTAAGGTTGAAAACAGATAAAAAATATAAGCATCTTCGTGTTCTCTAAATAAGAAGTAGGATCCTAATAATAATACAACCAAGCCAAGAACGGGAAGATAATACCATTTAGACAATAGGTTATCAAAATGAATGCTTTTCATCTTAAAAAAGTTTAATCAAACTTATTATTTAAAATTTTAGTTAGCAAATATTAATTTGAAATTAGACAAGTTTTGTTTGCGTGAGGGATGCGAATGAAAATCCCACAGCTTTTAACTTAGCAAAATTTTGGTATTAAAGCGATTTTATGAGCTTTACTACCAATTAGTTTTGCTTAGTTGAAAAAGCGAGGAATTGCAATGGACAGCCCGACCCCGATGTAAAAATCGGGGAAACGCCCTACTAATAATTTAATAACTCATCAATCTTAACTTTCACCTTCTCCGTACTCGGAATCATGGTTTGTTCTAAAGTTGAATTTAACGGAATGGCAGGCATGTTTTCTGAACCAATTGTCATGACGGGCGCATCTAAATTGGGAAAGCAGTGTTCTTGAATTTTTCCGCTTAAGGCGCGAGCAAAAGAATTATCGGAAGGTTCTTCTGTAACCACTAAACATTTTTTGCATTTTTTTACCGACTTCATGATGGTTTCTTCGTCTAAAGGATGCAGGGTGCGTAAATCTACAATTTCAATTTGCTCTTGTAAACCGAGTTCTTGCGAAGCATTCATCGCCCAATGCACGCCCATTCCGTAAGTAATAATACTTAAGGTTTCCTGCTCATCTTGTGGCCAAATTTCCTGTAAAACCCAAGCTTTGCCAAAAGGCAATACATAATCTTCTGCAGGTTCTACACTGGTTGCGCCTTTGGTGCCAGGTACTTTACTCCAATACAAACCTTTGTGTTCAAAAATAACTACCGGATTAGGATCGTAATACGCTGCTTTTAATAATCCTTTTAAATCGGCTCCGTTACTAGGATAAGCAATTTTAAGTCCACGAATATTCGTTACTACACTTTCTACGGAAGAAGAATGGTAAGGACCACCACTACCGTAAGCTCCAATCGGCACCCGTAAAATCATAGAGATTGGCCATTTTCCATTGGATAAATAACAACTTCTACTCACTTCGGTAAACAATTGATTGAGTCCTGGCCAAATGTAATCGGCAAATTGCACTTCGACAATGGGTTTTAATCCAACTGCAGACATCCCAACGGTAGAACCTACAATAAATGCTTCTTGAATGGGAGTGTTAAAAACTCGATGATCGCCAAATTTCTGAGCTAAGGTAGCGGCTTCGCGAAAAACGCCACCAAGTCTGCCACCTACATCTTGACCATATAGCAAACATTCTTGGTGTTTTTTCATCAATTCTTCAATAGCAAACAAAGCCGAATCGACCATCACCACTTTTTCTGCTCCTTTGGGTGAACGTTCTCCTTTTTCTTCAGTAATCGGCGTTGGTGCAAAATCGTGGGTAAATAAATCTTCTGGTCTTGGATCTTCGGCCGCTAGGGCTTCAACATAATCTTTAGCTACTATATCTTTTGCTTCAGCTTCTATTTGGTGTATTTCTTTTTCGGTAAATCCATTTTCTAGAAGTGTTTTTTTGAGTTTTGGATAGGGATCGCGAAGTTTGGATTCTTCTAAATCATCGCGATAAAATTCCATTCGTACTCCAGAAGTGTGGTGATTCAATAATGGACATTTAGCATGTACTAAAAATGGACGGCGTTCTGTTCTTACAGTATCCAAAACCTTTTTGAATTCTGTATAGGATTCTTCAAAATCAGTTCCATCAATGCTAATGGCTTCTAATCCATGAAAACCTTTGGCATATTCAAATGCGTCTTGTGCCCGTGTTTCTTCTGCATTGGCCGAAATATCCCATCCATTATCTTGTACTACATAAATAATTGGTAATTGTTTTAAAGCTGCCATTTGTAAAGCTTCAGCAATTTCGCCTTCAGTAACCGATGCGTCACCAAGGGAGCAAACCACCACAGGTGCTTTATCTACTTTTTTAAAACCAGACTCCTTTTTTTCTATATAAGAAAATCCTAAAGCTGCACCAGTTGCTGGAATGGCTTGCATACCCGTAGCCGAACTTTGATGTGGAATTTTAGGTTTATCATCATCGCGTAAACTAGGATGCGAATAATAGGTTCTTCCACCCGAAAACGGATCGTCTCTTTTGGCTAAAAGCTGCAACATTAAATCTTTGGGTTGCATGCCAATAGCTAGTAAAATAGAATCGTCTCGGTAATACGGATACACGTAATCTTGTGGTAATAGCTGCATTCCTACAGCCGTTTGAATCACTTCGTGACCACGAGAAGTAGCGTGCACATATTTAGAGACTACTTTGAAGTTTTCTTCGTATAACTCAGTCATAGATTTCGCCGTAACTAAGTTTTTGAATGCTTTTTTGAGTATATTTTTATTCATTTATTCTATGTTTTTTGAATCAAGAATCACGACTTTTTGAGCCATGACTAAAGTTATTAAAATTAGCTTTCAGATTCAAGTTTATCAATAAGGTTTGAAATTTTACTCTTTAAGGCTTGTACATTATTCTCAAGTTTCAAGAAATCTTCTTCTGAAATAAACTTTTGACGAAAACAAACTACCAATTGGGTTTCCCATTCAAAAGCTGAACCTAAACTATCACTTAAATACTTTATAAAATGTGTGTTTGTTCTCTTGCTAGACCCTTCGGCAATATTTGATGCAATTGAAACAGATGAACGATTCATTTGAGAGCACAAACCAAATTTTTCATAATCAGGAAGTGAAGAAGTAAGAATGTAGCTTTGATCTATCAAATCCATTGCTTCTTGCCAAATCAATAACTTTTTAAAATTGTGTCTTCTCATATCATTTTTTTATTGTAAATCTATTTGTCTTGTTTCAAAATGTCTTGTTTCAATCTATTCATTATAAAACTAATAGTTCTCCAAATAATCTGCAATACGTCTTAGAAAGCTACCGGCTAAAAATCCATCTACAATTCTGTGATCGAATGAAAGTGATAGGTACATCATTTGTCTAATTTCAATTTCATCGCCATCTTCATATTCAATTACTTCTGCTCGTTTTTTAATGATGCCCGTTGCTAAAATAGCAGCTTCTGGCTGATTAATAATCGGTGTTCCCATTAAACTTCCGAAAGTCCCAACATTAGATATGGTAAACGTACTTTCCTTAGTTTCATCACTGGTTAATTTATTATCTCTTGCTTTGGCTACCAATGCATTTACATTTTTAGCCAAAGTTTCTAAGTCTTTTTGATCGGTGTTTTTTACAACTGGAACAATAAGATTACCACTAGGTAAGGCTGTTGCCATACCGATATGAATTTGATCTTTTACAATAATTTCATCGCCGTCTAAAGATGAATTGATTTTCGGAAAATCTTGAATGGCTTTGGTTACTGCTTGTATAAACAAAGGTGTAAACGTAAGCTTCTCCCCTGTTTTCTCTTGAAAAGGTGCTTTATTTTGGTTTCGCCAATTCACCAAGTTGGTTAAATCGGCTTCTACATAAGCGGTTACATGTGGTGAAGTATGTTTTGAAAACACCATGTGGTCGGCAATCATTTGGCGCATGCGATCCATTTTGATGCGTTCTCCTTTGCCTTTATCAAATTGTAAATCAGGCACTTGAAACCCTGGGTTTGTTTCTGCTACTGGCTGAGCAAATTGTGCTGGTCTGCCTTCTTCTAAATACTTAAATATATCTGATTTTTGAAGACGATCGTTTGCACCGCTTGCTGGAATTCTAGCTAATTCTTCGTAACTAATATGATGCTCTTTTGCTATTTTTTCGACTAGTGGGGAATAAAAGTGATTACCTCGGTTGTTTGATTGCCAAGCAGAAGTTTGCACTTTTGCATCTTGATTTGGCTTTGCAGCATTCGTCTTTTTCTCTGGGTTTTTAGGCTTTTTAGCACTTGAAGAATCTTCCGATTTGGCATGTATTGATTCTTGAGATTGAGCATTTGGCGCTGTAGCTTCAGATTCTTCTAACACAGCAATTATTTCACCTATTTTTACAATATCGTGTGCATCATATTTGGTTTCAATCAGCTTTCCTGAAAACGGAGCGGGAACTTCGTTATCTACTTTATCGGTACCTACTTCAACTAAAATATCGCCTTCATTAAAGCTTTCACCTTCATTAATCAACCAATTTAAAATCGTTCCTTCGGTAATGCTTTCTCCCATTTTGGGGAGTTTGAATTCTACTGATTTTGTTTTTTTATCTTGATTACTCATTTTTTATTATTTCACGCTAAGCTGCACGCCTTTCATCTGGCAGGCTGAGGTACAAAGCTGTTCTTAATATTCATTTTCTCGCTAAGACGCTAAGGCGCTAAGCTATTTTAATTTTTCAACTCTTTCTATTCAAAACTCAATCTAAAAGTCTTCACTCATCATCTTCTCGGATAAAATCATTCAAAGTTTGATAAAAATTTTCTTGTTTTGGTCGGTTTTTGGGAATCTCCCGAAGTGGCTCGACTTCTTCTAAACTTTCATGGCAATCGGCTGGTAATTGTTGATATAATTTAGTTCCTGCTGTTTTCCAAGCGATCATATCATCAGAAACTTTTTTAATTACTTTGGCTGGATTTCCAACCACTAAACTCCGATTTGGAATTTTAGTTTCAGCTTTTACAAAAGCCATGGCACCAACAATAGATTCGTTACCAATTTCAGCATCGTCCATAATTACGGAATTCATCCCAATTAAGCAATTTTCGCCTAAATTGGCTCCATGAATTATAGCTCCATGACCTACATGCGCTCCTTTTTTAAGCACAATGGACTTCCCCGGAAACATATGTACCGTACAATTTTCCTGTACGTTAACTCCATCTTCTAAAATAATTTCACCCCAATCACCACGTATTGCAGCACCTGGTCCAACATAACAATCTTTCCCAATGATAACATTTCCCGTAACTGCAGCTTGTGGATGCACAAAGCTCGATTCGTGAATTACTGGTATGTGGTTTTTGAATTTGTAAATGGCCATTAGTTGGTAGCTTTTAGTTGGTAGTATTTAGTTGGTAGTTAGTAATTAAATAATTATTTACTTTCTAAATGTTTCTTTAGAACAGATAGCATTTTATTAATTTCAACGAGGAAAACTCTGTTGGTTTCATACTCATCAAATGTAATATAATTTCTTTTGTAGGCTTTAGTAGTTGCTGAAACAAACTCCCTACTCCTATCTCTTGCAATTCTTAAATAATTCAAAAAGCTTGCATCTGAACTTCCTGAGCCTTCCGCTATATTGAATGCAATAGAATCTGAAGCTCGTGCAAATTGTGAAGAAAGTCTGTAATCTTCAATTTTAGGAAATTTGCTTATTTGATGATAAACTATTTCACCAAAATCCATCGCTTTCTGGTAAACTTTCAAGTCTTCAAAATTAAAATGATATTTACTTTTCATGATTTTTCAGATAAAATGTTAAATATAAAAAACTACTTTCTACCAACTAAAGACTACTAACTAAACTATTTAAATCTCTTCAACTTCTCCTTTGTAAATGTACTCAGTACCAATTTTCCGCTAATTTTAGCACGTTCGGCCAATAAATCATCCCAATCTTCTGTGCCACGCCAAAACATTTGCTTCATGTGTTGCACTGCTTCTGGATTATATTGACATAGATTTTTAGCCATTTCGGTTACAGCTTCGTCTAATTCTTCAGTAGTTTCAAAAACTTTTGTGAACAATCCTTTTTGCATCGCCCATTCAGGTGAATAAAAAGAATTGGCGTCGATAGCAATTTGCGACATACCGCTAACTCCTAATTTACGCTGTACGGCAGGACCAACTACAAAAGGACCAATGCCAATGTTCAATTCACTTAATTTAATGGATGCGTATTTTGTAGCCATACAATAATCCATTGCTGAAGCTAAACCTACTCCGCCACCAACAGTTTTACCTTGTACTTGACCAATAATAAACTTCGGACATTTACGCATGGCATTGATTACATTGGCAAATCCGCTAAAAAATTTTTCGCCGGTTTGTTCATCTTCTATAGCAATTAATTCTTTAAAACTAGCTCCAGCACAGAAGGTTCGGTCGCCACCCGATTTAATTACTATAACCAAAACATCCTTATCCTTTCCCATTTGGGTGATGGTTTCAGCTAATTTAGCTAGGATATTACTTGGTAGTGAATTGTGTGCTGGATGAAAAAATTCAATTGTAGCAATCTGGTCTTTTATATCATGTTTTACGTAAGCTTCAGACATATTTTATAGTTTAATTTCTAAATCGTTTTCGAGTGTTTCAAAACTAACAATTGTTAGGCTTATGCACAAAACTTTAGGATTTTAAAATGATGTGTAGCCTACACAAAATTTAAGAAATTTTTATGTTTGTGTTTTACAACAATAATGGCTCTCTGTTATGAACAAAAACATCATTTTATTATTTAGCTGTATTTTACTTATTTTTGATAGTACTCAAGGACAAAAAATTGAAGCTCATCAAAAAATACACGAAAAGAATATAAAAATCGGTAAAACATTATACCAAGATGCAGATGAAGAATTTAAAACGCTAGTGAATATCTTAGTTGAAGATTTAAATGAAAAAGTGCCAGAAGATGAATTTTACAAAACCAGAGCATTTTTAAATGTGCTTGCCACAAAAGAGCCATCTAGCAAGTATGCCAATCTATTTAGTCAATACAATGTTTCTTACGAAACTTATTTGCAGAATTTAAAAAAGGGGTTTACAGAAAATATAACTCAGCTTTCTGACGAAGAAGAAAAAGTATTCCAAGCTTTTGTAGTTGAAGCTGAATCGTTTTTTGAAAAAGAACAAAAACACAAACCCATTGATAGCAAACACCTAAAGCTAGATCGAGATCAATATGAAATTTTATCTTTAAGAAGCTTCTATAAACTAAAAGCTTATACTGTGGTTGCTGCAGAATATGGCTGGTTAGACTATGCCAAAGAAGATTTACCATATCTAAAATCAGATTATGATTATTATCTTGACAAAATGCTTACTACAAGCGTGTTAAATAGCAATAGTAGAACTGAAAAAAAACTAACCAAAGAAAATTATCGTTTTGTAAAATCTCCTGTTTTTGAAGGTTGTGACCCAAACTTAGCAAACCAAGAACTAGAAGATTGTACACAAGCAAAAATCAGAGCTTTTTTTAATGCTAATTTTGATACGAAACAAGCTCAAGAAATCATGGACAAAAATAATTTTATGTTTTTTGTTCATTTTGATATCGACAAAAATGGAAAAATTAACAATATACAAGCTTATACCCCAAACAAAAAACTAGATGCATTAGCTAAAGAAACATTAGCAAAATTACCTACTTTAAAACCAGCAAAAAGTAATGGAGAAGCTGTAGCCTATAATTATGTTCTGCCATTTGGTTTTGGAAATGAAGTAAATGACATTTTAGCTATGACAAATTCTAAACTAAGCGTTCCTGTTTATCCGGGTTGCTATAAAAAGTTGAATAATGACCAACTAAGAAATTGCATGAACGAGAAAGTTTCTGCTTTTTTGAATGAAAGCTCGCTATACAATGAAGCTAGCAAAGTTTTAGGTCAAGGTACTTACATGGCTTATGTACGTACATTAGTTACGAAAAAAGGTAAGGTTAAAATTGTAAAAACAGTGAGCAACGAACCTAAATTAATTCCTATTGTGGAAGAAGTAATTGCTGGTTTACCAAAAATGAAGCCTGGATTACAAAATAGCAAAGCAGTTGGAGTTATTTACACAATACCAATTAATTTAAAAATTGAAGACACAAACTCCACTACCCTACAAAAAGCACCCATATTTCCTGGCTGTGCTATGGATTTAAATAATACAGAGCTATATGATTGCATGGATAAAAAAATCAGAAATCATTTTAGGCAAAAAATGGCTAAATCTGAACTTACCGATAGTTTAGTTCCCGGAAATTACTCAACACAAATCAATTTTAGTATTTCAGAAAAAGGAAAGATTACAGCTTCAGATTCACATGGAAATGATGAAGAATTCAATAGTATTGTCGAAGAAGTAATAAGTGGCCTTCCAAGTATTTTTCCTGCAAAATCCATTAACAATAAGGCTATTGAAAGCCAGTACTGCATGACATTTTCTTTTCAAAAGTAGTAAACACTCTTTGTAAATAGTATTTGTTGAAGAATTAAGAGCAACTGCACATCAATATTATTTTTTAACTAAAAACTTAGTTTAAACTAAATGTTTAGTTATATTTGAAGAAACAAAACTTAACAATGAAGGAATTAACTAAGGCAGAAGAAGAAGTAATGCAATATGTTTGGAAGCTAAAAAAAGCCAAAGTAGCCGATATTATTGAGCATATGTCGAGTCCAAAGCCTGCATATAATACGGTTTCTACTATTATTCGAATTTTGGAGCAAAAAGGCTTTGTAGGTTACCAAAAACAAGGTCGTGGACATGTATATTTCCCAAAAGTAGCCCAAGCACAATACAAAGATGAAAGCATGAAAAAGCTCATTAATAATTACTTTGAAGGTTCATTTTCTTCGATGGTTTCTTTTTTTATGAAGAAAAACGATTTGCGCCTATCCGATTTGGAACAGATTATGAAAGACTTGAACAAAAACAAAGACTAATGTCTATACTTTTTCAAATAGTATTGTATCAAAGTCTCTTTCTATTGGCTTATCAACTTATTAAGAAAGAATCTTTTTTTCAATTGAATCGCTTTTACTTATTAGGTAGCTTAATTGCTTCAATAGCATTACCTTTTGTAGAATTGAATTGGTTTCAATTCGATTTAGGTCAAGAAAACTTAAACAAGTTACAAAGTATTTATTTACCAGAAGTATTTGTGGGAGATGCGCAAACATCGTCAACTACATTTCGGGAAAAAGCTTCAACTTTATACGTATCTTTTTTAGAAAACATGTATATTGTAGGGTTTTCAGTGGCATTAAGTTTACTCTACCTTAAAATTGAAACGCTAATTCAACTTATTCAAGAAAATGTATCTGCATCTGAAAAGAATTTCAAAATAGTAAGTGTAAAACAAAGCAAAGAAGCCTTTAGTTTTTATCACTATGTTTTTTTAGGTACGGCAATGGAAGCCGAAGAGCGAAAGGCAATCTTACTGCATGAGCAACAACATGTTCGACTTAAGCACAGTATAGACAACAGTTTACTAGCTTTAATAAGAACCGTTTTTTGGTTTAATCCACTACTCTATTTTTACCAGAAAGAATTACAACTTATACATGAATACCAGGCCGATGAAAGAGTTTGTAGAGAATTAAACCCTAAAACATACGCCTGGCAATTACTCAACACCGCATTCCAAACCAACAACATGGGCTTAATGAGCTCGTTTTACAATAAATCATTCATTAAAAACAGAATTATGATGTTACAAAAAAAAGAATCGAATAAAATGGCCTTACTAAAATATGCCATCCTAACGCCTATACTTGTTGTATTGGTAGGCTTTAGCTCCATTGCTCAAGAAAACTTACCAAAGGACGAGCAAGCGCTTTTAGAAAAGTATAAAAAGGAAATAACTGAATTAGTCGAAAAACAAGACATGTCTGTTTATTACGATTATACCATAAACGCAAATAAAGATGAAAAAGGAGTTTTAACCAAAAAAGGTTTTTACAAAATGAAAGCCTTTGCTACACTTGCTTATGAAAACGGCATGAGTCCAAATGAAAAAGTTGACCAAGCTTTTATTAAAAAAAGTTATGCTGAATACCGTGAAGAAATGAATAAAAAGAAAGTGGTAATGATGGATAGCAGAAAAATTGAAACCCAAACCGAATTCGATACGGATGTCCCATTTGCCGCAGTAGATCGCGTACCTGTTTATCCGGGATGCGATGAAAATTTAAGCAATCAAGAATTAAGAAATTGCATGTCTAAAAATATTCAAGAGCACATCAATAAAAATTTTGATACTTCTATAATTGAAAAGCTAAGAACAGATAAAGAAACTGAAAATAAATTAGATGAAAAATTAAAAGAATTGTCTTCTCTGGTTTCAAAAGTAGATTTAGAAAGAAAAACACGAATTTATGTTCGTTTTACCATTTCCAAAAATGGAGAAATCGCAAATGTAGAAGCCCGTTCTGCTCATCCTGACCTATCGAAAGCTAGCGAAGATGCGGTAAAAAGTTTACCTAAAATGAAGCCTGGCATGCATAAGGAAGAAAATGTAAATGTAATTTATACTTTGCCTATTACACTTTTAATTCCCGAGAAAGAAGAGAATGAAGAAGAGAAATAAACTGTTGATTTGGGATTGTTGATTTATGATTTCAGATTTGGGATTTAGGATTTTGATTGTATGGGCGCTTTGCAGTAAAAAACAATTTTAATAAATATGCTATGAAAAACATTCTTCACTTATTACTGATTTTACTACTTATAAACATGAGTACAGCTCAAACCAAAAGCTTAGATTCTTTAATGGCTGCAGGCGAATTTGCTAAGGTGATTCAAATAGCTAATGCTTCAACTAAAAACCTTAATAAAAAAGAAACATTTTTGGTAGCTAAAGCTTATCTAGGTGTGGGAAATGCTAAAAAAGCAAGTGAAGTGTATCAAAAAAATCTATCAGAAGGCGATGCTTTACAGCATTATTATTCCTACGGAAAACTCCTGCTTCAACAAAATAATGCTCAACAAGCCGATTCTATTTTTAACTATCTTCGAACAGAAAATCCGAAAAATGCTGAATATGCATATCGATCTGCTTTAGCCAAACAAAAATTAGGAAGTGAAGACTTCAAAAAAACTTTATACCAAGCTTACGATTTACAAAAAGATCATTTATTGGTGGTATACGAGTTGGCTAAAGAAGAGCTTAAACAAAAAAATTACGCAGTGGCAAATCGCATTGCTTCTCAAGGTTTATGGTCTAACCCAGAAAATGCGAGTTTACTTTCTATACAAGGTCAAGCTTTATATGCTCGTGGAAAATGGGAAGAAAGCATTGCTAGCTTTTTAAAACTGAAAAAAATCTCTGATGTACCGCTTTTTGTTGAAAAACGTTTGGCGAAAGCTTATGTAAAACTTAGGGCTTATGCTGAAGCTTTAAAACATTATGAAATTTATATACAAAGAGACCCCACAGATTATACCATATTAGAAGATGCTGCAGAAGTAGCAACTTTTTGCGGAGAAATAGACAAAGCACAAGTTTATATTTCGCAAGCTTTTGCTTTAAAAGATGTAAGTCGAGCAAGGCAATATTATATTTTTGCTACCGTATTTTTACAAAAGGAAGATTACGAACGTGCCATTGGTATGTTTACGCAATGCATTAAAGAAGATCCAAATCATGAAAAAGCCACTTATGGTTTGGCCAATGCTAAAGACCGATTTTATGCCGATGACCAAAAAATTCTCGATGCCTACCAATTGTATATGGATAATTTTCCAAAAGGGAATTATTATAATTTAGCAGATTACCGAGTTAAAGAACTACGAAAAGAAATTTTTATGACTGGAAACACTTCAACTAAAAAAGACTGATTATAGAAAGAATTCACTTTTTAAAAATTCATTACTTTTGAAGCGTGAATACTAAACTATATTTTTTGCTAATCGCTGCTTTAATTTTTTCAGCCTGCTCTAAAGAGCAATTGAAAAAAAAAGATGTTGAGCAGTTGATTGAACAGGAAATGAAAGGCATTTCGTTTCACGAAGTAGACATTTACCCCAATTTTACAACTTGTACAACTTCTGAAAATAAAACAGTAACCAAATCTTGTTTTATTGAAACATTACATGAAAAATTGGTTGTTTTTTGGGAAGAAAACGAAATTAATCAACATTATTGTGAACTTACAATAGAAGTAAGCAACCAAGGAAATTTAACAGTTTTAGCCGTAAAGGATGCTAATGCAGCATCAGTTGAAAATTTAAAGCTTCAACTAAACGATTTCTTAGCAAAAAAACTTCCTGAAATAAATCCTGCACAAAAACA
Organism: Psychroflexus salis; assembly: GCF_014640175.1. GTDB lineage: Bacteria > Bacteroidota > Bacteroidia > Flavobacteriales > Flavobacteriaceae > Psychroflexus > Psychroflexus salis. The sequence continues at coordinate 13,008 of NZ_BMGL01000002.1, read as the reverse complement.
AGGCGTACCCGTACATTGCAAGTTTGTGTTACCTATAAAAATTACAAACGAAACTTAACACCAGCGCGTAAGTCTACCGAAAAATCATCTCGCGTATCTTCTCCAAATTTGTAAATATTTGAATAATTTAGCGTAAGGAAAGTTTCATTAAATAACCTTATTGCCATACCTGCGCCAATACCTAAAGGCGTGTTTAAAGCCGTATAACTTTCACTGATTTCGGTGGGCACATCATTATTATCTAACTCCAAAAAGGTTTCATCATAACTACCAAAGCTTATTAATTCTGCTTCTGCATAAAAGTGAAAAATACGGGTATCGATAATTTTAAATCGGTAACCAATCATCATTTCAGTAATATCTAATTCAAAATCATCGGTAGGAAAACTTTTTCTTAGCTGAAGTAGTAAGGAGTTTCTAGGGTAATCTTCTTCACTGTATAATTCTGCTTCAATTCCAGCAAATGGTATTTGGTTGTCATCTTCTGACCGAAACATTATAAAATTACTTTGTCCACCCCATAAACCTAAACGCACATGCACATTAGATTTCGAATCCATAGCATCTTCTCCTCCATAATTGTATTTTAAAACTATCATAGACAAGTCACGCCTTGTAAAGTCGAGTTTGCGGGTATTTAAATCGATAGATGCTGTATATTCATCGATTTTTTCACGGTAATTTTCTTTAGTAAGCTCCACAAGTTGATCATCTTTTTTAAGAAAGTAACGATAATCTCTTGTAGAACGTTCGGTTAGTAAACTTAGCTCACCTTCTTCTTCAACGTAAAGCAATAAAGATTCGCCATTAACTTGATATTCTTTTTGAGAAAATCCAGAAAATCCAAGCAGTAAAAAAAATAGAATTACACTAATTTTTTGGGTTAAAGATATGTTCTTTGTTTCCATGTAAATTTAGAATTTAATAAATATCCAAAAAAGTAGACAATTCCAACTGGATAAAACAAATTTGCTATTAAAAAATCTGTTACACAAAATGGAAGTTTCATTTTTTTTGCTAATTCAAATGTAAGAAAAAAATCAATGCTAATTTTTATAAGTAGGCACGCAATAAAAAGCGTAAAATACGCTGTTGAAAAAAAATTAAATATCATCAAAAATAGCAATGAAAAATTTGTACTCAATAAAAGTAAACTCAAAAATTTTTGAGAAACAGAACTAATTTGTTTTGTTTTATAGAACCAACGTTTACGTTGCTGAATAAAGGTTTTTGTTGTAGTCTCAGCTCGGGTTAAAACTAAATTTTCTTGCTGCAACACATAACCAATTTTTAATTTGGCCTTTCGCATTTTTTGAAGCAAAAAAACATCATCGCCACTAGCTAAATTTTCGTTACCAACAAAGCCATCGAGTTGATGAAAAACTTTTTTTTGATAGCAAAAATTTGCAGCATTACATAAAATAGGTTGACCAAGTTTAGCCATGGCAAAGGTAACCGCTTGCAATGCCATAAAATCGTAATACTGAAATTTTTCTAAAAATCGATTGGTTTTGCTAATAGCAACTCCTCCAATTACAGCTGCTACATCGTTTTCTTGTAAATAAGCATTATACGTGTTTAACCAATCTTGATGCACCAAACAATCTGCATCGGTAGTAAGTATAAATTCAAATTGAGCATGTTGAATACCAAGGTGAATCGCCGCTTTTTTACCCGATTTAGCTTCGGGTAAGTGAAGCAATTTAGTAGTTTTATTGAAACTTGTAAACTGCTTTATAATTTCAATTGAAGCGTCTGTAGAATGATCATTAACAAGCACAACTTCAAACAAAGCTTCTGGATAATGCAATGTTTCTAAACTGGTTAATAAGGTTTTTAAATTAGCTTCTTCGTTTCTAAACGCAATAACAATACTAAATCTTTTTTGAGATGTTTTTGATAATTCGAAATTGTTTTTTACGCTTATTAAACTGAAAAGCAAAACCAATAAGCTAAGCAAGTACATAAAAAAAATGAAGCTTATAAACCACATGAAAATTATAGTGTTACAGGTTTATGATAAGTATACCGGTAATTAAAACGAAGCATAAAAAAATTACCTAAAAGCGCTGGTAATGCAAAGTTTAATAGCCACATTAGAGCAGAAATTGCCAAAATAACGTAAGTTGAAACTCCTAAAAAACCAAACAGATAAATACCAATTCCTGCTTTTAACGCCGCGTCTAAAACAAATATGCTTGGTAAAAAAGAAACCACAAAATACATAAGAAATATGTAAGGCATTGCGCTTAAATAAGCAATATCCCAACCCAAAAACCAACCCAACAAATAGTATTGATGACTAAAAATAAAATACCTTAAGGATGAAAAAAATGCAACTTTTACAAAAGTATTCCAGTTTAATTGTAGGTTTAACTTTATGGAATGATATGTTTTATGTAGGTATTTTTTAAAGAATAATCCAAAAACTACTAAAAAAAAGAAAACTCCTATAAACCATTCAACATATTGAAAATTTACTAGCTTAATTATCTTTTGGTGTAAAATTAAAATGCCAACACCTCCAAACAAAATAGTGATCAGCATTTGTATAAAATTATTTGAAAAATTTAAACCTAAAATTCGTTTGCGGTATTTGGTTTCAAAAAAACTTAATTTCATAGCAAAATCTCCTACCCTATTAGGTGTAAAAACTCCAACTGCATGCGATATTAGAGTTTGCAAAGCTGCCGTTTGAAAAGTTATTTTAAAAACCTGCGTAACTAAAGTTTTCCATTTTAAAATTTCAAAAAACCAGTTCAAAATACTAAAAAGTAATAGTAAAGCTATAAAACAAAAAATATAGAGCTTATCGGCAGCTGTAAAATGTTCGAAAACAATGTAAAAACTAGATTGTTCTTGACGTATAACATGAAATATATACCCACTGCTAATAACTACTAATAAAACTTTAATTAGTAGTCTATAGTTTTGTTTAGATTTGTTGAAATTAAACATGTACAAATAAACAAATATTTAGGCAGTTGGCATCAGAAAAAATAATTTTAGGAATCGACCCGGGCACAACCATCATGGGATTTGGCATTATTAAAATAATTAATAAACAAATGGAGTTTGTACAGCTAAATGAATTGATGTTGAAAAAGTACACCGATCCTTACACTAAGCTTAAATTAATTTTTGAGCGCACTATAGAGCTTATCGACGAACATCATCCCGATGAGATTGCCATTGAAGCACCTTTTTTTGGCAAAAACGTACAGTCAATGTTAAAGCTTGGTAGAGCGCAGGGTGTAGCTATGGCCGCCGGCTTATCTAGACAAGTCCCAATTACAGAATATTTACCTAAAAAAATTAAAATGGCTATTACAGGTAATGGAAACGCCAGCAAGGAGCAAGTTGCCAAGATGCTTCAACAAATGCTTGGACTTAAATCTTTACCTAAAAATTTAGATTCTACCGATGGATTGGCCGCTGCAGTGTGTCATTTTTATAATTCTGGAAAACCAAACACACAAAAAAGTTATACAGGCTGGGATGCTTTTGTAAAACAAAATGAAAAAAGGGTAAAATCTTAATTTTTGTCCAAATCTGGTTTTTCTACCAAGGAATAAATCAAAATTTGTGGTTGCTTAGAAGTAATCGCTCTGTATTCTAATTCAAAGTTTCCATTTTCTTTTTCGGTCATCACTCCATTAATCTCGTCTGAATTATAAATAAACATGTTTGCTTCAATTGGAGTTAACTTGCCCAAGACTTGGCTTACATCTTGGTTATATATTTCAATTTCTTTTCCGTTTTTATAAAAATAAACTACACTGTCTAACACTTGGTACGCCGAGCTCTTCTGTTTTACTTCTGCGGTAAATAAGGCTTGTTTTTCTTCTTTAGTTAATCGATCCGTGTTGGTATTTAAACTAGCATTATCAATTTTAAGATTAGCTTTTTCAATAGCTAAAAAAGCTTCACGAATGGCTTCTTGATACGCAGTCTTTAAATTTTCGCTATTCGATTTTCCACGGCTACCCAAGACAATTTTGTTTTGGCAGTCGTATAGTTTTATGGTTACGTAATAATGCGTAATTGCAAACTCTTTTTCTAAATCTACTCTTAAACCTTTACAAGCATTTGCTTTGTATTCTTCTGGAAGTGTTTCTTTATCCATAAATACATCAAAGCCTTCTTCTTTAAATAAATACCTTAAAAGCGAATTGATTTGGTATTCATTTTCCTTAGTTTGAAACTCGTATTGTGTAGGAATAACATAATAATCGAAGTATTCAAAAACACCTTGCTGTGCAGATAATTGAGAAAAACTCAATATACAAAACAGCGCAAAACAGCGTAATATATTCATTATAAATATTTTTTTAACTCTAGTAATTGCTCAACTCGTTTTCCTTTAAAAGTAGTGTCGTTTCCAAAATAAATAGCATCCATACCAACATCTAAAGCACCAAAAATATCGGCTTCTAAATTGTCGCCAATCATTATGCTTTCTTGCGTAGTTGCTTTTGCCTTTTGAAGCGCGTGCTGAAATACTTTAGGATGTGGCTTTTTAAGCATTACATCTTCTGAAGTGGTAGTGGTTAAAAAATAATTTGAAATACCAGAATTGTACATTTTTTTGTATTGTACTTCTTCAAAACCATTGGTGATGATATGCAAATGGTATTTGGCCTTTAAGTAATTTAAAATTTCTAAGCTGCCATCAAACAAATGTTTTTGCTCGCTTAGTCGCAAAATATAAAGTTCGGCTATGGTATTTATTAAATGATCGGTAGCTTTAAACTGTACACTATCAAAAGCTTCTTTTAAACGTTGGTAACGTAATTCTTCCTTGGTAATTTCATTTAAGCGATAACGTTTCCAATATTTTAAATTAATCGGTATGTAGTTATGCAAAAATTCTTCAACAGAAAAAGGAACTGTATGTTCTGTAAAAATAGACTCAAAACTCAAAGCAGAATTTTTTTCAAAATCCCATAAAGTATGGTCTAAATCAAAAAAAACATGTTTAATCTGTGGCATGTAATTGTATTATAAATTCTTTTGTTTTTGTAAATTGTTCGGATTTGAAATCTTCATTTTCAAAATTAAGATTAAAACTCCCATTAACAGCCTGTAAATCTGATTTAATTTTGGTTAATTTTTCTTGAATTTCATGACTTTGTTTGTTTCTTAAAATTGAACTATGCAAAGCAAAAGGATGAATTTTTAATGGCGTAACTTCTTCTGCATTTAGGTTATAAAATAAAAAAGGCGTACAACTTCCTGCTCTAAAACCAAGCTCATCTGCATACCCCATAGAATAGTCTTCTTTTATAAGTGCTTTTTCGAAATTAATGTAAGACTCTGGAAAGGATAAGGGGAATTTTTTTACTAAAACCCGTTTAACTTCCTGTTTAGCAATTTCTTTCCAACGTTTTTTCTCTTTTTGCAATTGTTCAGCTTCAAAAATTGCTGTTTTACCTGGCAAAAGTCCGGTTTCAAAATAATCGCCCATCGATTTTATTAAGTGCTGATAATGGGTTTTATGATGGTTTATATTTCTATTGTCTTTAGAAAAGTCGCTTAATTGAAAAAACATTTTAAGATTAAACTGATGTTTTTTAGCTAATTGAACAATTTTATCGTACACATCTAAGGGATCTTTAACCAAGCGCAATTGGGTTTTAATCTGCAACCAAGCTTGTGGTAAATTACCCGAAAGTAATTGTTTAAAAAAACCAACAAGTTGCCTTAATAAACCTTTGTACCTAAAAGCAAACGCTTCATGAACAGTCACTTGTAATTGAATCGTATAGGTTGATTGTGGAAATTCGATATTGGGATATTTTTCTTGCAAAACTTCTAAAAACTGGTAAGCCCATAAATCTACTACTGGCCGATGAAGAAATTTATATTTAAATGCTGTACTCTCTTCAACAGGAAAACCACCAGCTTTATTTTTTACAAAGGGCAAATACTCTTCATAACGAACTAATAAATAAAAAGATGCTGAAAAAATATCAAATGGGATGCTGCTTTCTTTAGAAACTTTAAAAAAACAGGGAATAGAATTCCAATCTTCTACTTTAATATCAAAATCACCAAAACCTTCTTCATCTAATAAACCAGCCGCTTCAACAAACAACTCTTGACCAAGTGGTTTTTTTGCATACGAAAATTTAACGCCTTGATACGAAATAAACTCTTCAATTTTAGTGGTAAATCGAACCCGAAAACCTAAAATTTGATAGCATACTTGCTTAAAACAATATTGTTTACGCGAAGTTCGCTGATTGGTAAAAACAAGAATTTCCATGAAACTTAATTGCTTAAATGGCGAATTTACGCATTTAAAACAAGAATATATTTATAAAACTCCCTCGTCTGCAAAGCTGTAATAACTCCTATCGGTTACAATTAAATGGTCTAGTAGTTTCAAATCTAAGGTGGAAGCTCCATTTTTAATTTGCTTTGTAATTTTTACATCTGCTTGACTGGGTTGTAAAGCTCCCGATGGGTGGTTGTGCACCAAAATTAAACTTACACTACCGAAAGCCAAAGCATTTTTAAAAAGCAAGCGTAAATCGACTAAAGTACCTGTAATTCCGCCTTTACTTAAAGCAAACTTATGTATTATTTTATTGGAATTATTTAATAGAATTATCCAAAATTCTTCATGGGGCAAATCGCCTAAAATGGGTTGCATAACTTCAAAAACACTTGTACTTGAACTAATTTTAGGCTGTTCGATGGCTTCTTCTCCGCGACGTCTTCTGCCCAATTCTAAGGCTGCAACTATGCTAATGGCTTTTGCTTCACCAATGCCTTTATATTGCATTAACTGCTGCACATCTAACTTGGCTAATAAATTTATTTTGTGTGCATTATCTTTCAAAATTCGCTTACACAAACTTACAGCACTTTCGTTACGGCTACCCGAACCAATTAAAATGGCAACTAACTCTGCATCGCTTAAATTTTCTTTTCCTTTTAAAAGCAACTTTTCTCTAGGACGATCGCTCTCCGACCAATTTTTTATAGAAAAATACGCTGATGATGAAGACATTGATTAAGTTTTGTTAAATATAAAAAAATTACTTTTGTTTCAAAACTTAGATTTGAATTATCCAGCAGCACACTTTATAGAAAAAAATGAGCATTTAATTCACGAGCTCATTAATCATTTTCCCCTTGCAAATTTAATTACTTCGCAGCAAGATGAAATTTTTACATCGTATTTACCTTTTATTTGGGGAAATGCTAACGAATTAATTGGGCATTTAGATATTCAAAATCCACAAATTGCTACGCTAAATGAAGGTGAAAAAGTGAAATTGATTTTCAACGGACCAGAAAATTATATTTCGCCTTCACATTTTACCACCAACGAATTGCCAACATACAATTATTGTAAAGTAGAAGTAGAAGGTTTGCTTAAGCCTATTTCAAATGAAGCTTTAAAAAATGCTATTATTCAACTTACAACGCAATTAGAAGGCAAAGATGCGGCATACCAATTAACACAAAACGAAAAACGCTTGCATAGTTTAGTAAAGTATATTTTTGGTTTTAAAATTGAAGTTTTAGAAGTAAAAGGCCGATTTAAAATGAGCCAAGATAAATCTAAAAATCATCAAGAAATGGCGGTAAAAGTTTTAGCAGATGGTCTAAAAAAACGAAATGCAAACTTTATAAAACAGTATTGGAAACAGGCTGAGTAAATAAGCTAATTAATTTGTTAACTTTGTAGGTCTAAGAAACACATCATGAAACTTATTTATTCTATTTCATTTTTTATATTTTGTCTGTTTAACTTTCAAGTTAGCAATGCACAAACCGATAGTTTAGAGCAAAACCTAACCAAAATAAATGTAGATAACGAACAGGCTATACAGATCGATAATGCTGCTGTAATATTAGATAGTCTTGGTATAATAATTAACAACAAATTACAAAATTACAAACAAGAAGATTTAGATGTACATACAGCAAATATTGAAGTAAGCACAAACACAACTAACGAGTTTATTGAAAAAATTAAAGCTGAAATTCAAAAAACTCCGATACAATTTATCAATGTGCAACGCAGTGTAATTACAAATTTTAGTGAATCTGGCCCGGTTACGCAAGAAATGATTGAGCAATACAATACCTTAATTGATGGCTGGGAAAATTTAGATGAAGATGAACGCTATTTTAGAAAAATTGAATTGAACTACGTTGAAAATATTCACCAACGCATGACTTTTCAACAGCAGGTAAAAGCTAAAAAGTTACCTGGCTATTTGTATTTTGTGAAAAAACCAGAATTAAAAACAGAAATTAATTTTCAAGATTTAGAACGCTGGCGATTTAGCAGTGACTATGTAGTTTACATCAACAACATGCAAATTGAAAAAGGAATTTTATCGGCTAAAGATCCTAAAAAATTAAAAGGATATTACATTTTAAAATATTTAGTAAACGAAGAGCCTACGCACGAAGTATACTTATTTACCAAATAAACTAATTTCCTAATATTCTACTCCAAAGGTCAGCCAACAACTTTTGTGCATCGCCTCTAGTTTTTGGAGTTTCTGTAATTGTTAAATGGGATGCATCTGCATTAAAAAGCTGATACGCAAAAACAAAATCGGTTTCGGTTGGTGAAGCACTTAGTAGGCCAAAACGCAAATCGTTGAATACAATTAGGTTTTTCTCAGTTTTTGAAACGGTAAACCAACCTTTGGTAATTTTTTTCAGTCTAAGAATATCGGGGTGTTTTTTAAATTGTCCCAGTAAATTTTCATTTTTAGCAAAACTTCTAAACTGTATAGGTTGCGAATCAAAAAAAGAATAATCTGCTAATAAAAACTCATTTTCTAACTTCACATTGGCATTCCATAAAATAGTATTAAAAGCAGAAGGGCGAACTTGTATAGCTTGGTAAGTAATCTGCTGTTCGTCTAAAGCCTTCGTAAATTGATAATAAGCTATCCCTTTAAAAGCAAGAGTTAACATCAAATACAACGAACTAATTATTAAACCAATGGTATTTAATTTCCTGCGTTTAAAGCTAGTTTTGGGCAATCGCAAAGCAAAGATTAACAAAATTAAGAAAGGTAACGTATACAAAGGATCGATTACAAAAATGCTTTTAAAGGCCAAATTAATATCAAGCGGCCAAAATAATTGAGTTCCCCAAGTGGTAAATGCATCTAATAAAGGATGCGTAAATAAGCCCCAAAAAAACAATTTGGTCCAATCTTTCCTACTTGCCTTAGTTTCTATAATAGAAACCAGTTTGCCAAAAACCGGAGCGGCTAACATTGCAAATACAACCGAATGTGAAAAACCCCGATGCCATTCTATAGCCGTAAGTTCGTCTACAAAATAACCCGCTATTACATCTAAATCGGGTATTGTTCCTGCAATTGCTCCGTACAAAGCAGCTTTATTTCCTACTTTTTTCCCTAAAACAGCTTCTCCAACCGCTGCACCAAGAACAATTTGTGTTAATGAGTCCATTCCAGCAAAAATAAATGCTTAATTGGTTAAATTATTCAATATTAACAGGAGTTTTAGCTTGGATTAATCTCTGCTTTTTAAGCAGTTACGAAAAGGATATAGTTTGCTATTCAATTCAACTTAAAATTTCAGGAATTAATGTATTTTTGATACATTCTAAAATGCTTTTATGAATTTCGAATCAACTCAACTTACCCAAGAAAATTACCTCGATTTATACCAAGCCATCCTAAAACCTCGACTAATAGAAAACAAAATGTTAGTATTGCTCCGCCAAGGAAAAATTTCCAAATGGTTTTCAGGAATTGGACAAGAAGCCATCGCTGTTGGCGTTACCAAAGCCTTGCACAAAGATGAATATATCTTGCCTATGCATCGTAATTTGGGGGTCTTCACTTCCCGAGAAATTCCGTTGAATCGCTTGTTTTCGCAATGGCAAGGTAAAGCAAATGGCTTTACCAAAGGCCGCGACCGCAGTTTTCATTTTGGTACACAGGAATTCAAAATTGTGGGGATGATTTCGCATTTGGGACCACAATTGGGCGTTGCCGACGGAATTGCACTAGCGCATAAATTGCGTAAAGAACAAAAAATAACCGCCGTTTTTACTGGAGAAGGTGGCACGAGTGAAGGCGATTTTCATGAAGCCTTAAACATTGCTTCGGTTTGGCAATTGCCTGTTTTGTTTTGTGTAGAAAACAATGGCTACGGACTCTCTACTCCAACTAACGAGCAATTTAATTGCGAGCATATTGCCGATAAAGGAAAAGGTTACGGAATGGAAGCTCATATTATTGATGGCAACAATATTATTGAAGTTTTTGAAAAAGTAAGTGCTTTAGCAGAAGATGTTCGGAAAAACCCACGTCCTATTTTATTAGAATTTAAAACCTTTCGGCGTCGCGGTCATGAAGAAGCCAGCGGCACCAAATATGTTCCCGATGAATTGATGCAATATTGGAAAGAAAAGGATCCGGTTGCTAACTTTGAAGCTTTTTTAGAAGAAAAGAAAATGTTAAGTCCGCAAAAGAAAGCAAAAATTTCGAAAGAAATTATGGAAGAAATCAAGGCAAATTTAAAATTGGCTTTTGATGAAGCTCCAATTGAAGCTAATCTGGAAACTGAACTTAAGGATGTGTATCAGGTTTTTAATGAAGAAGAAATCAATCCCAATACTGAAACCAAAGAATTGCGTTTTGTTGATGCTATTTCGGAAGGCTTATTTCAATCCATGAAAAAGCACAAGGATTTAGTTATTATGGGGCAAGATGTGGCAGAATATGGCGGCGTTTTTAAAATAACAGAAGGATTTATTGAAGAATTTGGAAAAGAACGTGTTCGGAATACACCCATTTGCGAATCAGCAATAATTTCTGCAGCCATGGGTTTATCGATTAATCAAACCAAATCGGTAGTAGAATTGCAATTTGGCGATTTTGTAAGTTCTGGTTTTAATCCCATTGTAAACTATTTAGCCAAGGTACATTATCGCTGGAATCAAAATGCAGATGTAGTTTTACGAATGCCTTGTGGCGCTGGTGTAGGTGCAGGTCCATTTCATTCGCAAACTAACGAAGCTTGGTTTACCAAAACACCAGGTTTAAAAGTGGTTTATCCCGCTTTTCCAAGTGATGCTAAAGGTTTACTCGCTAGTGCCATCAACGACCCCAATCCGGTTTTGTTTTTCGAACACAAAGCCTTGTATAGAAGCATTCGCGAATATGTGCCCACCGATTATTTCACCTTACCTATCGGAAAAGCCAAATTACTAAAAAGCGGCATACAACTTAGCCTTATTACCTATGGAGCCGGTGTACATTGGGCTTTAGAGTTGGCAGAACAGCATCCAGAAATACAAATGGATATTTTAGATTTACGAAGTTTATGTCCTTTAGATGAAGAAGCTATTTTTGAAAGTGTACGTAAAACGGGCAAAGTAATCTTATTACAAGAAGACACTATTTTTGGCGGAATCATGTCTGATATTTCAGCCTTAATCAGCGAAAACTGTTTCGAAGATTTAGATGGACCCATTAAACGCCTAGGAAGTTTACCAACTCCTGTTCCATTTGCGGCTGCTTTAGAACAACAATTTTTAGCTAAAAATCAACTAGAAAAAGCTGTATTGGATTTGGTAGCGTATTAAATGTCAGGTCGAGTGTTTTCCCCGACTGTGAAGAAGGGAAAAAAGTATCGAGACCTTAATGTGATTGACGATTCTCGATTTAAAATTGCTGATTTAAAATTATTAAAATCAGGTTGAATGTCAGGTCGAGTCCCTGAAAATTTTGCAAATTTTATTTAATAATGAATGACGCTTAAAAGTTAGTTTATTATCAGATCGAGTGATTTCTGTTTGATCTTTTAAAAAAAATCAAACAAAAATTGTATAGAGATCCTGGTGATGAACGTCTATACAATTATTTATTTTGTCTTTTGGGTGACAAAATAAATAATCACTCAATTTGACATGGATTGCTGTTTAACTAATCCACTTGTTTCCCGCGAGCGGCTTCCCATAATACAAACCAATCTTGTAATTCTAGCTGAATTTTGGTTGATTCTTTAGCCGATTGAACCCGGTTTGAATTAGTTGTTCCCATAACAGGAATAATTTGGCTTGGGTGTTTATGTAACCATGCTAACAAGATTTGGTCTTCGGTAGCTTTATATTTTGTTGCCATTTTCTGTACCGACTTTTGCAATTTTGGAGTTATAGACTTAAAATAACTCCCCAACGGATTCCAGGCCATAGGCTGAATTTGATGGGTTTGCATATAATCCAACAATCCATTAGTTAAACTATCGGAATAGGTTAACGCAATTTGAATTTGGTTATAATCAATAGAAACTACTTTTTGAAGCAAGGCCATTTGCTGAATATTGAAATTAGAAACTCCAAAACCTTTAATCTTCCCTTGTTGAAGCAATTGTGCAACTGCTTTTTGAATTTCTGTTACTTGCATGAGCGGACTCGGCCGGTGTAACAAAAACACATCTAAATAATCCGTTTGCAAGTTTTGAAGTGACTGCTCCGCTGATTTCAAAATATAGGCTGCATCATATTGGTAATGCTTTGTTGCATTTTCTCTAAAATTTTCCATTTGTATTCCACATTTGGAAATCAATTGAAAAGAATCCCGTTGCAAATTCATTTCAGCTAAAGCCTTTCCAAATTCAGCTTCTGTAGTGTAACCGCCATAAATATCGGCATGGTCGAATGTGGAAACACCTAAATCTAGACAAACTTCAATTTGTTGTTGATAGGCTTTTGTAGCAAAATTGGCTCCCCATTTCCCCCAAGTCATGCAACCTTGAATAGGAGTGGAAATTTTTGTTTTGTTCATTTTTTGTTGGGCTAATAATTCGTTCAAAAGTAAGGCTTGCTAAGTTTACTTTTAAAATTTATAGGCTATTTTAGCTAATAACCTGAGTTCGATTAATCGAATATAGTTATTTGATTAGTATTCAATGCGTATTGGAAGTTAAGTGATGGTTTTTTGTCAAAAAATGAATACGCAATAAGCCCTGATAAAAGATTTGTAATAA
>NZ_BMGL01000001.1 GCF_014640175.1 Psychroflexus salis | reverse complement strand
CCAATGCTTTGGAGCGTATTATTGATTTATACTTTGCTAAAGATAAAAAGCTACACCAAGCTATTTCAGACTTAAAGGATTATCATGATAGTATTTTAAACAATCTTTTTGAAACCAAAGCTCATCCAGCTTATACCAAGCTTAACTATTTTATGGATGAGTTAGAGATATTTCTCGACAGAAATAAATCCCCAAACTACGATTATGTGTATGACCAAGTAGTCAGTTTTGGAGAATTGATTTCAACTTCCTTGGTAAGCCAATATTTAAAGAGTGTAGGCATCAAAAATACCTGGTTAGATTGTAGAAATTTAATCGATACAGACGATACGTATCGTGATGCAAAAGTAAACTGGCAGCGTACCCAAACCAAAATTAAAGCCCATGTTGATGCAGGCGAATTGTTCATTACCCAAGGTTTTATCGGTTCAGACGAAAATAATTTTACCACGACTTTAGGTAGAGAAGGGAGTGACTACACCGCCGCTATTTTTGCCTATTGTCTAGATGCTGAAAATGTATCTATTTGGAAAGACGTACCCGGCGTTTTAAATGGCGACCCCAACGTGTTTAAAGACACCGTTTTGTTGAATAAAATTTCTTACGAAGAAGCCATCGAGTTAGCCTTTTACGGAGCTTCGGTAATACACCCCAAAACCTTGCAGCCGCTTCAACAAAAAGAAATTCCGTTGTTTGTGAAGTCATTTTACCATCCTGAAAATGCAGGAACAGCGGTGCAAAAAGCCAACTTAATCGAACCTTTGGTGCCGTGTTATATCGTAAAAAAGAATTTGGTATTGCTCTCGCTTTCTGCCTTAGATTTTTCCTTTTTTGTAGAAGAAAACATGAGCGAAATTTTTGCCTTATTCCACAAATATCAAATCAAAGTAGACTTGATTCAGAATTCAGCCATTAGTTTTTCGGTTTGTGTAGACAACAAATTCAAAAACATAGATAAGCTAATTGAATTTTTGAAAGCGAAATTTAAAGTCACTTACAATAAAGGTGTTTCCTTGTATACCATTCGTCATTTTGACCAAGAAGCCATCCATCGTATTGAAAAAGATAAAGATATTTTATTGAAGCAAACCACTCGAGAAACCATTCAGTTCGTGGTGAAGGAATAGGGTTGATTTGATAATTTGAAAATGTAGTGATTTGGAAATATGCTGATTAAGGCATAGATATTCCATGGAGTTTAGATAATTTCATTTTTTAGCTTACAGAATCTAAATATTCTTTTGCAGTTAAAACGGGTAGCTTAGCATTCTTAAAATCCTTTTTATTCCTTGTAATAATTAAATCGATTTCATTTTCGATTGCAGAATAATATTGAAGTCCGTCTTCAAAATTGCGAAAACTTTCGTCGCTGAGCGCTAGCTCTGTTATTTTATCATTTAAACTCAGTATTTCAACGAGTACTTTAAATTTTCTTAAAATCGCTCTGGCTTCTTTAGCAGATTTTAATTTGGAGAGTATGTAATTCGTATTTGCAAATGTTAATGAAGAAATGTTTAGGTTTAGTTCTTTTTTGTCAGCTTGAGAAAATAACGCCGCTGCATCATCATAAAATCATTTTCTTTTTGAAAGCAAATCAATTACAATATTTGTATCAATCAATATTTTTTTCATTTGTATTTTTTCATTAAATATTGTGTATACTCATCTTTTATATCCAAATCATCATCTATTGAAATAACACCGCTCAGACTTTTCACCAAAGGGGTAATTTCATTTTTCTTTTTTAGTTAGCGTTCCTAAATGCGATTCTATTAATTTGGAGAGACTGGTATTATTAGATTTTGCATAAAGTTTTGCATTCTCAATAATATTTCCATTCAAACTTAATGTGAGCTTTTTATCCATAACAAATTAATTTACGTACAAGTATATAAATTTATTGCGTAAAATTTTATCCCTTGATTTCTGCTTTTATTTCACTCTTATTTACACTAAAAAGCAACCCATCAATAGCATTAAAAAAGACAAAGATATTTTATTGAAACAAACTACTCGAGAAAGCATTTAATCTGTAAATGTGCTAATTTGAAAATGTTTTAATTTGATCATATAACAATATTTCAATTTGATATTTTTTCAACGTGAAATTGTTTGAAGTAACCTTTGCGTCAAGATATGAACTTCATTTTTACTATATTAATCTTTGTGTATTTGGTGTACTTTGTGGTAAAAAAATCAGTACGGCTACTTAACCTAAATAAAACGTATTCCTACAATCAATTATCACTAGCAAACCATTCGGCAAAAGCGGTTTCGGTTTCTCTAAGTTTTAACGAAAAAAGCTGCATTCCTTCAGGAAGTTGAGTTGAAATACGCTCAGCAAAATCTTCAATCATTTTTTCGCTAGTGGGTTGGTAGTTTACTAAAACCACGTCGTGCCCACTTTCTTTCAGTTGTTCTGCAAGTTTAATGTGCGGTGTTTCTTTGTTTAAAATGATGGCATGATCCCAAACATCGACCACTTCTTTTTTTACAATTTGTTTTAAGTCGCCAAAATCGATTACCATTCCGCATTTTACATTATTGCTATCGCTAATGGGTTCGCCAATAACGGTTACATCTAACTTATAACTGTGTCCGTGAATGTTTCTGCATTTACCATCGTAATTGTATAAGGCATGCGCTGTTTCAAAAGTAAATTGTTTGGTAATTCTAATTTTTGACATTGCTTAATTTTAAAGTTGCAAAGATAAGAGATTGTTAGAATTATAAACCAAAAAAACTAGGCATTGGTCTTCACCCGTTTTTTCTTATTCGAAAGATACACGCCTACTAAAATAATACCACCAGCGGCTAATTGAAGCAAATCAAATTCTTCACCGTCCAATACACCCCAGAACAAAGCTACAACGGGAATTAAATAAGTAACTGAAGTAGAAAAAACAGGATCGGATAATTGAATGAGTCGGTTAAAAATAATTTTGGCTAATGCGGTGCCTAAAATGGCTAATACTCCCACATAAAGTAAGGAGGTTTGTACTTCTTCTTGAGCTAAAAAGGCTTCATTAAAAAAACCTGTAAAGTATAAAACCGCCATCGAAGGAAAAAACAATATAATAAATGAACCCGTAGCGATACCAAGTGCAGAAATTCCACCTAAAAACGATTTAATAATGTTGGCATTAAAAGCATACATTAATGAAGCAATTACGGGCAAAACTCCAAACCAATAATTTTGGTCTGGATTTAAAGAAGCTCCAGCTAAAATAAGCCCGATAGAGCCTATTAAGCCAACCACAACACCAATAAATTGTTTTTTGATAAAAACCGTACCAAATAAAAACAAACCCACAATTAAAGCCAATAAAGGAACTGTAGAATTTAAAATAGCAGCAACAGCCGAGTCGATTTCAGTTTCGGCATAAGCAAATAAGTAGGTAGGAAATAACGAACCGATAAAACCCGAAATGCCAATCCATTTCCATTGTTTTTTTTTAATTTGCCCTACTTTTTTAAATCCAATAACAATGAGTACAACAGCCGTAAGTGCAACCCTAAAAGAACCAAGTTGTAAAGGCGACAAACCTATTAAGCCACGTTTAATTAATATAAACGAACTTCCCCAAAGCAAGGCCAAGCTTACTAAATAAAACCATTTTAATTGTTGATTTTTCAAAGCTAATTTTTTTGCAAAAATGGAGCTTTATTTGTTAAGGAAATCACCTATTGAAACTTAATTAACAAGGCTTATTTCCAAGTCATGCTTTCCATGATATGGCGAATGTCTTTCTTTAAATATTCGGCAGCTGGTAAGATGGAGTCGTAATTGGGTGTAGCTTCAAAATAAATAGAACCAGTTATAAAATGCTCAGTGCTATCGGTTAAATAAAATTGTGCTTGCGATGCGGCATCGCCAATAACTTCATAAAATACGCCATAGGTGTTTTTAGTTGGATTATTGTATTCACTGGCTTCAATATGGTCTGCTTTTATACTATGCTGTAAAGGGAGTTTTTGGGCATCGATTAGGTATTCATTTAAGTTATTTTGCAATTTGTTGTAAGTAATAAAAATTGTCCCTTTTTGTTTCGGATAAAAAATATTGTTCCAACAGTTTTGGCTTATTTTAGGTTTTTGTAACCTAGCTAACCCATTAATTTCAAATTGATACGGGCAGTTTTTTAAATCTACAGCTTTATAATTTGCTTTTTCGTAATTAAGCGCAAGTTGTGCTTTAGGTTTGGGCTGAAGATCTGTTTTACTACAAGCTAAACTTATACAGATTAAGCATATACTAAAAATGAAAAATTTACTCCGCATTATATATTTACTTTTACTTTTATTTGTTTAATTCGCTTTTGGTCAAGTGCTTCAATAGTGAAGGTATAGTTGTCGAAATTGAGTATTTGGTTTACCTTCGGAAAGCTTTTGGCAATTTCTAATACAAATCCAGCAATAGTTTCGGCTTCACCTTTGTAATCTTCAAAAAGTTTTTCCTGTTCTTCTTCAAATTTTAAAATATGATAAAAATCTTTTAAAGTAGTTTTTCCTTCAAAAACATAAGTAGAAGTATCTAATTTAGAGAAAATAATGTCGTCATCATCAAACTCATCGCTAATATCGCCAACAATTTCTTCAATAATATCTTCTAAGCTTATTAAGCCGCTTGTGCCACCATATTCGTCTACTACAATAGCCGAATGAATTTTTTTCTCTTTAAATTCATTCAATAAGTCGTCAAGCTTTTTGTTTTCGGGAACAAAATAAGCTTCTCGAATTAAGCTTTGCCAGTCGAAGTTCTTTTTATGAATGTATTTCAATAAATCTTTTATATACAGTAAACCTTGAACTTCGTCTATACTTTCTTTATAAACGGGAATTCGTGAATAACCATTCTCTGAAATTTTATTTAATACCGTTTCAAAATCTTCATCAATAGATAAAGCGAAAATATCTAAGCGCGGTTGCATAGCTTGTTTGGCGTCGATGTTACCAAAGGAAACGATACCTTGTAAAATTTTCTTTTCTTCGTTAGATGTATCTTCTTCTCTGGTTAATTCTAAAGCTTGCGACAGTTGGTCTATGCTTAAATTACTTTTTTGTTTACCAAAATTCTTTTCAATAAAACGAGTTGTGTTTCGCATAGGGATACTCAGCGGGCTAATTAATTTATCTAAAAAAGATAAGGGAAACGCCATGAATTGGGCAAATTTTACGTTGTTTCGGTTAGCATATACTTTAGGAAGAATTTCACCAAAAAACAAAATCAAGAAAGTAACTACAATTACATCAATCCAAAAAACCAGACTAAAGCCGAATATTTCATAATCATTATTACCATGAATTACGCTACTTAATGAGCTATATAAAAGCACAATAGCGATGTTAATAAAGTTGTTAGCTACTAAAATGGTCGCTAATAATTTTTTAGGTCTGTCTAGTAAATGAACTAAAATCTTTTCTTTTTCTGAAAGCTCTCCAGAAGTATTGAAATCGCTAGGTTTTAATGAAAAGAGCGCCACTTCAGAACCAGAAATTAAGGCAGAACAAGCTAGCAAAAGCAAAAATAATAAGATACTAAATATCTGTGTAAAATCGATTGCTAGCAATAAAACAAAAAACTGGGGGTCAGGTTCCAAAACTTAAACGTTTAATTAAAAAGGAAGATCATCTTCTTCATCTTCATTGCTAGGAATGGAATTTGAAGTGGTTTTAGAACTTGTAGGGTTTGCATTAGCATGTTGGTTTGGGGCGGTTTGATTTGTGTTTACAGGAGCAGAGCCAGATTGGTCTTTGGGCGTTAAAAATGTAAATTCAGTACAATGCACTTCTGTGCTATACCGATCCATGCCTTTATCGTCTTGCCATTTGCGTGTTTTAATTCTACCTTCTACATAAACCTTATCTCCTTTTTTTAAGTACTTTTCGCAAATTTCGGCAGCTTTATTGCGTACAACTATATTGTGCCATTCGGTATTACTTACGCGTTCGCCAGTAGATTTGTTTACATAGTCTTCGTTAGTGGCCAGCGGGAAACGACCAATACAAGCATTTTCATCAAAATAATGCATTTTAACATCATCTCCTGTGTGCCCAATTAACATTACTTTATTTAGTGTACCAGCCATAATATAATTTTAGGTAAAAGTAAGAAAAAGTTTTTAGCTGTTAAAGCAAGTATTCTTTTATAAAATTAGCCATTAAAACAGGAACGGGAACAGTTTCTAATTCACTTAAATTCAGTAGTTTTTGGTTTTTTTGAAAAGTGTTTTTTTGAAGGCTTTGAATTTTTAAAATATAAAAATCGGCAATTAATTTTCTGTGCGAAAGTAAATGAATAACAGGTTTTAAATTTGCTTTTTCAGTTGAAGAAATTTCGATTGGAAAAATACTTCTCATTTCTTTTTCAACTTCTATTAACTTTGGTTTTTTACTAAATTCAGCCACTGGAAACTCAAACAAATTTTCCCAAATTCCTTTGCCTTTTCGCTGCTGAACTATGGTGTTTTGATTTGGGTCTATTAAAACAAAATAGTTTAGAAAACGAGTTTGTACTTTGGTCTTTTTTATTTTAACAGGTAAACGCTCCACCATACCTTGCTGATATGCCACACACTTAGATTGCAACGGGCAAATATGGCAATATGGGTTTTTGGGTTTACATTGTAAAGCACCAAATTCCATTATGGCTTGGTTATGTAGAGCAGGATTTTTCTTGTCTAAAACTTCAATTGCTTTTTCTTTAATTAAATTTTGTCCTGCACTTTCATTAACTGGTAAATCAATTCCAAAATAACGCGAAAGTACGCGGTTTACATTTCCGTCTACCACGGGTGTTGCTTCATTAAATGCAAAAGAAGCAATCGCACTCGATGTATAATCTCCAACTCCTTTTAATTGAAGCAAGCTATCTTTAGTATTGGGGAACTCTCCATTTAAATTTTCGGTAATATACTTAGCCGTTGCATGTAAATTTCTAGCTCGAGAATAATATCCTAAACCTTGCCAGAGTTTAAGTACTTTTTCTTCAGTAGCTTCAGCTAAATTTTCCACCTTTGGGAAGTGCTCTAAAAATTTTAAAAAGTAAGGTAGACCTTGATCAACTCTAGTTTGTTGTAACATTATTTCACTTAACCAAATTGGGTAAGCTTCCTTTGTGTTTCTCCAAGGTAAATCGCGTTTATGAGTGGTGTACCATTGCGTAATTTGTTTAGAAAAAAACATTTTATTGGGCTTTTTTGTGCAATGATAAATCTTATTTATCTACTATTTAGCAAATTGAGTTGAAATATTGAATTATAATTACGTATATTTGCGCTCGCAAAATAAAAATAAACCCCTTAAAATAAAAGATAATGACAAAAGCTGATCTTGTACTTAATATATCAGAAAAATTAGGTTTAGAAAAGAATGATGTACAGGCTACCTTAGAGCATTTTATGGAAGAAGTAAAAGGCTCTTTAGAAAAAGGTAACAATGTATATTTAAGAGGTTTTGGTAGTTTTATTGTCAAAACAAGAGCTGCTAAAACAGGAAGAAACATTTCTAAAAACACAACTATTAAAATTCCAGCACACAACATTCCTGCATTTAAGCCGGCTAAAGTATTTTTAGAAGGAGTAAAATCTAATGTTGAGGTAAAATAACAAATATTAATCTCTAAAAAATTAAATGTATGCCAAGTGGTAAAAAGAGAAAAAGACATAAGGTAGCAACGCACAAGCGAAAAAAACGCAGCAGAGCAAACCGTCACAAAAAGAAAAAGTAGTTGTTTTCAACTACTTTTTGTATTTCATAAGTTCTTTGACATCGAAATTCTTAACAGAAGAATTTCACCGGTATCGACTTAAAATTAGTCGATAAAATGTTTAATCCATTCCGATAAATCGGAATAAAAATCTTATTAGCATGAAAAAGGAATTAATAGTTAGATCAAGTTCCAATGCTGTGGATTTTGCTTTATTAAAAGATGGACGACTTGTTGAACTTCATAGAGAAACAGAAGACAATAAATTTGCAGTTGGCGATATATTTTTGGCTAAAATTAGAAAAGCCTTACCAGGCTTAAATGCTGCTTTTGTAGACGTTGGTTACGAAAAAGATGGTTTTTTACATTACCACGATTTAGGACCACAAGTAAAAACCATGCTGAAATATATTAAAGGCGTTGGAGCCAATAAAATCAAAGATTTTTCACTTAAAAATCAAACTTTTGAAGAAGACATTGAAAAAAATGGAAGCATTGCCGATGTTCTTCACTCCAACCAATCCATATTGGTTCAAGTAGTAAAAGAACCTATTTCTACCAAAGGTCCAAGACTTAGCTCTGAACTTTCCTTAGCAGGTAGATATATTGTTTTAGTCCCCTTTTCAGACCGTATTTCAGTTTCTCAAAAAATTGAAAGCAAAGAAGAAAAAAGCAGACTAAAACGCTTAGTAAAAAGCATAAAACCCAAAGGATTCAGCGTTATTATTAGAACCGTAGCCGAAGGAAGAAAAGTTGCCGAAATTGACCGTGATTTACAAAATTTATTAAATCGCTGGGAAAAACTCTGCAAAAAAATTCCAAAAGCAAAACCGCCTTCTAAAGTATTAGGTGAGCTTAATAAAGCATCGTCTATTTTACGCGATATTTTTAACGACACGTTTACTTCTATTTGTGTAGATGAAGAAGATGTACACGACCAAATTAAAGAATACGTTAAAGATATCTCTCCCGATAGAGAATCCATTGTAAAACCATACAAGGCAAATGTACCCATCTTTGAAAAATTTAATATAGAACGTCAAATCAAGACTTCTTTTGGTAAAACAGTTACCATGAAAAAAGGAGCTTACTTGGTTATCGAGCATACGGAAGCGATGCACGTAATTGATGTAAACAGCGGTAATAGAAGCAATAAAGCAAAAAACCAAGAAGATACTGCACTCGAGGTAAATATGATTAGTGCCAATGAAATTGCAAGACAATTGCGCCTTCGCGACATGGGAGGTATTATTGTAGTCGATTTTATCGATATGCATAAATCTGAAAACCGAAAAAAATTATACGATTATCTACGTGATGAAATGAGTGATGATCGGGCTAAACACAAAATTTTACCACCCAGTAAATTTGGCTTGGTACAAATTACACGACAACGTGTTCGCCCCGAGATTGATATCAAAACAAGAGAGAAAAATCCTAACGAAAATGGAGAAATTGAAGCGCCAATTGTAGTGGTAAATAAAATTAATGTTGATTTACTAAAAATCATTAAAAAAAACCACAAAAAAATTACGCTTACTACGCATCCATTTATCGCAGCTTATTTAACGCGCGGATTTCCGTCACCCCGTAGTAAATGGTTTTTCGACCATAAAAAGTGGGTAAAAATTCAATCGAGAGATGCATATACGTATCTAGAATATCATTTCCACGATGCTTCTGGAAATGAGATAAAAGTTTAAAAAAAACCCTGTTTCGTTTATTCGAAATAGGGTTTTTTTATGCTTAAAAGTGAAATTTTCTGTAACTTAGATAAATGAATTTTAATGAACATATAAACACTAAAACCTATACGGTAAAAGAGGCTTTAATTACCTTGATGAAGTATTGTGCTTATCAGGATCGATGCCATAAAGAAGTAGAAGAGAAGCTCCACAAAATGAATATGATTCCCGAAGCACAAGAGCAAATTATTATTCAATTAATGCAAGATGGATTTTTAAATGAAGAGCGTTTTACAAGAAGTTTTGTACGCGGAAAATTCAACTTTAAAAACTGGGGAAAACAGAAAATTAAAATGCATTTGCAGCAAAAAAACATTCCTGATCACCTCATAAAAATTGGAATGCAGGAAATTAAACAAGAAGATTACTTAGACACTTTAGAAAATTTGGCAGTCAAGAAGTGGAAGTTGCTCAGCAACACAAAAGATGCCAAAACCAAACAAAAAGTTGTACAACATTTACTCTACAAAGGTTATGAATCGGAGTTGGTATACGATATCGTAAATGGGTTGATTCAGTTTTAGGTTATTTCGTGAAAAACCTGCAAGGTCTCTGAGACCTTGCAGGTTTGATTCCTATTAATGATTTTACCCAACACAGCAAGGGCTCAGAACCTTTGGAGCGTTTCATTTCATTCACAAATTTTCTTTTATCATCTTAGTAATCTTAGCAGCAGACAAACCCACCAACTCATACAATTCATCTGGGCTTCCGTGTTCGATAAATGCATAAGAAATGCCGAGGTAAATCATTTTTTCGCTATTAGATTGCTGTTGTGTAAACGCACTTACATCTTCACCAAAACCACCAATTAGACTTCATCTTCCATCGTGATGATGCACATATTTTTTGCGCAAGGCGAACTTGGGAATTATAATACAATGCTTTAAGTTGCTAGTCATTTTTCGCTTTGACTTTTAAATTCTTATAAACAATCTAAAAATTAAAATTTATTTCTTTACTTTTAGTAAAAATTTAATAAATCCCATTCAAATTACCAAAGTTAGCATGTATGAAACCACAAGTCCACATCCTAACTAACCTGCTTAGTGTTCATCTTCATTACTTTACCACAGGCGCTTATATAGTTAATTTGGCGATAGACGGTAACATCATCGATGCAAAACATTTAGTAATACAATAAAACTAGAAATCATGAAAAAAATATTTGTAATCATTTTTATTTCAGTAGTTAGTCTAACATTCGCTCAAAATGACTGTATGCAAGTTGATGATACTTATAGCTATGCTGTAAGTTTAAACATTGATAATGTATCTCCTGATTTTGACAAAGATGATTTTATAAATTATGTGGTTAGCAATGATAATATTTCAGTAGAAGATGAAGAAACACTTAATACGCTCATCACATCAGTTAAAAAAACAGTTCCACCATGGGAACATAACCATTATGTAAGTATAACATCGACAGAAAGTATTCTTTCAATCATAACAGAGATTACCAATTCAGTAGGTAGTTACCATTGTTTTATAACAGAATGTGAAGGGGATGAAGGGCCATTTACTTATTCCGCTGTGATAAGTGATTATCCTGAAGATGGTTTTGATAAAGACGACTTAATAAACCTTTTATCCATCAATGATAATATTTCAGATGATATGATATCAATGCTGAATCAAGAAATAATATCAGTGATTAAACCATTTGAATTTTCTTCTTTTATTCATTTGCATTTAGTTATTGATATAGAGTCTAATATAAAATTATTTGATATTCTGAATGAATTCACAAATACTATCGAATTTCATCAATGCTATTACACATGCGAAAATGAGGAAGATTGTTTGCTCGGTGAAGATAATTTGGGTATTGAAGGAGAAGAACTGAAAAAAATCATGATTTACCCCAACCCAACGAGTAATTTGCTACATATAGAAACTAGTCAAATAGATATTACTGCTATCGGAATTTTTGATTTGCAAGGAAAACGTGTTATGCAACTCAATTCTGCTTATCTAAATGGCATAGATGTAAGTCAGCTTACTAATGGGATATATTTTATAAAAGTGAGTACAAGTGAAGGTGAGTTAGTTAAGAAGTTTGTGAAGAAGTAAGCATCAATTGCTATTTTAATCTAGCATAAAAACCTTCAAGGTCTCGAAGACCTTGAAGGTTTAAATTCTGAAGTTTTAACCAACTCTGCAATGGCTTTGAATCCTTGCTGAGTTTCATTTTATCTACAAATTTTCTTCTAACACATTCGCAATTTTAGCAGCAGATAAACCCACCAAATCATACAATTCTTCTGGACTCCCGTGTTCGATAAATTCATCGGGAATGCCTAAATTAATCACTTTTCCAGGATAGTTTTTCTGTTGAGCAAAAGCACTTACATCTTCACCAAAACCGCCCTTTATACTTCCATCTTCTAAAGTAATCATACAACTGAATTTAGAAAAAAGCATCACAAAAAATTCATTTTGAAAAGGCTTCACAAAGCGAACATCAAAATGTGCAATCTTTGGTTTGTCTTTTTCATCAAGCATTTCAATAGCTTTTTCCACTTCAACGCTAAGTGTTCCTAAGCTAACTACTGCAATTTGGGTTCCTTTTTTTAACTGTTGAAATTTTCCAAGCGGAATAGCTTTAAAATCTTGTTGCCAATCGATGATGTTTCCTCGTCCACGCGGATAGCGAATGGCAATGGGTTGGTTAACTCCTTTTGAAACTGTGAACAATAAATTCCGCAATTCAATTTCATTAGAAGGTGCAGCAATCATAATATTAGGAATGCTTTTCAATAGAGCAATGTCAAAAACACCATGATGGGTTGCGCCGTCGTTACCCACCAATCCCGCTCGATCGATGCAAAAAATGACCGGTAAATTTTGCAAAGCCACATCATGAATAACTTGGTCCATGGCACGTTGTAAAAACGTACTATAAATTGCACAAAAAACTATATAGTTTTGGGTGGCTAAACCTGCTGCAAACGTCACTGCATGTTGCTCGGCAATACCTACATCAAAGGCTCGATTGGGGAATTTTTGCATCATGTATTTTAATGAACTTCCTGTGGGCATGGCCGGTGTAATACCAATTATTTTTAGATTTTGTTCAGCCAATTCTACCAAGGTCAACCCAAATACATCTTGAAATTTAGGCGGTAAATTTTCGTCTGTTTTCGAGATAATTTCGCCCGTTGTCTTGTCAAATTTACCCGGCGCATGGTAAGTAACTTGGTCTTCTTCCGCTTTTTGTAAACCTTTTCCTTTTTTGGTGATAACGTGTAAAAATCGTGGTCCTTTTTGTTGTTTTAACTCGTTTAAAGCTTCAATTAAAGCAGGTAAATCATGACCATCGATTGGGCCTTTGTAATTGAAATTTAAAGCTTCAATAATGTTGTTCTGTTTAGGTTTAAAACCCACTTTTGCTTTGGTAAGGTAGTTTTTTAGCGCGCCAACACTGGGGTCGATGCCAATGGCATTATCGTTTAAAATAACGAGTAAGTTAGCATCGGTAACTCCAGCGTGATTTAAACCTTCAAAAGCCATTCCTGCCGCTATAGACGCATCGCCGATGACTGCGATATGTTGGCGTTCAAAATCACCATCGAGTTGGGCAGCAATAGCCATTCCTAAAGCTGCCGAAATAGAAGTAGAGCTATGCCCAACGCCAAATGCATCATACTCACTTTCTCCGCGTTTTGGAAAACCTGAAATTCCGTTGAGTTTACGGTTGGTGTGAAAATTAGCTCTTCTGCCTGTCAAAATTTTATGTCCGTAGGCTTGATGTCCCACATCCCAAATTAATTGATCCTTAGGTGTATTAAATACATGGTGTAAAGCAACCGTAAGCTCAACGACACCTAAACTCGCTCCCAAATGGCCTTCTTTGGTAGAGACTACATCTATAATAAATTCGCGTAACTCTTTAGTTAAAGCTAATAGCTCGTTTTTGCTACATTTTTTTATAGCTGCAGGCGAATTGATTTGCGACAAAATTCCATTCTTCATTCTTACAAAGGTAAAGCATGAATTTGTATTTTTAGCGCATGATAGCAGAATTCGACGATACTTATTTTATGCGCAAAGCCTTAGAGCAAGCCCAAATTGCTTTTGAACTAGGAGAAGTTCCAGTTGGTGCTATAATTGTAAGTAAAAATCAAATTATTGCACGAAGCCATAACCTTACTGAGCGTTTAAACGATGTTACGGCACATGCCGAAATGCAAGCTATTACTTCGGCAGCTAATTTTTTAGGCGGAAAATATTTAAAATGCTGTACGCTTTATGTAAGTTTAGAACCTTGCCAAATGTGTGCCGGCGCTTTGTATTGGAGCCAAATAAGTAAAGTAGTTTTTGCAGCAGAAGACCACGAACGCGGATACCGAGCTTTTGGTGCTAATCTGCATCCTAAAACTCAAGTAGCTTTTGGAATTATGCAAGAGGAATGTAGCCAATTATTAAAAGATTTTTTTAAGCAAAAAAGAAAACAACAAAAATGAGAAACATATTAAAAGTCGTTTTTTTATGTAGTATAGTCAGTTTTTGGGCTTGTAAAGAAACAACATCAGAACAAGAGAAAGCATTAAAAAACATTAAACTGAACCTAGAAAGTAAAATCTCTTATGGCCATTTTTATCCGCAACGTGAACCTGTTAATAGCATTTCTCCCGATAGCATACAATTCAAAAATATTCCAAGTGAGTTTAACGATTATGAGATAAAGCTTTTCATTTTTAATGTAGCACAAGCCTATTACCAAGATTTTATAAATGACAACATTTCTGAAGAAGAGTTTTCTTTGCTTCAACAGATTTATAAAATCGATACCACCCAAGTTTCAGATGCTTATATTCCATCTAAAGTTCATATTGTTATAGGTGAGCTTAAAAATGGAAATCGAGCTCTTGTAGTAGATACAGATTTAAACCTTGATTTTCAAAATGAAAAAATCCAAGAATTTGAATACCCTATTCAGTTTATAGATGAACAAGATGAAGCCTTTTACGAAGAAAATAAGGTTCAATTTTTACCGAAAACCAAAGTTCAGTTTGGTACCCGTAAAAATGAACAGTTTGTTTTGTTGTTAGACCCATACAACGAAAATATAGGCATCAGTACTACCGCTGAAAAATATTTTTTAGGCTTGAGCATTCCACATTTAAAAACACAAGAATTTACAATAGAAGATAAAACCTATGTGTTAGAAGCTAAATCGAATTTTACTCAATTAGAAACCAATCCTAAAAAACTTCAATTTTTGGTTTTTGAAAAAAAGGATTCTGTTGAAGTTGGTCAAGAAGTTAATTTACTTCGTTTTAAATTGAACGATACGCTTCATTTAAATCAATATGATTTTAAGCTCGTTTATGAAGGTGAACAATTTATGCTTCAAAACTTAGGCTTTAATGAAAAGCCAACCGGAGTAACTGAAGGTTTTTATTTACCACAAATACATATTGATTACATAGATGGTAAGCCGTATTCAACTAAAACATACCAAGGAAAACAGCAACTTTTTTATTTTTGGACTACCTGGAGTTTGTCAAGCTTGGAAGATGTTAATCGATTGAAAAGATTACAACAAGAACACGATGAATTAGCTGTAGTGGGAGTTGTGGTAGACGCCAATCAAGGTGCGGTAGAACGCATGATTGCCAGACAGCAAATGGATTGGAACACTTTATTTGCTACTGCAGAAGCTAAGGATTCTGAAAAACCTGCACTTCAATTTAAAGTAATGAGTTTTCCAACTTATATTTTGGTAAATGAAGACCAACAAATCATCAAAAGAACGCATCACTTAAAGGAAGTGGAGAAGGTGTTGGAAGATTCAAATTAAGTTGAATTTTTATTAATTATGTTCTTTGTGCACTTTGTGTCTCTGTGGTTATGTTACATGAGCATAAATTTTACAATCCTTTTCTTTCGATTTTTCTACGCCAAGCGCCATCTCGATATGTAGAATGAAACGGAATATTTAATTCTTTGCAAGTTGCTCGCCATTGCTTAACAAACGAAGGATAATTACTGGCATCGGCAATGATTTCTTTGGGCTTGATTTCGTTGATTAAACGTTCTAAATTCAGTTTTGGCGATTGACTTAAATACACATAGGCATTTTTCACTTTTCGTGGATAAATGGCTGTACTATCAATAACTAATAAAGTTTCATGTTGGTTGAAATGATAAAACGGCTTGGGATTTTTTACTTCAAAACGTTCAATATTGTACAGTGGTAAGTAGTTTTTTATGCTGTATAATTCTTTTGGGTTTTGCAAACTGTCCGAAAAATATAAGCTAAACTGCCTTGCTTTTTTTATGCCCAATGCCGTTTTTCGGTATTCGTTAAAGATAATAAGTTCAGCCGAATTTTGTTGTTCTTCAATTGCTAAAGTATAAGACCAAGTCATGCCAATTGCACCTATAAAAAAACCAATAATGTAATTGTAATGCTTGCTTCTAACGTAAAATAATAAGCTCCAAATCATAAAAAGAAGACACAAAAACATAGTGAAATTGAAAAAGATATCTTGAAAAACAAACTCTTCTTGTAAAGCGATAAAGTTCACGAAATTTTGAAGCACATCTAATAAAAAAGAATAGGAGCGAACTAAAAATTCAGGTAAGAAATCCAGGAAAGCTAAAATGATTACCAAAATGCCACCGCCTAATAAAATTCCTAAAAATGGAATAATTACCAAATTAGCCAGCATGAATAATCCTGGAAATTGATGAAAATAAAACAAAGAGAATGGCAAAACACCCAATTGTGCGCTTTTGGTTACCGTAAAAACAGACCAAAATAGCTTATCGATGTAAAATTTGGGTCGATACAATGCATATAGTTTCGGTTGCAGCATAACAATAGAAAATACAGCTGCATAACTCAGTTGAAAACCCACTTCTAAAATAAAATGTGGTTTTACGATTAAAATGGGAAATAAGGATAAACACAGTAAATTAATGGTGTTGGTTTTACGTTTCATATTTAAGGCGATGGCAAACAAGCTAAACATGCTTACAGCGCGCGTTACAGAAGGAGAAAATCCAGCAATCAGCGCAAACCCCCAAAGTAAAATTACGATGATTATAGTTTTGAAAATCCGTCCATTTTTAAGGTAATCTATAGGTTTAAAAACCCATTGTAATAAGAGCAAGACAATTCCTACATGCAAACCCGAAACTGCCAAAATATGAACTACTCCCGCTTTTGAAAAGTTAGCATAAGTTTCAGGGTCAATTTGCTTTTTTTGTCCTAAAAGTAAAGCTTGTATTAAACCTAATTGCTGCTTGTTGAATCCTGCTTGGTCTAATTTAAATTGAATTTGATTCCGAAAATTATCTGCTTTAGACAATAAGCTTGTCCCGTCTTCATTAGTTTGATGGATGTATACTTTAGGCTTGGCTTGATAAAAAACCAATTGATTATTCATATAGGTTTTGTAATTGAAAGCTTGTGGGTTTTTAGGATCTTTAAAAGCAGAAAGTTCGGTTGCAAAAATTAACTGATCGCCAACTGAAAATGCTTCATCTTCATCTTCTTTTGCAATTTGTACAAGTAATTTTCCGTGGGTTTTTGCATCATCAATTGAATGAGCATCAACTAAATACTTGAAATTATAATTGTTGGATTTTAAAACTTCATTAACTTCAACTAAAACCCAATGAACGGTATCTTTTTTTACCTGATGAGCAATATGGTTTTTTTGGTTTTTAGCTTGCTGAATTGCACTGGAAAGCATTCCAATACATACAAAAACAATAGGCACAAAGATTGAAAATCCGTAGTTTATGTTGAAGCTTTTAAGGTAAGCTAAATGAAAAACAACAAGTACTACAATACCAATTCCAATATAAAAAAGAAGCGTTTCTGTAGGAATGGAAAACTGCAAGCCTAAGTAAATTCCGAGTAAGAAAAATAAACTTAGTCGAATGACTAAAAAGTTTAAAAGTTTCATTTGTAGATGGTTGTGAAACTAAAAATAGTGTTTTTTTAGGAAACCATCAAATTTTTCTGAATGGGCTAATGAATAATCCTCCTTGCTTTTCTGAAATTTTTTCGCCAATAAGCTTCACCCAAAGAAGAAATAATAACACCTCTGCTTGTCGAGCTGTGAATAAATTCCGGATAATCCTTGTTGTTACTTACTACAATGCCAACATGCGTGATTTTGCGTCCCCGACCTGTTTTAAAAAAAACCAAATCGCCAGGTATTAGTTTTTTTAGTTTGGTTCTTTTTCCTTCTTTAGCCATGGCTTTGGCGGTTCTGGGCAAGCTATATTGATTAGGAAAAGCATTTAATACTAATCCAGAGCAGTCTATTCCACTTTTCGTAGTTCCGCCCCAAGCATAAGGAGTTCCTAAAAAAGTTTTTGCGTTGGCCACAACACTGGCACTTTGTTGCTGGCGGAGTTTTTTGGCACCACCACAAGAAGTTAGTAAAAAAGAAAAGCTGACTAAAAATAAGAGAGCAGAAAAAGTATTGAAACGCATAGATTTATATTAAGCTTCAAATGTATGTTTTTTGTATAAATTTTAAATGAAGCCTTGAAAAGAAAAAAATTAACTTGCCAAAACCCCTTTGTCACTTAGCAAAGGAATTTCGGTTAAGTTTTTCACTTGAATCTGTTTGGGTTGAAACACGAAAATTTTATCAAACAATTGATTGCCTTGAAAAAAACTCACTAGAAATTGGTTTTCTAAAGCCAAAACTTCATCTTGAATAAATTCTAGTTTGGCAAAAGATTTTGCTGGAAGTACATCTAATTTTTTCCGCAAAACGGAAGTTGATTTAGTTTTGCTTTTTCCTTTGGAAACGACCAAGACCGTTTCAATAGCTTCATGTTGATTATTGATGAGGTATACATTCCACTCGTTGGCTTCAAAAGATGGATTATAAGCATAAACTGCTGCAACAAACACATCTTTTACTTTTGGAATAGTAAGGTCTTTTTTCATTTAAAAAACTTAAACTACCGATTTAAACTGTTTCAAAAATCGCAAATCATTTTCGTAAA
The DNA here is from genome assembly GCF_014640175.1 of Psychroflexus salis. Classification (GTDB taxonomy): domain Bacteria; phylum Bacteroidota; class Bacteroidia; order Flavobacteriales; family Flavobacteriaceae; genus Psychroflexus; species Psychroflexus salis. Next base: position 276,447 of record NZ_BMGL01000001.1, on the reverse strand, counting down.
ACATTCTAATATCACCAATTTGGTAAAGCAGCATGGCAATGCGTTCGATACCCATTCCAAATGCAAAACCAGAATAAGTATTTGGATCGATATTGCAATTTTTCAACACATTGGGGTCTACCATTCCGCAACCCATAATTTCTAACCAACCTGTTCCTTTGGTAATGCGGTAATCAGTTTCGGTTTCTAAACCCCAGTAAATATCTACTTCTGCACTTGGTTCAGTAAATGGAAAATAGGATGGTCGTAAACGAATTTTAGACTTCCCAAAAAGTTGTTTGGTGAAATACAACAAAGTTTGCTTCAAGTCTGCAAACGAAACATTTTTATCGATGTATAAACCTTCCACTTGATGAAAGATACAATGTGAACGTGCAGAAATATCTTCGTTTCTAAATACACGGCCAGGAGAAATGGTTCGAATCGGCGGTTGGTTGTTTTCCATGTACCGAACTTGCACACTAGAAGTATGTGTTCTTAGTAAAATATCTTCAGGATTGGTTTGTATAAAAAAGGTGTCCTGCATATCGCGGGCCGGATGGTATTCAGGTAAATTTAAAGCTGTAAAATTGTGCCAATCGTCTTCAATTTCTGGTCCTTCTGAAACATTGAATCCGATGTTAGCAAAAATTTCGATAATTTGATTTTTTACAATCGAAATGGGGTGTCGTGCGCCAATTTCAGAAGGCTGAGCAGAACGCGTTAAATCGCCATAAATACCAGCTTCATCTTTTTGGCTTTCAATTTTAAGTTTCAGCTCATCAACTTTAGCTTGAGCCGTTTGTTTTAATTGATTGATGCTTTGACCAAATTCTTTTTTTTGCTCATTAGGTACATTTTTAAATTCTGCAAAAAACTCGTTTAAAATTCCTTTTTTACCAAGAAATTTTATGCGGAAAGCTTCTACTTCATCTAACTTTTCTGAAGTGAATGCTTCAGCTTCTTTAATGTAGTTTTTTATCTGGTCTATCATAACTTCTAAATGGGCTGCAAATTTATAAAAATTTAGCCGCATGCTTTATTAAATGTTCGATTAAATAACTTTGAACAAACAAAATACAAGCAGCTGTTTTTTTATTATGAATTTTTAAATTTAGCTACTTATATATATTTTTTATTTTGAAAATATTGTATGATTGCTTCTTTCATCAATACGCTTTGTTCGCCAGCTTTTAAATTCGGAAGTTTTTCGGTTATTTGGTAATGTGGCCAACCTTCATCGTCTATAAAATCGAAATTGTAATAGCCAAAAGGCTCTAATAAACGACAAATAGCAATGTGCATCAAATTAATTTTGTCGTCTTTTTTGAAGCGTTTGTGGGGTTTTCCATATTCTTGAACACCAATTAAATAGATAATGGCATCTAATTCTAAGCGTTCGCCATCACCAAAATCGGTCGAAATTTTTTGCTCAACTTGCTCCCAAAGTTCTTTTAATTGTTCGTCTCTTGCCATATTGCAAAATTAAGGTTTCTGCTTTTAATTTTAGATGTTGTGAATTTTATTTTTAGTCGGCCTTTGTTTTTTGCACAAAAGGGAACTATGCCGTAAACAGAAAACTTATACATGAGCGATTTATTTAAAATATTTTCAGGGCTTATCTTTAACTCTTTTCGTTAGTTTTAAAATGATTTAAATTCATATAAACAGCCTAAAGATTAATTATTAATCATTATTGTTGTTAATTAATGCGATTATTATTTAAAAAAAGTGTTTTTTATTGATGTAAATTAAAATAATTGTTATCCCGTCTGTTCAAAAAAACATCTTTTTTATGTCAAATGAATAATTTTTAAAGTTTTTAAAGATTTATACAAAATAAAAGGGGGTATAAAATTTAAATACAATAAAAATAACAACACGAGGCTATTTTTTTAGGGGGTCTATAGTATATTAACATATATTTGAAGCTTAATTTTAAATATTTTAATCATGAAAAAAATCTTTACTTTTTTAACATTAATGTTATTTGCTTTCGCATCTTTTGCGCAAGATGAAAGCTTAGAAGACAAGGTTAGTGTTGGTCTTAATTTAAATCACGATGCTTTTTTTGGCTTTAACCCCATGATGACTGTTAGTTATGCATTATCAGATACAGATGCTTTTACTGCATATGGTATTCAGTGGGGTGCTGGTACAGCAAGTGCTTGGGGTCAATGGACAGAGTTTGGTGTAGGTTACAATAAAACCTTGGGGGATTTTGATATCAATCCTCAATTGGGTTTTACCATGGGTAGCTTATTATCTAGTGGTGCTTCTCAGGAAGGAATAGTAGGAGACGGTATTGTTCCTAACTTAACTGTAAATTATGGGTCAGATAAATTTGAAGGCCAATTTTACTTTGGCTATTATGCTGCACTAAGCGATAATACAATGCCGCAAGGAGCTACCAATAATTATGTTCATTATTGGGCAAATTTTGGCTACGTAGCTAACTCATTTTTATCTTTTGGTGCTCATTATGAAGAATTATACCTTTCTGGTGGTGAAGTTAACGGCGGAGGAAGTCTAGACAGAGTTGATGGTTACAAATGGTTTGGCCCTTATGTTCAGTTTACAAAAGGCAATGCTGGCTTAAGATTTTCATTTGGAAGCAACTTAGTCGATGACGATGGTTTTGCTCAGAATGACTTCTATAAATTAGCATTTTTTGTTACACTATAAAGTATACAACTGTTGCTTTACTAATTAAAAGTCCAATAAAAACAATAGCCCAAAAGTTTATTTTGGGCTATTGTTTTTAGTATAAAAGCTTACTTTTAACTACTCTCTTTCTATTTTGTAAAGTGAAGTTCTTTTCTAGAAAAGTTTTTATATTTCTGAATGCATTGAAATTTATTGATTTTTGGTCTTTTCCTTTAGGTACGAAACCTAGGAAGATTAAATTGTTCTTACGTTTCAAGTTAAACTCATTTTAGCAAGTTCAGTTTAATTGTTTATTGAACCAATTGGTCAAACTCATAAAAAATTATTTCTAAATTCACTTCTATGTTTATCTTTACCGCTTATGAATGAAATAGACATTGGTATTGCCATTATTCTAGCAATTGGATTGGTTCGCGGTTTAATGAAGGGTTTTATATTAGAACTTACTTCTTTACTATCGGTTATACTAGGAATTGTTGGTGCATTCTTCTTTGCAGATGTAGTTGAAAGTTATGTGCTTCAATATTTAGATTGGGATGCAAAGTATATTCAGTTAACAGCTTTTGTACTTACTTTTTTGATAATTGTAATTTCGGTTTCCCTTATTGGTAAAGTTCTAACTAGGTTAGCTAATGCTATTGCTTTAGGAATGTTAAACCGTTTAGCTGGCGGTGTTTTTGGATTGTTAAAAATGACACTAATTGTTTTGGTTTTAGTTTTGGTGTTGAATACCATTAATAAAAAAACAGGATTTTTAGAAAATAAAAGCGTTTTTAAAGATTCGGTTACATACGTTTTTTTTGATGATGTAGTAGAAGAATATTTACCAGATTTAGTTACCTACGCAAAAGAAAACGACTTACTTCTGCCCGAAGAAGAAAATTAAAAAACTTGCTTTACCAATTGTACAATTACACTTTCTACACTTGTTTTATTAGCAATTTCAATTTTATTGTTAATTTGCCTTGCAGCCATGGCTGTAGTTTTTCCAATGCAAATTATGCGTTCTCCTTTAAATGAATTGTGTGCATAATAACTTTTTATTCCGCTAGGACTAAAAAACATAACTGCATCAAAACAATGTGTAAATTTTTTTGGAATGCTTACAGTCTTATATAAATGATGCTCTGTAAAATCAATTTTATTTTTTTTCAATAAACTAGGTAATTCGTCGTTTCTTATTCTTCCGCAGAAAAAAGAAAAGCTTAAACCTGTGTATGTTGTTGAAATAATTTTAGCTAAATCTTCTCCATAGTTGGCGACTTCAGCGATAGAAAAATTGAGCTCTTTTAATTTTGAAGCAGTTTTTTGTCCTACACAAAATACATTTTTAAGTTCAACTTGCTTTTCTTTTAAAATGGAGACACTCGTTTGGCTTGTTACAATTCCATTTTCAAATTTTGCATTTTCTAAATAAGACAGATTGGGAAAGGCTTTAGTTTGTATGGCATTGTATGCTACCAAACTCCAACCCGATTGTAAAATCAAATTTTTTTGACTTTCGGTTAAGCATTTGGTAGAAAGTACACGAGGCATTATTTCAAAACTTTTTTAATCGCCTTCATGAGCTCTTTTCCGCCATTAGCCAGGATTTCTCTAGCACAGTTTTTTCCCAATTGAGTAGCTTCAGAAGGACTTACTATTTTTTTAACTTCAATATTTTGTTTTCCATCCAAACTAAATAACGCGCCTTTAAAATGAATTTTGCCATCTTTAAATTCAGCTAAAGCACCAATGGGAGCAGTACAACCACCTTCTAAAGTTTGTAAAAATTCTCGTTCTATATGAACACAAATTTCAGTTTCTGCATCATTCAAGTTGGCCAATGCTTTTTTGCAATACTTGTTATTTTCCATGCAAACCACTAACATAGCTCCTTGTGCGGGTGCAGGAATCATCCAATCGAGTACCAGATTGTTTTTGGGTTTTAAATTGATACGCTCCAAACCAGCTGCGGCAAAAATAGCTCCATTCCAGTTATTATCTTTTAATTTTTGCATACGCGTATTTACATTTCCACGCAAGTTTACCACTTTGTGTGTAGGATATTTGTTTAACCATTGCGCTTTACGGCGTAAGCTTCCTGTGGCGATTGTAGCTTGTTTTTGCTTTAAAAAATCTTCACCTTTATGAATTAACAAATCGCTTACATCTGCTCTTGGCAAAACAGCTGCTTCTACTACACCTTTAGGTAAATGTGTTGGTACATCTTTCATAGAATGTACGGCAATGTCAATTTTGCCTTTAATTAAAGCAACATCTAAGGTTTTGGTAAAAATTCCAGTAATTCCCATTTCGTAAAGTGGTTCATCAAGATTAAGATCGCCAGTAGATTTTACGGGAATTAATTCAGTTTCATAGCCTAAATTAGCCAATTCTTTCGCTACTTTTTTAGCTTGCCAAAGTGCTAATTCGCTATCACGCGTTCCAATTTTAATGGGTTGATGCTTCAATTTGAGATATTATCAATTCAGATTTTCAAAAATACGCTTTTGTCAGTGAAATAGGCAAATTAGGAAAAACTGTTTCTGCATCAATTTAAAAATAGTTCTTACTTTGGATTTTTTACTCCAGCTAAAATTTCGATACTCAAGTTATTTTATTCTGGAGGTCTTGCGCAAGAGTAACCACTTACATAAGCACAATAAGGATTGGTTGCTTTATTGAAATCTAAAATTACTTCTTCACCATTTTTTTAGGCAATTGTACATAGCAATATCGGCCGTTGGTGTACGAAGTTTCTGCATTGGTTAAATCCATAAAAGGAACAAAAGCTTTGTCGGCATATTCATCGTCTTTAGCGTAGCCATCACTATAAAATACCGCCAATTGAAAAGTTTTTCCTTCTAGTTGAAACTCTAAAACGCCCAGTTTTGTATATTCTGCTAATCGGCTAGTGCTGGTATTTAAAACAGCAAGTGAAGGTGTTTCTTTAAAAATAGCATTTACTTTAAATTTTTTATCAATCGGAAAAAATTGGTGACCACCAAATAAATCTACATTTTGCTTGGAAGGCTAAGTTTCAGGATTGGTGTAATGTTCGGTATATTTATCTTGAAATGCTTTTATAGAAGTGAAGTATTCTTCGGTTTGGGAAAATGAAAAAACCGAAAGTAAAAACAAGATGTTGAAAAAAAAGCTTCATTTGTTTGATTTTAAGCTAAATTAAACAAGAAAATTATGTTAGAAAGCCTTTATTTGAAAAATGAACACAATTCGATTACTTCAGGAAATTAATTTTAAAACGGCGTTAAGTGGTGGTCCTGGTGGTCAGCATGTTAATAAAACTGAAACCAAAGTTATTTTAGAATGGGATGTTTTTACGAGTGAAGCGATTTCGGTAGAAGAAAAAGAAAGGCTTCAACATAAGCTAAAAAACAATATTACTAAAGAAGGTGTTTTTCAAATGAATTCTGCCCAAACCCGAAGTCAGCATAAAAATAAAAAATTAGTGATTGAACGCTTTTTACATTTAATTGAAGCTTCACTTCAACAAAAAAAGAAACGAAAACCAACAAAACCTTCTAAGTCTGCTAAGTTGAAACGTTTAAAAAAGAAGAAGCTTCATTCAGAAAAGAAGGTCAATCGGAAGAAACCTTTGCTTTAAATAAAACCACAAAAAAGCACTTGCCTTTTTAAATATAAAAACTAGTTTTGCACTTTCAATCTCAATAAGGGGTGTTTTATATCGAATTTTCGTTGTAAGACTGAGATTATACCCAATGAACCTGGGCAGGTAATGCTGCTAAGGGAAAACTAAAGGCTGTAGCTTTAGATTGTATTACTCCTGTGAACCAAAGTGGTTTTCAGGATTTTTTATTTTAATAACAACCAGAATAATGGCCCCTTTTATTCGTAAAAAAATTTACGAATGAAAACCTTATTTAAACTGGGCTTGCTACTTTTATTTGCCGTACAAGCCAATGCACAAACTTATTTAGTAAACGGTAAAGTTACCGATAAAGCAATTCCGCTTGCCGATGTAAGTGTTCATGCCAAAGGAAGTGCCAAAGGAACCTATACCGATCAAAATGGCAGGTACCAACTTCAACTTTCTCCTGGAAAACATACGCTGGTTTTTGCTTTTGGAAACAAAAAGGAAGTTCGAATTGAACTTTCTGAAAATCTAAACTTAAACGTAGATTTGTCTGATGCTATGGAATCTTTAGAAGAAGTAATGGTGCGCTCTGTTCGGGTAAATGCAGATTCGCCAATTACGCACTCTAACATTGGCAAGGAGGAGATTAAAGAACGAAATTTAGGGCAAGATATTCCTATTTTATTAAATTTTTTACCTTCTGTAGTTTCTACTTCCGATGCAGGAAACGGAGTGGGTTACACAGGTATTCGCGTTCGTGGTAGCGATGCTTCTCGGGTAAATGTTACCTTAAATGGAATACCGTACAACGACCAAGAAAGCCAAGGAACCTTTTGGGTTAATTTGCCAGATTTTGCATCTTCTACCGAAAATATTCAGTTGCAACGTGGAGTCGGAACATCTACCAATGGCTCGGGTGCTTTTGGAGCGAGTTTAAACATTTTGACAGATGGAATTTCAGAAGAAGCTTATGGCGAAATTGGTAATTCTTTTGGTTCATTTAACACTCGACGCCACAACGTGAAATTCAGCACGGGTTTACTACAAGATAAAATTGAAATTTCTGGAAGACTATCAAATATTCAGTCAGATGGATACATCGATCGAGCTTTTTCAGATTTAAAATCCTATTTCTTGCAAGCGGCTTATAAAGATGAAAACACCTTGGTAAAGGCAGTTGTTTTTGGCGGACACAATATTACTTATCAATCTTGGTTTGGTATTGATGCACAAACACTCAGAGAAAATAGAACCTTTAATCCAGCCGGACAATACACCGATGAAAACGGTGAGGCTCAGTTTTACGACAACGAAATTGACGATTATAAACAAGACCATTATCAGTTGCATTGGAACCAAAAATTAGATAAAAATTGGTCGACAAACTTAGGATTAAATTATACTTACGGTCGCGGTTATTTTGAGCAATACCGAGAAGATGCAAGCATGGGTTTTCATGGAATTGAGCCTGTTGAAATTGGCAACGAAACTATTGATGAAACTGATTTGATTCGCAGAAGATGGCTTGATAATGACTATTATGTTGTGAACGGAAACATTAATTATACCGATAATGCTTGGGATGTAACTGCTGGTGGATTTTATAGCTACTATACTAACGAGCATTTTGGTCAAGTAATCTGGGCTAAGTTTGCAGGTAATTCTGAAATTAGAGATGAATATTACCGAGGCAATGGTACTAAAACAGAAGTAACAATTTTTACCAAAGCAACCCATCGAATTAATAACCAATGGAGCGTGTATGGCGATTTGCAAGGAAGATTTATCAATTACAAAACTACAGGATTAACATCCGATTTAGAAAATTTATTAGTAGACCGAGATTTCAATTTTTTTAATCCTAAAGCGGGAGCCACTTTTCAAGCAGATAAAAACAATCAATTGTATGTTTCTTATGGTAAAGCACAGCGCGAACCTAGACGTACTGATTTTGAAGAAGGTATTACCGATGCCGAAAAACTAGACGATTACGAATTGGGCTGGCGTTTTGAAACTCCAAAAGTAAAGGTAAATACCAATTTGTATTATATGGATTATACCGACCAAATGGTGTTAACTGGCCAATTAGACGATGTAGGCGCACCTATTCGAGAAACATCTGGAGAAAGTTACCGATTGGGTATAGAAATCGATGCAGAAATCAAGTTCAATAAGCTATTTAGCACTCGACCTAATTTGGCTTTAAGCAGAAATAAAAACCGAAATTTTTCAGCTGAAATTAATGGAGAATTAGTAAATCTAGGGACTACAAATATTTCCTTTTCACCTGAAATAATTGCTGGAAATATGTTGATGTTTCATCCAACTGAACAACTTCAATTTGGTTTATTAACCAAATATGTAGGTGAACAATATATGGGGAATATAGATTTTGAGTCTTCAAAATTAGATGCCTTTTTCACCAACGATTTAAATATTGTTTATGAATTAAAAAATATTGGTTTTTTTAAATCTATTTTAATTAATGGATTGGTAAACAATATTTTTAATGAAAAATTTGTTTCTAACGGATACTTTTTCACTTTTGACGATGTAAACGAACAAGGACAAACTCAAACCTTTGGTGGTGCAGGTTATTATCCACAAGCGGGAATTAACTTTTTAGTAGGCGCAACCTTTAAATTTTAGCTTGTAATACTAATCTTCGGTAAATTGAAGCGATTTTAAAATCGCTTCAATTTCGAAGATTTGATCTCTCTTGGAGTAGGATGGTCTAAAAACAAAGCCTTCGGCTATAATATAGTGTTGTTTAGCTTCATCTTTAATAGCGTAGGTAAAAAATGGTCCAGCCATAAAAGCTCCTTTTACTTCCCAGGTGCCTTTTACTTCGTATGCTTTTCTTCCTCTAAACTTAATTTCATTAATATAGGGTGCAAAAGCTTCTTCAGTAATCATATGTTGTCCTTCGGACGGTCCAGGAATATGTTTTTTACCGATAGAGTCTCTAATGTTAATTATATTACAAATTACATCTTTATTATTTTCAATAGCATTGATAGGAACTTCGTAAATGGTTAATTCCATACTGCCATTTTTAATGTCCTTTCGCATCCAAACAAAGTTAGATTCTTCTTTTGCGTAGCGATATGCGGTTGGAAACAACAAACTAACACCTAAGTTTTCTTTAAGAGGAGTATCATCTTTTGGAGATTTACTAATTCTTCTAAGTTGTTCGGTTATTTCGGTTTCTTTAAATTCTTTAATAAACAAATTTGCATGTTCGCCAATATAATTTGCAACTTCTATTTTACTGTTACCCGATACTAAAATTCCTGTTTGGGGTCTAGCAAAAGAGTCTTTTAAAAAAACATGTTTAGGTTTGGTTTTGTTAAGTTCAACTTTAAAGAAGGTTCTGTTTTTTCGTGCAAAACCAGAAAAACTTGAAGGAGGAATATGGTTTAAATTAAAAAGCGGTTCTTGTTGTGGTAAGCCATCTACATTTGCAGCAAATACAGAGCGTATTTTTTCGCCCAGCATTCCATTCCAATCTTCGTTTTCAATAATAATATTTAAAGAATTGATATTGCCAGAAGATTCACTAGCTGTTCTTTTTGTATCCGATTTGTTTGTATTACAAGAAATACATATTAAAAAACTTAAAAAAATGAACGATGCAACTAATTTCATACTTTAATTTAATTTAAAGTACAAATGTATCCAATATCGTTCCAAACTATAAAATTTAGAATAAATGTTTTATACGTTTATTTAGTTTTAGTTTTTCTAAATCTTCAGTAGTTACAGGTTTTATAAAGTAATCTACCACATTATTGTATTCAAAAGCATTTTCTTTATCTCTTAAATCAATGGAAGAAGTAACAACTATTACATGTATTTTTTGTTCTAGTTTTAATTTTTTCAATTCATCTAAAAACTCCCAACCACTTACATAAGGCATGTTAATGTCTAAAAAAACAACAACATCTTTAACTTTTTGATGATTTTTAGTGGTTGGCTTAAAATATCCTAAAGCTTTGGATGCATCTTCGTATTTATACGGTTTGTTAGAAAAACCGCTTATTTGCATTATTTTCTCTTGGATAAACAAGACCATTTTATCGTTATCAATAATCATTACATCAAAACTCATATTTGTTAAGTTTAATACTTATACAATTTTACCAGAATTTCAGTCTATTTCTTTTAGCTTTAGTGCTAGTTTGATAACCATAGCCATAGCCGTAATTATATGCGTAAGCTCCTGTATTTTCAACACCATTAAAAACAATGCCTATGTTGTTTAGTTTTTTGCTACTACTTATTTCTCTTACATGGTCCAGTAATTGAATGTCTGTATAATTAGCTCTAATGGTATACAGTGTTATATCGGCATATTTTGAAATAAGTAAGGTGTCGGTTACTAAAATAGTTGGAGCAGTATCTACAATAATATATTCGTAATCTTTTTTTACTTCATTTAAAAACTCTTCAAAACGATTACCTACTAATAACTCTGATGGGTTTGGAGGTATTTCGCCAGAAAGCACAACATCAAGATTAAAATCTGGTAATGGATTTTTAATAATTAATTCGTCTATAGCTGTAGTTTCGTCGTATAAAAACTTACTTAAACCAGCTCTGTCTTTTTTAATTTTTAAGAAATTATGAATTTGTGGGTTTCTTAAGTCTGCTCCTATTAATAAACATTTAGATCGAGTAGTGCTAATAGTTGCTGCAAGATTAATCGATGCAAAAGTTTTTCCTTCGCCCTTCATCGTAGAGGTAACAAAAATAATTTTAGCCCCATTTTTATTTAGCCCCATGAAGTTTAAGTTCGTTCTCAAAATCCGAAAAGATTCAGCTAAAGCATCGCTAGAATTTTTTCGAATTAAAGTATCTTCATTTTTATTTAGTAAAGGTATTTCTCCCGCAATTGGTAAGTTGGGTAGGTAGCTTTTTATCTCTTCTTTGTCATTAATTTTAGTGTTTAGTAAAAATTTAATGTATAAAATACCAAAAGGTAAAATTAACGAAAGTAAAAAACTACCTAATAATACAATTCTAGATTTAGGACTTACAGGAACAGGAGCTGTGTATGCATAATCTACTACTTTTGCAATGTCAGACATCACTGCCGAAGTTAAAGCAGCTTCTTCTCTTTTTTGAAGTAAAAATACGTATAGGCGTTCTTTTACCAGCTGCTGTCTTGTAATTTCGCGTAATCTTTTTTCCTTTTCGGGCAAGCTTGAAATATTAGATTGTGTTGAACGTTCTTTTTGATCTAACCTTCGTTTTGAAATTTCTAAACCACTTTGGTAAGCGTCAACCGTTCTAACTATATTTTGTTTTAGTCTTTTTAATTGTTGGTTTATTTCTTGTATTACCAATGAATTTTCAGTTGAAGAAACCAAGAGTTCTTGCCTTTTTAATACAATTTCGTTATATTTTTCGATAAATGAATTCACTTCTCCATCAGATAAACCAATATTGGCTGGCAGTAACGCATAATTATCCATTTGTTCAATGCGTTGTTGAAGCGCTTCAACCAAGAGTAATTGTGTTGCTATTTTAAAAGCTTCACCTTCTGCAGTAGCATTTTTACTGAATAATTCGGTGACACTACTTTCAACTGTCACTAAGTTGCTTTCTTTTTTAAAATCAACCAAATCGGTTTCTACAGTATCTAATTCTTCGAAAAGAAATTCTAGTCTTTCACTAGCAAACTTTTCAGTTTGTTCTGCAATTTTCTTGTTATCATCTACACCATCTTTATTAAATTGGTAGATTAGATTATTAATAATAGCTTCATTTTGAACTTTATTTTCACCATTCATGCTCACTCTTAAAATCTCACTTCTATCACCTACATTTTCTACATTCACTTTTGAAGTAAGTCTTGTCACGGCATTATCTAAACCAGCATGGCTAAATTTATACACCTTGTTTTCGTCAAGGTTTTCGGTTAAAGAAGCTTCACCTTTAGTTAGTATGCTAAACGAATAATCTTCAAACTCTATTAAATCACCAAATTGAAATGTTCCTTTAAACTCTGACTCAGTTTCAAATAATTTGAACTCATTTTGGTTAATTAATGTAAGTTCAAATTGTGGCGTACTTCTTTTTTGATCAAGATTCCAAGCTACTTGAAAAGGAATTTCATTCCCCCAAAGTAAAAATGTTTTGATAGTTCCTTGCGAGTAAAATTGTGTTTGTAAGCCAAGGTTTTCGATTACATTTTCAGCCAAACGTCTTGATTTTAAAATTTCGGCTTCGTTATCTAGGTTTACTTTGCTTAAATCAATTAAAGGAGAAGATCCTTGAAAGCCACTCATATCAATCCCGCCTTGATCTTTTAAGACTTTAATTTTAGCACTGGTTTGATATACGTTAGGTGTATAACGTAAATAAATAAATGCGCCAGAAACAAAAATAACTGCCGACAATATAAATGCAGGCCAGTAGCGTAAATATTTAATTAAAAGTTTTTTGATGTCTTCTGCATCATTCGATTCCAACTGTGGCGAATTTTGAGATTGATTTTCCATCATAATATTTAACGACTAAGAATTACAACTGTACTCAGTATAATTGAAAAAACTGATATAACTGTCCCTACATTTCCAATAAAACCTGCAGACTTAACGCGTGGATTATTGGGTTCAACATAGATAATATCGTTTTGTTTTACGTAATAAAACGGAGTGTCCATCCAATCGGTTTGAGTAAGATTGATTCGCTTTACAATTCGTTCATCTCCATCGTGACGAATTATAGTTACATTATCTCTTCTTCCGTTAATGGTTAAATCTCCTGCCATACCTAAAGCTTGCGGTAATGTAATGTTTTCTTCTAAAATTTCGTAGGTTCCTGGCATCCTAACTTCGCCTTGAATTGTAAATTTATAATTCAGCAAACTTACCTTAACATTGGGATTTTTAACTTCGTCCTGTACAGCTTCTTTTATAATATTTTGCGCTTCGATAGTGGTTTTACCTTTTAAGTAAATATTCCCTATATGTGGGTATTCAATAAACCCGTCTGCGTCTACAATATAACCAGATAATCGTAAAACTTCAATTTGCTGCGGTCGCATTTGACCATCTCCTCCTTCAAAACTAAAAGGAGCCACAGATTCAGGGTTAAGAGAAGTGAGTTTAATATTCAAGATGTCGTTAACTTGAATTACTTGATGAGAATTAATTTCAGGTAGTGGAGTGAATTTTTTTTCATCGATATCTTGGTAGTAGGCAACATCTTTTCGTAATGCGCAACCTACTAAACTCAAAGCGAGTAGGATTACAAATAATTTTTTCATACAGCAAATATACTTTATTCTATGGAATGCGAAATTTATAGATTTCTTTTTTATGGAATTCTTACTTTTTAATTTGAAAGTTTTCTTTTTCTAGATAATCTTTAATAAATTATACCATTAGCGTTCAACAAAAAAAAACTTATTTCTTTTAGCGATTTTTGTTAAGTCTAATCGAAACACCCGTGTTGAGTTTACAGAACTTACTTAGCTAAACTTCTCGAAGCAAGACTTTTGTCTTTTAACAGACGACAATTTAATTATAAATAAAAAACACTTTTTAGAATGGCTTCTGTACAATTTCTATTTCCTATTTTTGCGCTATGGCAAATAATCAAGATAAATTCAAACAAGTTATAGCCCATGCTAAAGAGTATGGCTATATTTTTTCTTCCAGTGAAATATACGATGGTTTAAGTGCAGTATACGACTATGGTCAAAACGGGGCAGAACTTAAAAAGAATATAAAAGAATATTGGTGGAGAAGCATGGTACAATTGCATGAAGAAATTGTAGGCTTAGATGCGGCAATTTTAATGCATCCTAAAACTTGGAAAGCTTCTGGCCACGTAGATGCTTTTAATGATCCGTTAATTGATAATAAAGATTCTAAAAAACGCTACCGTGCCGATGTGCTAATTGAAGATTATTGCGAAAAATTAGAACAAAAAGCACAAAAGGAAATTACAAAAGCTAAAAAACGTTTTGGCGATGATTTTGATGAAACCCAATTTGTTGCCACCCATCCACGAGTTGTAAAATACCGAGCTCAACAAAAAGAAATTTTACAACGCATGGCCAAATCGCTTGAAGCGGAAAACTTGGTCGATGTAAAAAACTTGATTGAAGAATTAGAGATTGCTTGCCCAGAAAGTGGTTCTAGAAATTGGACAGAAGTAAAGCAATTCAATTTAATGTTTGGTACTAAATTAGGTGCTTCTGCAGATTCTGCATCCGATTTATACCTGCGTCCAGAAACGGCACAAGGTATTTTTGTCAACTTTGCTAATGTGCTAAAAACAGGCCGAATGAAAATTCCTTTTGGAATTGCCCAAATAGGAAAAGCTTTTAGGAATGAAATAGTAGCTCGACAATTTATTTTCCGTCAAAGAGAATTCGAGCAAATGGAAATGCAATATTTTGTGCGTCCAGGAGATGAACTAAAATGGTTTGAATATTGGAAAGAACAACGCCAAAAATGGCATCGATCGCTTGGTTTAGGTGAAGAAAATTACCGTTTTCACGACCATGAAAAATTAGCCCATTATGCCAATGCAGCAACCGATATTGAATTTAATTTTCCTTTTGGATTTAAAGAACTAGAAGGAATACACTCTAGAACCGACTTCGACTTAAAAGCACATGAAAAAATGTCGGGAAAAAAGCTGCAATTTTTCGATCCAGAACTCAATAAAAATTATGTTCCTTTTGTAATTGAAACTTCTATAGGTTTAGATAGAATGTTTTTAGCCGTTTTTGCCACTGCACTTCAGGATGAAGAATTAGCAGATGGTTCTAGCAGAACAGTACTTAAAATTCCTTCGATTTTAGCTCCTGTAAAAGCAGCTGTTTTTCCTTTATTGAAGCGTGATGGATTACCTGAAATTGCTCATGAAATTGTTGACCAATTGAAATGGGATTTCAATGTAGCCTACGACGAAAAAGATGCCGTAGGAAGACGCTACCGCCGTCAAGATGCAGCTGGAACTCCATTTTGCATTACCGTTGACCATGAAACCAAAGAAGATGGCTGCGTAACCATTCGTCATCGCGATAGCATGGAACAAAAACGCGTTAAAATAGAAGAACTCAACTCTATTATTGCTAAAGAAGTGAGTTTTAAAAATTGGATGGGGTAAATCATTAACAATTTGATAATTCCCGCTTATAAAATTAATTAGTAGAATTCGCTAAATTTGAGTTAAGAACTAATTCAAATTTAACTCTTGTGAAAACCCTATTCAAATTTATTGTTATTTCAAGTTGCATCGTAAGCTTTTTGTGTTGTAGTGAAAATCAACATCAAAACAAAAACACTTTAAAAGTAAATGTTGAAGTCATGCACCCGCGTGTTATTTGGACTGAAAAGCCATCTGAACATGCCATTGTTTCTTGGACGAGCAGTGTTTTTGGTACAGATAACTATGTAGTTTTCGGAACTAATAAACAACTAAATAAAAACACTCTTCAATCAAAAAGTCTTAAGGAAGGAAAAATAACCATGCGCTCTATGGATTATGAGGAAGGAGTTCCAGAAGCCTACTACCATCATGCAGAATTAAAGAATTTAAATTCTTCTACAACATACTATTTCAAATTTTGTACAGACAACACTTGTTCTGACATATATTATTTTATAACCGCACCAGAAAAAGATCAGTCTTACTCAATCATTTCTGGAGGCGATTCTCGATTAGGAGGAAAAAAACCTCGTTTTGCAGGAAGAACACCTTTAATTGAAAGACAAAAAATGAATAAAATGATTGCTAAAATGACTGAAGAAGACCCTTCGATTTTGGCATTTGCTCATGGAGGCGATTATTGTACAACTGCAGATTGGCGACATTTATACTATTGGTTTGAAGACCATGAACTCACCATTACCAAAGATAAACGGATTTTACCTTTAATCTTAACTCGAGGAAATCATGAACATGAAATAGGTTTTCTTGAAAACTTCTGGTTGGGTGAAATATCTAATGAACATAGCGATGGTTATTTTTTTATGACCCAGATTACCCCAACATCAGCACTGCTTACACTTAATACTGAAACGAGTATGGCAGGAGATCAATTAGAATTTTTAGAAGAGACCTTAGAAGAACACCGTGCCAAAAATAATTGGATGTTTGTCCAATACCATAAACCTGCCTATCCTGCTGTCAAGGATTTTAACCGAGAAGATTTTTATCACGTAAGAAAATACTGGGTGCCTTTATTTGAAAAACACAAAATAAGTATGGCTCTTGAATCAGACGGGCATTCGCTTAAAAAAACAGCTCCTATTTTAGATGGAAAAATTGACCCTAAGGGTATTATTTACATTGGTGAAGGTGGCTTAGGTGTACCTCAACGAGAACCATTTCCAGAGAGGTGGTTTTTTGATGAGGAAAGCATAGTGGAAGCTAAACATCATTTATGGAAAATTTCAGTTGATGATACCATTGCTAATGTGACTGCCTTTGGAATTGAGCAAGACACATTACACAGCTTTTCTGTAACATCCAAAGTTTTTGAAACCAAAAGTGAAGTGCATGAGTAGCGTCAATTTTTATAAACTCACTACAATTGCAACTATTTTTAAAATCACACTTGTTTTCTATATTCTTGCGTTTTGCTTAAAGCTATATAAGGGAGCAGTTATCAGCTCTGTATTAGTGGTAGAAAATGGATTTAGTGAGCAGTTTTCTTTTTGGATAGAAAAAAGTATTGCCATCCTTTTACTTTTTTGTTTGATTGGGGTGTTTTTTAAATCCACTTACAAACTAAGCTTATGGTTGATTAGTACTTTTCTTGTTTTGTATAGTTTACTGAGTTATGCCAATGGTGGTAAGGCATTTTTAGAATTGTCGCTTATTTCAGCCATTTCTAAATGGTGGCTTCCAATTCTTACTTTGATTAGTATCCACCATTTTTACAACAGGAAGGCAAAATTTAACCGATGGTTTTTACTGTCTATTCAGTTTTCTGTTTTCTTAATTTTTTTATCCCACGGGATAGGTTGCTTCTTAAAAAATGGAGTCTATATTGATTATATTCTTGGGTTTTTTAGAGATTTTTCCGCTATTCCTATGAAGCAAAAAGACGCCGAACAGTTTTTGAACATCATAGGAGTTATCGATGTTGCAGTTGCTGTTTTAGTAATGATAAAGTCATCGAATTACCTCTTGTATTGGCTTATTTTTTGGGGGTTTTTAACTGCCATGCTACGCGTACTTGATGCGAGTATATTAAATTACGTAGAGTTTTTAATTCGTGTGCCCCATTTTACACTCCCTTTAGTTCTTTTACTTATCCGAAATTACAAAAATGAAACTTCAGCTGTTAGCTCTAAAACTTAATCAACTTAAAAAAGTCCTTACCGAAGTAAATCAGTAAGGACTTTTTATTTATTGGGTTGTTTTGTATTATTCTTCTAAACCCAATTTATCTAAATCATAAAAATAAAAGTTCTTTTCATCATTCATAGCAACAAATAGTCCGTTTTTGAATGTGCTATTCAACCGGACAGCAACTACATCGCAACCATCCGTTTGTTTTGTGCTCAGGTTAATTTCTTTTAAAAATTGGTTGGTGGATCTTGAAAATACGTTGAATGTTTCAGCTTGTTGGTTAGATACAACGATAAAACCTTCTTTACCATCTTTAGCTACTATGGCAATACCTTCATTATCCCGTTGAAAGGTTTTTCCGCCAAAAAGCTTTATTTCTTCATTTCCCATAGATGGTTCGGCGTGATACTTTCTAATCCCAAATATTTCATCAGAATAGTAAATGTGCCCGAGCGCATCATCAACGGCAATGGCTTCTATTTCTTTTTTGCCACTGTATCTTCCAAACTTTCTTACTAGAGTTAATGATACTTTTTCGTCTGTAAATTTAACTTTAAATTGATGTAAATAACCTTGCTCAGGACCATTTTTTCTACCTACAATAGCATAAAGAGAACCATCTTTTGGCGATTTAAACAAGCTTATACCCATAGGTAATCTAAATTCTTCTTCAGTTTCATCTTGAAATACAGGAAAGCCACCATTATCAAGTGGTCGCATATCTGGAATAGAAAACAAACGAATTTGTTCGTTCTCTCTCTCTGTAAAAGCCATGATGTCTATATTTGTAGAATCATTCATTTGAATTCCCTGACGTATATCTACATTGTTAGGCCTTTTTAATCCCCTAATGGTTTTTGATTCTATAATTTTACCTTCTAAATCAAAAGCATAAATAGCCCCATCAGTATCTTTGTCGGTTCCAAAAACAATACTTTGATCAGGATTATCATGGTTTATCCAAATGGCTGGATCGTCTGTATCATGTAGAGTATGTTCTGTAATTACATCTGGCTCAACAACAGGCAGTGGCTTGGTGTTACAAGATGAAATAGTTACTGATAGGAAAATAATTAAAGCAATAGTTGAAGTTTTCAGTGACATTTTTTTTTTTTAAATTAAAGATTGCGGTGTTTAATTTCAATTAAAACACCGCAATAGTAATTAAGTTCGCTTAAAATAAATCGTATTTCAGACCGATAGTGAATCTTCTGTTGTAAAACTCTACTTGTTGTGTACGGCTCCTTACCCCTTGGAAGTAGCGTAATGGTTGATTGGTAATATTGGTTAAATCGGCATATAATCTAAGGTTTTTATTAATAGCAAACGTAACATTGAAATCTACAAATAGCTGTTGGTCGTAATAACGGTCTTCAAAGTTATTTCCGCCTAATTCATCTAGATAAGCATCAGAAAAGTTTGCTGAAAGTCTAGCTGTAAACTTTTTATCTCCATAGCCTAATGATGCATTAAACATGTTTGGCGTTGCTCCAGGTAATTCCAAATCACCACGCTCATCTCCGTCTTCATTTCTAATCCCGTTAGCCTGCGAATTTAAATAGGTATAGTTTAAGTAAATTCCGAAATTTTTAGCAAATCCTGGCAAAAAGTCAAGTTGACGTTGAAAAGAAAATTCAGCACCAGTAACAAAAGCATTATCACCGTTTTGTGGTTGGAAAGTTCTGAAACCTGCATTGGGCTCACCGGCAGCTACTTCACCGATTTGTGTATAAATAAAATCGTTTATGCGCTTGTAAAATACTCCACCTGAAAGAATACCTACATTATCAAAATAATGCTCCGCCATCAAGTCAAAGTTCATAGAAGTAGTCGGGTCTAGGTCTGAATTACCTAAAACAATTTCAGAATCTTCAGCAATAACATCTACTGTTGGCACCAAGTCTTCATAGTTAGGTCTTGCCAATGTGTTTGTCCAGGCTAATCTAAATACCGTATTGTCATTCAAATCATATTTAAAATGTACCCCTGGAAGGATGTTGGTATAAGAACTTTCATCGGTTACTTGCCCTATCAATTCTTCTTCATCTATAATCTGGTTTCCTATGGCTGTAACTTTGGTAGATTCTACTCTTAAACCAGCTAAAACACTAAGTTTATCAGAAACTTTTTGGTTGGCCATAACATAACCTGCATACACATCTTCAGACACATTATAATTGGCTCTTAAATACTCATCTGGAATATCTTCTTTATCAAATAAAGACGCATTATTTAAGTTAAGACTGCCTAAAAAATCTGCTGTGACAAAAGAACCTGCTTGGTATTGACTACCTGGTAAATAGTCTGCATCGGTATAATCTCTAGTTGGTACATCTGCCAATGTAGAAAAAGCCTGAGGATTTCCATCTGTAGGTTCAAATTCAAAAAAGTTATTGTCTCTAAACTTCTCTTTTAGTCTTAAACGACCACCAAATTTAAACGTTCCATCTCCGTGCCCAAACCAATCTTGAGGCAAGGTGAAATTTACAAATGCGTTTACATCTTCTTCTTCGGTATATTGATTTTCTTCTGAAATTGAGTTCAGATTAAATTGGTCTAAAGTAACTTGGTTAGGATTGGTTGGTCTAAAAGATGGAAATTCTGGATCTGAAAAATCACCAGCCAAATCAATATTACTTCCAGTTCTGTATGATGTATACCGTTCATTCAGTCGCTCTTCTGATGCTTTGGCAAGTGAGGTAATCCAATCCATTTGAAGGTTACCAAATAAATGCTCCCCAGACAATGTAAAGTTATACATTCGTTGGTCTTCTAGTCTTCTATTTTGGCTTCTATCATTATCAATACCACCTTTGGTTTGACGACGCAGTCTTCCTGTATAACCGCTTACGTTTTCGGTTCCTGATTCAAAAACAGGTTCAATATTATCATACCTTAATCTAAATCTATTCTCTCTATCATCTCTCCAGTTATACATTGATTTAAAGAATATTTTATTATTGGCATTAAATGCATAATCAAAGTTGGCTGAAAAGCTTCTTCGGATACGTTCTACCAAATAAACACGTATGTCGCTCTCTTCTAAATAAGGATTAACGGTAATATCTTCCCCTGTAATTGGGCTTTCAGCTTCATTAACCCAAACGCCTTCTACATTATCAGACCCAAAATCATTGTCGTTGATTGATGCCGATACCATCCAACCAAATTTTTTATTTTTAGAACGGTCTCCTAAAATAAATGATCCCGTCAAAATTCGTTTATTGGTCAAAAAGTTAATACCTGAACCAGCAGTTGCAGATAACCTGAAACTTTGTGGTGAAGATCGAGTTACTAAATTTACAGAACCACCAAGAGCATCCCCATCCATATCTGGAGTAACGGCCTTATTAACTTCTATAGTTTGAATCATGTCGGATGGAATTAAGTCCATCTGTACATTTCGGTTATCACCTTCAGCAGAAGGAATTCTACTACCATTTAAGGTAACACTGTTCAATTGTGGTGCTAAACCTCTTATAATGATGTCTCTGGATTCACCTTGGTCAACCTGCATCGTTATACCTGGAATTCTTCGCATAGCATCTCCAATATTAGCATCAGGAAATTTTCCGATTTGATCTGTTGAAACAATATTGGTAACATTTATTTTATTTCTTTGTGTATTCAACGCTTTGGCTTGGCTGTTTAACGAATATCCAGTTACAGTAACAGCATCCAACTGATCGGCATTTTCGGTTAATACTAAATTGGAAATTATGGTTTTATTTGCTTCTATAGTTACATTTGTTTTTACGTCTTTAAATCCCAAATATTGAATAGTCAGTTCATGTGTTCCTTCTTCTACATTGTATATAACATATTCACCATTTACATCTGTAATTGCTCCTTTATTTAAAGAGGCTAAAAACACATTTGCTCCAGGTACAAAAAGTCCTGATTCATCGGTAACTACACCTTTTAAATTTCCCGTTTGGGAATAAGACAATCCAACATTAATTAATAAAAATAAGAATAATAATTTTGCTTTCATCGTATTGTTTTTTGATTCAAAACAAAACTAGTCACACACTTTATTTCTGAAATTAAACTAAGGTTAACCTTCCTTTCATTTAGTATTAACAAATTATCACAAATCACTCAAATTGTTAATATAAAGTTAGCTTATCTTAAATTAATTTATTTTTCGTGTTTTTTTCTTAAATAATTATTGATATTAATATTTTTTTGTATTACCGTTGACCATGAAACCAAAGAAGATGGCTGCGTAACCATTCGTCATCGCGATAGCATGGAACAAAAACGCATTAAAATAGAAGAACTCAACTCTATTATTGCTAAAGAAGTGAGTTTTAAAAATTGTATGGGGTAAGCATAAATGCGAAGTTTTAAACTTCGCTTAGCCTAATTAGCATAACTTCGTTTGAAATATTGCAAACCAGGAATTAAAACCCTAAAATTAGTTTTGCGATCGTAAAAAAGATCAACAAACCAAAAATATCGTTACTTGTAGTAATAAATGGTCCGGTAGCTAAAGCAGGATCTATTTTGTATTTGTCTAACACAATTGGCACGAAAGTACCGATAAATGAAGCGATTAAAATTACACTTATTAACGAAACGGAAACCGTTAAACCGATAATGTACTCATGACCTAATAAAAAGTGTGAACCTAAAAATAGTATAACCGCTAAGATTAATCCATTTAATAAGCTCAAGCCCAATTCTTTAAATAGGCGCTGAAAAACCGAACCACTTAGCGTTCCATTGGCAAGCCCTTGTACTATAATTGCTGAAGATTGTACACCCACATTTCCTGCCATAGCAGCAATTAACGGTGTAAAAAAGAAAAGCACACCAAATTTGTCCATTGCGGGTTCAAATGTTTCAGCTACTTTTACAGCAATAAAACCGCCTAGTAATGCTAAAATTAGCCAAGGTAACCGTGCTCGAATCATTTGTGGAATACTTGCACTGGTGTCGATATCTTCAGAAATACCAGCAGCCATTTGGTAATCTTTATCGGCTTCTTCTCTTACAAAATCTAAGATGTCATCAATAGTAATTCTCCCTACTAATCGGTTCATTTCGTCCACCACAGGAATGGCTTCTAAATCGTATTTCTGCATTACTCTGGCCACTTCTTCGCCTTCGGTATGTACATTTACATAATCAACCTTGTCTATGTATACATCTTCAATATGTGCATCGCTGGGTGCGGTTATTAAATCTTTTAAAGAAAGTCTTCCTTTTAGTTTGCCTTTATTGTCTACCACATAAATAGAATGCACGCGCGTAACATTTTCAGCTTGCGCTCGCATTTCGGTCATACAGCCCGTTACACTCCAGTTTTCATTAACTTTTATCAGTTCTTTTGCCATTAATCCACCAGCAGAATCTTCATCATAGCGCAACAATTCTTTAATATCCTTGGCAAGTTGCTCATCGTCTAAGTTTTCAATAACCTGCTCCTTAACTTCTTCGGTTAATTCAGCAATAATATCGGCTGCATCATCGGTGTCCATTTCCCGAATTTCATCGGCAATTTCCTTGGCGTTTAAGTTGCTTAAAATTTTCTCCCGATCATTTTCATCCAGCTCCATTAAAACTTCAGCAGTTTTATCGCTGTCTAAAAGTTTGATAATGTAAGTGGCTTCATCTAAGTTGAGCTCATCGAGAATTTCAGCAATATCGGCATGGTGCAAATCTTCAAAATGCAAGAGTAGTTCTTGATTGTTTTTTTCTTCAATCAAAAACTCAATTTTCTCGATTAATTCTTTAGTGAGTTCAAATGGCATCGGCTTCAATTTTTTGCGTTAAGCTAACAAATTCGCTTACCGAAAGCTGTTCTGGTCGCTGCGCAAAGATAGCATCTTCTTTTAATTCAACCGATAAATCGAATTTTTTTAAACTGTTGCGCAAGGTTTTTCTACGTTGGTTAAAAGCAGTTTTTACCACATCTTTAAACATTTTTTCATCGCAGGCTAAATTAAAATTCGCTTTGCGCTTTAGTCGTAAAACTCCACTATCTACTTTTGGCGGCGGATTAAAAGCTCCTGGTTTTACCGTAAATAAATATTCAGCTTCGTAATAAGCTTGACTTAAAACCGACAAAATTCCGTAAACTTTACTTCCTGGTCCAGCACAAATTCGCTGCGCTACTTCTTTTTGAAACATGCCCGAAAATTCGGGGACAAAGTTTCTCAATTCTAACATTTTAAAAACAATTTGCGATGAAATGTTATACGGATAATTTCCAATAATTGCAAATTGCTCATTACCCAAGGCTGTAAGCACATCCATTTTTAAAAAATCGGCTTCTTTTACTTCAAAATTATCAGGAGTAATTTCTGCTTCATGTGCATCTTTAAAAGTAGAATTGAGATATGCAATCGAATCACGATCCACGTCTACAGCAACTACACATTTGTGTTTTCTGATTAAAAACTGTGTAAGCACACCCATTCCGGGGCCGATTTCTAAAACGGTCTCGTAGGATTTTTCGGTAAGAGTTTCCGCAATCTTTTGAGCAATGTTTACATCCTTTAAAAAATGTTGACCAAGGTGTTTTTTAGCTCGCACATTTTCTTCAGATTTTTCCGATTTATGGTATTTTTTAAAAGGTTTATTCATGTTGCTCGTATATAACTTTTAAAGTAGTTCTAAAAGCAACAAATTTGCCTTCAAATTTTTTGCTTTGGTTTCTTAATTTTTCTGCATCTTCTTGGTAATAGGCTTCCAGAGTTTTTTTATTAGCCGTTGTGTATTGTACCGAATAAGTTATTCCGCCCATAGGTTCTTCAACATCTACACGTGTCATTAAAGCTTTACTGAACTTCCCCGTATTCAACATAGCAGGAATGTGTGTATCTCGCATCCAATTTAACCATTTTTGCTCTACATCTTCTTGAATGTTGATTGTTACATTGTAAATATACATAGTGATTTATATTTTGGGCGCAACCCCGATGAAAAATCGGGGTCGGGCAATTCGCTTTTACGCTTCAAAATCTGCCTTGTTTTTATAGCTTTTTGCCGGGCTTCTTAGGTCGCCTACAAAAAACTTAAAAACTACAACTTATTTTTGCAGGGTAACCGCTACTTTCCCTTGCACAAGTGCAAAACTAACCAAAAGCTTCAGAAATAAGGATAAAGCTAAACCAATTTAAATATCAAACCTTGTTATCTAACTCATTCATTTTCTTTCTGTTTCTTTGTAAGTATAAATTTTTGAAATAAAATTCAAATATCGTCTTAATTATCAGCTATTTAATTCATTACAAAAATTCTATATTTGTTTTTATTAATGTTATGAACAGCAGCTTAATACATATAACAACAAACCAAAGCTAAAATGAAAATCCCTTCCAATTTAAAAAAAGGCGATTGTATTGCTATTGTAGCCACTGCAAGAAGTGTTAATGCAAGCGATTTAAAAGAAGCAATTCAATTAGCAGAAAGTTGGGGTTTAAAAGTTGTAATAGGAAGTAGTATTGGCAAAATACAAAACCAATTTGCAGGGAGTGATGCAGAACGTTCGGCCGATTTACAAACACAAATTAACAACCCAAAGCTTAAAGCAATATGGTGTGCAAAAGGTGGTTATGGCAGTGTTCGGATTTTAGATTTAGTCGATTTTTCTTCTCTGCAAAATCAACCCAAATGGATTATTGGTTATTCTGATGTTACCGCCATACACTGCCATTTACAAACACTAGGTGTAGCCAGTTTACATGCGCAAATGCCGGTGGGTATCTCGAGTAAAACAGAAACAAGTGCTTCAACTTTACGAGATGTTTTGTTTGGAAAAAAAATGCATTATTGTTTTGCAAATCATCCTTTTAATCAAACAGGAAAGGTTTCAGCTACGCTAATGGGTGGTAATTTATCGGTTTTGTATTCGCTTTGTGGTTCAGCTAGTTTTCCGAAGCTAGAAAATGTAATTTTACTTTTAGAAGATTTAGATGAGTACTTATACCACATCGATAGAATGATGCAAAACTTAAAACAAAATGGAGTTTTTAAAAACCTTGCTGGAATTGTTATTGGTGGAATGACCGATATGAACGATAACAGAATTCCTTTTGGAAAAACTGCAGAAGAAATTATACATGAATACGTAAGCGAGCTAAAAATTCCCGTTGCATTTGGTGTTTCATTCGGACATTTAAAAGAAAATTTGGCGATTCCGTTTGGAAAAGAAGTTCACTTAATGGTGAGTGAAAAAGGTACAGAAATTCAATTTTAAAATGTTAAGTATGGCGTTTCACAACGAATTAGGTAAAAAAGGAGAAGATTTAGCCACAAATTTTTTGTTGAAAAAAGGCTTTCAGATTCTAGAAAATAATTACCGCTTTTTAAAAGCTGAAGTAGATATTATTGCACTAAAAGGAGAAACTTTGGTTGCTGTTGAAGTAAAAACAAGAAGCACACCCGAATTTGGCGATCCACAAGATTTTTTGAAACCACAACAAATAAAACGATTAGTAAAAGCAGTAGACCATTATGTAAACGAACGCGATTTAGATGTAGAGGTTCGTTTTGATGTAATTGCAATTATTAAAAATAAAATGGGAACGCGAATTGAACATTTAGAAGATGCCTTTTTATATTTTGACTAGTTATACAAACTTAGGCTAGTATTAAATAAAAAAAGCCCAAAACTAAATTGGGCTTTTACAAGTAGATATAAGTTGATGATTTATTCTCCAACCATAATGGGTGCTTTGCCATCGGTAATAATAATTTTTGCATTATTAGATTGGCTTAACTCTCTAAAAGCTTCAATAGATTGGTACTGAATTAGCAAAGGACTTAAGCCTTCATTAATAATGGCTTGTGCATCGCGAATTCCTTCTGCTTCAGCACGTTTTCTGTCGGCTTCTTTAATTTCACGTTGTACAATAAATTCCATTTCTTGAAACTGCTGCTCAGCTCTTAATTTATCTTCAATAGCAGAAGATAATCGTTGTGGAAGATTAATACTCTTCATTAAAACTGTTTGTATTTCGAAGCCTTTATCGCCTAATATTTTATTCATTTTATCTTGAATAGAACGTTCAATTTCATTTCGTTTCAAACTGTGCATATCTTTAGCAAAATATTCTGCCGAAATGTTCGCTGCAGAAGAACGTAAGGTATTTACGAGTACATTTCTTTCAAAGTCTTTACCTATGTCATTTATAATTCTAGGAACTTGATCACGTTCTAAATTATACAATACAGAAACTTCTGCAGTAATAGTTAAACCTTCTTTAGATGGCAACAGTAAAACTTGCTCGATGTTTGTAGTTCTAATAGGCACCTTAACATAAATAGTTGTAAATGGATTAAAAAAACGAATACCCTGATCTACTACTTTATCATTCAACTTTCCAAGTCTTTGTTTTACACCGACTTCTCCAGGCCTAATTACGGCACAATTGCTCATGAAAATTGTCGCTAGGGCAATTCCCAAAAATGTTTTTAGTTTCATAGTTTTCTTTTTTATATATTTTAATTGAGTTTACCAAAAAACATACCACAACATCTTTTAAAGCCTTCATTAAGTTTATTTTATGATGTTTTTGTGTTTCATTTTTACTCATTATATACTAATGTTTACCAACATATAAATTTTTAATCTCTGATTTACAAAAAAGAATGTATTGAAAGCTCTTATCTATAATTTTTACAACAAATCAACCTAATCTATTTAATTTAGAACACGGGAAATAGTAATAAAGCAACATGCTATACCTATAATTTTATTTCTATTTACCCATACCAACCTTAATTTTACCTATACAAAAATAGATTTATTTAGATTATCTTACTAAATTGCAACAAATTATTGTAACCCAATTTTACAACAAAATAGAGTGTTGTTTTAACATGAACTAATTTTTAATTATAAATTTAGTTTGGCTTTTATTGTATGCTTTTTATTAATTTAAGGTAATTATTTTAGTTATGGATAAAGTTTTTAAATCAACTAACTGTATTAGTTTAATAGCTATTTTATTATCCATTAACTTTTTCGCACAAGAACTCCCCCCTATAAATAATTTCACACCTTTAGAATATCAAGCCGATAACCAAAACTGGTCTATCTCTCAAACAGAAGACAAACAAATATTTGTTGCAAATAATAAAGGCTTACTCAATTTTAATGGAGAGAATTGGACTTTGTATCCTTCTCCAAATGAAAGCATTATACGATCAGTTCACGCTGTTAAACAAACAATATATACAGGCTGTTACAAAGATTTTGGATATTGGGAAAAAGACCAGAAAGGAAATTTTAATTACCAATCTTTAGTAAAAGAATATGATCTTCAACTTGAAGAAGATGAGCAATTTTGGAAAATTATAAGCTTAAATAAGTTTGTTATTTTTCAATCTTTAAACAATATTTACTTTTATGATTCCCAAGAAAATACAATCAATAAAGTAGACAACATACCAGAGTTATTTAAACTTTTTGTTGTTAATAACGAACTATATTATAATGTGCCTAACAAAGGAATATTTCAATTGGTAAATGGAACTTCTAAATTAATAAGTAACCACCCTATTTTTACTGATAATTTAGTTATAAATATTTATGCTTATGGCAATCAAATTCTAGTTCAAACCGATAAAAACGGAATTTTTACATTAGAAAAGGAACCTGCAGTATGGGGTAACAAAAATAGCGACTTTTTAAGTTCTTTAACTGTTTACAGCAGTTTACAAACACATTCTGGTAAACTTGTTTTAGGAACTATCTCTAACGGAGTGGTTTTTTTAGATCAAGATGGTAATATTATTTATCATATCAACCAGAATAAAAGACTTAACAACAATACGATTTTAAATATTTTTGAAGATGCGGATTACAATATTTGGTTAGGTCTTGATAATGGTATAAGTTGTATTAATTTGTCACTTCCAGTACGAATTTATAGTGATGGTAGCGGAAATGTCGGTACTGTTTATACATCCATAGTTCATCAAGGGGTTTTGTACTTAGGAACAAATCAAGGGCTTTTTTATAAAGCCCTTGATGCCGCATCTCAAGAATTTAAATTGGTTAAAAATTCTAGCGGACAGGTTTGGAATTTATTTGTACATAAAAACAGTTTGTTTTGTGGTCATAATAATGGGGCATTTATTGTTGCTGATTTTGAGCTTAAAGTATTACAAGGAGCACCCGGCACTTGGTGTTTTAAAAAAATTCCTAATCGACCTAACTTGCTATTATTAGGTACATATAACGGTTTAGGTGTCTTAAGTCTTGGTGATGAAGGCTGGTTTTACCGAAATGCTGTAGATGGCTTTCATATATCTTCTAAGTTTGTTGAATTTTCTAAGCCCAATGAGTTAATTATTAACCACGAATACAAAGGTGTTTTTCATCTTAATTTGAATGCTAATTATACCAATGTAGATTCTTCTTTTCAGCATAACGAAATTGAAAAAGGGCTATATTCAAGCATTACTAAATTCGACGACAAGGTTTTGTACGCTTATGAAGAAGGGGTTTTTTACTACCATGAACAAGAAAATAAATTTAAAAAGGATTCTACCTTAAGTAATTTAAGTTTCGATACAAGCACCTATTCTTCAGGTAAACTTATTCCTGAAAATTCTAATAATTCAATTTGGTCTTTCACCAATAAGGGAATTAATTTTATTTCACCTAGTAAATTAAATGGAGATTTCGAATCCTTATTTATACCAATTCCTAGTCATGTAAGAAACGCTATGATAGGTTATGAGAATATAACCAAATTTTCAGAAAACACCTATTTATTTGGTAATTCGCAAGGTTATTTACTCTTAGATTTATACCGATTAAAAGCAATGGAAGAATCTTTTAATTTAACTTTAAATTCTGTACAGGTAAATTCTTTAGACGAACCATTAGAATACTTACCTTTAAACGATGCAACTGTACTTGAAAACAAAAGCAATAATTTACAGTTCAATTTTAGCTCAGCATTATTCGATAATCTTTACGAAATTGAATATCAATATAGACTGAAAGGTCTATCCGATCAATGGAGTAATTGGCATACCAAGAATAAGGTTAGTTTTAATAATCTCTCTTTTGGAGATTACACTTTTGAAGCTCGAGCTAAAAGAGGCTCAAAAACTTCTGCAACTCAAATACAATTTCCTTTTACAATTAAAAGACCTAAATTGCTTTCTAACTTAATGATTACTGTTTATATTATTATCCTTTTACTTGTAATCATTACTATTCATAATATTTACAAACAATATTACAAAAGACAAAAGAAGAAAATAAAAGCAGAAAATCAACGCTTTCTTGAAATCAATAAGCTTGAATCAGAGCAAAATTTAATGAATATTAAAAATGAAAAACTACAGCAAGATATTGAAAGCAAAAATCGAGAATTAGCTATCTCAACAATGAGTTTGATTAAAAAGAATGAGTTTCTTAATAGTATAAAAAGTGAATTAAAAAAACTAACACAAGAGTCTACTGCTATAAAACGAATTTTAAGAATTATCGACAAGAATTTAAATAACTCAGACGACTGGAAGTTCTTTGAAGAAGCTTTTAATAATGCAGATAAAGATTTTTTAAAGAAAATTAAAACAAAGCACCCATCTTTAACTCCAAACGACTTGAGATTGTGTGCTTATTTAAGACTCAACCTTTCATCTAAAGAAATAGCTCCACTTTTTAATATTTCAATTAAAAGTGTAGAAGTTAAACGATATCGTTTGCGTAAAAAGATGGATTTGGACAGGGAAACTAGCTTAACAAACTACATTTTAGAGATCTAAAAACAATACATTTGTTAAAAATAACACTACATTTAACCTCTATCTTAAGGTCTTTAAATGTTTTTTTAAATTTAATTATTATTTAATTACCATATTTAATTATAAGAAAATCAGAAATATAGATAAATAATTAAAAATGTTTTAAATTTACTATAGCGTTGTAGTTTTTTTGTAAATACAATGTTAACCAATTTATAATATTGTTAAGCTATTTTTATTTCAAAATCTTTTAGTCATGCTCAAAAACTATTTATTCATTTTATGCAGCGTAATAAGTTTGGGTGTATTTGCACAAACTATCGAGATATCAGGAACTGTTATCGATGGCAGTAGTAACATACCCTTACCCGACGCAAATGTTTCAGTCGAAGGCACACAAAACGGAACATCTACAGATTTCGATGGAAATTTCAGTTTATCTAATGTTTCACCAAGTGCAACTATAGTGGTATCTTATTTGGGTTTTGTTACTCAAAAAATACCAGTAAATGGTCAAACTAAGTTTGAAATTGTGTTACAGCCCGATACCGAAGCTTTGGACGATGTGGTCGTAATAGGTTATGGTAAGTCTTCTAGAAGAAACATTACTGGAGCAGTTTCAAAAGTAGGTTCAGAGTCCATTAAGAAGTTAGAACCTCTTAATGCCGCTCAATCCTTACAAGGTACTGTATCTGGTGTAAATGTTACTCCACAAGGTGGAGCACCTGGAGCAGAAGCCAACATTAGGATTCGCGGGGTCTCTACCAATGGTAATAACAAACCGCTTATTATACTAGATGGTTATCAATACGAAGGAGGTCTTAATTCTATAAACCCGCAGGATATTGAAAACATTACTGTTTTAAAAGATGCACAAGCGGCAATTTACGGAACATTAGGTGCAAATGGTGTTGTACTCGTTACTACCAAGTCAGGATCTAAAAACCAAGCAGCGCAGTTTGAGTATTCTACGTATTATGGCTTACAGGAAACAACTCGTAGTTTGCCTCTTTTAAATGCTACGGAATATGGCATATTGATGAACGAAAAGTATACTAATGCTGGACAAGTTAATCCACTCCAAAATATTAACAGCTTGGGTACAGGCACAGATTGGCAAAAAGAAGTTTTTGAAACTGCTCCAGTTGTAAGTCATAATATTTCTGTTCGCGGTGGCTCAGAAAAAACAACTTATCGATTAAGCGCATCTCAATTAGAACAAGAAGGTATAGTTGGTGGCGATAAATCTGGTTTTAAAAGACAAACTGCTCAGCTTAATTTAAATTCAGACTTAACAGATAAATTCAATTTAAAAACTACACTTTCTTATTTCCGTACTGAAAATAGGAACCTTAACACCTTTGGATTAGGCTCAGTTCTTTTTAATGCAATTAACATGGCCCCAACAATTGGCCGCAATGTAGATAATTTAACAGGTGAAATTGACTTAGGTAATGAGGTAGTAAACCCACTAACACAAATTAGAAACACGTATAACGAAGGAATAGCTAATCGTTTAAGCGGTAACATTCATGCTACATTTGAGTATATGAAAAATGTAGATATCCAAGCTAGAATAGGTTTTAATTCTGCTAATTCCAGATACAGAGAGTTTTTACCAATATTCAACTACGGTCCAAATAAGGTTTTTAACCGATTAGATGATAACTTGGTTATTCAAAATCAACAAAGTGACTACGACTACACTGTCGACATCTTTCATACTTATTCAAATAAATTTAATGACATCCACGACCTAACTTTTGTAGTGGGAATGAATATTTTTAAACAGTTTGGAGAAAATGTAAATGCAACTAGAACAGGTGTTCCTAACAATTCTTGGGAATTTGCAAATATTGGTAGCGCAACTGGAACTGGAGATCAACTTAACGCTGGTTCATTTGCTTACGATGTAAGAAGGCTTTCTTACTTTGGAAGAGTCCAATATACCTTGAAAGATAAATATCTTTTTTCAGGGATGTTAAGAAGAGACGCAACCACACGATTTGGTCCAGATAATAGATTTGGATATTTCCCTTCGGCCACAGCAGGTTGGATTGCTTCAGATGAAGACTTTTTCCCAAAAGTAGATGCCATAGATTTTTTAAAGGTTAGAGGTAGTTTTGGTATTTTAGGAAATGACAGAATAGGAGATTTTTTATATAGATCCTTAATGACAGGTTCTGCAAATTATGTAGATCCTACCACTGGAATTATACAAGGCCAATCTTTAGGTCCATTATCGAATCCAAATGTAAAATGGGAAGAAACCACCATGTTTGATATTGGTTTTGATTTAAGACTTTGGAACAATAAATTAAACTTGGTAGTAGATTATTTCCAAAAAGATACCAAAGATTTATTAATCCCTGGTATTCCAGTTACAGGAATTACTGGAATTACAGCGCCAGGATCATCTGCACCTACAATTAATGCTGGTGATGTGCGTAACCAAGGGGTTGAATTTGAAATTTCCTATTCTGATAATTGGACAGAAGATTTAAGCATAAGCACTAGCTTTAACATATCTACTCTTACCAATGAAGTAACAGGCATAAATGGTGCAGACTTTTTAGAAGGCGGACAATTCGGTGTTGGGCAACCCGCTCCATCAAGAATGGAAGTAGGACAACCTATTGGTTATTTCTACGGATATCAAACTAATGGAATTTTTCAAACTCCCGAAGAAGTAGCAGCTCATCCATCTCAATTGGCGCTAGGAGCAAATGCTCAGCCAGGAGATTTGAGATTTGTAGATGCAAATGGAGACGGAGTGATAGATTTAAATGACAGAAAACGAATTGGTAGCCCTATACCTGAATTTACTCTAGGGTATAACTTAAGCCTTAAATACAAGCAATTTGATTTTTCTACATATATGTTTGCTAATATAGGAAACGATATTGTTAGAAATTTTGAAAGAGACCAACCCAATGTAAATATGATGTCATACAACATGGATCGATGGGTTGGACCTGGAACAAGCAACGAAGTGCCAAGACTAACTTCTGGAGCAACAGCCAATCGTGTTTTTTCTGATTTTTTCGTAGAAGATGGTTCTTTTTTAAGAGTACAAACAGTTAGCGTAGGTTATAATTTTAAACCACAACTGCTTGAAAAAATAAAAATTTCTAATCTTCGACTTTATGCTAAGGTAGATAATGTATTCACTTTTACTAACTACTCTGGCTATGACCCTACTGCATCAACAGGTGCGCCAATTGGAGGCGGAATAGATTTCGGTTTTTATCCATTACCAAGGACAGCCATTCTTGGACTAAATGCTCAATTTTAATTTTAAATTTTTAGCACAATGAAAAAATATATCACAATCTTATTGATCGCTTTAATAAGCTTTTCATGTTCAGACGATTTTGTTGAAGTAGACCCACCATTTACGGTAGACTCAGAAAACTTCTTTTTATCTGAAGAAGATTATTACAATGGCTTGATTGCTGTTTACGACTTGTTACAGTCTAACTACGCTAGTGTTATGTTGGCAGAAATTGCTTCGGACGATATCAATGCTGGTGGAGAAAGCCCAACAGATGTTATTGGTTGGCAGCAGATAGATAGAATGATACATACACCAATAAATCAGCAATTAAGAGATGTATGGAATTTTAATTATGCGGGAGTTTATAGAGCCAGCTTTATGGTCGAAAATAAAGATAATATCGAATTTGATGGTAAAAATCAAATACTTGCAGAAGCACGATTCTTACGAGCGTTTTTTAACTTTAATTTGGTTCGCTTTTTTGGTGAAATTCCGATCAAACCAGAAGGTAGATTTTTGTTAGGTGAAGAAACTTCACTGCCAAGAGCTAGTATAGAAGATGTGTATGCATATATTGAAGCAGACTTGTTGTTTGCTATCGAAAATATGTCCCCATCTGCACAAGAAGTTTGGAGAGCCAATCAATTTTCAGCGAAAGCACTTTTAGGTAAAGTATACCTTTACCAAGAAAATTTTGGAGCTGCAGTTGCAGAATTAACTGATGTAATTAACTCTGGCCAATTTCACCTTTACGGAACGCAAGGAAACGAATCCTACGAAAACTTATTTGAGTTTGTTGGCGAAAATAGTGCAGAATCTGTTTTTGAAATTCAATATACTGGAGCTTTAGGAGCAAGTTTTGATTGTTTACAGTGTAGTACAGGAAACGTTATGGTAGGATTTAGTGGAGTTAGAGGTTATAACGGCCCTACTTTTGAACCAGGATTTGGCTTTATCTTACCTAGAGAAGATATTTACAATGCTTATAATGAAAACGACTTAAGAAGAGATGTTAGCATCTTAAACATTGAAGAATGGGCAGCCGATAATAGTGCAGATTTTAATATTGGAAACCAAGATCCAGATACTGGGCATACTGGTTATTATAACAGGAAATATATTCCAAGAATTGCAGAAAATGAACCTGATGCTAACTTAACACAACCTAATAATTACAGAGCAATTCGTTATGCTGATGTATTGTTAATGGCTGCAGAGGCCTTAATAAGAGGTGGTGGTAATGATGAATTAGCAAGAGGATATGTAAATCAAGTAAGGAATAGAGCTGGGCTTGACGATTTAGACTCTTCAGGTAATGCACTCTTAGAGAACATCTACTCTGAAAGAAGATTAGAACTTGTAGGCGAAGGTCATCGCTTTTTTGATCTAGTTAGAACAGGCAGAGCCGCCCAAAATATCGAAGGATTTACAGCTAATAAAAATGAAGTATTTCCTGTTCCATTAGAAGAAATACAATTCTCTCAGGGCAATTGGGAACAAAATGCAGGATATTAAAAGATAAAAATTTGAATTATGAAAAAAGTAAAATATATTTTAAGCATCTTTATTGTTGTTTTGTCTCTTTTCGGTTGTAAAGATGAAGACGATTATAAAGATTTTCTAAATAACACAGAGCCACCTATAAATGTTTCTGCTAAAGTAAGCGTTACACAAGATAACACAGGCTTAGTAACTATTATTCCATTAGCAGAAGGAGCTATTAACTATGTTCTCGATTTTGGTGATGGATCTGAAGTATCAGATTTAATTGAGCCAGGTTCTAGCGTCGACCATATTTACGAAGAAGGCAGCTACGAATTATCTATTACAGCCAATGGTCTTAATGGTTTATCTACAACATCGATTCAAACTATCGACGTTTCATTTCAAGCTCCAGAAAATTTAGAGGTGTTTATTGAAAACGACTCTTCTATTTCAAGACAAGTTAATGTTACTGCTTCGGCAGATTTCGCTTTATCTTATGAAGTTGATTTTGGAGTGCCAGACCTTGAGCCTTTAACTGCTAATATTGACGATACAGTTTCATATCAATATGATGAAGCTGGAACGTACACCATTACAGTAACCGCTTTTAGTGCCGCTATAGAAACCGTTTCTTACACGGAAGAGTTCGAAGTTACTGAAATTTTACAACCCTTAGTTGCAGCACCAAACCCACCTAATAGACAAGATTCAGATGTAATTTCAATGTACAGCAACGCATACGAATTAGACGTTAATGTAAGTTCTTGGCGTTCCGAATGGAGTACAAGCGTTCTTACAGACATCCAAATTAATGGAAACGATACGAAGTTTTATGCAGATGCAGATTTTGTAGGAGTTGAATTTTATGATGAAGATGCTGTAGATGCTTCAGGCATGGATGCATTTCATTTAGATTTCTGGAGCTTAAACGCTACTACTTTTAGAATTAAATTAGTAGATTTAGGAGGCACACCTACAGAAGCAGAAATTGTAATTGAAGATATACCACAAAACGAATGGGTTTCAATAGATATCCCAATGTCAAATTTCACAGACGCAGGGATGACATCGATTAGTTCAATTCAACAATTAATATTCTCTGGTTTACCAGTAGGGACTTTCGATTTCTTTATAGATAATGTATATTTTTATAAAGCGCCTAGCAATGTTCCAGAAGGTTTACAAGGGACTTGGAAAATGGCACCACAAGCTGGTTCACTTGGTGTAGGTCCTTCAGTTGGTGATATTAGCTTCTTTTCTTGCGATGTGGGTTGTGTTGATTTAAGAGCTTGCTATTTTGATGATAGTTATATTTTTGGAGCAGACGGCTCATTCACAAATGATTTAGGCGCCGAATCTTGGATTGAAGGTTGGCAAGGTGGTGGCGATGCATGCGGCACTCCTGTGGCGCCTCACGACGGTTCTAACCCAGCAACTTATGTCTACGATGAAGCAGCGGGTACGGTAACCCTTAACGGTGTCGGAGCATATATTGGTCTAGCAAAAGCTAATAACCAAGGAGAATTACCTAATGTTCCTGTTCCAGATTCAATTACTTATAACGTAACTTTTACTGGCCCTAATGAAATAGATGTAAATATAGACATAGGAGGGGGGATATTTTGGCAATTTAAATTAGTAAGAGAATTACCACCGGCTACTCCATTAACTGGTGTGTGGCAAATGGCTCCAGAAGCCGGTTCTTTAGGAGTTGGTCCTTCTATGGGTGATATTAGTTTCTTTTCTTGCGATGCAGCTTGTGTTGATTTAAGAGATTGTTATTTCGATGATAATTATGTTTTTGGAGCAGACGGTTCATTTACAAATGTTTTAGGAGACCAGTCTTGGATCGAAGGCTGGCAAGGCGGTGGAGATGCCTGTGGCACTCCTGTTGCGCCTCACGACGGTTCTAGCCCAGCAACTTATGTCTACGATGAAGCAGCAGGCACGCTAACGCTTAACGGTGCTGGCGCATATATTGGTTTGGCTAAGGCAAATAATCAAGGTGAGTTACCAAATGTACCTGTTCCAGACTCAATAACATACAATGTAACCTTTCAAGATGCTAATACTATTAATGTGAGCATCGATATTGGAGGTGGTATCTTCTGGCAATTCAAACTAATTAAACTTTAGAAAAATTGAATATGAAAAATATAATAAAATTAACAAGTATAATTCTTACACTTACGCTTTTTGTAGGGTGTCAAGATGATGATGCTAACTTGGGAAATCTTATTGCTCCTTCTAATCTTGAGATTAATGCAGAAATTTTTGGAGTTGATGCAGAAAACCCTAATGGCGATGGAAGTGGATTTGTTGAGTTTACCGCTACAGCAGATAATGCTATAAGTTACAATTTTCAATTTGGAGACGGAACTAGCGAAGTTGTTCCTTCTGGTATAGTAACAAACCGATATAGTTTACCAGGCTTAAATACCTATACAGCTGTTATAACTGCAACAGGAACTGGAGGCCTAACCACAACTACAACAATAGATGTAGAAGTTTTTAGCTCCTTCGATGATGTGGAAGCAAAAGAGTTTTTAAGTGGAGGTACTGGCAGCTCAAAAGTTTGGTATCCTAAATTAGACGAAAATGGTCATTTAGGAGTAGGACCAACTTTAACACAAGACCTTGCAGACGATAGTAATATAAACGGTCATTGGTACCCTCAATATGATTCAACTAATGCTTTTGGAAAATGTGCAAGTTCAGATTCCGATTGTTTTTGTAATTTCTTTTTAACATTTACAATGTCTCCAGATGGTGAATTATCTTTTACTCATGAAAATAATGGAGAAACATTTTTTAACTGGGCCAGCGGTGGAGCTGTAGGACAGGATTTTGAACAATTTGCAGATACATGTTTTGAATTTGATACATCAGGACAGAGTATTGTTTCTGTAGCTCCTTCATCTACAGATTGGTCACAAGTTGCAGATCCTGAGTTCCCCGAACCAAGAGGTACGGTTTTGAATTATTCTAATAATGCATTCATGGGTTATTATACGGGTGTTTCATCCTATGAAATTCTAGAAATTACAGATAGCTATTTGTACGTAAGGTTTTTTGATAATGAAAACCCTGTCTTAGCTTGGTATCAAAAATTTACAACTACTCCACCTTCAAACGACTTTACTTCAATTTACAATGATTTAATTTGGGAAGATGAATTTGATGAAGATGGTGCACCTAATTCAAGTAATTGGACCTACGATTTAGGAACTGGTTCAGATGGTTGGGGTAACCAAGAGCTCCAATCCTATACAGATAACTCAGAAAACGTTATTGTAGAAGATGGACTCTTAAAAATTACAGCTTTAGCAGATGGGAGCGGTTATACTTCTGCCCGTTTAAAATCTGAAGGCTTATTTGAATTTACCTATGGAAGAGTTGAGGTCAGAGCAAAATTACCTTCTTCTATTGGAACTTGGCCAGCAATATGGATGCTAGGAGCTGATTATCAAACCAATACTTGGCCTGCTTGTGGAGAAATAGATATAATGGAACAAAAAGGACAGGATAAAAATACAGTTTTAGCAACTGTTCATCATCCAGGTGTTTCTCCAGGAGCTGGAGATTCTGCTAGCACCGTTTTAACCACTTCTACAACAGAATTTCATAATTATACTGTAGAATGGACCCCAGATACCATTGAATTTCTTGTAGACGACAATGTGTATCATACGGTTGCTAATTCTCCAGACTTACCTTTTGAAAGCGATTTTTTCCTAATCCTAAATATCGCGATGGGAGGAAGCTTAGGTGGTGATGTAGACCCTAATTTTACAGAAGATACAATGGAAATTGACTACGTAAGAGTTTATCAATAATTGTTTTTTTGAAGAAAGTATTGATCTATAGTTTAATCTTGGTTGGATGTTTTGCTTGTAATTCATCCAACCAAGATTTTGTTTTAAATAATTCTAATACCATGATTTCTGAAAAAGTTGAAGCACTTTTAGCCAAAATGACTTTGGAAGAAAAAATTGGACAAATGAACCAGTATAGTGGTTTTATGGATTTTACAGGTCCACAACCCAAAGGTGGTCAGCAGGCTAAAAAATATAAAGATATTGAAAAGGGTCTTGTGGGCTCAATGCTTAATGTTCATGGAGTTGAAAATGTAAAAGCAGTTCAAAAAATAGCTGTTGAAAATTCACGTTTAGGTATTCCACTTATTTTTGCTTTCGATATCGTGCATGGCTATAAAACAATAAGCCCTATTCCTTTAGCTGAAGCTGCCAGTTGGAATTTATCCTTAATTAAACGCTCCGCTGAAATTGCTGCTGAAGAAGCTTCTGCAGCAGGTATAAATCTAACTTTTGCTCCAATGGTAGATATTTCACGCGATGCTCGATGGGGCAGAGTAATGGAAGGTGCTGGCGAAGATCCTTACTTAGGTAGTTTAATAGCAAAAGCTAGAGTTGAAGGATTTCAAGGTAAAGACTTAGGTTTACCCCATACAATCGCCGCCACAGCAAAACATTTTGCTGCATACGGATTTGCTGAAGCCGGTAGAGAATATAATACAGTAGATGTGGGTACAACTACTTTGTACAATACTATATTTCCACCTTTTAAAGCTGCAGTAGATGCTGATGTTAAGGCAGTTATGAATTCTTTTAATGTGCTTAATGGTATCCCAGCAACAGCAGACCAATTTCTAATCAGAGATGTGCTTAAAAAGAAATGGAATTTTAATGGCTTTGTTGTATCAGATTGGGATTCGGTAGGTGAATTAAAAAACCATGGTTTTGCCCAAGATGGTCGGGACGCTGCCAAAAAGGCTATTATTGCTGGATGTGACATGGATATGGAGTCTTACCATTTTATTGAAGAGCTTGCTAGTTTGGTAAATGATGGAGAAGTTGACTTACAATTAATTAACGATGCTGTTCGTAGAATTTTAACCCTTAAGTTTGAGCTTGGTCTTTTTGACGATCCTTACAAGTATTTATCCAAAAAACGTGAAAAGGAAACCGTATATAGCCAAAAATTTAAAAAAGATATTCTAAATATAGCCAGGCAGTCTATTGTTTTACTGAAAAATAATAATCAACTTTTACCTTTAAAAAAAGATCATCAACAAATAGCTATAATAGGCGATTTAGCACAAGACAAAACTTCAGCTTTAGGTAGTTGGAGAATAGCATCAGACGATGGAAAAGCAGAGTCCCTAGTCGAAGCAATGCAAAACTACCCGGCAACCAATTCAATTCGTTACGCGCAAGGTCCTAAATTTATTAAAGGAGATGTTCATTTTGTGAAAGAACTCAATGTTAATACTACAGATAAATCAGGATTCGAAGAAGCTATTAAAATTGCAAAACAAGCAGACATTGTAATTATGAACCTTGGCGAACATGGTTTTCAGAGTGGTGAAGGTAGAAGTCGAACCAAGCTTGGTTTGCCCGGATTACAACAAGAACTTTTAGAAGCCGTTTATGAAGTAAATCCAAATATAGTCTTGGTGCTTCAAAATGGTCGTCCACTTACTTTAACATGGGCAGAGCAACACATTCCTGCAATTGTTGAAGCTTGGCAACTAGGCTCTTTTAATGGTTCCGCCATTGCTCAAGTTCTTTATGGCGATTATAATCCTAGTGGGAAACTGCCTATGTCATTCCCTAGAAGTGTAGGTCAGCTGCCACTTTATTATAACCACTTACCAACAGGAAGACCCAACGATCCTTCACAGCAAGATGTATTTAAATCTTTTTATATAGACCAACAAAACACTCCGCTTTACCCATTTGGTTATGGACTTTCATACACGCAATTTAAACTAAGCAATTTTAGTGTGAATTCTTTTTCAGAAAGTAATGAATTTAAAGTTAGTATTAGTGTAGAATTAACTAATACCGGATCTTTATTTGGCACGGAAACAGTTCAATTATATATTCAAGATCCTGTGGCTCAAATATCACGTCCAATTAAAGAACTAAAGTCTTTTAGACAAGTCTCACTAAATCCAAATCAAAAGAAATTGATAAATTTTCTATTGAGTGAAAAAGATTTGGGGTATTATTTACCCAATGGAGATTGGATTTTTGAAAAAGGAAAATTCAATTTTTTTATCGGAACAAGTTCAGATACATCTCTTCAAGCAGAACTAAATCTTCAATAAAACAGATTAACATTTAAATTTTATTTTTAATTTAAATCAATAGAAACTACGATAACGTTTGCGAATTTTGTCTTTAAATCTCCTTTAAAACTATTTCATTATTGATTTAAAAATCTAAAAAACAATACACTTAATTAAATTAGCTATACATAATCACTACATTATTCTTTTTTAACACTTAAAGAATTAAAAGACTTTCTTGTTTAATATACTTCATATTCTATCGTGTTTATTGGCCTTAAGAGCTTTAAATAATTCATAAACTGCATTAATTCATTAAATGTATATATTTTGTTTAGCATTTTCTAAATAAAATCTTAACTAAAAGCTTTAAGTTTGAGTATAATGAATTATTAAATTCAAACAAATGAAAAAAATTATTTTTGCTAGTGCATTATTTCTTTTTGTATCCTTAAGTTTTTCGCAAGGTCATAATGTTAAAGTTGTGTCTAACGACCAAGGTCTAAAACTACAAGTTGATGGGAAAGACTTAATGGTAAATGGGATGAATTGGGATTATTTTCCTATTGGTACAAACTACAATTACAGTCTGTGGAATCAACCAGATAACATTATAAAATCTGCTTTAGATTCTGAAATGGGATTACTCAAAAATATGGGTGTAAATACAATTCGAGTATATACAGGTATACAACCTAAATGGATTAAATACATATACGAGAATTATGGAATTTATACGATGTTAAACCATTCTTTTGGAAGATATGGCCTTACAATAGATGGCGTTTGGACGCCAGTAACAAAGTATGACGATCCTGCCACCAAACAATTGCTAATGTCAGAAATAACCGATCTAGCCAATACTTATAAAGGAACCCCAGGTTTACTTTTATATTTATTAGGTAACGAAAACAACTATGGTTTGTTTTGGGCAGGTGCTGAAACTGAAGATTTTCCAGATGAAGAAGACCAAATTAATGCAGTTGGCGAAAATAGAGCTCGCCCTATGTACCAATTAATGAATGAAGCATCTAAGAAAATGAAGGCTATCGATAATTCAGCTCCTGTTGCGATTTGTAACGGAGACCTGTTGTTTTTAGAAATTGTAGCTGAAGAATGTCCAGATGTAGATATTTACGGAACGAATATGTATCGTGGAGAAAGCTTTGGAGATGCATTTCAAAAAGTGAAAGATGTTTATGGAAAGCCAATTTTGTTTACAGAATTTGGTGCAGATGCATTTAACGCTAGAGATAATCAAGAAGACCAAAAATCGCAAGCTTATTACATGCTAAATAATTGGAAAGATATTTACCAAAATGCCGCAGGTTTAGGCTTAGCTGAAAACTCTATTGGTGGCTTCACCTTTCAATTTAGCGATGGTTGGTGGAAATATGGCCAAACTTCTAATTTAGATGTGCATGACTCAAACGCATCTTGGTCTAACGGTGGATACGACAGAGACTTTGCTGAAGGAGAAAATAATATGAACGAAGAATGGTTTGGAGTATGTGCTAAAGGACCAACTAATGCAAGTGGATTATACGATTTATACCCAAGAGCTGCCTATTATGCTTTAAAAGAAGCGCACGATTTTAATCCTTATGCAGGCGAAAAAGATTTATCAGATTTAGAAATACATTTCGAAAAAATCGAAATAATGGGAGCCGTATTAAAAGCACGAGGCGACAAAGCAGCTTTAGGTGGTGGAGATTCAGAAAAACTTAGCATTAGTAGGTTATCTGCTCAATTTTCTACTTTTTACACAGACGGACATTTAATTACTACACCAGACACACCTAATCCAGATAGCAATGCTTTTCCAAATCAATTAGGATTCGACCATATGGAATCTTACTTTGTAGGCGTTGAAGCTAAACCTGCCCCAAACATGCGAGCAGAAGTTCAGTTCAATATTATAGGCAATGTTGCTGAAAATCCAATTGACGAAATCTTTTATGAAAACCGGTCTAGAAACCTAATTGTCGATACTCCAGAAGGAGAAACAATCTTAAACGATATTAATCGTCTAAATGTATACCAGGCAGAATATGAATGGAATGCTAAACACTTCGATTTGCGGGGTTTTTACAGAACCAATCATTATCACTGGCAATACGAAGGTGATATTTTTGGCCTATACCCAGAAGCTAATTATGGTCCGAATTTAGATATTTATGGAGGTGAAATTCTTGGTTTTGAAGTTGATGGTAAAGGAGTAGCTGAAGGTTTAAAAGCTGCTTTTGGTCCGCAACTTTGGTGGGGAGCAAACCCAACAACTCTCTTAAAATATAGAACTCAAATTGGTAAATGGAATGTTACAGGAGTTTACAATAGAGATATACAAACCGATTTACGTTTCGATGAAAATGGTCGCCGTGTATTAGATCAAAATCAAGTTCGAAGTGGTATTATTCCACCTTGGCCTAGCGAAAAAATGTCGGTTGCGATCGAACGTACATTTGGTAAATTTGAAATAACTTTAGGAGGTCTTTGGGCTGGTAGTCCACTAAATGGAAGCTCCTATCAAGACTTTACAGGAACAGAAGGAAACTATACTGTTTTTGAAGATAAAATTAAATCCAAAGACAACTGGGGAGGGAAAGCCAAATTAATATACGAAGGCGGAAAATTTAATTGGTATGCACAAGGTGCTGTTATGGGATTAGTTGCTAACGGAAGTGCAGATATGACACAAACCTTTACAGGCTGGAAATTGAAAGATTCGGGCAGTGGTAACCAATCTAATTTTTTAACGGGCTTTACTTATAGTGTTGGTAACTGGCAAATTGCTCCAAATTTTATGTGGCGCAAACCTTTGGTTGAAGCAATGCCAAACGGTATTGATGCACCTGGCAGATTACGTAATTTTATAGACGATCCTTTTGCAGTTAGAGATGGCAATAGAGAAACAACAGCTGGAGAGTTGTTACTAACCTACGATCCAACTCCAGGAACTTGGATGTACGAATGGGATAACGACCGATCTGAAGATGCTGCTTTTGCAATGAGCGCAGGATTTGTATATAGACACTTACCAACTACTATGGATGGACACATTGGTTTCTTAGCCGATCGTACTTTCTTCGCTTTTCCAACTTCTGCACCAGCCGAAGATTTATGGGAAGCAAACACTAGAATTGTTTCTAAATTAAGCCCAGACTTAGGTTTTATCGCTAACTTGTACTACGGTAATGGGCAAGCCAATGGTG
Source organism: Psychroflexus salis (assembly GCF_014640175.1). Classification (GTDB taxonomy): domain Bacteria; phylum Bacteroidota; class Bacteroidia; order Flavobacteriales; family Flavobacteriaceae; genus Psychroflexus; species Psychroflexus salis. Next base: position 232,090 of record NZ_BMGL01000001.1, on the reverse strand, counting down.
ACGACGCAAGATTAATTACTCGTTACGGTGGAGATATCAGGATGATTTATAAAAAGATAAAAGTACAAACTCATGTAAAAGTTAACGACTGGGGTCCTTTCGATTACCACAGAGATTTTAACTTAACCTTCCCCTTGCAATTGATGTTAGATGTCTCAACTACTGTCGGAAAACCAGACTGGTTTGTATTGCCGAATACAAGAATTGGTATTCGTGGTACATGGCGATCATTAAATCAAAATTCGCCTAGATACGCTCCAGCTACACCACCCGAAAATGTTTTTCCACCTCAGCCAATATTAAATCCTATAGGTTTTTCTGATGGTTCGGAGTGGGAAATTAGAACATACATTCATTTTAACTTAGGAAAATAAAATACCATGATAACAAATAAAATAAAATTTAACTTTACTTGGTGCCTAGCAGCTAGTTTGCTTTTTGTGTTAAGTTGTGAAAGAGATATTTCAGATGATGCAGTATTAGCTTCATTTCCAAATGTAGGCGAAATTTTTACAGATGTTCCAGTTGGCTTAGGAAGCGATTTTTATTTTCCATATGATGGTTCTAAACCAACGGCTTGGTCTGTAGATCAAGAAGAAAGTTACGAAGGTCAAGCTTCTATGCGAGTTGATGTACCAAATGCAAACGACCCTGAAGGAAGTTATGCGGGTGCCATTTTAAGAATAGATGGATCACCACGCAACTTAACAGGCTTCGATGCATTAACTTTTTGGGCTAAAGCATCTCAAGGTGTAACCATTGGAGAATTTGGTTTCGGTGAAGACTTTATGGAAAACGAATTTCAAACAACAATTACTAACATAAGCTTAAGCACTGCTTGGCAAAAAATAGTTATACCAATACCAGATTCATCTAGATTAGATCAAGTGTTAGGAATGTTTAGGTATGCAGCTGGCTCACAAGGAACTGGAGGAAATGCATATACTTTTTGGGTAGACGAGTTGCAATTTGAAAAATTAGGAACAATAGCCCAACCTAGACCAGCTATTCAAAATGGAAATAATACTGTAGCCCAAACTTTTACAGGTGGTAGTTTGCAGGTAACTGGTTTGACGCAAACCTTTAATACCACAAAAGGCGATGTAACAGCTTCTGTTTCGCCAAGTTATTTTGAATTTGAATCATCAGATGAAAGTGTTGCAACTGTAGATCAAGATGGTATAGTTCAAGTAATAGGCTTAGGAACTGCTGTAATTTCTGCTACTTTAGGCGAAGATGATGCAGAAGGCTCTCTAATTGTTGAATCTTTAGGAAACTTTTCTCCAGCTCCAACACCTACTCAAAATCCAGAAAATGTAATTTCTGTTTTTAGTGATGCCTATGAAAATGTGCCTGTGCTTTATTACAATGGCTTTTTTACAGGAGATGGGCAAACTACTCTAGGCGGAACAGGACCAGGTGGTGCAGATATAATTGTTGATGGCGATGGAATTATAAATTATACTGACCTTAACTTTGTTGGAATAGGTACTTTTAATGAAGTCTCTCCAATAGACGCAACAGCTATGACTCATTTACACTTAGATATTAATGTAAACGAACAAATGAATTCTTCAGACTTTTTAAGAATTCAATTAATTAACAGCGTTGGAAACAATGAATCTTCTAGCTCAATAATTTTATTAGCAAATCAACTTTCATCATTTCAATGGGAAAGCTTCGATTTACCATTAAATAGTTTTCCAGGTCTGACAGACACTTCTCAAATAGGATTATTGTTTTTTGTCTCTGATGGTACAATATCTGACATTTATGTAGATAACATTTATTATTACGCAGATGAATAACGTAGCATAAAATCTAAAATATAATCCTTTGACTATACTCTAACAATATAAAAAAGAAGAAGATGAAGAAGATAATCACATTATCAAAAAAAATACTGTGTGTATGCATATTAGCATTCAGCTTTAACAGCTGCGATACCGACGAAACCCAAACGATAACCACATTCGAAAACTTAGTTTTTGAAGATGAATTTGAAGGCAATGCGCTAGATATGAACGTGTGGGATTATGAAATTGGTACAGGTGTAGATGGTTGGGGAAACCAAGAGCTTCAATACTATACCGATAGACCTGAAAATATAAAAGTTGAAGACGGAAAGTTAATCATTACAGCAAAACAAGAATCTTTTGAAGGCTCTGGTTATTCTTCGGCTAGAATTTTAACAAAAGATAAATACAACAAACAATACGGTCGTATTGAAGCTCGCATGAAGATGCCTTGGGGTCGCGGTTTATGGCCAGCATTTTGGATGCTTGGTGAAAATATAGACGAAGTAAGTTGGCCACAAACAGGAGAAATAGATATTATGGAATACCGTGGTCAAGATCCTACCATCGTTCACGGAAGTGTGCACGGTCCAGGATATTCTGCTGGAAATGCTGTTACAAAAACCTACGATTTAAAAAATGATCGTTTCGATACCGATTTTCATGTTTTTGGAATTGAGTGGGGCGAAAATTACATTAATTATTATGTAGATGATTTTTTATACAACCGCATTACCCCAGAAGACGTTAGTGGAGAGTGGGTGTTTAATAAACCATTTTTTATGTTAATCAACATGGCAGTTGGCGGTACTTTTGTTGGTTCACCTTCTCCACAAACAGTTTTTCCACAAACACTAGAAGTTGATTATGTAAGAATTTACGAAAAATAAAATTAAACAAATAATTAAAAAATAAGCGGTAACTTTAATTACCGCTTTTTGCAAATAAAAAAGGAATAGAAGTAATTAATAAAGAATGATTAAAGAGCGACCCAACAATCAGCATATGGCAAAAGAAAGTGAATTAGAACAAGTAAGACTAAACGGCGAAAAGTTTCTTAAAATTAATAATAACGACGTTATGCGTCCGTTTTTTATGAGCATTGTGAGCGATTCTAACCACTGGATGTTTATTTCAAGTAATGGCGGACTTACCGCAGGAAGAAGAAATGCAGAATACGCATTGTTCCCTTACTATACCGACGATAAAATAACCGAATCTGCTCATTACACCGGAAGCAAAACCATAATTAAAGCACGTCTAGAAAATGAAATTAAATTTTGGGAACCATTCTCAAACCGTTTTCTAGAACAATACGAAATTACTAGAAATCTTTACAAGAATATTTATGGAGATAAAATTCTTTTTGAAGAAATAAACCACACTTTAAATTTAAAATTTACATATCGTTGGTCTACAAGTGACGAATATGGTTTTGTAAAAGAAGCAAAACTTGAAAATTTGAGTCCTTCTTTAGTTGAAGTTGAACTACTCGACGGTTTACAAAATGTCTTACCCGCTGGAGTTGTAAGCGATTTACAAACACAAAGTAGTAATCTGGTTGATGCTTATAAACGCAGTGAACTTGACCCAAAAACAGGATTAGGAATATTTGCGCTTAGTGCAGTACCAGTAGACAAAGCAGAACCTAGCGAAGCCTTAAAAGCTAATGTAGTTTGGCATTTTGGTTTAGAAAATCCCATTCATTTATTATCTTCTTTACAATTAGAAAAATTTAGAACAGGGCAAAGCATTACCCCAGAAACCGATGTTAAAGCTGAAAAAGGAGCCTATTTCCTTCATAAAAAGCTTCAATTAAATGCAAAAGCAGAACAAACTTGGTTTATAGTTGCCGATGTAAATTATAACCACGCTAAAGTAATTCAACTTCAAAAAGATTTACATAAAAGCAATCTTCAACAGCTTATTGAAGCAGATATAAAACTTGGTACCGAAAAATTAATTAAACTCAATGCAGCTGCCGATGGTTTGCAACGATCAAACGATAATTTAAGAGATATTCGTCATTATTCTAACACCATGTTTAACATTATGCGTGGTGGAATTTTTGATAACAATTACCAAATTGAAGCCTGGGATTTTAAGCAATACCTAAGTAAAGCCAATGCGCCACTAGCTTTAAAAGTTGAAGGAGAAGTAAAAAGTTTACCTGAAGTATTTTCTGTAAGTCAATTGCAAACACTTTCAGAAAAAATTGCTAACGAAGATTTTACACGTTTAGCAACCGAATATTTACCATTAAAATTTAGCCGTCGACATGGCGATCCAAGTCGACCTTGGAACCAATTTTCTATAAATACAAAAGCAGACGACGGAACAAAAGTATTAGATTATGAAGGCAATTGGCGAGACATTTTTCAGAATTGGGAAAGCCTTGCTCATTCGTATCCAGCCTTTATTGAAGGGATGATTTTTAAATTTTTAAATGCATCTACCTTCGACGGCTACAACCCATACCGCGTAACCAAAGATGGATTTGATTGGGAAACCATCGAGCCAGACGATCCTTGGTCATATATTGGGTATTGGGGCGATCATCAAATAATTTATTTACTCAAGTTCTTAGAGTTTTATGAAGACTATGAGCCAGGAAAACTAGTTCAACTTTTTAGTGAATCTATGTTTGTGTACGCCAATGTTCCATACCGAATTAAGCCTTATCAAGATATTGTTAACGACCCTAAAGATACTATAGATTTCGATCATGAGAACGATGCAAAAATTCGTGATAAGCGTAATAAAATAGGGGCTGATGGTGCTTTGTTAACCGACCAAAAAGAAAATACAATCCATGTAAATTTCGTCGAGAAAATTTTAGCAACTAGTTTGGCTAAATTATCAAATTTAATTCCAGAAGCCGGAATTTGGATGAATACACAACGCCCCGAATGGAACGATGCTAATAATGCTTTAGTAGGAAACGGTGTCTCGATGGTTACATTGTCCTATCTGAGAAGGTTTTTAGATTTTTTCAAAAAATTAATTGTAAAATTAGATAGCGATAAGGCGTATGCTGTTTCTGAAGAATTAGCTGGAATGTTTGCTGCAATGCATAAAACCTTCAATAAGTTTTTCGCCTTAACGCAATCTAGCTTTAATGATGAGCAACGTAAACAAGTATTAGACGAATTAGGTGAAGCTGCTAGCTTATTTAGAACTAGTGTTTACCAAAAAGGTTTTTCAGGTAAGAAAACAGAAATTTCAGTAAAAGACTTAATCGATTTTATTAACACCAGTTTAGTTTACTTAGAACAATCTATTGAAGCGAACAAACGTGAAGATAATCTGTATCACGCTTACAATTTAATGACGATTACTAAAAATGAAGTTAGTATAGATTATCTGGATGAAATGCTAGAAGGTCAAGTAGCTGTATTAAGTTCAGGTTATTTAAATGCGCAACAATCTTTGGCCTTACTCGATGCCTTAAAGAAAAGTGCATTGTTTAGACCAGATCAATACAGTTATTTACTTTATCCTAATAAACAACTAAAAGGCTTCTTAAATAGAAATAATGTTTCAGCAGCAGCAATAAATTCTTCAAAATTACTTCAAAAATTAGTTGAAGAAGGCAACAAAAATATTATTGAAAAAGATGTAGATAACCAATATCATTTCAATGGAAATTTCAACAATGCCAAAAAGTTAAAAGAAGCTTTACAAAACTTAAATCAGCATCAAGATTTAGTTGAAGAAGAATTGTCAAAAGTACTTCAAATTTATGAAGACGTTTTTAATCATAAATCATTTACTGGTCGTTCAGGAACATTTTATGGCTACGAAGGTTTAGGTTCTATTTATTGGCATATGGTTTCAAAACTGCAATTAGCGGTTTTAGAAACCTGTTTACAAGCTATTAAAACTAACGAATTGCCAGAAATAGTAGGTGGATTATTAGAACATTATTACGAAATTAATGAAGGCATAGGTGTACATAAATCTCCTAAATTGTATGGTGCATTTCCAACCGATCCATACTCGCACACACCGCAAGGAAAAGGAGCGCAGCAACCTGGTATGACTGGGCAAGTTAAAGAAGATATTTTAAGCAGGTTTGGAGAATTAGGTGTAAGCATTAAAAATGGACAGCTCCAATTTACGCCACATCTACTCAGAAAAACTGAATTTTTAGAAGAAGAACATGTGTTTAGATTTGTAGACGTTAACCAAGAAAAACACGCTTTAAAAATACAATCTAATTCTTTAGGTTTTACTTTTTGTCAAGTTCCAATAATTTATAAAATGGGAGACCATAATACCCTTGAAATTGAATTTAGCGATGCCACTAAAAATCGTTTAGATGGTCAATACTTACCAAATAAAATAAGTATAGAGATTTTTAATAGAACAGGAAAGGTAAAACAAGTAGTTGTTCAAGTTGATACTTCACTTTTAAAATAAGAAACCATGAAGTCAATATTTCAAATTTTTTTAACAATTAGTTTAGTTGTATTGGCTTCATGTCAACCATCTCAAAAAGAGCAAAAACCCATGCAAAACACTCATAATTTAAGTGCCAAAGAAATACTAAATAAACCTGATTATTTAGCTATTTCTTATGGAGGATATCGTACAAAAACACGTAATACCCAACCCACATTAAATCAATTAAAAGACGATTTAAAAATAATGCATGCCATGGGGATTCGTATTTTAAGAACGTATAATGTGCGTTTGCCGCATGCAGCCAATGTACTTAAAGCAATAGACGAATTAAAAAAAGAAGACGTTAATTTTGAAATGTACGTGATGTTAGGTGCTTGGATAGATTGCAAAAATGCATGGACCGAAATGCCTCTTAATCATAATGAAGAAAGTGAGTATAACCAGGCTGAAATTATGCGTGCTGTAGAGCTGGCCAATACTTATCCAGATATTGTTAAAATAATTGCTGTTGGTAATGAAGCTATGGTAAAATGGGCAACAGCATATTTTGTTCAACCACATATTATACTAAAGTGGGTTAAATACCTTCAAAATTTAAAAAAGGAAGGAAAAATAAACCAAGATGTATGGATTACTAGTTCAGATAACTTTGCCTCTTGGGGTGGTGGAGCAGCCGAATATCATACTCCAGAACTTAACGAATTAATTAATAGTGTAGATTACTTGTCTATCCACACTTATCCTATGCACGATACCCATTATAACCCGGTATTTTGGGGTATTTTATCTAAAGAAAAAAAACTGAGTAACACTGAAAAACTCGATAAAGTAATGAATCGTTCCTTAAGTTATGCTATATCTCAATACGATAGCGTGGTCAGTTATATGCAATCTCAAGGCCTTAAAAAACCAGTTCATATCGGCGAAACTGGATGGGCAAGTGTATCTAGTGGTTTTTATGGAGAACATGGATCAAAAGCTACCGATGAGTATAAACAAGCATTGTATTACCACAAAATAAGAGAATGGGCTACTCAAAATAAAATTAAGTGTTTCTATTTTGAAGCTTTCGACGAGCCATGGAAAGATGCACATAATCCAACTGGTTCAGAAAACTTTTTTGGGCTTTTTACGGTCGAAGGAAAAGCAAAATACGCCCTTTGGGATGCGGTAGATCATAAAGTATTTGAAGGCTTAACCCGAGATGGTAACGAAATAACGAAAACATACAAAGGTAAAATGACGGATCTTCTTCTGGATGTATCTATGCCTCCAGTTAAAAATGAAATTACGGTAAATCATTAAAATTAATCATGAAAAAAAGTATCTATGAGACGGTTTTATATTTTAATACTAAACTTATTAATTATTATGATTGCTAGTTCTTGCGAAGAAGCTAAAGACAACTCCAAAGCTAAATTAAAAGTTGAAGTAGTTGAAACATCAAGAAGTGGAAATCAACTAACTGAAATAAAAATATTTAGCCAGTCTGAAGCTCAAACTAAAGTTACTTTAAATCCTCAAAAAACCTTCCAGACTTTTACAGGTTTTGGAGGTGCTTTTACCGAATCTTCAGCTTACTTGCTAAATCAGCTTAGCCCCGAAAACAGAAAAAAAATTATCGATGCGTATTTTGCTGAAACTGGAGCACGATATTCTTTAATGAGAACCCACATGAATTCGTGCGATTTTTCATTAAGTCAATATTCGTATGCCCCAGTAGAAGGCGATACCAATTTAGAACATTTCTCAGTAGAAGAAGATAAATCAGATTTAATCCCAATGATTAAAGACGCCATGAAGGCTTCTAATGAAGGATTCAAACTATTTGCATCACCTTGGACAGCTCCACCATGGATGAAAACTAATAACGAATGGGTTGGCGGCAAGCTTAAACCTGAATATTACGATACTTGGGCGCTTTTCTTTTCAAAATATGTAGATGCATATAAAGCAGAAGGAATTGATCTTTGGGGCTTTACCGTAGAAAATGAACCACATGGTAATGGGAATAATTGGGAAAGTATGCATTATACACCCAAAGAAATGACTGAATTTGTAAGAGATTATTTAGGCCCTAAACTTGAACAAGATGGCAAAGGCGATTTGGTTATTTTAGGTTACGATCAGAATAGAGCTGGGATTAAAGAATGGGTAGATGTCATGTATAAAAATGAAGCCAATGCAAAATATTTTGATGGAATAGCTGTACATTGGTACGAAAGTACGTATAAAATTTTTGCAGAAGACTTACAATATGCACACAACAAAGCTCCCGATAAATATTTAATAGAAACAGAAGCCTGCATAGATGCTCAGGTTCCTGTTTGGCAAGAGGACGATTGGTACTGGAGAAAAGAAGCAACGGATTGGGGCTGGGATTGGGCTTCAGAAGACCAAAAATACTTACATCCTAAATATAGACCTGTTTACCGTTATGCTAGAGACATTATAGGTTGTATGAATAATATGGTAGACGGATGGGTAGACTGGAACATGGTGCTAGATCGACAAGGCGGACCTAATTGGTTTAAAAATTGGTGTGTTGCTCCTGTAATTGTAGATCCTGACCAAGATGAAGTATACTTTACACCATTGTATTATACAATGGCACATTTTAGCAAATATGTTCGTCCTGGTGCTAAACGTATTGATTTCGAATCAACCGATAAAGAATTACAAGTTACTGCAGCTACTAATCCTGATGGACATCATGTGGTAATTGTATTTAACCCGTCTGAAGAAGAAAAAATATTTAATCTTCAACTAGGTGAAGCAACAAAAACAATTTCTATTAGTCCACAGGCTATTCAAACTATAAAAATTATTAACTAAAAATGTAAATCATGTCTAATAAGAACACCCCCGACCAAGCAAAAGTACCCGTAGGACAAAAGGCTGCTTTTGGTGCAGGACATTTTATATTAAATGTACTACCTGGCACGCTAGGTGTTTTTATTCAGTTTTTTCTACTAACTGCTTGGGGTGTAGATCCTTTGTGGGCTGGTTTGTTAGGCGGTTTACCTAGAATATTCGATGCTTTCACAGACCCTATAATGGGTTTTATAACTGATAATACCAAGTCGAGATGGGGGCGAAGAAGACCTTACATTTTTTTTGGTTCAATTATAAGCGGTATACTTTTCTTTTTAATGTGGCAATTGGATGATAATGCATCTCAATCTTACATTATTTGGCATGTAATGACCCTTCAATTATTATTTTTAATTGGTAACACGATGTTTGCTACTCCACTTGTTGGTTTAGGTTACGAAATGACATCTGATTATCATGAACGAACTCGCTTAATGGCATTTTCTAATACTATGGGGCAAATTGCATGGATAATTGTTCCTTGGCTTTATGTAATTATTCCAGATTCGAATACATTTAGTACTAAACCTGAAGGAGTAAGAACTATGGCGCTTATTGTAGGAAGTATGACCATTCTTTTTGGAGTATTACCTTCTCTTTTCTGCAAAGGAATGGATGCAGGCGATATGGAAGATAGAGAACGAATTAGTTTCAAAACTCTGGCTAAAAACTTGAAAAAATTGTGGGAAGGCATTGTACAAGTTTCAAAAAATAAGCCATTTATGAAACTTTGTGGTGCTACTTTTTTAGTATTTAATGGGTTTCAATTGGTAGCGGCTTTTGGGGTTTTTATCATTGTGTTTTACATGTATAACGGAAGTTACGAAATGGCCGGAACTTGGCCTGCTTGGTTCAACACCATCAATGCAATTATTACAGCATTTGTTGTTATCCCAATTATTTCTAAAATTGCTACAAAAATAGGAAAACGAAATGCATTTTTATTATCAACATTTCTATCCATCCTTGGTTATGTTCTTAAATGGTGGGGGTTTGATGTAGAACTCAACGCTCAATTTAACGAAACAGCCTTAGGTCAATCTTTAACACAAGGACTTGGAACTGTTTTTAACTTCTTAAATCCTTTTTTTGAAAGCATAGGCGCTAGTTGGTTTGCCATTAATGTAGATGATGGAGTGCCTTGGCTTATTTTCTTGCCTATTCCACTTTTTGCTTTTGGTATGGGTGGATTATTTACCCTTATGATGTCTATGACAGCAGACGTATGCGATTTAGATGAATTAGAAAACGGTCTACCACGAAAAGAGGGAACATTTGGAGCAATTTATTGGTTAATGGTAAAACTTGGCCAATCTATTGCCTTAGTGCTTAGTGGAGTTATTTTGAGTATGGTTGGTTTTGTTCCTGATGCAGAAATTCAAACCATCGAAACCATGTATAATCTTCGAATTGCAGATATTATTGTTCCAGCTGGTACAGCAGCCATAGCCTTTATAGTTATGTGGGGTTACAATTTAGATGAAGACCGGGTGGCCGAAATTGGTAAAGTGCTAAAACGTAGAAAAGTTAAACCTAAAGTTATTTCATCTAGTGGGTATTTAAATCATAAAAACTTTTCTTTTGAAGAACTTAATCTTCAACCAGAATTAAAGTATGATTTAGACTACGCTAGTAAATCTCCTAAGGAAATCAAAATGCTATTTGCTTCCACTTTAAAAAATGGCCTACATGGTATTTGTTTTAGCCCCTATGAAGAAGGACAAGATTTAAGCGATGAGCTTACAGAAGAACAGATTAGCAGAAGAATGCGTATAATTAAACCTTATACCCAATGGGTACGTTCTTTCTCCTGTACAAAAGGAAACGAATACATCCCAAAAATTGCAAAAGAAAACAACTTGCAAACGGTAGTAGGTGCTTGGATTAGTAATGATGTAGAGAAAAACGAAGCTGAAATTAAAGAATTGGTATCATTAGCTAAAACTGGTATGGTCGATGTAGCTGTGGTAGGTAACGAAGTCTTGCTACGTGGTGAACTTTCAGTTGAAGAAGTTATAACTTATCTCGAACGTGTAAAAAGTCTTATTCCTGAAGGTATTCCAGTTGCATACGTAGATTCATACTATATTTTTGATCAATATCCTTCATTAATTGAAGCATCAGATTTAATTTTAATAAATTGTTACCCATTTTGGGAAGGAGCTCATATAGATGTTTCTTCAGCTTATCTAAGGTATATGTACAAATTAATTAAAAAGCAAGCACAAGGAAAACCTGTAATTATTTCAGAAACTGGTTGGCCTAGCGATGGAGAGAGTACTGAAAATGCCGACCCATCCAATATAAATGCTATGAAATATTTTATTAATGTTAACCATTGGGCAAATAAAGAAAACATCCAGCTGTTTTATTTCTCTTCCTTTGACGAATCCTGGAAAATTCATCATGAAGGAGATGTTGGGCAACGTTGGGGAATTTGGAACGAAAATGAACAATTAAAATTTTAACCTATGTCTTACAGAAAAGAACAATTACTAACAGCCAAACAGGAGAATTTTCTCTCTTCTTTACCACATCAAGACTTTTTTCCTGCAGAGACTTCTTTTAAAGACTTAAAAGAAATTTATAACAAATTACTTTCAACAGGAATGCATGGCATTTGTTTTAGTATGTATGAAGATGGTCAGCAACCTGGAGACCACATTACAATCGAACAAGTTAGAAGACGAATTAAAATTTTAAAACCCTACTCCAAGTGGGTGCGTTCTTTTTCTTGTATTGAAGGCAACGAATTTGTTCCCCAAGCTGCTAAAGAAGAAGGTATGAAAACACTGGTTGGAGCCTGGATTGGTGATGACCCCAAAAAAAACAGACAAGAAGTAGATGCCCTTATACAACTTGCAAATAAAGGTTTAGTAGATATTGCAGCCGTTGGTAATGAAGTTTTATACAGAAATGATATACCTTTAGAAGATTTAAAATCTTATATTCGAGAAGTTAGAGCGGCCATTCCTAAAAAAATACCTGTTGGATATGTCGATGCATATTATGAATTTTCTAAACATCCAGATTTAACTGATTTATGCGATGTTATTTTAGCAAATTGTTACCCTTTTTGGGAAAGTTGCCACATCGATTATTCACTAACCCACATGCAACAGATGTTTGGTCAAGCCCTAAATGCAGCCCGAGGTAAAAAGGTAATTATTACAGAAACAGGTTGGCCAAGTAAAGGAGAAAGTTTAGGTGGTGCACAAGCATCAGACGAGAATTTCATGAAATATTTTATTAATACACAAAATTGGTGTAAACAAGCTGGTGTAGAAAGTTTTTATTTTTCATCTTTCGATGAATCATGGAAAATTGGAGATGAAGGAGAAGTTGGTGCTTATTGGGGTATTTGGGATAAAAACGAAAAGTTGAAATATTAGACAAGCTGTATAGTTCTAAAAAATAACCTATACATTAACAATACACCTGTAAATAGCTTTTATTGGTTAAACTTCAAAGAGTCAACAAATCTATAACGATGTAGTAAAAAAACGATAAAAACCAGTTGTATATTATTTGTATTGCTGGTTTTTTTCATTCAACTTAATATTTTCTTACATTTATTAAATAATTAAAAATAAAAAATTATGAGACAAATTACTTTACTATTTATGATGATTGCAGCGGTTGGGTTTTCTCAACAAACTGTAGTTCAAGATTTTGAATCAGCAAGTTCATTTACATTTGCTGGGTTTGAAGGTTTAGGAAGCGTTGCTGTAGAAGCTGCTCCAGTTGGAACTAATGGAAATTCTTTTAAATTGGTAAGTGTAACGGGTGGAAATCCATGGCAAGGTGCAGAAATAGAACAAGCTTCTAATTTTGTTGAATTAACTGACGATAAAACAATGTCTGTTGATGTATATTCAACTCAAGCTTTTACTTTACTTGCTAAAGTTGAGATTGGAGGACCTAATTCTGCTGCATCACAATCTTACACAACTCCTAACCAATGGCAAACAATTACATTTACTTTTAACGAGTCATTAGATGGTACTTCAATAGCAGATGGTATTTATGAAAAGTTAGTTTTTTTCCCTAACTGGGCATCTGACGATAGTGGGTTTAATGCTCCACAAGATTTTACATTATATTTAGATAATGTAACTAGTTCTACTAGCGTTCCAGATCCAGATCCAGAACCATCTGTTGCTGCTCCAACACCACCAAATAGAGCTTCAGAAGATGTTATTTCATTATTTAGTGATCAATACAGCAATATTACTGTAACTACATGGTCAGCTCCTTGGGATTCTGCAGAAATTGAAGATGTTGTGATTGAAGGTAACGCTACTAAAAAAATTACTTTTGGTGGTTTTTTAGGTGTTGATTTCGCTGATAATGCTTTTGACGCTACAGGAATGACTCATTTCCATATGGATTATTGGGTAGCTAATCCTGATTTAGTAAATAAGGTGTTTAATCCAAAATGGTCAAATCATTTAGGAGGTGCAGGAGAGACAAATGCTTACGACCTAAACAATGAATTAATTGGTCAACCATCTGGAGAATGGATACAGCTAGATGTACCTTTATCCGCCTTTAATTTAGTTAACGGCGCAGATAGATCAGCATTTGCTCAGTTTTTAATAACATCTAATATTGGTGGTGTTGCATATGTTGATAATATTTATCTGCACAACCAAACATTGAATAATGATAAATTCACTAAAGCTGAATTTACAACTTTTCCTAACCCAACTAACGACGTTTGGAATATTCAAACTAGCGAGAATATCAGTAAAATTCAAATTTATAATACCGTTGGTCGTTTAGTAAATGAAGTAAATGTTTCAGGTAATGAAGCACAAATTGAAGCAAACAATTTACCAACTGGAATTTATTTTGCAAGAATTTCTAACGAATTCGATCAAACTAAAACTATTAAGTTAATAAAAAAATAAACTAAATTTTAGTGATTAAAGAGTATGTTTGAATTATTTTTGAACATACTCTTTTTTTATGACAACACTCAAACAACTTGCTAAACTTCTTAATGTTTCAGTTTCAACTGTTTCTAAAGCTTTAAGCGATGCTGACGATATTGGAGAAGAAACTAAAAAGCGAGTTAAAGAACTTGCTGAAACCTTAAATTATAAACCAAATAAGCTTGCACTAGGATTAAAAAGTAATGTAACCAATACACTAGGTGTAGTTATTCCAGATATTCTTAATCCTTTTTTTGCTGAAGTGCTCTACGGAATCCAAAAACAAGCCAACGCAAAAGGTTATGATACTTTGGTATGTATTTCAAATGAAACAACACAAACAGAAATTAACGCTATTCAACTTTTAAAACAAGGAAGAATTGATGGGTTTATAATTTCACCAGCTTCCCAAACCATTCAAACCAATAATTTTACACACTTAGAAGCAGCAAAAAACGAACGTATAAAATTTGTAATGTTCGATCGGGTAGACAACAATATTCAAACTGATAAAGTAAGTATAGACGACCAAAAAGCAGTTTTCAGTGCTACAGAATGGCTCATTAAAAAAGGAAAATCTAAGATTGTATATTTAAGCAATATTGAGAACTTAAATATTAGCTCAGATCGTAAAAAGGGTTTCCATGAAGCATTACACAAACATAATATTCAAATTCAACCCGAATTTGAATTGAATTTAACCAATATTGAAACTGCTCATAAAACCATCGAAAAATTTATTAAATCTAATCATTTTGATGCCGCTATTGCAGTAGATAATAATTCAGCTATTATGTTTCAGAGTTTACTAAAGAGTTTTAAACCAGAATTGGTTAACCAAATTACTTGTATTGGTTTTGCTAATTCTAAAACATCAAAACTGGCTTATCCACCTTTGAGTTACATCAATCAAAATGCTACTAAAATTGGTGAACAAGCAGTAGATTTAATAATTGAACGTATTAAAGATAAAAGTGATAACCCTACATATAAGGAAATTAAAGTAGCTACTGATGTAGTTGAAGTTTAACTATAAAATTTTTTAAGAATGAAGTTTCTAAAAGAATTCAAAGAATTTGCCATTAAAGGAAACATGTTCGATATGGCAATCGGAATTATTATAGGTGCAGCATTTAGTAAAATAGTAACTTCTTTAGTAAAGGACATAATTATGCCTCCTTTAGGTTATGTAACAGGTAAAATTAATTTTTCTAGTTATCAAATTATTTTGCAAGAAGCAGAAGTTAATCCAGATGGTACTTCAAAAGAAGTCGTAGCTATTAATTATGGTTTATTCCTAGAATCATTATTCGATTTTATTATTGTTGGAATTTCTATTTTTTTAGTTATTAAATTTTTCAATAGGTTAAGAAATAAAGCAGAAGACGAAAGTAATCCTGTTGAAGCTACACCAAAAAACATAGAGCTTTTAGCAGAAATACGCGATTTACTGAAAGAAAATCAACAAACTAAATAAAACCCTTTTAAAATCTTTAGTGTCCGATTAAAAAAAGGACTTGTTTCAATTATAAACGAAACTAAGCTTCTATGTTCTGCTGTACAACCATGTTTAAATAAGGATGAGTTAGTATCCCAAGTTTATTAAACCTTTTCTATATTCATAAGTCTAACAGGTATTCAAGAATTTTGTTTAATTAAAACTAAAACCATGCTAAAAAAATTATTTTACCTGAGTTTTGCTTTTATACTTGTACTTTCGATTTCTTCGTGTAGTATTTTTCAAGCTAAAAAAGGAAAGCCCAGTTCAGCCCAGGCCCAAGGTAAAAAAAGTAAAAAAGGAGGAGTTCAGCCCTATTCAAAAGTAATTACAAAAGAAGCTAAATCAGACGAAGGTTTATTCACCGTTCATTTAGTAGATGATAAATACTTTTTCGAAATACCAGATAGTTTATTTAACCGAGAAATGTTAATGGTAACTCGAATAGCTAAAACAGCTAGTGGCATTGGTTTTGGTGGCGGTAAACAAAACGAACAAGTATTGCGCTGGGTACAAAAAGGAGATAAAGTTCATGTAAAAGTAGTTTCGTACAATGTAGTTGCTGCAGATTCACTACCTGTACATGAAGCAGTTGTAAATTCTAATTTTGAACCAATCTTATATTCTTTTGATGTAAAAGCCAGAAAAAATGATTCAATAAATAACAACACGGTAGTAGATGTTACTGATTTATTTCAAAAAGATGTAAAAGCCATCGGTTTTCAAGATCGGAGAAGAAAACAATATAAAGTTTCTCGCTTAGACGATTCTCGTTCGTACATCGATACCATTCGTTCATATCCAAAAAACATTGAAGTTCGCCATGTAAAAACCTACAATGCAGGCGAACCGCCTTCCAATTCAAGTACAGGGTCTATTTCTTTAGAGTTTAGTAATTCTATGATTTTATTAGACAAAGAACCTTACCGAAGAAGATATTTTGATCAGCGCGTAGGTTGGTTTACCACAGGACAAGTAGACTATGGCTTAGACGCTCAAAAATCAGAATCTGTTCGATATTTAGATCGTTGGAGATTGGAAGTAAAAGATGAAGACATTGAAAAGTTTAATAACGGTGAATTGGTGGAACCAAAGAAACAAATTGTTTATTATGTAGATCGTGCCACACCCAAAAAATGGATACCATACATTAAACAAGGTATTGAAGACTGGCAAGTAGCTTTTGAAGCTGCTGGATTTAAAAATGCAATTATTGCAAAAGATCCACCAACAGTAGAAGAAGATCCAGATTGGAGCCCAGAAGATGCACGCTACTCGGTAGTTCGTTATTTAGCATCACCCATCCCTAATGCCAACGGACCTCACGTAAGTGACCCGAGAAGTGGAGAAATTATTGAATCTGATATTAATTGGTATCATAATGTAATGACACTGTTAAGAAACTGGTTTTTTGTGCAAACTGCAGCCATTAATCCACAAGCGCAAGGTGTAGAATTTGAAGATGAAGTAATGGGAAGATTAATTCGCTTTGTTTCTTCGCACGAAGTTGGTCATACCTTAGGTTTACCACATAACATGGCAAGCTCTTCTGCTTATCCGGTCGAAAAATTAAGAGATCCAGAATTTACTAAAAAAATGGGAACAGCTCCATCTATTATGGACTATGCACGTTTTAATTATATAGCACAACCAGAAGATGGCGATGTTGCTTTAATGCCAGAAATAGGACCTTACGATAAATATGCCATCATGTGGGGTTACAAACCAATTTTAGATAAAACTCCAAAAGAAGAAAAAGAAATTTTAGATCAATGGATTGTAGCAAAAGCAGATGACCCCGTTTACCGTTTTGGGAAACAACAAAGTGGTGGTATTATCGATCCCTCTGCACAAACTGAAGATTTAGGAGACGATGCTATGCTTGCTTCAGAATATGGAATAAAAAACCTAAAAAGAATTGTTCCAAACCTAATTAAATGGACCGAAGAAAGTGGAAAAAATTATGATGACTTAGAAGAGTTGTATAAACAAAGTTTAGGTCAATTTAATCGCTATATGGGACACGTAACTGCTAATATTGGTGGTGTTTACGAATACTACTATACCTACGACCAAGAAAAAGCAAATTATGTACATGTAGAGAAAACACATCAAAAAAAGGCAATGAATTTCTTACAAGATCAATTGTTTACCACTCCAGAATGGATGATTGATGCTGAAATATTAAATAAATTTGAATTTGACGGTTACTTGGAACGCATCCGCGGATACCAAGAAAGAACATTAAATAATATATTAGATTTTGGTCGATTTGCCCGAATGATGGAAAATGAAGAGCTTAATGGAAACGAAGCTTATGCTATAGATGAAATGATGCTAGACTTACGCCAGGGATTATTTGGCGAATTAAGAAGTGGTGAAGAAATTTCTAGAATTAGAAGAAATTTACAACGTGTCTATATTTCAAGAATGCATTATTTAATGACTGAAAAACAAAATAGCGTTCCGGCTCGTTACCAAAGATACATTAACCAAAGTAATATTGATGTAGAAAAAAGTGATATCCGCCCTTTAGTTAGAGCAGAATTAAAACAACTAAAAAGAGATTTACAACGTGGTTTAAACCGAACTACAGATAAAATGTCCAGGTACCATATTGAAGATGCAATTGCACGTATTAACGATATTTTAGACCCCAAAGGATAATTTGAAGCTAATGTATTTTATAATTTTTAGCATCGAGCGAAGTCGGGATCTAACTGGTTCTCGACTCCGCTCGAACTTTAAACAACATATTATACACTAGAACTGAAGCTCAAACCAAAACAAGCCACGCTAATTTAGCGTGGCTTGTTTTTTTCTTCTATCCAAAGCGACATATATTTTGTGCTTTGTAATTGATTGTGCTGTAAAATTTGACCAAAGAAGTGTTGCTGCCTATGCTTGGCTAAACTATCTTCAATGTAATGTAATTTAGCTTCAAAATGCCTTATAAATGTGTTTTTAGAAAATCGTTTTTCTAAAATATCAATGGCATTTCGTTGTGCTTTATTCCAGCGTTTTTCTAATTTATACAACAAAATCGCTTGTTTAGCAATTTCATTTGGTGTATTGGCAATTTCTCCAGCCCAAGGTAAATCGCCAGGCATTCCTTCTACGCCAATGCTTGTGGTTATACTTGGTGTACCAGTTAATAAGGCATCTAGCAATTTTCCTTTTAAACCTGCACCAAAACGAAGTGGCGCTAAAAGAACTTTTGCATTTTGAATAACCTCTAAGGCATTTTCTGCTCTTCCTTTTACTAAAAAACCTTGCTTAGTATTGTGGAGCTGTTCTACTTTTTGTTTGGCATAAGCTCCGTAAATGTGTAATTCTGCATCGGGAAGCTCTTGTTTAATTAAGGGCCAAATTTGCTCTTTTAAATACAATACTTGATCCCAATTTGGAGGATGTAAAAAATTTCCAATACTTAAAAAATGTGCTCTGTTTGAAAAGGATTGTAAATTACTTAACTGCGGAATTTCATCCTTATTTACCAAAAAAGGCAAGTAAAACAATTGCGTTGGCTTAATATTAAAATGAAGCATTAATATACGCATTTCAGCTTCAGATATTAATAAACTTAGGTCACAACGTAATATAGAAGCAATTTCGCGTTTCGCACTTTCAGTAAAAAGTAAATTAGGCTTAAAATTGATGTTTTGCTTTTTTGCTTCTTGTCTAGCTTTACGTAAAAAGTGTAAGTCTTCTGTGTCTAGTACCGTAATAGCATCTGGACAAATTTCGCGAACGCGCCAACCTAACTGTTCTTCCATTATAAAACGGTCGAATAATACATACGTTGGTTGTAAGTTTTCTATAAATTGATCAAAACTAGCATCGTTTATTTTAATTCTGGTTTCTTTAATTTTTCGTTTAGATAAAGCTTCACTGTGCAGTGTTTTTTGTGCTGCAGACGCAAAGCAAACTTCAAAACCCCAATCTAAAAACACATCGATGAGCTGAAGCATTCTACTTCCGGCTGCAGAAGATGTAGGTTCGGGCCAAAGCATTCCTACTATAAGTAATTTCTTCATGGTGTAACGATTTACATTTTACTTCGACTGCATCAAAATATTTGTACTTTTGGTATATGACGAAAGCAAGAACAAAGTTAAATCCTATAAATTGGGTTGACAAATATTCAGACTATTTGTTCAACTTTGCCATAAGTCGGGTTAATAACTGAAACACCGCTAATGTCTTGGTGGCAGAAACTTTTTTAGCAGTACTAAATTCAAAAGCTAGCTTTAAAGGAAATGCAAGTGAAAAAAACGTGTTTGGTTGCTATCTTAATACATAAAATTAGTAGATTGCTAAGGGTCAAACTGGTTTAAATAATAATGCAAGAAGAAGAGAAACAAGAGCTTAAAAATAAACTCGAGCTTTAATTTTTAGTTGTAGCCAAAATTAAGTCTGCTGTTCGTTCACTTGCACCTAGACCACCCAATTTTTTTTGAAGTAAATAATAATCTTTTAAGATTCGATTTCTGTTTTCGGTTTCCAAAATGACTTTTAATTCCTGTTGAAGTCGTTTTTCGTTAAAGTTATTTTGAATTAGCTCAGTTACTACTTCTCGGCCCATAATTAAATTAACCAAAGAAATATATTTTAATTGAACAATGCGTTTGGCAATGTGGTAAGAAATAAAATTTCCTTTATAACAAACTACTTCGGGCACCTGAAACAAAGCCGTTTCTAAAGTAGCTGTCCCCGATGTAACTAAGGCAGCATGCGAAATACTTAATAAATCGTAAGTTTCATTTTTTACTAAAACTACTTGAGTGTTTTTTATAAATTGCATATAAAACTCATCACCTTGACTTGGTGCTCCAGCTATAACAAATTGATAGCTTGGAAAATATTTAAGCATGGCCAACATGCTTTGTAACATTTTTGCAATTTCTTGTTTTCTGCTTCCGGGCAAAAGCGCAATAATCGGTAACTCGCTTAATTTGTGTTTTTTTCTAAATTTCGCTTCATTTACACTAGGCCTATTTTCAACGGCATCTAATAAAGGATGCCCCACAAAATGAACAGGAAATTGATGTTTTTTTTCATAAAAATCTTTTTCAAAAGGCAGAATTACATACATGTGGTCTACATCACATTTAATAGACTTAATGCGGTTTTCTTTCCACGCCCAAATTTGTGGAGAAATGTAATAATGTGTAGTTATTCCTTTGATTTTTGCCCACTTGGCAATGCGCATATTAAATCCTGGATAATCTATAAATATAATTGCATCTGGATTAAATGAAGCAATATCTTGCTTACAAAACTTGATGTTTTGTAAAATAGTTTTTAGGTTAGTAATTACTTCCCAAAACCCCATAAAAGCTAGATCGCGATAATGTTTTACAAGTTTTGCTCCAGCAGCTTCCATTAAATCCCCACCCCAAGCTCGTATTTCTGCTTGCGTATCTTTTTTACGAAGCGCTTTAATAAGGTTGGCCGCATGTAAATCTCCAGAAGCTTCACCAGCAATAATGTAGTATTTCATGTTATAATTTTGAAAGCTCTAGCAAAGTTAAAATTAAAACCCGAGCTAAACCTTAAAATTCTAATGAAACCAGACCGCAGCAAATTAAAATTAGTCTTCGGCAAGCGTAACTTTTACCACAAAGCCTAGTTTTTCTAATATTACCCAGCATTTATTACCAGACACATATTTAATTTTTCCTTTTTGGCCTTCAAACCCTAACTCACTTAAATCGATATCCTGTCCAGGCTTTAATGTTTCAATTTCTGTGTTTACTACGTTGGGTTTCTCTAAAGAATCTCTAAGAGCCTTTATTTCTTCTTCGCTTACTTTTGCTGGTTTTCTTTGCCAAAATAAATACCGAATGGCACCACTAAATTCAAAAACAAGACTTCGTTCAGATTCCTTTAACTTTACCAGTATCATAGATGGTAAAACAGGAACTTGTACTTTCTTTTTTCGGTCGCTCCACTGCCTAATTTCTGTTCGTGTAGGACAGTATGCTTCAATATTTGCAGCATGAAGTTGCTTGGTTAAATTTCGAGAAGCATTGGGCTTGGTGTATAGCACCATCCATTCTTCTACTTCTTTTTCAATAATTTTCAAGATAGTTAGTTTTACACAAAAGTACATTTTCATTTAGCTTTTATCAATTTTTTTTGATGGGATTTCAAATCACTAATCGACTAAGCTTTCTACAAATTTACTAAGTTTGCTAAAAAACACCTTGTCTTCAACTTTTAGATTTAAACATTTCACCGTACAACAAGATCAATCTGCTATGAAAATAGGGACAGATGCTGTTTTGCTTGGTGCTTGGGCTTCGCTAAAACATCAACCCAATTCTATTTTAGATGTAGGAGCAGGCACGGGAATTATTGCCTTGCAAATGGCTCAACGGAGTTTAGCAGAAACTATTGATGCAATTGAGTTAAACGATGCCGCTTTTGAAGAATGTGTAACTAATTTTGAAAACAGCTCTTGGGGAGCTCGGCTTTTTTGTTATCACGCCAGCTTTCAAGAGTTTGTTGTTGAAGTTGACGAACTTTATGAAAGCATAATTTCGAATCCTCCATTTTTTAACCACAAAAGGAATACAGGCGTGCAAAACCCAAGAACAAATGCACGTTTTACAGAAACCTTAGCATTTGAAGATTTGCTTGCAGGTGTGGCCAACTTATTAAGTGAAAATGGTGTTTTTTCTTGTATTATTCCAGCAGAGTTTCATTTAGAATTTATAGCAATTGCGAAAGAAAATAAATTACGATTAAACCGAATTTGTTACGTAAAAGGGAATCCAGATACGCCGGTAAAACGCTGTTTAATGGAATTTTCTTTTCAGAAAAGCCAATTACAGGAAGAAGATTTAACCATCGAGTTTGCGAGACATCACTACACAGAAGATTATGTTGCGCTTACTAAGGATTTTTATCTTAAGATGTAAATTTGCATGTCCGATGTAAATACTAAATTACTTGTTGGATGTAGTAAGATGATTTTTTATAAATTTTCCTTCTTTAAATACTGAAGAAAATCGGCTACCACAAAAGTGCTACCTCCCACAAAAATTAAATCTTGCTTTGTTGAAGCTGTACATGCATTTTGATAGGCTTCTTCAACAGAACGAAAGGATTTGCAGTTTAGACCAATTTGCTGCCCTTCACTTAAAAGTTTTAAGTGAGATTGTGCTCTAGGAATTTTTGGTTCGCAAAAATAATAATTAGCCGACTTAGGAAGTAATTGTAAGCTGCGGTTTACATCTTTGTCGTTTACCATTCCAAAAACAACATGTAATTTTATGAAATTTTCTTTAGCTAATTCTTCTGCTATTAATGTAATTCCAGCTTCGTTGTGTCCTGTATCACAAATCACTTTCGGATTTTGTTGTATAATTTGCCAACGGCCTAATAAACCGGTGTTTTCTCTTACATTGGCAATTCCTTTTTCAATGTTATTTTTGCTTATATTGAATTTAGTTTTCAACAAATCTATGGCTGTTTGTAGCGTGCGTAAATTTTTCTGTTGAAACTTTACCAAGTTTAAATCTTTAGGGATAGCTTCCTTTTCATTCACTAAATGTAGTTGTGCATTTTCTATTTCGGCTTTTGCTTTAAAGACAGAAAAAGTTTCCGAATTAAATTCTCCGATAACTACAGGGGTGTTTTTTTTAATAATTCCAGCTTTTTCACCAGCAATTTTAGCTAAGGTATTTCCTAAAAAAGCCGTGTGGTCGAAAGAAATATTGGTTATTACCGAAAGTTCTGGTTCAATAATATTAGTAGAGTCTAATCTTCCACCCAATCCAACTTCAATGATAGCGATATCTACTTTTTGTTCAGCAAAATAAGAAAATGCCATGCCAACTGTCATTTCAAAAAACGAAAGTTCTTGTTTTTGCATAAACTCACGGTTGTTTTCGACAAATTGAATTACATTTTGTTGGGGAATTAATTGGCCATTAATTTTGATGCGTTCGCGAAAATCAATTAAGTGTGGTGATGTGTATAATCCAACCTTATAGCCTGCTTCCTGAAAAATTGAAGCTAAATTATGGCTTATAGAACCTTTGCCATTTGTACCACCAACATGTATGGATTTAAATTTTTTTTCAGGATAATTTAAATACTCAGCGAAAGCTATGGTATTGTTTAAATTGGCTTTATAAGCTGCTTTGCCTTGGCGCTGATACATGGGTAATTGGTTAAATAACCAATTAATGCACTCTTCGTAATTCATAAGTTTTATTCAGATAGCCTAAACACGTAGGTTATGTAGCCTATTTGTCTGGATGGAGCATTTAGGTCTTTATTAAATTTCGTGTTTCTTGCCGCTCTTTCGGCTGGTTCTAGTAAACATCTACTGGTATTGGTTGTTCCTTTAACACCAGCCTTTGCTCTAACAACTTCACCATTTTGGTTGACTTCAATTTCAACGACAACTTCACCTGTTTCGTTGCAATCTTGTACATATTTTGTTTTAGCAAGTGCTTTTCTACCTCCCAAGCGATAATTTCCATCGCCATCAATTCCTGTTCCCGTTCCGTAATAAGATTTTGCATTAGGATCGCCATCGGGATCGCCTTTGTCGCCTGCTTTGTCGTCGTCACCTTCTCCTTCGGCATCGGCTCCATCTTGTTCGTTACCATTAAGCATACTATCCATCGCATCGGTAACGTCTTTGTTGGGTTGTGGGTCGGGTTCCTTTTCTGGAACTTCTTCTACAGGTTCTTCTTCGGGGATTTCTTCTACTTCTTCTTGTTGCTCTTTCTCTGGAGTTTCTTCAACAGGTTTTTCTTTTTCTATTTGCGTTTCTTCTTTATCTTCAATAACAGGAGCATCTTCAATATCTTGGGTTGCTACATCGTCTTCCAATTCAGAAGTTGAAGTTGTGGTTTCTTGTGGAGTAGGTTCAGGTATATTTTGTTGTGGGGTTGTTTTAACGGGTTCGGTAGGTTGTACATCTCCCGATCCATAATCTGTAGTTCCAAAATTTACTGCAATTCCGCTTTCTGGTGGAGGATTTAGATATTTTAAACCAACTAAAAACAAAAATATAAAGATCAACACGTACAAAATGCTGGTGATGATAAAAGATTTTTTTTGATGTTTGGTTTCTAAAAATGGCATTTTAGTTTGGTTTTACCGCTAAAATTACTTTAAAGCGATTTTTATTGGCAATATCCATTACATTTACTGCACTTTCAATTGGCACAGTTTCGGCTGCTCTTAAGATAATGGTTGGTTCTTCAATTCCTTTTAGTTTGGCCTTTAAAACCGATTCTAGTTGGTTTTTATTTATCTTTTCGTCGTTTACATAAAAATCTAAAGCTTCAGTTATACTTACTGAAAGATTTTGTTGATTCGTCGATTTCCCTTTGGCCTTAGGTAAAATTAAATCTAAAGCTTCAGGTGTAATAACTGGAGAAGTAAGCATGAAAAAAACCAGTAATAGAAACACAATGTCTGTCATAGAAGACATGCTAAATTCTGGGCTTACTTTATTTCTTCCGCGTAAATTCATCTTAGGTAGGTTCGTTTAATAAATCTAGGAAATCTACAGCGGTAGTTTCCATTTGGTGAACTACTTTGTCGGTTTTTACAACTAAATGGTTATAACCCATATAAGCAATAATACCGACCACTAAACCACAAACTGTAGTGGTCATAGCTGTATAAATTCCTTCGGCAAGTAATCCCATTTCGGCTTGACCGCTACTAGTTGCTAATTCATGAAAAGCTAAAACCATACCAATAACAGTACCTAAAAAACCAATCATAGGGGCAGCACCAGCAATGGTAGCCAAAATAGCCACATTTTTTTCGAGTTTATAAACTTCTAAGCGACCTGCATTTTCTATGGCAGTATTGATGTCTTCTAGCGGACTGCCAATTCTAGATATTCCTTTAGCCGTAAGTCTGGCTACAGGAGAATTTTCTTGAGCACATCGTACTTTAGCCGACTCAATATTTCCGCCAGTTACTGCATCGCGAATTTGCGCCATGAAATTTTTATCGGTTTTTGAAGCAGCTCGGACAGCAAAAAGACGTTCAAAGTAAATGTACATGGCTGCAAATAAAAGCACACACAAAATGCTAATTACAATAGCACCACCTGTTCCACTTTTAAAAAGCAAATCGAATAATACAATTTTTTCTTCGGTTACTTCTTCAGCTGTATTGGCAACATCTTGAAATATATATGTTAACATAGTTGTATTGAGTTATAACGTAATTTAAACGCTAAAGTAATTAATAAATTTTGTGAAGCTTTCATTAAGTGTAGAAAAACTTTTCAATGAGTATAAAAACAGCAGCTCCAGCAAGAAAGCCAACTAAAGCAAGCCAGGTTATTTTTTTTAAATACCAAACAAAGTCAATTTTTTCCATTCCCATAGCTGCAACTCCAGCTGCCGAACCAATAACCAATAAACTCCCGCCAGTTCCAGCAGAATATGCAATAAAGTGCCAAACGGGATGGTCAACTTCGTAAGTGTACATTCCCATTGATGCTGCAACCATAGGCACATTATCTATGAGTGCTGATAAAGCACCAAGCAGTAGTACAACAATATCCATATTGGGTATGGTTTGAGAGATCGATTCTGCCGCATAGCGTAAAGCGCCAACTTCAGTACCATTAATGTTACCCCAAACCACACTTTCTAGCACACCTACAGCTAATAAAATTCCTAAGAAAAAAAGAATACTAGAAAATTCTATTTTTGAAAGTGCTTTATGTGTTGAATAGACATGTTTTTGTGTTCTTGGTAAATCTTTTTCTGGCTTTACATATTCTGAAACTAACCAGACTACACCTAAGCTAAACATCATTCCCAAGTAAGGTGGTAAGCCTGTAATTGCTTTAAAAATCGGCACAAAAGCAATAGCACCCAAGCCTGTCCATAGCATTTTTTTACTACTTAAAATACGTTGTGCTTCTTCGTCTGCAATTAATTCTTTTCGAATTGCTTTTCCACGAAATGGTTTTAAATATCCAGCAATTAAAAAGGGAACCACAAAACATATTAGAGATGGAACAATTAAATATTCAGATAACTTTAGGGCGGTTACTTTTCCGCCAATCCATAGCATGGTTGTTGTTACATCTCCTATAGGCGACCAAGCTCCACCTGCGTTAGCTGCAATAATAATCATAGCAGCATACCAAACTCTATATTGGTGTTTTGCTAAAATTTTTCTAAGCAATGTAATAAGTATAATAGTAGCTGTTAAGTTATCTATAATTGCAGAAAGTATAAAAGCTAAAATACCTAATATCCAAAGTAAACGTTGTTTAGATTTGGGTTTAATAACTTTTTTAATAATAGAAAAACCTCGATGCAAATCGATAATTTCAACAATAGTCATTGCTCCGATTAAGAAAAAAAGAATTTCACCAATTTTACTAAAATGATGCATAAGATTCTTTTTAAAACCATAGGCTTGTTCTTCATTAAAACCATCAGAAAGGCTAAATACTTCGCCTTGGTAATTAATGATATCAAACCATGAAAAATTAAAGCCTATAGACAATAAAGCCCACATTAATGTTCCCATTAGCAAAGCCGGCACTGCCTTATCTAATTTAAGAGGATGCTCTAGAGTAATTGCTAAATAACCAATTACAAAAATAACGAGTAGGAGTGCGGTCATGCTCATGTTATAAAAGTTGTTTTAGTGAAATTTCAAAAGCAGTTGCGCTTAAGTTTTGTTTATCGTTGCTGTGGTCAAATACATTTTGCAATGCATTTTTTATGGTAATAGAAGTATCGTTAAAAATGGCTTCATCCGTCATTTGTACTTTGCGTTCCATAAAATAAGCAAATACGCGAGCCATGCCGCAATTGCTTATAAAATCTGGTATTAAGCTAACTCGTTCATCTGTATATTCCATGATTGGGCCAAAAAATATTTCCTTATCAGCAAAGGGAACATTTGCCCCAGAAGAGATTACTTCTAAACTGCTATCTAGCATCTGGTCAACTTGCGATTTTGTAATTAATCGAGAAGCGGCACAGGGAGCAAATATTTCTGCTTCTAGTTTCCAAATTTGTTCATTTACATCATCAAAGCTTAGCATGTTTTCTGCTTTCAGTTTATTTCCATCTTTATTGAGATAAAGTTCTCTTATGTCTTCAAACGAAAAACCATCCTGATTAATTAATCCGCCAACACTATCAATAATACCAACAATTTTAACTCCCATTTTAGCTAGGTAAAAGGCTGCTGCCGAACCTACATTGCCAAAGCCTTGAACAATGGCTCTTTTTTGGGTAAGGTCTCCACCATAAATTGAGTAATAATGCTTTATCGATTCGGCTACACCAAAACCGGTAATCATG
Source organism: Psychroflexus salis (assembly GCF_014640175.1). Lineage (GTDB taxonomy): Bacteria > Bacteroidota > Bacteroidia > Flavobacteriales > Flavobacteriaceae > Psychroflexus > Psychroflexus salis. Next base: position 204,255 of record NZ_BMGL01000001.1, on the reverse strand, counting down.
TCGGCTACGGTATATTTCTTGTACACATCTGGCGAATATGTTGAGTTTTCTAAAACTTTAATTACCCCGTTTCGCAATTGCCCGATTCGGTTAATTTTATCGGCTTCAGAAGGTTGAAAGTGTCCATTAAAAACACCTTCTTGTGGATGCCATACTCCACATTCTTCTGTTATAGGAATTACTTCATGAATTTCATCTACATTTAAGTCACCGCCGGTGCCGTAATAACTTTTTAAAAGTGGAGAAACGGCTTTATACCAACGTTCTAAAACTCCTTTTTTTCTGGGGTCGTTTGGGTCGAAGTTTATACCCGATTTTGCTCCACCAATGGCTGGGCCAGAAATTGTAAATTTTACTTCCATAGTTTTGGCTAACGAAAGCACTTCATTCATGTCTAAACCTTTGCGCATTCGGGTTCCGCCACCAGCTGCACCACCACGAAGTGAGTTAATTACTACCCAGCCTTCTGCTTCGGTTTCGCTATCATTCCAATTAAAGATAATCTCTGGAGTTTTATTTTCGTAGGTATTGAGTAAATCTTTCATGTAAAAATTTTCTTAATAATGCAGACAAATATAAGTAATGAAAGAAGTTTATTTAAGCTTTCTGCTAAAAAGAAAATAGTATTTTTTAAAATACTAAGTATTTAATTTCAGTGAGTTAAACTGGTAAATGAATAATTCCTGAAGAATGGTTTTTTGAAGCTCCTGTTACGCTAGCCAAAACATTTGGCTGATTTAGCTTACGTAATACACCTAAAAATGCGAAAATTAAAGCTTCTTTGTAGTTAATAATCTTGTTATCTGGTAAGATTATTTTAGCCAAAGTTTGCGATTGAAGCAGTCGAATTAAATGTGAATTGAACGCTCCGCCGCCTGTTACTAAAACCTTTTGGTTTGGTTTTAGGTTTTTTGCTATTTGGTAGGCAGCATGATGCGTAAGTGTTGCAATTATTACTTCTGGAGATAGTTTATAGGTTTCAATTATCGGTAAAAATTCATCTTCAACCCATTCTTTTCCTAAAGATTTTGGACTTTTTTCTGCATAATAGGTTCGCCTATTTAAATCTTCTAATAAAGCATCATCGTGTTTATTGGCTTTTGCAATTGCACCATCTTCATCAAAATTAACGCCTAATTTTTCAGCAAAATAATTCAGTACTATATTAACAGGACAAATATCGTAAGCAATGCGTTGCTTGTTTTCTTCGAAAGAAATATTAGCAAAACCACCCAAATTAACACAAGAGTCATATTCACCAAAAAGCAAACGATCTCCAATGGGTACTAATGGAGCACCTTGACCACCAAGTTGCACATCTTGCACTCTAAAATCGCATATTACTGGTAGATTTAATTTGTTAGTAATTTGCTGTAAATTTCCAATTTGAAGTGTAATTCCATTTTTAGGCTGATGCAAAATGGTATGTCCATGTGAAGCTACAAAGTCTAAATTAATAATGTTTTTTTTAGCTATAAAATGCGCTATAGCTTCACTTAAAAAAAGACTGTATTCTTCATTTAATCGGGCTAAGTTATTTGAAGTTAGCCGGTGAGCCTGATTTAATTTTTCTTTCCATTTAATTGAATAGGGTATGGTTTGAGCTTCTACAATTTCAAACTGCCAATTGTTTGTATTAGAAAATTTCACCCAACAAAAATCTATTCCATCTAGCGAAGTTCCAGACATTACACCAAGCACTGAGAAAGTTTTTATTGATTTCATGATATTTTATACCTATTCACTATATCGATTGAATAATTCGTAAAAATAGCTAAAAATCACTGAAAATTAAGCAGTTTAAAGTATATTTGTGCTTTAAAATTAAGGATTAAGAAATTAGATATGGATTTTAAATTAACTGAAGAACACGAAATGATTCGCCAAGCGGCTCGTGATTTTGCGAAAAATGAACTTTTACCTGGTGTAATTGAACGTGATAATAAGCAAGAATTTCCTAAGGAGCAAATTAAGCAGTTAGGAGAGCTTGGTTTTATGGGAATGATGGCTAGTCCTGAATATGGTGGTGGTGGTATGGATACGGTTGCTTACGTAATCGCCATGGAAGAGCTTTCTAAAGTTGATGCATCTGCTTCTGTTGTAGTATCGGTAAACAATTCTTTGGTTTGTTGGGGTTTAGATACTTACGGATCGAAAGAACAAAAAGAAAAATATTTAACTAAATTAACTTCAGGAGAATCCATAGGAGCTTTTTGTTTAAGTGAACCCGAAGCTGGAAGTGATGCAACTTCGCAAAAAACTACTGCCATAGATCAAGGCGATCATTATATTTTAAATGGAACCAAAAACTGGATTACGAACGGAAATTCTGCCGACTATTACCTGATAATTGCTCAAACCGATCGTGAAAAAAAACACCGCGGAATTAATGCTTTTATTGTCGAAAAAGGCTGGGAAGGTTTCGAAATTGGCCCCAAGGAAGATAAAATGGGAATCCGAGGGAGTGACACCCATTCGTTGATTTTTAACGATGTTAAAGTGCCTAAAGAAAACAGAATAGGAGAAGATGGTTTTGGTTTTAAATTTGCCATGAAAACACTTTCTGGTGGGAGAATTGGTATTGCAGCTCAAGCTTTAGGAATTGCAGCTGGTGCCTACGAATTAGCACTAGAATATGCCAAAACTAGAAAAGCCTTTGGAACCGAAATTAAAAACCACCAAGCTATTGCTTTTAAATTAGCCGATATGCATACCAGTATTGAAGCAGCTAGACATTTAGTTATGAAGGCAGCTGTAGATAAAGATAATGGCGACAATTACGATTTATCTGGTGCCATGGCTAAATTGTATGCTTCGCAAGTTGCTATGGATGTGACTACTGAAGCTGTACAAGTTCACGGTGGGAATGGTTATGTAAAAGAATACCATGTTGAGCGTTTAATGCGTGACGCAAAAATTACACAGATTTACGAAGGAACTTCAGAAATTCAAAAGATTGTAATTTCTAGAACAATATTAGAAGACTAAAATTTATTAAATTAGATTACATGATATTAAAAATCCCGCTGATTAAAGCGGGATTTTTTAGTTTATTCTACTAATTGCTTTACTAAAATTATCTGCTTTTTTGCAAACCAATTTTCACAGATTGCACATCGCCACCTAATGGGGGATTAATTTTAGCTACTTCTACTCTTAAATGTTGAACGCTTACAAGTTCATTTAAAATACGATTGGCAATGCGTTCGGCAACATGTTCTAGTAATTTGGAAGGAATATTCATTTCTTCTATTACAATTTTGTTAAGGTGTACATAATCTACAGTGTCTTTTAAATCGTCGCTTTGAGCAGAAATACTCAAGTCGGCTTCCACTTTTAAATCTACCCGATAATCACTACCAATTTTAGTTTCTTGTGGCAAACAACCGTGGTAGGAATAACAGCGAATATTTTCTAATACAATATAATCTAATTTCATTTTTTCTTAATTTATAGGGATTAAACACGAATTTTAAAATGCTCTTTTTCTTGTTCTTTTCTGAAGAAAATCATGCCCCAAAAAAAAGTATCTATGCTTACTCGTACTTGTGGGTTTTGTTTTATTTCTTTCCAAGCATCTTGCATGCCTTTGCTCCAGTGAATATCGTCTAAAATTACAATGGAATCGTTATGGGTATGCGGCAGCAATTTACTAAAATAAGTAAGTGTTGCTTCCTTTTGATGATTCCCATCGATGAAAATTAAATCGAATTTGGTGTGAATTGAAAGATTCTCTAAATAGCTTTCGAAAGCTTCATTACTAAACTGAATATTTTTTAATTTTAAGCTTTCGGCAGCAGATTTTGCAAATTGTGAAGTAGTGGAGCAAGCTTCAACCGTAGTTAATTCTAGTTGGTTGTTTAAACCTAAAGCAATACTGCCTAAACCTAGAGATGTTCCTAGTTCTAAGGCTTTTTTAATGTGAAGATATTTCGAAATTCGGTATAATAATTTTGCACGTTTGTAGGTGATACCTGCATTTTTTGCAACTGCTGAAACTTTTCTTTGTGTGTTTTTAAAAACACGCGAACCAGCACCTGCATCATACATATTAAAAGTTTTTTTTGACTTAAAATACGTTTGTTGAACTGCTTTCCACTTATGGTAAATAGGGTAGTGCGACTTGTCGTAAAAACATTTTGTAATTAATTGGTAAACAAATGGCGAATGAATGCCATGTTGATTTTTAGAAGTCAACAAAAACCAGATGTATGCTTTTATTTGAAACCACATAGTTACGTTGGGCGCATATAAATAAGTGACAACTTAAAATACACGAATTTTTTTTAAGGTTTTACATTTTCAAAAATACATAAAAGTCTCGTCCTGCCTAACTGCGTTTTTTGGATGGCAGGTTTTTGTTTTGCGCTGTTGCAAGTATTACTTTTCGCTATGCTGTTAAGTCTTGACTTTTCTTTTCAGTTCGCTTATTCGTTCTCCTTTCGGAAATATTTTTCTTTTTCTTTGAGAAATATTCTTTTAAGGCTAATTCTTCTTTTTTTGTTAATGAGCCTTGTCCACCTATAATATCTGTTTCATTTCTATTCTTTTTCATAATTCCAAGTTTTTAAAATATCTATTTATTAGTTTGATTGCTGATTTAGTTTCTATTATCATTATTCGGCCACCAAAATGAAACGCTACAAGTGTTTTTTCGTAATGTTCAATTAAATCAGTTTTTGACAAAAAGGACACATTTCCGTCGTGCCCACGCTGAAAGGAAAGTCGGCACGCAAAAGCTATCAAATTCCCAGTAACCCCTGCATACATTTTTACTTTACCACGATTAAAAGGTGCATTCTCTACCAAATGCATATAAACGTGTTCTCGTTTAATTTCAACACACATTAATCCTTTTATTACATTTGGATTTCCAACAATCGTTAATTTATAAACTTCTGATTCAGGTTTTTTATGTTCAATTTTCCTATTGAAAAGCCAACCATTCTTTTTCATTATAGCTCTTAAATCACTTTTTGATGCTAGCGTAACTACCATTTAAAAACTGTCGCCAGTAACAACATTTTCAATCGAATTTGTTAGTTTTTTAACTAAGAAATCAAGTTCGTTACTTTCTTTTTTTCCACTTTTTTAATTTACGAAAATTTGTCCTTCAAAACAATCGTTTAATGATAGAACTGATTTTTTTTTCGTGTCATTGGCAACTACTTATACAAGATATTTACTTTTAAATTAATCTTCTAATTGAGCTGAAAGTTCGAACCAACGCTCGGTTTTCTTTTCGATTTGATGTTCCGTTTCTTCTAGTTGAATTGAATTTTTTTTAATTTCTTCGGCATCTAAATCTTTTAAAAAGCTTTGTTGTAAGTTTTCTTTTTTCTTCTCTAATTCAACTATTTCTCGTTCTAATTTTTTAAATTCTTTCTGCTCGTTGTAACTTAAAGCATTCGATTTAGAAGAAGTTGTTTTTTCAATTACCTTAGCTTCAGTTGGCTTGGTAATTTCCTTTTTTTCTTTTGGCGCTGCATCTAATTCTGCTTTGTATTCTCGGTAATCTGAATAATTACCTGGGAAGTCTGCAATTCCAGTTTCACCTTCGCCAAACACAAATAAATGATCTACAATTTTATCCATGAAATAACGGTCGTGAGAAACTACAATTAAACAGCCTGGGAAGTCTAACAAAAAGTTTTCTAGCACATTTAAAGTTACAATGTCTAAATCGTTGGTTGGTTCATCGAGAATTAAAAAGTTAGGGTTTTGTATTAAAACGGTACATAAATAGAGTCGTTTACGTTCGCCACCACTTAGTTTTTCAACAAAATCGTATTGTTTTTTTCGGTCGAATAAAAAGCGTTCGAGCAATTGTTGTGCAGAAATTTTTCTTCCTTTTTGAAGCGGAATGTATTCGCCAAATTCGCGAATTACATCGATTACTTTTTGTCCTTCTTTAGCTTTAATTCCACCTTGTGTATAATACCCAAATTTTATGGTTTCGCCATGCACAACTTTACCAGAATCGGGTACTAAGTTACCGGTAAGTATATGTAAAAAAGTAGATTTACCTGTTCCGTTTTTGCCAATTATACCAATGCGTTCGGCACGTTTAAAGTTGTACGAAAATTGATCGAAGAGTTGTTTATTATCGAAAGATTTTCCAATTTGATGCAACTCTACCACCTTAGTTCCCATGCGCTCCATGTTAATTTCCAGTTCAACTTCATGGCTATTTCGGCGTTTGTGGGCTCGTTCTTTAATTTCGTCGAAACCGCTAACTCTAGATTTCGATTTGGTAGTTCGTGCCTTTGGTTGGCGTCGCATCCAAGTCAATTCTTTTTTATAAAGTTGCTTGGCTTTTCCTGTTTCTACAGCTTCGGTTTCTAAACGTTGTTCGCGTTTTTCTAGGTAGTACGAATAGTTTCCTTTGTAATTGTAAATTATACCTTCGTCTAATTCAATAATATGGTTGCAAACACGCTCTAAAAAGTACCGATCGTGTGTTACCATAAATAAAGTAAGGTTTTCTGAAGCGAAAAAAGCTTCCAACCACTCAATCATTTCTAAATCTAAGTGGTTGGTAGGTTCATCTAAAATTAACAGGTCGGGTTTGCCTAAGATTAAGTTAGCAAGTGCTAAGCGTTTTTTTTGACCACCCGACAAATCGCCTACTTTTTTGTTGAGGTCTGATAGTTTTAATTTGAATAGTATTTGTTGGTATTGGGTTTCAAAATCCCAAGCTTGTAGAGCATCCATTTGTTCGAATGCTGCTTGATAAGCTTCCGTGTCTTCAGGATTTTGTAGTGCTTTTTCGTAATTATTAATAACTTGTAAGACTTCGTTATCTGAAGCAAAAATGGTTTCTTCTACGGTTAAATTAGATGCTAAATCGGGTTCTTGATCTAGAAAACCTACTTTTAAAGATTTACGGTAATTTACTTCGCCTGCATCGGCAGTTTCTTTTCCAGCTAAAATTTTTAGTAAGGTGGTTTTACCAGAACCATTTTTAGCTACAAAACCTACTTTTTGGCCTTGGTTAATTCCAAAAGAAACACCTTCAAATAATTGAAGCATTCCATAGGATTTGGCAACATTTTCAACAGAAACGTAATTCAAAGTTTATATTTTTTGCGAAAGTAGGGAAGTTTCGCGTAGGAATGAAATTTAAAGCTTGTGCCTATTAATTAATTGCATCGCCACGTAATTTTCTGAAAGCCTTTTGCGCATCTACAAAATAAATGCTGTCGGGATGTTCAAAAATAATTTTTTCGTATTGTGTTTTGGCTTTTTCTGGGAGTGCCAATTGGTTTTCATATAATTTACTAAGCGCAAACAAAGCATCATCAGCTAAAATATCGAAAGGAAAATTTTCAATAATTTGCTCGTAGGCATCAGCTGCAGCTTGAAAATTTCCTAGTTTGCTTAATAAATTTGCTTTTCTGTAAAGCGCTTCATCTTCGATGGGTTCACCTTTAAATTCATTTAAAATTTCATTTAGTAATACAATAGCATTTTCGCTTTCTTCTTGAAAAGTCAACAAATCTGCTTTAGCTATTTTTTGTAATGCAGTTTGAATGGAATCTTGGTACGAATTGTCTTTTATATTTCTAGCTAAAGCCATGGCATCGTTAGCAATTAGCTGCGAAGTTGCGTTTTTAAGTACGTCTAGTTGCGTAACTGCCCATTCAAAATCACCTTTAAAATAGCTTGTTTTTGCGACTTTAAATTTTGCTTCTTGTGCTAAATTGGTGTTTTTAACCAATTTTTCTACTTGAGAATAATACACCAAAGCTTGATTAAATTGTTCTTCTAGTACAAAAATATCAGCTAATAACATCTTGGCATTGGCTTGGGTAAAAGTATTGATGGCTTGCTCAGAAAGTTGATTAATAAGCTGTTTTGCTTCTTCTTTCTCTTGCAATCTAAAAGCTAAAAATTCAGCATAAACCAATTGCAATTCGGCTGTATTCGGAGTATATCCATACGTGTCTAAATACTTTTCAAAATCAGCTTTTATGTTTAGATTTTCTGTGGGTTTAGCAAAAGCAACTTTTTGTTTCATAAGCAATTGCACTGCACGAAGTTGGTTGCGTCGGTCTTTTGCTTCTTCTATAACATAATTTAAAATTAGTTGCGATGTTTCTGTGTTTTGACTTGCATTTCCAGCTTCATCGGCTAATTCAATAAGGCGTTGAAAATTTTGACTTTGGCTGCGTTTGTAAATTGCTTTTTCTTGCGCAAATGCTTTGCTAAAGTCTCCTTGCTGCATAAAAAGCCAGCTTAGTAGTTGATTGTATAATACATTGGGTTCTTTTTGAAGCTCTTTTAGCAGTAATTTTCTGAAGACTGTATTGGCTTCATTTTGTGCATTTTCGGTAATGTATTCGTTAAAGTTTCTACTCACCACATTAAAATAGTTAGGACTTTCTAAGATTAAGTAAATGTAATTTTGAAACATTTGCTCCAATTTACCTTGTTCACCATAAATTCGAGCCAATTGAACTTTGTAATTTATTCTTGGTTGCAGTTCGTTTGCTTTTTCATAAACCACAATAGCTTGGTCCAGTAAATTGTAATCTTGAAAAGTTCTTCCTACGGCATAGGCATAATTTGGATTATCATAAATAGAAGCAATTGCTTTTTGATACGATTTTTGTGCCAATTCATTTTTTTCTTGCAACTCGTAAATCCGACCAAGTTCGATGTCTATATTTGGGTAGTTATTGGTTGTGTTTAAATAATTCAAAAAAACTTCTTCCGCTTTTTCTAATTCTTCTAATTCCTTTAATGCTTCAGTATAAGCTAGTAAATATTTTTGGGAGCGGGGTTGCTTTTCGTACAGGTTTTTAAAAATGCTTTTCGCTTTTTCATATTCACCTTGGTCCAAGTAATTTTCACCCAAACTAAAGGATTGCCCAAAAGTTATGGAAGTAATTAAAAAAAAGATAAAAAGAAATTTATTCATCCAGCTAAAATACAAATTATACCAATTTGTAAGTATAATATCGTAAACTATTAATCAGGGTATAATGCCGCTGTAGATTTTAGGGAGTATTTATGCGACACCTAAAAATAACAATTGGTTTTAAGTATTGGCAATCAATTTAATTTAAACCGACTTTATAGATATTTTTAAAAAGTATGCTAAGCTTTACTACATACTTTAAATTCAAGTGTTAAAAATGTATCTTTGCAGCTTCAAAATTAAGCGCTATGCAATTATCGGAACAAGAACAAGTTCGCCGTAACAAATTAAACGAATTAAGAAATTTAGGAATTAATCCCTATCCAGCAGATTTATTTCCTGTAAAACATACAAGTAAGCAGTTAAAAGCTGAATTTGAAGAAGGTAAAAAAGTAATTATAGCAGGACGAATAATGTCTAGAAGAATTCAGGGAAAAGCTTCTTTTGCTGAAGTTCAAGATGCAGCTGGAAGAATTCAGGTCTATTTTAATCGCGATGAAATTTGTACAGGAGAAGACAAAACTTTGTACAATGATGTATACAAAAAATTACTTGATATTGGTGATTTTATTGGTGTTGAAGGTGAATTATTTACAACTCAAGTAGGCGAAAAAACCGTTTTAGTGAAAAATTTTAAGTTACTTAGTAAGTCTTTGAAGCCTTTGCCTTTACCAAAAAAAGATAGAGAAGGAAACGAATACGACGGTTTTACTGATGCAGAAATGCGTTATCGCCAACGTTATGCAGATTTAGCCGTAAACCCGCATGTGAAAGAAATATTTGTAAAAAGGAACAAGCTTTTTACCGCTATGCGGAATTTTTTCAATGAACAAGGATACATGGAGGTAGAAACTCCCGTATTGCAGTCCATTCCTGGTGGTGCAGCTGCTCGTCCGTTTGTAACACACCACAATGCTTTAGATATTCCGCTGTATTTGCGCATTGCTAACGAATTGTATTTAAAACGATTAATTGTTGGTGGTTTTGATGGTGTATACGAGTTTTCTAAAAACTTTAGGAATGAAGGCATGGATCGCACCCATAATCCTGAATTTACAGCTATGGAAATTTACGTAGCTTATAAGGATTACAATTGGATGATGGAGTTTACTGAACAGCTGCTTGAACACTGTGCCATGCAGGTAAACGGAACAACTAAAACAACTTTTAAAGAACACGATGTAGATTTTAAAGCGCCTTACAAGCGTATTAGCATGACGGAAGCCATTAAAGAATTTACTGGTTTTGATATTACGGGAAAAACCGAAGACGAATTGCGAAAAGCAGCTTTAGAAATGGATATTGAAGTAAATGATACCATGGGAAAAGGCAAACTCATCGACGAGATTTTTGGCGAAAAATGCGAAGGGAATTTTATACAACCCACATTTATTACTGATTATCCTAAGGAAATGAGTCCGCTATGTAAAGAACATCGCGACAATCCTGAACTGACAGAACGTTTTGAACTAATGGTTTGTGGTAAAGAAATAGCCAATGCGTACTCAGAATTAAACGACCCTATCGATCAGCGCGAACGATTTGAAGAACAACTGAAATTGGCTAAAAAAGGAGACGACGAAGCTACGGAATTCATAGATTATGATTTTTTACGTGCTTTGGAATACGGAATGCCACCAACTTCTGGTTTAGGTATTGGCATGGATCGATTAATTATGTTTTTAACCAATAATCCTGCTATTCAAGAAGTCTTGTTTTTCCCACAAATGCGACCAGAAAAGAAGAAAGTAGAGCTTAATGAAGAAGAAAAAATAATAGTTGAAATTCTAAAAAAAGCATCTCATCAAGAATTAAATGTGGTGAAAGAAGCTTCTGGTTTAAGTAACAAAAAATGGGACAAAGCTACCAAAGGTTTGCGCAGTAAGGATGTTGCTAAAGTAGAGAAAACCGAAGAAGGTTTGTTTATTCAACTTTTATAATTAGTGCATAAAAACACCCATCTCTAGTCTTCTTTTAAGGGAAGAAGTTATAATGTTAGTTTTGTCAGGTTGCCTGTGCTGCTAATTTATTTTAGGAGAAAATAAATTAGGATTGTATCTAGAGCCATTTTTGCTCCGACCCTAAAGGGTGAATGGCTACAATTTTGATACTTTTTAGCACCCTTAAGTGCTGGGGCAATAAAAAAGAAATTGAAAGAAAAATCAAAAAAATGTAAATTCCCATTGAATTAAATTTTCAAAATTTTCGGATGCTCAAATTGATAAGAGTCTCTACACAGTTTTATTTCGTTCTTTATTAAACTTTTCCTTTGATGGAAATGTCGATTGTCATTTGTGTTGAGCCTGTCGAAGTAAAGGGTGTTAACCGAGAGCTATTTCTTTTCTACTTTAGCTAAATGCAATTCTGCCAGTTGTTTTTCATCAATAGCCGCTGGAGCATCGATCATGATGTCCCTTCCTGCATTGTTTTTTGGAAAAGCAATAAAATCGCGTATGCTTTCTTGTCCGCCTAAAATAGCGACTAATCGATCTAAACCGAAAGCAATTCCGCCGTGTGGTGGAGCTCCATATTGAAAAGCATCCATTAAGAAACCAAATTGTGCTTTGGCTTCTTCTTCAGTAAAACCTAAATAGTCAAACATTTGGGCTTGGGTTGCTTTATCGTGAATACGGATAGAACCACCACCGATTTCGTTTCCGTTTAATACCAAATCGTATGCATTTGCTTTTACAGCAGCAGGGTCGGTTGCTAATAATGGAATTTGTTCTGCTTTAGGTGAAGTAAATGGATGATGCATGGCATGGTAACGTTTAGTTTCTTCATCCCACTCTAATAAAGGAAAATCGACTACCCAAAGTGGGGCGAACTCACTTGGTTTTCGTAAGCCTAAGCGATTACCCATTTCCATTCGTAAAGCGCTTAGTTGAGCTCGAGTTGTATTTTTCTCACCAGAAAGTACAGCGATTAAGTCGCCTGGTTTCGCTCCCGTTTTTTCTGCCCATTGCGCTAAGTCTTCTTGGTTGTAAAATTTATCTACCGTAGATTTAAAGCTACCATCTTCGTTAAACTTAACATAGACCATTCCTTTGGCACCAACTTGTGGTCTTTGCACCCATTTTACCAAGGCATCTAATTCCTTTCGCGAGTAACTTGCACAGCTTGGAATGGCAATACCAACTACCAATTCAGCTTCATTAAATACGTTGAAATCTTTGTGTTGAGCAACTTCATTTAATTCGGCAAATTGCATTCCAAAACGGATGTCGGGCTTGTCGTTTCCGTAGGTTTGCATAGCATCATCGTAGGTCATTCTTGGGAAATCTTCCACTTTAATACCATTAATTTCTTTCAATAAATGTTTGGTTAAGCCTTCAAAAGTTTGCAAAATATCTTCTTGTTCTACAAAAGCCATTTCACAGTCAATCTGCGTAAATTCGGGTTGCCTGTCTGCGCGTAAATCTTCATCGCGAAAGCATTTAACAATCTGAAAATATTTATCCATTCCGCCAACCATCAAAAGTTGTTTGAAGGTTTGTGGCGATTGTGGTAGTGCGTAAAACTGTCCTGCATTCATACGGCTAGGCACTACAAAATCGCGTGCGCCTTCGGGTGTAGATTTTATTAAATAAGGAGTTTCTACTTCCACAAAATCTTGATTGCTTAAGTATTTGCGAACCTCCATACTGACCTTACTTCTAAATACCAATTTATCTTTAACCGGATTTCGTCTAATGTCTAAGTAGCGATACTTCATACGTAAATCTTCCCCGCCATCGGTTTCATTTTCAATGGTGAAGGGAGGTGTTTTCGATTCGTTTAGTACAATTAATTTTTCAACTAAAACCTCGATGTTTCCAGTAGGAATTGAATTGTTTTTCGATTCGCGTTCAATTACTTTTCCTTGTATTTGTATAACAAACTCACGTTGAAGCTTTCTTGCTTTTTCCATCATTTCTGCAGGAGTGCGTTCCGCATCGAAGACCAATTGTGTAATTCCGTAGCGATCGCGTAAATCTACCCAAATAATAAAACCTTTGTCTCTCGATTTCTGTACCCAACCCGACAAGGTGACATCTTGGTTAAGGTGTGATTGGCGTAACTCTCCGTTGGTATGACTTCTGTACATGAATTTGCTTTTTTACAAGCTGCAAAAGTAAGAAGTTCTTTGTTGAAAGCTTTGTTAAGGGGGCTGTTATTTTCTAAAAATGAAAAATGAATGGAATGTAAGATTAAAAGTAAGGATTAAACTATCTAATAGACTAAATTATTTGGGATGTAGCTTAGTCCGGTTAAAGTGTGCGTCTGGGGTGTGCAAGATGGGATGTTCTCCCTATACTTCTTAGCTTTCACCCCAAGTATTTTAGGCGGAATTGACTCTCAATTTATAAGATTTTTTATTTTAATCTTCATTTAAATATAATCTATTAACTTTCGCTAAAAGTCTTATAAAATTTAATTAAAAAAATTAAATTTACGCTTTCTATTCGGGATGTAGCTTAGTCCGGTTAAAGTGCGCGTCTGGGGGGCGCGAGATCGGAGGTTCGAATCCTCTCATCCCGACTTTAAGCCTTGCAAGTACAACTAAATTTTACTAAATAGTAAATTGATCATTTTTACCGCACACAAAGTTGTTCAGTAAATTGAGTAGTTTTTAGCTTGTCTTTTTATACAAAAAACATGCTTTGAAGCTTTATTTAGGGATGGTAAAACAAACAGTAGTCCCTTTTCCTGGTTTAGTATGTTTTACCCAGATTTCTCCACTGTTTTCTTCAACAAAAGTTTTGCATAATAGCAATCCGATACCCGAGCCTTTTTCGTTATTGGTACCAATAATAGAGTTTAATTCACCATTGAATACTTTTTGGGCTTGTTTTTTGGTCATTCCTATACCGTTGTCTTCTATACAAATTTCTGTATGGCTTTTTAATTCTTTAGCCGTAATTGTAATCTTGCCATTTATCTTACTGTATTTAATTGCATTAGAAATAAGGTTTCTAAAAATCAATTCTAAATTATTTTCGATAATCCAAACTTTTAAATTAGCATCGATAACTTTAATAAACTGAATTTTCTTATCATCTAAAGAAGTTTTGAATAAGGTTTCAACTTCATTAATTTTATCTAGGATAGCTACAAGTTTCTTTGTGCTTTGTTCATTTTTTATCAATTTGCTAGACCAGTTTAATAAATTATCGGTTAAAATTATAATCCGTTCAAGATTTTTATCTATTTCTGGCACCATTGTTTTTAATTCTTTTTCAGAAATTTCATTGCGAATACTCATTTCGAAAAAGGATTTTAATGTTTTTAGTGGACCTCGTAAATCGTGTGGAATTATTGAAAAAAGTTTGTTTTTTTCATCGTGTAATTTTTTTAATTCACGATTTTGATTTTCGATTTTTTCTTGGCTTTTTTGCAAACTTTGATAAGCTTTTTGTTCGTTGATTTTTAACTTTATAAGCAAGCCAATAATTATAATTAGGGCTAATAAAATAACGCTAAATAAAACAATTAAATTTTTTTGCCTGTTTATGGATACTTCTTTTTTTAAAATTTCAGTCTCGTTGGCCAGCTTTATTTCTTCTTCAATTACTTTAAATTCCATTTCTGCCTCTAGCCTACCAATTTCTCTGTTCTTTTCTTTATCGAATAACTCTGTAGAAACTTCGTTTATTTTTTTTTGATAATATAATGCTTCTGCATAATTTTTACTTGCTTCATGAGCTTCTACCAATATATTGGCTGCATAAATTACTTCATTGAAAATTTTTAATTCTTCTGCTGTTTGAATAGATTTTTCAGCTAATTCAATGGCCTTATTCCACTGTTTTTTATTCGCATAGATTTCAGCTAAGCTTGCATAGGTGTCGGTTAAACTATACTTTGCTGAGACTTTTTCACCCAATTTTTTTGCAACTTCGTAATAATTTTTACTAGCCAGTGTATCTTTAAGTTTTAGGTAAACATTAGCTATGTTATTGTACGTATTGGTTAAGTCGCTATTCGAGTTTTGTTCAATAAAATAAGCTTCTGCTTTTTTGTAAAGATTGAGTGCATCTTGAAGTCGCTGTAAATTATCTTCATCTCTTTCATATATTAAAGCAATATTCGAGATGCTTGCCATGTAGGTTCTCTGATCAATAGGTTCTGCAATAGCAGCAGATGCTTTATACATTTCTAAAGCTTTATCATAGCTTTCTAAGTTGTACCAACAGCTGGCAATATTGTTAAATACGATGCCTTGGTAACGTTTATTTTCAATTTTGTTAGCAATTTCTAATGCTTTTTGAAAGTTACGAATAGCTTCAGCATAGTCAGATTGCTTTCTATTAATGTTAGCAATATTGTTATAGGTAATAAACAAGTAGGATGGAGTTTTTAAATTTTCATAAATTTCCTGTGCCTTTAAAATGTTTTGTTTAGCTTCTTCAAAATTACCAGTTCGCTCTGCAACTATAGCATAGCCATTATAAATGTTTGCTTGTTGCTCGTAATTTTTTGTACTATTAGCTAACAGCATTGCTCTATCGTAGTAACTTTTAGCTTCTTTATATTCAGATCGGTTCGAAACATTATTTCCTAAGTTAACTAAGTTACGAACTATACTAATTGTATCTTTTCTTTTTTCGTTAATTGCTAATGCTTGTTTATATTTTTCTGAAGATTCTTTATATGCTCCGTAGGTATTTAAAACAAGACCATAATTATTATAAGCATTGGCTAAGCCTTTTAAGTTATCTTCTTCTTTGTAAATAGCAATAGATTGGTTTAAGTTTTTGTAACTCTGATCGATATTGCCTTGGTAATAATGATAAACAGCTTCAACTTTTAAAGCATCAGCAATACCATTTTTGTAATTTAATTCTTTGGCTAAGGAGATAGACTTTTCTGTAAATAACTTAATACTATCTGGCGAAGATTTAGTGTACAAATGTGCTAAATCATTATATAAATCTACTTTTTTATTATTATCAATCTTTATTGAATTGATTTGAAACTTTAAGCTATCAATTTTATGCTGCTGTGCTAATACACCAAAAGTTCCGATAAAATAAAGAAAAGCTAATAAATAGGTTTTCAATTGAAGTGTTTTACCATGTTTGTACTTCAAATATAGAATATTATCCTTATAAATTAAAGATTATACTACATTTAAAATTAATATTGAAGTTTACTTTTAATGCTTTGATATATATCAGCTTTCAATTTTAATTTGTCGTTTACTTCTAGATTTTTTGTAGGAACGAAGGGATGAATATAAGCTTTTAATACACCTGGCTTTCCTTTAAAAATGCTATAAGGGAAGTGTTTTTTGTTGTTTATAAACGAAATGGGTACAATCGGTATTTGGTGGTTTATTGCCAAACGAAACGCACCGTCTTTAAATGGAGCTAAGGTAATATGCTCATCGTCTGGCACTCCGCCTTCTGGGAAAATACAAATACTAGTGCCTTGATTTAAGCGGCGTTGACATTCTTCGAAAACAGCTTTCCTGCTTTGGGCAGAATTCCGGTCTACTAAAATACACGTGCGTTTATAAAAATAACCAAAAATAGGAAGTTTAGCTAACTCCTTTTTGCCCACAAAAACAAATGGGTTTTTTGAAACATAAAGCATTAGCATAATATCCATCATACTCGTATGATTAGCAGTTAGCATGTAGCTTTTTCCTTTTTCAATTTTTTGTTTTGCTTTTACTTTTGGTATAAATCCCATACCAAATAACATAGCCATACCCCAAATACGAGCAACCTTAAAAAAACAGGGATACCAATTTTCTTTTAATGTGCTAATAAACAAAAGTGGGAATAGGATAATAATGACGATTAGCATCCAGATGTAAAACCAAATTCTCCAAACAAGACTTAAAAAATTTACAACTATCATAGGTGTCAAAATTAGTAAAACAAGCGAATTTAAGAAGCAAAAACTTATATCTTTGAACAAAATTTAAAATCGACTATGTCAAGAATTTTAACCGGCGTACAAAGTACAGGAACTCCGCATTTAGGTAATTTATTGGGTGCCATCTTACCGGCAGTTACAATGGCTAACAAGCCTGATAATGAATCGTTTTTGTTTATTGCAGATATGCATTCATTAACCCAAATTAAAGATGCTTCTGTTTTAAAAAACAACACTTATTCTACAGCTGCTACGTGGTTGGCTTGCGGACTTGACATTAATAAAACTGTTTTTTATCGTCAAAGCGATGTTCCACAGGTAACGGAATTGGCTTGGTATTTAAATTGTTTTTTTCCTTATCAGCGCCTAACACTGGCTCATTCTTTTAAAGATAAAGCCGACCGATTAGAAGATGTAAACTCGGGTTTATTTACTTACCCTATGTTAATGGCGGCCGATATTTTGCTTTATGACGCTGAGGTTGTACCTGTTGGAAAAGATCAGCTACAGCATTTAGAAATTACGCGCGATGTGGCAAACCGTTTTCATTCTAAATTTGGAGAGACTTTTGTTATGCCCGATGCTAAGATTAGCGATGATGCTAAAATTATACCCGGTATTGATGGCGAAAAAATGAGTAAATCTAAAGGCAATACCATCAATATTTTTGAAAGTGACAAGAAGCTTCGCAAAACCATTATGAAAATTGAAACCGATTCTACACCTTTAGAAGAGCCAAAAGATACAACTACATGCAACGTATTTGCATTGTACAAATTGATTGCAAATCCTACTCAAACAGAAGCATTAAAAGCTAAATATGAAGCTGGTAATTTTGGTTATGGCCATGCTAAACAAGCACTTTACGAATTAATAGTAGAACGCTTTAAAAAAGAACGAGAAAAGTACAATTATTACATTCAAAACCTGGAAGAAGTAGATAATGCTTTACAATTAGGAGCAGAAAAAGCAAGCTTAGTTGCTAACAAAGTTTTACAGAGGGTACGAGCTAAACTGGGGTATTAAAAATTATTTTTTCCAGTGGTTTCCTGTAGACTCTAAGGCAACTTTCATTAAAGTTTTTTGGCTTAGTAGCCCTACTAATTTACCATCTTTAATTACCGGAAAACGTCTTCGTTTAAAATGAAGAAATTTATTAGCAACGTCAAAAACATTCTCGTCGGTTTTAATGCTTTGCACATTTCGACTCATTTTACTGCCTACACTTACGTCTGACATTGGCATGTTGTAATATCGTGAATCTGAAATTTGCTTTACACAATCGCCTTCAGAAATAACACCAATTACTTCATTTTTATCATTTATAAATGGTCCACCCGAAACTTTTTTCTGAATCATGATTTTCATAGCTTCAACTAAGCTCATTTCTTCTGTAAAAGTTACTATATTTTTTTGCATGCAGTTTTCTACTTTCATATTTTGTGTAAACGATTGTGTTTTTCCTACATGATTTCCTTGAAAGCTTTTAATACCCATAATTCAAATATTTGTTAACTAATATAGGCAAGATTCAACAAATATTAAAAAAGTTAACATTACTATAGTTTTCTGTAAGTGACTTTAGTTACCGAAAAACTAAAATCAGCATTTAATTTTGCACATAAATTTACTGGTATCCTTAATAACCTTTAACTCGTGTAAAGAAAAATAAGAGAACAACTCTTTCTATAAATTAGGATACACTTTTAAAAACAAATGAATATGAAAAATAGAATAGTACGTGGCGTGGCAGGAACTTTTATTTTAATTAGCGTGTTGCTTTCTGTTTACGTAAACATCAATTGGTTATGGTTTAACGCTTTTGTAGGTGCTAATTTGTTACAATCTTCTATTACCAAATGGTGTTTGTTAGAAGATATTTTATCTAAATTTTTTGGCATTAAAAACTAAATAAAACAAATCTTTTTTAGCGAATAATTAAAGTAACTTTAGTTACACTTCATGTGCGGTTTATCTTGTTAATTTGCAAAAAAAACTGCGAATGGATTTAATAATGGAACCTTGGCCTTGGTATGTATCTGGCCCACTCATTGCACTAACTATGTTTGTGCTGTTATTTGTTGGAAAACAATTTGGGATGTCTTCTAATCTAAGAACTGCTTGTAGCATCGGTGGGGCAGGAAAAGTATCTGAGTTTTTTAGATTTGATTGGAAAAGCCAACGTTGGAATTTAATTGTTGTTGCAGGTGCTATAATTGGAGGCTTTCTTGCCAACCAATATCTATCTAGTAATATTGTAGCTGTTAATCCTGAAATTGCAGAAAAATTAGAAACTTATGGAATAAATTCTGCCGGAGAGGCTTACTTGCCTACCGAACTATTTGGAGCAGAACAATTAACTAATCCTAAAGTTTTAGCTATTTTATTAATCGGCGGATTTTTTGTAGGATTTGGAGCAAGATATGCTGGCGGATGCACTTCTGGTCATGCTATTTCCGGTTTAAGTAATCTACAACTTCCATCTTTAATAGCTGTAATTGGCTTTTTTATTGGAGGTTTAGTAATGATTCACTTTTTGTATCCTATTATCTTCAACTAAAAAAACAATACAATGAAATCAATTATATATTTAATTATAGGTATCTTTTTTGGAATAATAATGTATAAATCTGAAGCTGCTTCATGGTTTAGAATTTACGAAATGTTTGAGTTTGGCTCCTTCCACATGTATGGTATAATTGGCTCAGCCCTTGCCATAGGAGTTGTGGGCGTAGCACTCATTAAAAAATTCAATATAAAAGCTATTGGTGGTCAAGACATGAGTTTAGCCCCTAAAGACAAAAGTATTTCTCGTTATTTGTTTGGCGGAATTTTATTTGGCTTAGGTTGGGCGCTAGCTGGAGCTTGCCCAGGACCCATGTATGTTTTGGTGGGAGCAGGCTTCTATCCAATTTTAATTGTTATAGGTGGAGCTTTGTTAGGAACTTTTGTGTACGGATTACTTAAAAATAAATTGCCCCACTAAATTTTTGAAAATAAAATTATAGAAATTGGCGTAGAATTTAATTCTACGCCAATTTGTTTTATATATTAAGCTTGTCCAAATTTCTTCACTTTTTTGCTTTTGCTTAAGTAAGCTCCCCATTTTGTTTATGTATTTTTGGTATAAAATAATAAAACGTGAGTACGCCTAATATTGAAGTGCAAATTAAAACCTTACCCAACGCTCCTGGAGTATATCAATATTTCGATAAAAATAAGCGTATACTTTATGTGGGTAAAGCTAAAAATTTAAAAAAACGTGTTTCATCTTACTTCAATAAACAACACGACAGCCATCGTATTGCGGTAATGGTTAGTAAAATAGAAGAAATCAAACACATTGTTGTTGCTTCTGAAACCGATGCGTTGCTGTTA
Organism: Psychroflexus salis; assembly: GCF_014640175.1. GTDB lineage: Bacteria > Bacteroidota > Bacteroidia > Flavobacteriales > Flavobacteriaceae > Psychroflexus > Psychroflexus salis. The sequence goes on along the minus strand of NZ_BMGL01000001.1, from coordinate 184,088 downwards.
GAAAATAACCTGATTAAAAAACTGCAACCCCGTTTTAACGTCATGCTTAGAGACGATAAAACTTACCCATGGCTTTGTATTAAAAATGAGCGTTTTCCGAGGGTTTTTTTAACCCGAAAAGTTATTAAAGATGGGAGTGAGTATTTTGGTCCGTATCCTAGTATTAAAACCGTTAAAACACTCTTGGAACTTATTAAAGGCTTATATAAATTACGTACCTGCAAGTACGATTTAGCAGAAGAAAAAATTCAAACTGGAAAATATAAAGTATGTTTAGAATACCATTTAGGTAATTGTGAAGGTCCTTGTGAAGATTTACAATCCGAAAAAAGTTATAACAAACAAATTGAAGCTATTCGGAAAATAGTAAAAGGAAATTTTAAAGATTCGTTAAACGATTTTAAGCAGCAAATGCAAGAGCTTGCAGAAAATATGCAATTTGAAGACGCACAACGCATCAAAGAAAAAATTCATGTACTCGAAAAATACCAGGCAAAATCTACGGTGGTTAACCCAAAAATTAACAATGTAGATGTTTTTTCTGTAGTTAGTGACGAAGGCTATGGCTACGTTAATTTTCTTCAACTATCACATGGAGCAATTATTCGTTCGCATACCATTGAAATGAAGAAAAAGTTAGATGAATCTGATCAGGAATTATTAGAATTAGGCATTACTGAAATTCGTCAGCGATTCAATTCGCCTAGTAAAGAAATTTACGTACCATTCCCAGTTGAAGCTGGTGAAGAAATAAAGGTAACTATACCTAAATTAGGCGATAAAAAAGCCATTGTAGATTTGTCCATTCGAAATGCAAAATACTTTAGAATGGAACGCTTCAAACAAATGAAAATTGTAGATCCAGACCGGCACGTAAATCGCTTAATGGCACAAATGAAACAAGATTTACGATTACATCAAGAGCCAAGACACATAGAGTGTTTCGACAATTCTAACATTCAAGGAAGCAATCCAGTAGCAGCTTGTGTAGTCTTCAAAAATGGGAAACCTAGCAAAAAAGATTACCGAAAATTCAATATTAAAACAGTTGAAGGACCAGACGATTTTGCTTCTATGGAAGAAGTGGTTTTTCGTCGCTATCGCCGTTTATTAGAAGAAGATGAAGCTTTGCCGCAACTCATAATTGTCGATGGTGGAAAAGGCCAACTTTCGTCTGGAGTAAAAGCATTGGAACGTCTGGATTTGCGCGGTAAAATTGCCATCATAGGAATTGCCAAACGCTTAGAAGAATTGTTCTATCCTGGCGATAAATATCCATTGTACCTCGATAAAAAATCTGAAACTTTAAAAGTTATTCAATACCTCAGAAACGAAGCTCATCGCTTCGGTATTACCTTTCATCGCGATAAGCGCAGCAAGAATGCATTGGGAACAGAATTAGAAGAAATTGAAGGGATAGGTGAAAAAACTGCTGTAAATTTGCTGAAAGAATTTCGTTCTATAAAAAATATTAAATCGGCTTCTAAAAAAGAAATAGCATCTGTTGTAGGTGAAGCTAAGGCTCAATTAATTAAAGTACATTACCAAAAAGCCAATGAAATTTAAATTTGTTTTATTATTCTTTTTTTCTGTACATATTTTGTTTGGTCAGCAGGACACAGTACACAAAAATAGTATGGAGTTAACTACCGATAAATTAAAAGTTGGCGTAGTACTTAGTGGTGGTGGTGCAAAAGGTTTGGCGCATATAGGAGCTTTGCAAGTAATTGAAGAAGCAGGAGTGCAAATCGATTATATTGCTGGAACCAGTATGGGAGCAATAATCGGTGGTTTGTATGCAGCTGGCTACTCACCAAAACAACTCGATTCAATTTTTTATGCTACCGATTTTAATAAATTAATTCGAGACGAATTGCCCAGAAACGCCAAAACATATTTTGAACGCAAAGAAGACGAAAAATATGGGTTGAGCTTAAATTTCGATAATTTTAAACCTAGCCTACCTTCTGGGCTTTCAAAAGGGCAAAATGTTTACAATTTTCTTGCTCAACTAACGGCTCATGTAGAAACCAACGAGTTTAAAGATTTACCCATTCCTTTTTTTTGTGTAGCTACTAACCTAGAAACCGGTGCCGAAATAATAATGGATCAAGGTTCATTGCCTTTGGCTATTTCGGCAAGTGGTGCTATTCCTTCGGTATTTAGGCCAATACAAGTAGAAGAAGAATTGTTAACCGATGGTGGTGTGGTAAACAACTTTCCTGTTGAAGAATTAAAAAAACGTGGTGCAAACTTTATTATTGGCGTAGATGTTCAGGATAGTTTGTATACTAGAGAAAAGTTGAAAAATGGTCTGGATGTAATGACGCAAGTATCTAATTTCAGAATGATCAATGCCATGAAAAATAAAAGAGAATTGGTAGATGTATTTATTCGTCCCGATATAAAAGAATTTTCCGTATTAGATTTCGATAGAGGTGAAGAAATAATTAAAAATGGAGTTTTTGCAGCTTCTAAACAAATAGCAAGTCTACAAAAAATAGCTAAACAACAAAAACACACAACTACTTATCGAAAACCTATTCATGCAAAAGATTCGCTTACAGTAAATAATATAAATATTAGCGGCAATACACTTTACCCTAGAAGTTATATTTTAGGAAAAATTCAATTAAATGAAAACCTTCAAACTTCTTATAAAGACTTCAATAATGGTTTAAACAATCTTTCGGCTACTCAAAATTTTGACCGAATTCATTATCAAATTGAAAAAGATGAAATTGGAAACACAAAATTAAAGCTCGACGTAACCGAGTCCAAAGTTAAACGTTTATTGCGTTTTGGTGTGCATTACGACGACCTGTACAAATCTGCTTTACTTGTAAATTTTACCCAAAAAGGACTTTTGTTTAATAACGATATTGCTTCGATAGATTTTGTTTTAGGCGATAATTTTAGGTATAACTTCGACTATTATATCGATAAAGGAAAATATTGGAGCATTGGTTTGCGGTCACGGTTTAACCGTTTTGAAAACAACGTAGATTTTTCGTTTGTACAAGATGTTATCGGAAATACATTTGAAGAATTTAATGTAAATAAAATACAATTGCTTAACCAAGATTTTACCAATCAAATTTATGTAGAAACCTTATGGTTAAATCAATTTCAATTTGGCTTAGGGCTAGAACAAAAATTGCTTCGAGCAAAAACAGAAACTATTTTAGCTAATACAGAAGACCAAGAAGATGAGTTAGAAACTGTAATTGAAGAGTTTAATTTATTAAGTGCTTTTGGGTATATAAACTTCGACACTTTAGACCATGGGTATTATCCTACAAAAGGCATTCGCTTTTATACAGATATGCATATTTATTTAACTTCGATTTTAAAAAGCAATACCATTTCTCAATTTTCGATAGTTAAAGGTCAGATAGATTATGCATTTCCAATTGCCAACAGACTTTCATTAAAAATTGGCACAGAAATGGGCTTGCGCATTGGTAACGAAACGCTCGCTGGACTTAATTTCTTTTTGGGTGGCTTTGGTAATCGGCCTATTAATAACTTCAGACCGTTTTATGGCTACGATTTTATTAGTCTTTCTGGTAATGCCTATATTAAAGGAAGTTTTGATGTATTCTATAATTTTTATAAAGAACATTACCTTATTTTTAGTGGTAATTACGCTAATGTTGGTAATGATTTGTTCAATTCTACAGAAAGCTGGTTAACAACTCCAAATTTTAGCGGTTACGCATTGGGTTATGGTTTAGATACTTTTATTGGTCCATTGGATTTAAAATATAGTTATTCACCAGAAGTAGATTCCTTTCTTTGGTTTATTAGTTTAGGGCATCGTTTTTAATAAAAATCTCAAAAAGTTTCCCTAATTTTCACGATATTTGTAGAAAAGCAAATAAATATGCCTTTCTATCACAAACTTGGTAAAATACCACACAAGCGACATACGCAGTTTAAAAAACCAGACGGTAGTTTATACTACGAACAATTATTTGGTACAATTGGTTTCGACGGAATGTCTTCTAATCTATACCACGAACATCGACCAACACAGGTAAAAGAAATTGGAAATCGAAAAAATGTAGCCCCTAAAATTGCCGACCATAACAACATTCAATCTTATCGTTTTCGCGGTTTTGAAGTTCCGCAAATTTCCGACTACTTAGAAAGCCGAAAAACGGTGTTAATCAATAAGGATTGCAGTATTATTCTTGCAGCACCAAAAGCTTCAACTGAAAAGTATTTTTACAAAAATGCAGATGCAGACGAAATGATTTTCGTTCACCGTGGAACAGGAAAATTACGTACACAATTTGGAAATTTAAACTTCAAATATGGCGATTATTTAATCATTCCCCGAGGCACCATTTATAAATTAGATTTTGAGGGAGAAGATAATCGTTTTTTTATTGTTGAGTCAAGAAGACCGATTTACACACCCAAACGTTACCGAAATTATTTTGGCCAACTCTTAGAACATTCGCCATTTTGTGAACGCGATATCCGAAGACCAGAAGAATTAGAAACCCATAACGAAAAAGGAGCGTTTTTAATGAAAATTAAAAAACAAGATGAATTAATCGATTTGGTTTATGCTACTCATCCGTTTGATGTAGTGGGTTACGATGGATACAATTATCCATATGCATTTTCCATTCATGATTTTGAACCGATTACAGGCAGAATTCACCAGCCACCACCGGTGCATCAAACTTTTGAAACCGATGCTTTTGTGGTTTGTTCCTTTTGTCCGCGTTTATACGATTACCACCCAGAAAGCATTCCTGCTCCCTACAACCACAGTAATATTGATAGCGACGAAGTATTGTACTATGTAGATGGAGATTTTATGAGCCGAAATGATATTGAAGCTGGACATATTTCTTTGCATCCAGCCGGCATTCCGCACGGACCACATCCAGGAGCAACAGAACGCAGTATCGGAAAAAGAGAAACCGAAGAATTAGCTGTAATGGTGGACACCTTTAGGCCGCTTAAAGTAACCGAAGATGCCATGAAAATTGCCGATGGTGATTATTTTAAGTCTTGGCTGTAATTCAAGAATATGCTAATTTGATGATTTGAAAAGTAATCATGTTTGGTTTTTGTTTTAGGTTCGAGCTGAGTCGAGAACCTAACAAAGCCAAAAATTCAAGAACAATGTAAAGCGCTGTTACTAGAATATATTTTAAATCAATTATCAATAGCATTAATAAGAAAATATATAAAAGAAACACAATTTAAACCAATAGAAGATAAAATTGAAGAATTTCATAAAATGACTTCCAGCTTTCAAAACACCCTGGAATAGTCTTTTTTCTAATGTCTTTCAACTATTAAAATAAAATATCATGAAAAAAGTAGAATCAGTAAATTACGGACTCGAAAAAATATTTAAAGATGCGCAGGATTTCTTGCCATTGTTAGGAACCGATTATGTAGAATTATACGTGGGCAACGCCAAACAAGCAGCTCATTTTTATAAATCAGCCTTTGGTTTTCGGTCGCATGCCTACAAAGGTTTAGAAACAGGAAGTAAAGACAGTGTGTCCTATGTGTTAAAACAAGACAAAATCCGACTGGTATTAACTTCACCATTAAACTCTAAAAATCCAATTAATCAACATATAGTTAAACATGGTGATGGGGTAAAAGTAATCGCACTTTGGGTAGAAGATGCCAAACAAGCTTGGGAAGAAACTACCAAACGCGGAGCCAAATCTTTTATGGAACCTACAGTAGAAAAAGATGAACATGGCCAAGTAGTCCGTTCTGGAATTTATACCTACGGAGAAACCGTTCACTTATTTGTAGAACGTAAAGATTACAACGGTAGTTTTTTACCTGGTTTTAGAAAATGGAAATCAGCCTACCAACCTGAACCTGTTGGACTGAAATTCATCGACCATATGGTAGGTAATGTAGGTTGGAACGAAATGAACACTTGGGTAAAGTGGTACGAAGATGTAATGGGCTTTGTAAATTTCCTTTCGTTTGACGATAAACAAATCCATACCGAATATTCTGCTTTAATGAGTAAAGTAATGAGTAATGGTAATGGTAGAATTAAATTCCCAATCAATGAACCAGCTGAAGGGAAGAAAAAATCACAAATTGAAGAATACTTAGATTTTTATGAAGGATCTGGCGTTCAACACATTGCTGTAGCTACCGATGATATTGTAAAAACTGTTTCCGATTTAAGATACCGCGGTGTTGAATTTTTATCTACTCCACCAGAAACCTACTACGATGCTATACCAGGAAGATTAGAAGAGTTTAGCCACGAATTGCGAGAAGACTTAAAAACCTTACAAAGCCTAGGTATAATGGTCGATGCAGACGAAGAAGGCTACTTATTACAAATTTTTACCAAACCAGTACAAGACCGTCCAACTTTGTTTTTCGAAATTATCCAACGTATGGGCGCACGTGGATTCGGTGCAGGTAACTTTAAAGCATTGTTCGAATCGATAGAGCGTGAACAAGGACTTCGTGGCACGCTGTAATTTTTTTTACTTCTAGTAAATGCCATGAATGCATTGATAAACACTAATGCATTCATGGCTTTTACTTTTTGAAAATTTGCGGAATGTATTTTGTAGGTAACTAAAAAAGAAACATCAAATATTAATTAAAACTACTTTCTATTTGAATATTTTCATTTTACTTTGAAGAGTTAAGTAATTAACCTATTCTATATGAAATTTCAATTTTTATATTTTTTAAATTTGCTTTTGTTATTTAGCATAGGTTTTTCGTCTAATGCACAAAATAAACAGGCTTTCAAATCGGGCGAAGAGCTTAAATTTAAAGTAAAATATGGTTGGTTTAAAACATCCGAAGCTACATTAAGTATTTCGAGCACGAGTTTAGATGGTGTGCCAGTTTATCGCATTCACGGCTACGGAAAATCTACAGGAATGTTAGATTGGTTTTTTAGAGTACGTGATAATTTTGAAAGTTATATAGACCAAAAATCAGGTTTTCCATTAAAATTTATACGCAAAACAAACGAAGGTGGTCATCGTAAAGATCGAATGATTCAGTTTCAGCATCATTTAGATTCAGCAATTGTAAATGACTATAAACGCAAAACCAAATCTACCCATTACATTAAAAAAGAAACACAAGACATGCTTTCCGCTCTCTACACCCTTCGAAACACTGTAGATGAAAATAATTTAAAAGAAGGTGAAGTCTTTTTATTAAACTTATTCTTCGATGAAGAAAACTTTGGTTTTAAAGCAAAATTTTTAAGAGAAGAAGTTATAGAAACAGACTTCGGAAAAGTAAAAACTCTTGTTTTTAGGCCCTATGTTCAAGCAGAACGAGTTTTTAAAGAAGAAGAAAGCGTAACCATTTGGGTTAGCAAAGACCAAAACAAAATACCGCTAAAAATTGAAGCAGATTTGGCTGTAGGGTCTATTACTGCAAGTTTAGATTCGTACAAGAATCTGGCTTATCCTTTTACAGCACTTCTTCAAAATGAATAGAGAAATTAACGCATTTTAATCTAAGTCCTTAATTTATGTAGTATTTTTGCTATGTTTTAAATTATAAAAAACATGAAAAGTAGTTTTCTTGTATTCAGTTTTTTAATGGCTATTTTATTCGCTTCTTGTGAAGATGAAAAAACCCCCACCGAAAAGGCTGAATTAATCACTAAAAATAAAAGTAAAAAAGCTAAGCTTAAACCAGTTGTCGTTCAGGAATATGGAATGACTTTAAGCGATTTTAATTTTGAAAGAGACACCGTTAAAAATGGTGATTTTTTTGGAAATATTATGGATAAAAATGGAGTAATGCCTGGTAAAGTTTATCAAATTACCGAAAGCATTCCAGATAGTATTTTTAATTTTAAACGCATAAATGTAGGAAGGCCGTATACACTCTTAAAAAGTAAAGATTCCCTTGCAAAAACACTTGGTTTTATTTATGAGCACAATGCAATAGATTATACCAAAGTGTTTTTTGGAGATAGTATTTATGCAGAAAAAGGAAAAAAACCAGTTACTATAAAACAAAAGATAGCTACTGGTGTAATTACAAGTTCACTTTCTAATGCTATAGATGAAGCTGGAATTAGCTATGAAATTACAAGTCGATTTGCCGATATTTACCAATGGAGTGTCGATTTCTTTAGGCTTCAAAAAGGAGATCAATTTAAAATTATTTACAACGAGAAATTTATAAACGACAGTATTTTTGCTGGTGTAGAATCGATTGATGCTGCGATTTTAAATCATAAAGGTCGCGAATTCTATGCTTTTAATTTTCTAGTAGATGCTAAAGTAGGTCGCTATGATTATTTTGATGAAGAAGCGGTTACGCTGCGAAGTTTCTTTTTAAAAGCACCACTGCAGTATTCAAGAATTTCATCGCGCTACAGTCCTAGACGATTTCACCCTGTTCAAAAACGCTGGAAAGCACACAAAGGTACAGATTATGCAGCAGCAACAGGAACGCCAATTTGGTCTACCGCAGACGGTACGGTTATAAAATCAAGCTATACCAGAGGAAATGGAAATTATGTAAAAGTAAAACACACCAATAAGTACACTACCCAATATTTACACATGTCTAAACGTGCTGTTAAGGTAGGCGATTACGTAAAGCAAGGAGAAATAATAGGTTATGTAGGAAGCACAGGATTAGCTACTGGCCCGCATGTTTGTTACCGTTTTTGGGTAAATGGTAAGCAAGTAGATCCTTATAAACAAGATTTGCCCGACGCTGAACCTATGGAAGAAAACATGAAGCCGAGTTACTTCGAGTTTATTCAACCTTTAAAAGAAAAACTAGACCAAGTAGATTATGTAGAAATTGCAGAACAAGCTTAGTTTATTTTTCTTTATCCATACTATTCCAGCCCATAGCTTGTATAGGCAATTTTGTATTAGCTCTTGTAACTAAATGAATACCTTCACTGGCTTCAGTAATGTGTCCAATTACGCTTAGATTGGGATTGCCTTTAATTTTATCGTAATCGTTTTGGTTAATGGTGAAAAGTAGCTCGTAATCTTCACCACCATTTAAAACTACGGTTGTACTATCTAATTCAAATTCTTCACAAACCGAAATTAAAGCTGGATCTATTGGTAATTTATCTTCAAATAAATTGGCACCAACGCTTGAGTTTTTACAAATATGAATCAATTCTGAAGACAAACCATCGCTAATATCGATCATGGCTGTTGGTAACACTTCTAATTGTTCCAAAAGTTCAGGAATATCTTTTCTGGCTTCGGGCTTCAATTGGCGTTCTACTAAATAAGTATATTTTTCTAAATCTGGTTGATTGTTAGGGTTTACTTTAAATACTTCTTTTTCACGCTCTAAAACTTTCAATCCCATAAAAGCACTGCCTAAATCTCCAGAAACTAGAACCAAATCGTTTGGTTTTGCTCCACTTCTGTAAGTTATTTTTTCCTTTGGAGCTGTACCAATAGCAGTAATACTTATGCTTATTCCTTTTACAGCCGAAGTAGTATCTCCACCTATAACATCTACTTTATAGTTTTGTGCAGCTAGTTGAATACCAGCGTACAATTCTTCAAGAGCTTCAACAGTAAAACGGTTAGAGCAAGAAATAGAAACGGTAATTTGGGTGGCTTCAGCATTCATAGCATACACATCAGATAAGTTCACCATTACTGCTTTGTAGCCTAAATGCTTCAACGGCATATAACTCAAATCGAAATGAATACCTTCAACTAACAAGTCTGTGGTAACTACTATTGGATTTTTATGCTCTAAAACAGCAGCATCATCGCCAATGGATTTAAGGGTGCTGTTGTGTTGAATAACAAAATGTTTAGTAAGGTGATCGATTAAACCAAATTCTCCAAATTCTGAAAGTTTGGTTTTACTATCTTCGGTATTGTTAAACATGAGTTTGCGTTTAAATTTTTGCAAAAGTACAAAATCGTAAACTATTCTAACTGCTCTGTAGTTTCAGTTTCAATTAAGGTATTTTTTATTTCTTTATTCAGAAAATATCCTGTAACAATAGTCGAAATTAAATCGGCTAATGGAAAAGATAACCAAACACCAAGTTCTCCAAAGTACTTAGGAAGGATTAACAAGAGCGGAATAAAAAAGAAACCTTGTCGAGTTAAGGTAAGAAGTAAGGCTGGTACGGCTTTTCCGATGGCTTGAAAATATGCTGAACCAATTAATTGAAGTGCAATAATTGGAACAGCAGCAAAAACCCATCGCATGGCGCTAGGTGTAGAAGCTAACACGGCTTCTTCTTGGGTAAACACAGAAACGATTTCAGTTGAAAATGTCATAATGCAAATAAAAACAACAATAGCGACTGCCGCTGCATACCATATGGCTTTGTTAATGCTTTCGCGAACCCGAGTATATTGTTCGGCACCATAATTATATCCAGCAATTGGCAAGAAGCCTTGGGTAACACCAAGTACAGGAAATAACGCAAACATGAGCATTCGGGCTATTATTGCGTAAGTAGTTACCGAAGATTCTCCACCCAATTCAAATAGAATATTATTTAAAAGCAAGTAAGTTAAGCTAACTACAGCTTGTCGAGAAAGCGTAACGAAGCCAAGCGCTCCAATTTCTTTTAAAATATTTAATTTGAGTTTAAAATGTTCCCACTTTACTTTTAATTCTGAATTTTTGGAAAGGAAAAACCATAATATGTACCCCATACATAAAACATAAGACCCTGTTGAAGCCCAAGCCGCACCAAACATTCCTAAGTCTAAAATATTGATAAAAATATAATCCATCAATAAATTTCCAACCGATGGAATAATCATAGCAACCATTGCAAATTTGGGTTTTCCTTCAGCTCGAATAACTGAGTTGCCCATCATAGCTAATCCTAAGATAGGGACGCCGTACAAAACAATGCGGTAGTATATTTTGGCAGGTTCAAAAATTTCACCTTTTCCACCAAAAGCAGGAATAAGCTGGTCGATAAAAACCAAACCTATAACAACCATGCTAACAGTAACTAATAAGGTAATGCTAATTTGGTTTCCAAAAGTTTGCAGTGCTTTTTCTTGATGATTTTTACCTAAAGCTCGCGATATAATTGAAGAGCCACCAATACCAATGGCCATGCCCAGAGCGGCAATAAAAAATGAAACCGGTAAAACCACGTTAATGGCCGCAATAGCAATAGATCCAATCCAATTGCCTACAAAAATAGTATCGACTAAAATATTAATCGACATAACTAAAATGCCGATAGACGCAGGAACCGATTGCCTAATTAATAATTTTGCGATGGATTCCTTACCTAATTCTGCCGAAGTTATTCTTGCCATTTTTTTAGTTTACGGCTTCTACTTCTTGTTTTGCCCATTCATCAATCCAACGGCTTAAAGTCTTAACCCAATCTTCTCGATCGTTTAAACATGGAATTACTGTAAACTCTTTTCCGCCATTCTCTTCAAAAATTTCTTCGCCTTCCATGGCAATTTCTTCTAAAGTTTCTAAACAATCTGAAACAAAGGCAGGAGTTACAATAGCCATTTTTTTGGTGCCTTCTATAGCCATTTTTTCAATTGTGCGGTCGGTGTATGGTTGTAACCATGGATCGAAACCCAAACGGGATTGAAATGTAGTAGAAAAAGTTCCTTCTTTTAAATTGAGTTTTTCGCCTACTAATCGTGTTACTTCATAACATTGATGTCGGTAACAAAATTGATGTGCTTTAGATGGTGTTTGGCAACATTTACCATCTAGTTTACAATGACTTTTGGTAATATCGCTTTTGCGAATATGTCGTTCTGGAACACCGTGATAACTAAATAGAAGATGTTCGTAATCCAAATTATCTAGTTTTTCAGCAATGCTTCTGGCTAAAACCGTAATATAGTCGGGATGATTATAAAAAGGAGGTAAAACGGTAAACTTCATTTCAGGATAATGTTCTCTCCGTATTTCTTCAGCTAAAGCAATAATTGTTTCGGTAGTAGCCATGGCATATTGAGGGTAAAGTGGAGCTAGCAAAACTTCGTTTACACCTTTGTTATGTAATTCTTTTAAGCCGTTAGCAATAGAAGGTTCGCCATAGCGCATAGCCAATGAAATTGGCACGCTGGTAAATTGATCTATTTTTTCTTGAAGCCGTTCTGACAATACAATTAGTGGAGAACCTTCTTCCCACCAAATTTTAGAATAAGCTTCTGCCGATTTTTTTGGACGTGTATTTAAAATAATACCCTTTACTAAAATAGCTCGTAAAATATATGGTAAATCGATTACACGCTCATCCATTAAAAATTCTCCTAAGTAATTTTTTACATCTTTTGGATCTGTACTTTTAGGAGATCCTAGGTTAACTAATAAAACACCTTTCATAATTTTTAATTTTAGAAAACAAAAACTAAATCTTTGTCTTGTAATTTTATTCTGCGCAAGTTAGTATAGTTGTGGTGAAATGAATTACAATTAAAATCTAAAATTTTGATGAATCTATATCAGAATTCAATAGCAAACAGATGCTTAAATGAAAGCTCATCAAAATTGAAAAATGCAAGATTAAGTCTTGTATATTGGTTTTAATGTGTAAATTTGCAAACCAAATTGGTCTCGTGGCCGAGTGGCTAGGCACTGGTCTGCAAAACCAGCTACAGCGGTTCGAGTCCGCTCGAGACCTCAAAAAACTCCTAAAGATATTTTAGGAGTTTTTTTTGTTATATAGTTCTCTTGTTTATCTGTTTTGCGAATATTGATACTTCGCATTAGTTGTTTTTATTTTGAAGAATCCGCGTGTATGCGCTCCATATAAAACAAAGTTCAGTATTAAAATTTAGCTGAAATTAAATTGAAGGTTCCAAAAAACGTCACTCCGCATTAATTTTTATAAAAATTAATGCGGAGTGACGAGTTGTTTTTTAAAAGTAAGCCAATAAAAAAAGCTTCTTCTGTGTTTTCTGCCTTATACCAATTTGAATGTGTATTAAGGACAATAATTTAAAGATTAAGTTTAGAATTTAACTTTAAAAACTATTACTTAATTCTTAAAGAACTTAATATTACCTGCACCTGAGTTTGTTGAAATTTTAGCAATGTATAAACCAGTAGGCAAAGTTGATAGGTCAATGTTCATTTCTTTAGTCTTGGGTTGAAAAACACCAACTTGATTTCCAACTACATCAAAAATAATAATAGAATTCATTTCAGCATTTTTAGATTGAATAGTTATGCTATTTTTAGCTGGATTTGGATAACTAATTAAGCCATCTTGAACTGTACTAATTAGATTAAAACCATCGCTAAGTGATTCTTGTTGAATGATATCATCAAAAAGGAATGTTGCGTTTTCTGAAGCATCGTTTGGTGTTGTATAACCAAGCATTAAGCTTATTACATTATAAATAGGGCCATCTTGATTAGTAAAATCCCAAGTGTAAGTTGCCCATTCGCCAGAGACGGTAGTTAGCATGTCTCTTTCGTCTGCAAAACCTGCATCTGTGCTTTCTATCTTAAATTTCAATACGGTACCTATGGGCGCATTTGTAAATACCTTCATTGAAAAAGACCCGTTAGTAGACATGTTTTGAAAAAAATCTGTAAGAATAATTTTACTTTTTGCCCAAGGTGCTCCACCGCTTCTAATAAACTGTCCTACAGTAGCACTTGGATTATTTGCATCTGCATATGGATTTGGAATTACATTTGCTATGCCTCCATCTTCATTAATAAAATCTGTATCTGCTACACTATTGCCTTCAAAATCGATTGGAAAAGTAGTTGCTACAGGTTCAGGAATTATTGGACCAGAAATTTGTTCTACATCGTCGAAAAAGAAAGTAGATGAAGCCGTTCCATCTCCTATATTTCCAAAATCAAAAAGAAAATTGATTTTATCAAAATCATTAGTTTGGCCATTAAAATTCCAAGTAGCTGTTTCCCATTCACCAGTGGTTGTTGTTAAGTAATCTAGGCTATATCTACCACCTGTTCCTTCAAGCTCTAATTTTACTCTAGTTCCGATAGGGGCGGTAGTGTAAATTTTCATAGAAATTTGCCATAAAGATGAAAAATCTAAATTATCTGCTAAAAATAATCTGCTTCCAGCCCAATACTCACCACTGTCTTTAATAACCTGTGCCACAGTATTACTTATATTTATGCCACTCATTTCTGGATTAGGTACTACATTTAAGTTAGCTCCACCATAACTCAAAAAATCAGTAGTTACTACATCTGTTTCAAAGTTAATAGGTAAGCTAGCCGGAACTGGTGGTGTTGGGCCTGCAACTTGTTCTACATCGTCAAAGTAAAATGTGGAAGCAGCTGAGCCGTCTCCAACATTTCCAAAATCAAACATAAATACAACTTCATTTAATTCGTTAGAAATTCCTAGGAAAACCCATTCTAAGGTTTCCCACTCACCTGTAACAGTAGTAAAAGCGTCAGTATCAGCTGCAGGACCACTGCCTTCTAATTTTAACTTTACGGTGGTTCCGATTGGCGCAGTGGTATATACCTTCATTGTAATTTTAGTCAGTACTGAAAAATCTAGGTTATTTTCTAATGCTATTTTACTACCTCCGTAAATTGCGCCACCGTCTCTAACTATTTGAGCAACGTTTGTGCTTGTATTAATTCCAGAGTTTGTTGGATTTGATGTAACTGTTGCTGTTCCTCCATCGAAGTTTATAAAGTCTGATGTTTCGATATCACCTTCAAAATTGAAAGGTAAATTTTGCGAAAAACATGTAAATGAACAAAGAACTAAAAGGAATAAATTAAAATGTTTCATAGTGAATTTTATATATATACAAACATATGTTAATTGGTTAATTATGTTGAATAATTAAACTGTACAAATACTATACAAAAGTCTTTAATGTACTATTTTAAGCACATCTTTAACCTTAACACAATTTTTAAATGACAAATATTTGATGTTTTTTTAAATTTTGTAAGCTAAATTTAATTTGAATAAATTTCTTAAATCAAGTTTATTTTGCCAGACCTTAAAGAGTAAATTCCACCAACAATTTTAATAACACCTATGTCTTCTAAATCTTTTAGAATATAACTTTTTTCTCGAATTCTATCGATGGTTAGTTGTATGTTTTTACGCACTACTTTTTCTACAAAACTAGCATTGCTTGAATCTCGTTTACCTGAGATTTTGGTTGTTGCTTCAATAGCGGGTTTAATTTTTTTTAGTAAACTGCTTAAGTTTCCTAATTTTACATCATCGCAAGCGGCACTTACAGCTCCACATTTCTCGTGACCTAAAACCAAAACTAATTTGCTTCCAGCTACTTTACAGGCATATTCCATGCTTCCTAATATATCTTCATTTTCTATATTTCCAGCTACACGAGCAACAAAAATATCTCCTATACCTTGGTCGGTAATTGTTTCAATAGGTACTCGACTGTCCACACAGGATAAAACAATGGCTTTTGGATATTGTTTAGAAGTAGATGCTATTTTTTGGCCTTTTATGTCTCTATCTAAAGTTTGATTTTCTATAAAACGCTGGTTACCTAATAATAAGTCTTTTAGAACATCGTCTGGTGTTAGGTTTTCTTTTTGCATTTTATTGATTATAGTTGAAATCATTATAAATGCTAAAGTATAAGATTAATCTCTTCATTAAGCTCTTATATTTTATTTTTTAAAAGATAAAATCGTTCAAATAAACTTTAATTTAATTGAAGCTTTTTAAGGTCTGCAGTTTCAATCCAACCTGTAATATTATTGCTTAATCTAATTTTTGTAAAATTTCTAAAATCGTCTTCTACTTTTACTTTGGTTCCTTCGTGAAGCTTGAATAAGATATTTGTGTTTTGGTTTGGTTCTGTGAAAATACTTGTTTCTTCGGCGAAGATAATTCCATAAACATAAGCTTCACTTAAATAAACTTGTTTGTTGGCTAAATAAAAACTCATGAAACAAAAAAGACTACACAGAACAAAAAGTGTAAAAAATAAACGTTTAAAAAATACCTTTTTTAGATAAAGGAAAACTGCAAAGCAAATTAAACTAAAAATAGCAAAGCCAATTGAAATTTTTGCCCACTGAGAAACACTAAACCAATTTAATAAACTTTCAATACGCAGATCAAATTTTGACTTTTCAGGGCTTTTTACTTCATCTATACGTTTTTGTTCTGCAAATTTTAAATTGTTTTTGTAAGTTTTATTTCCAGGTGAAAGCAATAATGCCATTTCGTAATGGTAAATACTTGGTGCTACTTCGCCTACCTTATAATAGGTGTTTGCTAAGTTAAAATGTAACTCCGATGATTGCCAATCTTCTTGAAGTAATTTTTTATAAAGTCTAGTTGCTTCTTTGTAATTGGCATCTGCATAAGCTTCATTAGCTTGGCTAAATAATTTATCGGGAGCTTGTGCTACGAGTAGTTGGCTAACAAAAAGCAGAAAAAGAATTACTGTTTTTTTCATATTACAAAGCTTTATCTATTTCACTAATAATTTGAGCTGCTTTTTTATAGTCTTCTTCTTTTGCAGCACTAGAGTTTGGTGCGTATCTCGCTAATTCGCAACCTTCCAAGATGCCAATAAATTGGTCTACAAGTTGTTGCTCTATATTTTTCTGTAAAAGCTGTTCGCTGATCTTTTCTTTGCTTATTTCGGCAGAAGTTATTTTTAGTTTTGCTTTTAAAAAGTTATGTAGTGAACGCTCTAATGCTTCATAAAATTTATTTTGATCTTGTATATTTCGCTTGGCTTCCGATAGGTATTTTTTAGCTAATTTATTGGCTTTATTTCGCGCTTTCTTAGCAGGTGAATCTGTTGTGTTTTTCCTTCTTTTTACTATAAATAATAAAAACGGGATGCATAAATAGGGAGCAAAAATTAAACTCCAATAAATAGCCGACTTAAAAAATTGTTGACTTCCTTTTGGTTTTAAGTTTGTTTTTAATTCAATATATTTAAACTGGCTGTCTGGACTTATAATTTGTTGTTTTTGATTTTTTGTAGAATCTTGACTGGCAAGTATATTCGTGTTGTTTTGTAACGCATTGGGATCTGGATTTACACTAAGGTTTAACGAATTAGAATATTTAGTTTTGTACTCGCTTGTTATTGGATCAAAATAAGAAAATTCAACCCCTTTAATGGTGTAATTTCCTTGTCTTTGTGGAACCAAGGTATATTTTTCGCTAATGTAACCATTCATTCCACTGGCGTTTGTATTTACTCTGTCTATTCTTTCGGGGTCGTATACTTCTATAGCAGTAGGAACTTCTAGTTTGGGGAGGTTAAATAAATTTAAATTTCCATTACCTGAAATTTTTAAGGTTGCGCTCAAACTTTCGTTAACCTTTAATTCGTTTTTGCTTTGAGTTAAATTAACATCAAATTGGCCTACAGCGCCTGTAAAATTAAATGGTTTTCCTTCATCGGGTAAAGGCTGCACATTAAATGTTCTGGTTTTTGCTGAAAATGTTTTCTCTACCAACTCGTATTGTCTTCTTCCAAAAATGTCTCTTCTGTTTGTTGGAACTTCAACTGAAACAGCTATGGTTAATGGCTCAACACTTAACTCGCCAGTTTTTTGCGGATAGAGTATAGTTTTTCGAAGTTCGACATATCGATACGGCATCCCAGCATATTCTCCTTCTTTAAATTCCAATTGATCTATATCGATATTTTGGCTCCAAAAGTCTTTAAATGAAGGCTCGTCGACAGGACGGTAATTACGAAGATTCACATTTCTATCTACGTACAATTTGTATACAATGTACACGCCTTCATTTAAATAAGGTTTGGATTTAGAGACTTCTGCAACCAAGTGGATTGCATCTGCCATTTGACTTCTTGCTACGCTTGCTGGCGAATTTGGATTATCTACTGCTGCTGTAACTTCGACTGTTTCAGGTGGAGATTTATAGTTTTTTCCTTGGTACTCAATTTCAGCTTGACCAATTTCTAATTTACCACGTTTGAGCGGCTGAAGATAAAATGAATAGGTTTTTTTAAATGAAGACTTTCCATATACATAACTCTGCTCTACCGATTGGTTTGGTCCAGCTATAACCTTAAAACCATTAAAACTCGGAGCTTTAAAGTTATCTGCGTCTCGGTCTATAATAAACTCTACTTTTAGCCGTTCGTTTATGCCAAGTTTTTCCCTACTAACTTCTGTTGTAAAACTTACTTGGGCTTGCGTGCCAAACGTAATTATTAAAAAGAATATGTGTACTAATCTTTTCATTTACCAATCCTTTTCGGTTTTTACTTTTTTACCTTTTAATTTTTTAGCATTAATTTTATCTTGAATATCTTTTTCTTGATTTTCAATAGCTTCTAATAAGTTTTTTAACTGCTCAGGCGATAGTTTCCCTTGCATTTGTTCTGGTGGGGGTTGTTGTTGCTCACCATCTTTTTTATCGTCTGTACTTTTTCCGTTTTTGGGTTGCTCTTTTTCTTGCTCTTCATTTTCTCCGTCCTTAGGCTCATTTTCGCCTTCGCCTTCATTTTTCTGATCTTTATTATCGCCTTTTTGGTTGTCGTTTTGATCACTTTCTTTTTCTTGGCCTTGATTTTCATCTTCATTTTCCCCTTGGCCTTCATTTTCTTGTTCTTGCTCTTTCTGGTTTTCTTGGTCTTCATCATCGCCCCCGTCGCCGCCTTCATCTTCTAGATTTTGTTTGGCAAGTGCTAAATTGTAACGCGTTTCATCGTCGTTTGGGTTATTCCGCAAGGCGTTTTTATAAGCTTCAACAGCCTCGGCATAGCGTTCTTCTTTCATAAATATATTACCTTGGTTATGAAAGCTTTTATGTTTAATGGTTTTGTTATCGTTTTCTGATGCAGCTTCGACCAAACGTTGAAAGGCATTTCTATTTTTATCGTTATTAATGTACAAATTGCCAAAATTATAGGCTGCTTTTTTGTTCTCAGGATCAATTGAAATTGCTTTTCTTAACGAAGCTTCTGCATCTGCAAAATTGTTATTTTCAATAAATACGCTGGCTTCTGCCATATATTTTTCAGCTTCTTTACTTATTTTAGTTTCTTGTGCATAACCAATCTGTAAAACTGCACAAAACACAATAAAAATCAATGTGTTTAGCGAAACTTTAATAGGATATGTTTTTTTATGCTTCATTGAATAAATTCAATTGGGTTAACCATTTTGTTTTTCTGTTTAATAGCAGGCTATCTAGTATTAAAAAAAGTATGCCAAAGCCTAAAAACCATTGAAATTGATGTTGATAATTGGCATATTGCATGGATTCATACTCTGTTTTTTCAAGATTTTGAAGAAACTTCTCTAAGTTTTTAATTGCGCTTGAAGTATTTGTGCCATCAATATAAGTTCCGTTTCCAATTTCGGCAATGCTATTTAAAGTTTCTGGGCTAGAGCGGGTAATTACTGTTTCTCCTTTTTGATCTTTTTTATAGGTTTTACCTCGATTGTTTTTTATAGGAATAGGGCCACCTTTAGAGGTTCCTACGCTAATAGTTACAATTTTAATACCTTCATCGGCTGCTGCCTGAGCTGCTGCCTGAAATTCACTGCCGTGGTCTTCGCCATCGCCAACAATAATTAGTACTCGGCTAATTACATTAGCATCGTTATAATATCCTTTGGCTAACTCGATAGCATCTCCGGTTGCCGAGCCTTGACTAGAAACCATATCGGTATTCATAGCTCGAAGAAAAGTTTTTGCCGATGCATAGTCCGTTGTAATTGGAATTTGCGGAAATGCACTTCCTGCATAGCCAATTATCCCGATTCTATCTCCTTTTAAATTGTTTACAATTTGACTTATAATTTGCTTAGATTTTTCAATTCGGTTGGGTGCGATGTCTTCTGCTAGCATACTTTTAGAAACATCAAGTGCAAAAACAATATCGACCCCTTCGCGTTTTACTGTTTCCATTTTAGAACCTAATTTTGGGTTTACCAAAGCCACACTAAAAAATGCGATAACCAAACAAAAAGCAATTAACTTTAAAATGGGTTTAATTTTAGATCGGTCTGGTGCTAAAGCCGGAAACAGGTGTGCTTCTGCAAACTTCTTTTGCATTTTAATTTTCCAAGTAGCCACAAGAATTGCAATAAAAATTACAACAGGAATGGCTGCTAAGAACCAAAAATATATTTTATCTTCTAATATAAGCATTAAACAAAACTTCTAAATAAGGTGTTCTTTAAAATAAATTCTAACAATAATAAAACTAAACCTAGCATAACTAGGGGTTTAAACTTTTCTTCATAATCATAAAATTTTTCTTCTTCAATTTCTGTTTTTTCTAAAGCATCAATTTCTTCATAAATCTCTTCTAATTTTTTAAGATTGGTTGCTCTATAGTATTTTCCTTCAGTTAGTTTCGAAATTCGCCTTAGTAGTTCTTCATCAATTTCAACTTCAACAGGGCGATATTGAAATTGACCATTGGGTAAAATAGCTACAGGAGACATCGCTTTTCCCTGTGTACCAATTCCTATAGCGTAGATTTTAATTCCATATTCCATAGCTAATTCTGTAGCAATTTCAGGATCTATAAAACCAGAATTGTTTACTCCATCGGTTAGTAAAATAATAACTTTACTTTCTGCTTTGCTGTCTTTTAATCGATTTACAGAAGTGGCAATTCCCATTCCAATAGCTGTTCCACCATCAATTGCATCGGTAAAGTCTATTTCACTAATGGCATTTTTTACTAAAGCCTTATCGCTTGTAAGTGGGGTTTTGGTATAGCTTTCGCCTGCGTAAATAACTACGCCTATTCGGTCTGTTTTTCTCCGATCTACAAACTCACTGGCTACTTTTTTTAGGGCTTCTAATCGGTTAGGTTTAAAATCCTGCGCTAGCATACTTGTAGAAATATCTGCTGCAATTACAATATCTACGCCATCTGTGCCTTTTATTTGCGAAGTAACATCAACTGTTCTAGGTCTTGCCATGGCGGTAATTAAAAGTGCTAAACTAACAAGTCTTAACACATACAATATAGGGCGTAATTTGGGTAATATGCTATTGCTTTTTTCAAAACCTTTTACACTAGAAATATGTACAACAGCATTTTCTTTATTACGCTTTACAAAATGCCATGCGCCTACAACAGGTAAGAGCAAAAAAAGCCAGAACCATTCAGGATTTTCAAAAAAGACATCTTGCCACATTAGTTATTGTTATTTTTAAGTTCGATTGAATTTAAGATGCGCTGGACAATTTCTTCAGCATATGTATCTTCGGCATTATAAATCATTGTAATTTGTTGATATCCGCCCATTTCTCCGAAATTTAAAATTTGGTATTCTTTTTTAATATCATTTTTAGTAATGGGGTTCTCAATAGCAAAACTTCCCGAAACGCGAACACCTTTAATACCATCTAGCGTTTTATATTCGTCTTTCTTGGTTAAGATGTTATAAGCTCCTTTAGCTTCAAGATTTTCATAAATTCCGTCGACAGCAGTATCTAAATCAAACTTCATTTTTTCTTGAAATTCTAGTGTGCTAATTACCACATAGAATTCTCCGAAAATACCACCAAATACAAAGGTTTCGTTACCCACTAACATTTGTTTAGCATCTTCAGCCATTTCTATGTCTCCACGTATTAAGATTTCGGGTGTGGTAATACTTACTGGAGGATATCCATAGCTGCTTGTGTACCAATTGCCTTCTAATAATTCTTTACTTGGATTACCAAACACATTGTCTTTTACATAGTCGTAACCCTTAGAAGCGATTAGGTACGTAGTTGCTGAAGCGATAACAAGTAGGACAATTGCTGCTATTGCTGCCCATTTTATTCTCTGTTTTTTACGAGCAATTTTTTCGATGTATTCTTTGTTTTTTTGAAGCTCTTCTTCGGTGGGTTCAGGAATTGCGGTATTTACTTCTTCGGTGAAGCTACCAATAAATTTTCGATCTTCTTTTGCAGTTAGTACATCGGGTTGAGAACGAGCAAATTTGGCTAAATCGGCACGTTCTAAAATTTGCTTAAAATGATGTATTGTTTCTTGTTGAAGCTTGATTTTTCCAGCGTCTTTTCGCATTTGCAAATCGTAAATTAATTCCTGCGTTGTATATTCCATAGCTCTAACTTCAACTTCATCTTCTAGGTATTTACGACTAATAAAAGTTAGCATGGAGTAATATTCTCGTAAGTTTCGTTCTTCAATAAATTTAGAACGATCCAAGTTTTCCAATGCTTTTAGTGCTTGTTCGTAGGGCGGAAGTTTTATTTTTTGCTCTTTTTTGTGTTGCCAAAAGCGATAAATTATATAGGCTAACACAACAATTATGAGTATAATAAGTAGGAGTTTCCAAATCCAAGTTGGAAATTTAAAGGCTTTATCTACTTCAATATAATCTTTTATAGGGTACAATTTTTGTTTGGTAGTGTCTACTACTACATTATTTACAATTACCCGAATTGAATCGGTAAATACTTGTCCGTTTTTTAATTGTATAAATTGTTTGGGAATAGTATACTGTCCAGAGTCGAATTGTGTTAAGGCATATTCGCGAATAAGTATTAATCGGGGTTCAATTTGTAGCGTGTCAATCGGAAAAGCTTCAACCGTTTCTAGTGGAACAAAAGTTTGTCCTTCAGGAAAAATCACAGAATCTTCGGCTTTGGTATCAACTTCAATTCTGTATTTTATTTGTTCGCCAATTAAGATGCTATCGCGGTCAATACTTGCATTTGCTGTTTGGCCATATAATTGTATTTGAAAAATAAACGCTAAAACAAAGTAAAGCATTGTTTTTCTGTAGGAAAAGAAATATGTATAGCTGTTTAATTTCATTCTTTTACCTGGCTTTAAAATAATTGAGTAATTGGGTTACATAATTTTGATCGCTTCGGGTTTGAATTTTTCCAGAGCCCGAACTTTTAAACGCTTTTTCGAAGTAATCTACTTGCGATTTGTAATGGATTTTATATCGATTTCTGGTTTGTTTTGCCGAGGTATTTACCCAAAGTACTTGGTTGGTTTCTTCGTCTAAAAACTGAACCATACCTAAGCTTGGCAACTCTTCTTCTAAAGGGTCGAAAACTCTAATACCGGTAATATCGTGGCGTTTAGCAGCAATTTTTAATGCGTGATTATAATTGTCGTCCATGAAATCTGAAAGCATAAAAACAATTGCTTTTTTCTTCATTACACCGGTTAAAAATTCGATTGCAGCTTTAATGTTGGTTTGTTTTTGATCGGGCTTAAATTCTAATAATTCGCGAATAATTCTCAAGACATGCGACCTGCCTTTTTTTGGTGGGATGTATAATTCTACTGAATTTGAAAACAAAATCAAACCAATTTTGTCGTTGTTTTGTGTTGCTGAAAAGGCTAAGGTAGCAGCAATTTCGGTTAAGATGTTTCTTTTGAATGTTTTTCTTGTTCCAAATTTAGAAGAGCCAGAAACGTCTACCATTAACATTAAGGAAAGTTCGCGTTCTTCTTCAAAAATCTTTACAAAGGGTTCGTTATACCGAGCAGTTACATTCCAGTCAATAGCTCTAACATCGTCGCCAAATTGATATTTTCTTACTTCGCTAAACGTCATACCACGACCTTTAAAAGTAGAATGATATTCGCCACCAAATACATGGTCGCTTAAACGGCGAGTTTTAATTTCAATTTTACGTACTTTTTTTAAAAGTTCTTTAGTATCCATAAATACGATGTATTGTCTAGTTCAATCTGAATTAAAATACGTGGCTTATGGCACTTCTATTTCGTTAACGATTTTGTTAATAATATCTACAGATGTAATATTTTCAGCTTCTGCTTCATAGGTAATTCCAACGCGATGTCTTAAAATATCGTAGACTACAGCACGAACATCTTCTGGAATTACATAGCCACGGCGCTTAATAAATGCGTAACATTTTGCAGCGGTAGCTAGGTTAATGCTTCCCCGTGGTGAAGCACCAAAACTAATTAAAGGTTTTAAGTCTTTTAGATTATACTGTTCTGGATAACGGGTTGCAAAAATTAAATTAAGAATGTACTTTTCAATTTTTTCGTCCATATACACATCGCGAACGGCTTTTTGAGCAGAAAGGATTTGTTCGGTAGATACTACAGGATTTACAGTTTCAAAGCTTCCTGATAAATTGGCACGGACCACCATTTGTTCTTCATCCATTTTAGGATAATCGATAACTGTTTTAAGCATAAAACGGTCAACTTGTGCTTCGGGTAATGGATAGGTTCCTTCTTGTTCTACAGGGTTTTGGGTAGCCATAACCAAGAAAGGTTTGTCTAATATAAAAGTTTTATCACCAATTGTAACTTGCTTTTCTTGCATGGCTTCTAATAAAGCAGATTGCACTTTAGCTGGTGCTCTGTTAATTTCATCTGCTAAAACAAAGTTGGCAAATATGGGTCCTTTCTTAATACTGAAGTCATTTTCTTTAATGTTGTAAATCATGGTTCCAACTACATCGGCGGGAAGTAAATCGGGTGTAAATTGAATACGGCTAAAACTACCTTGAACAGCTTTAGATAATGTGTTTATTGCCAGTGTTTTGGCTAATCCAGGAACTCCTTCGAGCAAAATGTGTCCTTGTCCTAATAAACCTATGAGCAAACGTTCAATCATGTGTTTTTGTCCAACGATTACCTTGTTCATTTCGTTGGTAAGTAAGTCTACAAACGCGCTTTCTTTTTGAATTTTTTCGTTGATGGCAGCAATATCAACTCCTGTATTTTGGTTATCCATAAATTTAAAATTTCAATTAAAAAGGTCTTCACAAATTAGTGCTGCAAATTGTAAAAATAAACCAATTTGGCTTGTTAATGCTTGGTTAAAAAATTAATACTTAATTATTTGATTGCCTTAATCTTAAAATATATAATTATGTTTATTTTTTACTTTAAATAGTTAAACAAAAAAAGTCTGGAATTAATTCCAGACTTTGGTTTTAAATAAAGATGTTTTTTATTTAAGTTCTTTAATTAAATAGATGTAAACCGGAAAGTGATCGCTGTAGCCATTGGTCCAACCATTAGCAAAACTTCTAAAAGGGTAACCTTTCCATCTGCCTCGTGGATTTTGTAAATACGGCGGATTATGTACACCTGCTTTATAAAAACGATAGCTAGAAAAATCATCATCTATTGTTAAGGGCTGAGTAATTATGATTTGATCGAACAAATCCCAAGAATCTCTCCAAGCAATGGTACCAATTCCTTCGTAATAAATATTTTCGAATGGATTCCATAAATCAATCGGCATGGTTAAATCATCTTTATGGCGTTTAGTTGCTAAAACTTTTTTAACGCTTTCGTTGTAAACACCGTCATTTAAATCACCCATGATCATTACTTTGGCTTTTGGATTCTTAGCCTGAACAGAATCCACTACTTTTTTAGCTGTTTCAGAAGCTTTTACACGACTTGGGTTCGATTTTTTTTCTCCACCACCACGAGATGGCCAGTGGTTTACTAATATGTGTACTTCATCTCCATCTAATAAACCTTTTACGTATAGTACATCACGAGTATATCTTCTTTTAGTTCGGTCATCGTCACGGTAAAGTTTTACTTCGTGTGGTTCAGAAAAGAGCGGTTTAAAAACATCCTTTCTGTACAGTAAAGCAACATCTATGCTTCGCAAGTCTGGCGATTCGTAATGAACTATGCCATAATTGTATGGTTTTAATCTGGGTTGGTTAACCAAGTCTTCTAAAACTTGATAATTTTCAATTTCGCAAACGCCTAATATAGCAGGAGGAAAACCGCTTAAGTCTGTACCTATATCTGCAATGGCTTTAGCCATATTTTTTAATTTTAGCGGATAAACTCGAGCTGCTTCGCCTTCAGACATTTCTCCAATCGGGTTTAAATGATCATTTTTATTAGGATCATCTACGGTATCAAATAGGTTTTCAAGATTATAAAATGCAATCGTGTTTATTTTGTATTCTTTTTCTTGTGCAAAAGCAAGCCCACTAATAAAAATGAGCAATCCTAAAAACAATTTGTGTAAGTTCAATCTCCGCATATTAATTTATTGTAAAGTTGATATTTTTAAGATGCCAAAAATAAGCAATTAATATTATTTATATACATTTGCAGCGTTTTCATAATAATTTCTTAAAATATAGTTACTACTTAAAACATGAACAAAACATTAATTAAAACACTTATCTTATTGTTGTTTCCTCTATGGGCAATTGCACAACAGGCCAACATTAAAGGTAAAGTAATAGACGACGAGAATGAAGATCCGATACAAAGTGTAAAAGTCTTTTTAGAGGGTACACCAGTCGCAACAACTACAAATGAAACTGGAGAATTTAGCTTTGAAGGTATTAATTTACCTTTAGGAGAACAAGTATTAGTACTTGAATTGGAAGGTTATTTAGGTAAAAAATATCCCGTTGTAATTTCAGAAGGATCCGAAATTGATTTGGGTATTTTATTTTTAAATGTAGATATTTCTGAAGAGAAATTCAGAATAGGCACGATTAGTCTATCCGACGATGAAATTGGTGAAGGCGATGATGCTTCATTTAACATTTCGGGTTTATTACAAGCTTCTCGTGATACTTATTTAAGAGCTGCCGCATTCGATTTTAGTACTACCTTTTTTAGACCAAGAGGTTACGACAACGCACGTGGTAAAGTTTTAATCAACGGCTTAGAAATGAACAAGCAATTCTCAGGAAGACCCCAATGGGGGAACTGGGGTGGTTTAAACGATGTAATTAACAGTAGCCGTGAATTTACCATGTATTCTGAAGCAAACGAATATAACTTTGGAGATATTGCTGGAACAACAAACCTTATTATGCGTGCTTCACAAATGCGTTCTGGAGGTCGAGTTTCTTACGCGTTTTCAGACCGAACCTACCAAGGTAGAATGATGGCAAGTTATAATTCAGGAATGGATAGCAATGGCTGGGCATATTCGGTTTTAGCATCTAGAAGATACGGTGATGAAGGTTTCAGAGAAGGTACATCTTACGATGCTAACTCTTTCTTTTTAGCAGTAGAAAAACGAATCAACTCAAAACACTCTATTAACTTAACTAGTTTTTATGCACCAAACATGCGTGGTATTGGTACATCAATTACGCAAGAAGTTAGAGATTTAAAAGGAAGAGAATATAACCCTAACTGGGGAATGCAAAATGGCAAAATGCGTAATACACGTATGCGTAGAACCGAAGAGCCAGTTTTTGTCTTAAGTCACTATTGGGATGTAAACGATAAAATTAAAATTAACACCAATGCCATGTACCAAACGGGACGCTTTGGTACAACTCGTGTAAATAATGGTGGTACGCGATTGGTTGAAACGAGTGAAGGAGAAAGTGTATACCAAGGTGGCGCCCTTAATCCAAGCCCGATTTATTACCAAAATTTACCAAGTTACTTTTTAAGAGGTATTAATCCTAGTGCTGGAGATTATCAAGCAGCCTGGTTTGCTAGAGAAAGGTTTGAACAAGATGGGCAATTTGATTGGAATAGGGTTTACGAAACTAATTTAAGTAACTTAAATCGCGGAGGAAATTCTACTTATGTATTACAAGAAGACCGAGTTGATGATACGCAAATTCAATTTAATTCGATTATTGATGCTGAAATTGACGAAAATATAAGATTTAACGGAAGTTTAAATTACCGCCATTTACTCAGTGAAAATTTTGCTGAATTAAACGATTTACTTGGAGGAGAACGCTTTTTAGATGTTGATTTTTTTGCTGAAGAAAGCGCAATTGTTGCCGGTACTTTACAAGATTTAGCGCAGTCCGATATTAGAAACCCAAACAGAACAGTTACCGAAGGTGAGCGTTTTCAATACAATTACGAAGTTGAAGCCAATGTAGCAAATGCGTTTGGGCAGTTTCAATTTAACTACAATAAAATTGATTTCTACGTAGGGGGTAACTTTGGTAAAACCACTTACCAACGAAATGGTTTGTACGAAAATGGATTTTTCCCAGGAAACCTGTCTTTTGGTAAAGGTGAAGAATTAGATTTTACAACTTATGGAGCTAAATTGGGAGGTGTGTATAAAATATCTGGTAGACACTTAATCCAGTTTAACGCTTCGCATATGCAAAATGCACCAACCATTCGAAATTCATACAATAACGCAAGGCAAAATAATGAAGTAGTAGATGGTTTAACTGAAATTAAAGTAAATTCTGCTGACTTAGGCTATATTTATAGAACACCTAAAATTAAAGCTAGAGCAACTGCCTTTTACACTACTTTTGAAGATGAAACCAATGTAAACTTCTTCTTTTCTCAATCTATCGGTAGTACACTAGTAAACGATGGAGCATCATTTGTTCAAGAAGTAACTACTGGGATAGATAGAAGACACATGGGATTAGAATTTGGTTTTGAGTATCAAATTACATCCACTATTCTATTAAAAACAGCAGGTAATTTTGGGCAGTATTTTTACACCAATAATCCAAACTTGTACTTATCAGGTAGAGATTTTCCAGGGGAACAAATAAGCTTTGGTAGCGGAAAAACAGCAATGAAAAATGTTCGTGTTTCTGGAGGTCCACAGCAAGCTTATCAATTAGGTTTTGAATATAGAGATCCAGATTTTTGGAACATAGGTTTAACTGCCAATTATTTTGCCGATAACTTTATTGGAGCAAGTTTCTTTAACCGTTCAGACAACTTTGCTATAGATGAAGATGAACTACCTATTGTAGATTATGATGAAGAAGTGGCACAGCAATTATTAAAACAAGAAAAATTCCCAGAATATTTTGTATTCAACTTAACTGGTGGTAAATCTTGGAGAATTACAGGAGCAAACGATAAACGTTACTATGTAGGATTCTTTGCAGTAATAGGAAATGTATTGGACCAAGAATTTGTAACTGGTGGTTTTGAACAAAGCCGAACTTCAAATTATACATCTAGAAGAGAAGATATGATTGTTAACTCTGGTGGACCTTTATTCGGAAATCGTTATTTTTACGGTTTTGGAAGAACTTATTACTTAAACGCATATATTAGATTTTAAACAAAAAATTACTTAGAAAAATGAAAAATATAAAATTCAAATTTGTTGCTTTTAGCTTACTAATTACATTTGGCTTAGCAATTACATCTTGTGTAGACGATGACTTTGGAATTCCACAAGCTGGACCCCAAGAGCCTGTCGAAATTGATGGAGACATTATTAGCATCAGTGCTGTTTTAGGCGAAATAGCTCAAAATGACGGTGAAGTAACTACTTTATCTTTTGTTGAAGATACCTATGTTGAAGGTTACGTAGTAAGTTCGGATGAAGGAGGGAACTTTTTTAAAGAACTATGGATACAAGACAAACCCGTAAACCCAACAGCGGCTATTCGAATAGCTATCGATATTTCAAGTATGTTTGGTACTTACAACTTAGGTAGAAGAATCTATGTAAAGCTTGACGGCTTAAGCATTGGTAGAGATAGTGGTAATCCAAGTATAGGGATAATAAACGGAGATCGAATTAATCGAATTCCTCAAGCGCAAGCTGAACAAGCCATTGTTAGAGACGCCATAGTTGAAGAAATTGTAGCCAAAGAAGTTGCTATGAATGAATTAAATAGAAGCTTGCTAGGTCAATACATTAAATTTCCTAATGTACAATTTCCTGCTTCTTCAATAGAACAAGGCTTAACTTTTGCATCAGAACCTAACGATTCTTTTGATGCGGAACGTACTTTACAAAGCTGTTTATCTAACTCAACTGTTCCTTTAGGAACAAGTACATTTTCAGATTTTAAAGCTGCAAGCTTACCTTCTGCAGCTGGAGAAATTAAAGGTGTTTTGTTAAGAGCATTTGCAGACGCAAATTATTTATTTAAATTGAATACGGTAGAAGATATTAACTTTGACCAAGAACGATGCGATCCTGAACCATTATGTGAAGGTCCAAGCGGTGGAGACGATATAATTTTTGAAGAAGACTTCGAAGGTATATCGAGTATAGCTCAACTTAGCGGATGGATAAATGTAAACACACAAGGTGGTTCTTTAAATTGGAGAACTGGAAGCTTCTCAAACAATACTTACGCACAAGTCTCTGGTTTTAACAGTGGTCAATCTTACGATGCTTGGTTGGTTACCCCAGAAATTAATTTAAGTAATAGTTCTTTAGAAGAAGTAAGTCTAGACTTAGAAGCTGCCTTCGACAACGGATCTAGCTTATCTATTTTAGTAACCGAAAACTTTACAGGTGATGTTGAAACTACAGACTGGATAACCATAGAAGGAATTGAAGTTCCACAAGGTCCATCGTCTGGATTTGGTGGATTGTCTGCAGCTGGTGTAGAAAACATTTCATGCCTAGAAAACATACGTTTTGCTTTCCGTTACCAAGGAAGCGATCCCGATGGTGTAACTACACGTTACCACGTAGACAACCTTCGTATTAGTGGTCAAGCCAACTAATTACAAATTAAAACTATATTTAAAACGGCTTAGCATATTTGTTAAGCCGTTTTTTATTTACCGTATACTTATTTAGCCTGCTCTTTTACATAAAGGATAAACTTTTAGTATTTTAATTTTAATCTTCCCTATTTACTATTTAAAGAACTTGTATTTAAACTCTACATAAAATAAAGACAGTCTACATGAACTTCTCAATTTGGTATTAGAAGTTTACTTAACTTGCATTTTGTTTTAAAACAAGATTTATGCAGGAAATTGAACGCAAGTTTTTAGTAAAAAACCATGACTTTAAAAATGAAGCAACATCTTCTAGCATTATACGCCAAGCATTTATAAGTCGGCATCCAGAACGAACTGTTCGAGTACGGCAATATGGCGATAAAGGATTTTTAACCATTAAAGGCAAATCTTCGGCTGATGGAACAACCCGAATGGAATGGGAAAAAGAAATTCCCCTTAACGAAGCAAAACAACTTTTTGACTTATGTGAACCTGGTGAGATCTATAAAGAACGTTACCTGGTTCAATTGAAAGGTTTTACTTTTGAAATTGATGAGTTTTTTGGTGAAAACCAGGGCTTAATAATTGCTGAAATCGAATTGCATTCCGCTAATCAAGTTTTTCTTAAACCAGCTTGGCTAGGAAAAGAAGTTACTGGCGATGTACGATTTTATAATTCACAGTTAAGTAAAAATCCATTTTCTAACTTTAAACATAACATCTAATTGAATAAATTTTAACTTGAATGATTTTAATTTGTTTCCAAAAAAATCAAGTTAGAATTGTATATATGCCTAATTTTAAAATTGTACACGATTCACTTTCAACATCTTTATTAGATGTAGAAATCACTCGAATTAACATGTTTTTTATGGTCTAGCAATAAAGGCTTAAAAGCTCTAGGCCTTAAAAACATAATTTCGTTTACCTATTAACACAGGGTTTTCTTTTTCAATACCAATTAAGACTACTTCATTTGAAGCTTGAATTACCGAATTAGTTAGTTCTTTCTTGTGTAATGCTTCATAAGTTTTAAAATCGATAGCTGTAGTTTTTTCTAGTTCTTCAAACAAATTAGTTTTAGCAATTTGCGATTTCCAAGAACCTTCTAATTCAGCTTCGAAAACCTTTGACTTACTGCCGCTTCCGTAAGCAATAAACCCAATTTTATTCGATGTTAATTCCTTTTCTTTTTTATAGTATAAAGCTGAAGCTAACCCCAAAAAGATAGACCCCGTGTAAATGTTTCCCACTTTTGCAGAAGCTACTTCAGAAGGGTATAATTTTTCAGTAACCAGTTTTCGGTAAAATTCAGATTTGGTAAAAGCTTTTAATTTTTCGGCAAAAGTTTCTCCAGATTGCTCTTCTACCGCATTTGGATATTCTTCGGCTACAATATGTTGAAAAGTTCTTCTACCTTGGAAACAGTAGGGAAGGTGCATAGCAATGAACTCCCAGTTGTCAAAACAGGCTTTTTCAGATGTTTTCTGATTTTTAAAATGAAAATAAGCAGATTTAATGCGATTAATGTAACATTCGTTGGAGTATTGTCCATCAAACACCGGCTGTTCTTTATAAATGCTTATTTCGTTCTCTAAAACACCTTGCCATTCTGTATTATTTGAAATTTCTTGTATTTCGTTTTTAGAAACAGTTCTTCTAGGTTTAAAGAAGTCAAATACACCTTCAGTAGAAACCCCGGTAGTTAAATCGAAGCTCAACATTTTCGGATTGGCTTCTATTAACATAACAACTGCACCAGAACCTTGAGTGTATTCTCCGCCAGATGCTAAATCGTATTTAGCTACATCAGATGCAATAACGATACACTTTTTTTCAGGGCGTAAACGCACATAATCTAAACAAGTTTGCATAGCATCTACAGCTCCAATACAGGCAAAAGTTAGGTCGACTACATCGCAATGTTGAGTAGAATTCTCGCCATATTTTTCTTCAACTAAGGGAAGTAAAAAGGAAGCTACTGGTTTTGAGCTGTCCACTCCACTTTCTGTCCCTACATAAATTCGATCGATTTCTTGTGGGTGAATTTGCTCTGCTGCTAGTAATTTTAGCAAGGCATTTGCTGCAAAACAAACCGTATCCTGATGTACATCAGGGAAACTCATGCGCTGTAATCCTAAGCCTTTTATTAATTTTAAAGGTTCGATATTTCTGTTTTCAGCCAAAACTTCTATGGGTAGATATAATTTAGGGAAGTCGATTTGCAGTGCGCTTATTCCTACTTTCATTGTTTAAGGATTTTAAGGGTAAAATTAAATCCATTTATAAAATAGACTCAAAAACAAAACTTAAATTGAACTTATTAACTTCATTTTTATGAAATATTCAATTAGTTTGTATTTGATTGATTTTATCTTAAATTATTCAAGATTTTCAGAAAGTATTTTTGATAATTCTGAAGTAAGTTGAGCATACTTAGATTTTGCTTTGCATGGATTGCAAATCCGTGCTTTCGGCTTGTTGGCGACTGAATGGTCTAAAAAAACAAAAATAATACATTATACTATACAAAAAAAAGTATATTTGTACAATAAAGTATACAAAAATGGAAGAATTAACAACACGATATTATAATAAATTAAAACACATAAATACCGGTTTTGTGAGAAGTATCATGCAAACTATAAACTGGAATGCAAGATTGATTGGTATAAAAGGCGCGAGAGGAGTAGGTAAAACAACTCTCCTCCTGCAATATTTAAAACTGCATTTTCATGAAAACATAGAAGATACTTTATATATAAGTTTAGATTCCTTTAGTTTTAAAGGACTCAGTTTGGTGGCCTTGGCAGATGAGTTTGTAAAAATAGGTGGGAAACATCTATTTATCGATGAAGTGCATAAATACAACAATTGGGCACAAGAGTTAAAAAACATCTACGATGATTATCCAGAACTGCAAGTTGTATTTACAGGGTCTTCGTTGTTAGAAATATTAAACTCACGTGCAGATTTAAGTAGAAGAGCAGTGATTTATCATATGCAAGGACTATCATTTAGAGAATACTTAACATTAGAATCTGGTGAAAAGTTTGAGCAACTAGAATTAGAAGATATATTAAAAAATCATCTTTCCATTTCACAAGGGATCAATGAAAAAATTAAGCCTTTTCGGTATTTTCAAAATTATTTGAAATGTGGTTATTATCCTTTTTATAAGGAAGAAACTGACCTTTATGAGCAACGCATAGAAGAGGTAATCAACATGATGCTTGAAATTGAATTGCCTTTATTAAGAGGTGTTGAAATAGGACTAATAACAAAAATCAAACAACTCTTGACCATTATATCTTCATCCGTTCCTTTTACGCCCAATATTACTAATCTTAGTAAGAAAATGAATATACACAGGAATACCTTAATGAGTTATTTGCATTATCTAGAAGAAATTAATTTGACTATAAACTTACAAAAGGAAGCCCGAGGAAGCGTAAAATTGCAAAAGCCAAATAAAATTTACTTGGAAAACACGAACTTAATGTACACACTTTCTCCAAATGCCATTAACAAAGGAAATATTAGAGAAGCTTTTTTTGCCAACCAATTAAATTACAGACACCAGTTGCATTATCATCCCAAAACTGATTTTTATGTAGATTGTAAATATGCTTTTGAAGTAGGTGGTGCAGATAAATCCAAGAAACAAATTTTGGATTTGAAACAAGCTTTTATTGCAGCAGATGATATTGAATATGGATACCAGAATAAAATACCACTTTGGTTGTTTGGATTTTTATATTAAAGTACTTGTGCAATAGGAAGATAAAATTGTGTTCAATAGTCTCATTTAATAGTAATTTGGAATTATTGGCTAAGCTTTGATTACCGTTGTAAAAAATATCTTCCGTATTATTAATGCGCTGCTTACTAAAATTCAGTTTAAAGATTTTTAGAAAGTATTTTTGATAATTCTGAAGTGACTTTAGCATACTTAGATTTTGCTTTGTACGGATTGCAAATCCGTGCTAACGTTTTTTTTTCTTTTACAACTATTATGAGTTTTGATAAATTGAAATTTTGAAATCCAATCCTAATATTCGTAATAGATTAAAGCAAGTTCATTTACTTTTTTAATTCAGTATCAGAAGTGATTAAAGCTAAATTTAGTTATAAAGCTGTTGCTATAATTATGCTATCTGGAAGTTTAGTTTTGTAATTTTTTCTAACCCTAATCGTTTCTTGTTTTATTTCATTATTGATGTTAATTATCTTGCATTGGGAAACAAATTCACGAATAATATTTTCTTCACTTTTAGAAATTCCTTTATATCCTAATAATTCTAGCGGTGAAGTATAAGAACAGTAGCGCAGTAAGTATGCACATTCTGTTCGGTTATGCTCAAGCCGTTTTTTGTTTTAAGGTTTTACAATTTACATTTTTAAAAGCTAAAACAAAAAATGGCGAGCTTGCAAATTTTTACGAAACATTGGTTTAGCACCTGATTGCCCTATTGTTTTTATACAGTGTTACCTGTAGTGCTTTCTACGCTACTTTAAATTCCGCTTCATTCATCTCCACACTAAATTTGACATTAGCTTTTAATGCTCGGAATACTTTTAAAATTGTTTCAATGGTGACGTTTTTAGTATTCCGTTCCAGTTTGGAAATCTGTGATTTTTGTACGCCAATCAGTTCGCCAAGTTGCTCTTGGGTCAATTTCCGTTCTTTTCGGACGGACTTTATCATTTCGCCCAACAATTCCATTCGCAAGTCAAATTCGTATTTGTCACGCTCTAACGTTCCAATTTTTCCGATGT
The DNA here is from genome assembly GCF_014640175.1 of Psychroflexus salis. Lineage (GTDB taxonomy): Bacteria > Bacteroidota > Bacteroidia > Flavobacteriales > Flavobacteriaceae > Psychroflexus > Psychroflexus salis. Next base: position 148,962 of record NZ_BMGL01000001.1, on the reverse strand, counting down.
CTCTGTCCTTTAATTGGTCAAGAGTCATCATTTTCATTTTTTTGTTTTTCGATGCCATAGTTCTACAGTTCAAAGTATTCTTTTCTAATTCGTTCGGCTTTATCAATATCAGCTTTTGGCACTTTGCTTACTTTCTTGACAATTCCGTGTGTTGAAATAACAAGCGTTTCGGATTTGTCCGTTCTGTCCTAAAATGCGAATAGCCTGTATTGTAATCTGCTATATTTAGTTCTGAATTCCCAAATATCATCAGTTAGTTTTTTGAACAGCTTAGGGTCAAGTCCGAGTTTGGCTTTGTCAATGTTGTAATAGATTTTCTCTTTTGTTTTCAAATCGAGACTATCTAAAAAATCAATCGCTTGTTCGAGAAAAACGACATCAAATCTTTTGTTCATTCAGTTTCTTTGTTCGATTAACGATACAAAGATAATTAAAAAGTTGAATTATATGGAAACTTTATCAATTTTGGTTCACATTACAGGTAACTCCTTAATAACAGAGATATATAATTACTTTTTATTTAATAGTTCCGCGAGTGTTTCATCTCCATTTAGCAAATAGAGAATTATATTGGTATCTAGGAATAACTTATCTCCACTCATCAAGTAATTCTTTCTGAATTTTTAGCGCATCCTTTTCTAAGCTTATTTTACCCACATATTTATATACATCAACCTAGTTCTTTCTTTAAATCTTCTAATACGTCTTTGATGTTTTTTTTGATGCTCCTTGCTTGATTGTCATTACCATAGCTTTCTCTTTTAAAATACAAACGTAATTTATTGTTTTATTGAATTAAAAGATGTAATAATTTTTAAAATTATTTTATTAAAAAATCCGCTTTACAATAAAGTAAAACGGATTTCTGTAATTATCTATATGAAATTGTTACAGTTCCAAAGCTTTTTTCACATTGCCATCCATCAACAATTCTTCTGGACTTTCTAAAGCTTCTTTAATAGCGACTAAGAATCCAACAGATTCGCGTCCGTCAATAATTCTGTGGTCATAAGAAAGTGCAACATACATAATAGGTCGTATTTCAACTTTTCCATCAATAGCTACAGGGCGTTCAACAATATTGTGCATGCCTAAAATTCCACTTTGCGGCGGATTGATAATTGGTGTTGATAACATCGAGCCAAATACACCACCGTTGGAAATGGTAAAGGTTCCGCCTGTCATTTCATCTACGGTAATTTTTCCATCTCTTGCACGTAAAGCCAAGCGTTTAACTTCTTGTTCAACTCCACGGAAACTTAAGTTTTCTGCATTTCGCATTACAGGTACCATTAAACCTTTAGGTCCAGAAACGGCAATGCTAATGTCTTTATAATCGTAGGTAATCATCTCTTTACCATCGATCATGGAGTTTACGGCTGGGAATTTTTCTAATGCTCTCACTACAGCTAGCGTAAAGAAAGACATAAAACCAAGACCAACTCCGTGCTTTTCTTTAAATTCTTCTTTGTATTGGCTGCGTAAATCAAAAATAGGCTGCATGTTTACTTCGTTAAAGGTAGTTAGCATAGCCGTTTCATTTTTAGCGCTAACTAAACGTTCTGCAACTTTTCTACGAAGCATCGACATTTTACTTCTAGATTCGCCACGTGCTCCATTTCCTGGCGTTCCCATAGAAGGTTTGCCATCGGCTTGTTCGGCATCGTATTTTGTAATTCGTCCGTCGCGACCTGTTCCTTTTACATCTTTAGCATCGATGCCTTTTTCATCTAAAGTTTTCTTAGCAGCAGGTGAAGGACTTCCTGATGCATAAGACTTTTCAGAAGATGAAGATTCTTTATTGTCTTTTGAAGTTTCATCTTCTTTTGAAGCTTCTTCCTTTTTATCAGAATCTTTTGCTTTATCTTGTTTTTTATCTGAAGCATCTTCACTTGGCTTTTCGGCTTCTGTATCGATTAAACATACCACTTGGCCAACTTCAACTACATCGCCTTCTTCTGCTTTAAGGGTGATAATCCCAGCTGCTTCGGCAGGAAGTTCTAAGGTTGCTTTGTCGCTATCTACTTCGGCAACTGCTTGATCTTTTTCAACGTAGTCGCCATCTTGTACTAACCATTCTGCGATTTCTACTTCGCTAATTGACTCGCCTGGTGAAGGCACTTTCATTTCTAAAGCCATATTGTATAATCTTTATTTTTGTTCTTTTTTATAATCTCTAATGTGGTTGTCTTTTGAAGGATCAAACACATAATCTATCACGCCTTCATGTCTTTTTTGGAAACGTGCTGAACTTCCTGCTGCAGGTGAGCTGTAAAATCTTCTACTGCAAACTCTAAATTCTTTAATCTTATCAAAATGAAGCATTAAGTGCGTGTATGCACCCATGTTCATTGGTTCTTCTTGTGCCCAAACTAAATCGGTTGCTTTGTTGTATTTTTTTATTACTGCATTAATTTCTTCTTCAGGAATCGGGAATAGTTGCTCTAAACGAACTAAAGCCATGTCTTTTCTTCCTTCTTCTTCTCTGCGTTTTAACAAGTCGTAATAAAATTTACCTGAACAAAAAACTATGGTTTTTACATCTTTTACTTTGGCTTCTGCATCGTCGATTACTTCTTGGAAACTTCCATTAGCTAGTTCTTCTTTGGTGGAAACCACTTTTGGGTGTCGTAATAAACTTTTAGGAGTAAATACTACTAAAGGCTTTCTATAATTAATCTTCATTTGTCTACGTAACAAATGGTAAAAATTAGCTGGTGTTGTACAATTAGCAATAAACATATTGTCTTTGGCACAAAGCTGAAGGTAACGCTCCATTCTTGCTGAAGAGTGTTCTGAACCTTGGCCTTCGTAACCATGTGGTAAAAGTAAAACTAAGCCGTTTTGAGTTTTCCATTTATCTTCAGCTGAAGAAATATATTGGTCGATCATAATTTGAGCTCCATTGCTAAAGTCTCCAAATTGTGCTTCCCAAATGGTTAAGGTTTTAGGGCTAGCCATGGCGTAACCATAATCGAAACCAACTACGGCATATTCAGATAAAAGTGAGTTATAAATATAAAAATGCGCTTGTATATTAGAAATATTATTGTGTGGTACTACTTCTTCTTCGCTGTCTTCTACTTTTACTACAGCATGTCGATGCGAAAAGGTTCCGCGTTCTACATCTTGTCCTGTAATACGCACATCGTGTCCTTCATGAAGTAAAGTAGCATACGCTAATAACTCGCCCATAGCCCAATCTAATTCATTCTTTTCGAAAAACATTTTTTTCCGATTATCGAATAAGCGATTGGTTTTCTTTAAAAACTTTTTATCCTCGGGTAGGGTAGTAATGGCTTCAGCAAGCTCGCTTAACAAGTCAATGTCGAAAGTAGTATCAACTTCCTTTAACATGTCTTCTTTGTTTCCGTACTCAAAACCATCCCAAGCTTCTTGTAAAATAGGAGTAACTATCGTAGTGCTTTCCTTTTTAGAATCTTTGAAACTTTCTTCTAAACGAGCTTTATATTGTTCTTCAATTTCTTTAATGTGGTCTTGGTTAATTACACCTTCGTCAATCAGCTTTTCTGCATAAATATCTCTTGGGTTATTATGCTTAGAAATAGCTTTATATAGTTGTGGTTGAGTAAACCTCGGTTCATCACCTTCATTATGTCCATACTTTCTATACCCTAATAAATCGATAAATACGTCTCTGCCAAATTCCATACGATAGTCTAAGGCAAAATTGATGGCGTGCACAACGGCTTCAACATCGTCAGCATTTACATGTAAAACTGGAGATAAAGTTACTTTAGCCACGTCTGTACAATAGGTAGATGAACGCCCATCGATGTAATTGGTTGTAAAACCAATTTGGTTGTTTACCACAATGTGAATTGTACCTTGTGTTTTATAACCATCTAACTGTGCCATTTGCACAATTTCGTAGGCAATACCTTGAGCGGCAATGGCAGCGTCTCCATGTACAACAATAGGGAGTACATTTTGTTCTTCGCCTAAATGATGATCGTCTTGTTTAGCGCGAACAATACCTTGCACTACAGCACCTACCGTTTCTAAGTGAGATGGGTTTGGTGCAATATTTAAATTAATTTCTTTACCAGAATCAGTTTTTCTTACAGATGTCCATCCTAAGTGATATTTTACATCACCGTCAAACCCTTCTACTTCGTAATCTTTTCCTTCGAATTCGTTAAAAATATCTTTGGTGTTTTTTCCGAAGATATTTGCCAAAGTATTTAATCTACCACGGTGCGCCATACCCATTACAAATTCTTTTACACCTTTGTTGGCTGCACCTTCAATTAAGGCATCTAAGGCAGGAATTAAACTCTCGTTTCCTTCTAATGAAAAACGCTTTTGGCCTACATAACTTTTGTGCAAGAAATTTTCAAAAGTAACGGCTTCATTGAGCTTTCGGAGTATGTTTTTCTTTTGGTCTGTATTAAAATTAGGTTGATTTTCATTTTGGTAAATCCTATTTTGAATCCAATCTATTTCTTCAGGCTTTCTAATATAAGCATATTCAACCCCAATTGAATCGCAAAACACATTTTCTAAAAATTCAACAATGCGTTTTAATTTGGCCTTGCCAATACCAATCAGTTCACCAGCTTTAAATTCTTGTTCCAGATCAGATTGATTCAGTCCAAAGAGCTCCAAGGTAATTTCCGGTCGGTAGGTTCTTCTAGCACGAACAGGATTGGTTTTAGTGAATAAATGCCCACGGTGACGGTAAGCATCGATCAGATTAATTACCTGAAATTCTTTTTTTACATCGTCGGGAATTTCAACTTGATGCTTTTCTTTAGTTTCTGCATCTTGAAGCATAACTTCTTGTGCTTCAGTTCCTATTTGACCAAAATCGAAACCTTGGAAAAAGGCTCTCCAGCTCGGTTCGATGGCATCGGGATTAACTAAGTATTTTTGGTATAAATCTGCTAAGTACGAAGGATGTACTGCATTGAGAAACGAAAATGGGTCCATATACGGAAATTACGATTTCAAATTGAATTACAAAATTACAACTTTAGCTTAACTTAGTATATAAACATTAACAATTATTAAAGTAAGGATTAAATTAAATTGCTGTGAGTGTACGAATAAAAAAACATACCAGTTGTATTTACATTAAATACCCTGCATATTTAGATATATTAAGTAAAATTGTTTGGTTTTGGGCTTTTTTTACAAAAAAGTGAAATAAAATCGATTAAACATTAAAAAAGCATCAATTAAAGCTTTCTCTTCATTAGCCAATTCCCAAACTCGGTAAATATTTTTTTGAAATCTGCTGAGATTTCAATTTTTTCTAAATTTTTAAAAGCAGATGTTGTGTATTGCTCAATAGCTTCTAGGCTTGCTTTAGCAGCTCCACTTTCTACAAAAATTTGTTTGGTGTTTTCGATTTTTGCTGTGTCATCGTCAGGATGCAGGCTATATAAGTGCCGTAGTTGTCCAGCTTCATCTGGTTTGGCTAATTCTAAGGCTTTTAAATACAAAAATGTTTTTTTGTTTTCGGCTATATCGCCGCCCACTTTTTTTCCAAAAGTTTCAGGATTTCCGAAAGCATCTAAATAATCGTCTTGCAATTGAAATGCAATGCCTAAATCCAATCCAAATTGGTAAATGAGTTGCTGGTTTTTATTATCGGCATCAGCAATCATGCTTCCCATTTGTAAAGCTGCCGCTACTAAAACAGCGGTTTTGTTTTCAATCATGTGCAAATATTCAGCAATGCTAACATTATCTCGCTCTTCAAAATCAACATCGTATTGTTGTCCTTCGCAAACTTCTTGTGCGGTTTTTGAGAATAGTTGAAGCAAGGGCTTAAATAGTTGTACATCATAATTTTCAAAATATCGATAGGCTTGAATTAGCATAGCATCGCCTGATAAAATCCCTGTATTTACATCCCATTTTTCGTGTACAGTTTCTTTGCCTCGGCGCAAGGGTGCATCATCCATAATATCATCATGGATTAAACTAAAGTTGTGAAAAGTTTCTATTGCCATTGCAGCAGGTAAGGCTTTTTTAGCATGGGCTCCAAAAGCTTCAGCCGCCATAAGCACCAAGATAGGTCGCAGTCGTTTTCCCCCTAAATGAATTATATATTCAATAGGTGCATACAATCCTTGTGGCTCTTTGGCGAAGTCTTGCGAAGCTAAATAAGCTAAAAATGCTTCTTGATATGGTGCTAATATTTTCATTAAATTCAACTTTAAAAGCAAAACAACACTTTTTTTTTTAGCTTTTTCTGAAATTAAATAGAAAATTGAAAGCTATTTTATTTTGTTGCTAAGTGTTTTGAAGTTGAATTTGGTTTTTTGTTAGACTTGTAACAAGTTGTCTACATTCTAAAAACACATCTCGCTTTTTAATTGTTAAATTTAAAATAAAACCAAGGAAACTTAAAAAGTATTAAAAGTTTCCATTTACTTTTGTCGCTTCAAATGAAAGATAAAATTGTACATAAATCGGCAGAGCTATTTTTGGAATATGGTTTCAAAAGTGTGACTATGGATTTTATAGCTTCTGAGCTTGCGGTTTCTAAAAAAACCATATACGATTATTTTAAAAACAAAGCGCATTTAGTTGAAGAAGTAGCCTTGTTTATCAGCGGCGAAATTCAACAAGAAATCGATGCTGTTATGAAGTTTAATTTTAATCCAGTTCAAGAATTATTTGAAATTAAACGTTGTGTGTTGAAGCGTCTTAAAGACGAAAAAGCATCGCCACAATTTCAAATGCTAAAATATTACCCAGAAATTTATCACAATTTACGCGAAACCCAAGTTTGTAAAATGGACGAATGTTGTAGCATAAATTTAAAACGCGGAATAACGCAAGGGTTTTATAGAAAAGATTTAAACGAAATTTTTATAACTCGACTATATATTTCGGGGATGCTTAATTTAAAAAACGAAGAATTATTTAAAAATACCGATTTAACTCCCAAACAATTGTACGAAGAATTTTTATCGTATCATTTACGCAGTATTGTAACACCAAAAGGATTAGAAACTTTAAAACAAATAGAAATAACCAAGTGATGTACAAAAAATACATAATCGTTGTAATAGTAATGACGGGATTTTTAGGTTTTTCGCAAGCAGAAAATAAAAAGTCTTATCAATTTTCATTAGAAGAAGCCATTGCTTTTGCAGTAGATAGTAGCTATAATGCTATAAATGCAAGAAAAGATGTTTTAGCAGCTATGAAACAAAAATGGGAAACCACAGCCGATGGCTTACCCCAAATTAATGCCAATGTAGATTACCAATACAATCCTGTAGTACAAGTAACACCTTTACCAGCAGAGCTTACTGGAGGCGAACCTGGAACTTTTGTGCCTGTTCAATTTTCGCCTCGGCAAAACATGAACGCCACGGCAACTTTAAATCAATTAATTTTTGATGGTTCTTATATTGTTGCTTTGCGAGCGGCAAAAACATTTTTAAGATACTCTGCTAATTTTGAAGAAAAAACACAATTGGAAGTTCGTAAAGCTGTAGTCGATGCTTATGGTAATGTTTTATTAATGGAAGAATCCATAGCTATAATAGAACGCAATTTAGCCAATGCAGAAAGCAATTTTAAAGAAACCAAAGCTGTATTTGAAAATGGCTTAGCAGAAGAAGAAGATGTTGAGCAACTAGAGATTACCCTAATTCAATTAGAAAATGAATTGCGAAACGCTCAACGCAACCACGAAATAACCAAAGAAACACTCAATTTTGTATTGGGAATTCCAATTGATATAACAGTTGAGCTAACCGATGATTTAACTAGCTTAGCTCAATTAGATTTAATGGCTGAAGATTTACTAGAAGAAGATTTAGCATTAGAGAGCAATATTGATTTTAAGATTGCTGAAAATTTAGTGCAACAGCGCGAATTAGAATGGAAGTTAGAGCAAAGTAAAGCGCTTCCTACTTTAAGTGCTTTTGCAAATTATGGGTACATTGCTTTTGGCGAAGAGTTTAACTTTTTTAACTCTCAAGCTGATTGGTTTGATTTTTCAACCGTCGGTGTAAGTTTAAATGTGCCTATTTTTAGTTCTCTGCGACGCAGTGCTAGAAGTCAGCGAGCAGAAATTGCACTAGAGCAAGCTGAAACTGAATTAACTCAATCTACCCAACAAATTAAATTAGAAACCAACCGCGCAAAATCTGATTTTAAGTACGCAACTGAAACTTATATTACCTCTCAACGTAATTTAGACTTAGCTGAACGAATTGAACATAAAAACGATGTGAAATTTAAAGAAGGTATCGCTACAAGTTTCGAATTGCGACAAGCACAGCAACAATTATACACTGCCCAAAACGAATATTTACAAGCTATGCTGAACATTATTACAGCAAAAGCCGAATTAGAAACTGTACTTAACAAACCAGTCATCAAATAAATTTAACCATGAAAAAAATTATCACACTCATAACAATGATATTGCTCTTTTCATCTTGTGGAAAGAAACAGAAATCTATCGATGATATTTTAGCTACAAAAGACGTTGAAACAATTCAAAAGAAAAAGGATGAATTGGTAAGTCAACAACAAAACTTGAACGAAAAAATTAAAAGATTAGACGATACCTTAAGGCAATTAAGTCCAGATAGAAACATCCCATTGGTAACTCAATTCGAGACAAAAGCAGAAGATTTTGTGCATTTTGTTGAATTTCAGGGTAGTGTAGAAACCAAACAAAATTTGATGATTACCCCAGAGATATCTGGTTTTTTAGAAAATGTATTGGTTAAGGAGGGAGATGAGGTTACTAAAGGCCAATTATTAGCAAAAATTGATGACTCTGGTTTAGCTCAACAGTTAATGCAATTAAAGATACAACGAGACTTAGCCAAAACAACCTTTGAGCGTCAGCAGCGTTTGTGGAAGCAAAATATTGGTAGCGAAATGGAATATTTGAATGCAAAATCCAGCTACGAATCCTTGGTTCAAAACGTTTCTCAAATAGAAAAACAATTAAATAAAACAGCAATCAGAGCGCCTTTTGAAGGTATTGTTGATAATATCATTACCGAAGAAGGTAACGTGGTTAGCGCAGGAATGACTTCAATTTTGAGACTAATCAACTTAAATGATATGTACATTGCTGTAGATATTCCTGAAAAATACCTGCAGAACATTTCGACTGGCAAAAAAGCTGAAATTTATTTACCCGTTTTAGGAAAAACAGCCAATTCTAGTATTAGACAAACAGGGAATTATATCAATCCTGCCAATAGAACATATAGAATAGAAGTTGAAGTTCCAAATCCAGAAAATGACATCAAACCTAATATAACGGCAAGAGTAAAAATAAACGATTATAATAACGAAAATGCCATTTTGATTCCGCAAAGTATCATTTCTGAAAATGCAGAAGGAGAACAATATGTGTATGTAATTCAGAATAATGATAATAATAAGGCTAAGGTTAAACAAGTCATTGTAGAAACTGGTAAAACACAAGGCGATTATATAGAAATCATTGAAGGATTAAATCCTGAAATGAAACTTGTAAGAGAAGGAGCAAGAAGTGTAAAAGATGGGCAAACCGTAAAGGTTGATAACAATTAATAAAAGTCATCTTTTATATAAATTGAACATACATTACAACAGGTTAACTACTACAACTATCACTGATGAATAAAAATACAGAAAAAGAATTTGCACTATCATCTTGGGCTATAAGCAATAAAAGAACGATGTATGTAGCCATCATCTTAATTTTATTCTTGGGAGGATCAGCCTATTTTTCTATGCCAAGAGAGAGTTTTCCAGAGATAAAAGAAACAAAAATATATGTAAGTTCTTTATTTCCAGGAAACACTGCAGAAGATATAGAAAAACTGATTACAGACCCGCTGGAAGATAAATTGAAAAATGTAAGTGGTGTAGTAGAAATTGTCTCTACATCGCAAGAAGATTACTCTATGGTTACCGTTGAGTTTGAAGATGATATATCTGTAGAGTCGGCAAAACAAAAGGTAAAAGATGAAATTGATAGTGAAACATCAAGTGAAGACTGGCCTACATTTAATGGCGCAAAAGTAGAGCCTAATGTTTTCGAATTGAGTATATCTGAAGAAATACCAATATTAAACATTAACATATCTGGAGATTACCCAGTTGAAAAGCTTAAAGAATTTGCTGAATATCTTGAAGATGAGATTGAAGACTTAGCTGAAATTAAAAAAGTAGATATTCGTGGAGCGCAAGAAAAAGAAGTTGAAGTAGCGGTAGATATTTACAAAATGATGGCTGCAAAAGTCAATTTTGATGATGTTTCAAATGCCATTCAAAGAGGAAATACCACTATGTCTGCGGGTAATCTCAAAACCAGTGGTCAACGCCGAACCATTAGAATTATCGGTGAAATAGAAAATCCTGAAGAACTTGAAAATTTCGTTGTTAAGTCTGAAAATGACAGCCCGATTTACTTAAAAGACATAGCAGAAGTTTACTTTAAACCGGAAGATAAAACCACTTACGCTAGAGAATACAACTCAGAAACAGGAAAGGGCGAAACCGTTGTGATGCTTGATGTTAAAAAACGTTCAGGTAAGAATATGGTGGAAGCTGCAGAAAAGATTGAAGTGATTGTAAAAAATGCAAAGGCTAATGTTTTTCCGCCAAACCTTAGTGTAACAACAACCAACGACCAATCTTCAAAAACTATCGGTCAGGTAGAAGATTTAGTAAATAACATCATCTTCGGTATCATCTTAGTCATTACCGTTTTAATGTTCTTCTTAGGATTCAAAAACGCTTTATTTGTTGGTTTTGCTATTCCGATGTCTATGTTTTTATCACTTACTATTTTGAGTGCCTTGGGTTATACCATGAATACGATGATTCTTTTTGGACTCATTATGGGTCTCGGAATGTTGGTAGATAATGGTATTGTTGTGGTTGAAAATGTATACAGACTCATGGAGGAAGAAGGCTTGAGTAGGGTAGAAGCTGCTAAAAAAGGAATTGGCGAAATTGCATTCCCGATTATCATTTCAACTGCTACAACGGTTGCTGCATTTATTCCACTTGGTTTGTGGCCAGGACTTATGGGTCAATTTATGATTTATTTTCCAATCACTTTATCGGTAGTTTTAGGTTCTTCATTGGTAGTTGCTATTTTCTTTAACTCTGTTTTGGTCTCGCAATACATGACGGTTGAAGACCGAGAATTACCATTTAAGAAAATCATCAGAATTACTATTATTTTTGTAAGCATAGGTTTGCTAATTGCGTTTTTTGGAGGCAAATATAATGGCTTAGGAACCCTAATGATTATAACCGCAATTCTTATTTGGGTTTATCGATTATTTTTAAGATCTGCTAGTTTAAATTTTCAAACGAAGGTCTTAACCAGATTTGAAGATTTTTACGAAAAAACATTAACTAAATCGCTCAAGGGTTGGAAACCAGCATTAATTTCTATTGGAAGTTTTGTGCTATTTATTGCTTCAATTGGTGGTTTTGGTTATTCTGTAGATCAGAAGCGAACTAAAATTGAATTTTTTCCTGATAACAAGCCCAATCAAATTATAGTATATATTGAATATCCAGAAGGTACCGCTATTAAAAAAACCAATGCGATAACAAAAGAAATAGAAAAGAAATTTTTCGAAATTCTTTATGATAGCGAATACATTGAAAAGGGTAAAAACTTTATGGTAGAAAGTGCAGTTTCTCAAGTTGGAGAAGGTGCAGGAAATCCACAAACGGATGGTGGTTCAGCTGCAGAAATGCCACACAAAGGGAAGATTACCGCTTCCATGCGAGAATACAAATTTAGAAACGGTAAAGACAGTGAGCTTTTAAGACAAGAAGTGCAAGAGAGTTTAAGCGGTGTTTATCCAGGTGTGTTGGTTTCTGTTGAAAAAGATGCTAACGGTCCACCCGTTGGACCACCAATCAATATTGAAATTGAAGGAAAAGACTACAACGAGCTCATCAATCTAGCCGAACGCATGCGGGCATTTATAAATTCTAAGAATATTTCAGCCATAGATGAATTAAAAATTGATGTTAACAAAGGCAAGCCTGGCATGCAGGTGATTGTTGATCGAAAAAAAGCTGGTGAATTAGGCGTGAGTACCGGTCAGGTTGGTTCACAATTAAGAAATTCACTTTTTGGTGTAAAAGCTGGTGTTTATAAAGAAGATGGAGATGATTATGACATTTATGTTCGATTCAATGAAGATTTAAGATACGATAAAAGTGCTTTATTTAATCAGAATATTATTTTTAGAGATATGTCTTCTGGTTTAGTGAAAGAAATACCTGTTTCTACTGTGGCTAAGCAAAGAAATAATTCGAGTTTTAGTGCAATAAAACATAAAGATGGTAAACGAGTGGTAACTGTTTATTCAGCCTTGGCTCCTGGCTTTGTTGATGCGGGTGCAGCGGTTGAGCAAATCAAGAACGAAATGAAAAATTTCGATAATATGCCATCTGATGTTAAAATTGATTACACAGGACAAATTGAAGAACAAAATAAAGAACAAGCTTTCTTGATGAAAGCCTTTTTCTCTGGTTTATTTTTAATTTTCTTAATCTTAATATTCCAGTTTAATTCCATATCTAAACCTACTATTATCATGATTGCTATTTTCTTGAGTTTGATAGGGGTTTTTGGTGGAATAGTAATTACTGGAGCTTCGTTTGTTATTTTAATGACCATGATGGGTATTATTTCCCTAGCTGGTATTGTGGTAAATAATGGCGTTGTTCTTTTAGATTATGCACAACTTCTTATAGATCGTAAAAAGAAAGAATTAGGCTTAGGCGAAGATGAAAACTTATCTAAAGCAGATCTTTTAGAACAAACGATAAAAGCAGGTAAAGCGCGTTTACGTCCGGTTTTATTAACAGCAATTACAACCATTTTAGGATTAATACCATTAGCTATAGGGCTTAATATTAATTTCTTTACGCTACTAAGCGATCTTGATCCAAATATTTATTTTGGTGGAGATAATGTGATATTTTGGGGGCCTTTAGCTTGGACCGTAATCTATGGTCTCTTCATTGCGACTTTCTTAACATTGATTGTTGTGCCAGTTATGTTTTATTTGAGTAAAAGTTTAAAATTCAGATTAAATAAGGTAGAAGTATAAAAGACTTGATTTTTTAAATAGTTTTTATTCTAAGGAATTAATAAATTTTTTAAAAAATGCTAAATTATCTGGTAAAATGCTTACTTTTAATAAACTAAATCTAGGGTTATGTCAAAATTTGGAGAATTAATTGATTTAGAAATTCCTGTATTACTGAATTTTTATACTGAATGGGATGAACAATGTAAAAGCATGCAGCCTGTTTTAAAAGATGTAGCTGCTGCATTAGGAGATCATGCAAAAGTTATTAAAATAAATATCGATAAAAACCAAGAGTTAGCTGAAGCACTACGGGTAAAAATTTTACCTACACATGTAGTTTATAAAAACGGTGAAATGGTTTGGCGAAAGTCTGGTTTAATCGATGCTAACACCTTGGTTGTAAAAATACAATCCTTAGTTTAAATAGCTTTAAATTGGTATCCTAGCTTGCTAAAATGAGCTAAGTATTTAGGTAAGATATACTGTAAATTTCGATAGGCTTTTTCACTATCATGAAACACAACAATACTTCCACTAGAAGTAGCTAATATGCTTTTTTCTAGTAGTTCTTTAGGGTTTAGGTGTTTTGCATAATCTTTTGTAAGCACGTCCCACATAATAATTTTAATTTTTTTTTGAAGCAAGAAGCTAGCTTGTTTAGTTGTTATTTTGCCATATGGAGGCCTAAAAAGTTTAGTTTCGAAATCTTGCTTTTCAAATTCTTTTTGAGCAAGTTCAAAATCTTCAATGTATTTATTAAATCCTATTTTCCATCCACTTACATGATGTTGAGTATGGTTGCCAAGCGAGTGCCCAGCTGCAATAACTTGTTGAGCAATTTTTGAATGTTTTTGCAAATTTTCGCCAATACAAAAAAAGCTTGCCTGCGCATTATACTTTTGTAAAGTTGCTAAAACCCAAGGCGTTATTTTTGGGATGGGGCCATCATCAAAAGTAAGATAAATTGTTTTTTCTTTTTGCTTTGTTGTTTCAAAACTCCAAATACGCTTAGGATATAACTGTTTCAACCATAAAGGGGTTTGATGTGGAACAATTTCCATTGTATTTTAAATTTTAAAAGTTCTATTAAGCAAGAATTATGTAACTCTCTACAATCGCATTAATTTAGGGTTGCAATAATTCATCTAGATCCGTATTGCTTTCAATAGAATCTACTTCGTTTTTATCGGGTTCATCTGCTTCAATTTCATCTAAAAGATCTTGGTTTACATCTTGTTCTTTGCCTTCATAAAAATGCGAAAACATTTGGATATATTCATTAAACTCTAAGGCCTTTTCTTCAGCAATTTCTTTGTCTTCAAACAAAATAACAAGGTCTACAAAAGCTCGGTAACGCTCAATTTCAGTAATAATATCTTCAATATAATAATACTGTCTCTGGATTTCTAAACTTGAAAAATAAGTTAGTTTTTCCTTGTGTTTTGTGGTTACCTGATTCCAGTATTTGCGCGCTTTTTCGTTTTCACCAATTTTAAAATATCCAGAAACAAAAGGTTCGGTTAAGGTGTAGAAGCCAAACTTATCGATCGGCATTTTTTCCATCGCTAAATCCATTAAGACTTTAGCTCTCTTTTCGTCTTTTTGTTGCAGTAATTTCTCAACTACACGAGCAATGTTACTTCTGTAGGTAATTGAATTTTTACGTGTTTCTGGATCGTGATAAATACCTTCACTGCCACTATTTCCCCAGTACCAATTGGTCATAATCTCGTAGTTTTTATCTACGTCTACACGACCCATATCAAAAGGTATTCTTGGGTTTATAGGAGTTTTAATGGGTACTAGTTGGTATACTACACCATCCATTTGCAAGTAATCTTTTAACCATAAATAATCGTCGTCTCCAAAACTTCCACCTGTAAAAGCGATAGGTCTCTCCCAATTATTGTTAGCTAATAAATCTAGCATTAATAAACGATGTTTAGATAATTGATTGGTATTTATTTCTAGGTACAATTCGTCTTCAATTAAGTCTGCGTCTTCTTGTTTTACAATGCCATTTTTAAGTACATTTTCTTTATTTACTGGAACACGAACATGCCGTGTAGGAAAGGTGTTAATTACTTCTCCATTTTGCAATTCTGCTCGAGTAGTTCGGTTGTCACTTTTTATATACTTCATAAACTGCATTATGTCTAAAGTATCTGCCAAGCGATCATCTTTGTTGTACAAAACAGCATCATTGGTGCCGTAGCGATAATCTTCGTGCTTTAATAAAGTTTTTATAGGTTCACTTTCGTAGGATTTTCTTCGCATTTGGTCAATGTACCAATCTGTAGCAAAAAGGCTTGTGTTAATGGTACGCACATCTGTTCGGTAACCTTCAATTTCTTGGGCATACCATAAGGCAAAGGTGTCGTTATCGCCAATGGTAAATAAGATGGCGTTTTCATCTACCGAATCTAAATATTTTTTGGCCATAGCCAAAGCAGTGTATCGGTTAGAACGATCATGATCGTCCCAATTTTGACTAGCCATTAAGAAGGGGACACCAATTAAACAGGCAACCAACACAACCGGAGCAGCAACCTTAGGAGAAAGGTATTTTTTTATTGCATCGAATAAGCCATAAACACCAATTCCAATCCATATTGCGAAAACATAAAATGAACCTACAACTGCGTAATCGCGTTCTCTTGGTTCGAAAGGGCGTTCGTTGAGGTAAATTTTAAGTGCTATGCTTGTAAATAGAAAAAGTACGGTTAATACCCAAAAGCTTTTTTGGTCTTTTGCCAAATGAAAAAAGATGCCAATTAATCCTAAAATTAAAGGTAAGAAGTAGTAAGTGTTTCTTGCTGGATTGGTTAGCGCATCTGTAGTAAGTTGACTTTGGTTACCAAGTCGCATTTCATCTATAAATGGAATTCCACTAATCCAATTTCCGTTTAAATCATTTTTTTTACCCTGTATGTCGTCTTGTTTTCCAACAAAATTCCACATAAAATATCGCCAATACATGTAACCCATCTGAAAATCCAGCATAAAGGTGATATTATCTATATAATCTGGTTTTTCTACATCAATATAGGGTTCTAATTCGGATAAGTATTGAACATACTCCGATGTTTCTACTTCGCCATTTTCAAAGCGCAGCTTTAAATCGTTTACCATGGCAACTAATTCTTGTTCTCCACGGTACTCGGGTTTTATGTTTACTTGTAAAGGCCCCGTATACGAAAGGTAATTCTCGGTGTGATCCCACGACCACATTCTAGGTAAGAAAGTTTTGTGCTTGCCACTAAAATTTTGTTTAACTCCTTCAAATTTATTTACTATTTTGTAAGCTCCAGCTTCTTCATCTTTTTCCCATTTAGGCTTATCGTCAATATAAGGTTCAGCTTCATCTAAAGCTGCAAAGCGAGCAGTAAATTGTGGACCGTAAAACAATTTAGTTTCAGGATATTGCTCACGGTTATAATAGGCTAATAATTCTCTAGCGTTATTCGGATTATTTTCATTAATAACTGTACCTGCATTGGCACGAATCGGTAACATAATCCAACTAGAAAAGCCAATTAAAATAAAAAGTATACACAGAACAAGAGTATTGAGTTGGTAGTATTTTTTAGTTCTGGTAAACTTCAATAAGAAAACAAATAATGCTAAAATTACAATTCCAGCAAAAATAGTACCTGAGTTGAAAGGAAGTCCGAGACTATTTACAAAAAAGACTTCTGCTTCTGCAAAAAAGGTCATGGTGTAAGGAAGCAATAATTTAAAGATAAACATCAGTACGCCAACCACTACTAAATTGGAGATAATGAAGTTTTTAACAGTTATTTTCTGTGTGTTTTTAAAGTAATATAAAAATCCGATAGCTGGAATTGTAAGCAAACCCATAAAGTGAACACCGAAAGATAAACCTACTAAAAAGGCAATTAAAATTACCCAACGATGACCACGCGGCTTATGCATATCGCGTTCCCATAACAAGCCTAAATAAAACATAGCTGCCATAATACAAGCTGCCATAGCATATACTTCTGCTTCTACTGCCGAAAACCAAAAACTATCGGTAAAGGTAAAGGCTAGGGCACCCACCAAACTACTAGATAAAACAGCAATTTGTGTAGGTTTTGAAGCAGTATTAAAGTTAGGAATAATTTTACGAAGCAATAAGGTAATTGACCAAAACAAAAACATAATGGCAAAGGCGCTCGAAAAAACCGACATTAAATTTACCATTAAAGCGATCTGGTCTGTGCCTGAAGCAAAAATAGAAAAGAATGCTCCAAATAATTGATACAAGGGCGCTCCAGGCGGATGTCCTACTTGTAATTTTGACGATGTTGCGATGTATTCGCCAGCATCCCAAAAACTAGCAGTTGGCTCAACAGTTAACCAATAGGTGATTAAGGCTATAAAAAATACTAACCAACCTAATAGAAGGTTTAATTGCTTAAAATTCAAATTTGGCATTCTCTTTTATTTAAGAAAGCGAAAATAAGGATTATATTGTAATTGAAGCCCGATTTTTTTTGTGCGATAAAAGCAAATCTGATTCTATAAAAAAGCAAAAGTTTCTTTTAAAGTTAGTTTAAGGAGCTCATATTTAGTCAATAAGCTTTTAAACTTTTCTTTATATGCGTAAAAGCAAAAAACTTGATAAAAATTAATGAGTATTGTTTTGTAGTGAAGAAAGTATGTTATAAATTTGCACCCGCAATAGCAAATTGGCCTATGGTGTAACTGGCAACACGTCTGGTTTTGGTCCAGAAGAGTCTAGGTTCGAGCCCTAGTAGGCCAACAAAACTGCAAAGTCCGAATTCTTAATTTGAGTTCGGATTTTTTTATTGAAGAATTTGTAGGGCGAGAAGTTTATGCTGAGCTTGCCGAAGTAAGCCCTAGTAGGCCAACAAAACTGCAAAGTCCGAATTCTTAATTTGAGTTCGGATTTTTTGTTCTCGATAAGATTCCCTGAACTTTTTGGAAGTTCAGGGAATCACTCGAACTGACAGTTTTCAAATTAAAATTGTTTAGGGCAACTTTCCTTCGGTAGGCAGTGATGTTTATGCTGAGCTTGCTTGTTATAAGCCTGTTGTAAAGGCCTGAAGTACATTTAAGATTTATTTTATTATATAATGTGTAACAAATTTATCTTTTGTTAAACTCATGGTGTTATGTATTGAACTAAACGCTATGAAAATCAAATCTTTTTTAAAATTGCTAATAGGTGTAATCCTACTTCTATTTATTCCATTAATTGGAATGCAACTATCAAACGAAGTAAACTGGTCGCTTTTCGACTTTATTGTGGCCGCTTTTTTACTCCTTATTTCAGGGTCTCTTATATGGTTAATTATCAATAAAGCAAAAACTAAAAAAACGAAATTTCTTTTTGTTGGATTCGTATTGTTTTTGTTAATTATTGTTTGGGCAGAGCTGGCTGTGGGTCTTTTTGGAAATCCTTTTGCGGGGAGTTAACTTAGCTTTTTTTAGTAAAAAAACATAAAACACCAATAAACTATTTTTCTATATGCTTTTGCACGGCATCAATCATTGCATCCGATTGCGTTAAGATTCTGTAAGCTTCTTCTTCACTAAAAAGCTGTTTAGCAATACTCGCTTTTAAAAAACGCTTCAGCTTAGTTTGGTGGGTTTCAAAATTATAGTTAAAAGCTAATTCATTTAAGTATTCCGTATAATTAAGAAGCATTTCATTCGGAATTTCAAAATCTTTAAAATCTTCTTCCGATAATTGATTGTAATAGCTTCTGTTTTTATCCAATTCATCGAAAACAAATCGATCAATTACACCACCTTTTAGCATATAGTCTAAATCTTCGTCTAAATCAGCTAAGTTTTTAGGCACAAAAATATCGGGTACAATTCCACCGCCACCATAAACAATTCTCCCTCCTGGGGTGGTATATTGTAGGCTATCGTTAACGCTAATACTATCTTTTTCAATTAATTCGCCATTTTCAAAACGATTATGATAATCGTTAAAATAAGCTTTATTTCCATTTTTATATGGGCGTTGTATACTGCGGCCGGTTGGCGTATAATACCTAGAAACCGTTAAGCGTACTGCGCTACCATCGGCTAATTTCATTTCTCGTTGTACTAAACCTTTTCCGTAGGAGCGACGGCCTACAATATAACCTCGATCATTATCTTGAAGTGCACCTGCAACAATCTCGCTTGCAGAAGCAGAATTTTCGTTAATTAACACATACACATCGCCATTTAAAAAACTCGATTTGCGGCTAGCAAAATTTTCTTTGGTTTTACCTGAACGATTTTTGGTGAATAAAATAGGAGTTTCGTTGGGTAAAAACTCATCTGCAATAGCTATGGCTTCCTTTAAAAATCCACCGCCATTATCTCTCAAATCTAAGATAAGTTTACGTACACCTTGTTGTTTTAGCGCATTCAGTTTTTCAATAAACTCTTGGTAAGTAGTTTCAGCAAAGCGATTAATTTTAATGTAGCCTAATTCTTCATTTAAAGCGATACCCGCATTTACACTTTTTATGGGAATTCGGTTACGAGCTATTGAAAATTCGATTAAACTATCGTAGCCTTTTCGTTTTACTGCAATATGTACAACCGAATTCATTTCTCCTTTTAAAATTTTGGTAATGGAATCGTTACTAAGATTCTGGTCGTGTAGTTGAATGTTATTAGCATATAAAATTCGGTCTCCGGGTAAAACACCTACTTTTTTTGCTGGTCCGTCGGGTAAACTTTGAATAACAGCAATACTGTCTTCAATTTTAAAAAAACTTATACCAATACCTACAATTTCGCCCTGCAAGTTTTCTTTTACGCGTAGGTATTCTTCCTTAGGAATGTAGGTAGAATGCGGGTCTAAATTGTCCAGCATTTGGTCTACCATAGTAGAAACAATACTATCGGTATTCACTTCATCTACATAATCGTTTTCAATATAATTAAGCAGTTGATTTATTTTTAATTGATTGGTGTTATTGCTTGTAAAGCGTGAAGGATTACCATTAACCATAACATTAATTACCAAACCAATAGCAATAGAAGTACCTACAATAAGCGGCAAATATTTTTTATGATAATGCTTTTTACTCATGATGTATTGCTGAAATATGACTTAGGTCTACCCCTGCTTTTTCTAAAAAAACCAACCCGCTATCGTCCTTGTATTTTTTTTGAAAAACAACTCTTGTAATTCCTGCCTGATGTATTAGTTTGCTGCAGTCCTTGCAAGGTGAAAGCGTAATGTACAAAGTAGCACCTTTACAAGATTGTGTAGAAGCCGCTACTTTTAAAATGGCATTAGCTTCTGCATGAAGAACATACCATTTGGTAATTCCTTCTTCATCTTCGCAATTGTTTTCAAATCCGCTGGGTGTACCATTGTAACCATCAGAGATAATCATGCGGTCTTTTACAATAATTGCGCCTACTTGTTTACGCTCGCAATGCGAGAGTTTTCCCCACTCGTTTGCCATGCGCAAATAAGCCTTATCGAATTTTAATTGTTTATTTTTAGTTTTCATTGTAGGTTACCAAAGCCAGTTTTCTTTTAAAATAGGTAGTGTTAAACCTATAATTAAAGCTGAAATTACTAATATCCAGTCGCGTTTAGCGAAGTTAAAGATGTTTTGAAAAATAGAAGCCAGTATTAACACAACCGCAACAACAAGTAATTGAGCTACTTCAATACCCAATGCAAATTCTACCAATAATAAACTTATATGGTCTGCGCTTTCAGAAATCATTTTAAAATAGGTCGAAAACCCAAAGCCGTGTATTAAACCAAAAAACAAGGTAATAAAATACAGTAAATTTACCTTAGAAGCATTCGGTTTACCCGCTGTAAAAATATTATATAAAGCAGCAACAAATATAGAAACGGGAATTAAAAACTCAACGATACCCGTATCTACGCTTACTACATTATAAGCTGCTAAAGCTAAAGAAAGCATATGGCCAATGGTAAAAATACTTGCCAACCAAAAAACTCGCTTCCATGAAGAAAAGGTGTAAGATGCTACCAAAGCGGTTAAATACAAAACATGGTCGTAAGCATTCCAATCTAATACATGGGTAAGCCCCAATTTAAAATACAGCCAAAATTCTTCCATAGTTTTCTTTTGTTAAGGGATTTAAAAGATTTTCAAAGGTGCAAAAAACTTAATTAAGTTGAAATTTTTAGATTGCAAAATTTCCATTCTTCAATTTCAGCTTCATATTTCAGCTTTTAAACTTAATATAATCCTTACTTTTGCAAAGGCTTTAGCCAACGCAAACACAGCTAAAACCTATTAAATTTTTATTTTCATGAAATATTATTACTCTTTTTTTCTAAGTTTTTTCATTTTGCTTACCGCTTATGCACAAGCACCGCAAGCTTATTATGATGCAGCTAATGGACTTACTGGATTTGAATTGAAAACTGCCTTAAATCAAATTATAGACGATATAGACGATGCTAATGGATTTCCATTTCATCAAGACCAAGGTTACGACGCTTTATACGATGCTTATGCCAATCCCAATAGTGGAGATACAGACGATTACTACGAAAACGATGGTACGGTTTTAGATATGTATTCAGAAAAACCAAATACCACCGATGCTTATAATTACAATCACTTTCAAAACCAATGTGGCAATTACAATGGCGAAGGCATTTGTTACAACCGCGAACATTTAGTACCACAATCTACTTTTAACAGTGCATCGCCAATGAAAAACGATTATTTTCATGTAGTTCCATCCGATGGATCTGTAAATGGCGCTCGTGGTAGTTTTCCATTTGGTGAAGTAGGCAATAATCCCGATTATACATCTACCAACGGGTCTAAACGCGGTAACAATACCTTTCCGGGATACAGTGGAGTTGTTTTTGAACCCATAGACGAGTTTAAAGGCGATATTGCCCGTTCAGTTTTATATTTCGCTATTCGGTATGAACAAGAATTTAATTCGAGTTGGGATGCTAACGAAGTTTTAACTGCTAACGACGAGCTGCAATTTTATGTACAATGGTATATAGATTTACTAATTAGCTGGCACTTGCAAGACCCCGTTTCGCAACGTGAAATCGACCGAAATAACAACGGATATTTATTTCAAGGTAACCGAAACCCTTTAATTGATAATCCTGCGTATGTACAGCAAATTTGGGATCCACAACCTGATACCACGGCACCAACTGCGCCCGCCAACTTAAGCGCATCGAACATTACCAACAACAGTGTCCAACTTTCTTGGGATGCTTCAACCGATAATGAAGTTTTAGATCGGTATGAAGTTTTGCAAGATGGCCAAAGCATAGCCAATTTAAGCGAATCGACATTAACCTATACGGTTACTGGTTTAACTTCAGAAACCATTTACAGCTTTCAAATAATTGCTGTCGATGCCACGGGTAATATTTCTCAGCCCAGCAATAGTATAGAAGTTGAAACCCTAACCGGTCCTGAACTTGTGCTTTTCGAAAACTTTGATGATTGCGATAACGTAGATTCGTTTTTCACAGTTAGTGAAGTTAGCGATTTAGATTGGAACTGCATAGACAACAATGGCTTTAACAATACAGGTGCCTACCAAATGAATGCTTTTAGCGGTGGTCAAGTACCGAGTTTAGATTGGTTAATTACCAGCAATCCCATCGATTTTAATGCCTATGCTAGTTTGCAACTCAGTTTTTACGCCGAAGCTACTTTTGGAAACACACCGCTTCGCGTGGTTTATTCTACCGATTACGATGGAGGCAATAGTCCTTCTAATTTTACTTGGACAAGCATTCCTAATTTTACTGCTCCTACGCATCCCGATGGAAGTAATAATGAAGTAGAATTTTTCTTTGACGAAATAGATATCAGCGCTATTTCGGGTACTGCCTACATTGCATTTAAATACGATACTACTTTCGGTGAAGAAGCAACCCGTTGGACGGTAGATGAATTTCTATTACAAGCCACCACGCTTTCTAATTCGATTTTTGAAGCTATACCTATTGAAATGTACCCAAACCCAGTTCGTAAAGGCAGTAGTTTTTTTGTTGAAACCCAACTAGCCATAAATAAAATCCAGATATTTACCATCAACGGAAGCTTAAAAAAAGAGTTGCATCCAAAAGAAAACTTAACTCAAGTTTTTGTTGAAGATTTTTCTCGCGGAATTTATTTAATAAAACTCCTTACTGATGAAACTTCTGTGGTTAAAAAATTGATTGTCCATTAATTGGTTAATTTAGAAATGTACTGTGAAAATTTGATAATTTGCTAATTTAAAAATGTCCTTATGGATTAATGTGTTGATGAAGCAATATGAAAATGTGAAAATTGCGGATTTATAAATACAACCATTATGTAGACTGTAAAATTGGAATGTAATTTAAATTTGATTCATCTTTCATCGAATAGTTTCAACCTAATCAAATTTCTTGAAGCTTTTACTTTCTTCATTTTTAAAATACACTTATATTTGTTTTGCTTAAAGAAATAATTAGAAAGTTCTTAACTTTTATTAAAAGAGATAATTAGCTAAGTTGGTTTCGTAAAAACCAAAGAATTTTTTTCAAATTCTTTTTGTTTTTCCGAGAATTCTCGTCAAGGGGCAGCTTGACGGAACTAGAGCACAAAAGCAGGAATGAATATAAAAGTTCTTAACTTCAATTGTAATGGGGAATTAGCTCAGTTGGCTAGAGCACTACGCTGGCAGCGTAGGGGTCATCGGTTCGAATCCGATATTCTCCACCAAAAAAGCCGTTTCAATGTTGAAACGGCTTTTTTTATGCTCGTTTTTTAATTAAAAAACTAAATTTTACTATTCATCCAAAGCAAAAAAAGTTTTCCTGTTAGGGCCATCGTTTTCCACGAGTGCGGGTTGTAGTGCGCCGGGCATTACCCCTTCTACGGGATGCTCAGCATATTCTCCACCCAAATCAGTTTGCAACCAACCTGGGTCGAGTGCGTTAATGCGCACATTCGTATCATCGAATTTTACAGCCAAATCTTCTGTTAATTTAGCCAATGCCGCTTTAGAAGTACTATAAGGCGAAAGTTCGGGTTGGTCTTGTATACCCGAAACCAAATTCACCACGCGTCCAAATCCGTTGGCTAGCATTTTCGGAATAAAAGCAGTACAAAGTTCGTACACGGCAAACACATTTACCCGCATGAACAAGCTTCCTTTTCGGTTGTATTTTTTATTGAAGGCTTTTAGATTTTTGTTTCTTCATTTTAAATTGCATCCCTTCTTCAATTTGTTGTTCATCTTTTATTCGAATTAACAAATGAAAATAATTGGTTATCAGGCAATAACAAAATGTCTCAACAAACGAGCTAATGTAATATTCGTATTTTTTCAGAAAATAGCGGTAGTTTTCATCAGTTATGACCAACTATCCTACAATTTCCTCCCTAGAGGGAGGATTAAGGTGGGTGTGTATTTATAATAATCTAAAACAAAAAATCCACTACATCTTCAATTTTAGCAACACGCACCAATTGTATTTGGTAGTTGCTTTTTGGTAATTTGCTTTCTTTTGCAATAACAATGCTTTCAAAACCGAGTTTTTCAGCTTCTAAAATGCGTTGTTCCACACGACTTACAGGCCTAATTTCGCCGGCAAGGCCAATTTCGCCTGCAAAGCAACTTTTCCTTGAAATAGAAACATCTTCGTTAGAAGATAAAATGGCAGCAACTACGGCTAAATCTAAAGCGGGGTCGTCTATGCTAATTCCGCCAGTAATATTTAAAAACACATCTTTCGCGCCTAAGCGAAAGCCTGCTCGTTTTTCTAAAACCGCCAATAGCATATTGAGTCGTTTGGCATTGTAGCCTGTTGTAGAGCGTTGTGGTGTGCCGTATACAGCAGAGCTAACCAAAGCTTGTATTTCGACCATGAGTGGGCGCATGCCTTCTAAAGTAGCGGCAATAGCGGTGCCGCTGAGGTCTTCGTTGCCACGAGAAACCAATAATTCGGACGGATTGCTAACTTGGCGTAAACCTTGGTGATACATTTCGTAAATTCCTAATTCGTGGGTAGAGCCAAAACGGTTTTTGTGTGCACGTAAAATTCGATATACATGGTTACGGTCGCCTTCAAACTGCAACACACAATCTACCATGTGTTCCAACACCTTGGGTCCAGCTATGCTGCCTTCTTTGGTGATGTGGCCGATTAATAAAACAGGCGTGTTGGTTTCTTTAGCAAATTTAATGAGCTCAGATGTGCATTCGCGAATTTGTGATACGCTTCCAGGTGAACTTTCTACATAATCGGTATGCAAAGTTTGAATGGAATCGATAATTAAAATATCAGGTTCAATGGCTTCAACTTGCTTAAAAATATGTTGAGTTTTGGTTTCGGAAAGGATGTAGCAATTTTCGCTTTGACTAGTAATGCGTTCGCCGCGCATTTTTATTTGTTGTTGGCTTTCTTCGCCAGATACATACAAGGTTTTATAGGGCAATTGCAAACTTACCTGAAGCAACAAAGTGCTTTTGCCAATTCCAGGTTCGCCACCTAATAAAATTAAGGAGCCCGGTACAATTCCGCCACCTAAAACACGATTAAGCTCTTGGTCTTGGGTAACTAAACGTTGCTCGCGGGCAACTTCAATATCGTTTATTTTTTGGGGTTGGGTAACTTTTTTGGGTACGCTAGTTGTTTTCCAAGAAGATTTTTCTTCTTTGGTAATTACTTCTTCTACTAAGGTATTCCATTCTTTACATGCATTGCATTGCCCTTGCCATTTGGCGTATTGCGCACCACAACTTTGGCAAAAGAAAGCTACTTTGTTTTTAGCCATAATTTAGTATCCAAAAACTTCTTTAATTTCTTCTGCGCGAATTAGCATTAAATCTTGTGTTAGCTGTCCAACAGCTTGGTAACCATAAGCTTCTTGATAATACTTAAGCGCTTTTTTAGGTTCTCCAATTTCTTGATAATGCCGAGCTAAAAAATAACTACTGAGCAGCGTTTTGGGTTGATGCTTCTTTGCCAATTTGGACAATTCTTTGTACTCCTCCCAATTTTTCTTTTCTTCGATTGCTCGCGATGCAAACATAAGATCGTTTACCCGCATAGCTATTTTTAAATTAAAAAAAGTGGCGATATCGTAATACTTGTCTTCCAAATATACAACGGGCGATTCTGCATGGTATAAGTTTTGGTCGTATTCTTGGGGAGTAATGGGTTTAAAAACAGCAAAAATTTCTTCTAAAGCGCTGCCAATACCCTGACTTACTGATGTAAAATGTGTGGCATCTTTATATTTATGGGTATAGAAGTTTAAATTAGAATTTTCAATTAATTCAGCTTCAATGGCTAGGTCTTTCATGGCTCTTAATTGCTCTTGGGGTTCGTTCTCGCTAAAAGCATAATAGTACCATGTTCTCGAATTAGTTTTGGATAGTCCGCTTACCACTCTTTTTTTCATTTTTTTTGTAAAAAACGGACTAAAATTGATGTAAGCACGAAAAAGCGGATCTTTTCTAAACAGAAAAAAATTGCTAAAATTAGCGCTTTCTCCATGTCCAGCAATTACGCGAAGCGGAGTAGTGCGGTAGTTGTTTTCGATATAGGTAATCAGTTCTAATTCAATAAAATCGAAAAAAGCTTCACCCGGACCTGAAGGTAAATAGTCTTGGTCGTCGATTAAAAAATCATCTTTACGACTTTCATTTTGTATTATTCCTACTACAATAGCTTCAGGAACTTCTTCCCAATAGCTCAAGTAATCTACCATTCCACCGATGGGTTCGAATAAATAATCGGCATCTAATACTAAAATAATAGGGTATTCCTTATCTGGATTGGTTTTGTAAGAACGTGGAAGTTGTAGTTTAATTTTCCTATTTTGCTCTAAAAATTCAGATTCAATATCTTGATAAATGTGTTGGGCTTTAAGTGGATTGCTTATAAAGATAAAGCCAATAAGCAGGAAGTATATTTTTTTCATTGATGATAGTTTTGAGTAATTTAGGCAACTAATTTACTTAAAAATTTGGTTCTTGTTGTAAATTGGAAGTAAGATTGCAGAAATGATTCCTAAGATAAGTGTTAGTGCGGTTTGGCTAGACCATAAAATCCATCCAAATGCTTCGCCAGATACTTTAGAAATACCGTACATATACAAAACAGCTCCTACAGCTATAGGAAAAATACCTACGCCACCGCTGGTTAAAGACATAGAAAACGTACCAACTATAAAAGCAACTAAAAGTGGCCCAAAACCCAAGTCTTGCATTTCGGGAACGCTATACTTAATTACAAAAAAGATAGCGATGTATAAACCCCAAATAGCTAAGGTGTATAAGCCAAAAGCGAATTTATTTTTCATATGTATAATGCTTTGCATGCCTTGCCAAAGCCCTTCAAAAAAACTTCTAATTTTTAAAATGAAAGCATGTTGAGATGAGCTTAAGATTTTCAGAAAAATAAAAAATAAAAACACGAGACTCAACATAATGAATAGGCTTAATAAGGGATTAATTTGAAAGATTTCAAACAAAGCCAATAACTCTTGCGATTGATTAATAAGGGCAATTCCGATGATTAAGATAAGCACGATTAAATCTACAATACGTTCGCTTACAATCGTGCCAAAAGATTTTTCGAAGTTAATGTTTTCGTAAGAAGCTAAGCTTGCTCCGCGTAATATTTCGCCAGAGCGCGGTACGCCCAAATTGCTTAAATAACCAAACATAATGGCAAAAAAACTATTTAGGGTTTTGGGTTTACAGCCTAAGGGTTGCAAAGCATACTTCCAACGTAAAGCTCTAGCCCAATGCGATAAAATTCCTAAAACTACAGAAACACTAACCCAAAAAGGGTTGGCGTTGGTAATGGTGTGCCAGATTTGATAGCGTTCTTCTTCGGTAGAAGAAAAAATAGAAAAGCCAACAAAAAAAGCGCCTAAAATAATGGGCAAACTTATTTTGGCTATCTTTTTCAGCTTTAGTTTAGGCATCTTATGTAAGTAGGTTGTTTTCTTCGTTGGGAAATACCAAAGCAGGCTTAAATTGCTTAGCTTCTTCTAGCTCTAACATGGCATAAGTCATTAAAATAAGCACATCGCCAGCGGCAACTTTTCGTGCTGCTGCTCCGTTTAAGGTAATTTCTCCGCTTTTTCTTGGCCCAGGTATGGCATAAGTTTCTAGCCGTTCTCCGTTGGTGTTGTTTACCACCTGAACTTTTTCACCTTCAATAATATTAGCTGCATCCATTAAATCTTCGTCAATGGTAATGCTTCCAATATAATTTAAGTCGGCACCGGTAACTTTTACCCGATGTATTTTCGATTTAACTACGTGTACGTACATTATAATTTAATAATTAAGTGCTAGGTTATCAATTAAGCGAACTTGGTTTACAAAAGCGGCGATAAAGGCTCGGTATTTCGTATTTGGCTTTTTGCTAATACATGGTACTAAATCTTTAACGTCGGCAATTTCAAAATATTCTAATTCAAAATTAGGCTGTGCTTTAAAAAGCAACTCAACTTGTTTTTTTAGGTCGGCAATGCTGTTTTTTTTAAAATTAGTGCTTACCATTTGTAGCGCTTCATAAATTATTTTTGCTTCTTCTTTTTGGGTCGCGCTTAGGCGTTCGTTTCTCGAACTTTTTGCTAAACCACTGGCTTCCCGTTGAGTTTTACAGCCTACAATTTGCACAGGTTGTTGCGTAATTTCAACAAGTTTCTGAATTACGCGTAGTTGCTGAAAATCCTTTTCGCCAAAAAAAGCATAGTCGGGTTTTACGATGTTAAATAAACGTTTAACAATGGTGCCTACACCATTAAAATGCCCAGTTCTAAATTCGCCTTCCATAAATTTTGTAATGCTGCCAAAATCAAAATTTTCAGCTTCAACATGCGCTCCGTATATGTCGTTAACATCTGGAGCAAACACAAGTGTATCTGGATATGCTGCTTGTATTTTTAAAACATCATGCTCTAAATGCCTTGGATATTTTTCTAAATCGGAAAAATTATTAAATTGAGTCGGATTTACAAAAATGCTTACCACAGCAAGGTCGCATACTTGCAAAGCTTCGCCTATTAATGCTAAATGCCCAGAGTGCAATGCACCCATAGTGGGTACCAAGCCAATTTTGTACTGCTTTTGTTTTGCTTTTTCAAGCTCAGTTTGTAGCCTATGGCTTTGATTGATTAACACCTATGTTTTTTAGAAATTGGTTGCAAAACTAATATTTTACCTTTAATCCGCATAAAATTTCGTAAATTTGCACGTTTTTATTATTAATGTTAATCTAATCATATTTCTTATGAATGATAAGCGCATACTTTACGTATCTTCTGAGGTAATTCCTTATTTGCCTGAAAATGAAATGTCCACCATGTCTTTTGAAGCTCCAAAGATGGTAAACTCATTAGGCGGACAAACGCGTATTTTTATGCCTAGATTTGGAAATATTAACGAAAGAAGGCATCAATTACATGAAGTAATCCGTTTATCGGGAATGAATTTGGTTATTAACGATTTAGATATGCCGCTAATTATAAAAGTGGCTTCCATTCCTAAAGAACGTATGCAGGTGTACTTTATTGATAATGAAGATTATTTTAAACGAAAGGCGACTTACAGCGACGAAGATGGAGTTTTGTTTGAAGATAACGATGAGCGTGCAATATTTTTTGCTAAAGGCGTTATTGAAACAGTTAAAAAATTAAACTGGAGCCCAGATATTATCCACGTAAATGGCTGGTTATCTGCTTTAGTGCCGTTGTACTTGAAAAATTATTACGGAAATGAACCTTTATTTAAAGAAGCAAAAATAGTTACTTCAATATACAATCAAAGATTCGATGGAACGTTAGACCAAGACATGATTAAAAAAGTTCTGTTTGATGGAATTGAAGATGAAGCAGTAGATGAGTTAAAAAATCCTACTTTCGAAGCTTTAATGAAAACTGCTATCCGAAATTCTGATGCGGTTATACTGGGCGAAGAAGAACTTTCAGAAGAGCTTGTAAAGTGTGCTGAAGATTTAAATTTACCTACATTAGCTTACGTTTCTAAAGAAGAATTTTCAAACGCCTATCAAAACTTTTACCTAACTAAAGTTTTAAATGAAGAAGAAGCTTAACCCTATGCAGCGAAATCCTTTTATTAAATTTGTACTCCTAATTGTTATATCTGCAAGCTTATGGTCCTGCGATGAAGATTTCATGGAAACTGGCAATAATTTAATCAATACCATTGAGTTGCCGCCACTTTATGAAACCGACAATATTATTGCTTATTCCAAACGCATAAACCAAGTTGAAACTAGTAATTTTACCATGCATAGTTTGGCAGATTTTACAGACCCAGTGTATGGCGATTTTAAATCTAGTGTGCTTGCTCAATTACAATTAAGCCAAACCAATAACGATTTTGGAACCGATCCGCAGCTGGATAGCGTAACTTTAACTTTACCCTTTTTTAGTAGACTGGTAGAAGAAAATGTTTATGAACTCGATTCAGTTTACGGGAGTGGAGAATTTGTGCTAAAAGTTTACCGCTCAAACCAGTTTTTAAGAAACTTAAATCCCGGCCCAGATGGAGATTTTACCGAAATGCAAAGCTATTACTCAGATCAATTGCCTGAGTTTTTACCCAATATAGAATCTACACCCATTGCAGAAAGTGAGCCCATCGATTTAGCCGATTATACCACGCCATTATCTTTAGTGCAACGCAGTGGAACAGAATCTGTCGACACGCTTTCTTTATCGCCTCGTATTCGCTTAAACCTGCCAGTAGATTTATTTAATGAAGTAATTTTAGATAAAATTGGAAGTCCAGAATTGGCTAGTAACGCCAACTTTGTTAACTTTTTTAGAGGCCTTTATATAGAAGTAGAACGAATTGGTCAAGATGGAGCGTCCATGCATTTCGATTTAAATAATGACGA
This sequence comes from Psychroflexus salis, assembly GCF_014640175.1. Taxonomy (GTDB): domain Bacteria; phylum Bacteroidota; class Bacteroidia; order Flavobacteriales; family Flavobacteriaceae; genus Psychroflexus; species Psychroflexus salis. Next base: position 118,008 of record NZ_BMGL01000001.1, on the reverse strand, counting down.
TGCAGGTGTTACCCTACATTACCAAACCCAACGCCAAGGTTTTGTAACTAATGAAGAAGAAGAGCCAGAATTTGAAACCAATTGGAATCGTTTTAACTTAAATTTTGAAGGCATTAATGTAAACCTTTTTGACGATAGCTTTACAGTAGACGCTAGTAATCCAAACCTTGAAGAAGGCGACGAAAATCTTTATTTAAAAGGAGGAGCCGGATATTATAGTGTAATGGAATTGTTTACAGGACCTGATTCTGATGCCGATGGAGTTTCAGACGAGTTACAAGACTTAAGAGACCGAAATGTATTGGTAAACGATGCCCAAATCGATTTATACTTAAACGAAGAAGCAACCGATTCGATTAATCGAGTTAACCGAATTATAGTTTTTAATATAGATAATAACGAAGTTTTAATCGATTACATTCGAGACCGAACTGCAGGAACTTTACCTGCTTCATCTAGAGTAAGCCATTTAGGTCCATTGATGAATGTAGATAGTTTGGGCTTACGCTACCGACTACGAATTACAGATTACATAAACCAAGTTATTACACAAGATTCAACCAATGCCAAACTAGGCCTTATGGTTACGGATAATGTAAATGCTACAGGAAGTGTTGAAGCACAAACAACCGATAACCAAATAGAGTCTATTTTTAGGCAAACAGCCCAATTTACAAAAGGTACTGTTTTACACGGAAGTAACACATCTGAAGAAGACGAAGAAAAACGAATCAAACTAAAAATACAGCTTACCGAAATTAACTAAAACTAATATATTATGTGTGGAATTGTTGGATATATAGGGAGGCGAGACGCTTATCCTATTATTGTAAATGGTTTGCAGCGCCTAGAATATCGTGGTTACGATAGTGCTGGCATTGCTTTATTCAATAATGATGAAATCAAATTATGCAAAACCAAAGGAAAAGTTGCCGAACTTGACCTTAAATGCAAATCTGAAATTAATACCGAAGCACATATAGGCATCGGCCATACTCGATGGGCAACGCATGGCGAACCCAACGATATTAACTCTCATCCACATGTTTCTAATTCGGGCGATTTAGTAATTATTCACAATGGAATTATTGAAAACTACGAATCGCTTAAAAAGGAATTGATCAACCGAGGCTACAGCTTTTCATCAGACACCGATACCGAAGTTTTAATTAACTTAATAGAAGATGTGCAAAAAAATGAAGGAGTAAAGCTAGGAAAAGCTGTGCAAGTTGCATTAAACCAAGCTATAGGTGCCTATGCTATTACGGTTTTTGATAAAAAGAAACCCAACGAATTGGTGGTTGCGCGTTTAGGAAGCCCATTAGCTATTGGTGTGGGAGAAGACGAATACTTTATTGCATCGGATGCTTCGCCATTTATCGAATTTACTAAAAATGCTATTTATCTAGAAGATGGAGAAATGGCCGTTGTTCGATTAGGGAGAGACGTACGTGTTCGTGAAATTAAAAACGATAACTTGGTAGACGCATATGTGCAAAAACTACAAATGAATCTTGACCAAATTGAAAAAGGTGGTTACGAGCACTTTATGTTGAAAGAAATTTATGAACAACCTTCAGCCATCGAAGATACCTATCGTGGTAGAATGCTGGTTAACGAAGGAATTATTAAAATGTCTGGTATAGACGATCATTTAAATCGTTTTTTAAATGCCAACCGAATTATAATTGTTGCCTGCGGAACTTCGTGGCATGCAGGATTAGTAGCCGAATATATATTTGAAGATTTGGCTAGAATTCCAGTAGAAGTTGAATATGCATCCGAATTTAGATACCGAAATCCGGTTATTGGTAAGGGCGATGTGTTAATTGCTATTTCGCAGAGTGGAGAAACTGCCGATACAATGGCAGCCATTAAACTTGCCAAAGAAAACGGAGCTTTTGTTTTTGGTGTTTGTAATGTAGTGGGTTCTTCTATTTCTAGAGTAACCGATGCCGGTGCTTATACACACGCTGGCCCAGAAATTGGGGTAGCATCTACTAAAGCATTTACAACTCAAATTACTATCCTTACACTTATTGCGCTTAAATTAGGCAAAGAAAAAGGAAGTATAAATAATTCAGATTTCCATATGTATTTGCGAGAAATGGATCTTATTCCTTCTAAAATAGAAAAAGCGCTTCAATCGAATGAGCATATTTTAGAAGTGGCAAACCATTATAAAAACTCACGCAATTGTTTGTATTTGGGAAGAGGTTATAACTTTCCTGTTGCCTTAGAAGGCGCGCTAAAATTAAAAGAAATTTCTTACATTCATGCAGAAGGTTACCCTGCGGCAGAAATGAAACACGGCCCCATCGCCTTAATCGACGAAGAAATGCCAGTTGTAGTTATTGCAACTAAAAAAGGACATTATGAAAAAGTGGTAAGTAATGTACAAGAAATTAAGTCTAGAAAAGGAAAAATTATTGCTATTGTAACCGAAGGAGACGAGCAAGTAAGCCAAATTGCAGACCATACCATTACTATTCCCGACACTTTTGAAGCACTAACACCTTTGTTAACTACCATTCCTTTACAGTTATTGTCTTATCACATTGCTGTAATGTTAGGTAAAAACGTAGATCAACCAAGAAATTTAGCTAAGTCGGTTACTGTGGAATAACACATTTTTTGTGAGAAAATTCCTAATAAAATAAAAACGAAAAAGTGAGTTTATAGTTTTTTTAAAAGATATATATTTGCAACTCGAAATTCTGATTAAAATTTTCAATAAAATTAATTGATAATGTCTCAAATAAAAGGTAAAATCGCTCAAATTATCGGTCCTGTAATCGATGTTGAATTTGACAATGTAAAAGACTTACCACAAATCTACGATTCGTTAGAAGTAATTCGTCCAGACGGTGTAAAAGTAGTTTTAGAAGTTCAATCTCACGTTGGAGAAAACACAGTAAAAACTATTGCTATGGATTCTGCAGATGGCTTGAGTCGTGGTGTAGAAGTTGTAGCTACTGGTAACCCCATTCAAATGCCAATTGGCAAGGATATTTATGGTCGTTTATTTAATGTAACTGGAAATGCCATCGATGGATTAGGAGATTTGCCTAAAACTGGCGAAAGCGGAATGTCTATTCACAGAGAAGCCCCAAATTTTGAAGACTTATCGGTTTCTACTGAGGTTTTATTTACCGGAATTAAAGTTATCGATTTAATTGAACCTTACGCAAAAGGAGGTAAAATTGGATTGTTCGGTGGTGCCGGAGTTGGTAAAACCGTATTAATACAAGAATTAATTAACAACATTGCTAAGGGACACGGTGGTTTATCTGTGTTTGCTGGCGTTGGTGAACGTACAAGAGAAGGAAACGACTTACTCCGAGAAATGCTAGAATCTGGTATTATAAAATACGGAGACGACTTCATGCATTCTATGGAAGAAGGCGGCTGGGACTTGAAGAAAGTTGATAAGAACATGATGAAAGAATCGAAAGCTACTTTCGTGTTTGGACAAATGAATGAGCCACCTGGTGCACGTGCAAGAGTTGCCCTTTCTGGTTTAACAATTGCCGAATACTTCCGTGATGGAGCTGGAGAAGCAGAAGGAAAAGATGTACTTTTCTTTGTCGATAATATTTTCCGTTTTACCCAAGCAGGTTCAGAAGTTTCTGCATTGCTAGGTCGTATGCCATCTGCCGTTGGTTATCAGCCTACATTAGCTACCGAAATGGGTGCCATGCAAGAAAGAATTACTTCAACCAAAAAAGGATCGATTACATCGGTACAAGCTGTTTATGTACCAGCAGATGATTTAACAGACCCGGCACCTGCAACCACTTTCTCTCACTTAGATGCAACTACCGTACTTTCAAGAAAAATTGCCGAATTAGGTATTTATCCAGCGGTTGACCCATTGGATTCTACTTCGCGTATTCTTACAGCTGAAATCTTAGGAGAAGATCATTACAATTGTGCACAACGCGTAAAAGAGTTATTGCAACGTTATAAAGAATTACAAGATATTATCGCTATTTTAGGAATGGAAGAGTTGTCTGAAGAAGATAAACTTGCCGTGTCTAGAGCTAGACGTGTACAACGTTTCTTGTCGCAGCCTTTTCATGTAGCTGAACAATTTACAGGTTTAAAAGGTGTTTTAGTAGATATTAAAGAAACCATTAAAGGCTTTAATATGATTATGGATGGTGAATTAGACCACCTACCTGAAGCAGCTTTTAACTTAAAAGGTAGTATAGAAGAAGCGATTGAAGCTGGTGAAAAAATGCTTGCTGAAAACTAATTTTATAATCGAACTATGCATTTAGAAATAGTAAGTCCAGAACAAGTTTTATTTAGTGGCGAAGTTAATGAAGTTAGCGTCCCAGGCGTTAATGGAGAATTTCAGATGCTTAATAATCACGCTCCTGTTGTTTCTGTTTTGAAAAAAGGTGGAATTAAACTAGCGGGTAATGTTGAACTTTCAGACCATGTAAAAGACTTATTTAAAGATGAAGGTGGAAAGAAAATCTTTCCTATCGATGGCGGTGTTGTCGAGCTTAATCAAAATAAAGTAATTGTACTTGTCGATTAATTTACACAGTTATATATTTAAAAAAAGCCTAAGTGAATTTACTTAGGCTTTTTTTATGCTTTGCAATACTCAATTTAATGCGATTTTTATTCAGCATGGATTTGGTCGTACTTTTCCTTAACTTTCTTAGAAGCCAATAAAATAACAAGTACAATTAGCACAATAAATGAAGCCATAAACCCAATACTTCCAAACTGACTTTCTGCTCCAAATACTTCCTTAAAATCGATTAAACTTGCCGATAATACCATCATGCCAACTGCAAAAAGCATCAAGAAATAAATAAAATACTTCATATTAAAATAAATTTTGAATATTAGCTGTGAACAATTTTACAGCAATGGCTAACAAAATTACACCAAATATTTTACGTATTACAGCGATTCCTTGATTTCCTAATACACGTTCAATTAATTTTGTCGACTTTAATACGGCATATACAATAATGCTATTAATAACTACCGCTGCAATAATGTTTTGCGTTTCAAATTCAGATTTCATCGATAATAGTGTGGTCATGGTTCCTGCTCCAGCAATTAAAGGAAAAGCAATAGGGACGATGGCGGCTGTTTCTGGAGCATCGTCTTTATAAAGTTGAATACCTAAAATCATTTCAATGGCTAAAAAAAACAAGATAAAAGCCCCAGCAACTGCAAACGAGTTTACATCGATACCAATTAAATTTAAAATACTCTCGCCAATAAATAAAAAAGCAATCATTAAAGCACAGGCAACAATGGTGGCTTTTTCACTTTGTACGTGACCTACTTTTTTACGTAAATCTACTATAATGGGCACGCTACCCACTATATCTATTACAGCAAATAAAATCATACCAGCTGTAAAAATCTCTTTCAAATTAAATTCCATTTCTTTTTGCTAAAATTGCGCGCAAAAGTACTTTTATAAATAAATTAAAAATCTACTTGTTATGTTAATAAATTGAAACTTTTTAAGGAAGAGTCTTTTATTAGCTAATTGATTTGGCTTATCTTTAAAAAAATATTCTTTATGAAGTCAGTATATCTTTTCTTAACATTCGGTTTTTTATTCTTTAGTTGTGTTGAGCAGCAAAAAGATGTACAAAACCAAATTATTAATCAGCAAGAAACCGTAGACGAATTAAAACAACAGCCTGCCAAATTTGGAATTGCATTACATGGTGGTGCAGGTGTAATTCGCAAGGTAAACATGAGCGATTCACTACAAAAAATGTACGAACTTAAACTTGAAGAAGCGATTCGTGTTGGTCATGAAATTTTGGCAAGTGGCGGTAAAGCAGAAGAAGCTGTAATGCATACGATTAATATTTTAGAAGACTCCCCTTTGTTTAATTCTGGAAAAGGAGCTGTTTTTAATGCCGACGGAATAAATGAATTAGATGCTTCCATTATGCATGGAGGTAGTTTAAATGCGGGGGCAGTTGCTAGTGTAACTAGGGTAAAAAACCCCATAAACCTTGCGTTTAAAGTTATGGAAAATTCTGAACATGTGCTATTGAGTGGAGAAGGAGCAGAAGTTTTTGCAAAAATGCAGGGAATAGAATTAGTAGAAAACGAATATTTCCATACCGATGGTAAAAAAGCATCTTTGCAACGTAGCAAAGAAAGTGAGCAAACGGCTTTTTATTTTAAAGATGAACTCCTTCAAAATAATAAATACGGTACTGTAGGCTGCGTCGCTTTAGACCAAGAAGGCAATTTGGTGGCTGGCACATCTACAGGAGGAATGACGAATAAAAAATATGGACGCATTGGCGACTCACCGATTATCGGCGCTGGTACTTATGCCAATAACCTTACTTGTGCAATTTCAGCGACAGGACATGGTGAGTTTTTTATACGAAACGTGGTTGCTTACGATATTTCTGCTTTAATGCAATACCAAAACTTAAGTTTGGAACAAGCTTCTAAAATTGTAATTCAAGAAAAACTTAGCAACTTAGGTGGTAGAGGTGGTATTGTTGGTATAGACCATTTAGGGAATGTTGTAATGGAATTTAATACACCTGGGATGTACAGAGCCCAAATGAATGCGGATGGTGAATTGAAAATAGGGATGTTTCAGCAAAATTAGTAGCACATTTTGTATGACTCATCTTTAAATTCCGAAAATTTAAGGAATTGGAAATAATTTAAGAGGTATAGAAATTAGTTTTATTTATAGATCAATTTCAAAAAATAGATTCATTAATGCTATTTCTGTGTAATCTTATGTGTTATTCCATTAAAGTCTGTGTTGTATTTTCTTTAAGCATAGATGTCTTTACTACTATACAATTACATAGCTTAGCGTTCTATAATTTTCCTAATAGCTTCATTTAAATCGCTTGTTGGTTGCTGGCAGGTTTTGTTTTCGCAAACATAAAATATGCTGTTGTTATTTTTAGGAAGTTTGCCCTGTAATAAAGCCAAATTTTCTTTGTTCCCTCCTAAAAAAACAGCATTGCCAAAGTAGTTTTTTTGCAATTCAAAATTGCGTTGTGCAGCATCTTTTCCCATAATTGCAACCTCTTTAAATGAATTGGCTAGCCAGCCACTCAAAATTGACCAATTGGCAAAGTAAGGTCCAGATTTATATATTTTTTGTTTAACATGCGCCAACATTTGTTCACTGGCATGTATGTATTTTTCTTCAGTAAGTAAATGGCCAGCAAGGAAAAGAGATTTCGCTAAAGAAGAATTTGCCGCAGGAATAACATTGTCGTTCATTTCAAATTTTTCAGCAATTAGTTGCTCGCTATTTTTTGAAGTGTATGCAAACAAACCTGTTTTTTCTACATATAAATCACGAATACAAATTTCAATTAATTCATTAGCCCAATTTAGGTGCTTTAAATTAAAGTTTACCTGATATAAGGCTAAAAGCCCTTCAATTAGTAAGGCGTAATCATCTAAAAACCCTGGAATACTTGCTTTTCCGTTTTTGAAGTTTCTGTAAAGGGTTTTTTTATTCCAACTATGCTGAAACAAAAAGTCAGCATTTTTTTCAGCTTTTAACAAGTAATTTTTATTTTGTAAAGCAGTTGCAGCATCTACATAAGCCTTTAACATAAGTGCATTCCACGAAGTTAAAATTTTATCGTCTAAGCCAGGCCGTTCGCGTTTAGATCGTACATTGAGTAATTTTTGTTTATAAAAATTAAGTTTATTGATGAAATCGGATTCTTCAAAACCTTCACTTTTAGCAAATTGGTTAGGGCTTTGGATTGTAAACAAAATGTTTTTCCCATTTTCCCAATTTCCTTTTTTGTTTATTTGGTAATATTTTTTAAACCATTCCCAATCTCTAGGAGCAATAAGTTTTTGCAATTCTTCTTCTTCCCATATGTAATATTTTCCTTCTTCTCCTTCACTATCAGCGTCTAATGAAGCATAAAAGCCTCCAGATTCATGGGTTAGTTCTCTTTCAATAAAACTCAAGCTTTCTTCAATTACCAATTGGTAATGTTTTTTAGGAAGTATTTTATAAGCATTGGCATATAAACTTACCAGTTGAGCATTATCGTATAGCATTTTTTCGAAGTGAGGTAAAAACCAACGATTGTCTACCGCATAACGAGCAAAACCACCACCTATTTGATCGTAAATTCCGCCTTTTGCCATTTCATCGAGATGTAAATTTAAAGCTTCTAAAGTAGATTGCTCTTTTGTAAAATAGTAGTATTGTATTAAAAATTGCCATGAATTAGGCATAGGAAATTTTGGAGCACCTTTAAAACCACCTTTTTTGGTGTCGATATATTGTTGCCATCCTACCAACATATCTTGGTAATCGCTTTTTGTAACAGGTGTAGGTTTTTCGGGAGCAAATTCATAGGCATCATATGCCTGAATTCCAGCTGTTAATTTTTCTGCTGTTTCAGCCAATTGATCATAATTTTCTCGATAGGCTTTTGCAATATTCTTTAATACTTTTTTCCAGTTTTCTTTTGGAAAATAAGTGGCTGCATAAAAGGGTTTCCCGTTGGGTAGGGCAAATGCATTTAAAGGCCAACCCCCGCGACCAGTTAAAATTTGTGCAGCATCCATATAAATTTGATCGATATCTGGTCGTTCTTCACGATCGATTTTTATACAAATAAAATGTGCATTCATAATTTTAGCAACATCTTTATCTTCAAAAGATTCGTGTGCCATGACATGGCACCAATGGCAAGCTGCATAGCCAACGCTAATTAGCAAAACTTTGTTTTCTTCTTTTGCTAAAGCTAAGGTTTCTTCGTTCCATTCCCGCCAGTGAACAGGATTGTCCTTGTGTTGAAGTAGGTATGGACTCGTTGCAAACTGAAGTTGGTTTCCTGAATTCGCCATATTCTTTTTATGTAAAAATACAGAATCACTTTAAAAATTGTAGTGAGATTAATACTTCTTTTTCATTCGTGTCCAATTAAAAGAAAAAGACTTGTTTTAATTATAAACATAGAAAAACTTGAGCTGTTATACTTTAAAATCCATCTTGTTTTTAAGCATTTCGATACATCTAAACTAAAAACTTTCTTTATGATATTATTTGTTAGATTTGGTAAGATGGATAAGAAAGTCTGGTCTCCTTTTCTTATAGTGGCTAGTGCCAAGTAGCTTTGCCCAAGGCATGTTGAAGGTTCGAAACGCTTGTGTTTAGTCAGCTAGAGCAGCTTTGCTGAGCCTACTGAAACATCTGTGCTGAGCTTGCCGAAGCAAGCACGCTAATATCTTTTGTAAGAAAAAATGCTTCTTTTTGAATTTTTTGGCTTCTGCTTCGTTTTTAAGATAATAAACCTATTTTTGCGCTTACGCTATACTAATACTTAAATTTTTGAGTTAGCAATACACAAGTAAAATGCATGCAGAAGTATAAATTTGGTCTTATATCATTAATTTTTTTGTTGTTAATTGTTGGATGTTCACGAAAGAAAAACAAATTTGTGAATAGGAATTTTCATGCAATGACCACCTACTACAATATTTTGTACCATGGCAATATTGAGATTGAAAAGGGCATTCAAGATGTAAAACAGCAAACACCCGATAATTATTTCGATGTGCTTAGCATTGAACGAATGTTGCCATTGCCGCCAGAACGAAGTGATACGGTACCTTTAAATCAATACTTTGGAAATGCAGAATTAAAAGCAACCAAAGGCATCCAAAAACATTCTATGTTTATGGGAGGTAGAGAGTATAATTTTCAAGTAGATGAAGCTTATTTGTTATTAGGTATTGCGCGTTATTACGACCAGCGTTACATTCCTGCTAAAGATGCTTTTAACTTTATTATTAATCATTATCCAGATTCTGAAATTATTACACGGGCCGAAATATGGTTACAAAAAACCAATATGCGGCTCAATTATGATGAAATTGCACTGGCAAAATTGCAAGAAATTTTATCCACTAATTCGTTAATTTTACCTGAAGATTTAGTTGAAATTTACTCTAGTATTGCTGCTATTCAGATTAAATTAGAAAATTATGATGCAGCAATAGAACCTTTACAACTTGCTTCTAACTTAGTTGAAACTTACGACGAAAAAGCGAGATGGACTTACATTACTGCACAGTTGTATAACCAAATCGGAAATAAAGATTCAGCCAATGCCAATTTTAAGCGTGTTATTGATTTTAAACGCAAACCACCACGCGATTACATGATGCATTCGTTAATGGGGATTTTTAAAAACAAAGATTTTCAAGCCCAAGATAGTACATATGTACAAACTTATTTTCAAGAATTAGATGAAAACTGGGAAAACCGAGATTATTTAGATTATTTATTTTTCGAATTTGCCGAACATTACCTTAAAATCGATTCGACTAATTTAGCTATTCGTTATTACGATAAATCTTTGCGAGAGCAGCCAGAAAGTATGTATTTGCGTTCGCGAGATTATTTAAATTTAGCCGAAATATATTTCGATAAGGCATCTTACAAAACCGCTGGTTTTTACTACGATAGTACAATGACCAACTTAGACCAAAGCACCCGCGAGTTTAGGTTGATTAAAAAGAAAAGAGAAAATTTAGACGAAGTAATAAAATATGAAGATATTGCAACTGAAACGGATAGTATTTTAGATTTAGTTGAAATGAATGATGCACAACGTCTTGTCTTTTTTGAAAAATATACCGACCGATTAAAAGAAGAAGCCAAAAGTTTATTTGCACAACAAAAAAGAGAAGAACGATTTGCAAATGTAGCTGCTCCACAAATCGGTGGTTTTGGAACAAATGCTAATTCTGGTGGGATGAAAACTAATGCTGGAGGCGAAGAATTTTATTTTTACAACAAAGCTAAAATTTCTAGTGGTAAATCAAAGTTTAAGAAAGTTTGGGGTGATATTGAATTAGCAGATAACTGGCGATTAGAAGGTAAAAAAGCGACGAATAACGGAGACGAACAAGAAACCAATAAAGATGATGAAGGCGAAATTTTTAATGATCCACAGTTCGATCCACAAACTTATATTGCTGAAATTCCAAGCGACGAACAACTAATAGATAGTATAGCGGGAGAACGCTCTTATGCCTATTTCCAACTCGGGGTAATCTATAAAGAGAAGTTTAAAGAAAACGAATTAGCAATAGAGCGATTTATTCGATTATTAGAATTTAAAAAGACCGACGAAAAATTAATCCTACCCGCAAAGTATAACTTATATCTAGCTTATAGAAATTTAGAAAATGAAGCTCAAGTAAACTATTGGAAGCAAAATATTATTAATGAACATCCCGACTCTCGGTATGCAGAAATTCTTTTAAATCCAAGAAGCCTTCGAGATGATGAAAACAGCCCAAGCCGTGTATACGCAAGATTATATAAGAAATTTCAAAAACAGGAATTAAACGGTCTTTTGGAAGCTTGCCAATATTGGGAAAACCAATTTACAACAACCCCTATGTTGCCTAAATTTAAATTATTAAAAGCACAAGTAACCGGTAGAATGTTTGGATTTGCCGACTATAAAGAAGCGCTAGAACAGCTGGCTTTAGACCATCCACAAACAAAGGAAGGCAAAAAAGCCCAAGAATTAATAAATGATCTTAGTTCAATGCGAAATACAAAATTTAAGCTCGATACTAATCAAGATAAGTTTAAGTTAGTATATTATTTCAAAAATGATGATTATCCATTAGAAGAGCTAGAGCAAATTAAACTTCAAATAAAAGAAGGTTTACAAAAACTAGCATACGATCAAGTCCAGCTTTCTGTAGATATTTATAACAATACATATAATTTTGTATTATTGCATGGACTAAAAAGTAAACTTGGCACCGAAGGAATGGCTGAGTTGTTAGTTGAAAACGAAGTTGCTCTAAAAGAATGGGATTATTTTCCCATTTCAAAAGAAAATTATAGCATTTTACAAATGCATAAAAGACTCGATGAATATTTAAAAATACAGTAAGGCATGTTAGGAAGTAAGAAAGACAAACAAACAGAAGACTTAACTAAAGAGCAAAACAAAATTGCTCAAGGCACTACATTTAAAGGCGATATAGATTCGCAAGGAAGTTTTCGAATAGAAGGTAAAGTAGAAGGTAGTATAACTACAGCTGGAAAAGTTGTAATTGGTAAAACAGGCTATGTGGAAGGCAATATTCAATGTGAATATGCTGATTTTGAAGGGAAATTCTCAGGAGAAATTAATGTAAATGCTACCCTTTCATTAAAGTCTACTGCAGTAGTAGAAGGTAAGGTAGTTACCGATAAACTTGCCGTTGAGCCTGGAGCTATTTTTAATGCATCTTGTAAAATGAAAGGTGCCGTAAAATCCTTAAATGAACAAAAAGAAAGACAAAAACAAACCGGAAAAAAAGAACAAACCGCATAAAAACTGGGCTTTTTTTACGGGATTAGCTTTACAGATGACAATCATTATTGGTGGAGCTATATGGCTAGGTGTTTTTTTAGACCAAAAACACACAAGTTCTTTTCCTTGGTTTACGGTAGTCTTATCTTTAATAGGTGTTACAGTAGCCATAACACATGTAATCATTGCTTTAAAACGATTTCTAGAATAATATGAATTTTTACTTGAAACAGGCTATTCAGCTTTTATTTGCCAACTTTGCTATTTATTTGCTGCTTTTATTAATAACGCAAACAACAGACTTTACAAGTTATAATGCTATAGAAGGTATTGCTTTGTTTTTTATGTTAAGTACTTTTGCGGTAGTAGCATTGCTTAAACTTGTTCATGATTTCGCAAAGGATAAAGTTGGATTTGCTTTTATGGGTCTAATTCTTATAAAAGGTTTAGCCAGTTTTTTATTTTTACTTCCTGGATTTATGGCAGATGCAAAACCAAATTTTGCAGCTATTATGTTTTTCTTCTTACCCTACTTTATTTTTTTGATTTACGAAGTTGTTACCGCCATCGGTATATTAAATTCGATTTATTCAAAAAATTAACGCTTTCCATTATTATTATATTTTTTGTTTAACTTCGTTTCTAATCACTTATTTTTGATGCATAAGGCAAGCTTTTTTTTTTTGTAAAAAATGTGTTTTTTTATATTATAAAAACATACATTTGCACCGAATTTTATATGAAATTTAAGCTATTGAAATCCATGTTAAAAGTAGATTGTTTTAAGCATTTTTTTATTGCTTTTATGTTTTTGGTTACAGCCACATCTTTTTCCTTTTCTAGTGAAAGTGACTCAAGTAAAGATTTCAATCCTACTGATATGATTATGCATCATATTGGCGATTCGCATGGGTGGCATTTTTTTGATTATAACGAAATTTCTGTTACACTACCATTACCAGTTATACTTTACACGGATGCTGGTTTAGTTGCTTTTATGTCTAGTGAATTTCATCACGATGCAGAAGCTAAGGAAATTGTTGAAAAAAATGGTATGCGTTTTGTCAATTCTCACGAGACCATATATAAATTAAACGAAGGGGAAACAGAAGTTATCTTCGATGAAGAACATCACGTATTAAATGGAATAGCACCATTAGATTTATCGATTACCAAAAATGTTGCAGCTATATTTATAAGCGTTATTTTAATGTTTTTAATTTTTGGAAAATTAGCTAAGCATTATAAGAAATCTAATCAAGCGCCATCAGGATTTAATAATATGATGGAAACATTAGTTCTATTTGTAAGAGATGAGATAGCAAGACCACAGATAGGTGAGAAAAAGTTTATGCGCTTTATGCCTTTCTTACTTACGGTCTTCTTCTTTATATGGATAACAAACTTGTTAGGTTTACTTCCAGGTGCAGCAAATGTTACCGGTAATATTTCAGTTACTATTGCTTTAGGTTTATTTACCTTAGCATTGATATTAATTAACGGTACTTCAGATTATTGGAGACACGTTTTTTGGATGCCAGGTATTCCTGGTTGGGTAAAACCTATTTTAGCTATAGTTGAAGTTTTAGGTGTTTTTATAAAGCCAATTGCATTAATGATTCGTTTGTTCGCTAACATCACTGCGGGACATATCATTATATTGAGTTTAATTGGTTTAATATTTATTTTAGAGAATGCAGGAGTTGCAGGTATATCTGTTCCATTTGCATTGTTTATATCAGTTTTGGAATTACTAGTTGCTTTTTTACAAGCATTTATATTTACGATGTTATCGGCACTATTTATTGGAATGGCAGTAGAAGAGCATGAGCATCATTAATTTTAATTTTAATTTTTAATTTTTTTCGTTATGGAATTATTACACGTAGGTATTGCAGCATTAGGAGCCGGATTGGCAGTTCTAGGAGCTGGTATTGGAGTTGGTAAAATCGGTGGTTCTGCCATGGAAGCTATCGCTCGCCAACCAGAAGCTTCAGGAAAAATCCAAACCGCAATGATTATTGCTGCAGCACTTGTAGAAGGTGTTGCCTTATTTGGAGTAGTTGCAGCTCTCTTAGGAGTTTTAACTGTTTAACAAATGAAACTAACAATCATCTTTAGCGATTGGCTAAAGATGATTGTTATTATTAAAAATTAGTAAGACTTAACATATGGAACTAATAACACCAGATTTTGGATTGTTTTTTTGGCAAATTATTGTTTTTTTAATATTGGTTTTTCTTTTAACTAAATTTGCTTGGAAACCCATTATGATGGCAGTAGATGAGCGCGAGAAAACAATCAATGATTCGCTTCAAGCTGCAGATCGTGCTAAAGAAGAAATGATGAATCTGAAAGAAGATAACAAGAAAATGCTAAATGAAGCTAGAGAAGAACGCGACCAGATATTGCGAGATGCTCAGACTATGAAAAAGCGTTTAATGGATGAGGCTACCGAAGAAGCAGCCAAAAAATCTTCAGAAATGATTTTAAAAGCACAGGCTACTATCCAGTCTGAAAAGAAATTGGCCATTAAAGAACTGAAGTCTCAAGTAGGTTTGTTGTCTGTTAAAATTGCAGAAAAAGTACTTCAATCAGAACTTAAAGATGAGCAATCACAAAAAGCATTAGTAGATAAAATGCTTAAGGAAGTTGAACTTAATTAATACTTAATTATGAGTAAATCTGCTGCAAATCGTTATGCTAAAGCACTTTTCAGTATTTCTGAAGAGGAACAGAGCACTCAGCTTATCTTTGAAGATATGCAGTTTATAGTTGCAACTATGGCTGCTCATAAGTCGCTTCGTACGGTGCTGGCAAGCCCAATTATTGAAGCCGAAAAAAAATTAGATGTTGTTCAGGCTGTTTTTAAATCTTTACAAGATCAATCCTTGAAATTAATGGAAGTACTTACGGTTAATCGTAGGATTCAACTACTAGGTTTAGTAGCCCAATCTTTTGTTGAAATAGTTGAGCTTGCAAACAACATTCAACATGCAGATGTAACAACCGCTGTAGCATTAAGTTTAGACCAAGAAAAGGAAATACAAGCAAAAATAAAAGAACTTACAGGTGCTGAAGCAGAATTATCTACTCATGTAAATCCAGATTTACTAGGTGGTTTTGTTTTAAACCTTAAAGATTTCCAGTACGATGCAAGTGTTGCCACACAATTACAAAAATTAAAAAGAGAATTAATTAATCAATAAAGTTATAGGTAAACATACCGATTTAATATAAAAGTTATGGCAGAAATTAAACCTGCTGAAATATCAGCAATTTTAAAAAAACAATTATCTGGTTTTACATCAGAAGCTTCCTTAGACGAAGTAGGAACAGTACTTCGTGTAGGTGATGGTATTGCCAATGTATATGGACTTACTAACGTACAATACGGCGAATTAGTAGAATTTGAAGGCGGTTTACGCGGAATGGTTTTAAACCTTGAAGCAGATAGCGTTGGTGTTGTTCTATTAGGTTCATCATCTGGAGTTAATGAAGGGGATGTTGTAAAACGTACCAAATTAATTTCTTCTATTAAAGTTGGAGAAGGTATCTCAGGTAGAGTAGTTAATACTTTAGGAACTCCTATCGATGGAAAAGGTGCTATTGAAGGCGAAACCTTCGAGATGCCCATCGAAAGAAAAGCTCCAGGGGTAATCTACCGTGAGCCTGTTACAGAACCTATGCAAACTGGAATTAAATCGATAGACGCTATGGTACCAGTTGGTCGTGGTCAACGTGAGTTGGTTATTGGCGATCGCCAGACAGGAAAAACAGCTGTTTGTATCGATACCATTCTAAACCAAAAAGAATTTTACGATGCAGGTGAGCCTGTTTATTGTATTTATGTTGCAGTAGGACAAAAAGCATCTACCGTTGCAGGAATTGCTAAATTGTTAGAAGATAAAGGTGCCTTGGCGTATACAACTATCGTCGCTGCAAATGCATCAGACCCAGCTCCAATGCAAGTTTATGCTCCTTTGGCGGGTGCTGCAATTGGCGAATATTTTAGAGATACTGGTCGTCCTGCATTAATTATTTACGATGATTTGTCTAAACAAGCTGTTGCTTACCGTGAAGTTTCTTTATTGCTTAGAAGACCTCCAGGACGTGAGGCATATCCTGGCGATGTGTTTTACTTACACTCTCGTTTATTAGAACGTTCTGCAAAAATTATCAATGATGATAAAATTGCTGCTGAAATGAATGATTTACCGGAATCTTTGAAAGGAAAAGTAAAAGGTGGTGGATCGTTAACAGCTTTACCAATTATCGAAACGCAAGCAGGAGATGTATCTGCTTATATTCCAACAAACGTAATTTCGATTACCGATGGACAAATATTCTTAACTTCAGACTTATTTAACTCAGGGGTTCGCCCAGCTATCGACGTAGGTATTTCTGTATCTCGTGTGGGTGGTTCCGCTCAGATTAAGTCTATGAAAAAAGTAGCAGGAACATTAAAGTTAGATCAAGCTCAGTATCGAGAACTTGAAGCTTTTGCTAAATTTGGATCAGATTTAGATGCTGCTACAATGAATACGATTGAAAAAGGAAAACGCAATGTTGAAGTTCTAAAACAAGCAGAATCAGACCCGTATCCTGTTGAAAAACAAATTGCGGTTATTTATGCTGGAACTAAAAACTTAATGCGCAAAGTTCCTGTTGAAGATATCAAAGCTTTCGAAAAAGATTACTTGTCTCTATTAGATGCACAGTATCGCAAAGAGCTAGATGTATTAAAGTCAGGTAAAATTACCGATGAAATTACAGATGTATTGGAGAAGGTAGCTAAAGAAGCTGCATCTAAATATGCGGAATAATTGATTACTTATTACCTGTAAAAAAGTAGCGTAATGGCAAATTTAAAAGAATTAAGAAATAGAATCAGTTCGGTAGGTTCAACTATGCAGATTACAAGTGCCATGAAAATGGTTTCTGCTGCTAAGTTGAGTAAGGCTCAAGATGCAATTACAAAAATGCGTCCATATGCAGATACGCTTACAGAACTTCTACAAAATTTAAGTGCATCTTTAGATGGCCAAAGCGATAGCCCGCTTACCGTTCAAAGAGATGTAAAGAACGTTTTAATTATTGCTATTTCTTCTAATAAAGGCCTAGCTGGAGCTTTCAATTCTAATATTGTAAAACAAGTTAAAAACTTAGCTACTGGTCGCTTTAAAAATGAAAGTATTTCCTTAGCATGTATTGGGAAAAAAGCATACGAAGTATTAAATGCTAAAAGTTATATAGTTGATTACCATAATGAAGAGATGGTAAATAAATTAACTTACCAAGAAGTGGCAGAGTTTACTGAAAAAATCATGAACGATTTTGAAACAGAGACTTACGACCAAGTTGTTCTGATTTATAACCACTTTAAAAATGCCGGTACTCAAATTGTTTTAACGGAAGATTTTTTACCCATTAAGCAAGAACAACAAGAGGTTGACTTTAATTCTTCTCAAGTTGATTATATCTTTGAGCCAGAAAAACAAGAGATTATTAAAGAACTTATTCCTAAGTCTTTAAAAATGCAATTGTTTAAGGCTTTACGCGATTCCATTGCATCAGAACACGGAGCGAGAATGACTGCTATGCACAAAGCAACCGATAATGCAAAAGAGCTTAGAGACGACTTGAAATTGTCTTACAATAAAGCTCGTCAGGCTGCTATTACTAACGAAATACTAGAAATTGTTGCTGGAGCAGAAGCTTTAAGCGATTAATCTTGTTTGTTTTTGTGCAAGACTTGCGTATATTTAGTCTTGCGTCTTTCAAGCAAACTTTATATATGTTATTTATAAAAAAAAGCTTCAGATAAGTCTGAAGCTTTTTTTATAAAATTATGTTCTAAGTATGTTTAAAAAGAATGTAAGTAACTTCTGTTATCATTTTTGATTAAGTATATGTGTTTATATTCAAAAACTCAGAAGATCAATTTCAGGTTAATTGATTTAGCCCAATTCTTTCATGGCAAATTGAATTCGATTTATGCATTCAGTTTGTCCTACAGAACTGGCAATATGAAACACATCAGGTCCACGCATAGCGCCAACTAAAGCTAAACGCAAGGGTTGCATTACTTTTCCAAATCCAACGCCTTTAGCTTCAATCCATGGCTTTACTTTTGCCTTTAAGTTATCTTCAGAAAAATCTTTAATTTCTTCTAAAACTACTATTAATTCTTGCATTAATAAATCAGTATCTTCTTTCCATGCTTTTGTACTAGCTTTTTTATCGAAGCCTGAAGGTGCTGAAAAATAAAACCAACTTAGCTCCCAAAAATCTGTAACAAATACGGCTCGTTCTTTAACAGTTTCAATTACATTTTCAATATAAGCATTACTTTTTTCTATTCCCTTTTCGCGAAGAATAGGTAAAAATTCTTGTATTAAATAATCAATAGGAGCTTCGTGCATGTATTGTTGCTGGAACCATTTTGTTTTTTGAATATCGAATTTTGCTCCAGCTTTATTTACTTGGCTAATTTGAAAAGCTTCTACTAACTCTTCTAATTTAAAAAGCTCTTGGTCAGTACCTGGGTTCCAACCAAGGAATGCAAGCATATTAATTACCGTTTCTGGCAAGTATTTTTCTTCTCTATATCCTATAGCTGTTTCTCCAGTATGAGGGTCTTTCCAATTTAATGGAAACACAGGAAAACCTTCTTTATCGCCATCGCGTTTACTTAACTTTCCTTTACCCGAAGGCTTCAAAATTAAGGGTAAGTGTGCAAATTTTGGAGTTTTCCAACCAAAAGCTTCGTATAATAAAATATGTAAAGGCAAAGAAGGTAGCCATTCTTCTCCACGAATTACGTGAGAAATCTCCATGAGGTAATCGTCTACAATATTCGCTAAATGATAAGTTGGCATTCCATCGCTTTTAAATAGAATCTTATCGTCTAAATTATCAGTTTCTACTTCTATATAACCTCGTATTTCATCTTTAAAATTTAACGAACGATTTACTGGTGTTTTAAAACGAATTACATAATCTAATTGCTTGTTTAATCGCTCTTGAATGTCTTCTGCAGTAAGGTGTAAGGAGTTATTAAGTTCGTTTCGTGTTGTGGGTCCGTAGCTAAATTTTTCTCCTTTAGCCTCATATACACTTCTAAGTTGATTGAGTTCTTCGGGTGTATCGAAGGCATAATATGCATTTCCATTTTCAATTAATTCTTGTGCATATTTTTGATATAATTCTTTGCGCTCACTTTGTCGATAAGGTCCGTAATTACCTTCTTTCCCTGGGCCTTCATCAAATGGTATTCTACACCAATTTAAACTTTCAATTATATAATCTTCTGCAGCTGCAACATATCTACTTTGGTCTGTATCTTCAATGCGAAGTATAAAGTCGCCTTTGTGCTTTTTAGCAAAAAGATAATTATATAAGGCTGTTCTTACACCACCAATATGCAAAGGACCTGTAGGACTTGGAGCAAAACGTACGCGTACTTTAGAATTCATTTTTTAGTATTTTTTACAAAGATAAGCATTGCATGTGGTCTTATTAATGATTAACAGTGTGATCTTGCCATATAAATAATTTTAGCTAACTGTAACGAACTAAAAAAACCCGAACTTTTCGAACGGGTTTTTTATACTATTTAGAAAAATAATTTTTTAATAAAAACGTGCACGATTATCTTCAATCTCTCTTGTTTCTTTAAGTGCTTTAAGCAATTTAGAATTTTGACCACGTATGTTTTTTAATCGCTCTTCTGTTTCTTTTTTAGCAATACCTGTGTAAGAAGGCAAAGCTGGAGCTTCGTTTCGTTTAAGTAGCTTTACCACAAAAACGCCTTTTTCTCCTTTAACTGGAGCGCTTGTTGTACCTTCTTCTAGTCCAAAAGCAGCACCAACCACGGCTGGTTCTTGGCCAACTCCTGTAAGCATAGGGCTTTCTAAATTAACGGCAGTAGCTCTTTTTTTATCTACTCCAAATTGCGTTGTAAAATCTTCTAAGGAATTTGCTTTGGCCTTGCTTATTATATTTTTTGCTTGTTTTTCTTTCTTTAAAATTGGAGTGACAGCAGCAGATGCTTGTTCTACAGATTGTAAACCTTTTTCATTTCGTTTTACAAGTTTTGCAATTACAAATCCTTCTGTGATTTCAAAAAACTCAGTATTTCCGGCTTTTGTATCTTTTTCGAATGCCCATTTTACAATTGGTCTTTGTACTCCTAAACCAGTAATGCGCTCTTCCAGTTGTTTTATGCCGTTAATGGGTTTAATATCTACTCCATATTCTTTTGCTAATTCATCGAAATCTTTTTCTCTACTATCTAGTAAAAAGTTAGAAGCTTCTCTGTAAATAGTTGTTGATGTTTTATCCGAAGGTAGCACCTTTTGGCTTAATGAAGCTATTTTAACTGCCTTTTTAGGTTCAGTTAAGTTAGATACGTGTACTATGTGGTATCCAAAATCTGATTCAATTACTTGTAAACTTTCATTTTTAGCTGTAAAAACCTTTTCATTAAATTCTTTGTCTCCTCCAAATAGATTTCCAAATTTAAGTGTTCCAAGTTCACCACCCTTTGCACCACTTTGCTTATCTGCAGAAAAAGTTTCGGCAATTTGTGCGTATTGAGCTTTGTTTTTGTTTAGTTCGCTAAACAAACTATCGGCTAATTGTTTTGCTTCTTCTTTAGTTCGGGTTACTTCTGGGTCTACTCTTGTACCTTCAAAAGTGATTAAAATATGCTTTACATCTGCAGAATCTGCAATGGTTTTTATTTCAATAAGCTTACTTAACTTCCAGCTTTCGTTTTCTTTGTAAGGACCGTAAACTTCATCTTGATTTAAATTGTATAACTGTTCGCTAAAATCTGATTTTAAATCGTACTCAAATTGGAAACGAGCTTGGTAAGGTGAATCTGAATTGAGATTGATAAACTCTTCATTGTTTGAAGTCGTTTTAAATTCACCCATTAGCGTTTTTACTGCGGTTTGTACATTAGCATCATCTTCGTTTGAAGGTACTTCTTCAAAAAACACATATTCGATATCTGCTTTAGCATCTTGCTTAAAGCGTTCTTTGTTTTTATTGATGTAATCTTTAATGTCTGACTTGCTAACTTTAACATCTTCTGCATCTTCATAAGCAACGTAAGCAAATTCTAAATTTAAATTATCGTTGTTTAATTTATAGATTCGTTCAGCTTCAAATAAAGTAACATTAAGTCCAGCTTGAATCATATTGTAGTACGAATCTGTTAAAATCTGTACTTCAATATCTTCTAAATATTTTTGCCAAGCTTGGTATTCTTGTAAATTAGTTTCTTTAATATTTGCTACATATTCCACCATTTTGCTTTCACTAAATAAACCGTCTTCGTTTGAAAAACTTGGATTGCCCGCAAGTTGGTCTTCTAAGTAGTCTAAAATTTGAGCACGAGTAGCTTGTAAGCCTAGTTTTTCAAATTCTTGCTTTAGGATGGTTTGGTTTACTTGTGCATCCCAAACTTGATTTACTGCGCGCATAGTTGAAGCATTAGCCCCTAGCTGGTTTCGATAATTTTCAACCTGTCTTGCAAAAGTTTCTTGTTCAATTTTTTCATCGCCAATTACACCCACGGTTGAAGTTTGCTTTTCTCCAGAAAACCCACCTTGGTTTATAACATCGGCAAGCACAAATGCAAACAAAGCAAGTGCAATAACTCCTATTAACACTACAGTTCTTTGTCTTATCTTACTTAAAATCGCCATTTTATATGTTTATTTGAATCAGTTGGCGAAAATAAGATAAATCTTTGTATTATGAAACTTTAGCTTACTTATTGCGAAACTTAGATTTTTATGCTTTAAAAGTACCTGATTATACAATTTTTTTGTCGTGTTATACAAACCCATTTTGGTTGTATTAATTTTTGTTTGCATATGGTGTATATTTTTCACAAATATGATGGAGACTATAATTACAAACGATAAAGCCAAAGCAATTAAAAGCTTAGTTTGAGAATTAAATAACTTCTGAAAAGATGTTATTGTATTGAAGGGTTTTACTGATGCAGAGTTTGCTATTTCCTATTTAAGAATAAGAATGTTGATGCTGTATTTTTAGATGTACAAATGCCTAAAATTGATGGATTTCTTTTTTATAGCAAATTAATTTCATCTTTCTTATACTGCTATAAATGTGCTTTTTGAAATTCCTGCACATTTTTGTTGTCTCAAATTAAAATTCCACCATTATTACTTCAATTATTTGTAGAAAATGCTATTAGGCATGGTTTATCTTCGTCCGATAAATAAAAAAAACTAAGTTTTCATGTAAAAAAATAACAAAAGGAGTTTAATTAAACATTATCGATAATGGTGAAGGCAATTATGCATCTAAGCATAATTACAAGAACGTAAGTATAAAAAAACTATTTAGGTTTACAGATAAGCACAGAGCGGCTATACTTTTTAATAAAAGAGAAGCACTTAACTATTATTTTAAAATTATCGATTTAAAGAGTAATCAAGTTGAGCCACTTGGCACTGAAGTGCAATTCTAATTTATTTAAAATTGGGTTTACTTTTTTTGAATTTTTTATATTCTTTTGCAACAAGCTCTAACTCTGCATACCAATTTTCTCCAAATTTTTCAATTAATGGCGTTTTCGTAAATTTATAAACGGGCATTTGTAATTCTTTACCCAAGCTACATGCTGGAGTGCAAATATCCCAACGATCGTAATTTACAGCTTCAAAGGATGATAATTTTTGTATACGAATGGGATACAAAGCACAAGAAATAGGTTTTTTGAAATCAATTTTTTTATCTCGGTAAGCCGATTCAATAGCACATAATGCGGTACCTTTATCATCAAAGCGAACATAGGCACATTCTTTTCCGTTTACCAATGGTGTTTCAAGTTCGTTAGCATCGAATGCAGAATTTACATATTTACCTTGTTCTTCTACAGCTAAAATGCCTTCTTTACGCATATAAGGTTTTACTTTTTCGTAAACTTCTTCTAATTTATTAGCTTCTTCAGCTGTAACAGGTGCACCAGCTTCACCAGCTACACAACATTCGCCTTTACATGCAGAAAGATTACAAGTAAAATCGTTTTCAAGAATCTCTTCAGAAACTAAAGTATTTTTTATTTGAAACATCAGGTTATAGCAATTTGAATATCTTATTTATGCTGCAGCTTATTTGTTTTGGCATTGCTGCAAGATTTTTAATTAGCAAACGGCATTGCAAATATAGGACTTGTGTTTAATCTTGTGTATAAAAAAAGCGCCCTTCTTTTGAAGAGCGCTTTGTAAGGCTTGAAATAAAATAATATATGTTATTCTAAAATCACGCGTACATCTGTAGCGTTCATTCCTTTTCTTCCTTCTTGTTCATTGTACTCTACGCGGTCACCTTCTGCGATGTTTTCGCCATTCAATCCTGTTACGTGAACAAAGATATCCTGTCCGGTTTCTTCGTTTGTAATGAATCCATAACCTTTAGACTCATTGAAAAATTTTACTGTACCTTCCATAATGTAATAATAATATAATTTAAATATAATGCAAACATACACAATATATAAATGCTGCAACTATTATGTATGTTTATTTTAAAAAAAAATATTGATTTAGAGAAAGTTATATCGATTTTGCTGATCAAAATCAGTAATTATAACTCTACAGATTAGTTTAAATTAAATAAAGCACTAAGCTTATTGCATTAACTGGCTTGAAGTAATTTTTAATTTTACTTTAAAGCGCGACAAATCCAACTAGTCTTTAGCTATGAACCTTCGGCTGTAATTTTTTCTTTACACAGCAGTGAAAAAATGTTATTTATCTACACCTTTATTTCTCATTTTATCCAGATTTTCTTTAGTTAGGGTGTAATCGCTTAATTTTTTTCCTTTCCAGCGGTGTATTAAAAATAAAGGCATTAATATAAATACCGCTGCGAGTACCGAAATACCAATTATAACTTCACTTAGTCTTAATTCGCCTTCAAAATGAAAATAAGTTCCAGTTCCTATGCTTAATATAATGATGTAAAAAAGTATTTTAATGCTAAGTTTCATAATTTACACACTTAATTCAATTAATTTTTGTCGGTATGCAGTAAGTAGTTTTGATTTAGAAACAAAACCTTTGTAAGTCCCATCTTCAACAACTGGTAAATTCCATGCATTTCTGTTTTGAAATTTTTGCATGATGTCCTTCATCGTACAATTTTTTAAATCGATTATTTCTGGTGCTTGTTGCATGATATCTATTAACTGTACTTCTTCATATAATTTTTGATCGAACATAATAGTGCGGATATCGTCCAGCAAAACTACACCTTTAAATATATTGTTTTTATCGACAACAGGAAAGATATTTCTAGATGAATTTATTACTCCTTTGTTCACAATTTCACCTAAATTATAATTGATATTTAAAGGGATAAAATTTGTTTCAATTTCTTGCCTAATGTCCATTAAGGTTAAAACACTTTGGTCTTTGTTATGCGTTAATAAATCTCCACGTTGAGCTAACTCAATAGTATATACCGAATGTGGTTGAAACTGAGATGTAATAAAAAACGAAATTCCAGCTGTAATCATTAAGGGTATAAACAAACCATAACCACTAGTAATTTCAGCAATAAGGAAAATGGCCGTTAACGGAGCATGCATAATTCCAGCCATTAAACCAGCCATACCAACCAAAGTAAAATTAGTAACCGATATCTGTTTAAACCCTAAAGTATTTACCATAAGTGCAAAAGCATTGCCCATGGCGCTGCCCATAAATAAAACTGGAGCAAAAATCCCACCAACACCGCCTGCAGCAATAGTAACAGAAGTTGCAATAGATTTAAATATAAAAACAATTACCAAAAATAAAATTACATATAACTGTTGGTTTAAATATGTATTAAAAAAATTATTACCTAAGGCTAACTTGTATTCTTGCTGTAACAAAGCATTAATAACGTCGTAACCTTCTCCGTATAAAGCAGGGGCAATAAAAATGAGTATTCCTAAAATTACACCACCAACTAGCATGCGTACCCATTTGCTGTTTATTTTTTTAAACAGCTTAAAAATCCCAAAATATAATTTCGAAAAATACAAGGAGACAAAAGCGGAGAACAAGCCTAAAAATATATAAAACCCAACATCTGATATATTAAATTCGTCTTCTAAAACTGTATTTAAAATAATGTCATTACCAAAGAAGAAATAAGATGTTAATATAGCTGAAACAGAAGCCGTAAGTAAGGGAATCATAGAAACCAATGTCAAGTCTAAACTAAAAATTTCTATGGCGAAAATTATTCCTGCAATAGGTGCTTTAAATATGCTGGACATAGCAGCAGCAGCAGCACAGCCAATTAAAAGTGTTCGTGCTGCTTGGTTCATTTTAAAATAGCGCGATAATCTAGAGCCTAAAGATGCGCCTGTAACTACCGTTGGCGCTTCCAAACCTACTGAACCACCAAAACCAACGGTTAAAGGAGCCGTAATAAAGGATGCGTAATTTTGAAAACGTTCTAAAATCCCTTTTTTACGAGAAATAGCATACAAAGTAACTACTATTCCTTGGCCAACTTGGCGTTTATATACGTAATTGGTTATTATATAAACCAAAGCTAAACCTAATAATGGAAAAATAAAATAGTAGGAATTATGGTAGGTTGCTAAGTATTTTCCTTTCAGTAATTGTTGAATAAAATAACTTAAGTTTTTAAGAATAACGGCCACTAAGCCCGAAGTAAAACCAATAAGAACACTTAAAAAAATTAGAAACTGTTGTTGACTAAAATACCTGTTTTTTAATCGAAGTAAATGCAGATTAATTTTAGCAGATTTCAACATGGTTTGCTTTGTTTTTTGAAGCTTCAAAAGTACGTTTTTATTTAATTTCATTGAAAAATTTAGAAGAAGTCTGTTTCATGTTTTTTTAGTTATTAAATTTGAATGGAATTGCATTTATGCCTTATGAAGAAGCTAGAAAAATTACTCCCTACACCTTTTGCACTTGCTATATTGTTAACCCTATTAAGCATAGTTTTAGCTTTAATATTTACTTCACCACCAACAGATGAAAACCATTTTATAGCTATTTTAAGTTATTGGGAAAACGGAATTTGGAATGAAGCGCTGTTGGTATTTGCCTACCAAATGATGTTTATTTTGGTTTTAGGCCATATTTTAGCTTTAAGTAAACCTGTGCAGAAACTCTTAAATTTCTTAACTGGATTTATTTACAATACAACAACAGCAGTTATTTGGGTTAGTTTTTTTACATTGGTTGTCTCTTTTTTTAATTGGGGGTTGTGTCTCATATTTGGTGCTTTATTGGTACGTAAAATTGGAGAAAAATCAGTTGTTGAGGGCTTTACTTTAAATTACCCACTTTTAGGAGCTGCTGGTTATGTCGGTATGATGGCATGGCACGGCGGCATGAGCGGATCTGCTCCTTTAAAAGTAGCCGAAATAAACCACTTGCCAAGTTTATTTGCTGATGAAAAATGGCAAGCAATTGGCAGTAACCTACCTACTTATGTATCTACATCGCAAACTATTTTTAGTCTTGAAAATTTAATTGTTTTTACAACTTTATTACTATTAATACCATTGTTTTTTTGGTGGTTAGCTAAGCAGAAACAAGCTGATGAAATAAACCTAAAAAGCCGATTTGTAGCCGAAGAAAATCAAGTATCATCTACGACTATACATGGCTTAGAATCTTCTCCGTGGGTTGGTATTGGATTTGGGATTTTGTTAATTTTAGCTTTTGTTGTTCAATATAGTAGCGATTTAAAAAAATTACAATTAACTCCTAATATGCTTAATTTTTTAATGCTTGGTTTAGGTTTTATTTTACACACAAGCATATTTCAATTTAAGCAGGCCTTAGCAAAAGCTATTCGTGGGGCTGGTGGAATTTTAATTCAATTTCCACTTTATTTTGGTATTATGGGAATAATGAAAGACAGTGGTTTAGTATCAGAAATTGCTAATTTGTTTAGTAATTTTGCCAACGAAGAGTTCTTACCAATTCTTACTTTTTTTAGTGCAGGATTAGTTAATATTTTTGTGCCTAGTGGTGGCGGACAATGGGCTGTGCAAGGTCCTATAGCCATAGAGTCTGCATTAAAATTAGGGGTTGACTTACCTAAAATGATTATGGCTCTAGCTTATGGAGACCAAATAACTAACATGCTCCAACCCTTTTGGGCATTACCTTTATTAGCAATTACAAAATTAAAAGCCCACGAAATTTTTCCTTATACCTTATTGATATTTATTGTTGGTAGTTTAATTTTTATGACTTCATTGTATTTTGTTTTTTAAAACTTATGCTTAGGTTCCCAAATAAGTCGTAAAAATGAGCTTAGCCTTTCGTTTTCTCTATTAATGGGAATACCGGCAACAATTCCGATTAATAAATTTTCAGCAATACCAACCCGAAGTTGAGGTCTTATTGTCATATCAAAATCAGTTTTATAAATTTCTTTATTAAATTCAACACCAATAAAATTTCGCGTACCCGTAATCATATAATGAAAACTGGTATTGGCTTCATAACTGGTTCTAAATCGATTGTTGCTAAAATTTTGTTCAATCCTAGGCCCTGTATATAATAGCGAATGAAAATTATTTCCCCAGCGTTTTGCAGCAATCAAAAAAGGATTATAAACATTCCCATTAATAAGTGGTTTACCAAAGTTACCAAAATCATTAAATATAAATTCGTTTATGTAGCCTACAGCCATCGAAGTGGCAATTTTTTCATTTACATAAAAAGACCATTGACCAGCAATTTTTAGGCTATTTAAGCGGTTAGAAGGTAAATTTGAATTAGCAGTTCCGTTTAAAGGGCTGTAAAAAGTAAATGGTAATTCTACTTCTAAACCTAGTCGGTTAATTGGTGCCCATTCGTACTCTACTAGTGCTTCGTAGGCATCAAATTGTAAATTATCGGTTAAGCTAAGGCCTACATTCCATTCTTTTTCTCCTTTTCGAGCGCCTAAGTCTCGAATTAAATCGATATAAAGTGGTTCGGCGTGAAGAATTTTTACAGTTTCATTTTTAGCTTCTATTTCATCGATATAAAGGCTGTCTTTAATAGATTTATATTCTTGCGCATATAATGTAATTGCGAGTAATTGTACACAAACAATTACCCAAATAGATTTAGACTCCATGTAGTTTAATTTATTAAAATTTGTTATTAAGATAGTTTTAAAAAACGGCGTAATAAATTAAACTTTGGGGGGTGGCTTCTCTAGATAATAATGAGCTTCAGATAAACTGGATTTACAAGAGTTAAAATTATTTTTAAATGTTAAGAAAATTATTAAAACATCTTCATTAAATTCATTTTTAAGAGGGCTTAAATCTATTTTAGAAACTCTTTTTTTGCTATAATCTTCTGTGTCTTCATCATCTTGTTCCTTAATTACATTACCGTAGTTAAAAACTTTTTCAACTATGATTTCTACAATACTTTCCTGTTCGTTAAGCGAAAGGTCTTCTGGAATTAAATTGGAGTTAATATCGGAAGTATCTACACCAATGTTTAGAAAATACAATCCTATAAAACCC
The DNA here is from genome assembly GCF_014640175.1 of Psychroflexus salis. Classification (GTDB taxonomy): domain Bacteria; phylum Bacteroidota; class Bacteroidia; order Flavobacteriales; family Flavobacteriaceae; genus Psychroflexus; species Psychroflexus salis. The sequence continues at coordinate 89,109 of NZ_BMGL01000001.1, read as the reverse complement.
CAGAAGAGTTTTGTAAAAGTTGTATTTCTAAAATGTTGAAGTTTCATTTTTGAATTTAACTAATTTAGCTTTTATAAGATTTAACGGCATCTACAAAAGCTTTGGCATTTTCAACGGGAATATTAGGCAGAATCCCATGTCCTAAATTCACGATGTATTTGTCTTTACCAAACTCATCAATCATTTGATGCACCATTTTGGTGATTTCAGCAGGTCGAGAAAATAATCGAGAAGGATCGAAATTACCTTGTAAAGTTATGTTTCCACCGGTTAAATAGCGAGCATTTTTTGCAGAACAGGTCCAATCTACTCCTAAAGCAGCAGCACCCGATTTAGCCATGGTGTCTAAAGCAAACCAGCAGCCTTTACCAAAGGCAATAACTGGAATTTCATCTTTTAAAGCATCGATAATTTGCTGCATATATTTCCAAGAAAAAAGCTGATAATCGGTTGGCGAAAGCATTCCGCCCCATGAGTCGAAGACTTGTACAGCATCTACTCCAGCTTCAACTTTTGCTTTTAAATAAGCTATCGTGGTGTCGGTTATTTTTTGCAATAATTGGTGCGCCAATTCGGGTTGGGTAAAACAAAATTCTTTGGCTTTATCGAAGTTTTTAGAGCCTTGGCCCTGCACACAGTAACACAAAATAGTCCAAGGAGAACCTGCAAAACCAATTAAAGGAACTTCGTTATTCAATTCCTTTTTGGTCATTTTTATAGCTTCAAAAACGTAGTTTAATTCTTCATAAACATCTGGAATAACCACTTGGTCAACCGCTTTTTTATTGCGAATTGGGTTGGGTAACCATGGGCCAATACCAGGTCTCATTTCTACTTCAATTTGCATAGCTTGTGGAATAACCAATATGTCACTGAATAAAATGGCAGCATCGGTTCCTACTTGGTGTATGGGCATTACGGTTATTTCGGTAGCTAGCTCTGGAGTTTGGCAACGTGTAAAAAAATCATATTTTTCTTTCAACTTCATAAAGTCGGGTAGATATCTTCCAGCTTGACGCATCATCCAAACTGGTGGTCGCTCTACCGTTTCACCATTTAAAGCGCGTAAAAATAAATCGTTCTTAAACATAATTTGCATTTAATTCAGTTTGCAAATTTAGCTTAATTTAAACGGTTTTTACTTAATGCTTTGGCAAAATTGTTTTTCTAAATTTTACTTATTTATTCAAGATTAACTTTCAAAGAAATGTTTTTACACATTTCATCTAATTCACCAAGCTAGCCATATCTTGCATATGCACAATCTTAAAAAATACCTACCTTTGCGCCATAAATTTTGAACATGAATCAACCCAAACGTTATACTATAACTGCGGCTTTGCCTTACACCAACGGTCCAATTCATATTGGTCACTTAGCTGGCGTGTATATTCCTGCAGATATTTATGCACGCTATTTAAAACTAAAAGGAGAAGATGTGCTTTTTGTATGTGGAAGCGACGAACACGGTGTGCCTATTACTATAAAAGCCAAAAAAGAAGGAGTTTCGCCACAGGATGTGGTTGATAAATACAACGGAATTATTAAAAAATCTTTTGTAGATTTCGGAATTCGATTCGATAATTACTCCAGAACTTCTGCAAAAGTACATCACGAAACGGCTACATCATTCTTTAAAAATTTATACAAAAACAACAAATTTGTTGAAGAAACTTCTGAGCAGTTGTATGATGAAGAAGCTAAACAGTTTTTAGCCGATCGATTTGTAACGGGAACGTGTCCAAAGTGTGGCAAAGAAGAAGCTTATGGCGATCAGTGCGAAAAATGTGGAACTTCGCTTAGTGCTAATGAACTCATAAATCCAGTTTCGGCCATTACTGGAAACAAACCCATTACCAAACAAACCAAACATTGGTATTTACCGCTAGATCAATACAGTAATTGGTTACAAAAATGGATTGTAGAAGACCATAAAATAGATTGGAAACCCAATGTTTATGGGCAATGTAAATCTTGGATAGACGATGGTTTACGTCCTAGAGCAGTAACTCGCGATTTGGACTGGGGAATTCCCGTTCCGGTTGAAGGAGCCGAAGGAAAAGTGTTGTATGTTTGGTTTGATGCGCCTATTGGATATATTTCTGCATCAAAAGAATGGGCAAAACGCGAAAATAAAGATTGGGAGCCTTACTGGAAAGACGAAGAAACTAAACTGGTTCACTTTATAGGAAAAGATAATATTGTGTTTCATTGCATTATTTTCCCCGTAATGTTGAAAGCTGAAGGCAGTTATATTTTACCCGATAATGTGCCTGCTAACGAGTTTTTAAATTTAGAAGGACAAAAACTTTCAACTTCAAAAAATTGGGCAGTGTGGTTGCACGAATATTTAGAAGATTTTCCTGGGAAAGAAGATGTTTTACGCTATTGCTTAACCGCTAACGCACCAGAAACGAAAGACAACGACTTTACTTGGAAGGATTTTCAAACTAGAAACAATTCTGAATTGGTCGGTATTTTTGGTAATTTTATAAATAGAGTAGTGGTCTTAACCAATAAATATTATGCTGGAAAAGTTCCAACTAAAACTAATTTTGAAGCCATTGATATTAGCGTACTTCAGGAAATTAAAAAATTTACAACTACAATTGGGAACTCTATAGAAAAATACCGTTTTAGAGAAGCGCAAGCTGAAATGATGAATTTAGCGCGCTTAGGAAATAAGTATTTAGCAGATGAAGAGCCATGGAAAAAAGCTAAAACAGACCCAGAGCGAACAGCTACCATAATGTATGTTGGTTTACAAATTGCATCAGCTTTAGCTGTAATTGCAGAACCATTCTTGCCTTTTACTAGCGAGAAATTACGCCAAATGCTAAATCAAGATCAAATGGGTAAAATTTATTGGAATGATTTAGCTGAAGCTGAAGACTTACTCCAAGAAGGCCATCAAATAAATCAAGCTGAATTGCTTTTTACTAAAGTTGAAGATGTCGAAATGCAAACGCAACTCGATAAATTAGAAGCTATCAAAAAAGAAAATGCTGAAGAAGTTACTGCAATCGAACCTGCCAAGGAAGAAGTCGATTTTGAAGACTTCACTAAATTAGATATGCGTGTAGGAACTATTGTTTCTGCCGAAAAAATTGCAAAAGCCAAAAAACTTTTGCATCTAAAAGTAGACACAGGCATCGATATACGAAGTGTAGTTTCTGGCATAGCTGAGCACTATACTCCAGATGAAATTCTTGGAAAAAAAGTAGCCGTAGTTGTTAATTTAAAGCCTGTTAAATTAAGAGGTGTACTTAGCGAAGGCATGATTTTAATGACAGAAAACACCGATGGAAAATTAATTTTTTTGAATACGGATAAAAATGATGTTAAAAATGGTAAAATTATTTCTTAATATTGCTAATTGTAACTAACTAAACAAATTAACTAAAATGAATGAATCAGTAGAAAATTTATCAACATTTGCCAAAGAAGGACTTCAGACTTTAATTGATTATTTGCCTAGTGTTGTAGGTGCTTTGATAACACTAATCTTGGGTTGGTGGGCAATTAAGTTTATTACCGGAAGAGTTAAGAAAGTTATGGAAAAGCGTGAAGTAGATCCTGGCGTTCGTGGTTTTGCCATTAGCATTATTAACATCGCTTTGAAAATTCTACTTATTATTGCTGTTATAACAGAGCTTGGTATAGAAACTACTTCTTTTGCTGCTATACTGGCCGCCGCTGGTTTAGCAATTGGTTTAGCACTTCAAGGATCGCTTTCTAACTTTGCAGGCGGTGTTTTAATTATTGTATTGAAGCCTTTTAAAGTAGGTGATTTTATCGATGCTCAAGGAGAATCTGGAACAGTTACAGAAATCAGTATTTTTTACACAAAAATAACTACAATTAACAATCAGCGTATTGTTATACCTAACGGTCAGTTATCAAACAATAAAGTAACTAACTACAGTTACGAGCCAACGCGTAGAGATGTGGTTCCTGTAGGAATTTCTTACGATAGTGATATACAGAAAGCTAAAGAAGTGTTATTAGACATTTTAAATAAAGATAAACGCACTTTAAAAGACCCTGCACCAGTTGTTGTTGTAACTGGATTAGGTGATAATTCGGTAGATTTATCTGTTCGTTTTTGGGCCAAAACATCAGATTTTTGGGACTTACATTTCGATTTTATTGAAAAATTGAAAACCGAATTAGAAGCCAATGGTGTTTCTTTCCCATTCCCACAACGCGATGTACACTTATACAATATGGATAAAGAAAACTAGATTTATCTATATTTAATAAAAAAAGCTGCTCCAATTAATTGAAGCAGCTTTTTTTATTTAAACTAATTAATTTTAAACAAGTTTTTTAGGTTTTCCTGCAACAAAATCCTTTAAATAAAAGGGTTCAAAATATGCCGTATCTTCAAATTTTTCTTGTTGAAATTTCTGAAATGCAATTTTGGCTTGTTCCTTAGCTGAAGGTACTAAAGATGTATAAAAACTAGCATTGGGATGCAAACATATTTCTTCAAATTTGGAAGCTGCAGAACCTATAAAACTCACTTTGTTTTTGGCTAAAAAAGCTTCAAATGAATTTGATACTAAAATTGTGGCTTCAACAGGGCTTAAATATTCATGTTCAGCTGAAAAAACCTGTGTGTAAGCTTCCATTCTTCTGGCATCTAGCATAGGTATAATTAAACCAGATTTTACTTTAAGTTGAAGCGCCAAAGCTTGGAGAGTTCCTACAGAAATTAAGGGAATTTGTAAGCCAAAAGCTAAACCTTTAGCAGCCGAAACTCCAATACGTAAACCTGTATATGAACCAGGTCCTTTGCTAATTGAAACTGCATCGAGTTGGTGCATATGTATTTCAGCTTCTCCTAAAACGGCTTCAATAAACGCATGCAAATTTTCAGCATGACTGTAATTAGCCGAATTGATTTCTTTTAAAGCAAGTACACTTCCCTTGTTCGATAAAGCTACAGAACAATTAGTTGTTGCACTTTCTATGTGAAGTATGTTTGCCAAATTTTTTGTTTCGGGTTAATATTCAACAGGGCGAATACCAAAAAATAATTCTAATACTTTTATTTGAAAAATAAAATTATATTTCGCTTGGATTAATTGGTTTTCTGCATTGGTTAATCTAAATTTAGATTGGGTAAATTCAAAGCCGTTAGAAATACCCACTTCGAAACGCTCTTGTGCATAATCAAAAGCAGTTTGTTGCGATTCTACTGCCTGTAAAGCTGCTTCATATGCTTTTGCGGCGCCTTGTGCATCTAAATAAGCCTGATAAACATTCGATTCTAAATTCAATTCAATTTGTTCTAATTGAAATTCGCTTCGTTCTACGTTAATTCGACTTCTAGCTACTTGATTTCGTACAGAAAATCCATTAAATACAGGAATGTTTAATTGTAATCCAAAAGCGTAACCATAATTGTTTTCTAATTGATCGAAAAACGGGTCAGCACTTACGGTTTCTAGCAAGAAATTAGGACGAACTACTTCGTCTCCTGTGTTTTGCACAATACCAATAGTCTCAGTCGGATTGTTTGGGTCGATTCCACTAGAAATTACATTTTCTCTGTTCGATTCTCTAGAGTTGAAGTTAAAGAAGGCATTTAAACTAGGGTAATATTGACTTTTAGCTAATTCTAAATCTTTTTGTGCTAATTCTACATCTTGTTCGGCTACCAAAATTTCGTAGCGTTCTTGTTTTGCTTTTTCAATAATTTCAGATGGAGTTTTTTCTAAAATTTCAGTGATAGGAATGTCGTAATCTTCGTCTGCAATATCAAAATTTTCGTAATCTTTAATTAATAGATTTTGAGCGAGACCAATTAAGCTAACCTGTACATCGTTTTGCGCAATAGCAATTTGTCTTAATTCATCTGCATTTTGAGCTCTAATTTCTAGTATTTCTCCTTCAGGAATTGAACCAACATCAACCAAGGCTTGCGTTTGTTTTAATTGTTCTTGGGTTACTTTATTTTGTTCTTCTAGAACAATAAGGCTTTGCTTGCTAACCAATACTTGCAAATAGGAGTTAGCTACAGCTAAAGAAATATCATCCTTAATTTGGTTGAGGTTGTATGTGCTGGCTAAGCGATTAATTTTTGCACGTTCAAACTGCCGTAAGTTAGCTAATCCATTAAAAATAGGTACGCTAGACGTTGCGTTAACCGAGAAGTTACGATTTACTTGCTGCTCTAAAATACCAGTTGTAATGTTTTGGGTTAAACCAGACACCCATTGGTTGTTGGCACCAACATTCAAGGTAGGCAAATAATTGCCAATCGCTTCTTTTATATCAATATCCGCGTTTTCTACATCTAATTGCGTTTGTTTTACGCTAATATTGTTTTCGAGAGCGTGTTGTATACAAGCTTCTAATGTCCATTTTTGTGGTGTTTCTTGTGCATAAAAAGTTGAGCTAGTTGCTAATAGAAATGCTGTAAGAATAAAATTATATATAATTTTCATAGGATTAAAATTTGTGTAGATGCAACTTATCTTCTTCTTCGGCCTTGTGAAATAGGTTCTTCTACTTTATTCCAAACTTTTATGTTGTCATTTTCATCTATTCCAGATTTTATTTGAACATTAATCCCATCGCTTAGGCCTAATTCAATATCACGACGTTCAAATTTTTGATCGCCAACTTCAACTTCTACAAATGGAGCTTTGGTTTCTTTATCAAATTGCACTAAAGCTTCTTTTATGGCTAAAACATCTTCTTGTTTTTCTAAAATAATAGATGCGTTTGCACTTAAACCTGCGCGTATAAAAATACCTTTAGTTTCTTTTAAGCTGCCTTCAATTTCGAATTGAACAGCTCCATTTTCTTCAATTCCTTGCGGTGCAATATAATCTAAAACAGCATCGAAAGTAGTGTTTTCGATTGCACCCACAGTAATTTCTAAAGGAAGATTTTCTTTAATTTTGCCTACTTCAGATTCGTCTACTTTGCCTTCAAAAATCATATCGTCTACCTTAGCAATGGTAGCAATAGTTGTTCCTTCATTAAAGTTATTGGCTTCAATTACTTGGTTTCCAACTTTAATAGGAACGCTTAAAACCATACCCGAAATACGGGCTTTAATTTCTGTAGTTGCTGCATTTCCTGCATCTTTTGAAGTTCCAGTTTGAATGATTTCAAAATTTTCTTCGGCGGCTAGCACGTTTTGTTCTGCATTAGCGAAAGAGTTTTGTGCTAAATCGTAGTCATTTGCAGAAATTACTCCTTTTTCAAACAATTCTTTTTGACGATTAAAAATCTTCTTTTCGTTGTTCAAGTTAATTTTTGCTTGTCTTAATTGGTTTTTGGCTGAGTTTAAATTGTTGATGTTTGGAACCACTTTTAATTGGGCTACTAAATCGCCAACTTGAACAGTATCGCCTGGTTTTACTAGAAGTTTGTCTACAATACCAGAAATGTTAGGTTTTACTTCTACTTCTTCTCTAGGAATTAGTGTTCCGGTAGCCACCGTTTTTTTAATAATGGTTTCTTTAGAAGCTCGTTCTGTTTTAAATACTTCTGGGCTTTCTTGGTTTTTTTGATACAGATAATACAAGGATCCCCCAAATAGGAATACTATAATTAATAGAACAATAATAGTTAGCGCTTTTTTCATTGTGTTATTTGTTATTAGATCTTATGATTTTTATTCAGTTCTTAAGGCATCTACAGGTTTTATTTTTATGGCATTTTGTGCTGGTATAAAGCCTGCAAATAATCCAGCGATTACAAGTATAATTAAGGCTGTTACTACGGTTGGTAAGTCTACACTAGGGTTAACAAAAGGAATGTCGCTATCTTTCGGGAGAACTTTATTTATAATTGATAAAATGCCCGTTGCAAATACAATTCCTGCCATTCCAGCAACTAGAGTTAAAAATACAGATTCGAACAAAACTTGTCCGCGAATATTCCAAGGTGTTGCTCCCAATGCACGACGTACACCAATTTCGTTAGTGCGTTCTTTTACAACAATTAACATAATGTTGCTTATTCCAATTACACCAGAGATTAAGATTAAAATTCCCACAAAATAAGCTACTGCATTTAAAGCGATAAATAAACCTTGAATTTTAGAAAATTGTTCGTATAAATCAAAATTCCCGATAGCACGGTCATCTTCTGGATGAATGCGATGATTTATTTTTATAATGTCGAAAATGTTTTCCTTTAAGTTGGTAATTGAAAAATTATCTTTAGCTGTTATGGCCATCCATCCTACAACTTCGCCATAATTAAAAGCTTGCGAAAAGGCTGTGAATGGAGTGTAAATTTGTTTTTGGTCTTCTTCTGCATTTCCGCCACCAAAACCGCGTTTTTTGTAAACACCAATCACCATAAAATTTACACTCTGAATTTTAATATAAGTCCCCAGCGGATTTTCATCAATTTTATAAAGTTCTTTTAAAACTCCTTCACCAATTACAGCAACTTTTCGTTTATTTTCTATGTCATTTTGATTGATGAATCGGCCCCTTAAAATTTTCATAGGTTCTTGTTCTTGTATATCTGGATAGTCTCCATACACATTAAAAGCCCCATTTTTTAAACCTCGAACTACATTGTTGTCGCCCCCAAAACCACCAAGTTGATTTCTAGGTGAAACGTATTTTAAACCATTTACTTTTTGCTTTATAGCAGTTACATCGTCTAAATCAAAGTTGTAGCGTCTTCCTTTAGGAAGTCCATCGTAAGGTTTTGATGCGGTTTGTGTCCACATAAACATAGAATTGGATGAAATGCCTGAGAAAATTTGTTTCACCCCATTTTCTAAACCATTTCCAGCAGCAAGTAAAATTACTAAGATGAAAATTCCCCAAAATACACCAAAAGCAGTAAGTACCGTTCTAAATAAATTAGACGATAAGGATTCGATAACTTCATTCCATTTGTCTCTACTAAACATATTATTCGTCTCTTAAGGCATCTATAGGTTTAATTTTGGCGCCACGCCAAGCTGGAAAAAATCCAGCAATTGCTCCTGCTACAATTAAAATAATGACTGTGCTTAATGCAATATTGAAATTTACTGAAGGGTTTACTAAAAAGTCTAGTTCTATCATTGGGCCAAAAAATTCTAGTAAACCCAGTGCAAAAATTAAACCCATTATTCCCGAAAATGCAGTTACAAAAATGGATTCGTGTAAAACCATTCCAACTATAGACATGGGTTTGGCACCTAAAGCTTTTCTAATACCAATTTCTTTGGTGCGCTCTTTTACAATAATTAGCATAATATTACTCACCCCTATAATTCCTGCTAATAAAGTGGCGATACCTACAAACCAGAAAAATAGCTTCATAGAAGAGATGAGTAAGTAAATTTCTTTAGTGTTTTCAATGTTGTTGCTAATGTATATTCCGCTTGTATCTAAAGGGTTAACTAAAAGCTTTGCTTTTAATTGGCGTTCAATTTCAGCAGTAAATTGGTTAGACTCGGCTAGTGCTTCATCATAATTATCTATTTTAGGTAAGGTGAAACCCATAGAACGTATGTTATTTCCAGCACCAAACACAACCTGTGCTGTTGTAATAGGAATGTAAACTCTTGCTTCTTCTCGGTCGCCCCCAGGATCGGTGTAAACGCCAACTACTTTGAAATTTAATCCTCCTAAACTTACATATTTACCAAGTGATGATTCATCTTTAAACAAATCTTTTTTTACACGATTCCCAATTACAATATGCTTTTCTAGTTGATTTAAATCAGTTTCATTGATGTATCGTCCTTCTATAATTGAAGCATTTTCTAAATATTGAAAATCGGGCATTACACCTTGAATTCGATAGCTGCCAAATTCTTTTTTGTAAGAAATTAATCGGCTCCAAATTTGGTAATCTGCAGACTTGTATTCTACTTTTTCTTTTCCGCTTAAGGCAAGTTCGTAATCTTCGTTGGTAAACTGTATCCTTCTTCCTGGATTTAAGCCTTTATATTCTAGGGTAGTTGTTCCAGGATAAATATTAATAATGTTAGAGGCATCATTTTGAAACTGTTTTTCAATTCCATTTTGCATGCCTTCACTAACTCCTAATAATATAATCAATATAAAAATACCAGATGCAACCGAAACTCCTGTTAAAAAAGTACGGAGTTTATTTTTACTAATGGTTTCAAATATTTCTTGCCAACGTTCTAGACTAAACATGCTCAAGCGCTCTTACTTGTTCTACTTTTTCGTCTTTAATTATGACACCATCTTTTAAATGTACAATACGTTTTGTCATTTGTGCTATATCTTCTTCGTGAGTTACAACTAATATGGTTTTGCCTTCGTCATTAATTTGCTGAATTAAATCCATTATTTCGTAAGAAGTTTTTGTATCTAATGCTCCTGTTAATTCGTCTGCAAGTAATACTTTTGGATGGCTAGCTAGAGCTCTAGCTATAGCAACACGTTGTTTTTGTCCACCCGAAAGTTCGTTGGGTTTATGTTCTGCCCATTCTGCTAAGCCAACTTTTTCAAGATAACTCATGGCTCTATCATTGCGTTCGCCTCTAGAAATACCTTGGTAATATAAAGGTAAAGCAACATTATCTAAAGCCGACTTGTAATTGATTAAGTTAAAAGATTGAAAAATAAAACCTAAAAATTTATTTCTGTAATTTGCCGCTATGCGTTCATTTAAATTTTTGATCGGAACACCATCTAAGTGATAACTTCCGGAATCAGCTTCATCTAAAATGCCTAAAATATTAAGAAGTGTAGATTTTCCAGAACCTGATGAACCCATGATTGAAACTAATTCTCCTTCTTTTACGTTAAAATTAATTCCCTTTAGTACATGTAAGGAGTTTTTGCCTATTTTGTAGGATTTGTGTAAGTCTTTAATATCAATCATAAAGATAACTTTATTTATAAGACTGTTCGGAAGTGTTTTTGTTACAAGCTTTTAATAAATTTAAACTGTTAATCTTTTGTAAATACAGATTTGTTAATGTTAAAATCTAAACTGATTTCGTTTTTTGAAATCATTAGATTAGATTGCAAAAAAAAATATAACATGTATAAAAATTTATTTACCATAATTTTTGCGCTTACAGTTACTTTTTCTTGGGCGCAGGTTACAAATGAAGGAAAACCAATAAGTTGGAAGCTTGGTGTTGAAGGTGTAAACCCTATACAACTTCCTGAATTTGATTTAAAAAAATTGCAAAATGAAGATGAAATAAATGATCAACGCGATGATATTCCATGGCGATTTGGTTATGAACATTCTGTAAGTTACGGTTTAGATAATGCAGGAGTGTGGGAAACCTTACCCAGTGGAGACCGAATTTGGTTAATTAGTTTTAAATCTGAAGGAGCAAAAACATTAAATTTCATTTTCGATAAGTTTTATATCCCACAAGGAGGAAAGCTTTATTTTTATAACAAAGAAAGAACCGATTTATTGGGTGCTTATACACATACCCAAAATACCGATGAAAAAGTTTTTGGTTCTTGGTTAGTTGAAGGTGAAGAAGTTACCATAGAATATTTAGAGCCAAAAGCACACCTAGGACAGGGCGATTTAAACATTAGTCAAGTAGTACATGGTTACCGTTCGTATACAGAAAATGAAAGTATTCAAAAAGCAATAAACGATTCTGGAGATTGTAATTTAGATGTAGATTGTCCTATTGGCGATGATTATGAAGATTTAAAAAACCATCTAAAAAAATCAGTTGCTATGACGGTAGTTGGAGGAAGTGGTTTTTGTACAGGTACTTTAATAAACAATACTGCTAATAACGGAGCTCAATACTTTTTAACAGCAAATCATTGTTTGGGTGGCGGTGTTGGAAGCTGGGCTTTCCGTTTTAATTGGACGAGTCCAAATCCTGTTTGCGCATCTTTTAATAATTCTCAAAATGGAACCTTTAATCAGACAGCAAGTGGAGCCATATTAAGAGCTAGCAATACAAAGTCTGATATGGCTTTACTAGAAATTACACCTAATTTACCAGATGCTTGGGATTTAGTTTGGGCTGGTTGGGATCGAAGTAATACTAACCCAGATTTTGAAGTAGGGATTCATCACCCGAGTGGAGATATTATGAAAATTTGTCGCGATAATGATGGCGCAACGCAAGGAGTAATCGGTTTTAATGGAGATCCGTCAATGCAAATGTGGCTGGTTAATAATTGGGAAGATGGAGTTACCGAACCAGGTTCGTCAGGTTCTGCATTATTCGACCAAAATGGAAGAATTATTGGGCAATTAGCTGGTGGAGGTGCTGCTTGTTCAGGCACATCCAACAATGGTCAATCAGATTTTTACGGTCGCTTTGCAACTTCTTGGAATTTTGGAACTACCAATAGCTCACGATTAAGTAACTGGCTAGACCCTAATAACACAGGACAAACTACTTTAGATTCTTTTCCAGCAATGGAATTACTTGATACCGATGTTTCAGTTAGCGTTAATGGATTAGATGAAGTATGTGCTGATAGTGTTAGCCCAGAAATTGTGTTAATTAATGCAGGTAACAACAGCATTACTGCATTAAATGTAGATTATGCTTTTAACAACGACGCTCCAATAACAATTAACTGGAGTGGAACACTTTTGCCAGGTGAAATAGAAATTTTAATCGTGCCTGAATATAGCCTACAAGTTGAAGAGAATGAATTTACAGTTGATGTAGATTTAGCAGGCGACGAAAACCTAAATAACAACCAGTCTATTACTAGTTTTGAAGTAGCAGAATCGGTTGGAAATGACATAGAGCTTAGCATTAACTTTGATAATTATCCGGGTGAAACTACTTGGGAAGTAACCAACTCTTCTGGTGCAGTAGTTCAAAGTGGTGGTCCATATGGTAGTGGTGATAATCCATTTAATCAAACTATTAACCTAAATAATGATGACTGTTACACCTTTACCATTTTTGATGAATTTGGAGATGGTATTTGTTGTGGATTTGGAAATGGTAGCTACAGCTTAGAAACCAATACGGGTGAGGTTATTATAAGTGGAGGTGATTTTGAATCTTCAGAATCGGTAAACTTTAATAATTTTATTACACTAAGTCAGGATACTTTTGAACTGAATAACAGTGTGAAATTATACCCTAATCCAACTAATGGGACTGTTTATATTTCAAACACATCAGCAAATCAAATAGATTTCAGAGTTTTTAATATAACAGGAAAGTTAATTACAAAAGGAACCGCTGGTTTAAACGAAACAACTATCAATTTAAATCAAGTAAATGCGGGTATTTATTTAGTAAAATTAACCGATGCAGAAACAAAAGTAACTACTACCCAAAAATTAATTGTACATTAAACAACCAACCAATTTTGTGTTATTTAACAAAGAAAGCCTTGCAATATTGCTGGGCTTTCTTTGTTTTATAGAAATATATATTTATAGTACTAATTTGGATGTATAATATCGATATGAATATTAAGAATCCCTTGGTATTAGAGAGATAAAAAAAGTAATTCAAACTACTAGTAATGCTTCAACATGTACTTAATTACATCTGTAGTTGTTACAATACCTACTAGTTTATCTTCATCTAATACAGGTAGGGCATGAAATTCTGCTTTAGTAAAAATTTCTGCAGCATCTTTTACATGATTATTAATTTGTAAAGATATTATTTGACTAGTCATTACTTGTTCTAAAGAAAACATATCGTAAATAGTGGTTTCTACTTCGTTGCCATCATCGTTAGTAGCATCAGCAAACGAAATCCTGAGTAAATCGGTATAACTTAACATGCCGATAATTTTACTTCCTTCAACAACAGGAATATGTCTTATTTTATGCTTTTTAAATAAGGATTCTGCTTTAGTAAGTGTGTCTTTTACATTTAACTTTACTAAATTTTTGGTCATTATTTTCGATACGGGAACGCTTGGTTTCATGGTCTTAGGTATTTGTTTTCAACACAAATATTCAAAAAACATGAATTTAAAACAATGATATTAATCAGTTGTACTCAACTTGTTTATGCCATTAAGCATAGATTTTACAATGTCTTTCAATTCAAATTGATGCTTCCAATTCCAATCTAAAAAAGCATTTTCATCATTAATGCTACAAGGCCAAGAGTCAGCAATTGCTTGTCTAAAGTCAGTATTATAATTAATGCTAAACTCTGGAATATGCTTTTGTATTTCTGCGGCAATTTCTTTAGGTGTAAAACTAATTCCACCTAAATTATACGAAGATCGAATTTTAATATTTGTATTTGGTGCTTCCATAATTGCTATTGTTGCTCGAATAGCATCTTCCATGTACATCATTGGCAGAGCAGTGTTCTCACTTAAAAAAGAAGTATATTTTTTTTCACGAATAGCTTCATGAAAAATCTCGATAGCATAATCTGTAGTGCCACCACCTGGCGGTGTTTTGTAGCTTATTAATCCTGGATACCGAATACTTCTTACATCTACACCATAGCGTTTGTGGTAATAATCGCACCAACGTTCTCCTGTTTGCTTGCTAATGCCATAAACTGTAGAAGGTTCCATTATGGTTTGTTGTGGTGTATGTTCTTTCGGAGTAGTGGGCCCAAATACGGCTATACTTGAAGGCCAAAATACTTTATTTATTTTTTTGTCTTTCGCTAATTGAAGCACATTAAAAAGCGTATTCATATTTAAGTTCCAAGCTTTCATTGGAAACTTTTCTGCGGTGCCACTAAGCATTGCAGCCATCAAATAAATTTCATTTACATCATAATGTAAAACGATATCTTCTAAAGCATCGTAGTTAGTAGCATCGAGTATTTCAAATGGACCAGAGTTTATAAAACTTTGATTTCCTTCTCGTATATCGCTCGCAATTACATGATCATTACCATGCTTTTCTCGAAGTGCTAAAGTAAGTTCACTTCCTATTTGACCACAAGCACCTATTATTAAAATCCTTGGCTTCATTAATTTTTATTTTCTACAAAAATACAGATAATAGGACTTATTAATGATAAATTCTTAAAATTCCGCCTAAAATATGTTTAATACTTAATTTTGAATGTTTTGTGATGTAAGTTTTTAGAATGTTTTAAATTAGCCTAAAATTCCTATTCCATGAAGTTGTTTGCTAAATTTCAAATATATTTTCTTTTCATGTTCATGCTCAGTCTGTTATTAGCTTGTGAAGACACTAAAACAACAGAAAATGAAAATCAGCAAAATAGTTTAACTCGAAAGCAAGACAGTGTTTTAAGTCGAAACATAAAATATCCTGAACAAGAAATAAAACTAAGCCTTAAAGCTGAAGCAGTAGTTGAAAAATGGATGATTTACGTAGCCATGGAAAGCGAAATAAAACGAATGAAAGCTTACAGTTTAAACGATGTAATTACAAATGCACCGAGTATTTTAAGAGTGAGCGATTCTTTATTGAAGACGGTGCCTAAAGCGTTTAGGATTAAACCCATTGAGTCTCGGATTAAAGTATTGCATACCAAAGTGAGTGTTTTAAATCAATTAGCTAAAAAACAACACATAGATTACGATAAGTTGTTTAAAACAGCCAACGAAGTTCCAGTGGATTTTTACAATTTGAATATTCAATTAAATGAAGCATTTATCGAAATGCCTAATCTAAATTTATAATGAGCTTAAAATATATGGCTAGTCTTTTTTTTCTTTTGCAACTTAGTTTTGCTGTGGCGCAACAGAATGTAGACCAACAGCTAAATCAATGGCATGAAGCTGCTGCAGCTGCCAACTTCGAATCTTATTTTTCACACTTTACAGAAGATGCCTATTTTGTGGGGACCGATGCCAGTGAACGCTGGTCGGTAAACGATTTTAAAACCTTTGCAAAAACCCATTTTAATAGTGCTCCCGCTTGGGAGTTTATTCCCGTTCAACGTAATATCGAAATTAGCTCTGATGGAAAAACAGCTTGGTTCGATGAAGTTTTAAACTCGAATCATCTTGGCGTTTGCCGAGGTTCTGGTGTTTTAATTCTTGAAAATAACCAGTGGAAAATTCAGCATTACGTACTATCGCTAATTGTCCCGAATGAATTAGCTAAAGAAGTAGCAAAATTAAAAAATAAGGCAGACCAATTAAGCTTAACCGAATTATTAGATCATTAATTATGAAGTATTTCCTTTTCTTTTTTAGCCTATGTTCTATTGCATTTTCACAAGAAAAAAGAGCAATTACACATGATGATTACGATTTATGGAAACGCATTTCAGAAACCAAAATAAGCGCAAAAGGCAACATTTTGCTGAATGAAGTTAAAACTACTACAGGAAGGAGTAATGGCTACTTACAAATCGATTTGCTTACTAAAAACTTTTCGAAACAATTTTTTAATGGAACTGATGCACAAATTACACAGGACGAAAAGTTTATTGTGTTTTTAGAACAACCGCATTACGATAGCATCCGCAACCAAAAAAAGCGAGAAGTAAAAAAAGAAAAGCAGACCAAACCTAAATTGAAAATTTTCAGTGTAGAAAAACAAACATTGATCGATAGCATCGAAGCGGTAAAAAAGTTTCACATTCCCGAAGAAGCTGAAGCTTGGGTAGTTATAGAAAAATATAAAGACAAAAAGCAAAAAGCCAAGCAAGAGAACACTTTAAAAAAAAGAAGGAAGAAGAAAAAAAAGAAAGAAGAAGAAAAAACACCACTCAACGAAAAAGCAGATTATGCTATTGTTTATAATCTATCAACCCAACAAAGAGACAGTGTTTTTCAAGTTGATGAAATTGAACTACCTAAAAGTGCAAACCACTTTTATTTTACCAAAACAAAAGGCAAGAAAAAAGCAGCCTTAGGCATTTTTAAGTACGATATTTCTAATTTAAAAGAAGAAGTAATCGATTCTTCGTATTACCGTTATCAGAAGGTAAGTGCATCAAATACAGGGGAAAATCTTGCTTTCTACGCGGCAAAAGATTCTACTGAAAAAGATTCACTTCAGTATGAGTTATTGCATTTCAATCAAAAGTTAATCACACAAGTAACCGATACAACGGGTTTTAATTTGCGTGAAAATTGGCAGGTGAGCACCTATCAAAAGCCAAGTTTTTCAGAAAATGAAGAGCGTTTGTATTTTTATTCAAAACCCATCCCCGATTTTAAAATAGATACCACTTTACTAAAAGATGAAATACCAGAAGTAGATGTTTGGACGTATAAAGATCAGCGCATTCAGCCTGAGCAAAAAGCAAGAGCTAAACAGCTAGAAAATGAAGCTTTTGTTTCGTATTATAATTTAGCTGAAAATCGACTAGTCCATCTTCAAGATAAGCAATTAGATGGTATTTATTTTGATAAAGACAAACAACAAAAATGGATCTTAGGCTACACCGATGAAGCTTACCGTTTACAACGTTCTTGGAGTTATCCTTGGTTAACCGATTGGTACCTTGTAAATGCTGAAACAGGAGAAAAAACCATTGTACTTGAAGCTTTAGCACAAAGACCTTATTTGTCACCAGATGGAAAATTTGCACTCTATTATAATACCGATGATAAAAATTGGTGGAGTGTAAACTTGGCGAGTCAAGAAAAAAAGAGTCTTACAAAGGATTTAGCTATCAATTTTTTTGATGAAGAAAACGATACGCCAAGTGCACCTAGAGCTTACGGTTTTGGTGGCTTTACTGCAAATAATGAAGCCCTAGTTTACGATGAGTTTGATGTTTGGCAATTAGATTTATCAGGTAATAAACAGCCTGAAAAGTTAACGAACGGAAGAGCTCATTTTGAGCAACTTCGAACACTGCAATTAGATCCTGAAGACCCTAACTTAGCTAGTTATTATCAAAACGAATTGCTTTTAACTTCTTTCGGAAAATATACCAAACAAGAAGCTTTATTCAGTTTAAAAAACAATAAAGAAATTCGTGTGTTGGTGAAGAAAGATGCACATTCATTAATCGGTTTAGCAAAAGCAGAAGCAGCAGAACAACTCGTTTTTAGAAAACAAGATTTTAAAAAATATCCAGATGTTTATGTGTTGAATTCAAACCAAAAACATGAACAAATTACCCATATAAATCCACAACAACAGGATTTTTTATGGGGAAATGTTGAATTGGTAAATTGGGAAGCTTACGATGGAACTAAATTGCAAGGCTTGTTGTATAAACCCGAAAATTTCGATGAAAGCAAAAAATATCCCATGATTACTTATTTTTATGAAAAACGCAGTGATAATTTACACCGCTATATTTCACCACAACCCAGCGCATCGATTGTAAATATGAGTTATTTAGTAAGTAATGATTATTTGGTTTTTGTGCCTGACATTGTTTATCAACAAGGAAAACCCGGCGCAAGTGCAGAAAATTGTATTTTGTCGGGAGTGGAAGCTATGGAAAAATTACCTTATGTAGACTCAGATAAACTTGCCATTCAGGGTCAATCTTGGGGCGGTTATCAAGTAGCACATCTTATTACCAAAACCGATAAATTTGCAGCTGCGGGAAGTGGCGCACCCGTAAGTAATATGACTTCTGCTTATGGCGGAATTCGTTGGGCTTCAGGATTAAGTAGACAGTTTCAATACGAACGCACGCAAAGTAGAATCGGTACAACACTTTGGGAAGATGTAGACTTATACATAGAGAATTCTCCTTTATTTGGTATTCCCGAAATAACTACCCCTGTTTTAATTATGCATAATGATGCCGACGGAGCTGTACCCTATTACCAGGGAATCGAATTTTTTATGGGTTTAAGGCGTTTGCAAAAACCTGCTTGGTTATTGGTGTATAACAACGAAGCGCACAATTTGCGGAAAATGAAAAACAAACAAGATTTGTCCATAAGAATGATGCAGTTTTTTGATCACTTTTTAAAAGACGAAGCCCAACCTGTTTGGATGAAACAAGGTTTGCCTAGAATTAAAAAAGCAAAAGATTTAGGTTACGATTTAACAGACAAATAAAATATACTACACATGAAAATTACCACAATTGCTTTATTTTTAAGTTTACTTACATTTCCCTTTGTACAAACTAAAGCGCAAAATGGCTTAGAAGCTAGTGTGCATTTAGGCATTCCTACAGAAGATATTGAAGATCCAGTAAATTTAGTGTACGGAATAGACTTTAGCTATTACTTTATAAATGTTGCCGAAATATTAAATTTAGGTCTTACAGGCGGATACATTAACTTTAATGGAGAACAACAATTATCTAGCAGTTCTTTAAATTTGGCCTTGCCCGATGCAGGTTTTTTTCGTGCGGGTGTCGCTGGTAAGCTTCATTTTGGTTCGAGTATTTACTTTGGGTTAGATCTAGGTTACAGCACTGGTTTAGACGATATTGAAGGTGGAGTTTATTACCAACCCAAAGTTGGGTTTAACTCAGGACGACTTTCATTTTTTGTGTATTATCAAAAAATGTATACTGATACTCGTTTCCCAAATTATTCATCGGTAGGAGTGGGAACGAGCTTTCATTTTTAAATTGGCTTTCACTTTAAGAGTAGTATTAAAATTAAGTTAGTGTTTTTAGATAATTTTTTAGCTCATTAAATAATCTTTACTTTTACTATATGAAAAATATAATTTTAGGAATTAGTATATTGTTAGCTAGCTTTGGTTTTTCGCAAAATCAGTTAGGTGTTAGCGCGGTTTATGGAACAGAAATAGAAAGTGTTGGAGCAGGATTACGCGGCGTAATTATTATTAATGAGAATTTTTCTTTAGTACCAGAAGTGGTTGCCTTTTTGCCTAAAAAACAGGATCTTAATTTTGGTAATAATGAATTTTCTGAAGCTACAACCAACATGATTTTATTTAATGCAGATGTGCATTATACCTTCGATGTGTACATTAAAAATTTACAAATATATGCTTTGGCTGGTTTCAATTATACTGAAGTAAATAACGATGTAGATGGATTTAGCTCCGATGAAATCGACTTTTTTGAATTGCAAGATTCAGGTGTCGGTGCAAATCTTGGTGGTGGATTGCGTTATGCCATATCGAACAACTTGTTTTTATTTGCAGAATCTAAATACATTATAAACGATTTAAACCAAGCCGTATTTAATTTAGGAATTCTCACAAACTTTTAACCTATGCCAAGCTTATTTACTAAAATTATCAATGGTGAAATACCAGCCCATAAAATTGCCGAAAATGAAGACTTTTTAGCCTTTTTAGACATTAACCCCAATGCAAAAGGACACACTTTATGCATTCCTAAAAAAGAAGTAAATAAAATTTTTGATTTAGATGAAGCCGCCTACATCAATTTGATGAAATTTTCTAAAAAAGTAGCTCATGCCTTAGAAAAAACCATTGCTTGCAAACGCATAGGTATGGCAGTTGTAGGTTTAGAAGTTCCGCATGTGCATGTGCATTTAATACCGTTGAACGACATGAAGGAAATGACATTTCAACACAAAGTAGAAATGAATAACGAGCAATTAAGCGAATTGGCATATCAAGTTGCAGCTAATTATACCGTATAATTTACTAGAATTTTTACTAAGCCAAAATAGCTGTACAAACAAAATGCTTTTGTTAACTTTGCGGCTTTCAACATTACAACGAATCTTGCCACATGTTAGAAGTAAAAAATATTAAACAGCATTTAGCTGCATACCAAGAAGCTTTTCAAAAACGAAACTTCGATGCTTCAAAAGTTCTTCCAGAAGTGCTTCAATTGGACGAACAACGCCGAAATATGCAAACCGAATTAGACCAGATTTTAGCAGAATCTAATCAGCTTTCCAAAGAAATTGGAATGCTTTTTAAAAATGGTGAACAACAAAAAGCAAATATTCTAAAAGAAAAAACTGCGGGTATAAAGTTAAAAACCAAGCAAATTTCAACAGAAATGGATGCGGTAAACAAAACTTTAGTTGAGTTGTTGTTTAGTATTCCTAATGTTCCCCACTCAAGTGTTCCTGCTGGAAACTCTGAAGACGATAATGAAACGATT
The DNA here is from genome assembly GCF_014640175.1 of Psychroflexus salis. GTDB lineage: Bacteria > Bacteroidota > Bacteroidia > Flavobacteriales > Flavobacteriaceae > Psychroflexus > Psychroflexus salis. The sequence continues at coordinate 68,246 of NZ_BMGL01000001.1, read as the reverse complement.
TTTGGTGAAGGCGAAATTCCTAAGCTGGATAAAAAAGCACTCCCGCACTGGGAATTAGCCCAAAAATACGACCTTATCGATTTTGAATTGGGCAATAAAATTACCGGCGCTGGTTTTCCCGTTTATAAAGGAAAAGGCGCGCGATTACAACGGGCTTTAATCACTTATTTTTTAGATAAAAATACACAAGCTGGATACACCGAATACCAAGTACCGCATTTGGTAAATGCAGCATCTGGATTTGGCACGGGTCAATTGCCCGATAAAGAAGGTCAAATGTATCATGTAACGGAAGATGATTTATATTTAATTCCCACTGCCGAAGTTCCAGTAACCAATATTTTTCGAGACGATTTATTAACCGAAGATCAGTTGCCAATAAAATGCACAGGTTACACACCCTGTTTTCGCCGTGAAGCAGGTTCTTATGGTGCACACGTTCGCGGATTAAATCGTTTGCACCAATTTGATAAGGTAGAAATCGTAAGCCTAGTTAAGCCTGAAGATTCCTACCAAGTTTTAGACGATATGGTGGCTCACGTAAAAGAAATTTTGCGAGAGTTGAAACTGCCTTATCGTATTTTACGTTTATGTGGTGGAGATTTAGGTTTTACATCGGCGCTTACTTACGATTTTGAAATATTTTCTACCGCGCAAGAGCGTTGGTTAGAGATTTCTTCGGTTTCTAATTTTGAAACTTTTCAGGCTAATCGCTTAAAAATTAGATATAAAACCAAAGACAAAAAGAAACATTTAGTGCACACTTTAAACGGAAGTGCCTTGGCTTTGCCCAGAGTTTTAGCCGGAATTTTAGAAAATTACCAAACACCCGAAGGCATAAAAATTCCTGAAGTTTTAGTGCCATACACCGGATTTGATATCATTAACTAATGAGAATCCGTGGATTTTTAGCCCTATTGTTTTTTTCGCTTTTGGTGTATGCTTGCGCGCAACGCGGCAGACCAGATGGCGGACCCATAGACGAAGATCCGCCTAAAATTGTTACTGAACGTCCACCGAATTTTTCAAATTTATTTCAAGCTGAAGAATTGCGCATCAATTTTGATGAGTACATTAAATTAAAAGACGCTAGAAACCAAATTATTTTTTCGCCACCCATTCAGCCTCGGCCTGAAATTATGCCCATGGGATTGGCTTCTAAGTACATTTCGATTAAATTTAACTTAGATTCGCTTCAAAAGGAAACCACTTATACCATTAACTTTGGAACGAGTATTGAAGATAATAACGAAGGCAATACATTTCCATTTTATAAATATGTTTTTTCTACTGGAAGCTACCTCGATTCACTTTCTATTGAAGGAAAACTTTACCAACCCGAAAAACGAATTGCAGACGAATTCATTTCGGTAATGTTATATGAATTGGACACAGCTTACTCCGACTCTGTGGTGTTTCAAAAGTTGCCAACTTATATTTCGTACACCCAAGATTCAACTAACACCTTTCAGCTAGAAAACATGAAAGCGGGTCAATATAAATTGATAGCTATTTCAGATAAAAACAACAATTACAAATTTGAAGCTGCGCAAGACCAAATTGGTTTTTTGCAAGATACCATTGTTTTGCCCCGAGATAATGAGCAATTTTTTCAGCTGAGTGTTTTTAAAGAAGAACAAGAATTTAGAGCTGAGCGACCTAAACAAGATAATTTAAACAAATTGATTTTTGGCTATCGTGGTGTAGTTAATGAAAAGAATTATAGCATAGAATTACTAGGTGAAAAACCTACGGATTTTGCTTACCAAGTTGTTAAAGAAAACGATGCCGACACTTTAAATTATTGGTTTAAGCCTGCTGCCGAAAAAGATTCTTTGGTATTTGTGTTTAAGAATGAAAAACAATTGGATACACTTACATTGTATCCTAAAGAATTAGAAGCTCCCGATTCCTTAAAAATTACACACGAACCCAAAGGAAGCATTTACTTTAAAAATCCTATAAAAATATCGGCAAATGTTCCTTTAGCAAAGTTTGAAAAAGACAGCATGATGCTAATGAATACCAAAGATTCTGTTGCAGTTGATTTTAAACTCGATTTAAAAACCTATACCAACCAATTAGAAGTAGAATTTGAAAAAGAAGAAGATAAAACCTACGAATTGCAAGTTTTACCCGGTGGAGTAACCAGCTTTTTTGATGAAATTAATGATACCTTAAATATAAAAGTGAAGACTAAAAAATATTCAGATTATGGAAATTTAGTGCTGACTTTACAAAATATAAAAAGCTTTCCAATTTTAGTTCAGCTTATTAACGATAAAGATGTAGTGAAATACGAACAGTTTTCAGAAAATGCTCAAATTTTTGAATTCAATTACCTTAACCCTGGCGAATATTACGTTCGGGTAGTTTACGATGAAAATGAAAACTTAAAATGGGATTCGGGTAATTATTTACAAAATATACAGCCCGAAATGGTAGACTACAGCACCCAATCTATAAAAATAAGAGCCAATTGGGACGACTCGCATGTTATTTCACTACCCGATTAGTTTTTAGGCTTTTTATATTAGTTGAAACCCATCTCGATCTTTTAAAAATCCGAGTTTATCTCTTGTTTTTTGGAGCACTTCATAATCCAACTTATGCACTTCTGTAAAAACTTGATGATGATTTTCGCTTTTAGTGAGTTGGTTTCCTAACGCGTCGTAAACAGCAGAATGTCCACTATACGGATAATTGTTACCATCTTTTCCTACGCGGTTAACTCCAACACAATAACACATATTTTCGATGGCGCGTGCTTTAAGTAAAGCATTCCAGGCCGAAGTTCTTATTTCGGGCCAATTTGCTACGTAAAGTAAAACATCGTAATTTTCGGTATTTCTTGCCCAAACCGGAAAGCGCAAATCGTAACAAATTAAAGGGCAAAACCTCCAACCTTTGTAATTAACAATCAATTTTTCATTTCCAGCGGTGTAGGTTTCTTCTTCTTTGGCCAAACTAAACAAGTGTTTTTTGTCGTAGGTTTTAAAAGTTTCATCTGGATAAACCCAATATAAACGGTTGTAATAGTTTCCTTTTTCTTCAACAATTAAACTTCCAGTAACACAAGCTTGTTTTTCCTTAGCCATGTTCACCATCCAAGATAGGCTTTTGCCATTTGTTGGTTCTGCAAGTACTTCAGCATTCATGCTAAAGCCAGTAGTAAACATCTCTGGAAGCACAATTACATCTACTTTTTCAGGTAAATTTAAAATTTCTTTGGTAAAGTAAGCTAAATTTTCTTTAGGGTTTTCCCAAGCTAAATCGGCTTGTAAAATCGCTAATTGTAAATTTTGCATATCAATAAGTTTTCGTCATTGTTGCTGGAACACAAATAATAAAGTCGGCTATGTTTTTATGAATTTCTTCTAACTCACTTATATCTTCCTGTTCAACCGTGGTAATGGTCATAATTTCTACATCTGCCTGATAGGTTTGTAAATACCAAACAATACCTTCGTAATAATTAGAATGATAAGCCCCATTAAAATGCACAAACAATTTATCTTTTTCTTGGTTGGCTAAAATGAAATGCGCCATACTAGCATCTTTAATGGCTTGTGCTTTTACAATATCTTCGGTAGCGTGGTCGCCCATCATAGCTAACATATCTTGATACGATTTCAGCTCAATATTAAATGGAATAGGCAAGGGAGCCATCCAATTTTTTTCTTCTGTGCTTAAAGAATCCAGAGCTCTAAAACCCCCTTCTTTGTAAACTTTACTAGCAAATCGCCTTGGAATATTGCTTGCAGTAAATGCAATTTGATGTTGTTTAGCAAAATCGACAAGCGGCGCATAATCGGTTGCATAATTTGGCCATAATCGGACTTTTTCTTTGAAATTTTTAAAATTAAGTTCTCCTGCTAGATATTGGTTTAAAGCACTCTGATTGTCAGCTTCAAACATTTCGGCACCTAAACTCAACTGAATTTCATTTTGGTGTAAATCCTGAATCAATTCCAATTGAAGCCAATGACTAATGGGATTGTTATGAAACTCACCAAACAAAACCACATCGGCCGTAGGTGCTTTTTTCAGCATGCGTTTATACTTGGTTTTTTTACCATTGGCTTTGTAGAGTTGGTAAGCCTGTTTTTTTTGTGAAAAACCAGCATTCACAAAACCAATACAAAAGACGAACACCAATAAATACCGAAGTTGCATAGCCTTATTTTTAGAATTGAAAGATACAAAAATTTGAATTTAATCATTCAAAACGATAACGTCTATGTTTTAGTCTTTTCAATTAGGTCTTTTTCGTCCTTTCATCTTTTTGTCTTATTTCTTAGTTCTTGGTTCCTTCGTCTTTTCTCTAAAAAACAACTCTTTCTTAATTTTAAAATAACATAAATATAACCTATGCTTTTTTGTAACTCGTTAACATTCATTAGTTTTGAAAAACTAAAACAATTATATGATGAAAAAGCACTTAAGATTTTATTTATTTAGTTTATTGAGTTTTTTTGTTTTTGTTGGTTGGGGGCAGGTAACAACATCTTATGATTTTGCATCTGTTGGTGCTGAAAGTGGACTCAATGAAAACTCTCCAGGTATTTCACTAGATTCTAATATTGGATTTGGGTCATTTAAAAATTCTGGAACATCAAATCCAGGGATTTTTAGTAATCAATTAAGGCTTTATCAAAATGCTACAAAAGGTGGTTCTATTAAAGTTTATGCAAATAATGGAGTCACCATTACTAAAATAATTGTTAACGCTTCTGGAACAACTGGTCCTGCTGCTTATACAGTTGATAGTGGTGCGCAAGTAAATATGGTTGCAGGAAACACATATACAATAGACGGTATTTCTGCTACCACTGAAGTTGAGTTTTTTCAAAGAGATGGTAGTAGTTCTAATAGAATCTATATTGACAATTTTGATGTAACATACACAAGTCCCGCAGGCGGTGTTTTTATTTCAGATCAAGCTAGTTTAACTAATTTAGATTATGAAGTAGACAGTGGCCCGTCCATTCCACAATCATTTAGTTTATCTGGAACTGACTTAGATGGTTCAGATGTTACTGTTTCTGTGCCTGTTTCTTCAGATTTCGAGATAGCCGAAACAGTTTCTGGTACCTATTCTAATTCAATAACACTTGCATCTTTTGACGGAACAGCTACTGATATTTTTGTGAGATTGAAATCAGGCTTAACAATCAATTTGTACTCTGATGATATTACTGTATCTGGTGGTGGAGCTTCAGATATAACAGTTAGCCTAGAAGGTGAAGTTACACCAGAACCAATAAACTATGATAACGAAGAAACTTTTGTAAATTATCCTGAAACATCAGGTACATATAAATATGGGAATTTTGCTGGAATTGCTGGTAATACTTGGAATTATGTAAATGCAAGAGGAGATATAAATATAGATGCTGAAACAGTAACTTTACAAAACAATTCTGCTGCTACCTTAAACTCATCAATTAGTGGAGGTATTTCTGTATTTGAGTTTGATTATCAACAAGCTTTTAGCACGGATGTTAATTTAGAAGTTTACGTAAATGGTTCTTTAGTAACAACTGTTACTTCCTCTTCTGAACAAGGTGTAACTAAGAACTCAGGACAAATTTCAGTTAATGAGACAGGTACATTCACAATAGAGTTTAAACAAGGTTCCAGCGGCGGTCAAACAGCAATTGATAACTTTAAATGGAATTCTTTTACAGCAATTCCAGATTTCACTTACGAAAGCGGCGCATGGTCACCATCAGATCCTGTTGGGAGTTCAACTGCCACCGATAATATTTTAATTGCTGATGGAAGCATTGATGTAACAGGAACTTTAGTAGCTAATAACCTAGAAGTAGCATTAGGAGCTACTTTAAATATAACTTCTTCAGGAATTTTAGACTTAGTGGGAAATATTATAAACAATGGAGATTTAGTCTTTCAAAGCGACGCATCTGGTTCTGGTCAATTAGCCAACTTTTCTGGAACTGTAACAGGAAACATCACCACTGAGCGATTTATACCAAAACGAAGTGATGATGCACGAGCATTTCGCTTTTTAGCTTCGCCTGTTGGCAATGTAAACATTGCTGATGCTTGGCAACAAGATACGCATATAACGGGCGCTGGTGGTGCAAGTAATGGATTTGATGCTTCAGGTACCAATAATCCATCGATGTTTACTTTTGATCATTCAATACAAGATCAAGTTACCACAAGTGCTTGGACCCCAATTGCTTCAACTACACAAGGTATTGTAGCAGGTCAACCTTATCGCTTATTTGTCCGTGGAGACCGAGGCGTAAGTTTATCTGATAATGGTGCAAATGCTAACGATGTAACTTTAAGTGCAACAGGAACACTACATACAGGGAATCATTCAGTTACGACATCTAATTTTTTTGGAAATTTTACTTTCATTGGGAATCCTTACCAAGCGGTTGTACACTTAAATAATCTTACCTATGGAGCTGCTGTGAACACAAATTCTGCTTATTACTGGGATCCTTCTTTAGGTGTTGCTGGTGGTTTTGTAACGATAGCTCTTCCTAGTGGAGTGCCAGACCCATCTAGCTCAGATGCAGATGAATTTTTAAGACCTGGACAAGCTGTATTTATGCAAAACGATACAACAGGTTCAGATTTTAGTATAGAATTTAATGAAGACGATAAAGCCACTTCTGGTTCTCAAACCCAAGTTTTTTCCGTTGGAGAAAATGTACCAGCTTTTGTAAATATGCGTATTTATAAAACCGATAAGTTGAACAATGGCTTTACTGAAGAAGATGCATTTGGTTTACGTTTTACTGAAAATGGTAATAATGCAGTAGATGCCTTAGATGCTTCCAAAATGGGGAATCCAGGTATCAATTTAGCCAGTGTAAATTCAAACCAATTGTTTTCCATCGAAAATAGAGCTTTACCGCAAATAGGAGAGAACATTCCGTTTTTGTTGAATAATCTTTCAACAGCATCGTATACCTTTACTTTCAATGTACAGAATTTCAATACTGATGATGAATTATTTTTAAAAGATAATTATACTGGAGAGTTGATTCCTATTCAACTTGGTAATACTGAAATTGAATTTACAGCCGATGCTAATATTCAAGAAAGCCTTGATATTTTGCGCTTCGAATTGGTATTCGGAAATGTTACGCTAAGTAATGAAGATTTTAACTTGGTTGAAGATATGCGTATACACCCAAATCCAGTAAAAGATCAAATCAATATCTCTGTATCAAATTCATTAAGTGAAACAGATTTAAAAATAGAAGTGTACGATGTTTTAGGAAGACAAGTAATGCAAACAACAGCTACTTTTACGGAAGATAAAAGCTACCCAATTGATGCAACTGACTTAAAATCGGGTATTTATTTCTTAAAATTAGATATAAGGTCTAAAAATCAAATAGCTAAATTCATTAAATTATAAATTTTATGCTACATTTGTTTAAAATACTAACTAATAATATTAAATTCTAATCATGAATAATCTTAAAAATAAATATCCAAAATACTTTAGCATCGCCATTTTAGTGTGCTTGTTAATTACTACACAGCTAAGTTTTGGCCAATCTTTTGAAGATGCTCTGGGATTTGATGACTCGGTTGATGATGTGCCACAAGCTCCAATTAGTGCTTTAGTAACTTTAGGTTTAGTTATAGGTTCTTTTTTCGGATACCGTAAGTTTAAGAAATAAATCATACACTTTATATAATCAAAAAAACCCCGCTTCAAATCGAAGTGGGGTTTTTTATACAAAAAAGTTTTAGCTTCATAAGCTTAAAGTCCAGTTTCAAAAGTTTTATAATTTGGAAGTTTAATCAATTGGTAAATTCATTTTCAAAATAAATAACCAATGAACTATTTTTAAAGATAAATTTTAGCTGTATAACTTTAATTGAAGTAACACCATTTTTCTAAAGTCCAATGAAATTATCTTTTTAACTATAAAATGCTGTTCAAAATATTTTTTTTGTAGCAACTTATAACATTTTGACTATATGATTTCGCTATTTAAAACTCAAATAGATAATACCAACTTACCATCCTTTTACTGATAGGTGTTTTAAGGTTCCGTAAGTATCGGATGCATTTAAAATAATGTTCTGTATTAATTATTTATTGTGTATTATACCAATAACAGCAGCTGTTTTACTCCTTTTTGTCTAATTCTAAATTATTTTATTAATCAAATGCTTATTTTCGCTCTTGAAACTCGCCAATTTTGCAATTTTCCTTAATTTCGCAACGCATTTGAAATCAAGTGAAAATGACAAAGAAATTTACTGAATATAAAGCTTTAGACTTAACAGAAACTGCTAACAAAGTTGGAGAAGATTGGAAGAAGAATGCAATCTTTCAAAAAAGTATGGATTCGCGAGAAGGCGAAACTCCTTTTGTTTTTTTTGAAGGCCCTCCATCGGCCAACGGCCAACCTGGTATTCACCATGTTATGGCACGTAGCATTAAAGATATATTTTGTCGTTATAAAACCCAGAAAGGTTTTCATGTAAAACGAAAAGCAGGCTGGGATACACATGGTTTGCCGGTAGAATTGGGTGTTGAAAAAGAATTAGGCATCACCAAAGAAGATATTGGCACAAAAATTTCAATTGCAGATTATAACAAAGCTTGTAAAGAAGCTGTAATGCGTTATACCGACGTATGGAACGAATTAACTGAAAAAATTGGATACTGGGTTGATATGGACAATCCCTATGTTACCTATACATCTAAGTACATGGAAAGTGTTTGGTGGTTACTTTCAGAAATTTACAAAAAAGGTTTAATTTACAAAGGCTATACCATTCAGCCGTATTCTCCTAAAGCGGGAACAGGTTTAAGCTCGCACGAGTTAAACCAACCTGGCACCTACCAAGACGTAACCGATACAACAGTTACTGCTCAATTTAAAGCTGTAAAAGAAAGTTTACCCACATCACTCCAATCAGTACAAGGAGATGTTTTCTTTATTGCTTGGACCACCACACCATGGACTTTACCAAGTAATACAGCATTAACAGTTGGACCAAAAATCGATTATGTATTGGTTTCAACTTACAATCAATACACTTTTGAGCCCATCCATGTTGTAGTTGCCAAGAATTTAATTAAAAAGCAATTTCATAAAAAGTTTAAAGCAGTAGACAGTTTAGAAGATGTAAAAGCTTATCAAAAAGCAGATAAAAAGATTCCTTATTTTATAGTACAAACTTTTAAAGGAAAAGAATTAGCTGAAGCTCGTTACGAACAATTACTCGATTTTGCTCAACCTTATCATCATCCTGAAAATGCATTTCGCGTTATATTAGGCGATTTTGTTACTACCGAAGATGGAACTGGAATTGTACATACAGCACCTACTTTTGGTGCAGACGACGCACAAGTAGCAAAACAGGCTAAACCTGAAGTGCCAGGTATGTTGGTAAAAGACGAAAATGACAATCTTGTTCCTTTAGTTGATTTAAAAGGAAAATTTAGACCAGAAATGGACGAATTCTCCGGTAAATATGTAAAAAATGAATATTACCCAGAAGGCGAAGCTCCAGAAAAATCTATCGATGTTGAATTAGCCATTAAACTAAAAGAAGAAAATAAAGCATTCCATGTAGAAAAATACGTGCACTCGTATCCTAATTGCTGGAGAACAGATAAGCCTATTTTGTACTATCCACTAGATTCTTGGTTTATTAAAGTAACCGATTTTAAAGACCGAATGCACGATTTAAATACCAATATTAATTGGAAACCTAAATCTACTGGCGAAGGTCGTTTTGGAAACTGGTTAGCCAATGCCAACGATTGGAATTTATCGAGGTCTCGTTATTGGGGAATTCCTTTACCAATTTGGCGAACAGAAGATGGAAAAGTAGAAAAAATAATCGGTTCGATTGAAGAATTGAAAAAGGAAATACAAAAATCCATTGCAGCTGGTTTAATGCAAGAAGATCCCTACGCAGAATTTGAAGTAGGTAATATGAGTGACGAAAATTACGCTCAAGTAGATTTACACAAAAATGTAGTCGACGAAATTACCTTAGTTTCTGAAGATGGAAAACCCATGAAGCGCGAAGCCGATTTAATCGATGTTTGGTTCGATTCAGGTTCTATGCCTTACGCGCAGTGGCATTACCCATTCGAGATGCCCCCTAAATCCCCCAAAGGGGGACTTGTTTCTCCAAGATATCAGACAGCTCGTAAGTCTTCTTATAAATTTTTAAAGGAAAAAGCTCAAAACAGAAAAAAAAATCCCAATCAAGCAGAAAAAACTTTATGGGAGTTTTTAAGAGGAAAGAAGCTTTCTGGTTATAAATTTAGAAGAGAACATATTATTGATGAATACATAGCAGATTTCGTTTGTTTGGATAGAAAATTGATTGTTGAAGTTGACGGAGGTTATCATAATGATCCAGAGATTAGAAAAAATGATGAATTTAGGAGTCAATTTTTGAAAGAGAACTTTGACTTAAATGTCATTCGCTTTTCAAATAAAGAAGTTATAAATGAAACAGAAGCAGTCCTAAAAAAGATTAAAGATAAGCTTGATAAGTCTCCCCTTAGGGGGCTGGGGGGCTTTCAAGCCGATTTTATTGCAGAAGGCGTAGACCAAACACGGGGTTGGTTTTATACTTTGCATGCTATAGCAACCATGGTTTTTGATCGGGTAGCTTATAAAAATGTAGTTTCTAACGGATTGGTTTTAGATAAAAATGGACAAAAAATGTCCAAACGATTAGGAAATGCTGTTAATCCTTTTGAAACTTTAAAAACCTACGGTCCAGATGCAACGCGTTGGTATATGATTAGTAATGCTAATCCATGGGATAATTTAAAATTTGATTTAGCAGGAATAGCAGAAGTACAGCGAAAATTCTTTGGTACTTTATACAATACGTATTCCTTTTTTGCATTGTATGCAAACATTGATGAGTTTAGTTATGCAGAAAACGAAATAGCTCTAAAGGAGAGACCAGAAATCGATCAGTGGATTTTATCTGAATTAAATACACTTATTCAACATGTAGATCATTTTTATGATGATTATGAGCCTACGAAAGCTACACGAGCTATCTCAGAATTTGTGCAAGAAAACTTAAGCAATTGGTATGTGCGTTTGTGTAGAAGACGATTTTGGAAAGGCGATTACAAAGCAGATAAAATTTCTGCTTATCAAACACTATTTACATGTTTAAAAACAGTAGCAGAACTTTCTGCTCCTGTAGCCCCATTTTTTGCAGATCAATTGTATAAAGATTTAACTAAAAACACATCGGTTAAAGCTGAAGAAAGTGTGCACTTAGCTAATTTTCCATTGGCTAATGAAGCATTTATCAATAAAAGTTTAGAGCGTAAAATGCAAAAAGCACAAAGCATTTCATCTTTAGTTTTGTCGCTAAGAAAAAAAGAAATGATTAAAGTACGCCAGCCTTTACAGCGAATTATGATTCCTGTTTTAGATGAGCAAACACGAGAAGAAATTGCCGCAGTTGCAGATTTAATTAAGGCTGAAGTTAATGTAAAAGAAATTGAGTTTTTAGATGATGCATCAGGTATATTAGTAAAAAGCATTAAACCTAATTTTAAAGTTTTAGGTCCACGATTTGGCAAAGAAATGAAATTTGCGGTTCAAGCCATTCAGCAATTCGATGCAGATGCTATTAAAAAAATAGAACAGCAAGGAGAAATTGAAATTGATGTGAACAATAAGCCTACTACTATACAACTCGATGAGGTTGAAATTACTTCAGAAGACATAGAAGGTTGGTTAGTGGCTTCTGCAAACGGAATTACAGTTGCTTTAGACATTACATTAAACGAAGAACTTATTAATGAGGGTATTGCAAGAGAATTGATAAATCGCATTCAGAATATTAGAAAGGAAAGTGGTTTTGATGTTACTGACCAAGTAATCATTACCTTACAAGAAAATAAAAAGTTAAAAACAGCTGTTAATGAAAATTTAAACTATATTATGGCTGAAACTTTAACAGCAAAGCTTATATTTAGCAACCAAATTAATCAAGGAACTGTCATTGAATTCGATGATGTGAGCACAGTTCTTCAAATGAAAAAAAATTAAAAATCATGCAATCAACAATCAAAGAGAGATATAGCGACGAACATTTAGCGGAGTTTAAAGCACTAATTGAAGACAAAATTGAAAAAGCTGAAAAGCAATTGAAATTATACCAAGAAGCTTTCAAAAATGGAAGTTCTAACGATACTGAAGACACAGCTCCTACATTTAAATCTTTCGACGATGGCAGTAATACTTTAAGTAAAGAAGCCAATTCTGCCTTAGCTATTCGTCAAGGAAAATTTATTCGCGATTTGAAAAATGCGCTTATTCGTATAGAAAACAAAACTTACGGAATTTGTCGTGTTACAGGAAAATTGATAAACAAAGAACGTTTAAAGCTTGTTCCACATGCTACTTTAAGCATAGAAGCTAAAAATAATCAGGGATAATTTTAATAGTTAATTATCTGTTATATTGGAATTAGAAAATTTCGAAAAATTTTAGATATTTTTCTAATTAAAAATCAAAAGCCGTTTTAGATAACTAAAACGGCTTTTGATTGTATAAAATTTTAAATTTAGTCTTCTTCTTCCACTTCAGCTTCAAGTACGAAATCTTCCATAAATTTAGTAGTATAGTTGCCAGCTAAATAATCTGGATGATCCATTAGTTGTCTATGAAATGGAATTGTAGTTTTTACCCCTTCAACTACAAACTCGTCTAATGCGCGTTTCATTTTATGTATAGCTTCTTGTCGTGTTTGTGCAGTAGTAATTAATTTAGCTACCATAGAATCATAGTTTGGTGGTATTATATATCCGCTATATACATGCGTATCTAAACGAACTCCATGACCACCTGGTGTGTGTAGATTTACAATCTTACCTGGCGAAGGTCTAAAGTTATTGTAAGGATCTTCTGCATTAATTCTACATTCGATGCTATGTAATTTAGGATAATAATTTTTACCAGAAATAGGAACACCTGCAGCTACTAATATTTGTTCACGAATAAGGTCGTGGTCTACTACCATTTCGGTAATAGGATGCTCAACTTGTATTCGGGTATTCATTTCCATAAAGTAGAATTTTCGGTGTTTATCTACCAAAAATTCAACAGTTCCAGCACCTTCATATTTAATATATTCGGCTGCTTTTACGGCTGCATTACCCATTTCTTCACGTAACTCATCCGTCATAAATGGAGAAGGTGTTTCTTCAGTAAGTTTTTGATGCCTACGTTGAACAGAACAATCTCTTTCGGATAAATGGCAGGCTTTTCCAGTTTGGTCGCCTACAATTTGAATTTCGATATGTCTTGGTTCTTCAATCAGTTTCTCCATATACATACCGTCATTTCCAAAACCAGCTTTTGCTTCTTGTCTTGCCGATTCCCAAGCATTTTCTAACTTGTCTTCGCTCCAAACGGCTCGCATTCCTTTCCCGCCACCACCTGCAGTAGCTTTAAGCATAACAGGGAAACCGATTTTTTTAGCGGTTTTTAAACAATCTTCAAAATCTTTTAAAATTCCTTCAGATCCTGGAACACAAGGAACACCGGCAGCTTTCATGGTGGCTTTTGCCGTTGCTTTATCTCCCATTTTTTCAATCATATCATGCGAAGCACCAATAAATTTTATATCGTGTTCCTTACATATTTTTGAAAAATTTGCGTTTTCAGATAAAAATCCATAACCGGGATGTATAGCATCTGCATTTGTAATTTCTGCTGCTGCTATGATATGTGGAATTTTTAAATACGATTCGCTACTAGGAGCTGGCCCTATACAAACTGCTTCGTCTGCAAAACGTACATGAAGGCTTTCTTTATCTGCTGTAGAGTAAACGGCTACAGTTTTTATGCCCATTTCTTTGCATGTACGAATTACCCTAAGCGCAATTTCTCCTCGATTTGCAATGAGAATTTTCTTAAACATAAGTTTTTGTTTTAAGTTAAAGCATACCTTTTAGGCAAGCTCTTTTAAGATGGGTCTATTAAAAATAAAGGTTGATCAAATTCTACTGGAGTAGAATCGTCAACCAAGACTTTTACAACCTTTCCAGAAACTTCACTTTCAATTTCATTAAAAAGTTTCATAGCTTCAATGGTACAAAGTACGTCGCCTTCACTAATGCTAGATCCAACTTCAACAAAAACAGGCTTGTCTGGCGAAGGTTTGCGATAAAAAGTTCCAATTATGGGAGATTTTACTGTAATATACTTGTCGTTTTCTCCTTCTTGTTTTGTTTCTCCAGCTTCGGGAGAAGCAGGTGCTTGTGCTTGAGGCTGTGGTGCAAGTTGTTGCTGTGGCATCTGCTGCATTTGCGGCTGTTGCATAGGCATTTGGTGAATTACAGTTTGGTTTTCACCTTTGCTTTCTTTTTCGTTTTTAATGGTAATCTTTACATCGTCCATTTCTAAACGTACTTCACTAGTCCCAGACTTAGCTACAAATTTAATCAGGTTTTGAATTTCTTTTAAATCCATAGTTTCAATGTTTAGTTGTTTTTTGAATTATAAGCCCATTTTAAATAAATAGATCCCCAAGTGAATCCACCACCAAATGCGGCAAATATTACATTATCTCCTTTTTTCAATTGTTGTTCAAAATCGCTTAATAATAAAGGAAGCGTTGCAGAAGTTGTATTTCCATAACGCTCTATATTCATAAGTACTTTATCAGCATCTAAATTCATTCGTTTAGCAGTAGCATCTACAATACGTTTATTGGCTTGATGTGGTACTAGCCAATTTACATCGTCGCCACTTAAATTGTTTCTTTGCATAATTTGCTCACTTACGTCGGCCATATTGGAAACCGCAAATTTAAATACGGTTTTTCCATCTTGGTATACGTAGTGTTGTTTGTTTTTAACAGTTTCTTCCGAAGCGGGTAACAATGAGCCACCTGCATCTATTTTTAAGAAATTACGGCCAATACCGTCTGTACGGAGTATTTCATCCTGTAAACCTAAACCTTCTGTATTGGGTTCAAAAAGAACTGCGCCAGCACCATCGCCAAAAATAATACAAGTTGCACGGTCTTTATAGTCTATAATAGAAGACATTTTATCGGCTCCGATTAATAGGATTTTCTTATATCTACCCGATTCTATGTATGCTGCTGCAGTAGACATGCCATATAAAAAACTAGAACATGCGGCCTGCAGATCGTAAGAAAAAGCATTTACTGCTCCAATTTGAGAAGCTGTATACGCTGCAGTAGATGCAACAGGTAAATCGGGTGTTGCTGTGGCAAAAATAACAAGGTCAATTTCTTCTGGATCGATACCAGATTTTTGAATTAAGTCTTTACTAGCTTGTATGCCTAAGTACGAAGTTCCTTTATTAGGGTCTTTTAAAACTCTTCTTTCTTTAATTCCTGTTCGGCTGGTAATCCATTCGTCGTTGGTTTCAACCATTTCTTCTAACATTTTGTTGGTTAAAATGTCTTCAGGAACATAAGCGCCAACAGCGGTAATAGCTGCATTAATTTTATTCATAGAATTGTATTTGCAATTCAAGTTTTATCTTGAATTAAAAGCTAAATATTACGCAAAGTAAGTTTTTTTATTTCGTATTCAAAAATCTAAGCTAAGATTTACTGAACACGCATAATAAAAGGTTTTGCTGTTTTATAGCAAAACCTTTTATTTTTAGGCTTTTAGTAATAATTACAACGAATTTAATTTCTTATAAATCAAATTTTATTCCTTGCGCTAAAGGTAATTCGGTTGTGTAATTAATGGTGTTGGTTTGTCTACGCATATAAATTTTCCAAGCATCAGAACCCGATTCTCTTCCTCCACCTGTATCTTTTTCTCCACCAAAGGCACCGCCAATTTCGGCGCCAGAAGTTCCAATATTTACATTCGCAATACCACAATCTGAACCTTCCACAGATAAGAAATATTCAGCTTCACGCAAATTATTGGTCATAATTGCAGAAGAAAGTCCTTGTCTTACTCCATTTTGCATATCCATCGCGTTTTCGATACTTCCCGAATACTTCATAATGTATAAAACAGGAGCAAAAGTTTCATGTTGTACAATTTCAAAATGGTTTTCAGCTTCAGCTATAGCTGGTTTTACGTAGCATCCGCTTTCGTAGCCTTCGCCTTCTAACACGCCACCTTCAACTAAAACATTTCCGCCTTCTTGCTTTACCTTTTCTAAAGCAGCAAGGTAATTTTGTACTGCATCTTTATCAATTAACGGTCCAACATGGTTGTTTTCATCTAACGGATTTCCAATTCTAATTTGCTTATAAGCATCTACAATTGCTGTTTTAACTTTGTCATAAACATCTTCATGTACAATTAAACGTCTTGTAGATGTACAACGTTGCCCACAGGTTCCAACTGCTCCAAAAACAGCACCGATTACAGTGTTTTTAATATCCGCATCTGGAGTTACAATAATGGCGTTATTTCCGCCTAATTCTAATAAAGTTTTTCCTAAGCGTTTTGCTACATCTTGTGCAACAATTTTCCCCATTCTGGTAGATCCAGTTGCAGAAATTAACGGCAAACGCTCGTCACTTGTCATGTATTCGCCTACTTTATAATCTCCAGTTACTAAAGACGAAATTCCTGCAGGAACTCCATTTTGTTCAAAAACACGAGCCGCAATTTTTTGACAAGCAACCGATGTTAATGGTGTTTTTTCTGAACCTTTCCAAATACAAGCATCGCCACAAACCCAAGCTAATGCAGTATTCCATGACCAAACAGCTACTGGAAAGTTAAAAGCAGAAATTACACCTACAACTCCTAAAGGGTGGTATTGTTCGTACATTCTGTGTCCAGGTCGTTCCGAATGCATCGTTAAACCGTGCAATTGTCTTGATAAGCCTACTGCAAAATCGCAGATATCTATCATTTCTTGCACTTCGCCTAAACCTTCTTGATAGGATTTTCCCATTTCATAAGAAACCAATTTTCCAAGGGGAGCTTTCAATCTTCGTAATTCATCGTTAAATTGTCTTACCACTTCGCCACGCTGCGGTGCAGGTAATTTTCTCCATTCTTTAAAACCTTTAAAAGCTGTTGAAGCTACTTTTTCGTAATCTTCTTTGGTGGTTGCTTTTACGCTTCCAATATAGGCGCCATCTACAGGCGAGTAGGATTTTATTTCTTCACCATGGGCAAAAAAGTCAGTTCCAGTTGAAGATCCTGCATTCATTTTTGAAATACCCAATTCTTCTAAAGCTTTATCAATTCCGAATTTTTTAGCTATATCACTCATGTAAATTTGTGTTTTTTAAATTAATTCAAACAATTCTTGCGAAAATACTAAATTTTAGATGAGTTTTTGATTTTTTAAGGGCAAATCCTGTCGAAAAACAACAGGTCGGGCTGTTCGTTTTTAGGCTTCATTTGTAAAACTTAAAAACTAAGCCTTTGCAGGAGCTTCTTTGGTCGCTCTGCAAAAACAAGTTTGTATAGTTTTTCGCATTGCAGGCTAATCACTTCCATCCCTTTTGCATAAAATTTGAGTTGAAATATAAGCTTGTTCCTTTTATTCAATTTAGATTAATAGTTTGTAAACCTAGTTTATTTTATAAATTTACCAATCTAAACCAAAATAAACTTGGGAGTTTATAAACAACTTTTTCAAAATACTTTTCTTTATGGCGTAGCTTCTGTTGTACCTCGTATGCTATCGGTAATTTTGGTGCCATTTTATACAGGAATTCTTGCCAATACTTCCTTTGGGGAATATTCTATTGTGTTTGCCTACTTTGTTATCTTCAATGTAATTTTAACTTATGGCATGGAAACTGCATTTTTTCGGTTTTACAATAAGGAAAGAGATAAAGCTAAAGTTACCCAAACTGCCAATTGGTCTATTATTTTTACTACTGTAGCTTTTGTTTGCATAGGCTTTCTTTTATTTGAACAGATACAAAGCTTTACGCAAATTAAAGCTAAAATTCTTCAATTGGTTATTTGGATCTTAGCTTTCGATGTTTTAGCCATTATCCCATTTGCATGGTTGCGCGCCAATAATAAACCGCTTCAATTTACTGTGATCAAAATCATTAATGTAAGCATCAATTTAGGCTTGAACGTTTTCTTAATTTATCTTTTACCAAAACTTGTGGGTAGGTACCTTTTTTTAGAAGCTATCTACATTCCAAACTATGAAGTAGAGTACATCTTTTGGTCTCTTTTTGTAGCTAGTACTACTACTTTGCTTCTGCTTTCTGGGTTTTTCAGAAAATTGAAATGGAGCTTCGATAAGCAACTTTGGAAAAGCATGATGAAGTATGCTTTGCCAATTTTAGTAGCCGGAGTTGCTTTTTCTATCAACGAAGTAATGGACCGTTTACTTCTTGAACGCATATTACCCGCAAATATCGCCAAAGAACAAATCGGTATTTACTCAGCCTGTTACAAATTGGGTATGTTTATCACTTTGTTTGCAACTGCATTTCGATTGGGAATCGAACCTTTCTTTTTTAGCCATGCATCCAGTAAAAATCCTAAAAAAGCCTATGCTTTAATTACCAAATATTTTTTAATTGTCGGTGCAGCCATCCTGTTGGTAGTTCTTGTGTTTATCGACCCTTTAAAGAAACTGATTATCCGCGATGAAAGTTATTGGGAAGCTATGCAAATTGTTCCTATCATTTTGGTAGCCAACCTATTTTTAGGCATGTATCATAATTTTTCAGTTTGGTATAAAGTAACCGATAAAACAAAATATGGCGCCTATATCTCTAGTTTTGGAGCCATCAGTACTATTGTTTTAAATCTTTGGTTAATTCCAAAAATTGGTTATGTAGGTTCGGCAATAGCTACATTATTTGCTTATGCTAGCATGGCCGTTTTATCTTATTTTATAGGGAAAAAACACTATGCCGTACCTTATGCCATGGGTAAAATTATAACTTACCTTAGCGTTTCCATCTTATTTTCCGTACTTTCGTTTTATGTATTTAGCGGGAATTACTATATAGGAATCGGCTTTATTCTTGTTTTTTCATCTTTAGTTTATGTGTTCGAAAAACAGGAAATAATACATATTTTTAAAATGGATAAAAATGAAAATTAAGATAGTTAACCAATCTTCTCATCCACTTCCAGCTTATGAAACTTCACAATCCGCTGGAGTTGATCTAAGAGCCAATTTAAATGAAGCTATTCACTTAAAAAGTTTAGAGCGTGTTTTGGTAAAAACGGGTTTGTTTATTGAGCTTCCTAAAGGTTTTGAAGCACAAGTTAGACCAAGGAGCGGCTTAGCTCTAAAAAAAGGGATTACGGTCTTAAATTCGCCTGGCACCATCGATGCTGATTACCGTGGCGAGATAGGTGTTATTTTAATTAATTTGTCTCCAGAAAATTTTACAATCCAAAATGGCGATCGTATTGCTCAACTCGTCATTGCTCAGCACGAACAAGCCGAATGGTTTGAAGTGCAAGAATTAAATGCTACTTCCCGTGGAGAAGGGGGCTTTGGAAGTACGGGGAACTAAAGCTTAAAGTATGAAATTTACCAATAAATTTAAAGAAGCCACTAGCCAATTGCCTGCTAAGGAAAAAGATAAATTGCTTTTGCTTTTGCTTAAAAAGGACATAAACTTAGCTAAACAACTAGAGTTTAAACTTGTAAATAATTTAAGCATAGAAGAGCAAAGAGCAAAAATAATGTCTGAGGTACTAGAAGATGTAAAACAAATGAGTTCTCGTTCTGATTTTTCTTCAGGACGTTTATTTATGAATATTCGTTATGTAAGTGGAGTAATTAATGAAAATGTAAAAGTAACCAAAGATAAATTTGGAGAAGTTGTTTTGCATTGCGCAATGTTAAATCAAGTTATAAAACGCAACCATAATAAAATAGTAGAATCTACACCAAACAATGCCAGAAAGCTTTTAGTCGATATAATTGCTAGGGCTTTTAAAATTTCCATTTTAGCTCATAAATTACATCCCGATGAATTGTTTGACGTAAAAGATAAATTGAAGGAATTGGGAAAATCAATTGGCGATAACCATAATTTAATGATGACTGCTATTCACAATGGATTTGATGTAAATTGGCTAATAAAAGCTGAATTTCCAGAAGATATTGTCGAACAACATAAAAACATAAAAAAACTAGGATTTTTAAAATAAAATAACTCAATCATGAAAATAATTGTACCTATGGCAGGTCGTGGCTCACGACTTAGACCACATACTTTAACCGTTCCAAAACCATTAATTCCTATTGCAGGAAAACCTATCGTTCAACGTTTGGTTGAAGATATTGCCAAAGTATTAAACGAACCTTTAGATGAAGTTGCTTTTGTAATCGGCAAAGATTTTGGCGATCAAGTAGAGAAAGATTTAACTAAAATAGCAGAAGATTTAGGGGCTAAAGCTAGTATTTACTTTCAAGATGAACCACTTGGAACAGGTCACGCAATTATGTGTGCACAAGAATCCTTATCAGGACCTGCGGTTGTAGCTTATGCGGATACACTTTTTAAAGCTGATTTTAATTTAGATAAATCAGCCGATGCTGTTATTTGGGTAAAACAAGTTGAAAATCCAAGCGCTTATGGTGTGGTAAAAATGAACCAAGAGGGAAAAATAACCGATTTGGTAGAAAAACCTAGTGAGTTTGTTTCAGATTTAGCAGTAATTGGTATTTACTACTTTAAAGATGTTGCTGTTTTAAAACAAAAACTACAAGATGTGTTAGATGAAAATATACTTCGTGGTGGGGAGTACCAAATTAACGATGGAATTGAAAAAATGAAATCCGACGGAGCTGTTTTTAAACCAGGACAAGTAGATGAGTGGATGGATTGTGGTAACAAAAATGTAACGGTAGAAACCAACTCCAGAATGCTAAACTTCATTAAAAGAGAAGATGCCGAAGTTTTAATTAATCCAAGGCATACCAATGAAAATAGCAAGATTATTCCACCATGCTATATTGGCGAAAATGTGGTTTTAAAGAATACCAAAATAGGTCCGAATGTTTCGGTTGGAAAAGGAAGCATTATTGAAAATTCTGAAATTAAAAATTCACTTATTCAAGAAGATGCGTTCATTCAAAATGCAAACTTAACTAATTCTATGATTGGTAATTTTGCTAAATTTAATGGTAAATTTACCAGCATAAGTATCGGCGACTACTCTGCATTAGAATAAACTTTATGAACTATAAACTTGTTTTTTGGATTTTGTTTGTGCTTTTTAGCACAACCTATGCACATGCACAAGATTTATCCGAAAAGCAAGTTGTTCAAGAAAACGATTTAGGAAATGTTACCGATAAATTTCAAGAATTATTTTTTACAGCTATCAAGCTTAGGGCTATCGAAAAACATGAAAAGGCTATCGAAACCCTAACGCAATGTGTGAGTATTAACGAAAATGAAGCTGTTATTTATGTCGAAATGGCTAAAAACCAAGAAGCTTTAAATCGCTTATCGTCGGCAGAAACCAATTACGTAAAGGCCATAGAACTTTTAAAAGCACAACCTAAAATTGATGTGCAGTTGCTCTTATTTCAAAATTATAAAGATCAAAAAAAATACGATCAGGCGGCCGAAGTTTTACATCGTTTACGCAGTAAAGGAATAGATTTAGATGTAGAATATATGGAAGTTTTATTACTCGCCAAAAAATATAAGCTTGCCATTAAACAAATTGAAGACTTTGAACAAAAAAAAGGTTTTTCTAAACTGACAGATAATTTTCGAGATGCCGTATATAAAAGCACATCTAATTACAAAGAAGCAATTGTATATTACAAGAAAAGAATAGCAGAACATCCATTAAGTGAAGATGCTTACTTTAGACTCATTAGTTTTTATAAACTTGAAGAAAACTTTAGTGAAATTTTAAAAATTGCTCATAAATTAGAAGAAGTTAATCCACTACAAGACGAATTACCTTTTATTTTTAGCATGGTCTATTTAGAGTTAAATCAGCCTATTGAAGCTTTTGCCTACAGTAAAAAAGTATTTGCTAACAATGCTATTGGCGAAGAAGCTAAAACCCAGTTGGTACAATCTTTAAAAGTTTTTGTAGACCAAAACCCTAATTATCAAGACGAATTTATTAGAGTTCTAAATATTGCTATAGATGAAGGTGAAAATGCAGCCAGTAATGAAGAAAAAGCAAATTTTTACTTACAACGCGACCCTGAAAAAGCATTAGAGTTTTACCAAAAAGCATTAAACGATCAGCCTAATAGTTTCGATTTGCAACAAAAAGTTATTTTTCTTCAATTGAAGCAGAATCAACTTCAAGAAGCGCTACAATCTTCAAAAAATGCTTTAGAAGTTTTTCCTTCGCAAGCAGTTTTTTATTATTTAAAAGGCAGGGTTTTATTCGAATTAACACAATATGAAGCTGCAATTTCAGTTTTACAAGAAGGCTTAGACTATGTATTTGAAGTATCGCAACTGCAAGTAGATAGTTTAAACTTAATAAGCCAAGCATATGCAAAAATACAACAAGCCGATAAAGCAGAATCTTATAAGAATCAGGCAAAAAAAACAAAAATAGAATTAGATGAAATGCAGTAAAAACAAGGTGTTAATCATTTTTATAATCACGATATTATTATCTTGTGGACCCAAAAAATTTATTGCAGAAGATGGTTTAACAGCTAAAAATGCAAAAGCAGCTATTGCTATTCATAACGAATTAGCACCAAGCTTTAAAACCATTAATGGAAAAATTAAAGCATCTTATCAAGATGCTAATTACTCCCAAAGCATTAATATTACTTACCGTATAGAAAAGGATAAAACCATTTGGATGAGCGCAAAGGCAATAGGATTCTTTACGGTTGCTAAATTAAAAATCACACCACAACGGGTTCAATTTTACGAAAAAATAAATAACCAGTATTTTGATGGAGATTTTCGACTAATAAGTGAATTGCTTGGTGTAGAAATTGACTTTAATGGTTTGCAAAATTTGTTATTTGCCCAAAGTGTTTATCCATTAAAAGCCTCTAAAAGTAAAACACAAGTAGAAGAGAACGCTTTTGTTTTTACACACCAAATCAATTCATTTTTAACTCAGCAAGCAAGAATTAACACCCAAAACTTTAGCTTAGAAGAGCAGTTGGTAAAACATAATAACCAAGTAGATTTTTTAAGTGTAAATTATGCTGCTTTTAAAGAACTTAATAAAAGCCCTTTTCCAAAGGAAATTAATATTTTAGCCAAACGAAAAGATGAAATGATTAAACTTAGTTTAAATTACCGAAACATTAGCGTAGATGAAGAATTAAGTTTTCCGTTCGAAATTCCATCTAACTACGAAGAAATATTATTTTGATGAAAAGCTGTAAAATCATTTTAAACCTAATAATTATAATGTGCTTTAGTGGGTATGTAAGTGCGCAAACTCAAAGCCAATTAGAAGCTCAGCGTCGTTCAGTTGAAAAAGAAATACAACAAATTAATCAAATTTTAAAAGCTACAAACAAAGAAGAAAGCTCCTTACTAGACCAAGTTAATTATCTTGAAGAACAAGTTCGAGTAACCGAAAAACTTATTAAAATAAATAATCAAGAAGCTAATTTACTTACTGCCAAAATAAACCAAAACACAAATAAAATCAATGCACTTAGAGAAGAGTTAAAGCTCATTAAATCTGAATACGCTAAAATGATTATAAAGGCTTACGAAAACCGTTCTGAACAAAACAGAATTATGTTTTTATTCTCTTCCGAAAGTTTTCAGCAAGCCTACAAACGTATGCAGTATATGCAACAACATGCTGAGTACCGAGAAAAACAAGGTAGGTTAATTAATGAGAAAACAGCTGACTTAGAAAAGCTAAATGAAGAGTTATTTCAACAAAAAAAGAATAAAGAAGCTGTTTTAGCTCAAAATAGAATAGTGAAAAACGAGCTTATTAACGATAAGAAAGAACAAGAAGCCTTAATTGCTGAAATTAGGCAAGACGAAAAAAAATACATCAAGGAAATAAAACAAAAGCAAAAAGAAATTGCTCGAATAGAAAAAGAAATAGACCGTCTAATTAAAGAAGCTATTGCCGCAGAAAACAAAAAGCGTGGCTCTACTTCAAGTTCGGTTTATAAGCTAACTCCTGCAGGTCAAGCATTGGCTAAAAATTTTGAACAGAACAAAGGAAAATTACCTTGGCCAGTTGAACGCGGTTTGCTAACCATGCGTTTTGGTGTAAACAAAAGCCATATTGTAAATACCTTAGAGGTCATTAGTAATGGTATTCGCATAGAGACTGAAGATGGTGCAGAAGCTCAATCTATTTTTGAAGGCGAAGTCTCCAAAATTTTCTTAGTCCGTGGAGCCAATCCTATTGTATTTGTAAGGCATGGAAATTATTTATGTGTTTACAAAAACCTAGTTAATCTTTCGGTAAAGCCGAATCAAAAGGTTAAGGCTGGAGAAATATTAGGTAAAGTTGGTAAAGACCCGTCTACAGGTAAAAATGTACTTACCTTCATGCTTACTAAAAATGAAACCAAACTCAATCCTGCAGATTGGATTGCTAAAATGTAGTTGGTTTATAGGGAAATTAAAAGCAGCAAAATTTTAGCTTATACATTTTTTATAAGGATTTTACCCAGGATGCTATTTTTTGCAGTACTTCTGTAGAAATAGTTTCTTCAATTTCGGCATATTCTGCAATATTTCCAGTCTCTGAATTTTGAAATAAGTGATTCTTATTGCTAAAGGTTTTTACTTCATTTTTTGGATTTTTACCAAGAATCAATTCTTTCATTTTTGTTGAATTTTCTTGGGCAGAAACTTGCAAATCATTTTCTGCGAATAGAGCTAAAACAGGAAGCTTTAAATTTTTTAAGTGTTCTTTTGGTTTGTATTTCAAAAAGTAAACCATCCAAGGATTTGTATAAGCACTTACCATACTTATAATATAACGCTGATTGCTTAAGCCCATGCTTGCGCCAATTTGCGGATACTCTTCTGTAACTTTGGTAAAGTAATTTTGTAACTCATTTTGCAGCGAAGAGTTTTCAGTAGCTTCAAATTGAGTTATAAGTTGGTAGGCTCCACTATTAATTTTCGCATTTATTTTAATCTCTTCATCATCAATACCACTTGCTAGACTTACGAGTTCTTGTTGCTTTAACATTAAATCTGTAATTGCAACCGCTGGAGCTGCTAATAGCACTAAAAAATCTACTTTGTTGGTGTAAGTGTTTGCTAAAAGTGGAGCAATCATGCCACCTTCGCTATGTCCATACAAACCAATTGCCGTATGTTTAAATCGAAGGTCATCTTTTAAAAACTGAACTGCAGCATAGGCGTCTTCCATAAAATCTAAAGAAGTTGCTTTACTAAAATCTCCTTCAGATTCAGCTGTACCACGATCATCAAATCGTAAAACACCAATTCCGTTTCTAGTTAAATAATCGGCTGCTACCCAAAATGGTTTATGCCCTAGTATTTCAGAATTTCGATCTTGCGCACCACTTCCCGAAATCATCACTACAATTGGATAATTACTTTTGTTTTTGGGGTAGGTAAGTGTGCCAGCTAAGGTAATACTGTCTTTTTTATTTAGAAATTGAATAGTTTCTTCCGTATAAGGAAAAGGTGGTTTGGGTTCCTGTGGTCTATTTAATTTCTTTTCTTCTGGTTTTTTTTGCTCACGTGTTAGCGCTAATTCTGCTTTAAACATGCCTTGCTTAAACACACCATTAATGGCTTTACTGTTTTTCTTTCCTTTATAATATATCCCTAAAGCATTTGCTTTTAGCTGTAGGCTGTCGTTTTTAAACTGCACAAGATCGAGTTGTAAATCGAACATTTGTTGATTAGGGCTATCTAAAGTTCCATTCCACTTATTATTAGAAGTTTTTTCGAAGTTAAACACCAAAGGAATATTGATGCCAGCTGCATTTAAATTTGCGTACCAAGTGCCTTCAATTTGTGCAAACAAAGAAGTAGTGTAAACAATACTGAATAATAAAAAAAGGCGAATACGAAGTTTCATGCTTGTGTAATTTAGCTTAAAAGTACACTAATTCTTTGAAACTTGTATTCGCCTTTTACAAAAATCTGTTGTGCTATTCTATCTCAGAAATTCGCAAGGTATTTACCATGCCTTTATCTTCAATTGGCATAGCAGCAAGGTTTATGGAGAAATCTCCAGCATTTACAAAACCATGCTTTTTAGCAATTTCATTTACATCTTTTATCGTCTCGTCTGTACTACTAAACTTATCGTAAAAAAAGGCATTTACTCCCCAAAGTAAACTAAGCTGTGTCAAGATGCGTTTGTTAGAAGTAAAAGCTAGAACATTAGAGTCGGGTCTCCATGCCGAAATTTGAAATGCAGTATAGCCACTATTGGTTAAAGTACAAATGGACTTAGCCTTAATTTCGTTTGCCATAACTGCAGCATGGTAACAAACTGATTTGGTAATATAGCGTTTGGTACGAATATGAGGGGCTTGCTGTGGGACACGAATTAAAGGTGAGTTTTCTACACTTTTAATTACTTGACTCATTTTTTGAATTACTTGCACTGGGTATTTTCCAACAGAAGTTTCTCCACTAAGCATTACAGCGTCTGCACCATCCATTACTGAATTAGCTACATCGTTTACTTCTGCTCGAGTAGGCGTAAGGCTTGTAATCATTGTTTCCATCATTTGGGTGGCAATAATTACAGGAATTCTAGCTTCTTTTGCTTTAAGCACTAATTTTTTCTGAATTAGTGGAACTTCGTGAGCTGGAACTTCTACACCTAAATCGCCTCGGGCAACCATTAATCCATCACAATATGCAATAATTTTATCGATATTGGTAACGCCTTCTGGCTTTTCAATTTTTGCAACAATTGGTATTTTATACTTGCTATGTTTTTTAATTAGTTTTTGGAGTATCTTTAAGTCGCTAGCATAGCGAACAAAAGACAAAGCAATCCAATCAACTTCCAGTTCGCAAGCAAATTTTGCATCTTTTACATCTTTTTCGGTAAGTGCAGGAAGTGAAATTTTAGTATTGGGCAAGTTAACCCCTTTTCTAGATTTTAAAGGCCCGCCTTGTACAACTTTTGTTTCTACTGCATCTTTACGATTGGTAGCAACAACTTCAAAAATTAGTTTTCCATCGTCTAACAAAATACGTTCGCCAGGATTTACATCTTGTGGAAAAGTTTCATAATTCATGTATACTTGGTTGGCATCGCCTTCAAATTCTTTTCCAGTTTTAAAGGTAATGGTATCGCCTTTACTAACCATTACATCTTCTTTCATCTTGCCTACACGAAGTTTAGGTCCTTGCAAGTCTGCTAGAATTCCTGCATTTAGCCCATATTCTTCATTCAATTCACGAATCATTTTTACGCGTTCTCGAACATCATCGTAATCTGCATGCGAAAAGTTGATTCTGAATATATTGGCTCCTTCTTCTAGCATTTCACGCAATACAGACTTGTCTGAAGTAGCTGGTCCTAAGGTTGCAACAATTTTAGTTTTTTTTAGTTTGTCCATTAATAAAATATTAAGTTTTCTGGTGTTTTAAGTTTTTGAATGTCAATTTGATAAGCAGTAGATATTTGTTTTATAGTATTGAGTTGAAACAATAAACTCTTATAATTTATTTGGTCTAAGGTTGTTTCTTCCACTTTTATAAAATAATCTACGTTTTTAAATTCAGGAATTAAATACCTTAGTTTAAGTTCTTCTTTATTATTTTCAGCAAATAAATTTCCTGTAGAATTCATGTTTGTTTCTTTGCTATAAGATTTATTAGCAACAAAATATACTTTGCTTTGTAAGTCTTTTGAATAATACTCGTACCATTGGTACAATGCAATTGCATTAGCATAATAAAAATCGATATCGCGCTCTGCTCTTTTAAAGTTGATATTAACTTTTTTGTTGATATAATAGGCTAATTGATACATTTCAGTTGAAGCATTTATACCTATTAACAAAAAATCAGTGCTTACTACCTGCTCTAGTACCAACTTGTTCTTTTTCATTTTGTTAAAAAATCAAATTTAAAAGTACGTAGATATTAACTAGTAAAAAAATATTTTTTAATTAATATAGTTTTGTAACGCATAATAAGCTCTTCTCGATGCTTTCTCTTCTGCCTTTTTCTTTGAAACTTCTCTAGCTTTCGCTATGTTTTCGTTGTTAATACAAAGTCGAATTTCAAAATATTTTAATCCATCTACTCCATCTTCTTCAGCTACATGATACTCAAAATTGTAATGCATTTTTTGGCACCATTCAATAATTAGACTTTTATAACTAATTATTTTTCCTTCTAATTTTTTTAGGTCTACGTGCGGTTCAATTATTTTTGAATAAATAAAAGTTTCGCAAAATTTATAACCTCGGTCTAAATAAATAGCACCGATTAAGGCTTCAAATAAATTGCCATGTATGTTTGTGCCTACATGTTTATGGTCTACTTTAGACACTAACAAATCGATTAATCCTAAGTTTTCGCCTAATAAGTTCAGGTTTTTTCTACTTACAATTTTCGATCGCATTTTGGTTAAATAGCCTTCATCGCCATGTGGTGCTTCGTCAAAAAGATAGCAAGAAATAATAGCTCCAAGGATAGAATCGCCTAAAAATTCTAATCGTTCATAATTTACATTGTTTCCGAAGCTATCTTTTTTTTTAGCGGAAGAATGTATAAAAGCCTTTTCGTAAATACTTAAGTTTTTGGGTTTAAAACCCATAACTGCATTTAGTTTTTCATAAATAATCCCGTCCTTCTCAGAACGGGATTTCATTATTTTTTTAAAAAAGCTCATTTAGTAATATTATTCTACTAATTTTTTGAATACTACACAAGCGTTATGTCCACCAAAACCAAAGGTATTGCTCATTACAACATTTAAGTTTCTTTTTTGAGCTTTATTTAAGGTTAGGTTTAATTCAGGATCAATATTTTCGTCTGCAACTTCGTGGTTAATGGTAGGTGGAACCAAACTATTATTCATTGCTAATATAGAAGCGATAGCTTCTACTGCACCAGCAGCACCTAACAAATGCCCCGTCATTGATTTAGTTGAATTTATATTGATGTTTTTAGCATGATTTCCAAAAACTTCTTTAATTGCTTTTAGTTCTGCAACATCGCCTAACGGAGTTGACGTGCCATGTGTATTGATGGCATCAACATCTTCTGGTTGTAAACCTGCATTTTGTAAGCAATTTTTCATAACAGCAATTACACCAATTCCGTCTGGATGTGGAGCTGTCATGTGGTAAGCATCAGAAGATAGTCCACCACCCGCAACTTCGGCATAAATTTTAGCCCCTCTTGCTTTTGCGTGTTCGTATTCTTCGAGTACTAAAGCGCCTGCTCCTTCGCCAAGAACAAAACCATCTCGAGTAGCATCAAATGGGCGCGATGCGGTTTCCGGGCTTTCGTTTCTGGTCGATAATGCGTGCATGGAATTAAATCCTCCCATTCCAGCTTCGGTTACAGCTGCTTCGCTTCCGCCAGTAACTACAACATCGGTATGACCTAAACGTATGGAATTTAAAGCATCGATCATTGCATTTGCTGAAGATGCACACGCTGAAACCGTTGTATAATTCGGCCCCATAAAACCGTGTTTAATAGAGATATTACCAGGGGCAATATCGGCTATCATTTTAGGAATAAAAAAAGGATTGAACCTTGGTGTTCCATCTCCTTTTGCGTACGATATTACTTCGTTTTGAAAAGTTTCTAAACCACCAATGCCAGCGCCCCAAATTACTCCTACACGATATTTATCTACTACATCTAAATTTAATTTAGAATCTAAAATAGCTTCATCTGCAGCGACCATTGCATATTGTGCAAATTTGTCTAAACGCCGAACTTCTTTCCTGTCGAAAAAGTCTTCCGTGTTGAAATTTTTAATTTCACATGCGAATTTTGTTTTAAACTTTTCCGTATTGTAATACGTAATAGGAGCAGAGCCACTTTTGCCTGCGGCAAGACTCTCCCAGTAATCGTTTAAATTATTACCTATTGGCGTGAGCGCACCCATGCCTGTAACAACAACTCGCTTTAACTCCATGAAATTAAAAATTAATTATTTTTTTGCTTCTTCTATGTAAGAAGTTGCTTGACCTACTGTTGCGATATTTTCAGCTTGGTCGTCTGGTATTTGGATATCAAATTCTTTTTCGAATTCCATAATAAGTTCTACGGTATCTAAAGAATCCGCACCTAAGTCGTTTGTAAAGCTAGCTTCGCTTACTACTTCATTTTCGTCTACTCCTAATTTATCAACGATAATGGCTTTTACTCTTGATGCAATGTCTGACATGATTATTATTTTTAAGTTTATACAGTTGGCAAAAATAAAAACTTTTAGTTGAAAACAAGTTTTAATACCAAAAATGTGATTAAAAATAATTAAATTTACTGAATAAACGCACTAACAACCTAATAATTTTAAGTTTATTTTTCCTAACCTAATTGAGAATGAATAGAATAAAAACCCAAAAAATTGTGATTTTTGCATCGGGAACAGGAACCAATGCCGAAAATATTATCAACTATTTTGAACGTGTAGACTCTTCTATGGCGGTTACGCATGTTTTTTCGAATAATCCAAAAGCCGAAGTTTTAGAAAAAGCGCATTTACATGGTGTACAAGCAGTACAATTTGATAAATACAGTTTTCAGGAAAGTGACGAGGTACTTCAACTACTAATAGATATTAATCCTGAACTTATTGTTTTAGCAGGATTTTTGTGGAAAATACCTAAATCTATTATAGCTCACTTTTCAGAGAAAATAATTAATATCCATCCTGCATTATTGCCTAACTACGGCGGCAAAGGTATGTACGGCGATCGTGTACATAAAGCTGTTTTAGATAATAATGAAAATAATTCAGGTATAACTATTCATTATGTAAATGAAGTTTACGATAAGGGGAAAATAATCTTCCAAGAAACTGTAGAAGTAGAGCCGAATGATACTTTACGAAGCTTACGAGATAAAATCCACATTTTAGAATATCGTCATTATCCAAAAGTAATTCAGCAATTATTGGAAGAAAACTAATGTATGGCGAAACAAAAATACTATGTAGTTTGGGAAGGTTTTGAGCCTGGAATTTATAATTCTTGGCAGGAGTGTAAAAAGTATATTACAAACTATCCCCAGGCAAAATACAAATCTTTTAAAAGTCTAGTTGAAGCTAAAGAAGCCTTTAATATGGGTTATTTTGGATTTAAGAAAGAAGAGGGGCAGATTAACCCAACTTATTTAAATGAAATAGATTTTAATTCTATTGCGGTAGATGCGGCTTGTAGCGGGAATCCTGGTAAAATGGAATATCAGGGCGTAGTAACCAAAACAAAACAAGTGCTTTTTAAAAAAGGGCCTTTTCAACAAGGAACTAATAATATTGGCGAATTTCTGGCATTGGTTCATGCTTTGGCATTGGTGAAACAAAAAAAATACAATATTTCGATTTATTCTGACTCTAAAATAGCCATTTCTTGGGTGAAGCAAAAAAAATGTAAAACTAAATTGAAGCAAAATGCCAAAAATGAAAAGCTTTTTGAGCTTATTCAACGTGCAGAGAATTGGTTAAAACTAAACTCATTTTCTACACCTATACTAAAATGGGAAACCAAAAAATGGGGCGAAATTCCAGCTGATTTTGGAAGGAAGTAAGATTCTAAATTCATTGTATAAGTAGTATCTAAAAACCTATATTTGCAAAAAAATAAATTCATGTCTCATCAATTATTAATTGTAGGTACTGTGGCTTTCGATGCCATTGAAACTCCTTTTGGTAAAACCGAAAAAATTCTTGGTGGTGCTGCAACCTATATTGGTTTAGCTGCTGCACAATTTAAAAAAGTAGACGCAGGAATTGTTTCTGTTGTAGGAGACGACTTCCCGCAAGCAAATTTAGATTTGCTTACACAAAACGGGATTAACCTTGATGGTTTAGAAATTGTTAAAGGAGGGAAAACATTTTTTTGGAGTGGTCGTTATCATAACGATATGAATACTAGAGATACTTTAGATACACAACTAAATGTATTAGCCGACTTTCAGCCCAAGGTTCCAGCGCAATTTCAAAATGCTGAAATTGTTATGCTTGGAAATTTACATCCTGCAGTTCAATTAAGTGTTTTAGAACAGATAAAAAATCCTAAATTAGTAGTTTTAGATACTATGAATTTTTGGATGGATACCACATTAAATTTATTAAAAAAAGTAATTGCTAAAGTAGATGTAATTACCATTAACGATGAAGAAGCTAGACAGCTTTCTGGCGAATATTCACTGGTTAAGGCTGCTCGCGTAATTCGTAATATGGGGCCAGACCATGTAGTTATAAAAAAAGGAGAACATGGTGCTTTGCTATTTCATAACGAAGAAATGTTTTTTGCGCCAGCACTCCCTTTAGAAGAAGTATTTGATCCAACTGGAGCAGGCGATACTTTTGCTGGTGGATTTGCGGGTTATTTGGCTAACTCCAAAGATATTAGTTTTGAAAACATGAAAAACGCGGTAATTTACGGATCAAATTTAGCATCTTTTTGTGTTGAGAAATTTGGAACTGAACGTATGCAAAACCTAGATAAAAAAGAATCGAAAGAGCGTTTAAAGCATTTTAAAGCTTTAACTCAATTTGAAATTAACTTAACAAAATAAATCCTGCCCCAAAATTTGGGGCTTTTTTTTACCTTTATGTACCATGAGCGACGCAATTAAACACGAATGTGGAATAGCATTATTAAGATTACAAAAGCCACTTAGTTTTTACAAAGAAAAATATGGCACTGCGTTTTACGGCATTAATAAAATGTATTTAATGTTAGAAAAGCAACATAACCGTGGTCAGGATGGCGCTGGTTTAGCTAGTATTAAACTCAATATGAAGCCAGGAACGCGTTATATTAGTCGAGTACGATCTAACGAAGCCCAACCCATACAAGATATTTTTGCTAAAATTAACGAACGCATTAATTCAGCCTTGAAACTTCATCCTGAATACAACGACGACTTGGAGCTTCAAAAACAAAATTTGCCCTACATTGGCGAAGTTTTTTTAGGTCATGTGCGGTATGGAACTTATGGTAAAAATAGCATAGAAAGCGTTCATCCTTTTTTACGACAAAACAATTGGATGCACCGAAACTTAATTTTAGCTGGCAACTTTAACATGACCAATGTTAACGAGCTTTTTGATAATTTAGTAGACTTAGGGCAGCATCCTAAAGAAAAAGCCGACACCATTACAGTAATGGAAAAAATCGGACACTTTTTAGATTCAGAAGTTCGTAAATTATACAAAAAATTGAAGTCCGAAGGCTTCAACAAAAAACAAGCATCGCCGCATATTATAGAACAGATAAAGGTGCATAAAATTCTTAAAAAATCGTCTAAAGATTGGGATGGTGGTTATGTAATGGCTGGTATGCTAGGTCATGGAGATAGTTTTGTTTTGCGCGATCCAGCAGGAATAAGACCAGCATATTACTATAAAGACGACGAAGTAGTAGTAGTAGCATCGGAGCGGCCCGTTATACAAACTGCATTTAATGTTGCTTTTAAAGATGTAATAGAATTAGAGCCAGGACACGCATTAATTACCCGAAAAGATGGTTCAACTTACATTAAAAAAATTATTGAGCCCATCGAACGCAAAGCTTGTTCTTTTGAGCGAATTTATTTTTCGCGTGGTAGTGATGCTGAAATTTATAAGGAACGTAAAAAATTAGGTAAATTATTAATGCCCGATGTCTTGGAAGCCATAAATTACGATACTTTAAATACCGTATTCTCTTATATACCTAATACAGCAGAAACTTCATTTTATGGCATGGTTGAAGCTGCTCAAGATGAATTAAGCCGACAAAAAAACGAGGCTATTTTAGCAGAAAAATCTTCGCTTACCGACGAGCGTTTAAACGAGATTTTATCGCTTAGACTACGTACCGAAAAAATTGCAGTAAAAGATGCTAAATTAAGAACATTTATTACCGAAGATTCTAGTCGAGACGACTTGGTTGCTCACGTGTACGACGTAACCTACGGAGTGGTAAAACCTACAGATAATCTTGTAATTATAGACGATAGCATTGTTCGAGGAACTACTTTAAAAAAGAGTATATTAAAGATGTTAGACAGGCTACAGCCTAAAAAAATAATTATTGTTTCTTCTGCACCACAAATTAGATATCCTGATTGTTATGGAATTGACATGGCTCGATTAGAAGATTTTGTAGCTTTTCAGGCAGCAATACATTTGCTAAAAGAAAACAACAAATCGCATTTAATTGAAGAAGTGTACCAAAAATGTCTATTGCAAAAAGAATTGCCTTCAGTAGAAATTCAAAATTTTGTTAAAGAAATTTATGCTCCTTTTACCAACGAAGAAATTTCAGATAAAATAGCTGATTTGTTAAGCGAAGAAGGCTTAAATGCTGAACTTAAGGTAATATACCAAACTGTAGAAAAATTACATGAAGCTTGCCCTAAAAACTTAGGCGATTGGTATTTTACAGGAGATTATCCAACCCCAGGTGGTAACCGCGTAGTAAATCAAGCTTTTATGAATTTTGTGGAAGGTAAAAAAGACCGTTCATATTAATTTACTTATTAATATTAACAAGCTTCAGCGCAACCTTTCTGCTTTTTAATATACTATTAATTAGAAGCATGCGTTTTCATTAAAATAAAGTTAAATTTGCCGCTGTAAAAAAATCAAATATGGCCGAAAATACACCTACCCAAGCTAATGAAGAAATCGACTTGGGAGTTTTGTTCGATAAAATAAAGTCCTTAGTTAAGTCTGTTTTAAAAGGGATAGTCAATGTAGTTCAGTTTTTCTGGAAGCATAAGTTTAGATTAATTATTGTTGGTGTAATAGGAATTGCAGTAGGCTTATATTTGGCTAAAACTGCAGAAAAAATATATTTAAACGAACTCTTGATAGAGCCAAACTACAAGAGTACTCAATATGTTTACGATAAGGTAAATGCAATCAATAAAAAAATTGAAAGTGCTGATACCATCTACCTCCAAGATGTTTTTGGGGTTAATTATAAAAAAGTAAAGGGATTAGAAATTGAACCTGTTGTTGATGTTTATGGATTAGTAAGCGAGTCTGAAGAAATTCAAGAAACTTTTAAGGTTTTATTTGTTGAAAATGGTAATACTTCTTTTTTTGAAGAAGACATCAATAAAATTAATTATACACAACACAAAATAAGAATACTTGTCGAAGGAGAAGATGATAATGAAATAATAAGTTCGCAGTTTTTTGATTATATAAATTCTAATTTATTTTATCAAAAACAAAGTGACGTTATATACAAAAGGATTGAAGAGCAGTTAGAAGAAAATGAGTTAATGCGAAAACAGATTGATTCTGTTATTGCTTATGTTCAAAAAAAACCCAATTCACAATTAACTCAACAAGGTATAAGTTTTTCAGCTTCGCAAGAAGTTAGTGAATTAATTAATAGAAAAAGAGCTCTTTTTGCTTCCGATTTCGACTTACTAGATAGGCTTGCTAAAGAAAAAAATGTAGTTGCTTTAGTTGATAAAACAACGGCTATTATGGATAGATCATATAATTTTTCATTTAGAATAATTCCAGTTGTATTTGTACTGTTTTATTGTTTGGTTTTTTTAACAAAACACCTAGTTAGAAAACTATCTGTTTATGCTTAATGGAAAAAAATAAAAAACGAAAACATTAATTTGATCACAAAATTTAAAAAAGCCTTTCAAGATGCTGATTTTAAAGAAATCCTTACAAAAGGTTTTTCATTTTTATTGCTAAAGGTAGGAGGTACAATAGTAGGTTACTTATTTACTTTATTTATAACTCTAAAATTTGGTGCAAATATATATGGTGTTGTTGCTTTTAGTTTTTCTATATTTATGATAGTAAGTGTTGTAGGAAAACTAGGTTTGGATACTAATATTCTTAAGTTTTTCTCAGATAATGAAAATGATAAAGATTCAGGATTGTTTTATAAATCTGTTCTCAAATCTTTTGTTTTTAGTAGTGTATTGTCTCTTTTAATTTTTTCATTTCGGTACGAGCTAGTTTTTCAAATTTTTGAAGTTCCTAAGCCACAACTATTACCTTATCTTCCATGGGTTTTAGCAGCAATTCCATTATGGTCTGTAAACCATATAAGTGCAGGGTATTTAAGAGCAAAAAAACACACAAAATCCTTTGCTTTTTTTTATAATCCAGCTAGGTTTTTGTTCTCTTTATTAATTTTATCTATACTTTACTTAATCACTCAAGACCCAATTATAACAGTACAAGCTCATTTTTTTGCTGTTTTGCTTAGTGCTATATGCAGTTTTTTATTAGTTTCTTCTCAAATTAAAAAAAAACAAAAAAGAAGCAAGGTAAATTCATGGAGTTTTATGTTCAGCGGAATACCAATGATGTTTTCATCTTCAATATTAATTTTATTGGGTTGGATGGACACTTTCGTTATGGGGATTTATGAAGACGATTCTGAAATAGGCATTTACAATGTTAGTTTAAAAGTAGCAACATTAGCTAGTTTTTCACTTGAAGCCATAAATGCTATATTAGCTCCTAAAATAGCAAAAGATTACTTAACAAATAATTCAAAAAACTATAAAAGATTAATTTCTTTTTCTACTAAATTAAATTTTTTAATTAGCTCCTTTGTCATTATTGCCATAATCCTTTTAAAAGATATTTTGTTGGGAATGTTTGGGATTGAATTTCTTGCTGGAGCTACTATCCTAATTGTTTTTTGTTTTGGACAATTAATTAATTCTTTTTCTGGTTCTGTTGGGGTGATTTTGCAAATGACTGGCAAACAAAAAATATATCAAAATATTGTGTTGGTTGCATTAGTGATAAACCTTATGCTTACTTTTGCTTTAACTCCTATTTATGGTGGTGTTGGTGCTGCAATTGCAACCGTTATAAGTATGGCATTCTGGAATTTAGGTGGAGCTATTTATTTAAAATTATACTTAAATATTACTTCGTATTTTAATCCATTTAAAAGAGATACTAAATAACATGACTTTTCAAGAAAGATTAAAATACTTTACACCTCTTTATTTAGTTAGCTTACTGCTGAAAATAAAACTTATTTTTTATCAGTTATTTTTTTTTAGAAAAAAACTAACTGATAAGCATTCTTTTAAGGAGCCTTTTTTTATTGTAGGTTACGGCAGGTCTGGTAATACTTTATTGAGGTCTATGTTAGTTTCAGGAGGTGATGTTTCAATCCCTCCAGAATCTTATGTATTACCACGCTTAATTAAACTTTTTAAAATATATAATTTTTTACCTTGGAACGAGTTGGTAAATATTATAATTGGTGAGTTTGAAGCTTACCCAGAATTTCATACTTGGGGCATTCAATTAAATAATGCCAAAAAAAATGCAAGAAAATTACATTTAAAAGAACAGACATTATCAAGCATAATTAATGAGATTTATAAAGACTATTCATTTCAAAAGCATAATAAACATTTAAGGTGGGGAGATAAAACACCTGTTAATTTAAGGTTTATTGATAAATTAGTTAAAGTTTTTCCTAATGCTAAATATATATTGATGAACCGAGAACCCAAAGATGCTATAGCATCTGCATTAAAAAGTAATATCTATAAAGATTTGGACCAAGCGATTGATTACCATAATATATGCGAAAGAAAAATAAATATATTAAAGAATACACTAGACCATAAACAAATACTAGAAATTAAATATGAAAATTTAGTAACAAATCCTAAAGACACGCTTGTTGTTGTAAGTGATTTTTTAGGTATAGATTTTAAAACTAAAATGTTAGAATTTTGGAAAACAGAAGTAAAATTAGGTGATGTAGAAATACATAAACACCATAAAAATATAAGCGAGCCGTTAAATACAAATAGTATTGGTAAATGGAAATTAAGCTTAAATACTAATCAAATACAAGAAATAGAAAAAAGAGTAAAAGCAAAGCACTAAATTTTAGTTTATTAATTAAACTATTCATAAGGCTTATATAAATATTTCGATGAAACTTGCTATAATCACATCAAAGTATCCAAATAGCTCTCAGCCCTACAATCACATGTTTGTACACCAAAGAGTTAAGTATATGCTTCAATTAGGAGTAGATATACAGATTTTGGTTTGTAGTAATTTTAATAAAACATATATCTATGACGGGGTAGTAGTACAACAACTAACCAATCAAAAAATTGTTTCTGTGTTAGGTAACTTTAATGTTCTTTATTTCCATTTGTTAAATATTTATCCATTTCAAAATAAAGATGGGTGGCTAATTTACCAAAAAACAATACAGAAAAAAATTCCGTTCTGTATGTATGTACATGGCAACGAAGTTCAAAAGTATTCAGCCAGAAGTTATGAATATAATTATAGTATTGCCGAATCTTTAAAATGGATTAAAAAAGATTTTTGGGTCATTCCTAAAATTAAAAATTTCGTTCAAACTTCACAATCGATAGCTTTAGGTAGATTTATTTTCCCATCAAAATGGATGCATAAGGAGATGCAAAGAAATTTGAAATTAAAAATTATTAATCCTGTTTTTATTCCTAATGGAATAGAAACAGACTTTTATAGTTATCAAGACGTAAGTCAATACAGATATAATTTACTAAGTATTCGATCTTTTTCATCAAAGGTTTACGATATAGAAAAAACCATAGAAGTTATGGAATATTTACCCAAAAAATATACATTAACTTTATATGGTCAAGGAAAGTATTTAGGTGAATATAAAAAAATAATTAAAAAGAAAAATCTTAGTCAAAGAATACAAATTATTGAACGGTTTCTTCAACCTAAAGAAATGCTGGAAGAGTACAGAAATCATGGTGTGTTTTTATCAACTACAAGACAAGATTCGCAAGGCTTAACAATTCTTGAAGCAATGTCTTGTGGGTTGTTAGGAGTAGCTACACTAAATACAGCAAAACCTGAGTTTATAATTCATGAAAAAACTGGTATATTGGGTAAAACAGCTAGGCGCCTAGCATTGTTAATTGAAAAATATACTATCGACGAAGTTTTATTTGCCCAATTAACTAAAAAAGCTAGTAAAAAAATGTTAGAAATGAATTATAATAATACCATAGAGTTTGAAATTGAAATTCTAAATGAAATTTAATTTAATTATAAACAATTACATCTGCATGATTTTTAGAGTAATAACTATGAATTTTAAATCATTGATTTGTTATTTATCAATTTTAATCATCATTTCTTGTGATAATCATAAAGTTATTCAACAAGTAAAAGATGATTTTAATATTGTAGATACAATTTGGAATAGGTCACAAACAACAAGTGACAAAAATTATAAAATTATTTCTGATCCGAAGAATCCAAAAAATAAAGTGATTAAGTTTCAATTATACCCCGATGATTATATTTCTAGCGGGAAACGTAGTGAATTTACTTTAAAGACCAAAGACACTATTGGTTTAAAGGTTAAATATTCATATAAATTTTTATTTAAGCCTGATTTTTTTTCCAAAAAAAAAGAACAAGACTGGGTAATGTTACACCAATGGCATGATAAACCACCAAAAAATCTAAATTGGAAAAATTATGGTATGCTTACAAAGCCACCTATACATCTTTATGTACAATTAAGTCCAGATAATAATTATTCCTTAGTTTATGCATATGGCTTAGCTAACAAAAATAAATATGAAATGAGACATATTCCTTATCAAAAGACATTAAAACCCAACCAATGGTATACCTTTGAAAATGAAGTTCTCTGGGGTACTCAAAAAACAGCATATTCAAAACCTAAAATAAATGACTCATTTTTAATTAAAAATAAAGAAAATAAAGAGCATAAAATCTTTGGGCCAAACATGTATAATAGTGTCCCTAACTATTTTAAACTAGGACTATATGGAAATAATAAGAGTAATGATACTATTTCAGTTTTAATAGATAATTTTGAATATATATTAACAGAATGTAAAAATTAAATCATTTTAATTTTAAAAAATGCTAGATATCAAGTTGCACAATAAAACATTAAGTATCAACTTAGATTATTACATAATATTGTTGATGTTTCTTTTGATTCCAATCGATATGCTTAATGGAGTATTGATTACTAAAGTTGTTAGTTTGCCAATTACAGTTGGCCAAGCTTACAAATTGTTCATTATTTTCTTAATCTTATTTAGATTGTTTACTAAGCCGTTATTTGTGAACTTTTTTTTCCTGTTAATAAGTTTACTCTTTATACCAACCATTTATCAGCTTTTTAAAACTTATCAATTTTCGATTATAACAAAAGATATTATTAAAATATTCAGATATACTACACCTATTTTGAGTTTTGTTTTTTTTGCAACAATATATAAGTCTAATAATGTTTTTTTGCATAAAAAAATCAATGTTCTGGTAGCGTTTTCTTTTTATTTAACATGTGCTAGCATATTGCTTAAATATGTTGGTTTTGGCTATCCAATGTATAATTATGGTAATATAGGTAGCAAAGGTTTTTTCTATGCTGGAAATGAAATATCTGTGTTGTTGCTTATTATGTCTGCTTTTTTAGCAAAAAATTTATGGGTTAAAAACTTTAAAATAAATTACTTTTTTACTTTTTTACTAAGCTTTATAACAGCTTTAGGTATTGGGTCAAAAACTGCATTATTTGGAATTTTATTGATTTTTTTTTTAATACCAATAAAAAGAATAAGTTTGAAAACATCCCTTAACAAATTTATTTTTGCTTCAATCGCTATTCTAATTTTAATACCATCTTTATTAGTTGTATCGTGGGAATATATTAAAAGAACAGAACTTTATATTCGAGTAGTGTATTTCTATGAAAAACTTGATTTTATAACTTTCTTGCTTAGTAACAGGAATACATTTTTAATTGATGCAGTTCAAGTTTATATTAATGATTATAATTGGCTAGAAAAATTGATAGGTGTTGGTCAATCTACTTTTGAAACTAAAAATGGAAGCTCAATTATTGAAATTGATTTCATTGATATATTTTTTGCTTTTGGTTTCATTGGTTTGTTAATATTTATCGGGCTTATTATTTATTTGTGGAAACAATCTAAAAGATTAGCAAAGTCACCAAAATTCAATTATGCATCTTTTGTAAATTTAATGTTATTTATTTTAGTTGCAATTTCATCTACTGCGGGACACGTATTTAGTTCAGGATTAGCTGCTATTTTTATAGGCCTTACTTTTGCTATAATGTTCAAGAAAAACATCTACAATGAAACAAATTAATCTGTTTTTTTATTCTAGTGTTTCTATTTATGCGCTTTTAATTTGCTTAAATCCAAAATTGGCATCAATCTTTTTAGGTGTAGTTATCGTATTTACGCTTTTGAGAATTACTTCAAACCCTAATACTTATTGTCAAATTGTTTTTCAAAAAAAAATAGTTTTACTGACACCAATATTATTTTTTATTCTTACTTCTATTAGCTTTTTATTTACTACTGATGATTATTTAACTTTCAAATCTTTAGGAAAAAAAGTTTGGTTTGTGTTTTTGCCATTATTTTTCTTTTGGTTACATCCAAAAGTTTTAGTAAAGATTAAAAAGTATAGTTTAAATGCTCTTACATTAGGTGCTTTTTTATCATCTTTTTATTTACTGGTGAATTTAGTAATCATGCATTATAATTTAAATAAAGCGTGGGTTTTTGATAAAAGCATACTAGATTATTTTCACACTGGTTTTCATTTTACTGCCCCATTAGATATACACCCAACTTACTTAGGGTTGTTTATTTCACTTTCTTTAGCTTATATAATAATAGAAAAGCCTTTAAAGAATTTGTGTCTATTAATAATTTTTAAACTAGTAATTCTAATAACCATACTATTTTTAGCATCAAGAATAATTTATGCCTTAGCAATGTTATTGTTCTTGGTTTCTCTCGTGCAAACTTTAAACAAAAGCTATAAAAATAATCATAAAAATGGAATCTTTTTGATTGTAATTAGCTTAATATTAATATTATCAACTTTAGGAATTTTAAG
This sequence comes from Psychroflexus salis, assembly GCF_014640175.1. GTDB lineage: Bacteria > Bacteroidota > Bacteroidia > Flavobacteriales > Flavobacteriaceae > Psychroflexus > Psychroflexus salis. The sequence continues at coordinate 26,251 of NZ_BMGL01000001.1, read as the reverse complement.
TAAGACATATATTGGATATCGTATGACTAAAGAAACTTATTGGGATTTAACTTCTGAAGATTTTAATCAGAAAAACCTAATAAACAAACAAGATTCAAGACTTTCAAGATGGAAAGTAGCTATAGATTTGATAAAAGATAAACCTTTTTTTGGCTATGGTGCGGGAACAGAAAAATACCATCTTGTAAGTGAGTATAATAAAAGGAATATGAAATTAGCAGCAGATAAACAATATGGAGCACATAGTCAATTTATAAGTTATTTTCTTGAGTTTGGTATATTTGGTTTTTTAATCTTTATTCATTTTTTAATTATCAATATTTTTTATGCATTAAAATCTAAATCCTTTCTTGGAGCATTTTTTTTTATTTCATTATTTTTTTCATCCCTTTTCGAAAACATTTTTAATAATAATTCAGGAATAGTTTTCATTGCTTTCTTTTCGGTAGTTTTTACATACACAACCTTTAATAAAAATATAAGTGGATAGGTTTAAATTTTTATTGAGTATTTATTGGCCAACTTTTGTATTAATTATGTTCTTTTTCACAGAAGCATTTTACAAGCTTTTTTTTGAAGTGTTTGATACTAAAATTTTACTTACTCAAATAACAAAACTCTTTTTTGTAATTGTAGCATTTTATTTTATTTATTTAAAATCAAAAAAGAATACCCTTTGGTTAATTGTTTTATTTTTAGTTTTTTTAGTTGGGCACTTCTCTGTTTCAAAAGGTATAGAAATTAATAGCCTAAAAAGTTTTGGAAGGTTTTTTGTAACATTAGTTTTTTTAGTATTGGTTTATCTTTATCCGCTTTCCCACAATTCTCGTCGTATTTTTTTACAAACCTTCGCATTAATTATGCTTTTTAATGCTGTTTTAATTTTTGTAGGTTTTGCGTTTGATATCAATTTTTTGTCAACCTATATTTATCGATTTGGATACAATGGTCTATTTGTAACATCTGCTGCATCTAGTTATGCGTACATTATTTTTTTTATTTACGCATATTATAAACATAAAAACATATCATCTTGGACTGAAATAATAATAACTATTGTTATTTTGTGTTCTTCATTACTGGTTGGAACTAAAGCTATATACTTAAGTTTATTTTTAATTTTTACCCTAGCTTTTGCTATATCGAATAAACTATCTATTCAAGTTAAGTATATCTTTATTAGTTTGCTGCTAGTTACAGCTACAAGCCTTTTTTATTATTATTTTTATTTAACAGGTGATTTTAACCTTATAAGAGAAGAAAAAGGTCTGCTGAGCTCTATTTTATCATTTAGAAATGACTTATTAATTGAAGTAACTCTGCCTTATATTAAAGAAAATTGGTCAATTTTGAATTATTTATTTGGAGGAGTTTCAGACTTTAACACTCGCTCACAATTGGGATTCATAGATGTTTTCTACTTTTGGGGAATTATAGGTGGTATTTTTTACTTTTATGTGTTTACTAAATTTTTCTTTTCATTTCAAATTAAACTGGAAAATGCTTTATTTGTAGGAATTCTTTCTTTAATAGTTTTACTAGCAGGAAACTTTTTTGAAAGCGCATCAATTGCCATATTTATTCTAATTTTACAGCAAATTTTTTTAAAAGGTAATTTAAAACAAAAATGAGTATACCTTCCATAAACATTATACAAACAAGCATCCACAACCTAAGTTTTCAAGAAACCTTAATATGTATTCAGCAACATATTATCGAAAAGAAACAACTGCATCATACGGTAGTTAATGCAGGTAAAATTGCAAAAATGCATAAAGATGCAGAGTTGTCTGAGAGTGTAAACAGTGCAGATTTAATCAATGCAGATGGCCAAGCTGTGGTTTGGGCATCTCGCTTTTTAAACCAGCCATTAAAAGAACGCGTGGCAGGCGTAGATTTAATGAAGGCCTGTGTTGAAATGGCAGCTCTAAATCACTACAAAATTTACTTATTTGGAGCTACTCAAGAAGTGATTGAAACACTTGTAAAAAAATACAAAGCTACATTTGAAAGTAACATTATTGCAGGCTTTAGAAATGGATACTTTAAAGAAAATGAAGAAGAACTAATCGTTCAAAAAATCAAAGAAGCCAAGCCGCAAATGTTATTCGTAGCAATGCCATCGCCTAAAAAAGAAAACTTTCTTTACAAACATAGAGATGCTTTGCAAGACGTAAATTTTATAATGGGCGTTGGCGGAAGTTTCGATGTGTTTGCAGGCAAAACCAAGCGCGCACCCCAATGGATGCAAAATGCAGGTTTAGAATGGTTTTATCGATTTTTACAAGAACCAAAACGCATGTGGAAACGCTACTTAATTGGAAATTCTAAATTTATTTATCTCGTTTTAAAAGAAAAATTCTTCCCTTCACATAAATAAAAGCAAGTTTAGTAAGCTTCATTTGCAAATACTTAACAGAACAACTACATTTGGATATTATTTTATACTAACTAATTTACTTCAATTTAAATTGATACTTAAAGACTAAGCTTATGAAAATAACCGTAGTAGGAACAGGCTATGTAGGCCTTGTAACAGGAACTTGTCTAGCCGAAACAGGAAACGAAATAGTTTGTGTAGATAACAATGCCGAAAAAGTGCAAAAAATGCGCAATGGAATTGTTCCCATTTACGAACCACATCTCGATGTGCTTTTCGACCGAAACATAGAAGCTAATCGACTAACTTTTACCACCGATTTAAAAGCTGGTTTAGACCATGGCGAAGTCATTTTTCTCGCCTTACCTACGCCAGAAGATGAAGATGGTTCAGCCGATTTATCTTATGTGTTAGGCGTGGCTAAAGAAATTGGAGATTACATTACCGATTATAAAGTTATTGTAGATAAAAGTACCGTTCCTGTAGGAACAGCCGAAAAAGTTAGAGCAACCATCGCTAAAACTGCAAAAGCAGAATTCGATGTGGTGTCTAATCCAGAATTTTTACGTGAAGGTTTTGCAGTAGATGATTTTTTAAAACCCGAACGCATCGTTATTGGTACCAAAAGCAAAAAAGCAGCTGAAATCATGCAACGTTTATACAAACCTTACGTGCGCTCAGGAAATCCAATTTTAGTAATGGACGAAAAGTCTGCAGAACTAACTAAATATGCCGCCAATTCATTTTTAGCTACCAAGATTACTTTTATGAACGAAGTAGCTAATTATTGCGAATTAGTCGGTGCAGATGTAGATCATGTCCGTATTGGTATGGGAACCGATTCTCGAATTGGAAAACGTTTCTTATTTCCGGGTATTGGATATGGCGGCTCTTGCTTTCCAAAAGATGTAAAAGCTTTACACAAATCAGGGAAAGATGCTAATTTTAGCTTTAAAATTTTAGAAGCTGTAGTAGATATAAACGAACAACAAAAAACCAAACTATTCCCTAAAATGGAAGGCTATTTTAAAGACGATTTAAAAGGGAAAACCATCGCAGTTTGGGGGTTAGCATTTAAACCAGAAACTGACGATATCCGTGAGGCTCCAGCTTTGTATATGATTGATTTATTACTTGAAGCTGGCGCAAAAGTAAAAGCATTCGACCCCGAAGCCATGGAAAATGTTAAGCGAAAGTATGGCGATAAAGTTACTTTTTGCGAAAATATGTACCAAGCTACTGAAGGAGCAAATGCCTTATTAATTTGTACAGAATGGAGTATTTTTAGAACACCTGATTTTACTAAACTGAAAAAACAGCTATCTGAGCCTGTTATTTTCGACGGAAGAAATTTATATACCACTGAAGAATTAAAAGAATTAGACTTCCATTATTTATCAATCGGAAGAAAATCAGTTTAAAAACACAATACTATAAAAGCTTTTATAGGTGTTACTAATTCATCTATAAAAGCTTTTTTACATTTAAACTTAAGCAAATGAAAAGAATATTAATTACAGGAGCGGCAGGATTTCTAGGATCACATTTGTGTGATAAATTTATAGCTGAAGGCTATCGGGTGGTTGGAATGGATAACTTAATAACTGGCGATTTAAAAAATATAAATCATTTGTTTAAAAATGAAAACTTTGAATTCTATCATCATGATGTTTCAAAATTTGTACATGTAGCTGGTCAATTAGATTATATACTTCATTTTGCATCACCCGCAAGTCCAATCGATTATTTAAAAATTCCAATTCAGACCTTAAAAGTTGGTTCGTTAGGAACTCATAATTTATTAGGATTGGCAAAAGAAAAAAATGCCCGAATTTTAATTGCAAGTACATCAGAAGTGTATGGAGATCCTTTGGTTCACCCACAAACTGAAGAATACTACGGAAATGTAAATACCATTGGCCCTCGTGGTGTTTACGACGAAGCTAAACGTTTTCAAGAGTCTATTACCATGGCATATCACCGCTTTCACGGTTTAGAAACAAGAATTGTTAGGATTTTTAATACCTACGGACCAAGAATGCGATTAAACGATGGTCGAGTAATTCCTGCATTTATAGGTCAAGCATTGCGTGGGGAAGATTTAACGGTATTTGGAGAAGGAGATCAAACACGTTCATTTTGTTATGTAGACGACCAAGTAGATGGTATTTATAAACTGCTGTTGAGTGATTATGCAGAGCCAGTAAACATTGGAAATCCGCACGAAATTACTATCAAAGACTTTGCTGAAGAAATTATAAAATTAACAGGAACAGACCAAAAAATTATTTATAAACCTTTGCCTAAAGACGATCCTATGCAAAGACAGCCAGACATTTCAAGAGCAAAAGAAATTTTAGGTTGGGAGCCAAAAGTAAATCGTGCAGAAGGAATGAAAATTACATACGATTACTTTAAAAGCTTAACCGATGAAGAATTGAGAAAAAGCGAACACAAAGATTTTAGTAAACATATAATGCGATAAAATTATATGGGGAGTAAAGTAGGTAGATATTCAGGTTATTTACGGCCATTAACTTTTGTTGTAGATTGGACTATATTAATTCTTTTAGCATATGCTTTTAGTTTCGACTCAAAACAATGGGCTTTTTTTAGTTTATATGCTGTTTTTTCTTGGATTATTATTTCTATTAAAACAGACTATTACGAGGTATACCGTTTTACTAAAACTCTGCGTATTATTTCTTTGGCAGTAACCCAATTTGTAGTGTTTACATTGGTTGTGTTTTTTTATTTCAAGGTGTTTTCCTATACTGAATATGCATCGCAAGAAATTTTCAACTACTTAGGAAGAATTTTTCTTTTAATTTTTTTATTCAAATTAGGCACTTATTTATTTCTAAAAAAATACCGAAGTGTTTTTGGAAGAAATTATAGGCGAACTGTAATTATTGGAGATTCAGCAAAATCCAACCAACTCAAAGAGTTTTTTATAGCTAACCCAGAATTTGGTTATAAATTCATGAAGCAGTTTTCTGTTCAGGATATTGTTGCACAAAAACCTGAGCTACAAAATTGTTTTGATTATATCATACACGAAGATATCGATGAGATTTATTGCTCTACTTCAGATTTAGACGATGAAAGTATTAGTGAAATTATCGATTTTTCAGATAATAACTTAAAAGTATTAAAATTCTTACCCGACAATCGGGATATTTATGCCAAGCGACTAAAGATTGATTATTACGGCTATTTGCCTATTTTATCTCTACGAACAATACCGATTGAAGAACCCATTAACCTTTACTTAAAACGGGTATTCGACATAATTGTCTCCAGCTTGGTTATAATATGTGTTTTGTCTTGGTTAACCCCAATTTTAGCAATTATCATTAAGTTAGAGTCCAAAGGTCCTGTTTTTTTTAAACAAAAAAGGAACGGTCTAGATTATAAAGAATTTTACTGTTATAAATATAGGTCGATGAAGCCTAATCCTGAAGCAGACATACATCAAGTTCGTAAAAACGATGTTCGTATTACAACAGTTGGAAGATATTTGCGTAAAACGAGTATAGATGAATTACCTCAGTTTTTTAATGTCTTTTTAGGTGAAATGTCTGTTGTTGGTCCACGTCCACACATGGTAAGTCACACCCATATGTACGCAGAACGAATCGATAAATTTATGGTGCGACATTTTATTAAACCAGGCATAACAGGCTTAGCACAAGTAAGTGGTTTTCGTGGAGAAGTAGAAACAGACCATGATATTATTAATCGTGTAAAATTTGACATTTTCTACTTAGAAAATTGGTCGATTTTACTGGATGCAAAAATTATTTTTTTAACCATAGTAAATGCTATTCGTGGCGACCGAAAAGCGTATTAAATTAGTCTATTAAACAAAACTCTTCAAAAGCCTTAAATTGCTGATCTAAATCAAAGTCTTTATTTGCTATATCCCGTACCTTAATTTTATTCGGTAAAATAATATCTCCTTCACTTATAGCTATTATTTTCTGTTGTAGTTCTTCAAAATTAATTTCCCTTTGCGCAATCCCCAACTTGTGACTTTCTACAATATCGGCACCTTCTCCGCTTGAGAAAAATAAAATGGGTAAGCCTAATTTAGAAAACTCAAATATTTTTGAAGGAACAGAACCATAAATTCTATTTTTTAATGGAATTAAGGTGAAATCATATTCAATTAGAGTTTGGTGCAGCAAGTCTCTATTTAGGTTTCCGTGGTAATAAACCTGTTTCTTGTTCTTAATTACTTCTTTTAATTCATTAGCATTTGGGCCATCCCCATAAATATGAAATTCAATATTTTCTGGAAATTCTATATGACTGCAAATTTGTTCAATACCTTGTGCTATTCCTATTAAACCTGCATAAACAAACTTTTTTTTATGTATACTTTTACTTTCCTTATGTTTTGGAATTTCAAATTTTGGAAAATTTCTATACAAAAAAAATGTTTTATTCTTAGAGGACGTCTTCGATGAAACATGCATTAATATTTCGTTAGATTGTCCTATAATTTTGTTCGCGCTTTTGTAAATAAAATGTTCAAGTTTTTCTAGTAAATTGTAATAAGTCCCTTTATTTAAAATACCCATTTCTAATCCTGCAAGTGGCCAAATGTCTGACACATTGAGGATTATTTCTTTTTGTTTTAAACGGCAAGCAAAACTTGCAAAAAAACCTACAATTAAAGGGGAGCATTGGATAATAACTTTCTTGGGTAGTGGTTTAAATATAACATAGAAAAACAAAATAAATGAATAACTTAAAATTGAAAATAAACGAATGTATTTGTTAGTTGAATTACTTGCTAAAATAAATAAACGAGTTGTCTTTATGGTTTTATAAAACTCATTAACGATAAACCTGTTTTTGTACTCATTAAAGATTTTACCTACAGGATAGTTAGGGAGTGGAGTAACTACATGTGGGTCATAATTTTTTTCACTTAATTTCTCTGCTAGTGAAAAGATGCGATTCGAAGCAGCTCCTGATTCAGGTGGAAAATAACTAGTTATTATGAGTAGTTTATTGCTTGACATATACTTATATTTCAAAACAAATGTAAATTAAGTTTGATTAACAACTTATTTTCTAGCTCTATTTTTAATAATTAAGAACGTTCAGAGTTATAATTCTTCGCATTCCTTTAATTCTAACTATTAATTTTATTGAATCCTGTAAGATATATAGCACAGTTGTTAAAGTTAGATTTGCACTTCGATAAAATTCATTTTTAGCAAATCTAAGAACACATTTTTAGTATTTTTGATGCAAATACTTTCCTAGATGTACTTAATTTTTGATACCGAAACTACTGGTTTACCCAAACGCTTCAAAGCCCCTATAAGTGATACTGATAACTGGCCAAGAGTTATTCAAATTGCATGGCAATTGCACGATCAGTGGGGTAATTTAATGGAAGCCAAGGATTTTTTAATCCAACCTGAAGGTTTCGATATTCCTTTCGATGCTGAACGTATTCACGGTATTTCTACGGCTTTGGCAGAAGAAAATGGAGTGCCTTTAGAAGAAGCCCTTTTTCAATTCAATTCAGCTTTACAACAAGCTAAATTTGTAGTTGGGCAAAATGTTGGATTTGATATAAATGTTACTGGAGCAGAATTTTTCCGTTTACAGATGCAAACGCCCATGACGGGACTTCCTGTTTTGGATACCTGTACTGAAACTACGGCTCAGCTTTGTCAAATTCCTGGTGGAAAAGGTGGAAAAATGAAACTTCCTACTTTAACGGAATTACATCTACATCTTTTTAATGAAGCTTTTAACGAAGCCCACAATGCTACAGCAGATGTAGAAGCAACCACACGTTGTTTTTTAGAATTAATTAGAATTGGAAGTTTTAGTCTAAAAAAGCTTCAACAAGATGCAGGATATATTGAAAGTTTTAAAGAAAAGAACCTTAGTCCAATTCAACCAGTTGGTTTACAACACATCAACTTAAAAAAGGAATCGGCTAAACTACAAAAGCAACAACAACCTGAACAAGATGCACCAACTACAGAAGAGCTTCAGAAAAACAAACAAGTTTTAGCGCAAACCAGTTTTGTTCATTTACATAACCACAGCCAATTTTCCATTTTACAGTCTACCATGTCGGTGCAAGATTTAGTGAGTTCAGCAGCAAAAGCCAAAATGCCAGCTGTTGCATTAACGGATCACGCCAATATGATGGGCGCATTTCATTTTGTTACGGCTGCTAATAATCATAATAAAGCTGCTGAAGCCACTGCAAAAGAAGCGCAAGAAAAAGGAGAAGAACCTGAGATTCTTCCCATTAAACCCATTATTGGATGCGAATTTTTTGTTTGTGAAGACCACACCAATAAATCGCAAAAAGATAATGGTTACCAAACGGTTCTTTTGGCCAAAAATAAAAATGGCTACCACAATTTGGCCAAAATGTCTTCGCTAGGTTTTACCAAAGGCTTTTATTATGTGCCTAGAATCGATAAAAAAATTATTGAAGAATACAAAAAAGATATTATTGTTTTGTCAGGTAATACCTACGGTGAGATTGCCAATAAAATCTTGAATCTTGGCGAAAAGCAAGCCGAAGAAGCACTAATTTGGTGGAAAACCACTTTTGGTGAAGATTTCTACATCGAAATTATGCGCCACGGTCAAGAAGATGAAGACCGAGCCAACGAAACCTTGATTCGCTTAGCCAATAAGCACGATGTAAAATTAATTGCAACCAACAACACCTATTACGCAGAACAAGAAGACGCCAACGCACATGATATTTTACTATGTGTAAAAGATGGAGAAAAACAAGCCACTCCTAAAGGTCGCGGTCGTGGCTTTAGGTATGGTTTACCAAATGATGAATACTACTTCAAGACCAAAGAGCAAATGAAGCAGCTATTTAACGATTTGCCAGAAGCTATATCCAATACCGAAGAAGTAGCTAATAAAATTGAAGCTTTCGATTTAGCAAGAGATGTTTTATTACCCGCATTTAGTATTCCTGAAGAATTTTTAGACCCAGAAGATAAAAAGGATAATGGTAAACGGGGTGAGAATGCTTATTTAAAACATTTAACTTTTCAGGGAGCTAAAGAACGCTACAAAGAAATTACTCCCGAAATAGAAGAAAGGCTAAACTTTGAACTTTCTGTAATTGCCAACACAGGCTATCCAGGTTATTTTCTAATTGTAGAAGACTTTATTCGTGAAGCTAGAAAAATGGGAGTTTCGGTTGGGCCTGGACGAGGTTCTGCTGCGGGAAGTGCTGTGGCATTTTGCTTAAAAATCACTAATATCGATCCTATTCAATACGATTTACTTTTTGAGCGTTTCTTAAATCCAGAGCGAGTAAGTATGCCGGATATCGATATTGATTTTGACGATGAAGGTCGAAGTAAAGTAATGGATTATGTAATTGAAAAATACGGAGCCAACCAAGTAGCACAAATCATTACCTACGGAACCATGGCTGCTAAATCTGCTATTCGAGATACTGCTCGTGTGCTGGATTTGCCTTTATATGAAGCCGACCGAATTGCGAAGTTGGTTCCTGATATGTCCAAATTGAGCAAAATCTTCGGTAAAGAAGAAAAAGAATTAAAAGAAAAGTTTCGATCTGAAGATTTAACCAAAGTTTACGAGCTTATCGGTATTTCTGAAGGAGATTCGCCTGAAGCAGAAACTGTAAATCAAGCTCGAATTTTAGAAGGTTCAGTAAGAAATACTGGAATTCATGCCTGTGGTGTTATTATTACGCCAGACGATATTACCAAATTTGTTCCCGTTGCTACGGCAAAAGATTCCGATTTGTATGTTACCCAATTCGATAACTCGGTGGTAGAGAGTGCAGGTTTACTTAAAATGGACTTCTTAGGTTTAAAAACACTTACCTTAATCAAAGATACGGTCGAAATTGTAAAAGCAAGACATAATGTAGATTTAGATCCAGAAACTTTTCCGCTGGATGATGAGAAAACCTACGAACTTTTCCAACGTGGAGAAACGGTTGGGATTTTTCAGTATGAATCGCCCGGAATGCAAAAACACATGAAGGATTTAAAACCAACTGTGTTTGAAGATTTAATTGCCATGAACGCCTTGTACAGACCAGGACCAATGGAATATATCCCTGATTTCATTAAACGGAAACATGGCGACCAGGAAATTACCTACGATTTACCTGAAATGCAGGAATACCTAGAAGAAACCTACGGAATAACGGTCTACCAAGAGCAGGTAATGTTGCTTTCGCAAAAATTAGCCAATTTTACTAAAGGTGAAGCCGATGTGTTGCGAAAAGCCATGGGTAAAAAGTTAAAAGATGTCTTGGCTAAATTGAAACCTAAATTCATTGGTCAAGCAAAAGACAACGGACACCCAGAAGACAAATTAGAAAAAATCTGGAAAGATTGGGAAGCTTTTGCTAGTTATGCTTTTAATAAATCGCACTCCACTTGTTATGCTTGGATAGCATACCAAACTGCTTACCTTAAAGCACATTATCCAGCTGAGTATATGGCTGCTGTACTTTCTAATAACATGAACGATATTAAAAAAGTAACCTTTTTTATGGAAGAATGTCGACGAATGGGCTTAGAAGTTTTAGGTCCCGATGTAAATGAATCTTACTATAAATTCTCTGTTAACAAAGATAACGCGGTACGTTTTGGTATGGGCGCAGTAAAAGGAGTTGGTGGTGGCGCTGTTAACACTATTGTAGAAAATCGAAAAAAAGATGGACCTTATTATTCCATTTTCGATATGGCCAAACGAATTGATTTACGGGCTGCTAATAAAAAAGCTTTTGAAAGTCTAGCACTTGCTGGTTCTTTTGATGGCTTTCCTAATACACATCGGGCTCAATACTTTCATATAACAGAAGGAGAACTCAATTTTTTAGAAAAAGTAGTAAAATTTGCAGCTCGATACCAAGAATCTAAGAATTCTGCTCAAGTAAGTTTATTTGGTGAAGCTAGCGAAGTGCAAATTCCAGAACCTGAAATTCCACCTTGCGACCCATGGCCAACCATGAAAAAATTAAAAGCTGAAAAAGAAGTAGTTGGAATTTTTATTTCAGGCCACCCGCTAGACGATTTTAAATACGAAATGCGGTATTTCTGTAAAAATAATTTATCAGATTTATTTGATGAAGAAAAACATAATAAAGACCTTTCTGTTGCAGGTGTAGTTACCGATGTAAACCATAGTGTAAGTAAGAATGGACGAGGTTACGGTAAATTTACCCTAGAAGATTATAAAAATTCTTACGATTTTTTCTTGTTTGGTGAAGATTATTTAAAGTTTAGACATTTAATGATTGTCGATGGCTTCCTTTTTATAAAATGTGTTAATAAGGTCTATATTAACAAAGATTCAGGGAAAGCAAGTCCACCAAGGGTTAAAGTAAATTCAATAAGACCTTTAAGAGATATTATGGAAGAGTTCTCAAAAAAACTCACTTTAATGTTAAGTTTAAATCATGTTCAAGATGAAAAAATAAACTTGTTGAACCAGACTTGCAAATCTTTTGAAGGTGATAAGCGATTACAATTTAAAATTGTTGATAAAAAACAAAGTTTAGAGTTATCCATGCCAAGTAAAAATCAAAAAATTAAAATTTGTAAAGACTTATTAAACGAACTTAAAAAGCTAGACGTAGCTTTTAAACTTAATTAAGGCTAACAAATAAATCAAAGTTGATATCGATAAGCTCATCTACTTTAATTAATCCCATTAATTTCTTTGGGCTTTCTAGCTCAAAGTCGGAGATGTTAATTATTAAATCGCTAGTGTAATGAAATTGATCTGGACTGAGTACCTTAAATTGATAAGCTTTGGTTTGGCCTGCAATTTCAACATCAACATTGGCAAAATATGTATTTTGCTGCTGAGTAATAGATTTTACTTTAATGTTGATTTGTGGGAATTGTTCTGTTTTTAATAAATTTTTAAAATCACTATTAATTCTCTTACCGCCACAATCAAATGCATTTGCTTTAAGGTGAAGCATAGCGTTTACTAACTTAAAATTATTGTTGTTTGCTAATAATTCAATACGCTTATTTTTTAGTTCAATATGGTTCTCGTAAAAACACTCAAATGAATTTACATTAGAAGTGCCCTTAATGCTTATTTTACTTTTATCTTTTATTTCTAAATTGATGGTTCGATAAGCTAATTTTGAAAAAGCAGATAACATTAAAAAACTCAAAAGAAGCATAATATATGATTTCATAATCCTGAGTTTATAGGTTGTTAGTTTAATTTTTATTACATAAAATAAGGCTTTACAGGTTAAATAAAACCCATAAAGCCTTTTCTTTAAAATATTAGAAACTAATTACGGCTTCTAGGCTAATTCCATCAAAGTTTCCATCATCTAAAATGCTGCCAGTAGGGTATCCTGAATAGTTTTGGCTTACATATTCTATTTTGGCTAAAATATTTTTAGTCATAAACCATCCTGCACCCAATTGTATACGGTCAATTTCTATGTCTCCACTTGTTTCTTCTCCATTAACATAGCTATAACGTGCACCTAAGTAGAAATCTTCTGTAGCTCCAAATCTGTAAATAGTTTCTGCTGCATAATGGTTGTAGGTTCTGTTTTCTGGATTAGGTCCAAATCCTTCACCAGAAGAATTTTCATAAAGTCCGAAGAGTTCGAATCCTTTGTATTTCACAAAAGGGTTAACCATTATAGCGGTAACTTGTGTTCCGAAGCCAGGATTTACTCTACCTGATCTAAAGTTTCCAGCCGAACTCGCATCTGGGCCTTCCATTACAAAATAGTATCGAGAACCTGCTCTGTCGCCATCATATAAGAAGTTTTTCGCACTTCGTGCAGAATTGTAAATAGAAGCGGTTAATCGTGTTCTTAAGTCTTGATTTAGTTGTTTGTCGAAGCCAACTTTAGCAATTACCGAAGGACTTGTGGGTACATCTACAACGCTTTGGTTTAATTTACCATTGGTAGCACCAATCATACCTATCCAGCCATTTCTACGATAGTAAATCTCACCACCAACTTCGGTAGTAAAGGAATCCATTAAGTAGTTTCCTATAAATGGATTATACATAGCTTGAGCATTATCTGATCTTCTAAAGTGCGCATCGCCATAGTTGTTTTCCATGTGTCCAAATTTTACAGTTACGTATTGCATTAGGTCTTCCATAAACCCTTCTTTAACAAAATCTAATTTGTCAATTTGAATGTAACCGCCTTTTACATAAGGTTCTGGGTGGTGTCTTGAAGACAAGTAAGTTCTTAAGTGCATGCGTACACCATCTGCAAGTACAACATCTAAATCTAAGTTTGCAGTGGCTAAATTAAAGTTACTCTCTAACTCAACTAGTGGCTCACCACCACTATTGGAGTGATCTAAAGCTTGAAATTGAAGAGTAGATGCACCACCAATTCGCACTTGCAAACCATCAAAAGTTGAAACAGTATCCTTTGGAGCTTCAAAAACATTAATTCCTCGTTTATCTGGTAAACGGTAGTTGTCTAAATCTCTCTTTTGAGCAAATCCTTGATTAAATAAACCAAGAGCTAAAATAATTACGAAGGTTTTTAAAATCGTTTTCATGTGTTTGTTGTTTATTGTTTATTGTAGTTTAGATTAAAGTTGATGTTTACAGCATCACCTGTTTTAATTGTACCAAACATAGCTGTTGGTGGGTCTACACCAAAGTCGGTCATAGTAATTGTGTAGTTTGCTACTAGGCTGGTTTGGTTATTATCGATTTCTACAGGAATGCTTACCACTTGCGTATTTCCTGCAATGCTTAAGTTTCCTTTTAGGTTTGCTGTATAGGTAAAATTCCCTGTTTTTTCAAGTTGTGTAGCTTCAAGAAACGAAAAAGTAATGTTAGGATTTTTTTCTTCTTTTAAAGCTTCATACGTATTACTATCCATTTTTCCTTTTCCACTTTTCATAGATTTTATAGGAATTGTTAATGAAATATTTGAAATATTAAGCTTGTCATTTTCCATTTTCATTTCAATGAAGCCATCTGCTTCTTCTACTTCCATTTCCCAATCGTGGATATTTGAAGTTCCTTCGATTAAAATTTTGTGATTAGTAAAATTGAATTTTTCTTGTGCCTGTAGAGCTAATCCAATAGTCATAAAAAAGATGATGATCCAAGTTTTCTGTATCCGATATGTACTTTTCATATTACAAAATTTATTAAGATTTGTTGAAGCAAAACTACCTAGGGAATTCTGTTTTTTAAATGACATTCATCAGGAATATAAACTATATTCTAGAGTTTACTTTAAGTCTTCTAATAAATTGAAAATGTGAAAAATGAGAATTATTGAAATCGAAAACGATGTAGTTGTTAATAACTTATTTTTATTGCTAAAACAATGCTGATTTACTATTCGTATTGTTTTTTATTTATGAAATTATAATTAGCTTTAACCAGCAATTTGGTTTAGATGAAGTTAATTTTGATGCTTTTCGGGATGATGATGTGTATGCAATTTGGTTTGCATGGGCAAAATGCAATTCTGGGTGATGGATTTACTGATGGGTGGAATAATCCTACTAATAGAATTTGCTTTACAGATGGAGCTGGCGGTTCAAGAATTGGTGTTTTTCAGCCAAATAATTTAAATGGAGATAAGTTTTTTAGACTAGTAACTTGTTGGGATAATAACGAAGATCAATGGGGTCCAGATGTTGACGGTGTAATTATGATAATTGGACAAGAATTTACAGCATATGCTAAGCGAGACTTTAATGCATTTCAAATAGAAAACGCAGATGTTAATTACAATTATGTATTTAAAACAAGAGCAGGTGGAAATCCACCCAGTCCATTAGCCTTAATATTTTTTGAAGTTCAAGGAGATATAAGAACAGTTTCAAGTGTTAGCCAGTCACAAGCCAATGGCGATATTTTTTTTGGAGAAGATGTAAGCATTACGGCTAGTTTAAATGCCACTTTAAACGCTGGTCAAGCTGTTTATTTACGTTATTCTACTGATAATTTTAATTCTTCAACAGTTGTAAATATGACAGGTTCTGGAACTAGTTATACAGCTACCATTCCTTCAACTATAAATATAGCTGGTGCAGAAATTGACTACTATGTTTTCACTTCTGGCACAGATGCTTCAAATAATCCACTTTCAATTTCAGGAAGTAATTCTGATTTTTACACTATAAACTCAGACAACAACACAGGCTCAAATTACTCTTACACTGTTCGTTCAGAATACATAACAAAATCTAGTGCTACTAATTGGGGCACAGCTTCTTCATGGCGAGCTGGGGTTGTTCCACCAAATGACGCTGATGTAATTGTAGCGCATGACTTAAATTTGACCGATGACCGAGAAGCGAGTAATGTTGAAATTGAATCTGGAGCTTCTTTAAATTTTTCGGATGCAGAAACTTTAAACATTCGAAACAATGGCAGTTTAATTAATAATGGAACTTTTAATGCCAACAACGGAACCTTAAACTTTTTAGGCAATGGCTCTATTTTTGGAACACTTAGCTTAAACGATGTAGTGCTAAATACGGGCGGTGTTTCATTTGGAACTACTTGTACAATTAACGGAAGCTTGACTTTAAATTCTGGTAGTTTTGTGAATACCAATTCACCAATTTATACTGCGAACTCTACTTTAATTTACAATTCGGGAAGCAGTCCAACCACGCCTTATCAAAGACGCTCTGAATGGAGTAATGTTGATCCTGAAGACCCACAAGGTCAAGGGACACCAAGTAATGTAATACTTCAAAATAATACAGCGGTAAATTTAGGTTTTGAACGGAAAGAGTTTGATGCCATCATGAAAGCTAATTTAACTATTAATGCAGGTAGTTTTTTGCTCATGGATTTTGGGAGTGATGATATGACTGGATCTCTGGTTGTTGGAGGAAATGTTTTAAATAATGGACAAATTTCTTTATCTAATTTATCAGGTGGCGACTTAAAAGTATTCGGAGATTTTACTAATAATGGCGTATTTCAAGATAATGGCCGTGCTCTTTTTTTTGAAGGAAGTGAAAATCAACAATTCAATACAGCAACTGAATTTGAAATTCCTTTTTTAATTATCGCTAAAACAGCTGGAGAAGTAACTTTAAACCAAGATATTATTATTTCGGGAAATGGAGATGGCTTACAAATGTCTGATGAAGCCATTCTAAATTTAAATGGAAATGTATTGCAAATTGGTAATTCAACCAATACAAGTGTGGTTTTTAATAATAATTCTGCTCTAAAAGCTTCAGTTGATTCTAGAATTGTTTTTAACTCCACCAATGCTTCAGCAGGAACTTTAAAGTTTCTTCAAAGCCCTGTCAATGCAAATGCTTTAGCTGAATTTGAAATGGATGGAAGTGGAGGGATAACAATTACTGACACATTGAATATTCACAATAAATTCATTTTAAAAAATGGGACTTTTTCGTCTAATGGAAATTTAACTTTTAAAAGTTCTGCATTAAAAACAGCTATAATTCCAGAAGTTTTGGGTGGTAGTATTACAGGAAATATTCGGACTGAACGCTATTTCTCTGATGTAAACCGTTCGTTTAGATACGTTTCTTCGCCTGTAAATTCAACCGATAATATTAGAGCTAATTGGCAAGAAGGGGTAAATAATTTGGGTACCAATTATCCAACAGATAATGAAAACCCCAATTCTGGATATGGAACACATATAACTGGCTCCACTTCGGGGGCAAATGGTTTTGATGCGACCTTAACTGGAAATCCTTCGATGTTTACTTGGAATAACATAACACAAGAATGGTCGGCCATTCCAAATACCAATGCAACTAATTTGGAAGCTGGAAAAGCATATGCTTTAATGGTTCGAGGCGATCGGTCAACTAATTTAAATTCGAATGAAGCCCAAGGAGGAGCAACAATTCTTAGAAACTTTGGAGGCCCAGAAATAGGCACTTTTACAATTCAATCTTCAACTATGCCAACTGCTGCCGAAGAATTTGCTTTAATTGGCAATCCGTACCAAGCACAGGTAGATGTAAAAACCATAAACACAACTGGTTTAAACACAAATTTTATGTACATCTGGGATCCGAATATAGGAGCTACCGGCGGTTACACAACTATCGATTTAACCGAAAATCCTGTATTAACAACGCCTGCTTCAAATGCAAATGAACGGCTTCAACCAGGGCAAGCTTTTTTTATGGAAACTTCTGCAGCCACTTCTTCCATAACTTTTGAAGAAAGTCATAAAACAGAAGACATAACCAATGTTGAAACTTTTTCTATTTCAAACACATCTGAAATTTATATACGCTTAGCTGAAGAAAATTCACCTTCTATTATCGATGCAACTCGAATTGTATTTGGTCAAAATTATACCGATGAAGTCAGTTTTGAAGATGCGAAAAAACTATGGAACAATGCTGAATATATC
Organism: Psychroflexus salis; assembly: GCF_014640175.1. Classification (GTDB taxonomy): domain Bacteria; phylum Bacteroidota; class Bacteroidia; order Flavobacteriales; family Flavobacteriaceae; genus Psychroflexus; species Psychroflexus salis. Next base: position 8,474 of record NZ_BMGL01000001.1, on the reverse strand, counting down.
GCGATAAAAAAACCGAATAATTGGTTGGCTATTGAAAAGAAACCTTTGGTTGAAAATGATACAATTCAGTTATTTACTGGAAATTATCAATTAGAAGATTACCAGCTAACAATTAACCTAAGTAATCTAGAAACACAGCAGATTCATTTAAAAGATGCTTATTTGAATGAAATGTATGAAGTAGAAAATGATGAAGTTTATACGCATAACTTCAGTGTAGACGCCAGTATTCCTGAAAGTATTTCAACTGAGCGGTTTCAACTTATTTTAGAAGAAATTCCATTGTCAAGTATTGCTGAAATTCAAAAGCAAATAAAAATTTATCCTAATCCAGTTGTAAATGAAGAAGTTTGGGTTCAACATCATTTCCAAAATGGAGAACATATTCACGTAACAATATACGATGTGTTAGGGAGAGCACTAATGCCTAAACAAAAAGAAGTGAATTCAAATTCTTTTAAAATTGATTTAAGTTCATTTTCTACAGGAATATTTATACTTCAAATTAGCAGCGAGAAAACTGTTTTTAATTATCAATTAATAAAAGAATAAGTGAAAAACAACAGATTTATATTTTTGTTTTTAGCAAGCTTTTTGTTGTGTAGCTTTGCTTATTCTTTTCAGACTCCGGGTTCTGCTAACCCACCCGAACCACCTGGAGATGGAGGAGATGGTGCCTTGGTTAAAGATGTTCCAGAAATGGCTTTAGATTACTCTTTATTATTTATTTTATTGGGCATTAGCTTAGCTTATTTTTATTTTAAAAAAACAGATTTTTTCTTTTTCAAGCACAACAAATCATAAATTAAATACCCTAGTACTAAGGTATATTCCAAAGCAATTAAACCTATTTTTTCGGTATAAATCTCATTTTGATAGGCTGCATAACTCAATATTACCGTAAAGGACCAAACAATTAAAAATTTAAAACGCGTAAAAACACTCAACAATAAAGGTGTGGCTATATACCAAGGATGAACAGTAGTTGAAAACAAAAAATAAAAACTTACCCCAAATAATAAAAGCTGAAAAATTGCTTTTTGAGATGAAGTTTTCTTTAAAAAAGCCAAATATAAAATGTAAATAAAAATGGAAACAGAACCTATTTTTGAAAGTGTTGCAATGGTATTCCAGCCTACTAATTGGAAGCCAATCCATCTAAACAGGTAGTAAAAACTAGCATTAAACTCAAATGTACCAAACCATAAAGCGATGCTGCTTGAAAAATTTTTAAAAAAATGCTCTTCAATTAGACCCCAAAAACTAAGTATAAAAACAAATATACTTAGCGCTGTAAATTGGATAAATTGAAGCAAATTTTTATTTCTAAAAATAGAAGTTGGTTTATGGTTCTGCGAAAAAAATCGATAAAAAATAGGAAGTAATACCAGCGGAAGCAATTTAGTTGCGACCGAAAGTCCAAAAAATAAAGCTGCAATTCTTGTTTTTTGTTTTAGAATAAAGTAGATAGCAGCCAATAAGAAAAGCAACATTAAACCTTCGTAATGAAGATTTCCAACAAGCTCTAAAATAATTAAGGGATTTAAGCTGAACCAAAAAATGTTGTTAAGTGGTAAGTTTAGATGGCCTAATATTTTTTTGCCAAAATACAGTATACCAACATTTGCCAAAATGAGTATAATTCGCATTACGATTGTTGCTCCAAGAATAGATTTTGGTGCGATTGCAGCAGCCAACACATAAATCCACTGGCTAACAGGTGGATAATTAGAATAATGACTTGCATTTAAATTCTGCATTCCATTTACTAAATCTTGAGCTTGTGGAATTATTTCTGGATTTTGCTTTAAAATTTCGTTGGGTGTAAATAGATAAGGACTTATTCCATTGGCGAGCATTCTACCATCCCAAATAAAGCGATAAAAATCCTGAGAAAGATTAGGAGTGCTAAACAAAAACAAAGCATAAAATACAATTGAAATGTAAGTAAGCTGCTTAAAATTTAAATCCGCATTTTTTAATAAATTAGTTAAAATTAGAAATAAAACACTGTACAAACCTAGAAGCAGGTAAAAATCGCTTCTATTTAAGAAATAAGCAAAATACAAATACAGCAAAGCGGAAATAAAAACAAGCAGGTAATTAAAAGTTTTGTTAGCTAGCATCTTATATATTCTCAGTGTAAAATAATTTTTCGCTTATTTGAAATCGAATTAACTCATCTTAAAAACACTTTTGTACCAAACAAAGCTAAAGCCAAAAAACAACATTAAATGAAAAGGCAGTAAACCAAATTCATTTAGTTGAAATGCGCTATAAATTCCAAAAGCAAAATATACCATCAAGATAAATTCAATTCCGTTCTCCCAAGATAAATTTCTTTTTGTTTTAATATGAATTTTTTTGTTTTCAACGCTGTTGAATTTTGGGGTACGCACAAAACCAGATTTTTTTCCAAAATGACCTTCTATAACCGCTTTGGTGTTATTTACCGACATGCCCATAGCAATGGAAAAAAAACTAAAAAACAAGCCTGCAAATTTCCAAACGGAAGCTTTTTTACCTTCGATTTTTCGATATGTGAACGCATAGACTAAAATAAAAACTAGCGTGCTTAAACCGAAAAATGCAATGATATAAAACAAAACATGATATGCAGCTGAATTTGCTTTAATGAGCAAAATAGGAACACTTAATAAAGCTAAAGCCAAAACCACGGCAAATAAGCTACTATTGAGTAAATGAAAAAAAGCATGGATTTTGGTTACCCATTTTACATCTTTTTGTTTCAATACATAGCTGTAATTTTTCTGAAAATTTTCTGCTGCACCTTTGTTCCATCTAAATTGTTGCGAACGAGCGGCATGGATTACAACAGGCAACTCAGCAGGAGTTATCACATCTAACAAATATTTAAACTTCCAATTTTTTAATTGGGCTCGGTAACTAAGGTCTAAATCTTCGGTTAACGTATCACCTTGCCAATTTCCAGCATCCAAAATGCATTTTTTTCGCCAAATTCCTGCTGTTCCATTGAAGTTAATAAAGTGATTTCTAAAATTTCTTCCCACTTGTTCTAACACAAAATGAAAATCTAAAGCAAAAGCTTGAATTTTTGTTAGTAACGAATAATCTTTATTTAAGTGTCCCCAGCGGGTTTGAACAACGCCAATTTTTTCATCCTTAAAATAAGGAACAGTCTTGTACAACCAATCTTGTTTAGGAAGAAAGTCTGCATCAAAAATAGCGATGAATTCTCCTTTGGCTACAGCGAGACCTTCCTTTAGTGCACCAGCTTTAAAACCAACTCGGTTTTTTCGATGAAGGTAAATTATATCGATACCTTTTTGCTGAAAAGCTTCAACCAATGCTTTATTTTTTTGAGCAGAAGCATCGGTAGAATCATCTAAAACCTGAATTTCTAATTTGTCTTTTGGATAGTTTAATTGGCAAATTTGAGTGATTAATCGTCTTGCCACTTGTTTTTCGTTGTAGATAGGCAATTGAATGCTTACAACGGGAATTTCATCAGGTTTTGTAAAATCAAACTTGGGTGATTTTACTTTTTTACTTTTCTTCCATTTTAGAAAATTAAAAAGCAAATTTAATTGTATCAAACTATATGCAAAGATAATAAACAACAAAAAGCTGTAAAGAATGATGATTATTAACTCCATTATTTTAAACGGTATTTAAAAATCCAACCTAAAATTTTTACACCGGCCATTACAGCACCTTTAAGCGTTCCTGAAACTTTAGAAACACCGATTCGGTTCCGATATTTTACAGGAACTTCTCTGTGTTTTAATTGATGTTTTAAAGCTTTTAGTTGCATTTCAATAGTCCATCCATAGGTCTTGTCTTGCATATTTAGCAAAAGTAATTTTTCATACTTAATTGCTCGAAATGGACCCAAATCGGTAAATTTTGCTTTATACAATAGCTTCATTAAAAAAGTAGCCAACCAATTTCCAAAAATTTGAGGAAAAGTCATGCTTCCTTTTTCACGCAATTGTTTTTTTCTTGCACCAATCACAAAATCGTAGTTTTTATTCAGAATAGGTACTAATAATTCAGGCATTTGTTCTGGATAATCGCTAAAATCTCCATCTAAAAAAACAATAATATCAGGAAGTTTAGTTTTACTTGCTATATATTCCATTCCTTTTAAACAAGCATAGCCATAGCCTTTTTGTTTTTCAGTAAGAACGCTAGCTCCAGCTTGCTTAGCAACAGTGGCTGTGGCATCAGTGGAGCCATTATTTACTACAATAATTTCTTCAACAAAATTAGGAATAGCATGTATTACTTTTGCTATTGAACCTGCCTCGTTAAAAGCAGGAATAATTACATTTATTATTTCTGAAGTGATTTTTTGGGAGTCTTTTTTCAATATGAATCTATTGTTCTTTGTGTTGCAAAAGTAGTTTACTAAACAGTACAGTCGAATGATTTGTATAAAATTTACATTTCAAAATGAACCATCTCACTCTTTTTACATAACTATTAGAAACACAACTAGGTCATTCTAAACAATGTTTTTTTGGTTTTATGATGCATTTGCGAAAGTTTTTTAAGTGAAAAATCGCAAACTGCTTATTTAGAATTGCAAGCTTTGCCCGAACCGCATGATGGAGTACTAGGTCTTAGTTAATAAAGCCGCCCACTCTTTCAAGTATTGGCGTGATTGATGGTTTTGCTTTGTCTGAAACTAAACTTTTTGAAATTAAAAATATTCCAACTTCAGAAGCATTTGAAATTACTTTAGAACCTGAAGGATCAAGCGAAACGCTCAACTCAGAAATTTATATATACTTGGAACAGTGTGGAGTAGATAAAAACACTTACTAAGGGAAGTTACTTACCCATTAATTGCAACCACATGGTTTACTTTTCCATGTAGCATATCTTTTAGCATGGTTTCAATACCGTTTTTTAAAGTCATTGTCGATGATGGGCATCCGCTACAAGCGCCTTGTAAAATTACTTTTACTTCTTTAGCTTCTTCGTTGTACGATTCAAATACAATATTTCCACCATCACTAGCAACGGCGGGCTTAACATACTCATCTAAAATGCTAACAATCTGCTGAGATATATCGTCTAAATCTTCAAAAGATGAGTTGTTAGTTGAATTACTTTGGGCTTTTTCTGCTTGTTTTTGAACTGCTTGCTGGTTAACAGCTTCTTTACCAGACTCAATAAATTTCTTTATAAATTCACGAATTTCGGTAGTAACATCTTCCCACTCTACAATATCATATTTCTGTACAGAAACGTAATTACTGTCCATAAATACTTCTTTTACAAATGGAAAATGAAATAATTGCTCTGCTAGTGGAGCTATTTTAGCTTCTTCAATACTTTTAAATTCAATAGACTGTAAAACAAGCTTTTTATTAGCTACAAATTTTAAAACCGAAGGATTGGGCGTACTTTCTGCATAAACAGTAACCGGTACTTTATTGGGCGCTTCAGTTTCTTCAATAATTTGACCACCATTGTTTATAAAAGTTTGGATGGTTTTTAAAACTTCTTTTTGTACATCGCTCCATTCTACAATATTGTATTTATCTATAGCAATAAAATTTTGAGAAATATAAACCCTTTTTACAAATGGTAAATGAAATAATTTTTGTCCTAAAGGCGAAGGCTTTGCATCTTCAATATTATTGAATTCGAAACTTTGGTGGTTCACTAGGAAGTCGTTGGCTACAAATTTTATAATGGATGGATTATTTGTAGTTTGTATTTCAAATGTATAGGTCTTCATTCAAGTAATTTTTTTCAAAAATAGGAAAAGAAACTCAATACTTTGAATATATTTACGCACGAAATAATAAGTCTATGTTAAAGAAATTTTCACTTTTATTTATAGTGTTTTTTACACTAACTGTTTACAGTCAGGATTACAATTGGTTAGAATTAGAACAAGTAGATGCAATTACTACTTGTGAGGGTTCACTCACCGTAAATAATGATGATGGCCAAATTGGAAACATGAATCATACATTGGTTATTTGTCCTGATGAAGACGGATTATTGAGTACAATTGATTTTACAGAATTTAATATCCCAGGGGGCAACTTAACCCAAGAATTCACTATTTATGATGGAGATAATATTAGTTCACCAGTTTTGTATTCATTACCAGGAAATTTACCCAACGGAGGCTTTGTTTCTGCAACCGAAAGCAACACTTCAGGTTGTATAACCATTGTTTATCAGGCTGGATTTGTACCACCATCTTTTGATGTGAATTTTACAGCAACAATAGATTGTCGTGAACCATGCCAAGATATAGAAGCCATTGTAGTTAGTATCGAAGCTGATAATATTTGTTCAGAACCAGGTTCAGATGCTCTAACTTTCCCACAAAACGAAGGCATTACGTTTAATGCAGATGCAAATGCTTCTAATGGTACTCCAAATGATGAGCTTACATTTACTTGGGAAATAGAAGAACCTAATAATGGTTCGACTACACTAACTGGTATTGATCCATCTCAAGCATTTAACACGCCAGGTCTTTACCAAGGTACATTAATCGTAACAGATGAATTCTTCTGTGAATCAGATCCCGTTGGTTTTAGCTTTATAATCGGTACCAATGAATTGTCAGTCAGTGTTCAGGACGATCAGTTTACACTTCAAGAATTAATTGAAGATGTAATGGTTGGCGGTGGCGACTGTGCTAATGTAAATAATATAACATCACCCGTTAGCTCTCCTAATGGAAGTAGTATTGGCTATTTTACAAGAGGTTGTAGTAATTTTCCTTTTGAAGAAGGTTTAGTAATTGGTAGCGCTGGTATTGGTGAAATAGTTGGAGACTTTGGATTTGAAAATGGATGGGGTGAGCCTGGTGGAGCACCCAATGAACAGCTTCTAGCTACCGTTGGAGGTAACCCTACAAATAACGTAAATGATCCAACAGTTATAGAGTTTGAATTTAGTTCTTTTGAAAGTGAAGTAAGTTTTAACTATATTTATGCTTCGCAAGAATATACTTCAAACTATCCCTGTACGTATGCTGACCCCTTCGCTTTTATTGTCTCAGGTCCTGGTATTAACAATATAAATGATTATGACCATGATGCTAATCCTAATACGGCTATACAAAGTCAAGACTTAGGTGGTTTAAATGTGGCAACTTTTTCGCCAGATGGTTTTTTGGTTCCTACAACAGCTACTAATATTCATCCTGGTCCACCTAGTTTTAATTGTGGTGCTAATTCTTTAGGAGGTTCCTTTTACTCACAATTTTTCAACCAATTAGATCCACCATATCATAGTTTAAATGGAGAAACTAATTTATTAACTGCTTCTTTTAATGTAGTTCCTTGTCAAACCTACACCATGAAACTAATGATAGCCGATTGGAATGATTCAATATTGAATTCTTTTGTGTTTATTGAAGGTGGTTCGTTTAATATTGGTGCTGATTTAGGTGATGATATTACTGTAGAAACAGATTTTGTATTGCCATATGGTGAAGAACAAGAGTTAACTGTTTTTGGAGGAGTTTTAGACACCAATTGTGATATTGAAATCGATTGGTTTTTAGACGGTAACCTTATTGATGGTGCTAATGATGCTTCTTATAACGCTACTGAAACAGGAACATATACTGTTTTTGTTGGTGGAGATGGCGGTTGTGATGATGAAGATTCAATTGTTGTAGAGTTCCTACCTACTGCTAATTATGGTGAACCTAGTGCTAATCCGGATGATCCATTTCCATTTCCAAACATTACTTTTTGTGGTGAAGGAGGAGAATTAGAAAACGGTTTATTAGAAATTGACCCTTTTGATTACTTAATCCACAATGGTTTAGGGCAACCTATTCCAAATGATGCTTCATCGCTAGCTGATTTGAATATGGAAGCTCATTATTTTGATTCTGAACAAGATGCTATCGATTTTGTCGATCCAATTCAAAACCCAGAAATATTTCCAATTCCACCAGGTAATTTTGTGCAAGAAATTTGGGTTAGAGTAAATGAAAACATTTCTGGAGAAAGACAAGGCCCGGCTATAGATAGTTTTGAAATCATCTTCTTTGAAGAACCTGAAATACAAGACAATCAATTAACTAATCTTACCAATTGTGGCGATTTTACACTACCTACTCAAATTTTCGATTTAACTGAAAATGATGCAATTTCTATAGGAGTTCAGGATCCCAATATTGTTAATGTTTCTTACCACTCAACCGAAGTAGATGCCGAAGCAGGAGAAAACCCAATTTTAATTCCAAACAACTACACCTTGCCTAATGGAGTTGATGAGCAGACTATATATTTACGTGCTGAGAATACAGGAAGTGAAGATTGTTTTGATATCGCTAGTTTTAATATATTTCAGTATAACGTTATTGTTGCCAACCCACTCCCCCTAATCGAAGAATGTGAAATCGGTGACACTGGCGAAGGCGTATTTAACTTAACCCAGCAAAACGGCTTGGTATTGGGTGCCAACCAAGAAGCTTCAGATTACAGCATTAGTTACTT